>NZ_JBHUFT010000001.1:0-649049 GCF_042681565.1 Mumia zhuanghuii
CGTCCTCCGGCACCCACATCCGCAGATGCGACGCATGACGATCAACCTCGTTGCCATCGGGATCCAGGTGGACGTACTCGCCCTCCCACTCACCAAGGTGACGGGTCAGCAGCGGGAACTCCTCGTCCCAGGGATTCATCGTTCGTTCCTCTCTTCAGAGGTCGCGTCCTCATGACGCGACCGATTGGGCAAACCTTGCGGCGACGGCGACGGCCGTCTCACCCCCAGCGGAGCCACCTCCTGCCGGAGGGCGTCGGAGAGGCCCCTCAGGCCGAACTTCGAGGCCGCGTAGGCCGCACCCGTCGCGATAGCCGGTGAGGCCGGCACCCGAGTTGACGTTGATCGCCAGGGTCTCGTCCCAGTCCGCGGGATCGAGCCCGCTGGCCGTCCCGCGACGTGCACCCGGTCACCGAGCGAGGCTGCGACGCCCGTCGTCGGTGCTCATACGCCGGCGGCGCTCGGATCCCACTCGACCGCTAGGGCCCCGGGGACGCGACGCTCCTCTATGATGCGTTCGTCGGGTCGCTCGTGCCGGCCGAACGAGAAGATCACGGCCTCGGCACCCACCCGGCTGGTCTCGCCCCACATATTCGTGTTGCGGAACGCCACCTCGTCACCATCCACGGTCGCGGAGTACCAGTGCTCGTACGGGTCCTCACCCTCGCGCAGGTAGGTCACACGCTCGGTCCAGGCCGTTCCCTCCATCCGGCCTTCCTGCCGGCTGTCGAAGCGCTCGAGCACGGTGCCGTCCGGCTGCAGCACCGTGTAGGTCCCGGCCCACACCCCGGCGACCTTCTCGCGCAGGATGTCGTTGATCGTCATCAGATGACTCCCCGGTCGACCAGGTCGGTGATCACGCGCTGCTGGGTCGCCCGGAAGTCCTGGCGTGACGGCACTCCGTCGAGCTGGTTCGCGGGGTGGACGACCGTTCCCGCGTACGTCGGCGCGTACAGCTCGAACCGTTGCCTCGCCAGCACGTTCTCCATCGCGACCCGCCGCCGGAAGGCCCGCAGCCCGCCGAGATCGATCTCCGCGTTCGCCGCCATCGACGCACCGGACGCCGCCTCCGCGAGGACGAGGCCTCGGTGGTCGACGACCTTGCTCGACCCGTCGCCCGACATCTCCGGCAGCCCGCTGCCGTACAGGCCGGCCGTGTTCGCCGACACCACGTACGCGCTGTTCTCCACCGCGCGCGCGAGCTTGGCGATGTTCTTGGGCGACAGCAGCGCCGAGGCGACTTCGGACGAGTTGTGCACGAAGACCTCCGCGCCGCGCACCGCGAAGCACCGTGCGACCTCGGGATACAAGATCTCCTCCGACGCCATCGGCGCCAGCCGCCCGATCGGCGTGTCGGCGACCGGGAACAGCGAGTCCGGACCGTACAGCTCTAGGTAGCGGTCGAGCACGTCGTGCGGCGTCACCGACCACATCGAGTTCAGCCGCCGGTAGCGCAGCACGACCTCGCCCGCCGGGTCGAAGATCACGCATGCCTGGAAGTAGAGGTCGGGGAAGTGCTCGTCGAGCTCGTAGGCGTTGACCGACAGATAGACCCCGACGTCGGCGGCCACCTCACCGAGCCGCGCGTACTCCGTCCCGTCCACCGCGAGCGCGGCACGCTCCGCCCACTGCGGGACCGACTCCCCGCGCGGGGGCCCGGTGAGGACGTACTCCGGGAGGACGACGAGCCTGGTGTCGGCGCCGGAGGTCGCCACCGAGGCGGTGATCTCGCGGTGCAGCCGGTCGATGCCTGCCCGGATCGTCGACCGCGCGGACGCGGTGTCGGGGCAGTCGTTGACCGAGTGGCACGCCGTCTGCAGGGCGAGCGCGCGGTAGCGCGGGGCGTCTGTCACACCAGTGCCTTCGCCTCGTCGACCGCCTGGCCGATCGGCGTCGCCGTCAGCGACGCCTCCTGCATCGCGGCGTGCTCAAACATGCCGATATCCCCTTTCCGGTGAGCGAAACGCCATTTCAAATCGATGTGCTCATCCTTGACAACAAGGGGCTCCGAGGGGAAGGTTTCCGCGATATGTCAGGTAATTCGCCCCGTGACGGGCGACGACATCAGCGCTCGGCGAGCCGCGAACCGAGCAGGCGACCGAACGTCAGTGCGGGAGTCATGAGCATGCCGCTGCAGAAGGTGTTGCCGCATGTCGCGCCGGCACCGATCACCTCGCCGACGGCATAGAGACCCGGGATCGGGTCGCCACCGTTGGAGCGCACCGCGAACGAGTCGTCGATGTCGAGGCCCTGGAACGTCACCAACGTGATCGCGTGGTTGCGAAGCGCGTAGAACGGGCCCTTCTCGATCGGGGCGGGCAGATAGGTGCGCCCGAACTCAGGATCGTCCTGCGCGGCGACGTACGCGTTGTAGTCGGACACCGTCGTCGCAAGCCCCTCGACGTCGATCCCCGCCTTGTCCGCAAGCTCGGCCAGCGTGTCCGCCGAGTGGAGCCCCGGACGGGTGTCGACGACCGCGCGCACCTGGTCGGGATCCTTGCCGACGATCATCTCGTTGAGGTCGCCCGTGGACAGCGCCAGCGCCGCGTCGTCGAAGATCGTCCAGAAGGTCTGGTCCGCGATCGTCGCCAGCGCCCGTTCTTTCTCGTCGATGGACTCCTCGTCCTCGCGCACCCAGCGCTTGCCGTGCAGGTCGACGTAGATCTCGCGCGGCGGCCGCTCGCTGGTGAGGCGCTGACGGTCGTTCCAGTTGGCGCGCGTGGGGTTCTGCGGGTCCGGGAGACCACCGAACGTCGGCAGGTGGGTGCCCGCACCCTGCAGTCCGGCACCGGCTGCCAGGCCGAGCTGCAACCCGTCGCCGGTCGAGGTCTTGGCTGCGGCCGACACCAACGGCGCCCCCTCGAGCTCCTCGAAGAGCTCCGGCTCGGCGGCGTAGCCACCGGTCGCGAGCACGACCGCGTCGGCGTCGACGGCGATCTCGTCACTGCCGCGCAGCACGCTGACGCCGACGACGGCACCGGTCTCGTCCTGACGCAGCTCCACGACCGGGGTCTTGGTCCAGACGGTCAGGTCGTGCTCGGCGACCGTACGGTCGAGCTCCTCCTTGAGCACCTCGAAGACCGAGAGCCCTTCGTCCTTGCCGTAGTACGTCCGTGCGACCGTGTACGGCTCGTGGCCGTACACGAGCCTCGGCGTCTCTGGAGCGAAGGGGAAGTCGCGGTCCTGCAGCCACTCGATCGTGTCGGCGGCGTTCATGGCCACGATGCTGATCAGGTCGTCGCGGGCCGTGCCGCGGGTGATGCGGCGGATGTCGGCCAGGTGGGCCTCGGCGGAGTCCTCGACACCCTTCTCCGCCTGGCGGCGCGTCCCTCCGGCGGCCATGTGGCCACCGGTGACGTGCAACGTCCCCCCGACACGGGCGTCCTTGTCGACGAGGAGCACACGTGCTCCCCCCTGCGCGGCGTGGATGGCGCACGGGATGCCTGCGGTGCCGGCACCCACCACCACGACATCGAAGCGGGACTCGGTGCTGATGGAACTCACTCCTCGTAGACGCCGAGCAAGAGTCGGCAGATCGTCATTCGCGCGGTCCGTAAAGGGCGTGGTCCGCCCCGCGCCGAAGCGCGGGGCGGACCACACGCTCACATGCCGTCGCCGTCCCAGCGGCCGCGCGAGCGGCTGCGGACGGGCATGCTCGACAGGATCGGCGCCGGGATCGGGTCGCCGGCCTTCCAGACCCGTCCCGCGCCCCAGTTGTGCGCCTGGGTGTCGGTGCGCTCGTCGGCGTGCTCGGTGGCCTTGCCGACCCAGCCCCAGTCGAGGTTGATCGACTCACGCGCCGGCTCGGCGTGCTCGTGGTCGTGGTCGTGCTCGTGGTCGTGCTCGTGGTCGTGGCTGTGGTCGTGGTCGTGGCTGTGACCGTCGCCGTGGCCGTCGTGGCCGCCCTGCAGGTTGTAGGCGTCCATCGCCTTAGCGATCGCGATCGCGGCCTTGTCGACGCCCGAGCCGTGATGCGCGACCGGCGCGTCGTACTGGCCCTGGTCCTTCTGGAACTGCCACGAGGCGGTCAGCTGACGCATGTCCTCGTCGGTGCGCCACGGCTGCGCCATCGCGTGCGTCGAGTGCGCCCACCGGGTCGCCGGGTGCGGCGTCTCGTCCAGTCCCTCGGGACCGTAGTTGACGCCCTCGCCACCCCACATCACCCATTCGTTCTGGGTGTACCAGTTGGCCAGCTCGCCGTCCGAGCGCAGCAGCCAGGTCGCGCCACCCTCCATGGTGGTGAAGTGACCGTGCTTGACCCGCGCGGGGCGGAAGAAGTAGGTGCCGAGATCCAGGGTGCCGAAGTTGTACTCCATGTGGCCCTGGGTCGTGTACGCCTCCTCATAGCACGGGTGGTGCGCGAGACGGTGGTCTGCCCAGCCCTCCTGCGCGTGCACGAGCCGGGTGTAGAACCCGGTCGTCGGATCGACGTGGAGGTACTTGATGAACAGGCCGGGCATCGGGCCGGGGTTCGGCACCGCGTCCCACTGCATCGCGTCGGAGTCGATGACGATGACGTCCTCGCGGGCGTCGGCCCAGCGCGGCGCACCGGCCAGCGCCTCGACCGGGTCGAACCCGGCGTCACCGTACTCGCGGTAGTGCAGGATCTTGGTGCCCTCGGCGATCCGCAGGTAGTCGATCGGCACACCCTTGGGCGCGTACACGTAGCCGCCCTTGCCGATCTTGCGGCCGCCGTAGTCGATCTCGCCCTCGAGCACGTAGTACTCGGTGTTGGCGTGGTGGATGCCCGGACCACGGCCCCAGTCGGTGTGGAAGTCGACGCGCAGCGAGGACGAACCGTCCTCCTCGTCGACCGACAGCCGCCGCTCGCTGGCCCGCCCTTCGCCACCGGGCAGCTCCGCGGCGTGCCAGACGTAGTCGTCTTCCTGAATCAGCTCAACATGAGGTCGCACAGTCTTTCCTTCTCTCTCGCTCTTCTCGGTTCGGGTCGCCCGTGCCGGGCCGGAGGGACCGGGACCTACCCCGTCTCCTCGACGAAGGTGACGGGGAGCCCGTTCGGGGTGTCGACGAACGCGACTCGTCCACCACCGAAGATCGCCCCCGCTGCGCGGTGCGCCTCGGAGAGCACGCTACCGCCGAGGCGGCGCACTTGGAACAGTGTTTCGTCCAAATCGCCCACCACGAGCAGCCACCCGGTGTGGCCCAGGTGCTGTCCGGTGCGCTGGACGGCACGGCGGTCCACCCCCAGCGTCTGATCGTCCAGCCGGGTGACCTCCACGCGTGCCGTCGTCGGTCCCGCCAGGAACGACAGGCGCATCGTCGACCCGGGCGGCAGCTGCGCCATCTCGTCGAGGCCCGGGTGGGTGAATGAGACGTCGTACCAGCTGTCGAGCCCGAGACCGTCCGGGCCCCAGAAGGCCGCCTCCGCCTCGAAGTCGGGCACGTGGCACACGACGGAGGTGAGCTCGGTGTAGTGACGGTCCGGATCGGCGTCCCACGCGGCCGTGCCGCGCGCGGCGGCCGGCTCGACGAAGACCACGTCGACGCCCTCGGGCGCCAGCAGGAAGCCCTGGGTCACCGAGACGAGCGTGTCTCCCAGGGGCACCGCCCAGGTGGCCGGGGGCGTACGGAACCGCAGACCGGCCCCGGTGAGGTCGCTATGGCTCTGCGTGATGTCACGGGTATAGGTGTTGATCGCGATCAGCCCGGTGTCGGCCTGCATCGGGTGCTCCGGCGCGTCCTGGTCGGGGACCCGCAGGAGGATCAGGCGGCCGTGGCCCGCTCCGGCGGCCCTCAGCTCGGTGTACGGCAGAGCGCCGACGCCCTCGCCCCACAGGCGCTCGGCCTCGTCGGCCAGGAGCGTCCCCTCGGACGCGATCTCCCAACCGAGCTGACCGACGTACAGGTCGAGGTGCGCCTGCAGGTCGTTGACGCCGAGGAACGCGGCGTTGACGCCGCCGACCAGGGTGCTGCTCATCGGTTCTCCTCCTGGACGAGGGCGATCTCGAGCCCGGCAGGGCCACGCAGCGTGCCGTCGTCGGCCTGCTCCGCGCCGGCGGCGATCAGTGCCTCACGCGTCGCCGCGACGTCGTCGCAGAAGTAGACGATGCGCTGGACGCCACCGCCGGCGTCCGTCCGCTGCCCTGCGACACCGGTGAACGACATGATCTCGAGCCGCGCCGGCCGGTGCTCGGGTCCGCCCATGAAGGTCAGGCGCAGCTCAGCCCCGGCCGGCATCCCGACCAGCTCCTCGAACTCCGAGCCGGCCATCGTGCCGTCGAAGACCGTGCCGAGGCCACCGGCCTCGAAGAAGGCCACGGCGTCGTCGTGGTCGTCGACGACCAGGACCACGCTGTGGAGCTCGGAGTGGAGACGCTGCGGGTCCGCCGCGTACGCGTCGCTGGGGCGGTGGGCGCCGGTGACGGCCTGCGGGACGGTCCACCAGACGCCGTCGCGGCCGTAGCCGACCAGCTCGGACAGCGTGGCCGCTCCGTACGGATAGCTCACCGGGCGTCGCGACGCTCCACCGGCCGACTCGATCGCTTCGACGGTCTGCTCGAGGTCGCGGCTGTAGATGCCCAGGAGGCGGACCCCCAGGTCCCACGCGGCGGCGTCCTGCGGCACGGCATCCTGCGCGACGAGGCGCAGCCGACCCGCGGGCGCACCGGCCGCAGCGAGAAGCGCCCCGCCGTCGGTCTCCTCGACGACCTCGAACCCGAAGGCGCGACGGAGGAACGCGACGGCGGCAGGGAGGTCGGCGGTGGCGACGACGGCCTCACGGATACCGAGCAGGGTCATTACTCTCCTTCACCGGGATGTCGCGCTGTCACCGTCCGGGGTGCCACTCGCGGGTTTCGCTGGCCGAAACGCTGTTCCGAGATTAGACGGATCACCAGCCGCCGTCAATGGCACTACCCTGTCTGGAACGCCGTTTCAGAGCGGAGTCCCCCACCTTTTGCGCCCCACAGAGGAGCCCACGTGTCGATCACGACCGCGACCGGAGCACATGTCCCCGCCGTCACGCTGGCGCGACGCCCGGACGGAGTCCCTCGTCCCGAGGACTTCGCCGTCACGACGACCTCCGTACGCACACCGGGACCGGGCGAGGTCCGCGTCCGCGCGCTCGACCTCTCGCTCGACCCGTACATCCGGTCCGTCCTCGGCGACGGCCACCTCGCCGAGCCCGCACTGCCGATCGGCGGCGTGGTGCCGGGCACGGCGGTGGCCGAGATCGTCGATCCCGGAGACAGCGGCCTGGCCATCGGCGACCTCGTGATGGCCAGCACCGGGTGGGCCGCCGAGGCGGTGGTCTCGGCGAGCGGGCTCGTCCCCGTACGGGCGACCGCAGGCGTCCCGCTGTCGGCCGTCCTCGGACCGCTGGGGATGCCCGGACTCACCGCGTACGCCGCCCATGTCCGCCACGTGCGCCCCCAGCCCGGCGAGACCGTCGTCGTCACCGCGGCGACCGGCGGGGTCGGCGCGGTGGCCGCCGCGCTCGCCCGCGGCGCCGGCGCCCGCACGGTCGCCGTGGTCGGCAGCGACGCGAAAGCGACGGTCGCCCTCGAGCGGCTCGGGTATGACGCCGCGGTCGTCGGTCGCCGCGACGGCTGGCTCGACGCGCTGCACGAGGCGTGCCCCTCCGGGATCGACGGCTACCTGCACATGGCTGACCAGGCGACGCTGGACGGCGTCGCCGAGCACCTCGCGCGAGGTGCGCGCGTCTCGCTCATCGGGCTGATCGACCAGACCAACGGGGCGAGCCCGACGCGCCTGCGGGCGGGCGCCGTCATGGCCGCCCGAGCCGTCGTCCACGGGATGGTCGTCTACGACCACACCGACCTGATCGCGGACCAGGTCGCGGCCGTGTCGGCGATGATCCAGGACGGATCGTTCACGGTGCTCGAGGACCGCGTGCACGGGCTCGAGCACGCACCCGAGGCGTTCGCACGCCTGATGGCCGGCGAGAACATCGGCAAGGTCGTGGTCGAGGTCGCTCAGCCGACGCACCACTGAGAAGTGGAGCCGGGCTGGGCTGCGGTCGTCGCCGTCAGCGATGACCGCAGCCCAGCCGCTCGGATCAGCGTGCCGGACGCGACAGGTACTGACCGCCGCCCTGCGCCGTCACCACGCCGTCGGTGAAGACCTGCTGGCCGCGCACGAACGTGTCGGTGACCTTCGCGGTGAGCTCGACGCCCTCGAACGGCGTGTACTCCTGCGTCGACTCCGAGTCCTCGGCACGCACCGTCCACGTACGGTCGAGGTCGACGAGCGCGAGGTCGGCGTCCATGCCGACGGCGATCGCGCCCTTCCGGCCGCCCAGGCCATAGCGCTGAGCCGGGTTGGTCGCGGTCAGCTGCGCGATGCGGTCGAACCCGATGCCGCGCTTGCGGCCCTCGGTCAGCATGCCGGCGAGGAGGTACTCGGCTCCGCCGAAGCCGGACTTGGCGAGGAACACGTCGTCACGGTCGGCGCCGAACTTCTGCTCGTCGCGGCAGCACGCGTGGTCGCTCACGACCCAGTCGATCGTCCCGTCGGCGATGTAGTCCCACAGCGCCTCGACGTCCTCGCGCGGACGCAGCGGCGGGTTGACCTTGCCGCCGACGCCGTGCGCGGTGTGGCAGTCGGCGACCAGGTGGCCGACGGTGACCTCACGGCGGAAGTCGATGTGCGGGAACGTCTTGGCCATGAGCACGGCGGCCTCGACCGCCTTGCGCGAGGTGAGGTGGAGCAGGTTGATCGTCGGCAGGCCGGTCTCGTGCGCGAGGTACGAGGCGATTGACACGGCGAGGCCTTCGGAGTGCGGCGGCCGCGACGCGTGATAGGCCTCGAGCCCGGAGAGCGAGCCGTCCTCCTCGACGAGCTTGGTGTAGGCGCTCATGATCTCGGCGGTCTCGCAGTGCAGGGACAGCGAGATCTCGTCGGCGATGTCGGGAAACTGCTCACGCGCCGCCTGGATGCCGCGCATGATGAACTCGAAGTGGGCGTAGTCGTACCGCTCCCCCTCCGGGGTCATCAGAAACTCGCTCTGGTCGGTCGAGCGACCGTGCAGACCGTGGCTGCCGTAGAACATGAAGATCTTGAACGACGTCACCCCGTGCTCCTTGATGAGCGACGGGATCTCGTCGATGTGCCCCTTCGTCATCGGGGCGAGGTGGAACGCGTAGTCGACGATCGCGCTGTCCTTGGTCTGCTCGAGCACCTCGGGGAAGAAGTCGGCGTACGTCCCTCCCTTGTTGAGGTAGTACTGCCCCGTGCGCATGTAGTTCAGCGCCGTCGTGACGCCGCCCTGTGCGCACGCTCGGCTCTCGCTCGCCGCATCTTCGCGCAGCGGGTTGTAAATGCCCCAGTGCTGGTGGGCGTCGACGACGCCGGGGAAGACCGTGCGTCCCGTCGCATCGACGACGCGGGCGCCCTCGGTCGGGAGGTCGGGCTCGAGGCGGACGATCCGCCCGCCGGCGATGCCGATGTCGACCCGCTGCGGGGCCGACTCGCCGCTCAGTACGACATCGGCATTCTTGATGACCAGGTCCAGGTCGGTCATGGGGTCCTCCGAAGGTCTCGTCGTCTCACGAGGAGAAGGTTAGGGCGGTCAGGGGCTGCAGGACGGACGCGACGGCAGGCTGCTCGTCGAGCGTCTCCACGAGCGCGCGTACGCGGTTCGCGGCGTCTTCGTCGAGGCGACCCTCGACGTTGTCACGGAACTTGCGGGCCAGCTCGTCGCCGGTCAGCGGGCGGGCCGGGCCGCCCCGGTTGGTGAGGACCTCCTCGACCAGCGTCTCGCCGGACGTCGTCGTCACGGTCACGACGGCGGGGAACTGGTGCGGATAGATCGCGTCGCACCGTGCGTCCGGCACGACGTCGACCTTCGCCATCAGGGCACGGCGCACCGGGTCCTGGGCGAGCGCGTCGGTGTAGTCGTCGAGGCCGGTGCCCAGACCGCCACCGCCGAGCAGGCCGGCGACGACCGCGTACGGGCCGCTGAACTGCGCCTGGTAGCCGGTCTGCGGAGCACGCTTGGTCTCCAGCGGCGCACCGATCGTCCGGATCACCGCGGTGGGTGCACCGATCGTGATGCTCGCGACGTCTTCGGGGCGCACGCCACGGGCGCGCAGCGCGAGCCCGGCGTCGACGGAGGTGTGCGTGAAGTGGTTGGCCGGGTACGGCTTGAAGAAGATGTCCGGGACCGCCCAGCTCGTCCCGAGCCCCTCGGTGACCGCGTCCAGGTTGGGGCGGCTGCCGTGCAGCCACGCCTCGAGGAAGCCGAAGCGTCCCTCGATGACCGTCGGCGGTCCGGTGAAGCCGTGCCGGACGAGCTGCGCCGCGCTCACGCCGGCCTGGGCGGCGAACCCGCAGTGCAGGCGCTTGACGGTGCCACCGGTGCGGTTGGCCTCGATGATGCCCGCCGCCATCGACGCCGCGATGCCGAGTGCGTCGAGGACGCCCTGCTCGTCGGCCCCGTACGCGAGCGAGGCCGCCACGGCGCTGCCCATCGCCCCGGTGATCGAGGTGGCGTGCTGGCCGTGCTCGAAGAAGACGGAGTTGCCGAGCTCGTGGTCGTAGCCGGCCATGCCGAGACGGACGGCCACCTCGATCCCGACCGCGGCCGCACGGACGGCGAGCGCCCCGTCGGCGCCGGCGTGCTCGGCCGCGGCGAGCGTCGCCGGGACGACGCTCGCGCTGGGGTGCAGCACGGACGGCAGGTGGGTGTCGTCGTAGTCGAGGGAGTGCGCGAGGACGCCGTTGACGAGCGCGGCCTGCGCGGCCGTGACGCGATCGGGCACACCGACGGCGCTCGCCTGCGCGTGGCCGCCCTGGTCGGCGACGTACGCCACGATCGCGGCGCTGGTGTCGAGCCGGTGCGCGGCGACGCAGAGCCCGAGGACGTCGAGGATCCGCTGCTTCGCGCTCGCGGTCACCGCGGCGGGGATGCTGTCGCGTGCTGCCGAGACGGCGAAGCGCGCGATCTCCTGGCCGAGCGTCTCGGCTTCGGTCGTCGCCTGCGCGGGCGTGGCCTGCGCGGGTCGTGCCGGCGCCTCAGTCACGACCGACCACCGCCAGCGGGCGTACGGGGGACCCGGTCGCACCGAACAGCGGCAGCGGGGCGAGCACGAACATGAAGCTCGTGACCTGCTCGGCGGCAAGCTGCTCGAGGTCCATCGCCTCGATGATGTAGATGCCGTTCTGCACGAGCAGGACGCGGTGCGCCGGCAGCGTGGCGTGCCCGGCACCCGGCGGCAGGCACTCGTACGCGATGGTGTCGGCGCCGGTGGCGTGCACCTTGTGATCGGCGAGCCACTGCGCGCCCGCCGCACCCACTCCCGGCACGCCGGCGTCCAGACCGCGGTACATCGCGCCGTCGCCGGAGTCGAAGTGCTGCCCCCAGCCGCTGCGCACGAGCACGACGTCGCCCTCGTTGATCGGCGTCTGCTGCGCCGCGACGGTCGCCTCGAGGTCGGCGACCGTGATCTCGTAGCCAGGCTCCAGCCGTCCGACGCCCACGGTCCGCGGCACGTCGAGGAGCACCCCACGACGCACCATCGGGGCGATCGTGTGCGCACCGAGCTCGACGTAGCGACCCCCCTCGAGTGCGTCGGCGACGTCGATGTCGCCGTAGAGCTTGCCGTCTTGCGACACGTGCACGAGCGCGTCGATGTGGGTGCCGACGTGGGTGCCCATCGAGATGATGTCGTTGGCCGCCGACCCGCCGTCCGCGCGCACCATGTCGCCATGGCGACGCGGGTGGGCGTGCCAGTAGGCGGGGTGGTTCGGCGACTGCGGCATGCCCACAGTCAGCTGACGGCCGAGGTCGATGACCCGGACGCCGCTCTGCAGCACGTCGAGCAGGCGGTCGGTGGTCGAGGCGGTGCCCGGAGTGGTGGTCATGTGCTCCTCGTCGAGTACGGGGCGCGGCGTCATCGCACGACGCCGCGGCTACGGAGTTCGGCGACGTGGTCGGCGTCGACGCCGAGCTCGTCGCACAAGATGGCGTCGGTGTCGGCGCCCGGGGAACGTCCGGTGAAGCGGATCCGACCTGCGGTCTCGGACATGCGCCACATGACGTTGTGCTGCAGGACGGGACCGAGGTCGGCGTCGTCGACCTCGACGAGCATCTCGGTCTCGCGGACGTGGACGTCCTCGGCAAGGTCCTTCGCCGAGTAGATCGGCGCCACGGCGGCACCGGCCTCGGTGAACGCCGTGACGACCTCGTCGCGGGTGCGTGCACCGATCCACCCGCCGACGTAGCCGTCGAGCAGGTCCGCATGCTCGGCGCGGCTGTGGCCGGAGGCGAACCACGGCTCGTCCAGCACCTCGGGGTGTCCGACCAGCCGGAGCACGCGCTCGGCGATCGCCTGGGCGCTGGTGGAGATCGCGACCCAGTGCCCGTCCTTGGTCTGGTAGGTGTTGCGTGGGGAGTTGTGGTGCGAGCGGTTGCCGTTCCTGCGGCCGACGGTGCCCAGCTGCTGGAAGACGGTGGGTCCGGGGCCGACGGCCGCCATGATCGGCTCGAGCAGGCTGAGGTCGATCACCTGGCCACGACCGCCGTTGCGCTCGCGCTCGAGCAGCGCCATCGAAACCGCCGACGACGCGGCGATGCCGCAGATCGAGTCGGCGAGCCCGAAGGCCGGGAGGGTGGGCGGACCGTCAGGCTGACCCGTGAGGTGCGCGAAGCCGCTCATCGCCTCGGCGAGCGTGCCGAAGCCCGCGCGCGACGCGTACGGGCCGGTCTGCCCGAACCCGGTGATGCGGGTGAGGATCAGCCCCGGGTTGATCTCGAGGAGCCGCTCGGGGCCGATGCCCCAGCGCTCCAGCGTGCCGGGGCGGAAGTTCTCGACGACGACGTCGGCGGTCGCGACCAGGCGCTCGAACACCTCCGCGCCCTCGCGTGCCGAGAGGCTCAGGCCGATCGTGCGCTTGTTGCGCGAGATCTCCTTCCACCACAGCGGCACGCCGTCCTTGCTCTCGCCGTGCCCTCGCATGCTGTCGCCGCGCTCGGGGTGCTCGATCTTGATCACCTCGGCACCGAAGTCGCCGAGGATCTGGCAGCAGAGCGGTCCTGCGAGGATCGACGACGCGTCGATGACGCGAAGTCCGGTGAGCGGGCCGTCCGACATCCGTGAGCATCCTTCCACCCGGACGTTCCACAAAATGGAACGCTGTTTCAGACAGCGTAGGGGCGCGCGCGGATCGCCGTCAACCTGCCTGCACACGTCTCGAAGGCGTGCAGGGGTCAACGGGTGTCGTGCCTGGAACATAGTTCCAGGCAGGGCGGTGGGTGGCGGCGCGTCTCAGACGAGGAACTGGAAGGCCGGGTCGTCCGGCGACAGCTTCTGGGCGCGCAGCGGCGACTCCGCGAGGCGCTGGACGAGCCCCGGCAGCTCTGCGGGCGAGCCGAGCTCGATGCCGACGAGCGCCGGCCCCGTCTCACGGTTGTGCCGCTTCACGTACTCGAAGAGCGTGATGTCGTCGTCCGGCCCCAGCACCACGTCGAGGAAGCGACGCAGCGCGCCCGGCTCCTGCGGGAAGTCGACGAGCCAGTAGTGCTTGACGCCCTTGGACACGAGTGCCCGCTCGATCACCTCGGCGTAGCGGCTCACGTCATGGTTGCCGCCGGACACCACGACGACGGCGGACTCGCCCGGCGCCACGACTCCGGGGAGCCGCAGGGCCGCGGCCGCCAGCGCGCCCGCAGGCTCCGCGATTACGCCATCGACCTCGAACAGGTCGAGCATCTCCTCGCTCACGCGCCCCGGGTCCACCGACACGAGCTCGACCGGGTGCCCGTCGCGCGCCAGCGCCGCGAGCACGGCATAGGCGTGGTCGCCCACGCGCCGGACCGCGGCGCCGTCGACGAACGCGTCCACCTCGTCCAACGTCACCGGACCACCGTGCTGCACCGCGGCAGCCATGCTCGCCGCGCCTGACGGCTCCACCCCCACGACACGGGTCTGCGGGTGGCGCGCGGCGAGCCACGCCGCCATCCCCGCGATCAGGCCGCCGCCGCCGACCGGGACCACGACCACGTCCGGCGCGGACCCCGACGCCGCCTGCGCCTCGTACTGCGTCACGACCTCCATGGCCACGGTGCCCTGTCCCGCGATCACGTGCGGGTGGTCGAAGGCCGGGACCACGGTGGCTCCGCTGCGCGCCGCATCGGCGGACGCGGCCGCGCTCGCCGCGTCGTACGTGTCGCCCCCGACGATGACCTCGACGTGCTCGCCACCGAGGACGGCGATGCGCTCGCGCTTCTGGCGCGGCGTGGTGCGGGGCAGGTAGATGCGGGCGGTGGCGCCGAGAGCCCGCGCCGCGTAGGCGACGCCCTGCGCGTGGTTGCCGGCGCTCGCGGCGACGAGGCCACGTCCACGCTCCTCGGCGGTGAGGCGGGAGATCATGTGGAACGCGCCGCGCAGCTTGTACGAACGAACGGCCTGCAGGTCCTCGCGCTTGACCCACACGTCGGCCCCCGTCCGCTCGCCGAGCCGGGTGGCGCGCTCGAGCGGGGTCCGGATCGCGACCCGCGAGACGGGTGCGTACGCGGCTTCGATGTCGTCGGCGGTCACAGGCACGCCGTCCACATTAGGGACCCCGCAAGGTCCCGTCGGCAGCCGGGTGAGGCGCCGTGGCGCCGCGCATCAAGATCGCGTCAACGCCGGTCAAGGTCACGTCAAGGCCGCACCGATCGCCGAGACGGCGACGTTGACTCGACCTCATGAGTCTTGACACCGGCCTCCTGATCACCCTGGTGGCCCTTCTGATCGGCTATCTGGTCGCCTCCCTCATCCACCCGGAGCGGTTCTGATGAGCGACGGTCTCGCAGGCGTGCTGAGCCTGCTCACCGTGGTCGGCCTGCTGGCCCTTGCCTACCGACCCCTCGGCGACTACATCGCCCGGACGCTCGAGAGCCCGCGGCACAGCCGCGTCGAGCGCCCGCTGTACCGGCTCGCCGGCGTCAACCCGGACGCGACGCAGAGCACCCGCGCGTACGCGCTCGCCGTCATCGGGTTCTCCGTCGTGAGCCTGGTCCTCCTCTCTCTCCTGCTGGTGCTGCAGTCCTTCCTGCCGTACTCGCGCGACATGGACGGCATGCCGTGGGAGATGGCACTCAACACGGCCGCCTCCTTCGTGGCCAACACGAACTGGCAGTCGTACGCCGGTGAGTCGACGCTCGGCTGGACGGCCCAGACCGCCGGCCTCGCCGTGCAGAACTTCGTCTCGGCTGCCGTCGGCATCGCCGTCGCCGTCGCGCTCATCCGTGGTTTCACGAGAAACCGTTCGGACCAGCTCGGCAACTTCTGGGTCGATCTCGTCCGCGTGAGCCTGCGGGTCCTCCTCCCGATCGCCTTCATCGGAGCCGTGCTGCTCGTGATCGCGGGCACCGTGCAGAGCTTCGGTGCCGACCAGGTCGTGGACACGATCACCGGTGGGCAGCAGACGATCACGACCGGCCCGGCGGCGAGCCAGGAGGCGATCAAGGAGCTCGGCACCAACGGCGGAGGGTTCTACAACGCCAACTCGGCGCACCCCTTCGAGAATCCGAACGGCTTCTCGAACCTGCTGGAGATCTTCCTCATGCTGCTGATCCCCGTCGCCCTCACCCGGACGCTGGGCACGATGCTCGGCAACCGCAAGCAGGGGTACGCGGTGCTGGGCGCGATGGCCGGCCTCTTCTTCACCTCGCTCGCGATCACCACGTGGGCCGAGGTCGGCGCGCACGGCGACTCCGCCCAAGCTGCGGGCGCCGCGATGGAGGGCAAGGAGACCAGGATCGGGGAATGGGCGTCGGCCCTCTTCGCCACGGTGACGACCGGAACGTCCACCGGCGCGGTCAACTCCGCCCACGACTCGTACACGCCGACCGGCGGCGGCGCCGTCCTCGTGAACATGATGCTCGGCGAGGTCACGCCGGGCGGTGTCGGCGCCGGGATCTACGGCGTCCTCGTGATGGCGATCCTCGCGGTCTTCGTCGCGGGCCTCATGGTCGGTCGTACGCCCGAGCTGCTCGGCAAGAAGATCCGGTCGACCGAGATGCGCTACGTCGCGCTCTACACGCTGACCACGCCGACCCTCGTCCTCGTCGGTGTCGGGATCGCGATCGCGCTGCCCAGCACCGCGGCGGCGATGGGCAACCCGGGAGGCCACGGCTTCTCCGAGGTCGTCTACGCCTTCACGTCGGCGGCGAACAACAACGGCAGCGCGTTCGGCGGCATCACGGTCACGTCCACGTTCTTCCAGCTGATGCTCGCCGCGGCGATGCTGCTCGGCCGGTTCGTGCCCATCCTGTTCGTCCTCGCCCTGGCCGGCTCGCTCGCGCGCCAGGGAAAGGTCCCCGCGACCGCCGGCACCCTTCCCACCCACACTCCCCTGTTCGCGGGCCTGCTGGTCGGGGTCATCCTCGTGATGACCGGACTGACCTACTTCCCCGCGCTCGCCCTCGGTCCGATCGCGGAGGCCCTCGCATGACCCTCTCCCAGCTCGTGAGCCAGGTGCCCACGGCCCTGGCCAAGCTCGACCCGCGCCACATGTGGCGCAACCCGGTGATGTTCGTGGTGCTCGTCGGGTCCGTCCTCACCACCGTCCTCGCGCTCGCCGACCCCGACTTCTTCACGATCGCGATCGCGGTCTGGCTGTGGTTGACGGTGATCTTCGGCAACCTCGCCGAGGCCGTCGCCGAGGGGCGCGGCAAGGCGCAGGCCGCGTCGCTGCGCGCTGCCCGCAAGGACACCGTCGCGCGCCGCCTCGAGCGCGACGGCATCGAGACCGAGGTGCCCGGCACCGACCTCAAGATCGGCGACCGGGTGGTCGTCGAGGCCGGCGAGGTCATCCCCGGCGACGGCGACGTCGTCGAGGGCATCGCGTCGGTCGACGAGTCCGCGATCACCGGCGAGTCCGCACCCGTGATCCGCGAGGCCGGCGGAGACCGATCTGCGGTGACCGGCGGCACCACCGTGCTGTCCGACCGGATCGTCGTGAAGATCACCGCGGCCCCCGGCAGCACGTTCCTCGACACGATGATCGCGCTTGTCGAGGGCACATCGCGGCGCAAGACCCCCAACGAGAACGCGCTGACGATCCTCCTCTCCAGCCTCACGATCGTCTTCCTGCTCGCCGTGGCGACGCTGGCGCCGATGGCCGACTACGCCGGTGCGCCGCAACGCACGCTCGTCCTCGTCGCGCTGCTCGTCTGCCTGATCCCGACCACGATCGGGGCGCTGCTCTCGGCGATCGGTATCGCCGGCATGGACCGGCTCGTCCGCGTCAACGTCCTCGCGATGTCGGGGCGTGCGGTCGAGGCCGCGGGCGACGTCGGCACGCTGCTGCTCGACAAGACCGGCACGATCACGTACGGCAACCGGCGCGCGACGTCCTTCGTCCCGCAGGCGGGTCTGGACCGCGAGGTCCTGCGGGACACGGCACGGCTCTCGAGCCTCGCCGACCCCACGCCCGAGGGTCGTTCGATCGTGGAGCTCGCCCTCACGCAGGGTGCTCCTGACGTGCCGCTCCCGGCCGGGGCGCAGGTCGTCGAGTTCTCCGCATCGACCCGCATGTCCGGGGTCGACCTCGCCGACAGGACGGTGGTCCGCAAGGGCGCCGCGTCGGCCGTCCTCGCCTGGCTCGACCAGACCGCACTGCCGCCCAGCGTCGAGTCGGCCGTCGAGCGGATCAGCGCGGACGGCGGCACGCCGCTGGTCGTCGCCGTCCGTCCCCCGCACGGTGCGGGACAGGTCCTCGGTGTGGTCCACCTCAAGGACGTCGTGAAGCCCGGCATGGCCGAACGGTTCGCCGAGCTGCGCCGGATGGGCATCCGTACGGTCATGGTGACCGGCGACAACGCGATCACCGCGAAGGCGATCGCCGCGGAGGCCGGTGTGGACGACGTCCTCGCCGAGGCGACGCCCGAGGAGAAGATGGCCTTCATCCGTCAGGAGCAGGCCGGCGGCCGCCTGGTCGCGATGACGGGTGACGGCACGAACGACGCCCCCGCGCTGGCCGCAGCCGACGTCGGCGTCGCGATGAGCTCGGGTACGTCGGCCGCCAAAGAGGCCGGCAACATGGTCGACCTCGACTCCGACCCGACGAAGCTCATCGACATCGTCGAGATCGGCAAGCAGCTGCTCATCACGCGCGGTGCGCTCACGACCTTCTCGGTCGCGAATGACGTCGCCAAGTACTTCGCGATCATCCCTGCGATGTTCGTCGCGGCGTACCCGAGCCTCGAGAGTCTCGACATCATGCGGCTGCACAGCCCCGAGTCGGCGATCCTCTCGGCGGTCGTCTTCAACGCGCTCATCATCGTCGCGCTGATCCCGCTGTCGCTCAAGGGCGTGAAGTACCGCGTGACCACGGCGGCCGGCCTGCTGCGCCGCAACCTCCTGGTCTACGGACTCGGCGGCCTGATCGCGCCCTTCCTCGGGATCAAGATCATCGACCTCCTCCTCGCGAGCCTCTTCGGCTCCGCACTCTGAGCCCGTACGACTGAGCCCATCGAAGGACACACGCATGACCACCACCACGACCACCACCTCCCCGGACCGCGACTCCGACCCAGCACCCGCCCGCGTCCCGCTCGGCACCGGACTCCTGCGCCAGACCGCCACCGGGTTGCGCATCCTGCTCGTCCTCACGGTGATCCTCGGGATCGGCTATCCCGCCGCCGTCTGGGCCGTGGGCCTGGTCGTCGCTCATGACCAGGCGAACGGGCAGATCGTCGAGGTCGATGGCAGCCCTGTCGGCTCCGCGATCATCGGGCAGACGTTCGACGACCCGACGCTGTTCCACACCCGCCCGTCGGCCACCGAGTACGACGGGCTCGCCAGCGCCGCCAGCAACCTCGGCCCGTCGAACCCGGACCTCCTCGCCCTGATCGAGGAGCGGAGGGCCGCCGTCGCCGAGGAGGAGGGTGTCGCGCCGTCCGACGTCCCGCCCGACGCCCTCACCGCCTCCGGCTCCGGACTCGACCCGCACATCTCGACCGCGTACGCCGACCTCCAGGTGGCGCGCGTCGCCGAGGCCCACGGCCTGGAGCAGTCGACCGTGCGCGACCTCGTCGCCGAGCACACCGCCGGGCGCACGCTCGGCTTCCTCGGCGAGGAGGGCGTCAACGTCCTGCTGCTCAACCTTGCGATCCTCGACGCCGCGAAGGGCTGACAGGATGGCGGGCATGGACCACCCGCCCACGCGCCGCGGGCGGCTCCGGGTCTATCTCGGAGCCGCTCCTGGCGTGGGCAAGACCTACAAGATGCTCGACGAAGGACGACGCCGCGCCGCCCGCGGCACCGACGTCGTGGTCGGCTACGTCGACACGCACGGGCGGGTACGCACAGCCGAGCAGCTCGACGGCCTCGAGGTCGTCCCCCGACAACGTCTCGCCTACGGCGGCTCCACGTACGAGGAGATGGACCTCGCTGCGGTGCTCGCCCGCCGCCCCGAGGTCGCGCTGGTCGACGAGCTCGCGCACACCAACGTCGCCGGCGCCGGCCACGTCAAGCGGTGGGAGGACGTCGAGGCGCTCCTCGACGCCGGCATCGACGTCGTGACGACCGTCAACGTGCAGCACCTCGAGTCGCTCAACGACGTCGTCGAGTCGATCACCGGCATCCGCCAGCGCGAGACCGTCCCCGACCAGGTCGTCCGCAGCGCCGACGCGGTCGAGCTCGTCGACATGAGCCCGCAGGCGCTGCGACGACGTCTGGCCCACGGCAACGTGTACGCCGCCGACAAGGTCGACGCGGCGCTCTCCCGCTACTTCCGCGAGGGCAACCTGTCAGCGCTGCGCGAGCTCGCCCTGCTCTGGGTCGCCGACCAGGTCGACGAGGGGCTGGCGCGCTATCGCCAGCAGCACCGGATCGACGCGACCTGGCCCACCCGTGAACGCATCGTCGTGGCCGTGACCGGCGGGCCCGAGTCACCGACGCTCCTGCGTCGAGCAGCGCTCATCGCCGGCCGGACGACCCGCGGCGAGTGGATGGCGGTCTACGTGACCCGCCGCGACGGCCTCTCGGGGACGTCCCCCGACCAGCTCGCACGCCAGCACGCGATGGTGCACGACATGGGAGGCAGCTTCCACACGGTGGTCGCGGACGACGTCGCGGGCGGTCTCCTCGAGTTCGCCCGCGCCGAGAACGCCTCCCAGATCCTCATCGGCGCGTCCCGACGACCCCGGTGGTCGGCGGCGTTCCGCCCCGGTGTCGGCGAGCGGGTCATCGCGGGATCGGGCGACATCGACGTGCACATCGTGAGCCACGATGAGGCACGGCGTGGTGCCCGCGACCGTGACCGGCGCCCCGACCTCGGGCGGGGGCGCACGATCCTCGGCTACGTCCTCGGGCTGGTCGCGCCGGCGCTGACCGCCCTCCTGCTCTACACGACCAACGATCTCCACGACCTCACGCTGGAGTCGATGCTCATGCTGAGCGTCGTCGTCGTGGTGGCGCTGGTCGGCGGGCTGGTCCCGGCCATGCTGGCGGCGGTGCTGTCGGCGATCCTTCTCAACTGGTTCTTCGTCGCCCCCGTCCACACGCTCACGATCGCGCAGGGACAGTACGTCGCCGTGATCGCGGTCTTCGTCGTCGTCGGGGTCGCGGTCGCCTCCGTGGTCGACCTCGCCGCCGGCCGTGCGGCGCAGGCGCGGCGCGCGTCCGCGGAGGCCGACGCCCTCTCGGTGCTCTCGCACAGCCTCCTGCGCGCCGGCGAGAGCCTGCCCGCCCTCCTCGCCCAGGCGACCGAGGTGTTCGGGATGAGGGGTGCGGCGATCCTCACCCGTACCGGCGACGGCTGGGCGACGACGGTCGCGCACGGCGACGCCCCCGAGAGTGTGGCCGACGCCGACGTGGACGTGCCGATCGACGAGTCGACGTTCCTCGTCCTGCGGGGACGCACGCTCGACGCCTCCGACCGGCGGCTCGTCACGGCGTACGCCGCGCACGCCGGCGTCGTGATCGAGCGCACCCACGCCGCCGAGGAGCACGCGCGGGCCCACGAGCTGGCCGAGGCGGACCGGACCCGTACGGCGCTGCTGGCCGCCGTCTCCCACGACCTTCGGAGTCCGCTGGCCGCGATCAAGGCAGCCGTGACGAGCCTGCGCAACGACGACATCACGTGGTCGGAGCAGGACGAGGCAGACCTGTTGATGACGATCGAGGAGTCCGCGGACCGTCTCGACGCGCTGGTCGCGAACCTCCTCGACATGAGCCGCTTGCGCACCGGCGCGCTCACCGTGCTCGCGACCGACGTCGACGTGGTCGAGCTGGCCCGGATCGCCGTCGCCCCGTTGGCCGACGCCGACCGCGTGGAGGTGCGGGGCGAGCAGGGCGTCCCGCCCGCCTACGCCGACCCCGGGCTCCTCGAGCGGGTGCTGGCCAACCTCTGCGAGAACGCGCTGAAGCACACCACGAGCCGTGTCCTGGTCCAGGTCTCGGGCTACGTCGAGTCCGACGGCGCACCGCGCACCTGTATCCGCGTCGTCGACCACGGCCCGGGCGTGGACGACTCCGACCTCGATCGCCTCTTCGCTCCCTTCCAGCGACTCGGCGACGTCCCGCAGGGCGACGGCGTCGGCCTCGGGCTCGCTGTGGCGCGTGGCCTCACCGAGGCGATGTCGGGAAGGTTGGAGGCGGAGGAGACACCGGGCGGTGGACTCACGTTCGTCCTGACGCTCCCCCAGGCCGTGGTGCGCAGCCCGGCGACCCCCGAGGAGGAGACGCGATGACGTTCGTGCTGGCGGTCGACGACGACCCCGCGATCCTGCGCACCCTGCGGATCAACCTGCGTGCCCGCGACTACGAGGTCGAGACGGCCGGGGACGGACGGTCCGCGCTGCAGATCGCGGCCGAGCGCGAGCCCGACGTCGTGCTGCTGGACCTCGGGCTCCCCGACCTCGGCGGCGTGGCGGTGATCCGCCGGATCCGTGCGGCCAGCGCGGTCCCGATCGTCGTCCTGTCGGCACGGCACGAGTCCGACGACAAGGTCGAGGCGCTCGACGCCGGAGCCGACGACTACGTCACGAAGCCGTTCGGGATGGAGGAGCTGCTGGCGCGGCTGCGCGCCGCGGTCCGCCGGGGCGCGCCCACGCCGTCGTCGACCGAACGTGTCGCGGTCGGTGACCTCGTCCTGGATGTCGACGACGGGACCGCCACGAAGGACGGCGTCGAGGTTCACCTCACGCCCACCGAGTGGCGGATCGTGGCTGCGCTGCTGCGCCGGAGGGGCCGACTCGTCCGGCAGGCCGAGCTGCTCCGTGAGGTGTGGGGACCCGCGTACGAGCGCGAGACTCACTATCTGCGGGTGTATCTCGCGCAGATCCGCCGCAAGCTCGAGGACGACCCGGCACACCCGGCGTACTTCATCACCGAGCCCGGTCTCGGCTATCGCTTCGTCGGGTGAGCCTCACCGCACGCTCGGGCGGTCGATGATCCACCGCCACGTGCCGTCGGGCTGCCGGCGTGCGACCTCGCACGTCGCACCACCGGCCCCGGCGCTGCGCGGGAGCACGGTGGTCGTGAGCGCGAGGTCGCCCTGCACGAGGGGACGGCGCTGAACCCCCGCCCGTACGGCCGCGTGCCTCGAGAGCGTCCGCTCGTAGAACGCCCGGATCTCGTCGTGACCCGTCGCCACCGAGCCGTCGGGCAGCTCGAGGACGGCCGACGGCTCGTACAGGGCGACCAGACCGTCGACGTCGCGGGCGTGCAGGCGGTCGACGAGCTCGGCACCGAGCGCGTCGGGCGTGCGGGGAGCGGGACGGCTCTTCACGGGAGCCAGACGAGGCGCGGTGGACATGTGTTCGAGGCTACGGACGAGCGCTGACAGTTGTCGGTGCGGAGGTCTAGCGTGACGGCATGACCGAGATCGTGCTCTTCCACCACGCCCTGGGGCAGACCGACGGCTTTCTCGCGTTCGCCGACGATCTTCGCGCGACTGGCTCGCTCGTGCACACTCCTGACGTCTTCGCCGGCCGGACGTTCCCGACGGTCGACGAGGGAGTGGCGCACGGTGACGAGGTCGGACGTCCCGAGTTGCGCCGGCGTGCCGCGGAGGGGGTCGCCGGGCTGCCGCCCGACGTGGTCTGGGCCGGCGCGTCCCTCGGTGTCGTGTTCGCCCAGGAGTACGCACAGACCCGACCGGGCGCACGAGGCGCGCTCCTCTTGTACGCAGCGCTGCCGGTCGAGGCGTTCGAAACGCCGTGGCCCGACGGACTCCCTGTCCAGGTGCACGGCATGGCCGACGACCCGTGGATGGACTGGGACGCGGAGGTCGCGCCGTTCGCTGCCGCGTCGGGCGCCGAGGTGTTCCGCTATCCCGGCTCGGGGCACGTGTTCGCCGAGGTCGGCAACGTCGACCACGACGCCGATGCGGCTGCGCTCCTGCGCGAGCGGGTGCTGGCCTTCCTCGCAGAGCTGCCGCAGAGATGAGCAGCTTCAGCGACGCACCCCGGCTGCCGATGGACTCCGCAGAGGAGTGGCGCTCCTGGCTGTCCGAGCACCACGACGACCCCGACCCCGGCGTGTGGATCGTCTGGCGACGGCGCGAGACCGAGCGGCCGGAGCTGTCGTACGAGGCGCTGGTCGAGGAGGCGCTGGCGTTCGGCTGGATCGACGGCCAGGCCAAAGGGCTCGACGACGACCACTCGATGCTGTGGATGACCCGCCGGCGGCCGGGCTCGGTGTGGAGCCGCCTGTCCAAGGAGCGTGTCGACCGCGTCGTCGCCTCCGGACGCATGACCCCGGCGGGTCAGGCGGCGATCGACCGCGCAAAGGCGGACGGGTCGTGGTCGCACCTCGACAGCGTGGAGGCGATGGAGGTCCCTGACGACCTTGCCGCTGCGCTCGACGCCGACCCCGAGGCGCGGCGTCAGTTCGACGCGTTCACGCCCGGGCGGCGCAAGGAGATCCTCCGTTGGCTCGTCGACGCCAAGCGTGCGGCCACGCGCGAGGCGCGCATCGCCGAGGTCGTCCGGCTCGCTGCCCAGGGCATCGCCGCGCGCGACCGCTGAGCACGCGGGCTTCAGGCGTCGGGCTGCAAGAACTCGAGCCGGTTGCCGAAGGGGTCCGCGGCATAGAAGCGCCGGTGCCCCGGGAACCCGTCGTCCCACGTCACGTCGGTGCCGGAGGCGACCAGTCGGGCCGCAACGTCGTCGATGCGCGCGACGAGGATGCCAGGGTGGGCCTTGTGTGCCGGCTCGAAGTCGTCCTCGACCCCGAGGTGGACCTCGACGCCGCCCAAACGGAACCAGCAGCCGCCACGCGCGGCAAGGACCGGCGGCTTCTCGAGCTCGTGCATGCCGAGCACGTCGCGCCAGAACGCCCGGCACTCCGCCTCCCCGCCTCGCGGGATCGCCAGCTGGACGTGGTGGAGGTGGACGAACGCGAGGTGGTCCGGGTCGGAGTGGGGGTCCGTCATGCGGCCCACGCTAGCCGTGACGGGGGCCTCGGAACACCGGCCGCCGTGTCGCGGTTGACCCGTACGTGACCACCTCCCCCGCTGCCGTCGTACCGTCTCGACCCGGTGACGCCCGTACGGTCGACGTCGTGGTCGTGGGGGCGGGACAGGCGGGACTGTCCGCGGCGTACCACCTAGCCCGCCTCGGAGCCCGCTTCGTCGTCCTCGACGCGAACGCTGCGCCGGGAGGCGCCTGGCAGCACCGGTGGCGCACCCTGACGATGCGCGGCGTCCACGGGATCGCGATGCTTCCCGGGCTCGACGTCCCGGACGCCGACGGCGAGGCGCCGGCGCAGGAGTTCGTCCCGGCGTACTACGCGGCGTACGAGGAACGGTTCGCGCTGCCCGTGGTCAGACCGGTGCGGGTCCGCTCCGTCCGCGACGCCGTCCCCGGCGACTCCCACGGCGACCTCCTCGTCGTCACCGATGCGGGCACGTGGCGTACGCGTGCGCTCGTCAACGCGACCGGGACCTGGGAGCGACCGTTCTGGCCGAGCTATCCGGGGGCCGGGACCTTCCGCGGGCGACAGCTGCACACCGTCGACTACGCGGGGCCGGAGGACCTGGCCGACCTCGACATCGTGGTGGTCGGGGGTGGCGCGTCGGCGGTGCAGATCCTCGGGGAGGTCGCGCCGCTCGCCGCATCGACGACCTGGGTGACCCGGCGGGAGCCGATCTGGCGTGGCGACGACTTCGACCCCGAGGCCGGGCGGGCGGCGGTCGCGCTCGTCGAGGACCGGGTGACACGCGGCCTGCCGCCGCAGAGCGTCGTGAGCGTGACCGGGCTGTTGCTTCGTCCGCAGGAGCAGCGGGCCGCCACCTTCGGGGCGTACGAGCGCCACCCGATGTTCACGCGGATCGAGCCCGACGGCGTCCGGATGGCCGACGGATCGCTCCAGCGCGCCGACGTGATCGTGTGGGCGACGGGATTCCGTGCCGTGCTCGGGCACCTCGCGCCGTTGCACCTGCGCGAGGACACGGGCGGCGTGCGGCTCGTCGCCCGTGTGGACGCCCACACCCCGACGACAGCGGCGCGCGACCACCGGGTGCAGCTCGTCGGGTACGGACCGTCGGCGTCGACCATCGGCGCCAACCGTGCCGGACGCGTCGCCGCCCGCGCCGCCCTCCGTACGGTGAGCGCCCGGGCCGCCGCCTGAGTTTGCCGGTCGGGGGATGTGACATGGGTGCATCTCGACGCAGTGCATCGAGATGCATATACTCCTCGCCATGGCCCTGGAGCACGCGATCCTCGTCTCGCTCGCCGAGCGTTCGGCGAGCGGGTACGACCTGACGCGCCGCTTCGACAAGTCGATCGGCCACTTCTGGAGGGCGAGCCACCAGCAGATCTACAAGGTGCTCGGTCGCATGGAGACCGGCGGCCTGGTCGCCTCGACGGCGGTGCCGCAGGAGGGCCGCCCTGACAAGAAGATCTACGTGATCACCGACGAGGGGCGCGACGCCCTGCGCGAGTGGTCACGCGAGCCGAGCCCGATCGAGACCGCGCGCAGCGACTTCGCGGTCAAGCTGCGCGGGCTCCCGTTCGGCGACCGCGACGCGATCCTCGCCGACATCGCCCGCCGCTCCGACGCGCACCGCGAGCGGCTGGCCTACTACCGCGCCGACGCGGCTCGCACGTTCCCCGACGTCGCGGCGCTCGACGAGGGGCAGCGGGCGCAGTACGCGGTGCTGCGCGGCGGCATCCTTCTCGAGGAGGCCGGGCTCGCGTGGTGCGAGGAGGTCGCGGAGCTGCTGGGGTCTCGACAGGCTGCGGGGTCTCGACAGGCTCGACCGGCGGAGGCGGCTCGACCGGCGGAGGCGGCTCGACCGGCGGAAGCAGCGGAGGGCGGGGCTACCGGCGGCGGGAGCGCAGCGCCGTGACCGCGACCCACAGCACGCCGACCGCGATCGAGACCGCCGCGACGATGAGCACCGCGTGCACCCACAAGAACCCGGTCGGTGTGCTGTCACCGATCGCGCCTTCCCACGCCCGCTCGTCGTTCCAGATGGCCATGCCGAACCGCGGCCAGATCACGATGTTGAACAGCCCGGCGAGCACCAGGAACCACGCAGCGCGTCGAGAGATCACCCTTCCAGTAGACACCAGAGGTCCCCGATGATTGAACGCAGCCCTGAGCAGCCGACCACCCCGTACCCGCACCTCCTGCGCCCCCTCGAGGTCGCCGGGTTCACGCTGCGCAACCGCGTGATGATGGGCTCGATGCACACCAAGCTCGAGGACCGAGCCAGTGACATCCCCAAGCTCGCCGCGTTCTTCGCCGAGCGCGCCAAGGGCGGCGCCGCGCTCCTCGTCACCGGCGGGTACGCCCCGAGCTGGCGCGGCTGGCTGTCGCCGATGGGCTCGACCATGGCGAGCCGGCGGATGGCCGACAAGCACCGTACGGTCACCGAGGCGGTGCACGAGCACGACAGCCGCATCCTCATGCAGGTGCTGCACGCCGGCCGGTACGGCTACTCGCCGTTCTCCAAGGGTGTCTCGTCGAAGCAGTCGCCGATCACCCCGTTCAAGCCGAGCGCGATGAGCACCCGCGAGGTCGAGGGGACCGTCGATGACTTCGTGCGCGCGGCCAAGCTGGCGCAGCGTGCCGGGTACGACGGCGTCGAGGTGATGGGGTCCGAGGGCTACCTCATCAACCAGTTCCTCGCGGCCCGCACCAACGACCGTACGGACGCCTGGGGAGGCAGCGCAGAGAAGCGGATGCGCTTCCCCGTCGAGGTCGTGCGCCGCATCCGCGAGGAGGTCGGCGCGCACTTCATCGTCCAGTACCGCATCTCGCTGCTCGACCTCGTCGACGACTCCCAGACCTGGGACGAGACGCTCGAGCTCGCCCACAGGATCGAGGCGGCGGGCGCCTCGCTGCTCAACACCGGCATCGGCTGGCACGAGGCGCGCATTCCGACGATCGTCACGTCCGTCCCGCGCGGCGCGTTCGCGTGGGTGACCGGCAAGCTGCGCCCCCAGGTCGGCATCCCCGTCATCGCCTCGAACCGGATCAACACCCCGGAAATCGCCGAGCAGATCCTCGCCGAGGGCCAGGCCGACATGGTCTCGCTCGCACGCCCGATGCTTGCCGACCCCGAGTTCGTCACCAAGGCCGCGCAGGGCCGCGCCGACGAGATCAACACCTGCATCGGCTGCAACCAGGCCTGCCTCGACCACACGTTCAAGAACCAGCGCTGCACCTGCCTGGTGAACCCCCGTGCCGGGTACGAGACAGAGCTGCGACTGCTGCCCGTCCCCCGGCTGCGCCGCAAGCAGATCGCCGTCGTCGGTGCCGGCCCCGCGGGCCTCGCCGCCGCGACCGAGCTCGCCGGGCGCGGACATGGCGTCACGCTGTACGAGGCCGACGGCCAGATCGGCGGCCAGTTCCGGCTGGCACGTCTGATCCCGGGCAAGGAGGAGTTCGCGGAGACGCTGCGCTACTACGCGCGACGCCTCGAGGTCACCGGCGTCGACGTGCGGCTCGGGGCGCGGGCGACCGCCGACGACCTGCGCGCGTACGACGACGTCGTGATCGCCACCGGCGTCGTACCGCGGGTGCCGGAGATCAAGGGCATGGACCACGCCAGCGTCGCCTCGTACGCCGACGTCATCGACGGCCGCGTCGAGGCCGGCGCGAAGGTCGCGATCATCGGCGCCGGCGGCATCGGGTTCGACGTCGCGGAGTTCCTGCTCCATCAGGCGGACGAGCCGCTCGACGCGTGGATGGCCCGCTGGGGCGTCACTGATCCGGCGCTCGAGCCGGGCGGCGTCGGCACGAAGGTCACGCCCGTCCCGCCGCGCGAGGTGTGGCTGCTCCAGCGCAAGCCCGCACCGCTCGGCAAGGGCCTCGGCAAGACCTCAGGCTGGGTGCACCGCGCCACGCTGAAGGACTCCGGCGTGCACATGCTCGGCGGCATCACGTACGACTTCGTCGACGACGCCGGGCTGCACATCCGCGACGAGCACGGCACCGCGCACGTCCTCGAGGTCGACACGGTCGTCGTGTGCGCGGGGCAGGAGTCGGTGACCGATCTCGCGGAGCCGCTGCGTGCAGCCGGCGTGAGCGTGCACGTGATCGGGGGCGCCGACGTCGCGGCCGAGCTCGACGCCAAACGCGCGATCCGCCAGGCCACGGAACTCGCCGCGCGACTCTGAATTGATCTCAAGTGCGCTTGAGGTTCTACGTTGACGGCATGACGACGAGCACGCAAGACGACCTGCGGGACTACCCCGCCGACGTGATCGCGAAGCAGCCGATCGGCGCCTGGACCGGTGACGCGTACCGCCGCGTCGTCGGCGGGCTTCGCGACGCCCTCGCGACCGAGGACCTGACGCAGCCGCACTGGTGGACGCTCAACCACGCCGCCGGCGACCCCGGCCGCTGGACGCGCCCCACCCTGACCGAGCGGCTCACGCCGTACGAGGACCTCGGGATCGACTTCGACGAGGTGTACGACGACCTGGTCGCGCGCGGATGGCTCCGCGAGGACGGCGGCGCCATGACGCTGACCGACGCCGGCGTGGCCGGACTCGAACGCGCCCGCGAGCGCAACGCGCGGGTCCATGAACAGACGCTCGACGGCATCTCGGATGAGGACTACGTGACGATGATCAACGTGCTGCGCCGCGTCGTCACGAACCTCGGCGGGGACGGCAACATCCCTGAGTGACGTGGCGCTGCGCGCAGCGGGCCCCAAGCGGTGAAGATGGGGGCATGAGACTCGCGTACGGCTGCATGGGGCTCGCCGACCTCGAGCGTGCCGACGCGGCGGTGACGACGGCGTACGAGATCGGCATCCGGCTGTTCGACCACGCCGACATCTACGGCGGCGGCACGTCCGAGTCGGTGTTCGGGGAGGTGCTCGCCCGCCACCTCGGGCTGCGCGACGAGATCGAGATCCAGACGAAGTGCGGGATCGTGCTCGGCGGCGCGGAGGGCGGCAACGCGTACGACCTCTCGCGCGAGCACCTCCTGCGCTCCGTCGACGACAGCCTCGCGCGCCTCGGCACCGACCATGTCGACCGCCTCCTCCTCCATCGACCGGACCCGCTCGCCCGTCCTGCCGAGATCGCGGACGCCTTCGACACGCTCGTCGCCGAGGGCAAGGTCGCGGCGTTCGGCGTCTCCAACATGGACGCGACCCAGATCGGACACCTGCGCACGGCCGTACGACAGCCGCTCGACGTGAACCAGCTCGAGCTCGGGCTGCACCACCGCGACCTGATCGAGGCCGGCGTCCTCGTGAACCACCCGGACGCGACGTCGTACACGCCGGTCGCCGGGACGCTCGAGCGCTGCATCGACCTCGGCATCACGGTCCAGGCGTACGGCGCACTCGCCCAGGGCCGCTACACCGGACGTCCGCGCGGCCCGGAGGACGAGGCGACGGCGGTGCTGGTGCGCCGGTACGCCGACGCGCTCGGCACCACTCCGGAGGCCGTCGTCCTCGGCTGGCTCCTCAAGCACCCGGCCGACATCGTCGCGGTGATCGGCACGACCGACCCCGGCCGCATCCGCGCGTGCGCCGACGCAGAGCAGGTCGCCGACGCGATGACCCGCCGCCAGTGGTGGTCCCTGTGGACCGCCGCGCGTGATAAGCCGGTGCCGTGACCGCGACCCCCCAGCTCCTCCAGCCGAACCTCGTGCACCACTTCTATGCAGGCGGCGCACGCATCGCCGCCCTCCGCGGGCTCCCGCCGGTCGAGCGTTGCCCTGAGGAGTGGGTCGGCGCGACCGTGTCGCGTGCGGACTCCCCGACGGTCGGACTCGCCCGTACGGCTGCCGGTGCGCTCTTCAGCGACCTCGTCGAAGCCGATCCCGTCGGCTGGGTCGGCACCGACTCCGTACGGGGCGGCGACACCGGCATCCTCCTCAAGCTCCTCGACGCCGGCCAGCGGCTCCCCGTCCACGTCCACCCCGACCGCGCGTTCGCGGCCCAGCACCTCGACTGCCCGTACGGCAAGACCGAGGCGTGGCTCGTGCTCGAGACCGCCGACGACGCGGTGGTCTACCTCGGCTGGAGCGGCGACGTCGAACCTGACGAGCTCGCTGCGCGCCGCGACGCGCAGGACGGAGACTGGCTGCTGAGCCACCTCAACCGCATCCCCGTACGACCCGGCGACGGCTTCGTGGTCCCGGCGGGCACCCCGCACGCGATCGGCGCCGGCGTGTTCGTCGCCGAGGTGCAGGAGCCGACCGACTTCTCGATCCTGCTGGAGTGGTCGATCACGACCTCGACGCGCGACGAGTCGCACCTCGGGCTCGGCTTCGACCTCGCGATGGACGCGGTGTCGACGACCGCGCTCGGGGCAGACGACCTGGCGCGACTCACCGTCCGTCACGACCTCACCGCCCGTACGGGAGCTCCCGTCCCGCTGCTGCCGGAGGCGGGCGACCCGTACTTCCGGCTCCACCTTCTCGCCCCACCCCCGGGCGAGTCTTCTCAGATCGCTGCCGGCTTCGCTGCGCTGGTCGTGCTCTCGGGGACCGGGGTGATCGAGGGCGCCGGCTCCCTCCCGGTCGGCGGCGGCCAGTCGCTCGTCGTCCCCGCCGCCTTCGGCCCGTGGCGCCTCGTCGGCGACGCCCGGGTGCTGGTGGCCCGTCCTGGAGAGGGGTGGCGCGGCTCGCCCGACGGGCGCATCGTGGGGTGATGACCCCCCGCGCCGTCACGCTCGTCGCCGTCACCGCCCTCTTTGCGGCGGTCCCGGCCACGACCGCCGCGGCGAGCACCGCCCGTGCCGCGGACACCGTGCGCCTCGACGGCGTCACCGTCCACCTTCGCGCGGGCACGACGCAGGTCGTGACCGTCAACCGCACGCGCTCGTACCGCGCACGCGTCACGTACTGGGTCCGCCGTGACGGCCAGTGGGTCGCGAAGCGCCGGTCGACCAACGGTCGGATTGGGTACGGCGGGCTGGTCGCCGCGTCGAAGCGCAAGCAGTCGACCGGGACGACGCCCCTCGGGACCTTCACGATGACGGAGGCGTTCGGTCTCCGGGCGAAGCCGACCGGTAGCCGGCTGCCGTACCGGAAGGTGCGTCGCGGTGACTACTGGGTGCAGGACAACCGCTCGGCGTACTACAACACGCTGCGCAACAAGGCGTCCGGCGGCTTCCGCTGGTGGCTGCCGGCGTCGCACCGCAACGCCTCGGAGCGACTGCGCGACTACCGCAAGCAGTACGTGTGGTCGGTCGTCGTCGATTTCAACCGCCCGCCCCGCGCGGTCCGCTATCGCGGCTCGGGCATCTTCTTGCACGCGAACGGCAAGGGCGCGACCGCCGGATGTGTGTCCGCTCCCTCCCGCTTCATCCGATACGTCCTGAAACGTCTACGGCCCGACAGGCAACCAGTCATCGCAATAGGTCGCTAAACGGCGTTTGAACCCGCTGACGCAGGGCACCTGTACTACGGTCACAAACGTGTGACGACTGTGTGTTGCACATGAGCCGGGCCCCCCGCCCGGAGAACGGAGTGAAGCAATGACGTTCTTGCTCTGGATCCTTGCCGTCATCCTCGTGGTGTCGGGAATTGTCGCCCTTGTTCGCAAGCAGATGCTCTGGGGCATCGTCCTCATCGTCGTCGGCCTTCTTGTCGGCCCGGGCGGCGTGAGCGTGTTCGGCTAACCAAAGAACCCGTAGGCTGGCGGCATGGAGCTCGTGATCCTCGTCGTCATCGCCGCGATTGCCCTGTACCTGGTCAGCGACCGTCGCAAGACGAAGGCACGCGAGCAGTCTGAGCTCGCTGACCAGGTGCAGGCGGTTCGCAAGACCGCGTTCGAGGACGTCACCGCCCTCGGCGAGGAGCTCCAGAAGCTCGACGCAGACCTGGTCGGTGCCCCCCTCGACGAGGGCGCGCAGGCCGACTACCAACGGGCGCTCGACGCGTACGAGTCCGCGAAGTCCGCGGTCGACGCCCTCCAGAAGCCCGAGGACGTCCGGCACGTTACCGAGATCCTCGAAGACGGGCGCTACGCCATCGCGTGCGTCGAGGCCCGTGTGACCAACAGCCCGCTTCCTGCGAAGCGGGCGATGTGCTTCTTCGACCCGCGGCACGGCCTGTCCGTGGAGGACGTCCAGTTCTCCCCCGACGGCGGCACCGTTCGCGAGGTCCCTGCCTGCGCCCTCGACGCCGAGCGCGTCAAGGCCGGCGCTGAGCCCGACACCCGCAAGGTGATGGTCGGCCCGCAGCGCCTCCCCTACTGGCAGGCCGGCCCGGCCTACGCGCCGTACGCCGCCGGCTACTTCTCGGCCTTCGCGTTCATGCCCGCACTGTTCATGGGCACCATGCTCGGCGGCATGTTCGCCTCGGACGCGGGCCTCGACGCGGCCGAGTACGGCGACGGCAGCGAGAGCGGCGGCGACGGCGGCGGAGATGCCGGTGGCGACGGCGGTGGAGACGCGGGTGGAGATGCTGGCGGAGACGGCGGCGGGTTCGACTTCGGCGGCGGCGGTGACGGCGGAGGGTTCGACTTCGGTGGCGGCTTCGACTTCTGAGAAGGTCGCCTACCTCCTCAGAGCCGTGAACGTCGGCGGCAACAAGGTCCCGATGGCCGAGCTCCGTACGCTCGCGTCCGACCTCGGCGCCGAAGACGTCGCGACGTACGTGAACAGCGGCAACCTCGTCTGCGTCCCGCCCGGGGACGCAGACGACTTCGGCACCGCGCTGGCGAAGGGGATCGCCGACCAGATGGGCGTCACGACCGATGCGGTCGCGCGGACAGGGGCTGAACTTCGGGCTGCACAGGAGGCGTACCCGTTCGAGATCCACGACCCGAAGTTCTGCCACGTCTGGTTCTTCACCATCGCACCCTCACGCAAGGCCGCCGAGGCGGTCGAGGCGTACGACTTCGGCGACGACCGCCTGCGCGTGCTCGGGCGCGAGCTGCACCTCTGGTACGCCGACGGCGCGGGGCGCAGCGCGGTCACCGCGCCGCGCCTCCTCAAGCTCGCCGGGGTCCCCGGGACCGGGCGCAACCTCCGCACGGTCGAGAAGCTCGCCGCGATGGCGCAGTGACCCTCACAGGTCCGCGACGGGTGCGGCGGTGGGCGGCGGCGTACCGATGCTCTCGACCGGGACGTCGACCGCGACCTGCGCGGTGACCCTCGCGCGCTCGACCCGGTCGAGCCGGAACCAGCGCAGGTCGTCACGACGTCGGCAGCGTGCGACCAGGTACCACGAGCCCCGAGTGAACGCGAGGATCTGCGGATCGACCCGACGGTCGGTCACGGTGTCGTCGGCGTCGCGATAGCGCAGCGACAGGACGCGACGCTCATGCAGCGCCTGCTCGACGGCGCGCCGTGAGCGCGGGTCGCCGGCGGTGTCAGCACGGTCGATCCACACCCGCTCGGTGAGCGCGGTCGCGCCGAGCCGCGCCTTCGGCTCCATCACGCTGAGCACCTTGGCGAGGGCCGTACGGGCCTGCCCGTCGAACGGCTGGCCCCGGTGCGCGGCGATCGCGGCGGCCAGACCCGACACCTCGGCGGCGGTGACGTTCATCGGCGGAAGGGTGGCTGCCGGGTCGACCACGTAGCCACCGTGGCGGCCCAGGCGTGCCCAGATCGGGAAGCCCGCATGTTGGAGGGCCGCGACGTCGCGCTTGATCGTACGAGGACTCACCTCGTACGTCGCCGCGAGCTGCTCGGCCGTGCGTCCCCGCGTCCCGGCACGGCGCAGCTCCTCGCGGATCCCGTACAGCCGATCGGTGCGGTTCACCCGAGAAATGGTGACATAAGGATGACAAGACTGCCCGTGAGGATGGATCCATGACCTCCTCGGACGAACCCGTGCTCCTGCTCAGCGGCGCCGGCCTGCCCTCCTGGATCTGGGAGGGGACGCGCGAGCTGCTCGCCCCACGCCCGACGGCGGTCGCACCGCGCCCGTCCCGTGACGGAGCCGCGCTGGCGGACTACGTCGAGGCCGCACTGGGCGCCGCCCCGTGGGAGCGGTTCGCGGTCGTGGCGCACTCGGCGGGCGCGGTGGTGGCGGCGGAGCTGGCACGCCGTGCGCCGGAGCGGGTCCGCGCACTGCTCGCCGTCTGCGCCGTCGTCCCGCGACCGGGTGGGTCGTTCGTGTCGTCGATGCCCTTCCCGCAGCGCCACGTGCTGAGTCTGGCGATGCGGTTCGCGGGGACGCGACCGCCGGACAGCGCCATCCGCCGAGGCCTGACCACCGGGCTCGACGACGGTACGGCGGAGCGCATCGTCGACGCGTTCGTCCCGGAAGCGGTCGGCCTCTACCGGGGGCAGGTCGGCGACGGCGAGCTGAGACTGCCCCGCGGATACGTGACGACGCTCGAGGACCGCGAGATCGCCCCGGCCCTCCAGCGCCGGTTCGCCGCGAACCTCGGCTCCCCGTGGCAGGCGAGTCTCGACACCGGCCACCTCCCGATGCTCGAGGACACCGCCTCGTTCACCCGCGCCGTCACCCGGTTCCTCGACGCGCGCGGGTGAGAGTCAGCTCAGCTGGCGGAGCCGGATCGTCTCCGGCAAGGTGCCGAGCGCGTTGAGCGTCTCGGGCTCGAGCTGCTTGTCGATGTCGGTCAGCACGTAGCCGATCTCGCCGCGGGTCCCGAGCGTCTGCCCCTCGATGTTGACGCCGTGGTCGCCGAGGATCACGTTGATCGCCGACAGCACCCCCGGGACGTTGTGGTGGAGGTGCGCGAGCCGGTGGTGGTCGCGGTACGACGGCAGCTGCTGGTGCGGCATGTTCGGCGAGAGGTCGGTCGACCCCTCGGCGAGGTAGGTGTGGAGCTTGCCGGCCACGAAACGGCCGATGTCCTGCTGCGCCTCCATCGTCGAGCCGCCGACATGGGGGGTGAGGATGACGTTCGGAAGGCCGCGCAGGTCGGACTCGAACGGGTCGCCCTGCTTCTTGGGCTCGACCGGGAACACGTCGACCGCGGCACCCGCGATGTGGCCGGACTCGAGGTGGGCGCGTAGCGCCTTGGTGTCCACGAGGATGCCGCGCGAGAGGTTGAGGAACAGCGAGCGCGGGCGCATGCGCGCGAACTCCTCGGCACCGAACAGCCCGGCGTTGCCGGGACGGCCGTCAACGTGCAGCGTCACGACGTCGACGGTCTCGAGCAGCTCGTCGAGGGTCGCGCAGCGCCTGGCGTTGCCGAGGGCGAGCTTGTCGGCGACGTCGAAGTAGTACACCTGCATGCCGAGCGCCTCGGCGATCACCGAGAGCTGGCTGCCGATGTTGCCGTAGCCGACGATGCCGAGCTTGCGGCCGCGGATCTCGTGGCTGCCCTGGGCGGACTTGTTCCAGACGCCCGCGTGCATGTCGTTGGTCTTCTCGTTGAGGCGACGCGCCAGCGAGATGATCTCGCCGATCGCGAGCTCGACGACCGAGCGGGTGTTGGAGTATGGCGCGTTGAAGACCGTGACCCCACGCTGCGCAGCGGCCTTGAGATCGATCTGGTTGGTGCCGATGCAGAAGGCACCGATCGCGAGCAGGTCGGGAGCGTGGGCGAGGACGCGCTCGGTGACGTACGTGGTCGAGCGGATGCCGAGCAGGTGAACTCCCTGCACGGCCTCGATCAGCTCGTCCTCGCCGAGGGCGCCCTTGCGGGCCTCGACCTGGTAGCCCTGGGCGCGCAAGAACTCGGCGCCGTCCTCGTGGATGTTCTCGAGGAGCAGGACGCGGATGTCGCCGTCGTTGAGCCGGGGCGTGGTCACGGGAAGGTCAGCGGTCATCGTGTAGAGCGTCTGTGTCGTCACGGGCAACGTCCTCCTGGTCAGGTCGTCCCACCGGCTGGTGGCGGTCGACCCAGGGCCCAGGCGAACGGTCCCGCGGTCTTCGTTGGTCGTGTCGCTCCCCGGTGGTATCCACCTGAACGCCAGTCGCGACCCGTTCAGTGTAGGCGGTCGCGCGAACTCCCGACGTACGTCTCGACATTCGCGCCGTCATTGCAGCGCAGAGGTCGAGACGTTCGTCAGGCTCCGCCGAGGTGCGCGAGGAACTCCGCTGGCGGCGAGCCGTCGAGGTTCGCGAGGCGGACCTGGCCGCGCGAGACAAGCTTGCCCTCGACGTTCGTGGTCGAGATCTCCCACAGCTGCGAGGTGCGGCCGCGGTGGATCGGGGTCGCGACGGTACGCAGGGCGTCGCCGGCATGCGCCTGACGCAGGAAGTCGGTGTTGTTGTTCACGCCGACGACGATTCCCTTGTCGCGCAGCCACGCCTGGCCCGCCGTGCTCGCGGCGCTCTCGTGGACCGCGCAGTAGACGCCGCCGTGCACGATCCCGAACGGCTGGAGGTGCTCCGGACCGACGGTCCAGGTGACCACGACGCGATCGCCGGACACCTCGTCGTACGAGAAGCCGAGGACACCGCCGAGGCCGGGCTCAGACGTGGTTGCATCAGTCATCCGACGATTGTGCTCCCCGACCCTCTTGAACTTGATACCCCCTAGGGGTATGGTCGACGGCATGGACACCCACGCACCCGGTTACAGCGCCGACAAGGACGCCGTCCTCAAGCGGCTCCGGCGCATCGAGGGCCAGGTCCGCGGCCTGCAACGCATGGTCGAGGAGGACACCTACTGCATCGACGTCCTGACCCAGGTCTCCGCCGCCACCAAGGCGCTGGAGTCGGTGGCCCTGAGCCTGCTCGACCAGCACCTCGCCCACTGCGTCCACGACGCGATCGCCTCGGGTGATGGCGCCGAGGCCAAGATCGCCGAGGCATCGGCCGCCATCGCCCGCCTCGTCCGCTCCTAGCTCCCGACGCCGCCCAGGACCCGACGGTCGAGCCCGACACCCGCCGGTCGAGCCGGACACCCGCCGGTCGAGCCCTGTCGAGACCATACCCCTACCCCGTATCAGTACACCACGAAGGGAACACGTCATGAAGAAGACCTACTCCGTCACCGGGATGACCTGCGGACACTGCGCGGGCGCCGTCACCGAGGAGATCGGCGCGCTCGACGGAGTCGAGGCCGTCGAGGTCGAGCTCGTCGCCGGCGGCACCTCGACCGTCCACGTGACCAGCACCGCCCCGTTGGACGACGCCGCCGTCGCGGCCGCGGTCGACGAGGCAGGGAACTACCAGGTCGTCTCGTGAGCGGGGGCGCGACCGACCTCGTCCCGTACGAGCTCGAGATCGGCGGCATGACCTGCGCGTCCTGCGCTGCACGCGTCGAGAAGAAGCTCAACAAGCTCGACGGGGTCGAGGCGTCGGTCAACTTCGCGACGGAGCGGGCGTACGTCTCCGCTCCCGCGTTCGTCGACGTCGCCGACCTGATCGCGACGGTCGAGAAGACGGGCTACACCGCCGAGCCCGTCCGCGCGGTGGCCACGGCCGAGACTGACGGCGGAACCGACAAGCCCGTCGACGATCCCGAGCTCACCTCGCTGCGCCAGCGCCTGATCATCTCCGCGCTGCTGTCCGCGCCGGTGCTCGTGCTCTCGATGATCCCCGCCTGGCAGTTCGACAACTGGCAGTGGCTCACCCTCACGCTCGCGTCACCTGTCGCGGTCTGGGGCGCGTGGCCGTTCCACCGTGCCGCGTGGATCAACGCCCGGCACGGCGCCGCGACGATGGACACCCTCATCTCGCTCGGCGTCACCGCCGCCTACGCATGGTCGGTTTACGCGCTGTTCTGGGGCGACGCCGGGATGACCGGCATGCGCATGGAGATCAGCTGGTTCGCCGAGGGCTCGGGCCCCGACGAGATCTATCTCGAGGTCGCGAGCGTCGTCACCGTGTTCCTCCTGCTCGGCCGCTATCTCGAGCACCGCGCCAAGCGCGACTCCGGTGCCGCGCTGCGCGCGCTGCTGTCGCTCGGGGCCAAGGAGGTCACGGTGCTGCGCGACGGCCGCGAGGTCGCCGTGCCGATCGGCGACCTGGCGATCGGCGACACGTTCGTCGTCCGTCCCGGCGAGAAGGTCGCCACCGACGGCGAGGTCGTCTCGGGGTCCGCGACGATCGATGCCTCGATGCTCACCGGAGAGAGCGTGCCGGTGGAGACCGGACCGGGCGACCGCGTCGTCGGCGGCACGGTCGCCGACGGAGGTCGCCTCCTCGTCCGTGCCACCGCGGTCGGCGAGGGCACACAGCTCGCGCAGATGGCCCGGCTCGTCGAGAACGCACAGAGCGGCAAGGCGCCGGTCCAGCGGCTCGCCGACCGCATCTCGGCGGTCTTCGTCCCGATCGTCATCGTGCTCGCCCTCGGCACGTGGGCCGGGTGGCTCCTCGTGGGCGGGACGGTCAACGAGGCGTTCACCGCGGCGGTCGCCGTGCTGATCATCGCCTGCCCCTGCGCGCTCGGTCTCGCGACGCCGACGGCGCTGCTCGCCGGTACGGGGCGGGGCGCGCAGCGCGGCATCCTCGTGAAGGGTCCCGAGATCCTCGAGTCGACGCGCAAGGTCGACACGATCGTGCTCGACAAGACCGGCACCGTGACCGAGGGCGCGATGCATGTCGTCGCCACCGCGGCCGCACCAGGTCACGACGGAGCCGAGGTCCTGCGGCTGGCCGGTGCGGTCGAGGCCGCGTCGGAGCACCCGCTCGCCCGCGCGGTCACCGCCGCGGCGCGCGAAGCCGGCGACCTCCCGGAGGTGCACGAGTTCGTCACCACCACCGGGCTCGGTGTCGGAGGCGTGGTCGAGGATCGCAAGGTGCTCGTCGGGCGGCTGCCGTGGCTGATCGAGCAGGGCGCGCTCGTCCCTGACGACCTGCCCGAGGTCGACCCCGCGACCACTCCCGTCCACGTGGCCATCGACGGGACCGTACGCGGCGTGGTCGCGGTCGCGGACCGGGTCAAGCCCACGTCGGCACAGGCCGTCACGGAGCTTCGCGCACTCGGCCTCGACCCGGTGCTGCTCACCGGCGACCGCCGCTCGGTCGCCGACGCGGTGGCCGCCGAGGTGGGGATCACCGAGGTGGTCGCGGAGGTGATGCCCGAGGACAAGGTGCGGGTCGTCGCCGACCTGCAGGCCCAGGGCCGTACGGTCGCGATGGTCGGCGACGGCATCAACGACGCCCCTGCCCTCGCGACCGCCGACCTCGGCATCGCGATGGGTACGGGCACCGACGTGGCGATCGAGGCGTCGGACCTCACCCTCGTACGGGGTGACCTGCGGCTGGCCCCTCAGGCGATCGAGCTGTCGCGCGCGACGCTGCGCACGATCAAGCAGAACCTCGGATGGGCGTTCGGCTACAACGTCGCGGCGATCCCGCTCGCGGCGGCCGGGCTGCTCAACCCGTTGATCGCGGGTGCGGCGATGGCGGCGAGCTCGGTGCTGGTCGTCACGAACTCGCTGCGCCTGCGCCGCCTCTGACCGCACACCCCGGACGTCATACGGATCGTGGGTTCCGACCCTCCCTCCGTATGACGTCCGGGTGTCGCGGTGCTCAGACGGTCGCGAAGGTCCGGCGGTACTCCCCTGGCGTGACGCCGACGAGGCGCCGGAAGTGGTGCCGCAGGAGCGTCGCCGACGAGAACCCGCACCGGTGCGCGACATGGTCGACGTCGAGGTCGGTCGACTCCAGCAGCGTCCGTGCGGCGAAGATCCGCTGCTGGACGAGCCACTGCACGGGGGTCGTCCCGGTCTCGGCGGAGAAGCGCCGTGCGAACGTCCGGGTCGACAAGCCGGCCAGCTCGGCCAGCCGGGCGACAGGCTGCTGCTCGTCGAGGTGCTCGACCATCCAGTCGAGGACCTCGGCGAACACGTCGTCGCTGCACGTCGGCACCGGCCGCTCGATGAACTGCCGCTGACCCCCGTCGCGCTGCGGCGGGACGACCATGCGGCGGGCGATGGCGTTGGCGGCGTCGCTGCCGATCTCGCGGCGTACGAGGTGCAGCGCCGCGTCGATGCCGGCGGCGGTGCCCGCGCTCGTGACGACATCACCATCGTCGACGAAGAGGACGTCCTCGTCGACCTTCGCCACGGGGTACATCTCGCGCAGGTGCGCCGCGTGCCGCCAGTGGGTCGTGCACGGCCGGCCGTCGAGCAGCCCGGCGGCCGCGAGGATGAAGGCCCCGCTGCACATGCTGAGCATGATCGCGCCGTCGGAGTGAGCGGCGCGCAGGGCGTCGAGGATCACCGGGTCCATGTCGGTGAGCTCTTCGCCCGTCCGTCGCCACGACGGGACGACGACGACGAGGTCGGCACCGCGCAGGCCTTCGAGCCCGTGCTCGGGGACGACCGCCGAGCCCACCGAGAGCCGCAGCGGGACGCCCGCCTCCGGACCGCAGATGCGGAAGTCGAACGGGGGCACGCCGTCCTCGGTCCGGTCGATCCCGAACACCTCGCACGCGACGCCGAGCTCGAAGGTCGCGACGTCGTCGAGGACCAGGGCTGCCACTGTCCGAATCATCCCCTCACCGTACGTGGCAGGATCTTCATGGTCAATGACCTTTCCGCCACTGGTGGCAGGATCTCGCTCGTCGCAAACTGAGTGCCATGAGGTTCTTCAAGAAGCACCACAGCACCCACACCCCGCGATTCCCGGCCTACCGGACGGGCAACGGCAACCGTGACCGCCAGCGCATCGGTGCCGAGCTCGACGCGATGCGCGTGCACAGCGGGCGCTGATCGGCCGTGACACGATCGCCGCATGACGACGCTGCGGGCGATCACCGGCGCGAGCGGCCATGTCGGAGGGATGACGGCACGCCACCTCGCCGATGCGGGGCTGCCGATCCGGCTCGTCGTCCGTGATCCGAGCCGGGCACCGTCCCTGCCCGGAGCGGACGTCGCGGTCGCGTCGTACGACGACGGGGACGCATGCCTCACCGCCTTCGAAGGCGTGGACACGCTGTTCCTCGTGTCCGCCACGGAGTCGGCCGACCGTGTCCAGCAGCACCAGACCGCGATCGATGCCGCCGTCGCTGCGGGCGTCCGTCAGGTCGTCTATCTGTCGTTCGCCGGCGCCGGGGCCGACGCGACGTTCCTGCTGGCCCGCGACCACGGCGCCACCGAGGAATATCTCAAGGCGACCCCGTTGGAGTGGACCTTCTTGCGCGACAACCTCTACACGGAGGCGCTGCGGGCGTTCGCGACGGACGGGGCCATCCGCGGGCCTGGCGGCCAAGGGCGGGTCGCGTCCGTGAGCCAGGTCGATGTCGCCGCTGCGGCCGCGCACGTCCTCGCCGACCCGACCGGCCACGTCGGGCGGGCGTACACGCTGACCGGACCGGAGGCGCTCACGCTCGGCGAGGTCGCCGCGCTGCTCTCCGAGGCCACCGGCGTGCCGGTCACGTACGTGGACGAGACCATCGAAGAGGCGTTCGCGTCGCGGGCACACTACGGCGCGCCGCGGTGGATGGTCGAGGCCTGGATCAGCACCTACACCGCGATCCGCGACGGCGAGCTCGCTCACGTGACGAGCGACATTCCCGACCTGCTCGGACGACCGGCATTGTCGGTCGCGGAGGTCTTCAGCGGCCGTCGCTGACCGCGTCCAGACTGACCGCGTCCAAGACGCGCAGCGCGTTGCCTCCCGCCACCGCCGCGATCTCGTCGGCGCTCCAGCCGCGGGCGGCGAGCGCCTCGAGGATCCGCGGATAGCCCGACACGTCCTCGATCCCGGCAGGGAACACGGCGAAGCCGTCGTAGTCGCCGCCCAGCCCGACGTGCTCGACCCCCATCACGTCGCGTGCGTGCTCGAGGTGCGCGACCACCGCATCCACGCCGACGACCGGCTCGGGCCCGGTCTCGCCGTCGTGGCGCCACGCGGCCCACTCCTCGCTCAGGAAGCTCGGCACGAACGCCACCATCAGCACGCCTCCGTTGTCGCGCAGCCGGACGAGGACCTCGTCGGGGACGTTGCGCGGGTGCTCGGTCACGGCTCGGCAGCCCGAGTGGCTGAAGACCACCGGCGCCGTGGTCACGTCGAGTGCGTCGTGCATCGTCGCCGGCGCCACGTGCGAGAGGTCGACGAGCATGCCAAGACGGTTCATCTCACGGACCACGTCACGCCCGACGTCAGTGAGCCCGCCGTGCACCGGCTCGTCGGTGGCGGAGTCCGCCCACGGGGTGTTGTCGTTGTGGGTGAGCGTCATGTAGGCGACGCCGAGCCGCGCGAAGGTCCGCAGCACGGCGAGCGACCCGTCGATGCTGTGCCCACCCTCGGCTCCGAGCAACGACGCGATCTTTCCTGCCGCCCAGGCGGCGCGGACGTCATCCCCCGTACGGGCGAGCGCGAAGTCCTCCGGATAGTCCTCAACCAGGCGGTGCACGAAGTCGATCTGCTCCAGCGTCGCCTCCACCGCGTCCGCGCCGTCGAGGTCGGTCGGCACGTACACGGACCAGAACTGCGCCCCGACGCCTCCCCGACGCAGCCGCGGCACATCGGTCTGGAAGCGCCCGTGCGGGTCGCGCGTCCCGAGGCCGTCGGTCGCGTACGAGGCCGCGGTGCGCGACTCCCAGGCGAGGTCGTTGTGCCCGTCGAAGACCAGGGCACGCCCCAGCGCCTCGCGTACGGTCAGGTCGGTCGTGTCGGCGAGGGCCGCCGCAGGAAGGGGAGACGTCACCGTCCCACCTTCTCGTACGCGGGGGGCGCCACGCGCGGGCCTCGTGCGTGAGCGTGTCGCGCACAAGGCCCGCGCGCAGGTCAGGTGCCGGCGAGGACGCGACCGACTTCGCCGAGGAACGGGTCGAGATCCTTCGGTGTGCGCGAGGTCACCAGGACGGGACTGCCGGAGTCGTCCCTGACCACCGCCTGGTCGACCCAGGACCCACCGGCGTTGCGGATGTCCGTGGCCAGCGAGGCGTACGACGTCAGGCGCCGACCGTCGACCACGCCCGCCTCGACCAGCGCCCACGGGCCGTGACAGATCGCGGCGATCGGCCTGCCGCTGCCAGCGAACGCCTTGACGATCGTGACGGCGTCACCGTCGAGGCGCAGCGAGTCGGCGTTGAGTGTGCCGCCAGGAACGAGCAGGAGGTCGTACGCCGAGGCGTCGACGTCGGCCAGCGTCGTCGCCGGACTCACCGTCTTGCCGGGGTTCTTGTCGCCCACCAGCGTCTCGATCGGTTCGTCGGAGACGGCGGCGACGTCCACGTGTGCACCCCTCGCGCGCAGGTGCTCCACCGGGACGACGAGCTCGTCCTGCTCGACTCCGTAGTTGGTCGCGATCGCCAGGACGCGGCGACCGTTGAGATCCGGGTCGGTCATCGTGCTCCCTTCCGCTCCGGGTGGCTTCGGGCATTCGGTACCCGATCGTGGCGACTTCACACCCGGTCACGTGCCGCACGCGGACCTAGGCTCGTCCCATGAGGTCGGAGATCGAGGAGGCCGCGCGGGCCGAACGTCGCGCCGACGCACGGGCAGATGCGTCGCGGGTACTGCCACGGATTGCGCAGCTGCTGGCTCCGTACAAGGGCAAGATGCTCCTGGTCGCCCTCGCGGTCGTGACCGGCGCAATCCTCAGCTCGCTGGCGCCGTTCCTCACCAAGGCGGTGTTCGACGACGCCCTCTTCCCGGTGGACGGAGGCAGCGCTGACCTGGGGCTGCTCGGCTGGCTCGTCGCGGGGCTGTGCCTCATCCCGATCGTCACCGCGCTGATCGGGATCGGGCAGAACTACCTCACGTCGACCATCGGCAACTCGGCGATGGCCGACCTGCGCAGCCGGCTGTTCGCGCACCTGCAGACGATGGAGCTCGGCTTCTTCACCGCGACCAAGACCGGCGCGATCCAGTCGCGCCTGGCCAACGACGTCAGCGGCGTCCGTACGGTGCTCACCGACACCGCGACCACGATCCTGCAGAACGTCGTGACCGTGAGCTCGGCGCTGGTCGCGATGGTGATCTTGTCGTGGCAGCTGACGCTCATCACACTGATCCTGATGCCGCTGTTCGTGGTGATCCAGGTCCGGGTGGGGCGACGGCGGCAGCGACTGGCCCGCAAGACGCAGGAGTCGCTCTCGGAGATGACGGCCATCACCGAGGAGGCGCTGTCGGTCTCCGGCATCCTGCTGGCGAAGGTGTTCAACCGCGCCGAGAGCGAGACCCTGCGCTATCGCGAGGAGAACCAGCGCCAGACGCACCTGCAGGTGACGGCGGCGATGACTGGCCGCACGTTCTTCGCGATGGTGCAGACGTTCTTCGCGATCACCCCGGCGATCATCTACCTGGTCGCCGGCTTCATGCTCACCGGACGCATGGACTTCTCCGGCGGCGGACTCACCGCCGGCACGCTCGTCGCCTTCACGACGCTGCAGTCACGCCTGCAGATGCCGCTGATCCAGCTCATGCGGGTCACGCTCGACGTCCAGACATCGCTCGCACTGTTCCGCCGGATCTTCGAGTACCTCGACCTCGAGCCCGCGATCATCGAGCGTCCGGACGCGCGACCGCTGCCCGACACCGGGCAGGGCGGGCGGGTCGAGTTCCGCGCGGTGTCGTTCCGCTATCCGCCGCCGCGACTGCTCGGCGTCCCGCCTCGTGGCACCGACGAGCACGACCCGGTCACCGAGGAGCGCTGGACGCTGCGGGAGGTCTCGCTCGCGGTCGAACCGGGCCAGCTCGCCGCGATCGTCGGACCGTCGGGGTCGGGCAAGACGACGATGACGTACCTCGTGCCGCGCTTCTACGACGTCACCGAGGGCGCGGTGCTCATCGACGGCGTGGACGTCCGGGACGCGACCGAGCACTCGCTGGCAACGACCGTCGGGATGGTGACGCAGGAGCCGTACCTCTTCCACGGCACGATCTTCGCCAACATCGCGTACGCCAAGGAGGGTGCGACACCTGCGGAGGTCGAGCAGGCTGCCCGCGACGCCAACATCCACGACCGGATCATGAGCTTCGCCGAGGGGTACGAGACGATCACCGGCGAGCGCGGCTACCGCCTGTCGGGAGGCGAGAAGCAGCGGATCGCGATCGCGCGCGTGTTCTTGATGAACCCGCGCGTGCTCATCCTCGACGAGGCGACGTCGGCGCTGGACACGGAGACGGAGCGGCTGGTGCAGGACGCGCTGGAGCGCGCGACCGTCGGGCGTACGACGATCGCCATCGCGCATCGGCTCTCGACGATCCAGAACGCCGACGTGATCTTCGGCCTCGAGGACGGCCGGCTGGTCGAGCGGGGCACGCACGCCGAGCTGCTCGCGGAGGGCGGGCTGTACTCGCGGCTGTACGTCGAGCAGTTCGGCGGCGGCGAGGTGGAAGGGCGCTTCCGCGACGGCGTGCTGTTCCGGGACGGGACGTGCGTCCGCGACCGCGAAGGCCACGTCCGCGCCGACGTCCCCCTCTAGGCTCGCGAGCTATTCCTGGATGACGGAAAGCACGTTGCCGGCGGGGTCGGTGAACCACGCGATGAGCGGCCCGCCCCCGCGGAACACTCCCTTCTCGTCGGTCGCCATCGGCGTCCCCTCGTACTTCTCGAACACGACTCCGCGCGCGCTCAGTCCGTCCACGGCGGCCTCGACGTCGGGCACCGGGAAGTTGAGGATCGTGTACGAGGCCGGCTCGTGCTGGTCGCCCTTCGGATAGACGAGCGTGTCGCGACCTCCGGCGAGGTGGAGCCGCAGCATCCCGTCCTCCTCGTCGACGTCCAGACCGAGCACATCGGCATAGAAGTCACGGGCCTTCGGAATGTCGTCGACGGAAAAGCCCTGGAAGGCGGGTGATTCGGCGAGCATGACGTTCTCCTGTCCCGGGCCCATGGACGGGCCCTCGTACGGTGGACCGCTCGGGCCGCGCGAACTCAGCGGCGCCGCAGCGGTCGCGTGGCCGGCCCCTCGATCACCGATCCGTCGTCGGCGAACCGAGACCCGTGCAGCGGGCAGTCCCAGGTGCGCTCGGCGTCGTTCCACTCCACGACCCCGCCGAGGTGCGTGCAGACCGCGCTCAGCCGCGTGCCGTCTCCGGAGTCCGCGCACGGCGGAAGCCCCCGTACGGACGGCGGGTCCTCGTCGCGCGACAGTGCTGCCGACACCCAGCCCTTGCCCAGCTCGGCCCCGACCTCCGCATTGACCACCGCCGCCGTCGTCGCGTCCCGGAGGGCGGGTCGCCGCCAGGCCCGTACGGAGTCGCGCCAGCCTGGCGCCTCACCGAGGAGGTCCCCGGCGAGCGCGAGGCCTGCGGCAGCGCCCATCGCCATCCCCCACTTGTCGAACCCGGTCGCGACGTGGACGTGCGGGTCGACCGGCAGCAGACGTCCGACGTACGGCAGCCCGCCCGTCGGGGAGTAGTCTTGCGCCGACCAGGTCGCCAGCGGTGTCCCCACCCCGAACGTCTCTCGTGCCCACGCGACCAGCTCGTCGAGCTTCGCGGCCTCCGAACGCGCACGCCCGGTCGTGTGCCCGTTGCCGCCGACCAGGAGCACGGATCCGTCCGGTGTCGACGTCCGCAACGACCGCGTCGGGGCGTCGATCGACAGGTGCATGGCGTCGACCGCCGGGCCCTCGGTGCGGAACGCGGCGGCGTACGACCGCTTCGGCGACAGCCTTGCGAAGAATCCCCCACGGTCGAGGATCGGTGTGCCGGTGGCGAGCACGACGTCCTGGGCCTCAATCGTCGCGTGCGCGGTTCGGACTCGGCGGCGGGGTCCCCTCTCCACGCCGAGCACGCGAGTGCCCTCGAAGATCCGCGCACCGGCGTCGACGGCATCGGCAGCGACGCGGGCGGTCAGTGCAACGGCGTCGACCTGTCCTTGCCCCACCAACCGGATCGCCCCGCGCACCTCGTACGGCAAGCCAGGCTCGCCGTCCCACACCACAGGCAGGTCGGCCTCTACGCATGCCTCCTGCTCCTGGCGCAGCCGACGCTCACCAGCGGCCGTGGTGGCGTAGGTGACCGCGTCACGCTCGTCGTACGACAGACCGCTGGTCTGGCAGTACGCGCGGATCCAGTCCTGCCCGGCACGGTTCGCGCCGACGTACCCGCGCAGGCTCTCGGCGTGGTGCTGCTGGATCGTCGAGAGCCGCGTCCCCTGCAGCAGGCTGACCTTGCCGGTCGTCCCGCCCGTCGTTCCAGCCGCCACCGTTCGCGCTTCGACGACGACTACCGACGTGCCCGCACGGGCCAGCGCCAGCGCTGTGGTCACCCCCACCAGGCCCGCGCCCACCACGACGACGTCGCAAGCGAGGTCGTCGGTGAGCGGCTCGTACGTCGGGCGGTCAGGGTTCTGGTCGTCCCACCAGGAATGCATCGGGATCCTTCCGTCGGACCTCCGGTACCCAACCGCGTCGAGGGCAGTCGATGTTTTGGGTCGCCCGCCGGCGGGTACCGCCTCAACGCCGCCATCCACGAGTGCACGAGGAGTCGACGTGGGCACGAACGCGTACGACGTGGTGGTCGTCGGTGCAGGTCCGAACGGTCTGGTCGCGGCCAACCTGCTTGCTGACGCCGGGCTCGATGTGGTCGTCCTCGAGGCGCAGTCCGATCTGGGCGGCGCGGTCCGCAGCGCGCGGGACGTTCACCCCGACTACGTGCACGACACCTTCAGCTCCTTCTATCCGCTGGCCGCGGCGTCGCGGGCGATGCGGGGCCTCGACCTCGAGCGCTACGGGCTCGAGTGGAGCCACGCTCCTGCCGTACTCGGGCACCCGCTCCCGGACGGAGCCTGGGTGATGCTTCACCGCGACGTCGACGCGACGGCTCGGTCCCTCGAGGCGCTCGGAACGGGCGATGGCGACCTCTGGCACGAGTGGGTCGGCGACTGGGCGCACGTCGGCGACGCCGTGGTCGACGCGCTCACGTCGCCGTTCCCGCCCGTGCGCGCAGGAGTACGGACCCTGTGGGCGCTGCGCTCAGTCGGCGGCCTCGACTACGTGCGGCGCCTGCTGGAGCCGGCGACCGCGCTCGGGCGCGACGGCTTCCGAGGCCCAGGGGCGGCGCTGCTGATCGCCGGCAACGCCGGACACGCCGACATCCCCACCGACGCCGCCGGGTCCGGCCTGATGGGTCTGCTGATGACGATGCTCGGCCAGACGGTCGGGTTCCCCGTTCCCCGCGGTGGCGCCGGGCAGCTCACCGCCGCACTCGCCTCGCGATTCGTGTCCCTGGGCGGCGAGGTCCGGACCTCGACACGCGTGGAGCGCGTGCAGCTGCAGGACGGCCAGGCGGTCGGCGTGCGTCTCGACGACGGCCAGACCGTACGGGCGGACCGCGCAGTCGTCGCCGACGTCGTGGCGTCCTCGTTGTACGGCAAGCTGATCTCGGTCGACGACCTCCCGGCGCGGCTGCGGCGGCGGATGCGCCACTTCACACTCGACCCGGGCACGGTCAAGGTCGACTGGGCGCTCGACGGGCCGGTGCCGTGGTCGTCGCCACCACCGACCGCCCCGGGCACCGTCCATCTCGCCGACTCCGTCACCGCGATGGCCGAGACCCACGCCCAGATCGCGGGGTCCACGATCCCGGCCGAGCCATTCCTCGTCGTCGGGCAGATGTCAACTGCCGACCCGACGCGCTCGGCCGCAGGAACGGAGGCGCTGTGGGCGTACACGCACGTGCCGCAGGAGGTCCGCCACGACGCCGGAGGCGAGGGCCTCACGGGGCGGTGGGATCACGACGAGGTCGAGCGGTTCGCCGATCGCGTGCAGCGGCGGTTGGAGGCGTACGCGCCTGACCTCGCGAGCCGCGTGGTGGCGCGTCGGGTGCTCGGACCGCGCGAGCTGGAGTCCCGTGACGCGAACCTCGTCGGCGGCGCGATCAACGGCGGCACGTCGGCGATCCACCAGCAGCTCGTGTTCCGACCGGTCCCCGGCAACGGCCGCGCATCGACCCCGGTCCCGGGGCTCTTCCTAGCCTCCGCATCCGCCCATCCCGGTGGCGGTGTCCACGGCGCGCCCGGCGCGAACGCGGCCCGCGCCGTCCTCGCCGAGCCGACGCTGCTGCGCCGGCTGCGAGCCTCGAGAAGGAGCCCATGATGACACTCGTCACCCGTGAGATCCACGCCCCTGCGGACCAGGTGTTCGCCGTCCTCGCCGACGGCTGGACGTACGCGTCCTGGGTCGTCGGAGCCTCACGCATCCGCGACGTCGACGAGGGCTTCCCCTCGCCCGGGACGAAGATCTACCACTCGGTCGGCACGTGGCCGATACTCATCGACGACACCACCTCCGTCCTCGCGTGCGAGCCTGGGAAGCGACTCGAGCTGCAGGTACGCGCGTGGCCCATGGGCGAGGGATACGTCGGTCTCACCCTCCGCGATCGCGACGGGACGACGACGGTGGAGATGGAGGAGCACACCGTCAGCGGGCCCGCGAAGCTCCTGCCCGGCCCGGTCGAGGCGCTCAGCCTGCGCGCACGCAACCGCGAGGCGCTGCGTCGGCTGGCCTACTTGGCCGAGGGCCGCAGCCGCTAGCGCGGCGGCCGTGCTCGCCGCGTTGGTCGCCCTCGTGACCCAGCGCCGCGAGTCCGCATGGGGGAACGCGACCCCGGAGCCGGTCGTGCAGGAGCTCGGAGCGCCACACGCGAAAGGCTCAGCCGGACAGGGCAGTGGCCTTCGCGGCGTACACCTCGCGCTCCCGCAGGTTGCCCGACAGCGCAGCCGCCTGCTCGTACGCCTCCCGTGCCTCCGTGGTGCGACCGAGGCGGGCGAGCAGGTCGGCGCGGACCGCGGGGAGCTGCGGGTACGAGGCCATCGCGGGCGTTCCGGCGATCGCGTCGACGACGGCGAGCCCCCGCTCGGGACCTTCGGCGAAACCGACGGCGACCGCGCGGTTGAGCTCGACGACCGGCGACGGCCAGGCGTGCCGCAGAAAGACGTAAAGGGCGGCGATGCGCCTCCAGTCGGTGTCGTCCGCGTGTGCCGCACGCGCGTGGCAGGCGGCGATCTCGGCCTGGATCGCGTACGGGCCGAGCGCGGGCCCGTCCGGTCCGGGGGCGCTCGCGAGCTCCTCCGCGCAGGCGAGCGCCTCGAGCCCTCGACGGAGGAGCGTGCGATCCCAGCGCCGCCGGTCCTGGTCGAGGAGGAGGACGGGATGCCCGGCGGGAGTGGTCCGGGCCGGGAGGCGTGAGGCCTGGAGCTCAAGGAGGGCGACGAACCCGTGACCCTCGGGATCATCCGGTACGAGTGTCGTGAGCAACCGGGCGAGGCGCAGCGCCTCGTGGCACAGCGCCGGGCGCATCCAGTCGTCGCCTGCCTGCGCGGCGTACCCCTCGTTGAAGATGAGGAAGACGACCTCCCTCACCGAGCGCAGCCGTGCTGCCCGCTCGGCCGCATCGGGCATCGCGAAGACGACGCCGCGGTCGGTCAGCGCCTTCTTCGCCCGCGAGATGCGTTGGCCCGCGGTCTTCTCCGGGATCAGGAAACCGCGCGCAATCTCGCTCGTGCTCAGCCCGCCGACGCACCGCAGGGTCAGCGCGACGCGGGACTCCACCGACAGCGCCGGATGGCACGCGGTGAAGATCAGCCGCAGGAGGTCGTCGCCGATGTCGTCGTCGAGCGCGTCCTCGACCTCGTCGCCGGGGTGCGTCGCGATCTCGGTGTCGCGTCCGACCTGCTCGAGCTTGCGCTGGTAGGTGGCGCGACGCCGCGCGCCGTCGATCGCGCGGTTCTTGGCGGTGGTCATCAGCCACCCTGCGGGGTTCGGCGGGATGCCCGCCGTCGGCCACTGCTCGAGCGCGACGACGAGGGCATCCTGCGCGAGCTCCTCGGCGAGCCCGACGTCACCGGTCACGCGTGCGAGTCCGGCGACGAGCCGGCCGGCCTCGATCCGCCACACCGCCTCGACCGCAGCGCGCGCCGCCCCCTCGCCGGATGTCACACCGCCGATCCAAGCACACACCCCGCTCCGCCCCACGATTTGACGGGCTAGCCACCGTTCTCGGCAAGAAAGTGGTGGGCAACCCGTCAAATCGTGGGGCGGGGCGGGGACGGGGGTCAGGCGGGGGGCGCGAAGTCCTCCGGGCCGAAGATCTTCACGACGCGGGCACTCCCCTCCCACGCGGGCCAGTGCTCCTGGTGGACCGCGAGGAACCGGCGCGCCCACTCGACCGCCTCTTCCTTCGTACGGACCTCGTACAGCGCATAGCTGATGAGCTCCTTCGCCTCGGTGAACGGGCCGTCGGCGACGGTGATCTCGCCGCCGGTGAGGTCCACACGGGCGCCGAACGCGCTTGGGGCGAGCCCGGCGTTGTCGAGCATCGCGCCCGAGCTGGTCGCCTCGGCACCGAGGGTCATGATCGCCTCCATGAGCTCGGGCGGCGGGGGGCCTTCGGGCGGGGTTCCGTCGAGAATGACGAGGTAACGCATGGTGATCTCCTTCGAAGTGGTTCTGGTGTGGGTTCTGGTCAGGACGGGGAGACGGTGCGGCGGTAGCGGTCCAGCGCGACGGCGGTGATCCACCCGAAGACGAGGACGATGGCGGCGGTGAACGCGAGGTTAGCGGCGGCAGCGCCCGCGCCGACGGCAACAGCACCGAAGCCGGCGAGGAAGACGACTCCGACGATCCGCGAGAAGACGGCCCGCGTGAGACGCCCGTCCGCCGTGTAGCGCCGGGCCAGCACGAAGCACGCGACGGCGAGGCAGGTGAAGCCGACTGCACCCGCGGCGAGATGGAGCGTCCCGTGCCACGAGATGTCGCCAGGCCCCTCGGCGGTGCCGACCGGGAACCCGTACGCCGCGTCGGCGCGGAAGGCGGCCGCCGCGACCAGCGAGATCCCGTACGCCGCCACGAGGCGCGGGGCCCAGCGAGCTCCGCGTCCAGGGGTCAGCGCCCGCCCCAGGCCGACCGCGAAGGCGACGAGCATGAGACCCGTGAGGGTGAAGTTCGCGATCTGGATCCAGCCGTGGTCGCCGAGCGCCAGCATGCTCCACTGATGGACTGCCGGGTCGAAGCCGTCCCGCATGAACACCTGGGCGAGCGCGACGCTCACGTAGAACGGGCCGGCGAGCACGCCGTACCCGAGGAGCGACCTGGTGACGCGGGTCGCGGGGTCGCAGTCGTTGTGCGTACGGGTGGTGCCGTGGGTCTCGGGTGTGCGTGTCGTGGTGGCCATCGTGGTCTCCTGCGGTTGTCGGCCGCCGCCCTGCGCGTCGGCCTCTCACGACCTCCACGAACGACGGCGGCCGACTTCTACAGCGACCACAGAAGTTTTTTCCCGCGCTACAGCGCGAGCCCCACGTACTTCACCTCGAGGTACTCGTCGATCCCCTCGGCGCCGCCCTCGCGGCCGAAGCCCGACGACTTCACGCCGCCGAACGGCGCGGCCGGGTTGGACACCACGCCCTGGTTGATGCCGACCATCCCGGTCTGCAGCCCCTCGTACACCCGCACCGCACGCTCGAGCGACTCGGTGAACGCGTACGCGACGAGGCCGTACTCGGTGTCGTTGGCCAGCCGCAGTGCCTCCTCGTCGGAGGAGAACGTGAACACCGGCGCGACCGGGCCGAAGATCTCCTCGCGGAAGACCTGCGCATCCGTCGAGACACCGGCGAGCACCGTCGGCGGATAGAACCACCCCGGCCCCTCCGGCACCTCGCCGCCGGTCAGCACCTCCGCGCCCGACCCGACGGCGTCCGCGACCAGCTCGGCAACCTTCGTGCGGGCTTTCTCCTCGACCAGCGGACCGACCTGCACACCCTCCTCGGAGCCGCGTCCGACCGACATCGCGCCCATCCGCTCCGACAGGCGCCGCGAGAACTCGTCAGCCACGGACTCGTGCACGAGGAACCGGTTGGCCGCGGTGCACGCCTCGCCGATGTTGCGCATCTTGGCGAGCATCGCGCCGTCGACCGCGCGGTCGAGGTCGGCGTCCTCGAAGACGAGGAACGGCGCGTTGCCGCCGAGCTCCATCGACACCCGGAGGATGCCTTCGGCGCTCTGCTCGATGAGCCGGCGCCCGACCTCGGTGGAGCCGGTGAACGTGAGCTTGCGCAGGCGCGGGTCACGGACCAGCGGCTCCATGACCTCGCCGGTCGACTGGGTGGTGATGACGTTGAGGACGCCTTCGGGCAGCCCGGCCTCGACGAGGATGTCGGCGAGCGCGAGCATCGTGAGCGGCGTCAGCGCGGCCGGCTTGACGACCATCGTGCAGCCCGCGGCGATGGCCGGGCCGATCTTGCGGGTGCCCATCGCCAGCGGGAAGTTCCACGGGGTGATCATCAGGCAGGGGCCGACCGGCTGCTTGAGCGTGAGCAGGCGCGTCGCCCCGTTGGGCGCGACCGCGTACCGGCCGGTGATGCGCACGGCCTCCTCGGAGAACCAGCGGAAGAACTCCGCCCCGTACGCGATCTCGGCCTTCGACTCCGACAGCGGCTTGCCCATCTCGAGCGTCATCAGCAGCGCGAGATCGTCGGCGCGCTCGGTGATGATCTCGAACGCCTTACGGAGGATCTCGCCGCGGTCGCGCGGCGGCGTCTTGGCCCAGTCGTCCTGCGCGGCGACGGCGGCATCGAGTGCGGCGCGCCCGTCGGCCACCGACGCGTTCGCGACGTGCGCGATCGTCTCGCCGGTCGACGGGTCGTGCACGGCGAAGGTCTTGGCGCCCTCGGCGTCGCGCCACTTCCCGGCGACGAACAGCTGGGGGTGCACCCCGGCGACGACCTCGGCCTCGCGACCCTGAAGCACTCCACCGTCCACAGGCATGACGACCTCCTCGTACGTGGCTCTCCTGCCGATCCTCTCGCGTCCGCGCTGTGAAAGGAACCTGACCGTTCTGGGCCCGCGATTCGGTCAGGTTGCTTTCACCACGCGGACGGGGGCGCGGACGGGGGCACGAACACCCAGGGCGTACGGGGCAGCGCCGCGGGGTCGAACCCCGCCAGCATCCCCGCCGCGTCGCGCGCGGCCATGCCGAGCGAGTCCGCGATCGTCGCGACCACGTCGGCCGTGCTCCATCCGAGCGCGTGCAGGTCCGCGAGCGTCACGGCGCCGTCGCGCTTGGCGAGCCGCTTGCCGTCGACGTTCAGCGCCAGCGGCACGTGCGCGTAGACCGGCGGCGTGAGGCCGAGGAGTGCCGCGAGGTAGGCCTGACGAGGTGCCGACGCCAGCAGGTCGTCGCCTCGTACGACCTGGTCGACGCCCATCGCACCGTCGTCCACGACCACCGCCAGGTTGTACGCGGGGACGCCGTCGTTGCGGACGAGGACGAGGTCGTCGACCGGACCCGTGTACGCGCCGTGGAGCAGGTCGCGAACCGTGAACTGCGTGACGCCCGCACGCAGGCGCAGCGCGGCGGGCCGTTCGGCGCGGCGCTCCTCGCGCTCGGCCTCGCTGAGCCGGCGGCACGTCCCCGGATAGAGGCCCGGCGTCCCGTGCGGCGCGGACGCCGCCTCGGCGATCTCGCGGCGGGTGCAGAAGCACTCGTACGTCAGGCCGCGCGCGACCAGAGCGGCGACCGCCTCGTCGTAGACGGCGCGGCGCTCGGACTGCCGGACGACCGGCGGGTCCCAGTCGATCCCGAGCGCGGCGAGGTCCGCGAGCTGGCGCTCCTCGGCCCCCTCGCGCACGCGGTCGAGGTCCTCCACACGCATGAGGAATCCCCGTCCGGTCGAACGGGCGAACATCCACGCGAGCAGCGCCGTACGGAGGTTGCCGATGTGCAGGTCCCCCGAAGGGCTCGGGGCGTACCGCCCGCTCACGCCACCCGCCGGACGCCGGCGTGCTCGGCCACCGCACCCGCGTGCAGCACCGACGCAAGCGCCTCCACGCCGTCCACGAGCCGCGGCCCCGGCCGTACGACCAGCGCGTCGGCGTCGATCGCCCACACCGGCACCGGCCCGACCATCTCGGCCACGCGCGCGGCGACCTCCTCGGCCTGCTTGGCGGCGCCGTCCAGGTCGTACCCGCACGGCGCGACCACCACGATGTCCGGCCGGGCCGTGCGCAGCGTCTTCCAGCCGGTCGGGTGCGACGGTGCTCCGGGATGACCCGCTGCGCAGGTTCCGCCCGCGAGCGCGACCATGTCCGGGATCCAATGGCCGGCGAGATACAACGGGTCGGTCCACTCCACGACCGCGACGCGCGGCCGTTCGCGCCCCTCGACGGCGAGGCAGACGTCCGCGAGACGGCTGCGCAGCTGCGCGACCAGGGCCTCTCCGCGCTGCGGGACCCCGGCGCACTGCGCGACCTCTGCGATGCCGACGAGGACGTCGGCGAGCGAGTGCGGGTCGAGCGTGACGACGGCCGCGTCGGAGCCGAGCCGTGCGAGCGCAAGGTCTACATCGCCGGCGGGGACGGCGCAGACCGCGCAGAGGTCCTGGGTGAGGATCAGCGCCGGGTCGAGCCCGGCCAACGCGTCCACGTCGAGGACCGAGCGGGTGTGGCCGGCGCGGACGACGACCTGACGCCCCGTACGGGCCCGCTCGTCGCACTCGTGAGTCACCGCGACGAGGTCGTCGCCCAGGGCGAGGGCGAGGACGATGTCGGTGGCGGCCGGCAGCAGGGACACGATGCCGCTCATGACGATTCCCTCATAGACCGGGCATCCTACGCACGCCCTGACCGGCGGCGACAGGCGCGAGGGCTGGTCGTGACGGATCCCACAGCCGCCGGCCTGTCAGGATCGCGTGCCACGATCGAAGGGTGAGCACGTCCGGTCCCCCGCGCCCCGACGCCGTCCGCACCTGGCGTCCGGACGGGCCCGTCAACGTGCGCCGTACCCTCGCGATGCTCGCCAAGGGCCCGTACGACCCTGCGCACCACGTGACCCCCGACGGTGCGGTGTGGCGTGCGAGCCGGATGCCCGACGGCGCCGTTACCTACCGCGTCACGTCCGTCGACGACGAGATCCGGGTCGAGGCCTGGGGGCCGGGCTCCGGCACCCTGGTCGCCGACGCCCCCACGCTTCTCGGCGCCGACGACGACTGGACAGGCTTCGATCCGCTCATCCCCCTCGTCGCCCGAGCCCGCCAGCGCCACCCCGGGCTACGCTTCCCCCGCCAGCGTCGCGTGCTCGAGGTGCTCGTCCCCGCGATCCTCGAGCAGCGCGTCCCCGGCGTCGACGCGTTCGCCGCATGGCGCCGCCTGCTGCGCGCCCACGGCGAGCCCGCACCCGGCCCGACGCCACGGCCGATGTCGGTCCCGCTGCCGCCCGAGCAGTGGCGGACGCTGCCGTCGTGGGTGTGGCACCGCGCCGGCGTCGATCCCGCACGCTCCCGCACCGTCATCCGCGTCGCCGAGCGCGCCACGGCCCTCGCGCGGCTCGTCGACCGTCCGTACGACGAGGTCGCCGCCGGCCTGCGCTCGCTCCCCGGTGTCGGGGTGTGGACGGCGGCGGAGGTGACGCTGCGTCTCGGCGACCCCGATGCGGTCTCGGTCGGCGACTACAACCTGGCCAAGGATGTCGGCACCACGTTCGACGGCGCACCGGTGGACGACGCGAGGATGCTCGAGATCCTCGAGCCGTGGCGTGGCCACCGGGGCCGCGTCGTGCACCTGCTGTACGCCGACGGGGTGCTCGGGCGACCGCGTCGCGGCCCGCGGATCACCCGGATGGACCACCGCACGCGCTGAGCCGCCCTGCGCGACCCTGCGCAACCGACCTGCCGACCGCGCCCGCGCGGGGGATGATGACGGCATGCGACGCCTGGGGGACGTCGCGTGGAGGGTCGCCGCCCTCGTCGCCGTATGGGTCGTCCTCGGACGAGCCGTCGGAACGTTGGCCGGTGACACCCCCGACGCGACGATCGGTTCCGCGGTCGCGACCACGGCGCTGTGGTACGCGACGGCCGGCGCCGTCGCGCTCCGAGACGGTCACCGTCAGGCGTTGGCGACCCCGTACCCCGCCTGGGCGTTCATCGGTCTGCTCGCCTCGCTCCTCTGCGTGGTCTGGCAGTGGGCCGCTCGCGCCCTCAGCGAGGGAGTGGCCGTGGACCCGCTGCTGCTGCGTGACGACATCGCCCTGCTCGCACCCGGCCTCGTGGCCGGGGTGTGGGCGTGCGCCGCAGCGGGCCTGGCGCTGGGACGGCACGACCTGGCGGTACGGCAGCGGACCGCGGCCGACCTCGCCGAGACGACGCTGCGGGCTCAGCGGCCGCTGACGACGTCGGCGGCCCGGGCGATCCACGAGGTCGGGCCGCCGCGCCTGTCCTCGCGACGGTCCGCGGCGCGGTAGGCGGCGTACATCGCTTGAACCCCCAGCCACCGCAACGGCTCGGGCTCCCACCGACGCGTGCGGTGGCCGACCCACGGAAGGGCGGTGAGCGCGGTCGGCTCCCCGAGGACGAGGTCGCGCAGCGTCCGCCCCGCGAGGTTGGTGGCCGTCACCCCGTGGCCGGTGTAGCCGCCGGCCGCGGCCAGCCCTGTCGTACGGTCGAGCGTCACAGCCGCGCACCAGTCTCGGGGGACGCCGAGCACGCCCGCCCACGCGTGGTCGAGCCTCGCGCCGGCCGCCTGCGGGAACCGCTGCGCGAGGATCGCGCGCAGGCTGTCGATCGTGGCCTGCTGGGTGGCGCCGTCATGGTCGGTGCGCGAGCCGTAGCGGTACGGGACGCCGCGGCCGCCGATCGCGATCCGCCCGTCGGCGGTGCGCTGGGCGTACATGTAAGCGTGCGCCATGTCGCCGACCGTCTCGTAGCCGTCCCACCCGATCGCGTCCCACACCGCGTCGCCGAGCGGCTCGGTGACGATCATCGCGGAGTTCATCGGGAGCCAGGTGCGGCGCAGCCCGGGCAGGCGTGGGGTGAACCCCTCCGTCGCGCGGACGACGTAGGTCGCGTCCACCCGCCCGGCCCGCAGCACGGCGCGACGCGGCTCGATCGCCACGACCTCCGTGTCCTCGTAGATCTCGACCCCGAGCCACTCGACGACCTCGGCAAGACCCGTCACGAGCTTCGCCGGGTGGAGGCGGGCGCAGTGCGGGGTCCACAGCGCGCTGACGGCCTCGGCGATCCGGACGCGCCCGGCGAGCGCGGAGGCGTCGAGGAGCTGGTGGTCGTGGTCGCCCCACGTGAGGGCGTGCTCGTGCTCGGCGCGCAGCCGCTCGTCCTGCGCCGGACTGCACGCGACGGTGAGCTCGCCACCCTTCACGATGTCGGCGTCGACACCCTCGGCGGCAGCGACCGCGATCACCTCGTCGACGGACCCCTTCATCTCCTCGGCGAGCGCGACCACGGCGTCGCGGCCGTGCGTACGCGCGTACCGCTCCGGCGAGCCGGCCATCGCCGCGGTCAGCCACCCGCCGTTGCGCCCGGACGCGCCGTAGCCGCACAGCGCCTTCTCGAGGACCGCGATCCGCAGGCTCGGATCGGCCTTGGCGAGGTAGTACGCCGTCCACAGTCCGGTCAGCCCGCCGCCGACGATCGCCACGTCGACACGGTGGTCGTGCGTGAGCGGAGGACGTGTGGGTGCGGTGCGCCCGAGGCTGTCCATCCAGTACGAGATCCGGCCGTTGACGCGTGGGCCTTCGGCGCCCGACGTGCTCAGAGCACGACCGCCTTGCCGCTGACCCGTACACGCGACGTATCGGGGCTCAGGTTCACGTGGATCAGGCTCGGACGCCCCATGTCGACGCCCTGCTCGATCGAGAATGCGGCGTCGGAGGCGACGAGCCCGTGGTGGGCGAGGTAGGCGCCGAAGGCGGCGGCCGCGGCCCCGGTCGCGGGGTCCTCGAAGACGCCGCCGACCGGGAACGGGTTGCGCGACTGGAACGTGCCGAAGTGGTCGGGCCAGACGAGCTGGAGCGTCGTCAGGTCCGCCTCGCGCATGAGGGCCGCCAGCCGCGGCAGGTCGTACGACAGCCGGGCGAGCCGTACGCGGGTTCGGGTCACGAGCACGAGGTGCCAGACACCGGCGTTCGCGCGCGAGAGCGGATAGCGCGAGTCGAGGTCGTCGCGGGACCAGCCCAGCGCGTCGAGCACGTCGTCGACGAGATCGGCGTCGGCCGGCTCGACCTGCGGCTCCACGCTGGTCAGCGTGGCCCAGAGCCGGCCGTCGCGCTCGACGGTGTCGACCGCGATCTCGCCCGCCGGCGTGTGGAACGCCAGCGGCCCGGGACCGATCCGATCGGCGAGCGCGACCGCGGTGGCCACGGTGGCGTGCCCGCAGAACGCGACCTCGGACGCCGGAGCGAAGTAGCGCACGTCGTACGTCCGACCGTCGCCGTCGCGCGGGACCAGGAAGGCCGTCTCGGAGTAGCCGACATCCGCAGCCGTCGCGCGCATCTCGTCAGCGCTCATGCCGGTGGCGTCGAGCACGACCCCCGCAGGGTTGCCGCCGGCGGGGTCGTCGGAGAACGCGGTGTAGCGCAGGATCTCGGCCATGGGATCACGCTAGCGCGCGGCGACGCCGGGGCTACGGGTGTCGCCCGAGGAAGGCCACGAGCTGCTCGGTCGGCGACGCGTCGGGGCCGACCTCGACCTCGGTGCCGATCTGGCCGCTGGTGCGCATGAGGTCGCCGAGCGTGTCGGTGCGGCGGCGGACCCACGCGATGTCGGCGTCGGGGATCGTGTCGTCGACGCCGAGGGCGCGGGCGAGGTCCCACCCGTGGACGACGAAGTCGAAGCTCAGGAACCCGTCGACCATCGCCTCGAATGTCGTCGCCCCGAAGATCGGACTCTCGTACGGGGTGCCTGCCACCTCCGGGTCGCGCAGGTCGGCGAGGACGGTGCCGGTGGCGTGGTCGTACGCGGCGCGGAGGCCGTCGCTCGGCGCCGGGGGGATCGTGCGTCCGACCAACGACTCGAACAGACCCTGGGTGTCGACGACGTGCTGCACCAGCGCCCGGACCGACCAGTCCTCGCACGGCGTCGGGTTGTCCCACGCGTCGTCGGGCACGCCCCGCAGGGTCGCGCCGAACCGCTCACGCAGGCGGGCGTAGCGGTCGGCGGGAGTCTCGTCAGTCATGGCTCCGACCGTAGGGAAAGGCGCAGACACTCCCCCTCAACGCGGGACGTGCGCCATCCAGTCGGGCGGCACGCGCCCGGCCGGCCCTGGTGACGGCTGGTCCGCGGGGTGCGAGGTCGGGGGTGCGAGGTCCGGGCCCGTTGCGAGGGTCTCGTCCTGGTAGTCGTAGAACCAGTCCTCCCCCGGCTCGAACGACTGCACGTAGCGGTGGCCGGTCGCCTTCCAGTGGGCGGTCGCATGACGGGCTGGTGAGGAGTCGCAGCACCCGACGTGCCCGCATTGCGCGCAGCGGCGAAGGTGGAACCACCAGCCCCGCGGGTCAGCGGTTTCGCACTCGACGCATCCCGGCCCGCTCGGCGTCACGTCCACGTCGATCCCCTCGGTCATCAGATCGCCCTCCCGTCGGCGCAGCGGTCCCGCCAGGTTACGCCGGAGGACGCCGCCGGGCCCGCCGAAGCCGTGCCACCATGGACGGTATGGCACCGGAGCAGCCTCACGACGCCCACGAGCCGCACGATGCGCCGACCACGGCGCCGTACGTGCCCGAAGTCGACGGGCGAGAGACCGAGGAGTTCGTCGAGCGCTGGTCGTACGGCAACCCGGAGGCCCCGCACACCATCGTCGAGTTCGGTGACTTCGAGTGCCCGTACTGCGGCGCCGCGAAGCCCGTCCTGCACGACCTCATCTCAGGCTCCGACGGCGAGGTGCGCCTGGTGTGGCGGCACTTCCCGCTCTACACGGTGCACCCGTTCGCGTTGACCGCCGCGCTCGCCGCCGAGGCCGCCGGGCAGCAGGGCGCGTTCTGGCCGATGGCCGGACTGCTGTTCAAGCACCAGGACCGGCTCGACGACGCCTCGATCCTCGCGTACGGCGAGCAGCTCGACCTCGACACCAGCACGCTGGTCGGCGACGCCGCGCAGGTGTACGCCGACGCGGTCCGTCGCGACTACGCCGACGGGATCGCGCTCGGGGTGCACGGCACGCCGACGCTGTTCCTCGACGGCGAGCCGTACCTCGACGGGGTCACCGTGCCCGACCTGCGCAAGGCGCTCGGCCTGTCACGCCGGGGATCGCCACGGTCCGTCCGGTAGCGGCGGCGGGCCGTCCTCCTCATCCGGCGAGCACAACGACATGCGCTCGCCGAAGAACCTGAGGATCACGGCGCCGACCAGTCCCGACGCGAGCGAGCCGACGAGGATGCCGATCTTCGCCTCGTTGCGCAGCGCCTCGTCGGCAAACGCGAGCTCGCTGACGAACAGCGCGATCGTGAACCCGATGCCGCACAGGAACGCGCCCCCGATCAGGTGGCCGTACCGGACCCGCCCGGGCAGCGTGCCGAGTCCGGTCTGCAGCGCGATCGCCGCACCTGCCACGACGCCGAGCGCCTTGCCGACGAACAGGCCGAGCACCACGCCGAGCGTGACGGGACTGCCGAGCGCATCACTGAGCGCGTCACCGCTGAGAACGATGCCGGCATTGGCGAGTCCGAACGCGGGGACGACGAGGTACGAGCTGAGCGGGTGCAGCGCGTCCTGGAGGCGGTCGGCGGTCGGCACGGCGGAGCGTACGGCACTGACGGCCAGCCGCGAGCGCGTCGCGTCCCGGTCCTCGATCAGCGCCCGCCCATAGAACATCAGCCGCAGCCGCACCTCCTCCGTACGCGAGCTGTGGCGGACGGGGACGCTCAGGCCGACCGCGACGCCGGCGAGGGTCGGGTGCAGTCCTGACTCAAGGACGGCCAGCCACAGCGCGACCCCGACGAAAAGGTACGGGGCGACCTGCCAGATGCCCACCCACCGCATCGCGACGAGCAGAGCGACGAGCGCCGCGCTGATCGCGAGCGCCGTGAACGAGACGTCGTCGGAGTAGAAGATGCCGAGCAGCGCGATCGCGCCGATGTCGTCGAAGATCGCGAGCGTCAGCAAGAACACGCGCAGCTGGTCCGGGCACCGGGGGCCGACCAGCGCCAGGACGCCAACGACGAATGCGGTGTCGGTCGACATCGGGACGCCCCAGCCGTCGAAGTCCGCACCGGAGGGGTTGACGAGGATGAAGAGCAGGATCGGGATCGCCAGGCCGCCGACCGCGCCGAACAGCGGCACCGACGCCGCGCGGAAGCTCCGCAGCTCGCCGACAGTCAACTCGCGGTTGACCTCGAGGCCGACGACGAGGAAGAAGATCGCCATCGCGCCGTCGTTGATCCAGTGGTGCAGCGAGAGGTCGATGCTCCCGTCGCCGATCGCAATGCTGGCCGGCGTCGACCAGAACTCCTCGTACGAGTGGCCCGCGACGTTGGCCCAGACCAGCGCGGCCGCGGACAGCGCGAGCAGCAGCATCGCTCCGCCGGACTCGGTCGAGAGATAGCGTCGAAGGCCTGCCGACAGCCGGGGGTACGGCACGACGACGTGGGGCTTGGGGCCCGGCCTCGTCGGGACTCCGGTGGGGATCGGATCGTTCACGCGTCAAGCCTCGCAGAGCAGGCGCGGCGGCGAGTCCGTACGGGCGCGCGTGCCGCGATCTGGACGTTGGCGCGATCTGTCCCTGCACCTGGCGGTTATCGCGTGGCGCACTGTCGGTCCCGCTCCGTAACGTCGGCTCGTGACCACCTCTACGGACGACACCGACACAAGCACGACCTCGCACGCCGCACGCGACCTCTCCTTCGCCGCACTCGTCGTGACCGTGGTGCTGTGGGCCTCGGCGTTCGTCGGGATCCGCGCGATCGGCGAGACCTTCTCACCCGGAGCACTCTCGCTCGGCCGGCTGCTCGTCGCCGCTCTCGCCCTCTCGGTCCTGTTCGTCCCGCGACAGCTCTCCGCGACCCGCCGCGAGGCGATGCCCCGCGGACGCACGGCGTGGCTGATCCTCGGCTACGGCGTCCTGTGGTTCGGCGCCTACAACATCGCGCTCAACGCCGGCGAGCGCCACATCGACGCCGGCACGGCAGCGATGCTCGTCCAGCTCGGGCCCATCATCATCGCCGTGATCGCCGGCCTGTTCCTCGGCGAGGGCTTCCCCCGCACCCTCGTGCTCGGGCTCGCGGTCGCGTTCTCCGGCGTCGCCCTGATCGCCCTAGGCGGCGACGGCTCTGGCAACGAGCTCGTCGGCGTCGTGCTCTGCGTGCTGGCCGCCGTCCTGTACGCCGCGGGCGTGCTGCTGCAGAAGCCGGTGATGGGCAGCGTCAGCCCGCTGCTGGTCACCTGGCTCGGCTGCGTCATCGGCGTGGTGGTGTGCCTGCCGTTCGTCGGCCAGCTCGTGGCCGAGGCGCGCGACGCCTCGACGGGCGCGATCCTCGGCGTGGCCTATCTCGGGCTGTTCCCGACGGCGCTGGCGTTCACGACGTGGGCATACGCGCTGCGACGCGTCGGCGCAGGGCCCGCCAGCGCGACGACGTACGCCGCCCCTGCGACCGCGATCCTGCTGTCCTGGCTGTTCCTGTCGGAGGTCCCGACCGCACTCGGGTTCACTGGCGGAGTGCTCTGCCTCCTCGGCGTCGCGATCACGCGGATGCGCCGCCGCGCCCCCCGCTGAGCAGCCCCTCGGACGCCGCAGGTCAGACCAGCAGTCCAGCGACCAGTCGTGCGAGCACCTCGGAGCACTCGTCCTTCACGCGTGGACGGTCCTCAGGCGCCGCGGCGGCGAGCGCCATGCCGCAGCCTCCGAGCATGGTGAACGTGATCGCCGCCGTCGTCGCGATCGGCAGCGGCGGAAGTCTCCCCGCCGAGACGAGGGCCGTGATGATCTGCTCGATCAGGCCCGCGGCGTACTGCTCCTCGCACGCCTTCCACTCCTCCCAACCGAGCGCGATCGGCCCCTGCCGAAGCACGATCTCGGCGTAGTCGGAGTCGACCGCGTGGTCGAGGTAGGCGTTCATCGCCGCCAGCGCGCCTGCAACCGGGTCCTCGTGCACGAGGTAGGCCTCGCGGATCGCCGCCATGCCGTCGGTCTCGGTGCGCTCGAGGACGGCGCGATAGAGGTCCTGCTTGTCCTTGAAGTGGTGGTAGACCGCGCCTCGGGTCACCTGCGCCGCCGATGCCACCTCGGACAGGGCGGTCTTGGCGAATCCTCGCTCGGCGAACAGGCCCGCGGCCGTCGTGAGCAACGCCTCACGCGTCTCATCGGAGTACTGCTCGCGCCTGCTGCGGGGACGTGACATACTCCCAGGATAAGACATACACTGTGTATGTGACCGACGCAGAGAACGTCACAAGCACTGCGTCGGTCGACCTTGATCTTCATGGGAGGAGACCCAGATGACGAGCTCCACGACCACCCGCTCCGCCTGGGAGCGGACCACCCAGCGCCAGCGCGCTCTCCGCACCCTGACCTCGTCCGTCGAGAAGGACCCGGCCACGCTGCAGGACGCCGTGCGCCGCGCGAGGACGCAGACCTTCGGCTCGCTCGAGACGCTGCTGCTCGAGGCGCACGCCCAGTGGGTGCGGACCTTCGACGCGCGACTCGACACGCTGATGGAGAACGGGGCGTACGGCGACCAGGAGGCCGTCGACGCCCTGTGGACCCAGACCGCGACGGCGCTCCCGGGCACTGCGCGCGTGCTCGACGCCTACGCCGACCATCCCGAGCTGGTGCGGGCCCACGCGCAGCACGTCCGGCGGACCCGCCGCTCGATGGCGACCGAGCTGCCCTCGCGGTGGACGCTCCCGACGACGGTACGGCGCGGCAGCGAGCAGTGCGGTTGGCGCCGGCGCGCGATGTCCCTCCTGCCGCACTAGCCGGGACGTCATACGGATCGTGGGTCAGAACCCCCGATTCGTATGACGTCCGGTGGGGGCGAGCGCGGCGGGGCCCAGCCGCCGCAGGCTCAGTGCACGTCGCTGAGCTTGTCGGGATTGCGGACGATGTCGACGGCTGCCACCCGGCCGCCGACCACCACGAACGACGTCACCGACCACGCACCCGTCGCGTCACACATGACGATGCCGTAGGACCCGTTGACGAGGACGGGGCGCACCTCGAGGGGTGGACGTCGGAGGAACCCGAACAGGATGCGGGCTACCTGTTCCGCACCGTGCTGGATGTCACGCACGGCCGGAACCTTGCCGCCGCCGTCGGAGCGCATCACGACGTCCGGGTCAAGCAGGCTGACGAGCGCCGCGAGATCGCCGCCCGCACACGCCGCGACGAACGCCGTGACGACCTTGCGCTGCTCGTGGACCGACGGGGTTGCCCTCGGAGCCCGCTCGCGGACGTCCTTGCGAGCCCGTGCGGCGAGCTGCCGGACGGCGGCGGGTGAGCGTCCGACCACGTCGGCCACGTCGTCGAAGGACATCCCGAACACGTCGTGCAGCAGGTAGGCAACCCGCTGGGCCGGAGACAGTCGCTCGAGGACGACGAGCAGCGCGATGCTCAGCGACTCGTCGAGCGTGACGCGGTCGGCCGGGTCGGCCGGTGGCGGCGCGACGAACGGCGGAAGGGGCTCGACCACCGGCTCCGGCAGCCACGTCCCGACGTACTGCTCACGGCGGACCCGCGCGCTCCCCAGGTGGTCGAGCGCCAGGTGCGCGACCACGGTCGTCGCCCACGCCCGAAGGTCGTCGATGGCCTCGGAGTCCGCGCACTGCAGTCGCAGCCACGCCTCCTGGACGCAGTCCTCCGCGGCCGCGCGCGAACCCGTCACCGCGTACGCCACGCGCTCGAGGTGGGCGCGATGCGTCTCGAAGTCGGCGGCGAGGTCGTCGAGGGTCATGCGTACCGACGCTCGAGCCATGACTCGAAGCCGACCTTGCCCCGGGCGTACGGGTCGACCGACGTCAGCGCACCGTCGTGAAGCGCCCGCCCGGTCTTGCCCCAGAACGGGATGCGGAGCGGCACGCGGCCGCGTCCGGAAGCGCGGCGCCACGCCCGCCCGAGGTCGCGCAGCGACACGACCTCGGGACCGACGACCTCGAGCGTGCGCCCCTCGCCCGTGCCCTCGGCGACCCCGGCGACCACGTCGGCGAGATCGTCCACGTCGACGGGCTGCAGCGGCATCGACGACGACGGACGCAGCCCGACCTTTGCAGCGGCGCCGAAGACCATGTCGAGGAACCCGTGGAACTGCGTCGCCCGGACCACCGTCCACGGCACGGACCCGGAGCGTACGACGCCTTCTTGGGCGACCTTGGCGCGGTAGTAGCCGAACGACGGCACGAGGTCGCACCCGACGATCGAGATCGCGATGTGGTGTCCGACGCCGGCGGCAGCCTCTGCATCCAGCAGCCGGCGCGACCCGTCGACGAGGACCGCCTGAGCGGCCTTGCCCTGCCCGTTGCTCGCGTCGACGACTGCGTCGCAGCCCGCGAGCGCCTCTCGCAGCCCCTCACCCGTGCTCAGGTCGACGGGGAAGTCGGCGCTCGAGCGGCTCAGCGCCCGCGCCTCGTGTCCTCGCGAGGCCAGGGCCTCGCAGACCTGTGCACCCAGCATGCCGGTGCCTCCGGCGACGGCGACTCTCATGACGCGCTCCTTCCGTGCGGTGTCGTCTCTGCGAGAAAGACGACGCAGGCCACGAGAACGTGACATCTGCTCACTCGGGCGGCGTCTCCGGGAGGCCGAGCAGCGTGAACAGCCGGGTGTCGAGGAACGTCGAGATGTTGGTGACCATGCCGTCTCGGACGTCGAGGGCGTACAACGCCCACGGAACGTAGCCCCCCTCGGGCGCGGCTCGCCACTGCGCCAACCCCGGGGAGCCGTTGAGGGTGAGGCGGACCACCCGCGACCCCCGGCACTCCGCCCCGGGCCCGAGCATCCAGGTCCGGATGTCGTCACGGCCCTGGAGCCACATCTCGTACGGCGGCATACTCTGGGTCGCGTCCTCGCGCAGCAGCGTGACGAGGGTGTCGATGTCGTACGCCTCGAAGGCGTCGACGTACTTGTCGAGGAGCTCCTGCTGATCCTCGTCGAGCGGGTCGAAGCCCTCACCCGATTCGCCCTGCGCGTCGGCGAGGGTCGCACGGGCCCGCTGGAGGGCACTGTTGACCGAGGCGACGGTGGTGTCGAGGAGCTCGGAGACCTCGGCGGCCTTCCAGCGGAGCACCTCGCGAAGCACGAGCACGGCACGTTGGCGCGGCGGGAGATATTGCAGGGCCGCCACGAACGCGAGCCGGATGGACTCCCTGCCGGCGGCGATCTCCGCAGGGTCCGCCGAGTCGGGGAGGATCCGCTCGTCGGCCATCGGCTCCATCCACGCCTCGTTTACGCGCTGGGCTGCGAGGGAGTCGACGACCGGCTGCCACGCGGTCGCGGACAGGTCCATCGGGCGAGCGCGGCGCTGACCGGAGCCGAGCGAGTCCATGCAGACGTTGGTGGCGATGCGGTAGAGCCACGAACGCAGGGAGGACCGCCCCTCGAACTTGTCGAGGCTCCGCCACGCGCGGACCATCGTCTCCTGCACGGCGTCTTCGGCATCGAACGCTGAGCCGAGCATGCGGTAGCAGTATCCGGTGAGCTCGCGTCGATGTCCTTCGAGATCAAGCTCAGTCGTCGCAACGGCCGTCATGGTGCCCCCTCGGCACGTGGCAGCAGCGGATCTCGCTGCACGCCTCAGGAAACCGTACGCATCCGACAGTTCTCTCGACAACGGTCTTCAATGCGCCGCCCTGAGCAGCTGGCGCCCGTGACCGAAAGCGGACACAGGCGTAGCCACGTGATGCAGGTCACCCTACCGTCTAGTTGAAACGTTCCAACGTTCCGCAACGAAGGAGCCATCGTGGCCGTTCGTCCCCGCCCCCTCGTCCTCCTCGCCGCCGCGGCGATGGTGGTCGGCCTCCAGGCCCCCACCGCCACCGCATCCGGCGCCTCTGCTTACGGCGCCTCACCCGCCACCGCCTCCGCCGCGCCGCCGACGGTCGGCGCGCTGCAGGTCAACAGCACCGAGAATCCGCTCGGCATCGACGGTGCAGCCCCGCGTCTGGGCTGGCAGCTCGACGCAGCGCGCCGCGCCGTCACCCAGTCCGCTTACCAGGTCCGCGTCGCGAGCAGCCGGTCCCGCCTCTCCGACCCGGACGTCTGGGACAGCGGCAAGACCAGCTCGCGCGAGTCGGTCGAGGTCGCGTACGGGGGCCCGACGCTCGCGTCGCAGACCCGGTACGTGTGGTCGGTCCGCGTCTGGGACGACGACGGTGCCGCCTCTGCGTGGAGCGAGCCCGCGACCTTCGAGACGGGCGTGCTCGACGCCGACGAGTGGACCGCGTCGTGGATCGGCGCCCCGAGCGAGGAGCTCGGACCCGAGTGGACCGACTACGCGATCGAGTTCACGGCCTCGAAGATCACCGGCGCACTCGGCGTCTACTTCCGTGGACGCGACACCGAGCACGCGTACATGTGGCAGCTCAGCCAGGCCGACAAGTCCCTGCGTCCGCACGTGAAGGACGGCGCCTACCGCGTGCTGCCCGCGACGGCGCTCCCCGCGGGCTTCGACTTCGCTGCCGAGCACCGCTACCGCATCGAGGTCGACGGCACGACGATCCGTACGTCGGTCGATGGCACGCTCCTCGACGAGCGGACCGACGCGACGTTCGCCGGACCCGGCTCGGTCGGCTTCCGTACCAGCGGGCCGGAGACCGGCCGCGTCCACGACGTCGTCGTGACCGCGAAGGACGGCACCGCGCTCGTCGACACCACCTTCCCCGCCGGCGACCGTACGTTCGCCGCGGGCACCGTCGCAGGCGGAGCGCTCACCGTCGACGCCGCCGGGCCCGAGGCGTGGCTGCGCCGCGACGACCCGGTGCCGCTGCTGCGCACGGAGTTCGCGCTCGCCGACAAGGACGTCGAACGCGCCCGCGTCTACTCGTCAGCGCGTGGCGTCTACCGCCTGCGCCTCAACGGGGAGCGCGTCGGCGACGACGAGCTCGCGCCCGGCTGGACGGCGTACGACAAGCGCATCGACTCCCAGACCTACGACGTCACCGACCTCGTGCGCCGCGGCGACAACGCCTTCGGCGCCGAGATCGCGAGCGGCTGGTACACCGGCAAGATCGCGATGTTCGGGGCGAACACGTACGGCACCGACACCTCGCTGATCGCGCAGCTGCGCGTCGACTACACCGACGGCACGTCCACGACGGTCGGCACCGACGGCACGTGGAGCACCACCGACGGGCCGGTCCGCGAGGCCGACTTCCTCGACGGCGAGTCGTACGACCGCCGTCGCGCCGACGCGATCGGCGACTGGGACGAGGCGTCGTACGAAGCCGACGGCTGGTCGGACGTCGTGACGCGCAACGAGCCGAAGGACACGCTCGAGCCGCAGACCACCACACCGGTCCGCGTCACGCAGGAGCTCACCGACGCCAAGCGCCTCGACTCGCCGACCGAGGGGGTCCACCTGTACGACCTGGGGCAGAACATGGTCGGCCACGTCCGCGTCACGCTCGACGGCGCGAAGGGCGACACGGTCACGATCCGGCACGGCGAGGTCCTCAACCCTGACGGCACGCTCTACACCGCCAACCTGCGCAGCGCGAAGGCCACCGACTACTACACGCTCGGCTCGGACGGGCCTGAGACGTACGAGCCAGCGTTCACGTTCCACGGGTTCCGCTACGTCGAGATCAGCGGCGTCGACGAGGCGCCGGACGCCGAGGACCTCGTGGGCGTCGTCGTCGGCACGGACGGTGAGCTCACGTCCTCGCTCGACACGTCGTCCGACCTCGTCGACCAGCTCCACCGCAACGTCGTGTGGGGCATGCGCGGCAACTTCCTCTCGATCCCGACCGACACCCCGGCGCGCGACGAGCGGATGGGCTGGACCGGCGACATCAACGTGTTCGCCCGTACGGCCGTGTACGACATGGACGCGCAGACGTTCCTCGACAAGTGGCTGCAGGACCTGCGCGACACGCAGCGCGCGAACGGCTCGCTGCCGGGCGTCGCACCGATCGTGCCCGGCCGCTTCGACGGCGGGTACGAGTCGGCCGGCTGGATGGACGCGGGCGTGCACGTGCCGTGGACGCTCTGGCAGGCGTACGGCGACCTCGACGTCGTCCGTGAGAACTGGACGATGATGCGCAAGTACGTCGACTTCCTCGCGGCGGACTCGACGAACCACATCCGCTCGGCCGGCGGCTACCTCGACTGGCTGAACCTCGACGACCCGACGCCGGCCGACGTGCTGGACACCGCGTTCGTCGCCAAGAGCACCCGCGAGCTCGCGCAGATGGCCGAGGCGATCGGCAAGGACACCGACGCGGCGGAGCTGCAGGACCGGTACGAGGCGATCCGCGCCGCGTACCAGGACGCGTTCATCAGCGCCGACGGGACGGTCAAGGGCGACAGCCAGACCTCGTACATCCTCACGCTGATGAACGACCTCGAGCCGGCCGACCGGCGCGACGCGGTGGTCGACCAGTTCGTCGAGACGCTGGAGCGGCGCGACTACCACCTGTCGACCGGGTTCCTCGGCGTCGACGGGCTGCTGCCGGCGCTCACCAAGGCCGGGCGTACGGACATCGCGTACCGGCTGCTGCAGAACGAGGACTACCCGTCCTGGGGGTACGAGATCGGCAAGGGCGCGACCACGATCTGGGAGCGCTGGAACTCGATCAACCCCGACGGCACGTTCAACGACGTCGGCATGAACTCGTTCAACCACTACGCGTACGGCGCGGTCGGCGAGTGGATGTACCGCACGATGGCGGGCGTGTCCGCGCTCGAGCCGGGCTATCGCAAGGTGCTCGTGGCGCCAGAGCCCGGCGACGGGATCGACCACGCGGCGTTCTCGGTCCAGACCCGCTACGGCAAGGTCCGCAGCGCGTGGAAGAAGGTGGCCGGCGGGCTCGACCTGGAGGTGTCGGTGCCGGAGAACGCGACGGCGGAGGTCCGGGTGCCGACGGAGAGCCGCTGGGCGGTGACCGAGGGCGGCGCGGCTGCGGAGTCCGCCGAAGGGGTGAGGTTCGTCCGGTTCGAGGACGGCCACGCCGTGTACGAGGTCGGGTCGGGCGACTACGCGTTCGGGATCGACCGTGCGCTCGGTGAGCTCGGCGAGGCCGCGGTCGACGTCGACGTGCTGGCCGGGCAGGTCGACGCGCTGGCGACGAAGGGCAAGCTCACGGCGCTTCTCAAGCGGCACCTGCAGGGCGAGGTCGCCACGCTGGACCGACAGGTCGAGCAGGCGCGGGCAGCCCGAGCTGCCGGTGACCGCGACGGCGCTGCCGCTCGGACGCACCAGGCGCTGGCGACCGTGTCCGCACTCGAGCTGTGGGTCGACCTGCAGCGCGTGCTGCGACTCGTCGACAAGCCGACCGCCGCTGCGCTGAAAGTCACGCTGGGTCGGATCGACGCGCACCTGTCGGCTGCCTCCGGCGTGATCGTCGGCGCGGTCGCCAAGGCGGCGCCGGAGGGGACGGTGCACCTCGCCGGTGACACCGTCCGGGTGGCGGTGACGCTGGAGAACACCGGCCCGAAGACGCTGCCGAACGTCGCGAGCACGCTGACGTCGACGTCGGGCTGGTCCGTGAAGGCGGTCGGTGGACGACCGGGATCGGTCGGTGCCGGCAAGACGTTGACGCACCTGTACGACGTGAAGGTCCCGGCCGGCACTCCGGTCGGCACCGAGGCTCTGGCGGGTACGGTCTCCTACCGGCAGAGCTGGGGCACGGCCACGCTCCCGGTCGCGGCGGACGTCGTCGTGTCGCCGACGCTCACGCTCGACTCCGCGTCGGTCACGCCGGGGACGGCGACGGCCGGGGACGAGGTCACGGTGACCGCGGTCGTGCGCAACCACAGCGCGCGGGCGGCCTCGGGTGAGCTGACGGTGTCGGGTCCGGGTGTCACGTCGCCCGCGCCGACGGCGTACTCCGTGCCCGCAGGCGCGACGGCCGAGGTCCCTGTAGCGGTGGCGGTGCCGACGACGGTGACCGCTGGACCGTTCGCGTTGACGGTGTCGACTGGAGCGACCGAGGCGGAGAAGGCGACGGCGTCGCTGGGGGTCACGCTCGCGACGCCGCCGCAGGGCGCGGTCGACCACGTGGACGTCGGGCTCGCCTCGTCGGAGCAGGCGCACCGCCTGACGGCGTCGCAGCACTCCGGCACGAACGTCGAGGCGGGGCTGACCCGGCGCTACGCGCACTCCTCGTACCCGGGCGGCTGGTTCGAGATGGACCTCGCCGTCCCTGCGGGGAAGGCGTTCGTGCTGCGGGCGATCGAGACGTACGACGGCGCGCGTCGCAAGACGTACGACATCGTCGTCGACGGGGAGGTCGTACACGCGCACGACGCGCGACGTACGGAGGACGGTGCGGGCACACAGACGTACCAGGTCCTCGTCGACCGTCCGGACCTCACGGCCGACGGCGTGGTGCGCGTCCGGTTCCAGGACACGGGGGCCGACTACGACCCGTCGATCGCGGACGTGTGGTCGCTGCCCGTGTCGTGACGCCGTTCGTACGGAGGGTCCCCGAGCCACCCGGCCCGGGGACCCTCCCCCGTTCTCCCCCGGGTCACTCTCTGCGCCTCGCGGGTCACTCCCGTCCCGCCCCGGGTCGGCGCTGACCCGGGGCGGCCAGAAAGGGACCCGGGGCGGCCAGAAAGGGACCCGGGGCGGTCAGATGAGGTCGCGGCGGACGGCCCAGACGACGGCCTCGATCGGGGTCGAGACGTCCAGCGCCGAGCACACCGTACGGAGCCGCCGGCGCACCGTCCGCTCCGACAGGAGCATCCGCCGCCCGACTGCCTCCACAGTCAGCCCCTGGGCGACCAGCGCAAGCAGCGTGAGGTCGTCGTGGTCAAGCGGCCCCGGTGGTGCGGTACGCCGCTGGTGACCGCCGCGTGTCATCGTTCCCCCCGTCCCCCTCATCGCCTGCTACCTCCTCGGGACCAACCGCTCGAGCTGGGTGACGTGCTCGGGTTGGAGCTCGTCGAGGGTACGGACGCCGAGCAGGCGCATGGTCCGCTCGATCTGGGTGGAGAGGATCTCGATGGTCTTGTCGACGCCCTCGCGCCCGCCAGCCATGAGTCCGTACAGGTAGGCGCGGCCGATCATTGTGAAGTTCGCGCCCTGCGCCACGGCCGCGACGATGTCGGCGCCGGACATGATGCCGGTGTCGAGGTGGATCTCGGTCGCACCGCCGACCTCGCGGGCCACCTCGGGCAGCAGGTGGAACGGCACCGGCGCACGGTCGAGCTGGCGGCCGCCGTGGTTGGACAGCACGATCGCGTCGACGCCGAGCTCGGCGAGCCGCGAGGCGTCCTCGATGCTCTGCACGCCCTTGACGACGAGCTTGCCCTTCCACTGCTGCTTGATCCAGGCGAGGTCGTCGAACGTGACCGTCGGGTCGAACATCGTGTCAAGGAGCTCGGCGACCGTGCCCGACCAGCGGTCGAGCGAGGCGAACGCGAGCGGCTCGGTGGTGAGGAAGTTGATCCACCACGCCGGCCGCGGGATCGCGTTGACGACCGTACGAGGCGTGAGGGTCGGCGGGATCGTCATCCCGTTGCGGGTGTCGCGCAGCCGTGCGCCTGCGACGGGGACGTCGACGGTGACGACGAGTGCCTCGTACCCGGCGGCGGCCGCGCGGTCGACCAGCGCCATCGACCGATCGCGGTCCTTCCACATGTACAGCTGGAACCAGTTGCGCCCGTGCGGGTTGGCGTCGCGGACGTCCTCGATCGAGGCGGTACCCATCGTCGACAGCGCGAACGGGATGCCTGCCGCGCCGGCGGCGGACGCGCCCGCGTACTCGCCCTCGGACTGCATCATCCGCGTGAACCCGGTCGGCGCGATCCCGAACGGCAGCGCCGACGTGGACCCGAGGACGGTGCGCGAGGTGTCGACCGTCGAGACGTCGCGCAGGATCCGCGGGTGGAAGGTCACGTCGCGGAACGCCTGGCGGGCACGGGCGAGCGACAGCTCCTCTTCGGCGGCGCCATCGGTGTAGTCGAAAGCGGCCTTCGGGGTACGACGCTTCGCGATCGCCCGCAGGTCCTCGATGGTCAGCGCGGCAGCGAGGCGACGCTCCTTCGGGGACAGCGTCGGCTTCTTGAACTTCAGCAGCGGCCGGAGGTCGCGAGGGCGGGGGGCGCGGCGTTCCATCAGAAGACCTTTCGAAGAGTGGTGCGGTGGAGCGGGCGAGGCAGGTAGTGCTGCTGGTCGAGCCTCGCGCCGACGAGCGCGCGAAGCGCGTCGAGGTCTCCCTCGACGCCGCCGAGGGTACGGGCCTGGACGAGCGCGTTGCCCAAGGCCGTGGCCTCGACGGGACCGGCGAGGACCTCCAGGCCGGAGCGGTCGGCGGTGAGCTGGCAGAGCAGCGTGTTGAGCGCTCCGCCCCCCACGATCTGGATCCGTCGCACGCGACGCCCGGCCAGGTCGGCGGCACGGTGGATCGTCGTCGCGAACGCCTCGGCGAGGCTCTCGAGGATCGTGCGCGCCATCTCGGCGCGACCCTCCGGCGCAGGCAGCCCGTGCTCGGCGGCGTACGCCCGGACGCGCGCAGGCACGTCCCCTGGCGCGAGGAAGCGCGGGTCGTCGACGTCGAAGAGCATCGGCGCCTCGGCATCGCCCGCGGCAGCGAGAAGGCCCGCGAAGTCGAGGGACCGCCCGTCCTCGCGCTCCCACGTACGGACGGACTCGCTGAGCAGCCACAGGCCCATCACGTTGTGGAGAAAACGGATCCGCCCGTCGACGCCGCCCTCGTTGGTGAACCCAGCCAGCCGTGCGTCCTCGGTGAGCACCGGGCGCTCGAGCTCCAGACCGGCGAGCCCCCACGTGCCGCAGGAGACGTACGCGTCGTCGGGTCCGAGCACGGTGCCGGCGACGGCGGACGCGGTGTCGTGCGAGCCCACCGTCGTGACCGTCAGGTCGTGGCCACCGAGCTCCTCGCGCACGTGCGGCAGCAGCCCGCCGAGCGTGGTGCCGGGCGGCGTGAGCGGCGGCAGGATCCCCGACGAGAAGCCGAGCATCGCCGCCAGGTCCGTGTCCCATCCGCCGGTGGAGACGTCGAGCAGACCGGTCGTCGACGCGTTGGTGACTTCCGCGCCGACGTGCCCGTTCAGCCAGTGGCCGATCAGGTCGGGTACGAGCAGAAGCGTGTCTGCGCGCTCCAGGTGGTCGCCGTCGGCGGCCAGCTGGAAGACGGTGTTGAACGGCAGGTGCTGGAGCCCGTTGCGGGCGTACAGCGCCGCCGGGTCGACCACGGCATGGACCTGCTCCACCGCGGCGAGGTTGCGCGCGTCGCGGTAGTGGAACGGCGTCGACACCATCCGGCCGTCGCGCATCAGCGCATAGTCGACCGCCCAGCTGTCGACCGCGAGGCCGACGAGCTCGGGCGTGGTCCGCACCGCGGAGCGCAGACCGGTGACGATCTCCCGGAACAGGCCGACCACGTCCCAGTGGAGGCCGTCGGGCAGCCGTACGGGGGTGTTGACGAAGCGGTGCACGACCTCGAGCCGCACACCGCCGAGGCCGACCTCGGCGACCACCACACGTCCGCTGGTGGCACCGAGGTCGACCGCTGCGACACGGAGAGGTTCAGTCATGCCCGCCTCAGCGCAGGAACGCGGCAGCGACGCCTGCGTCGACGGGGATGTGCAGCCCGGTCGTGTGGCTCAGTTCCGCGCTGCAGAGGACGAAGACCGCGTTGGCGATGTTCGACGGCAGCACCTCGCGCTTGAGGATCGTGCGCTGCGCGTAGAACTTGCCGAGATCCTTCTCCTCCACGCCGTAGACCGCGGCACGGTTGGCGCCCCAGCCGCTGGCGAAGATGCCGGAGCCCTGGACGACGCCGTCGGGGTTCACGCCGTTGACCTTGATGCCGTGCTCGCCGAGCTCGGCGGCCAGCAGCCGCACCTGGTGGGCCTGGTCCGCCTTGGCCGCGCCGTACGCGACGTTGTTCGGGCCGGCGAAGATCGCGTTCTTCGAGGAGATGTAGACGATGTCGCCGCCCATCTGCTGCGCGATCATCACCTTGGCGGTGGCCTGCGAGACGAGGAACGAGCCCTTCGCCATGACGTCGTGCTGGAGGTCCCAGTCCTTCTCGGTGGTCTCGAGCAGCGAGCGCGAGAGCGAGAGGCCGGCGTTGTTGACGACGAGGTCGACACCGCCGAAGGCGAGCACCGCCGCGTCGACGGCCGCCTGGACAGCAGCGGCATCGGACACGTCGACCTGGACGCCGACCGCGACGTCAGTGCTGCCGATCTCAGCTGCTGCCGCCTGCGCCTTCTCCAGTGACAGGTCGGCGATGACCACGCAGGCGCCCTCGGCGGCCAGCTTCTCCGCCGTGGCGCGCCCGATGCCGGAGGCGGCGCCGGTGACGAGCGCGACGCGGGTGGCCAGCGGCTTCGGCTTCGGCATGCGCTGGAGCTTGGCCTCCTCCAACGCCCAGTACTCGATGCGGAACTTCTCCGACTCGTCGATCGGCGCGTACGTCGAGAGGCCCTCGGCCCCGCGCATCACGTTGATCGCGTTGATGTAGAACTCGCCGGCGACGCGCGCGGTCTGTTTGTCCTTGCCGAAGCTGAACATGCCGACGCCGGGCACGAGCACGATCAGCGGGTCGGCGCCACGGATGGCGGGGCTGTCCGAGACCGCGTTGCGGTCGTAGTAGGCCTGGTAGTCCTCGCGGTATGACACCGCGAGCTCCGTCAGACGCGCGATCGAGTCCTCGACCGACGCGTCCGCGGGGAGGTCGAGCACGAGCGGCTTGACCTTCGTACGGAGGAAGTGGTCCGGGCACGACGTGCCGAGCTCGGCGAGCCGCGGGTGCTCGGCGTGCGCGAGGAAGTCGAGCACGACGTCGGAGTCCGTGAAGTGGCCGACCATCGGCCGGTCCTGCGAGGCGATCCCGCGGATCGTCGGTGCCAGCGCGGCGGCCTTCGTACGACGCTCGGCCTCGGGCAGCGCGGCGTACCCGTCGAGGGCGGGTCCGAAGGGCTCGGCCTTGCTGTGCTCCTCGATGTACGAGGCCGCGGTGCGGATGATCCACAGCGAGTTCTGCTCGGCCTCCTCGGAGGTGTCGCCCCAGGCGGTGATGCCGTGGCCGCCGAGGATGCATCCGATGGCCTGCGGGTTCTTGGCCTTGATCTCGGCGATGTCGAGGCCGAGCTGGAATCCGGGACGACGCCACGGGACCCAGACGACCTTGTCGCCGAAGATCGTGTCCGTGAGCGCCTCGCCGTCGACGGCGGTCGCGATCGCGATGCCGGAGTCGGGGTGGAGGTGGTCGACGTGCGCGGCGTCGACGAGTCCGTGCATCGCGGTGTCGATCGACGGGGCGGCACCGCCCTTGCCGTGCAGGCAGTAGTCGAACGCCGCGACCATCTCGTCCTCGCGGTCGACGCCCGGATAGACGCCGACGAGCGCGCGCATGCGATCGAGGCGCAGGACGGCGAGACCGGACTCCTTGAGGGTGCCGAGGTCGCCCCCGGAGCCCTTCACCCACAGCAGCTCGACGGCCTCGCCCGTGACCGGGTCGGTCTCGGTGCCCTTGGCCGAGGTGTTGCCGCCGGCGTAGTTGGTGTTCCGCGGATCGGCGCCGAGGCGGTTCGAGCGCTCGATCAGCGCCTTCGCGGTGCCAGTCGTAGAAGGTTCAGTCGTGGACATGGTCATCAGCTCCATCCGGCCTGGGTCCCGCCGACCCGCTCGGCCTCGATCTGGTCCTGGTAGCCGCTGGCGAGGTAGGCCTGCATCGGGTTCGCCGGCAGGCCCTGCGTCTCACGCCATGCGGCGAGGTCGGCGCGCACGTCGGTGTAGAAGGCGTCCATGAAGATCTCGTTCGCGAGCAGGACGTCGCCGTCCTCCTGGGCCACGGTCAGCGCCGCAGTGTCCACGAGCAGCGCACGCGCCGTCATCTCCTGGACGTTGAGCACCGAGCGGATCTGGCCCGGGATCTTCTTCTCGATGTTGTGACACTGGTCGAGCATGAAGGCGGTGTCGCCGTCGTTGCCGTAACCGCCGCCGCGGATGACCTCGAAGAGGATGCGGAACAGCTGGTACGGGTCGGCCGCACCGACGATCAGGTCGTCGTCGGCATAGAAGCGCGAGTTGAAGTCGAACGAACCGAGCTTCCCCAGCCGCAGCAGCTGCGCGACGATGAACTCGATGTTCGTGCCCGGCGCGTGGTGGCCGGTGTCGAGGCAGACGACGGCGTTGTCACCAAGCGCCGCAACCTGCGTGTACGCCGTACCCCAGTCCGGCACGTCCGTGTGGTAGAAGGACGGCTCGAAGAACTTGTACTCGAGCACGAGGCGCTGCTCGTCGGACATCCGCGCATAGATCGCCGCGAGCGACTCGGCGAGACGGTCCTGGCGTCCACGCATGTCGGCCTGGCCGGGGTAGTTGCTGCCCTCGGCGAGCCAGATCTTGAGGTCGCGCGAGCCGGTCGCGTTCATCACGTCGATGCACGCGAAGTGGTGGTCGATCGCCTTCTGGCGGATCTTGGCATCGGTGTGCGTCAGGGCGCCGAGCTTGTAGTCGTCGTCCTGGAAGGTGTTGCTGTTGATCGTGCCGAGAGCGATGCCCTGGTCCTCGGCGAACCGGCGCAGCGCGGCGTAGTCGTCGACCTCGTCCCACGGGATGTGCAGCGCGACTCGAGGCGCGAGTCCGGTGAAGCGGTGGACGGTCGCCGCGTCGGCGACCTTCTCCTCGGGCGTACGAGGCGTGCCGGGCGTGCCGAAGACCTTGAAGCGGGTGCCGGAGTTGCCGTAGGCCCACGACGGGACCTCGATCTCCTGCTCCGCGAGCCGCGACGAGATGTCAGCGAAGTTCGTCATGTCAGTTGCTCTCTCCATGCGTACGGGTCTCGTACGCGGTCGGGGCGGCCGCCTCGCGCGGGGCGGCCAGCTGGTCCTCGAGGTGGAAGATCTCCTCCAGCTCGAGGAAGCCTTCGTCTGGGGCTCCGTCGAGGTCCTCGAAGAGCTCGGCCATCTCGGACTGCCAGCGACGGTTCACGTCGGTGGCGGCCATCCGTGCTTGAGCATCCTCGAGCGACTCGGTCTCGAGGTAGCCGATCAACAACCCGTCGGGCCGGAGGAACAGCGAGTAGTTGTGCCAGCCGGCGGCGTGCAGGGCCTCGAGCATCTCGGGCCACACTGCAGCGTGCCGGCGCTTGTACTCGTCGATCCGGTCGGGCCGGACCTGCAGCTGGAAGCAGACGCGTCGCATCGTTCCTCCGAGATCTGGTGTGTGTCGTGCGGGTGGTGGTCCCGGCCTCCCCAGGCCGCCGGGGAGGCCGGGAACCACGTCTTGGGTCGACGACTCAGAAGTTGAAGTCGTCGATGTTGTCCTTGTTGAACTCGAGCGGCTCGCCGAGCACGACGACGCCGTCGGCGCCGACGGTGTACTCGCCGAGCTTGCCGGCCTCGAAGGTGTCGCCTTCCTTGCCCTCGATGTCGCCCTCGATGAGCGCCTTCGAGGCGAACGCGGTGAGGTAGCCGAGATCCTCGGGGCTCCACAGCGCGAACGAGCCGACGGTGCCGTTCTTGACGTACTCACGCATCTGGTCCGGGGTGCCGAGACCGGTCAGCGCGACCTTGCCCTTGTACTGCGAGTCCGACAGGTAGCGGGCCGCAGCGGCGATGCCGACCGTGGTCGGGGAGACGATGCCCTTGAGGTCCGAGTGCTTCTGGAGCAGCGCGGCCGTCTTGTCGAACGACGTCTGGTCGTCGTCGTCGCCGTAGACGGTCTCGACGAGCTCGATGTTCGGGTGGTTCGCCTTGAGCTCCTCCTCCATGAGGCGGATCCACTCGTTCTGGTTCGTCGCGTTCGCCGACGCCGAGAGGACGGCGATCTTGCCCTGGTCGCCGATGGCCTTGGCGATGAGCTCGACCTGCTTGGAGGCGATGCCCTTCGCGTCGGCCTGGCTCACGAAGAGATCGCGGTACTCCGGATCGGTGTCGGAGTCGAAGGTGACGACCTTGGTCCCGGCGTCACGCGCCTCCTGCAGCGCGTCGCCGATCGCCTTGGGGTCGTTCGCCGAGATGGCGATCGCGCCAGTGCCCTGCTGGGTCAGCGTGTTGATGTAGCTGACCTGCGAATCGGGGGTGGCCTCGGACGGGCCGACCTCCTTGAAGGTGCCCTCGAACTCCTTGACAGCCGCCTCGCCGCCCGTGGAGGACGCGTCGAAGTAGGGGTTGCCGAGGTTCTTCGGGAGGAAGGTCACCGACAGGTCGCCGTTGCCGCCGTCGCCGGAGCCGCCCTCGTCGTCGCTTCCGCCGCAGGCCGTGAGCACCAGGCTCAGGCCGAGCACGGCGGCGACGGCCGGGACGAACCGGGCGACGCCACGTCGCCTCGTCGTTGCTGTGGTCATCGGGATTCTCTCTCTCGTTCGCCGACCGGTGAGTCCGTGTCGGGGAGGGTGTTGCCGGTCTTGGTCGTTGATGACTGCGGTTCGGGGGCGCCACGCCGTCGTCGCCTGCTGCTGACCCAGCCGAGGGCGCTGGAGCCCACGACCGAGACGACCAGCAGCAGGCCGGTGACGATGTTGATGACGTCGGCGGTCTGGTCGGCAAGGCGCAATGCGCTGCCGATCGCCCCGATGAGGAGCACGCCGGCGATCACGCCGGGCAGTGCACCTCGTCCGCCGAAGATCGAGACTCCACCGAGAAGGACCGCGGCGATGACCTGCAGCTCCATCCCGTTGGCGTTGTCGCCGCGGGCACTGCCGTAGCGCAGCGTGTAGTAGATGCCGGCCAGCGCGGACACCACGCCGGTCAGCACGAACAAGATGAGCTTGGTCCGCTCGACACGGATGCCCGAGAACCGTGCTGCGCCCTCGTTGAGACCGATGGCGTAGACACCACGTCCAAAGGCGGTGAAGTGGAGAAGCAGGATGAAGAGGATCGCGAGCACCGCGAACGGGATCATGATCGACGGGATGTCGGACTCGCCGATGCGACCGCGCGCCCAGTCGGTCCAGGCGTCGGGGAAGTCGGTGACCGCCGTCGTCCCGAGCAGGCCGACCGCGACACCGCGGTAGAGCGCGAGCGTGCCGATCGTGACCGCGAGCGACGGGAGTCCGACGACGGTCACCAGGAAGCCGTTGAACGCACCGCAGAGAACGCCGACCAGCAGCGCCGCCACCGCCGCGACGAGGATCGGGGTGCCCTTGTCGTACAGGACGCCGAACGAGACGCTCGCCAGCGCGACGGTGCTCGCGACGGAGAGGTCGATCTCGCCGGTGATGATCACCAGCGTCATCGGCAGCGCGATCAGCAGGATCGGCGCGACGTCGAGAAGCAGGTACGTGATGGTGATCGGCCGGTCGAAGAACGGCACGGTCGCCGACGCGTACAGATAGACGGCGACCAGGGCCGCCCACACCGCGACGTCACGGTTGAGGAGGGCGCGCTGCCACAGCGGCCTCTGGTGGTCGCGGTAAGTCCGGGTGCCCTGCTGCGCCGGGGCGTCGGAGGGGTGGAGGAGGCTGGTCATGCGGCATCCCTCTCTGCGAGCAGCTTCTTGTGCTGACGCTCGCGAAGCACCTTGTCGAGGACGATCGCAGCGATGATGAGGAGACCGACCACCGCGCGCTGCCAGAAGTCCTGGATACCGAGGATCGGGAGGCCGCGGTTGATCGTCATGAGCAGGTACGCGCCGACCGCCGCGCCGAAGATCGTGCCGCTGCCGCCGAAGATCGCAACGCCACCGATGACGGCAGCACCCACGGCCTCGAACTCGATGCCGAGACCGGCGCCGGAGCTGATCGTGCCGTAGCGCGCGACGTACAGGACGCCCGCGAGCCCCGCGAGGCCGCCGGACGCGGCGAACGCGAGGAGCGTGCGCTTGGTCTTCTTGAGGCCGTACAGGGTGGCGGCGTCGGGATCCGACCCGATCGCGTACATCTCGCGGCCGCCGCGGGTGCGCCCCATCAGGTACGCGGCGATGCCGAGGACGACGAACGAGATCCAGGCCAGCGACGGGATGCCCAGGATCGACGACGTGCCGAACGAGAGCAGGTCGCGTGGGATGTCGGAGGCGTTGATCCGGTCCGAGCCGGCCCACGACATCATGATGCCGCGGTAGATGTAGAGCGTGCCGAGCGTGATGACGAGCGCCGGCACCTTCGCGAAGGCGACGAGCGCGCCGTTGATCAGGCCGAGCCCGACGCCGAGCAGGACCGCGAGCAGCAGGACGACGACGATCGGCAGCCCGGTGTCGACGAACATCCGCCCGGTCGCGTACGCCACGAGCCCGAGGATCGAGCCGACGGACAGGTCGACGTTGCGGGTGATGATGACGATCGCCTGGCCGACCGCGAGGACCACGAGGATCGACGGCGTCAGGAAGAGGTCGCGCCACCCGTCCTTGCTGAACAGGAACGACGGGTTGATGGCGGTGGTGACCGCGAGGACCACGAGGAACGCCATGATGACGCCGGTCTCGCGGGCCTGGAGGATCTTGCGGACCCGGGCGCCTGCGGACGGCTTCGGCGTCGTGGGGGCCGTGGGGGCTGCGGTGCTCATGCGGACGCTCCCTTGGTGTTCGTCGCCGCGGCGGTGTTGGTCGCGGCAAACATGACGGCCTCGGGGGTCGCCTCGTCGCGGCTCAGCTCTGCGGTGATGCGCCCCTCGTGGACGACCACGACCCGGTCTGCCATCCCGAGGACCTCGGGGAGCTCCGACGAGATCATCACGACAGCCAGGCCTTCGCCGGCGAGGGTCGACAGCAGCCGGTGCACCTCTGCCTTGGTGCCGACATCGATGCCGCGCGTGGGCTCGTCGACGATCAGCACGTCAGGCGCGGTGCTCAGCCACTTCGCGAGGACGACCTTCTGCTGGTTGCCACCGCTCAGGGTGCCCGCGAGGGTGTCGAGCGTGCTCGTCTTGACCTCGAGCCGCGCCGCCCACTCGCGAGCCGTGGCGCTCTCGGCGCGCGACGAGAGCAGACCGCCGCGGCTCAGGCGCCGGCGGATCGCCATCGTGATGTTGCGCGTGATGGTCGACTCGAGGACGAGCCCGTGCTTGCGGCGATCCTCGGGTACGAGCGCGAGACCCAGGCGGATGGCCGCGGCCGGGTCGCTCGCCGGCACGGCCTTGCCGTTGACCTTGACCGCGCCGGAGTCGTACGGGTCGACACCGAAGGCGGCCTGCATGATCTCGCTGCGCCCGGCGCCGACGAGACCGGCCAGTCCGACGATCTCGCCGCGACGGACCTGGAGGTCGATGTCGTGGAAGACGCCCGCGCGGCTGAGTCCCTCGATCTCGAAGACGACCTCGCCGATCTCGGCTGCCTGCTTCGGGTAGAGGTTGCCGACCTCGCGTCCGACCAACCGGCGGACGACGTCGTCGATGGTGACGTCCTCGATGCGGTCGGTCGAGATGTACGAGCCGTCCCGCATCACCGTGATGGTGTCGCAGAGCGCGAAGACCTCGTCGAAGCGGTGCGAGATGAACACGAGCGCGCGGCCCTCGTCGCGCAGCGAGCGGGCGATCGTCATCAGCCGGTCGACCTCGATGCCGGACAGCGCCGCCGTGGGCTCGTCCATGATGAGGACGCGGGCGTCGAGGGAGATGGCCTTGGCGATCTCGATAATCTGCTGGTCGGCGATCGAGAGCCCATCAGCGGGACGCTCGGGATCGATGGCGACGCCGAGCCGTGCGAACAGCGCACGTGCCTCGGTGTCCATCGCCTTGCGGTCGATGCGGCCGAAGCGGTTGCGGGGCTGCCGGCCCATGAAGAGGTTCTCGGTGACGCTGAGGTCAGGGAAGAGCGTCGGCTCCTGATAGATGACCGCGACGCCCGCGTCCTTGGCCTCGGCTGTCGTACGGAAGTCGACCGACTCGCCGAACAGCTCGTACGAGCCGGAGTCCGCACGGTAGAGGCCGGCGATGATCTTGACCATCGTCGACTTGCCAGCGCCGTTCTCCCCGACCAGCGCGTGGATCGACCCCGTGGTGACGGTCAGGCTGCCCGAGCGCAGGGCGACCACCTGCCCGAAGGTCTTCGAGACGTCGCGCAGTGCGAGCGCGACCGTCCCGGGGGGAGCTGTGGCCATCGACTTCCTCACCGACTTCCGTACACACGCCGTTCACAGAGGCCGTGTTTGAATCGTTTCAATTAACGTGGCGTTCACAACGTATATGAGCCCGCTCACAGGGTCAAGCGCGACTTTGAAACGATTCAGTGGCAGACTGCACACACCGTGCGACAGACTGCTTCGCGCACATCCCTGCGACACGAGGAGACGTCGTGGCCGAGTCACCCACTGCGCCCACGCCCGCGTCCAGCCTGCGCGACGTCGCCGCACTCGCCGGCGTCTCGGTCGGCACCGTCTCAAATGTCCTGAATCATCCTACGAAGGTCTCCGCGCAGACCGCCGAGAGGGTCTTCGCCGCGATCCAGCAGCTCGGGTTCGTCCGCAACGAGGCCGCTCGCCAGCTCCGCCAGGGCCACAGCCGCTCGGTCGGCCTCATCGTGCTCGACATCCGCAACCCGTTCTTCACCGACGTCGCCCAGGGGGTCGAGGACGAGGTCACGGCGCGCTCGCGCAGCGTGCTCCTCGCGAACTGCGCCGAGGACGCCGCCCGTGAGAGCGCGTACCTCGACCTCTTCGAGGAGCAGCGGGTCGACGGCCTCCTGATCTCCCCGGTCGGCGACGTGCTCGAGCGCCTTGACCGGCTGCGCGCTCGCGGGATGGCCGTGATCCTCGTCGACCGCCTCGCGTCGACGGAGTCGTACAGCTCGGTCTCCGTCGACGACGTCCAGGGCGGCCACCTCGCGACGGAGCACCTGCTGTCCATCGGGCGTCGCCGCCTCACGTTCGTCGGCGCCTCGACCGACATCGAGCAGGTGCGCGACCGTCTCGAGGGTGCGACCCAGGCGGTGGCCGAGGTCGTGGGCGCCACCCTCGAGCACCGTGAGATCGCCGGGATGAACGTCGCTCCGGCGCTGGTCGAGGGCGAGCGCATCGTGGCCCTGCCGCCCAGCGAACGACCCGACGCCGTGTTCGCCGCCAACGACCTCATCGCCATGGGGATGCTGCAGGCGTTCACGCTCGGCGGGCTCCGGGTGCCCGACGACGTCGCGCTCATCGGCTACGACGACATCGACTACGCGGCGTCGGCGGCGATCCCGCTGTCGTCGATCCGGCAGCCGTCGCGCGAGATGGGGCGCCGAGCCGCCGAGCTGCTGCTGGCCGAGATCGAGGCGGGTGGTCGCGGGGACCACCAGCACATCGTCTTCGCCCCCGAGCTGGTCGCCCGCGCCTCAACCCTGGGCTGACTCACTGCCGTCCACCTTCGCGATGTGACGCCTTGTCCACCGAATCTGCGCCGCGAAAGGTGGGTAAGGCGTCACATCGCGGGGGCGTCGTACGGGATGCGGACCGTGAACCGCGTATCGCCGGGCTCGGACTCCACCGTGAGGTCACCAGCGTCGCGTCGATCAGCTCGTGCACGTCGGTACGGACGAACGGCGCGCGGTCGAGCTGCGAGTACTGCTTGGCGGCGTCGACCAACGTGGAGACCTGCGTCGTCGCAATCCTCGATGCCGGTCATCTGCGGCATGCGATGGTCGGCGAGGATCACCGCGACCTCCTCACCGCGCAGCCGCAGCTCCTTGAGCGCCTCGAGCGCACGGGCGCCGGACTCCGCACGGACGATGCGGTACGTCTCGCCGTACCGGCGCCGCACGCGGTCGGCCGTGCCCGTGCTCAGGTGTTGTCGTCGCCGTGCTCGGGGGCGGCTTTCAGCTCGAGGCTGATCTGGTCGGCGTCGAGCATCGCGAGCGCCTCCGACAGCGCTGCCGAGCTGTACGTCCCGAGCGAGCGTGCGCGCAGGAGGGCGGCACGCTCGGCCGCGATGGTGTGGAGCCGCAGCTCACGGACCTCGTCGCGGATGCGCGCGGACTCCGCGGCCTCCTCCTCGTCGCCCGCGACCTCGCGCCGCAGCGTCGCGCGCACGCGGCGGAGGACCTCGTCGTCGTACGGCGTCCCGTCCCGGCGTCGGAGGTCCGCAGAGTCCAGAAGCGTCGAGGCAGCCCGGTTCATCTCGCCCTCCAGCTGCATGAGGTCGGGGTCGCGCCCACCGGCCTCGTCGCTCGCGAGCCCCAGCATCCGCACCGCCCACGGGAGCGTGCTGCCTTGGACGAGGAGGGTGCCCGCGGCGACGACGAACGCGACGAGCACGAGCGTCGCCCGTTCGGGGGTGTCGTGCGGAAGCGACTGCGCGGCGGCAAGTGTGACGACGCCACGCATCCCGGCCCAGACGAGGACCACGCCTTCGCGCCAGCCGAGCGGGACGGCGGTCAGGTAGTCGACATCGGCGAGGGCGCGTCCGATACGGCGTCGTATGTGCTGCTCGTGAGCGCCCCCGCGCGGGGCGACCTCGCCCTGGTCGAGGCGCTCCTGCAGCCCTTCCACTTTCTGGCGGTACTCCGATGCGTTGCGGCGCTTGCGGCGCACCGACAGCAGGAGCGGGAGGACGTACGCCGACCGGATCATGAGGATGATCGCGCCGGCGGCGAACCCGACCACCAGCGCGTTCGCTGGACTGTCGTGTGCGTCCTGCACGTCCTCGAGGACGCCGTACAGCTCCAGGCCCATGAGCAGGAAGACACCACCCTCGAGGAGCAGCTCGATCGTGCGCCAGTTCGACGTCTCGTACAGCCGGTCCTGCGGACTCAGGTACTTCGGCGAGCCCCGGCCGGTGACCAGACCTGCGGCGACGGCGGCAACGAGCCCGGAGGCGCCGAAGTGCTCTGCGGGGACGTACGCCACGAAGGGCACGACGAAGGAGATCGCCGTGCTCAGCGGGGCCTCGGTGATCCGGCGCCTCACGACGAGGTTGAGCCAGCCCACGAGCACGCCGATGGCGACGGCGGCAAGGACGGCCCACACGAAGTCGGCGGCGACGCCCCACACCGACACCGAGGCTGCGGTCGCCGCGATCGCCGAGCGCAGCAGCACGAGCGCGGACGCGTCGTTGAGCAGGCTCTCGCCCTCGAGCACCGTGACCACCCGCGGTGAGACCCCGAGCCGACGCACGATCGACGTCGCGACCGCGTCGGTGGGGCTGACGATGGCGCCGAGCGCGATCCCGGTCGACAGCTCGATGCCGGGGATGACCGCGCGGAAGAACAGGCCGAGGACGACCGCGCTGATCAGGACGAGGATCACCGACAGCCCGCTGATCGCCGTGAAGTCACGACGGAAGTCCATCGCCGGCATCGACACGGCGGTCGAGTAGAGCAACGGCGGGAGGACGCCGGCGAGCAGGACCTCCGGCGAGATCTCGATCGCGGGGACGAACGGGAGGAGGCTGATCGCGACGCCGACGAGCACGAGCAGGAGCGGGGCTGCGACTCCAACCCGGGGCGAGAGAACGGTGACCGCGACGATGCACACGATCGCTGCGATGCCGACGAGCAGATAGTCCACGCGCGCTCCTTCGTGCGGTCAGCTCAGCCCATCATCCCTGCTTCTCGGCATCACCTCACGTTTGCCAAGCATCGATGCACAGCCGATGCACGAAGGTGCGCGCCGTCGAGTGTTCACCGCGCGTTCGCGCCAGCGTAGGGATGCGGTCGCTCCAGATTCCTAGCGTGCCAGCGTCCGCTCTTCGACGACGCCAGGAGACCACCGTGCCCCCACTGCTGCCGTTCCTCAGCCCGTCCTCCGGCTCGCCATGCGCGTCGGGGCGCGCGGCCCTCACCTGCCGCATGCGCTGCGGCGACGCGTGCGCCCACGACGCACCCAACACGTCCGACAACGCGTACTTCGGTGACGTCGCCACCGCGATGTCGCGCCGCGGCCTGCTGCGCGCCGGGGCGGTCGTCGGTGTCGGCGCTGCCGCCGCCGGCCTCTCGCTCGGCGCCGCAGGCCCCGCCGCCGCCACGCCGTCCGTCTCCGCAAGAGCCGGCGCGAAGAGCTCCGACCACGGCGGCGCGAGCGGCAAGGGCCTCGACTTCGTACCGGTCGACCCGAACACGCTCGACCAGGTCACCGTCCCGCCGGGCTACGCGCAGGCGGTGGTGATGGCGTGGGGCGACCCGCTCTTCAAGGGCGTCCCCGCCTTCGACGTCGACCGCCAGAGCGCGGACGCGCAGCGCAAGCAGTTCGGCTTCAACAACGACTTCCTGGGGCTGCTCCGCCTCGGCCGCGGCCAGCACCTCATGGTCGTGAACCACGAGTACACCAGCGAGCAGATGATGCACCGCGGGTACGACGCCGCCAACCCGACGCGTGAGCAGGTCGAGATCGGCTGGGCGGCGCACGGCCTGAGCGTGGTCGTCGTCGAGGAGGAGCGCGGCACGGGCGCGCTCAGGCCGGTGCTCGGCCACCGCCTCAACCGCCGGTTCCACACCCAGACCGCGTTCGAGCTGACCGGTCCCGTCGCGGGCCACCCGCTCGTACGGACAAAGGCCGACCCGCGGGGGCGTACGGCCCTCGGCACGCTCAACAACTGCGGCGGCGGCCTCACCCCGTGGGGAACGTGGCTCACGGCCGAGGAGAACGTCAACCAGTACTTCGCGAACGGCGCGACCGTCACCGACCCCGTCACGCTCGCCCGCCTCAAGCGGTACGGGGCCGCGGGCGGCGCGACGGAGCGCAAGTGGGAGCGGTTCGACGACCGCTTCGACGTGGCCAAGGAGCCGAACGAGATCAACCGGTTCGGCTGGGTCGTCGAGGTCGACCCGTACGACCCGACGTCGACGCCGAAGAAGCGCACCGCTCTCGGCCGCTTCAAGCACGAGGCCGCCGAGCCGCGGATCACCGACGACGGCCGCGTCGCGATGTACATGGGTGACGACGAGCGTTTCGACTACCTCTACAAGTTCGTCTCCTCCGGCACGGTGGCGCGCGGCGACAACGACTCCGCGCGCCGCCGCAACCGCGACGTTCTCGACAGCGGCACGCTCTACGTCGCGCGCTTCCTCGGCAACTCCTCTCAGGCCGAGATCGACGGCACGGGCGCGCTGCCGAGCGACGGCGCGTTCGACGGCGTGGGCGTCTGGGTGCCACTGGTCAGCGGGACGACCTCGTACGTCAAGGGCATGACCGCCGAGGAGGTCCTGCTGTTCACGCGCCAGGCCGCCGACCTCGTCGGGGCCACCAAGATGGACCGCCCCGAGGACGTCCAGCCCAGCCCCCGTACGGGCAAGGTGTACGTCGCGCTGACCAACAACAGCAACCGTGGCGCGGCCGGCCAGGCGGTCGCCGACGAGGTCAACCCGCGCCACGCCAACAAGCACGGACACGTCCTCGAGCTCACCGAGCACGACGACGACGCAGCGGCGACCTCGTTCAGCTGGAACCTGCTGCTCGTGTGCGGCGACCCGAAGGACCCGACCACCTACTGGGGCGGCTTCGACGCGCGGCGCGTTTCACCGATCTCGTGCCCAGACAACGTCGCGTTCGACCCGCACGGCAACCTGTGGATCTCCACCGACGGCAACGCCCTCGGCTCGCACGACGGGCTGTTCGCAGTGCCGCTCGACGGCGATCGCCGCGGCCAGGTCAAGCAGTTCCTCACGGTGCCGGTCGGCGCGGAGACGTGCGGCCCGTGGATCGACGAGGACCGGGTGATGGTGTGCGTGCAGCACCCGGGCGAGAAGGACGGCGCGAGCGTCGATGCTCCGGCGTCGCGGTGGCCGGACGGTCCGGGCTCGGTGCCGCGTCCTGCCGTCGTCGCCGCGTGGCGCACCCGCCGCTGACGTCCCGCGCGCGGGGTGTGCCGGTTCCGCGGCGGCTAGCATGGCCGCCGTGATGCCGACACGCCCCGCGAAGCCGATCGACGCGGGCATGGTCCTTGTCGGGCCCGACCTCCTCCTCCAGGGCAGCGAAGACTTCTACCCCGAGGAGCAGCCGGTCCGCGAGGTGACCGTCCCGGCGTTCCGCATCGACCCTTGTGCGGTGACCAACGCGCAGTTCCGCCGTTTCGTCAAGGCCACCGGCCACGTCACGGTCGCCGAGCGGGCCCCTGACCTGCGTGAGTTCCCCGGGGCCGACCCGGCCGCGCTGGTGCCCGGATCCTTGGTCTTCACCCCGACCGAGGGCCCCGTCCCGCTCGACGACTGGCAGCGCTGGTGGCGCTGGCAGCCCGGCGCCGACTGGCGCCATCCGGAGGGTCCCGGCAGCACGCTCGACGGCCGCGAGAAGCACCCCGTCGTCCACGTCGCGTACGAGGACGCCGTCGCGTACGTCCACTGGGCCGGCAAACGGCTGCCGACCGAGGAGGAGTGGGAGCTCGCGGCCCGCGGCGGGTTGGTCGGCGCCCGCTACGCGTGGGGCGACGAGTTCATGCCGAAGGGCCGCGTCATGGCCAACACCTGGCACGGCGAGTTCCCGTGGCGCAACGACCTCCCGAAGAAGCGCGGGATGACCCAGCCGGTCGGGAGCTACCCTCCGAACGGCTACGGCCTGTTCGACATGACCGGCAACACGTGGGAGTGGACGGGCACGCCGTGGTCGCAGACCCACGAGGGCGAGGTCGCGCCGCCGTCGTGCTGCGCGCCGGCAGCTCCGCTCGACGAGGGCACGCGCATGGTCACGAAGGGCGGGTCGCACCTGTGCGCGCCGTCGTACTGCCACCGTTACCGACCAGCCGCGCGCCAGGGTCACGGCGTACGGAGCTCGACAGGACACGTCGGCTTCCGCTGCGCGGCCGACGCCTGAGCCGAGCGCGTCCGCTCAGCCGACGCCGATCAGGCTCACGCTCAGCGCGAACCCCAGGACCACCGGGAAGGCGCTGAGCACGCCCAGCCGTATGAACGCGGTCGGGATGAGGTGCGCCACGATGTCGGCGATCACGACGCCCCCTGCCAGCGACAGGACACCGGCGACCACGTTGGGTCCGCCGAGGTCGAGCAGCAGGTCCGCGACCACGGCACTGAGCCCGCCGTACCCGACGAGCGCGATCCACGTCCGCATCACGTGCGCGCCGCTGGCCCCACCGTCGACGAGCAGCGCGGTGCCGACGACGGCCTCGGGGACGCCGCAGAGGAAGACCGCGACGACGACCGCGGCGGTGATGCCGTGCCCGTGCAGCGCCCCGACGATGATCACCGCCTCGGCAGCGACCGCGAGCAGGAGCGTCGCGAAGCGGTGCTCGATCTCGGGCGGTGCCTGCCGGGTGTCGGCGATCGCGGCACCTAGCCCCCGCTGCAGCATCAGGGTCGTGGCCAGCGCGACCCCGGCGAGCATCCCCCCGGCGATGACCAGCTCGCGACCAGCGTGGTCCGCCGCCTCGATGATGAGCTCGAACGACACCGCCCCGAGCAGCGCGCCAGCACCGATCCCGGCACCGACGGCGACCCACGACGGCCTCGGCGGGCGCCACAGTGCGAGCACCCCGCCGACGACGAACGACGACGCGGCGACAACGCCCCACAGCAGCGCACTCAGCATGAGAGCGACGCTCCCACATCACGCCACCGTGTGGGAATCTCCCGCGCGACCTTTGCCGTACGCCCCCTACCAAAGGTGGGGCCGTCGCTCGACCTCCGGCCGATGCGCCATGAGCCTGGAGGCAGCGAGACTGAGGGAGTGACGCTCTCACTCGCGGGTTTCCTCCTGGTGATGGCGCTGGTCGACGGCACCAGCATCGGGACCCTCGTCATCCCCATCTGGCTCGTGCTGGTGACCCGGCGGGGCGAGCTCGGGCGGGTCCTGGCCTACCTCCTCACCATCGCCGCCTTCTACCTCGTCCTCGGGCTCGCACTCGCCGCGGGCGCGTATGCCGTCGGGCCGGCGATCGTCGACGCGCTCGACTCCGTCGTGGGCGATGTGGTGGTGATCGCGGCGGGTGCTCTGCTGGTCTGGCTCAGCTATCGGGTCGATCCGAAGGCCAAGGCGAAGCGCGGCGAGGATCCAGAGTCGACCGCTCGTCGCTGGCACGAGCGCATCGCCGCGGCTCTGGGCACCCGCCGCGGCATCGTCGTCCTTGCTCTTGCCGCCGGTGCGGTCGAGGCCGCAAGCATGCTCCCCTACCTCGCGGCGATCGGCGCACTCACGGCCGCCGACCTGGGCGCGGCCACGACGATCGCGACGCTCGTCGTGTACTGCCTCGTGATGATCACGCCCGCACTCGTCATCCTCGCGCTCCGGATCGTGGCGGCGCGCTGGGTCGACGCGCCGCTGCGTCGCTTCGGCACGTGGGCCGAGCGTGGTGCGGGCTCGGCGACGGCGTGGCTCCTCGGCATCATCGGCGTGCTCCTGATCCTGAACGGGGTCGGTGCGCTCGTCTCGCGCTGACCTGGCCGGCGCGACGCTGGTCCCCCGTGGCTCTCGCACCCACGTGTCCGTAGCCTTTTGCGCATGGAGCCCACCGAGGACCCGGCACGGCGGATGCGCGTGTCCGACGCCGAACGCGAGCACGTCGCCGAGATCCTGCGCGCGGCCGCCGGCGACGGGCGCATCGACGCCGACGAGCTCGACGAGCGGCTCGGCGCCGCCTACACGGCCCGCACGGTCGCCGACCTCGTCCCGCTGACCGCCGACCTGCCGGATGCGCCGCCCTTCGCGCAGGCCCTCCCGGTCCGCCCCGCGCAGCCGGCGCAGCACGTGAATGCGGTCGTGCCGGCCGGCCCCGCACGCGAACGTGGGGTGGCGATCATGAGCGGCTTCGAGCGGCGCGGGGACTGGCTGGTCCCGCAGCACCTGACCGTCACCGCCGTGATGGGCGGCGCGCTCATCGACACCCGGCGCGCCCGGTTCAGCGCACCCGAGGTCGTCATCACCGTCAACGCGATCATGGGTGGCGCCGAGGTCGTGGTCGCCCCGACGACCCGCGTCGTGATGGACGGCATCGGGATCATGGGCGGCTTCGGTGGTCCGACCGACGACAGCGAGGTCGGGCCGAACTCGCCGACAGTACGGGTCCGCGGGGTCGCGATCTGGGGCGGAGTCTCGGTGCGCCGCGGCACGCTCGACGAGCGTTGAGCAATCGACCGGCGTTCTTCGCTCAGCGTTAATCGGTTGACCCGGCATGGCATCCTGGATGGGCGATGAAGAACTGACACCGACTCCGCTCGCGTCCGAGGCCACGTGCCCGGCGAGCCCCTCCGGACCCCACGAGGTTCCTCGGTGTCTTCTTCTGCTCATCCCCCCGCCGCTTCGCTCGCCGCCGCGACCAGCCGCGCGCTCGTCGCCCGCGGCATCACCGTCGCGTACGGGCTGCGCACCGTCCTCGACCGCGTCGCCCTGACCGCGTCTCCCGGTGAGCGCCTCGGGCTCGTCGGCGAGAACGGCGCCGGCAAGTCGACGCTGCTGCGTGTGCTCGCCGGGATCCAGGCGCCCGACGACGGCACGGTCACGCGTCCCGCGCATGTGACATACCTCGGCCAGGTCCCCGACCTCCCCGACGACGGCACGATCCGCGATGCGGCCGACGCCGCGCTCGCCGACTTCCGCACTCTCGAGACGCGGATGCGCGCGCTCGAGCACGCGATGACCGACGGTGACGAGGCGGTGCTCGAGGAGTACGGCGACGTCCTCGACGAGTACGAGCGGCGCGACGGCTGGTCGGCGGACGCGCGGGCAGCACGCGCCCTCGCCGGACTCGGGCTCGGCGACCTCCCTTCGGACCGACAACTCTCGACCCTCTCGGGCGGGCAACGCTCGCGGCTCGCGCTCGCGCTGGCGCTGGTCGTGTCGGCGGACCTGATGCTTCTCGACGAGCCGACGAACCACCTCGACGACGCGGCGGTGGACTACCTGGAGCGCGCGCTCGCCGAGCAGCACGGCGCGGTCGTCGTGGTCTCGCACGACCGTGCCTTCCTCGACGCGACCTGCACCGGCATCCTCGACCTCGACCCGACCCTCCACGTCGCGCCGGACGGCACCACGTCGACCGGTCCGGCCCGCTACACCGGCGACTACACGGCGTACCTCGACGCGAAGGCGTCCGCCCGCGTGCGTTGGGCGCAGGCGCGCGACGCGTGGGAGACCGCGTACGCGGAGGCGAAGGCGGTCGTGACCAACGGCAGCCGGCAGGTCGGGCACCAGGGCTACCGTGCGCCGCGCGACAACGACAAGTTCATCGGCCACTTCCTCGGCGAGCGCAAGGACGCCGCGGTGTCGAGGCGGGTCCGCGATGCCGAGAACCGGCTCGCGCGGCTCGCGGACCACCCGGTTCAACCGCCGCCGGAGAAGCGGGCGTTCACCGGACTCGTCGACGCCGCACCCGCCGACGGCGTGCTCGTCTCCGTCCGCGACGTCGTGGTGGCCGGACGCCTGCGTCTCGACGCGCTCGACGTCACCGCGGACAGCCGGCTGCTGGTCGTCGGTCCCAACGGCGCAGGAAAGTCCACGCTGCTCGGTGTCCTCGCCGGCGTCCTCGAGCCCGACTCCGGGACCGTACGACGGCAGCGTCGGCTGCGGGTCGGCTACCTCCCGCAGGAGGACGCGTACGCGGATCCCGGCGCGAGCGCGCTCGCTGCCTTCGCCGCCGGCCGCGACGCGCCGGCCGAGCAGTGGCGCGACGCGCTGCGCGAGACCGGCCTGCTGCACCCCCGCGACCTCGACAAGCCGGTGGCGGACCTGTCGATCGGACAGCAACGACGGCTGTCCCTCGCGCGGGTCGTCAGCGAGCACCCGCAGCTCCTGCTCCTCGACGAGCCGACCAACCACCTGTCGGTCGCGCTCGTCGAGGAGCTCCAGGAGGCGCTCGCCGCGTCGCGCGTCCCGGTCGTGCTGGTCACCCACGACCGCTGGTGGCGTCGGGAGTGGGACGGCGCGACGCTCGCGCTCTGACTGCTTGACGCATGCCGATATGGGTATATGATTCTTCCCATGGCACGGGCAGCAACGACGTCGGACGTCTTCAACGCGATCGCCGAGCCGCGGCGCCGGGAGATCTTGGTGCTGCTGCGGACAGGCGAGCGGCCGGTGACCGAGCTGGCCGAGGAGCTGGGGATGACGCAGCCAGGGGCGTCCAAGCACCTCCGGGTGCTTCGGGAGGTCGGGCTGGTGCGAGACCGCAAGGCAGGCAAGCAGCGTCTGTACGGCCTTGACGCCCGCGGGCTGCGCCCGGTCCACGAGTGGGCCGGCGGGTTCGAGCAGTTCTGGAACGAGAGCTTCGACCGCCTGGACGCCTACGTGCAGGACCTCAAACAACACGACAAGGGGATCGACTGATGAGCACGACAGGACAAGGAACGTCGCCGACGTCGGCGACGGCCGACCGCGAGATCGTCATCACGCGGGTCATCGACGCCCCACGGGAGCTGGTGTTCGAGGCGTTCACCGAGGTGCGGCACCTGTCGCAGTGGTGGGGACCGGAGGGGTTCACCACCACCACACGGTCGTTCGAGTTCCGGGTCGGCGGAGAGTGGGACTTCGTGATGCACGGACCGGACGGGACGGACTACCAGGAGTGGATCACGTGGACCGGGATCGTCCCGTCGGAGCGGATCGCGATGCTGCACGGTGAGTCCCGCGACGACCCGAACGCCTTCGAGTCGGTCCTGACGTTCGAGCCGGACGGGCCGGCGACCCGCATCGAGATGCGCACGGTGTTCCCCACCGCGGAGCTGCGCGCCGAGGCCGTCGAGATGTTCCACGCGATCGAGGGTGGCGAGCAGACTCTGGCCAACCTGGCTGCCTACGTCGCTCAGGCCGCCCGGTCGGGAGAGGAGGGCTGATGGCCGGGACGGTGTTCTTCAGCGTGTCGATGTCGCTGGACGGCTTCATCGCGCCCGAGTCCTCGGACGAGCTCATGGGGAAGCAGTGGAGGGAGCTGCAGCAGTGGGTGTTCCCGCAGCGGTTCTTCCGGGAGAACCTGTTGCTCGGCGAGGGCGGCGAGGAGGGGCGCGACAACGACATCCTGCGCGAGACGTTCGCTCGCACCGGCGCGAGCGTCATGGGCAAGCGCATGTTCGACGCCGGCGAGGCGATGTGGCCGGAGCAGGCGCCGTTCCACACGTCGGTCTTCGTCGTGACGCACGAGAAGCGTGAGCCCTGGCAGCGGCCGGGCGGGACCACCTTCCACTTCGTCAACGACGGCATCGAGTCCGCGCTCGACCAGGCCCGCGAGGCCGCCGGCGACCGCGACGTCCGCATCGCAGGCGGCGGCGAGACGATCCTTCAGTATCTGAACGCGGGCCTGGTCGACGAGTTCTCGATCGCGCTGTCGCCCGTGCTGTTCGGGTGCGGGGTCCGCCTGTTCGACGGCGTCGACGCCGACCGCGTCGCTCTGGAGCAGGTCCGCGCGGAGTCGTCGCGGAACGTGACCCACCTGACCTACGCCGTCCGGCAGCGTTAGCCTCTCGGCGCGTCAGGGCAGCTCGACGTCGAGGTGCTCGACCACGAGCCGCCCGTCGGGGAGCCGCCGCAGGTCGAGCGAACCGTCCGGGACACACCTGCGCTGGCGACGGTCGAGCAGTCGGAGCGCGTCGTACGTCCCCTCGGGCACCGTCGTGGTGCCGACACGGCGCTCGCCGATCATCACAGCGGCGACGTCAGTTCCCTCGATCACGTCGAGCCAGACGGGCACGTCGTCGATGTCGTCGAGATCGGCGGGGTCGTGCGTGATCGGCCACGCCCATGCCAGCACGGCCTGTGTGCCCGCCTCCTCGTGGAACGGGAGGGTCTCGAGGAGGACATACTCCGGGTCGTCCTCTCGCACGCTGCCGAACGCGACCACCCCGCGCGGGAGCGTGAACTCCTTCGGTGTCCGCAGCATCCGATACAGGAGACGCACCGTGGCCAAGGTGGACGTGACCCCGCTCCACAGCATCGGCCGCCAGAGACGCTCGGGAGGCGTCCCTCGCGTCCATGCCCGCATCAGCAGCGCGAGGCGTCGCCGGTGGTCTCCCGGTGCTGCCAGGCCGCCGAGTAGGCCTGCGCAAGAAGCTCGCCGTCCGCCACGTGTCCTCCTCGCTCGCCGTCCGACCGGAGTATGACGCGCGAGCCGCAGTCCCGTCCCGCAGACCGACGAAACCCACCCCTGCGAATTCCTACCGTGGCGGCATGAACGCACCGCTCGTCGCTCGCGACCTCGTCCAGACCTACGGCGAAGGCCCCACCACCGCCCACGCCCTCGCCGGCGTCGATCTCGCCGTCGCCCCCGGCGAGTCCGTCGCCATCATGGGCCCCAGCGGCTCCGGCAAGACCACTCTGCTGCACTGCCTCGCCGGGGTGATCCGCCCGACCTCAGGATCGGTCACGTGGCAGGGCAGCGACCTCGCGGCACTGTCTGACCGTCGTCGTACGGCGCTGCGGCGTACGGACTTCGGCTTCGTGTTCCAGTCCGGCCAGCTCCTCCCCGAGCTGCCCGCGGTCGAGAACGCCGCGCTCCCGCTGATGCTCGCCGGGACGTCTCGCGTCGAGGCCACCCGGGTCGCCGCGGCGTGGCTCGGCCATCTCGGGCTGGGCGGAATGGAGATGCGCCGACCGGGGGAGCTCTCAGGAGGTCAGGCACAGCGTGTCGCGATCGCACGAGCCCTCGCGGGCGCGCCCGGTGTCGTGTTCGCCGACGAGCCGACGGGGGCGCTCGACCAGGCGACGGGCGCAGAGGTGCTCTCGGTCCTCACGTCGGCAACCCGCAGCACCGGCGCCACGCTCGTCGTCGTGACCCACGACGCCGGCGTCGCACGCCACTGCGCGCGCACGATCACGATGCGCGACGGACGAGTCACCGGCGAGTACGTCGTGGAGGCGACACGATGACGACGCTGCGCCTGTGGTCGCTGCTTCGTTCCCGGAGTGCAGGCGATGAGGATCCGCGCCGCCTCACCGCGGTGCTGGCCGTCGTCGCCTTCGCCACGTCGACCGCCGTCCTGCTGGTCGTCATCGCGGGGGTCCAAGCGTTCTGGGACCGAGCCGGTGGAGCCGACGGGATCCGGGCCGGGCTCGAGGCCCCCGAGACCCCCTACGCGATCCAGTACCCGCTCCTCGCCGGCATCGCGGCGCTCCTCCTGCTCGTCCCGCTCGCCACCCTCGGCGCGGCAGCCGCCCGGATGGCGGCGGCACGACGCGACGCGCGCCTCGCGACGCTGCGACTGTGCGGCGCGACCCGCAGCCAGGTCACCGGGTTGACCGTCCTCGACGCCGCGGCCCAGGCGGCGGTGGGTGCCCTGATCGGTCTCGTCGGGTACGCGGTGCTGGTGCCGGCGGTCGCACAAGTGCGCTTCCAAGGGCGGAGCTTCGGACTGTCCGAGCTCTGGGTCGGTGTGCCGGTCATGATCGGCGCGGTCGCGGCCGTCCTCGCCGTGGCGGTGCTCTCGGCGATCGCGAGCCTGCGTCGGGTGGCGATCACCCCGCTCGGCGTCGCCCAGCGCGTCACGCCGCCGGGCATGCGAGCGGTGCGGGTCCTCGTGATGCTCGCCGTCGCCGGCGCCCTCATCGTCGCGCCGCAGCTCACCGGCGGCTCAGCCGGAGTCGCGCTCGCGGTGCTGGTGGCGCTGCTGCTCGCGATGTTCGCGACGCTCAACCTCGTCGGCCCCTTCGTCCTCTGGATCGCCGGGCGCATGACGGCGGGCGCGGCGCGCTCCGTACCCACCCTGCTCGCCGGACGGCGGATCGCGGACTCCCCCAAGTCGGCGTGGCGCTCGGTCGGCGGCGTCGCTCTCGCGGCCTTCATCGCCGGCCTGACGAGCACGTTCTCGCTGCTCGACCCGACCGACAGCGGGCGGGTCGACGAGGCGGCATTCATCGCCGACCTCAAGACGGGCGGCCTTCTGACGCTCGCGATCGCGGGTGTCCTCGCCGCAGTGTCGACCGGGGTGATGCAGGCGGGTCGCGTGATCGAGCAGCACGCCGAGTACCGCGCACTGACCCTCGCCGGCACCGACCCTCGCACGCTCGACCGCGCACGGATGCGCGAGACCCTCGTCCCGCTCACGGTCAGTGTCGGGTTGGCGACGGTCTGCGTGCTCCTCGTGATGGTCCCGATCGTCGGGACACAGCCAGTGGCGCAGCCGTCGGTGGTCATCCAGTACCTGCTGTGCGTGGCGGTCGCAACCACCCTCGTCCTCGCCGGCGCGGCCAGCTCCCGCCGAGTTGCCCGCGTGGTGATCTGAACCCGCGAATCTCCCCCGCCGACGCCGCCGGTCTCCCCCGTACGGAGGAGTCCGGCGGTGCGCGTCGTCGCGAGGCTGGACGAGTCCCGATCCCCTCTCAGGAGGTCCTCGTGCTCAACGCCCTCGGCGCCCACGCCCGCTCACCCCTCGCACTCGCCGTCACGTCGACCCTCGCGGCCGCCCTGGCCCTGTGGTGGCTTGTCGAGCCCGACACCCACCCTTTCGACGCCAGCTCCGGCAGCGTCTCCGTCGTCGCCCTGCTCCCTGGCCCGCTCCCGGCGACCCTCGTCCTGCTGGCCGGGGTGCTCGGCCTCGCCGTCGCTGCCGCACTCCGAAGCCAGGCCCGTACGCCGGCGCAACGTCAACGGCTCCTCGTCCCCGCCGCGACGGTCACCGTCGTGCTCGCGCTGTCGTGCATGGACACGCAGCTGATCTCCTTCGTCGGCTACGTGTGCGCGATGACGATCCCGTTCGTCGCGATCGCCCTCCTCGTCGCGGCCCTGCGCCGATCGACCGCTGCGCGTACGACGGCCGTCGTCGTAGTCGGCCTGGTCGCGTGGTGGGGAGCCGCCTCGGGATCGCTGGCTCCCGACGCGGTCGGCGAGATGGTGCGTGAGCTCGGCGGCGGCTTCGCCCGGGTCGGGAGTCGGCCGTGGCTCCTGGTGGGCCTCGCCCTCGCGACCGTCCAGTGGATGGCGGCCACGCTCCCCCTCGCGGCACCGCTCACCGCACGGCTGAGACGCCCGTCCGCACGCCTCGACCGGGTCGCCACCGTCGCCACGGTCCTCGCGATCCTCAGCCCTCTGCCGTACGTCGCCATCCGTGCCACCTGGCTCGTCCCCGACAGCCTCTTCACCGGCCCGATCACGCCTGCAGACCTTGATCCGTCGATGCGGCTGTGGGGGCTGATGCTCGGTGCGGCAGCTCTCGGCGGTGCGGTCCTGACGCTGGGACTGCTCCGCCCGTGGGGCCGCGTCTTTCCCGCCTGGATGCCGTCCGTGGGGGGTCGCGCCGTTCCCGTCGCGGCCGCGGCAGTCCCTGGCTATGCGGTCGCGTTCGTCCTGACCGCCTCGGCACCCTCGATCGCGCTGATGTCCGTCGAACAGGCCGCCGACGGAGACCGCGAAGCGCTGTGGATGCTGCTCCTCCTCCCGTTCTGGCTGTGGGGGCCAGCCCTGACCGTCGCGGTCTGGGGATACGTCCGTCGACGCCGCCTGGACGACCGGCCCGCTCCGCAGGCGGACCTCTCGCCCGGCAGGATGGCTGCATGAGCGCAGCCGGTGCGATCAGGACGGCGCTGCTCCGTACGGTCTTCCTCCTCATCGGCGCAGCGCTGTTCCTGGCGTTCGGCCTGCTCGGTCTCAGCGTCGCCGCCGTGGGGCGCACCACCGCCCACGTGTTCGTGGGCGTGGTCGGCGTCGTCCTCGTGGTCGCGCTGCTCGTCGCGGTGTCGCTGTTCCCCGGCGTGCGCGACGTCGAGGTCGCGGCGGCCCGCATCCTGCTCGACCCCGACGGCGAGCTGGTCGAGGAGCCGGCCGAGCCGCGGCGCCACCGCTGGCGGACGACCTGGTTCGTGCTCGCCCACGTGCTCCTGGGCGGGCTGACCGGCACGGCACTGGTCGTCGGCATCCCGCTCGCCGCGAGCGAGCTTCCCTGGTACGCGGCGGTGGGTGCGGTGGTCGGGATCCTCGCCGCCGTCGCCGCGCTCGGGATCCTCCTCGCCAGGCTCGCCGTCGTCTGCCTCGGCCCGACCGACACCGATCGGCTTGCCGTCGCCGAGCAGCGCATCCGCCGCGAGCACGGTCAGCGCATGCTGGCGCGCGACCTTCACGACGGCATCGGCCACGCGCTGAGCGTGATCTCGCTGCAGGCCGTCGCGGGACGCCGCGTCGTCGACCGCGATCCCGAGCACGCCGCCGAGTCGTTGGAGATCATCGCGCGGACCGCTCGTGACGCCCTCGACGAGCTCGACCACGCGCTGGGCGTGCTGCGCGACGAACCCACCGCCCGCCTTCCCGAGCAGCGGCTCACCGACGTGCCGGCGCTCGTGGCGTCGTACGTGTCCGCGGGCGCGGACGTCCGTGCCGACCTCGCCGAGCCCGCCGGGATCGCGCCGCTCGTCTCGCGCGAGGCATACCGGATCGTGCAAGAGGCGCTCACGAACGCGCACAAGCACGGCGACGGCACGGCGATCGTGCTCACGACGCACCTCGGACCCGCCCTCGTCGTGGAGGTCCGCAACGGGATCGGGGCCCGCGCCACTTCTCGCGGGCAACGCTCCGGCCACGGGCTCGCCGGGTTGCGCGAGCGCGTGGCGCTGCTCGGAGGCAAGCTCGAGGTCGGTACGGTCGACGCGACGACGTGGGTGCTCCTCGCCCGCGTCCCGCTCGGGATCGACAGGGAGCCACGACCATGAACGGGACGATCCGGGTCCTGCTGGTCGACGACGAGCCCCTCGTACGGCGGGGCCTGCGGGCGATCCTCGAGAGCGATCCAGAGATCGAGGTCGTGGGTGAGGCGGGCGACGGCGCGGCCGCTCTGGCTTCTGCCCGGTCGCTCTCGCCGGACGTGGTGTGCATGGACGTGCGCATGCCTGACGTCGACGGCATCCGTGCGACCGAGCTCGTGCTCACGCTGGACCCGGCGCCTCGCGTGCTGGTGGTGACGACCTTCGAGAGCGACGACCACGTCTTCGACGCGCTGCGAGCCGGCGCCTCGGGGTTCTTGCTCAAGCGCGCCGATGCCGACCAGGTCGTCGCCGCGGTGCGCGCGGTGGCAGCCGGCGAGAGCCTGCTGTTCCCCGAGTCCGTACGCCGGATCGCCCTGCGACACGGCACGGCCCGGATCTCGTACGGTGGGCCCGCGCTGACACCGCGGGAAGCCGAGGTCCTCGCGCTCGTCGCGCGGGGAATGTCCAACCCGGAGATCGCCACGGCGCTCATCGTGGGGGTCGAGACGGTCCGCACCCATGTGGCCAACGTCCTGGCCAAGCTCGGCGCCCGCGACCGCACTCAAGCGGTCGTGATCGCGTACGAGACGGGCCTCGTCGGCGCGGGCCGCTAGGCAGGTTGCTCACCACAACCGTTGACACGGTGCCTCGACACTGGAACATTTTCGGCAGTACGTGTCGGACAAGACACGACCTGGCCCCGTGGAGGCACAGCATGAGACGTCCTGTAGCGATCGTGTTCACCGCCGCACTCGTCGGAGGGCTCCTGGCAGCCGTTCCGGCCGCCGCGTCTCCACCGGCGTCACCGTCCGCGGACTCCCCGCCAGGTGACCTCGAGATCTATACGGCCACCGTCGACGCGAAGGGACTCGACCTCCTCGGCGAGGCCGGGGTCGACCGCGGACACGATGTGGTTGCACCGACCGGTGACGGCAAGGCGAAGGTCGAGGTCGTCCTCCCGACCGGCGAGGCCGCCAAGCTCGTGGAACAGGGCGTGCCGCTGAAGCTCAAGAAGATCGACGGGGTCAAGGCCACCACCCTCTCCGCACGCCAGTCCGCCGCGGGCTACGAGGTGTTCACCTCCTACAGCGAGGCCGGCGGCATCCGTGACGACATGGTCGCCACCACACGGGCCTACCCGAAGCTGACCAAGCTTGTGAAGGCCGGCAAGTCTGGCACCGGCCAGGACATCCTCGCCGTCAAGGTCGGCAAGAACGCGAGCAAGACCAAGGACGGCAGCAAGCCGGCCGTCCTCTACGGCGCCGCCCAGCACGCGCGCGAGTGGATCACGCCCGAGATGGTCCAGCGCCTCATGCACCACATGCTCGACCAGTACGGCAAGGACCGCCGGATCACCAAGATCCTCGACACCACCGAGCTGTGGTTCCTGCCCGTCCAGAACCCCGACGGCTACGACTTCACCTTCACCGAGGGCAACCGCGAGTGGCGCAAGACGGTGCGGGACAACAACGGCGACGGTCAGGTCACCGTGGGTGACGGCGTCGACATGAACCGCAACTTCCCGTTCAAGTGGGGCTACGACAACGAGGGCAGCTCGCCGCAGCCCTTCAGCGACACCTACCGCGGCCCGGAGCCGGCCTCGGAGCCCGAGACGCAGGCGACCGTCGGCCTTGTCGACAAGGTCGGGTTCGAGTTCTTCGTCAACTACCACTCGGCCGCAGAGCTGCTGCTCTACGGCACCGGGTGGCAGGTCGACACCCCGACGCCGGACGACGAGATCTACACCGCGCTCGCCGGCAACGACGCCAACTCGGCGATCCCCGGATACGACCCGGACATCTCCGCCGAGCTCTACACCACCAACGGCGACACCGACGGCCACACCCACGAGGAGCAGGGCACGCTCGCGTTCACGCCGGAGATGGCGACCTGCGCGACGGCCAGTGCGGTCGATCCTGACGACGAGTGGGAGCCCGAGGCATGTACGAGCGTCTTCGCGTTCCCGGACGACGAGGAGCTCGTCCAGGCGGAGTTCGAGAAGAACATCCCGTTCGCCCTGTCGCTCGCGGAGTCGGCGCACGACCCGGACGACCCGAAGTCTTCGATCGGCCAGCGGGTCAAGGACATTCGGCCCGACGCGTTCACGACCTCGTACGGCACGAAGCAGACCGTCGCGGTCACGGCCAAGCGCAAGCTCAAGGGCCTGCTCATGACGTACAAGATCAACGGGCGCATCCGCGGCATCACTCCGATGAAGGAGTGGAAGGGCGGCGAGAAGTACGGCGGCGAGAACGACAAGCACTACGCCGAGTACCGCGCCGCGGTGAAGGGACAGAAGCCTGGCGACAAGGTCGAGGTGATCTTTACCGGCCTCAACGTGAAGCCGCTGCGCAGCGCGAAGGAGTCGTTCTCCTACACGGTCGCCAGCGACATCGGCGGTGACGTGCTGATCCTCGCCGCCGAGGACTACACCGGCGCATCACCGGCCCAGACCGGCGGACCGAACGCCGTCGCCGCGTACGCAGCGGCGCTGGACGATGCCGGCTTCAGCACCGACGTGTACGACATCGACGCCAACGGCCGGAAGGCACCGCACGACCTCGGCGTCCTGTCGCACTACGACGCGGTCGTCTGGCAGACGGGCAACGACATCATCCCGCGCAACATCGGCCAGCCCGGCGGTTCCGCGGCGAAGTGGGGCTACGACACCGAGCTCCGGGTCCGCGACTACCTCAACGACGGCGGCAAGGTGCTGATCGCCGGCAAGTACGCGCTCTACGCACAGGCGGCGGACGGCTCGTACTACTACCACCCCGACGAGGAGACGGCCGGCTCGTGCACGACGCCGGGCGCCTACCCGTGCCTGCCGATGGGCAACGACTTCCTCCAGTACTGGCTGGGGTCGTACCAGTACGTCGACAACGGTGGCACGCGCGACGACGGGACGGCGTTCGCGCTGTCGGGCGACGAGGACGGGCCGTTCGCCGGATTCGCCGCCCAGCTCGACGCGACGCAGGACCACACGGGCGCTTTCGTTGCGACGTCGTCCTTCCTGCCGGCCGACGAGTTCCCGCAGTTCGCGTCCAGCGCTCCGCTGTCGTGGCTGCGCGGGTTCGGCGACCCGTACTCGCCATACACCGGCGAGTGGTTCATGAGCGCAGGCTCGGCCGACCAGTCGTACAAGCGGCTCGCAACGACGGTCGACCTGACCGGGGCGACGTCGGGCTCGGTCGACTTCAAGTTCAGTGCCGACGTCGAGGCCGACTGGGACGCACTGTTCGTCGAGGTGCGCCCGGTCGGGACCGACGACTGGACGACGCTGCCGGACACCGGCGGCACCTCCGACACCACGCAGAGCACCGGTGACAGCTGCACCTCGGGCTGGGTCGCCGAGATCCATCCGCAGCTTGGCCACTACATGAACGCAGCTTGCGAGCCCACCGGCACCACGGGCGAGTGGAACGCGTTCAGCGGCAACTCTTCCGGCTGGCAGGACTGGGAGGCCGACCTGTCGGCCTACGCCGGCCAGGAGGTCGAGGTCGCGATCGTCTACGCCACCGACTGGGGCACCACCAACCTCGGCGTGTGGATCGACGACGCGAGCGTCACCGTGGGCGGCGCGACCGTCAGCGACACGTCGTTCGAGTCCGACCTCGGTGACTGGACGGTGCCAGGCGCACCGGCTGGTTCGCCGGGCAACCCGAACGACTGGGAGCGCGGTCAGCAGTCGGTCGACGAGGGCGCAGCCGTCATGACCGACGACTCGGTGCTGTTCGGCTTCGGGCTCGAGGGCCTCGACGCCGACGCACGGAGCGACCTCCTCGGGAGGTCCCTGGACGCGCTGCTGGAGTAGGCGGCTCCGCAGCGCGAACGGGCGGTGGGTCCGCCGTCATCCGAGGAAGCTCGGTGACGGCAGGCTCACCGCCCGTCTCGTCTGTCGGGCGCACAGACGAACTGCGTCCCGTCAGTGCGCGAGCTGGGCGACGTCTCGCTGTGCAGCAGCGCTCATGGACGTCGAAGGTCGGCCCAGCACGCGCGCGATCGTGGCGGTGGTGGCGACGTTGCGGCCATCCAAGACCTCGGCGAAGAGCTCTGCCAGCCCGTACGCCACCTCGGCAGGCTCGCCCGCCGCAACGACGGACGCCACGAACTCCTCGACGGAGATCGCGCGCAGGCTCACGGGGTGGCCGAGCGCGGCGCCGACGGACGCGCACGCCTCGCCGAACGTCATCGCCTCGGGTCCGGTCAGCTCGAGCACCTCACCCGCATAGGTGTCGTCGCGCAGCGCCGCGACCGCGACGTCGGCGACATCCTCGAGGTCGACGAACGGCTCGGGGACGTCCGTAGGGACGGGGATCGTGAGCTCGCCCGCCTGTACGTCGTACGCGAAGACGCCCTCGGTGAAGTTCTGCACGAAGAACGAGCAGCTGACGACCCGTGCGGTCGGAACGGCGTCGAGCAGCGAGAGCTCCGCCGCTCGGGCACCGGCCTCGCCGCGGCCCGAGAGCAGGACGACGCGCTCGATCCGGTGGTCGGCAAGCCGGCGGGCGAGATCGGCGATCTGGTCGGCGGCGCCGGGAAAGGCGAGGTCGGGCGCGTACGAGAGATAGGCGGCCGTGATGCCGTCGAGGGCGGCGTCCCACGTCGACGGGTCCGACCAGTCGAACGGGATGGCCGTCGTACGGGACACCGCGCGGACGGGGACGCCGAGAGAGTCGAGTCGGGAGGCGACGCGGCGGGCGGACTTGCCGGCTCCGCCGACGACGAGGACGGGAGCGTCGTGAGTGCTGAACATGGGTTCCTCCTGGGTGGGTGTGGCTGATGAGGACTCCATCTCACTGCACTGCGCCGAGACGATCCATGGCTGACAAGGGCAGTTCCATACGCGAACGTCTCACGAGCGCCTACGCTGGTCGGGTGGACATCGTCGGAGGGCTCCTCGACGGCCCGCGCGCGGACGGGGCGTTCCTGCTGCGCTCGGTCTTCGCGCCGCCCTGGTCGCTGCGGATCCGCGACCGCGCGCCGCTGTCGGCCGTCGTGGTCGCGCAAGGGTCGGCGTGGGTCGTCACCGCGACCGGCGCGCCGACGCTGCTCGAGCCCGGCGACCTCGCGCTGCTGCGCGGCCCCGACCCGTACACGATCGCCGACGACCCGCAGACACCTCCGCAGGTCTTCGTCGAGCCCGGCCAGCACTGCGTCGACGCCGCCGGTCGGTCGATGTCCGAGGAGATGCTGCTCGGCCTTCGGACGTGGGGCAACGCGGCCGACGGCGCGACGATGCTCGTCACCGGCACGTACGAGCGCGCGTCCGCGGTGAGCGAGCGGCTGCTGCGCGCGCTGCCGCCGATCGTCGTGCTGCGACGCGGCGAGTGGAGCTACGACCTCGTCGCGCTGCTGTGCGCGGAGATGCAGCGCGACGTCCCGGGGCAGGAGGTCTTCCTCGACCGCCTGCTCGACCTCGTCGTCCTCGCCGCCGTACGCACGTGGCTCGCCGACCAGGAGGACGCGGCTCCGGGGTGGTACCGCGCCTCCGCCGACCCCGTCGTCGGTCCGGCCTTGCAAGAGCTGCACCGGCGTGTCGCGGAGCCGTGGACGGTCGCGTCGCTCGCGGCCCACACCCAGGTCTCCCGCGCGGTGCTGGCGCGACGCTTCTCTGCGGTGGTCGGCGAGCCACCGATGGCCTACCTGACGAGCCTGCGACTCGCGCTCGCTGCCGACCTGCTCGAGCGGACGGACCGGACGCTGACCGCGATCGCGCGCGAGGTCGGCTACGCGTCTCCGTTCGCGCTCAGCGCCGCGTTCTCGCGCGAGCGCGGCCTCAGTCCGACGGCGTACCGGTCGCAGGGACAGGTGCGAGCCGCGGCTCGGTGAGCGCGGCCCGACCGCGGGCGAGCGGCCAGACGCGCACGATCCCGACCACCGCGAGCGCCGCCAGAACAGCGTTGACGACAGCGAACGCGGACTCCCAGGGGAGCACAGCGTCGGACGCGAGCCGTCCTGCCGTGAGTCCTCTCGTGATCCCGAACCACAGCATTGCCGCGATCGCGAGCCGCCACGTGCCTGGGACGCGGCGTGCGGCCGGGAGCAGGAAGAGCACCACGAGGGCCCAGAAGTCGAGCACGATCAGGGTCGCCTGCCACGCGACCTCGCTGCCCGACCCGAAGAACATCGATCCACCCAGCACGTCGCCTACGGAGGCTTCGTACGCGGCCATCCACGACATCACGAGGTACGTCGCTCCGACGACCACGATCGTGACCCCGGCCGCGACGCTGAGCAGAGCGAGCGTGACGCGGGTCAGAAGATCCATGCCCGGCATGCTCCCACGGCAGGGGGCGTGGCGTCATCCGTTCTGAGCGCGGCCGAACCACGGGCCGCGGGCAGGCGCGAGCATGAAGTCGAGCGTGCGGTCGAGGCGGACCGCGGACGTCGCCGCGAACACGTCGGGGATCTCGTCGACCGCGAACCATGCGACCTCGAGCGACTCGTCGTCCGCGGCGTGAGCGCGCTGTGCCGACTCGGCGTCGACCGGACGGCACACGAAGCACAGGTCGAGGTACTGAGACTCGTCGCCGTTCGGATAGCGCAGCCTCTCCGTGACCGTCACCGCCGCGAGCGCCTCGACCACGACGTCGACGCCCGTCTCCTCCCGCACCTCGCGCACGATCCCGACGGCCGGCTCCTCACCCGGGTCGAGAATGCCGCTGAGCAGTGCCCACTCGCCGGAGTCGGCACGTCGACCCAGCAGGATCTGGCCGCCGTCGTCGTCGAGCACCACCGCCGTCACGCCCGGGAGCCAAAGCAGGTCGGTCCCGATGCGGGTACGGAGCGCGGCGACGTACGGAGGGATCGGCACGCCTCGAGCGTACGAGGTCCGCGCCGGGAGGTGGAGGACCCGCGGGTACGGTGTCGCCCATGGACCCCTTCGACCCGCGCGACCTGCGGGCCAGCGATCCTGACCGCGAACGCATCGCCGACATCCTGCGCGACGCGGCCAGCGAGGGCCGGCTCGAGCCGGACGAGCTCGGGGAGCGCCTCGACCAGACGTACCAGGCGAAGACGTTCCGAGACCTCGAGGCACTCGTGGCCGACCTGCCGACCGACACGCCGTTGCCGTCACCGGCCGCCGCGGCGGGGCCGGCTCAGGTGCAGGGCGAGCTCACGCTCACGGCGATGCTCAGCGACGTCAAGCGTTCGGGGTCATGGACGGTCCCGCCGCGGATCACCGTCTCGCCAGCGATGGGCAACGTCAAGCTCGACTTCCGTGAGGCCCGCTGCCCGCACCGCGTCGTTGAGATCGGGGTCAAGGGCGGCACCGGCAACCTCGTCCTGATCCCGCCGCCGGGATGGGTCGTCGATGTCGACGACCTGCGCAGCGGGTGGGGGACGATCAAGAACAAGCGCGGCGGCGATCCCGCGCCCGACGGCGTCCTGATCAGAGTCACCGGCGGCATCGGGATGGGGACCCTGGTCGCACGCAACGCCTACTTCTACGAGAAGGGCTGATCGGCGACGACGCGGAACCGCTCCAGCACCACCAGCGTCTCGTCGTCGACCCGGAAGTCGGGGTCACCCAGGAACGCCCGCATGTCAGATCCGTTCCAGAAGCCCTCGTGGCTTGCGCGCCACTGAGCGAGCGTCTCGTCGCCCTCCCCCTCGTCGAGCGCATGGCGCAGGTCCACCTCGCCGAGCGGCACGATGCGCAGGTCGGTGGTCTCGACGACGCACAGCGTCTCACCGGCAGAGTCGATGACCCGCCAGCGCTCACCGACCGCGGGCATCCCCTCCGGCTCACCGGCCGGCTCCGCACCCGCCTCTGCGAAGAGCTCGACCACCAACGACGTCGTGGTCGTCTTCGCACCGGACAGCACGAGCCCTGCCAACCGGTCACGCAGCGGACCGGGGAACGCGAACTCCAACGGCGGCAACGCTTCGACGGGCAGATCCTGGCGTACGGGGACCCCGGCCACCACCGCCGTACCGATCTCGTCGTCGTGGTCGGCCACGTGCGCGTGCAGCCCGTGGCGGGCCAGCGCCAGCGCCGTCCACGGGACCTGAGACGTGCTCGTCTCGATGAGGGCGTGGCCACCCGGTGCGAGCCACTCCGGGGCCTCGGCGGCGAGCCGCCGGTGCACGTCGACACCATCGACTCCACCGTCGAGCGCGACGAGCGGCTCGTGGTCGCGCGCCTCGGGCGGCATCCACGCGATCGCCTCGGTCGGGACGTACGGGGCGTTGACCGCGATCACGTCGATGCTGCCGCGCAGATCGTCGGGGAGCGCGTCGTACAGGTCGCCCTCGAAGACATCCTCGGGCCGGAGGTTGCGGCGCGCGTACGCGACCGCAGCCGGCTCGATGTCGGCGGCCACGACCCGGACGTCCGGGCGCAGCTGCGCAACGACCGCGCCGACGGCACCGGAGCCGCAGCACAGGTCGAGCACCCTCCCGCCCTCGGCCGTCAGCGCGGCGGCACGGCGGGCGAGGGCCTCCGTCCGCACCCGCGGGACGAACACGCCGGGGCCGACGAGGATGCGCAGCCCGCCGAACTCCGCCCAGCCGACGACGTGCTCGAGCGGCTCACCCGCGAGGCGACGCTCCGTCCACTCCTCGAGCTCGACCGGGCTGGACGCCGAGGCGGTGAGGATGCGCGCCTCGTCCTCGGCGAACACCGAGCCGACAGCACGCAGACGCGCGACGAGGTCGTCGCCAACCGAGTTCATCCACCGATCCTCCCAGCAGCTCAGACGAGGACGCGAGCGGCACCGTCGAGGACGTCACGCACCGCAGGCTCGGTGGGCGCGCGGTCGAGCATCGTCGCAGCGACGAAGTCGGCGGCGAGGGACTCGAACCGACCTCGACGGCGGAGCATCCCGTGGGTCCCACCCTCCACCAGCACGAGGCCCGCCTGGGCGGACCGCCGCAACGCATCGACGACCCGTTCTGCGCGGCCGAGGTCGGAGACGTGGTCCTCGGTCCCGTGGACGACCATGAGGTGACGCCCCCGAGGATCGACCTTCGTTCCGTCGTCGGCGTAGACCCATGGGGCAAGAGCGACGACCGAGTGGACCGACGGTTCGCCAGCCGAGAGCAGCGCCGCGCGCCCTCCCAACGAGTGCCCGACGAGCCCGACAGGAACGCCCTCGTGGCGGTCCCGGATCTCCCCGAGCCCCCACCGGACGTCGTCGAGCGGGCTCTGACCCTCGACCCATCCACGGTGGGAGTTCAGGAGGCGGTAGACCGCGAGGGTTCCGTGGCCGACCCGCGCGAGCCGCCAGGCCACGGGGACCATCCGCACCACCGACGGCTGGAAGCGGCTGACGACCGCGCCGTCCTCGCGGCTGCCGCCGCCGTGGAGCACCAGCACGGCTCCGGTCGCAGAGCGCGGGACACGGACCGGAAGGAGGCGCGCGGGCATGTCACCGACGGTAGTGCGTACGCCGCGACGTGCGCCGTTCCGCGAGTACGGTCACCGCATGCCGTTCGACATCCGTGATGCGACCAGCGCCGACGCCCCCGCATGCGCCGCGATCTACGCTCCGTACGTCCGCGACACGGCGATCACCTTCGAGACCGAGCCGCCGACCGTCACCGGGATGGCCTCACGCATCGCGGCCGCGCAACAACGCCACGCGTGGCTGGTGCTGTGCGAGGGCGGCGAGGTGACCGGCTACGCGTACGGCACGGAGTTCAAGTCCCGTGCGGCGTACGCGTGGTCGTGCGAGGTGAGCGTCTACCTCGCCCAGGGTCACCAGCCGCGCTCGGGCGCCGGACGCGCGCTTTACGAGGCGCTGCTGCCACGGCTCGCCGGCCGCGGGTTCCGCACGCTGCTCGCCGGGATCACGCTGCCGAACGCCGCGAGCCTCGGGCTGCACTCCGCGCTCGGGTTCCAGCCGGTCGGCACGCTGCGCAAGATCGGCTTGAAGCACAACGCGTGGCACGACGTCGCCTGGATGCAGCGGTCGGTCGGCGACGACTCAGGCGTTCCGGTGGGCGCAGAGGTCTAGCCTCATGCCCCGAGCCCGGTCTTGACGGCGAGAGCGATGACGACGGCGCCGCCGAGGAGCGCCGTCGCCCGCTGCCCGGTCGGCCCGGTGAGGATCCGGCCGAGCGACGCGCCTGCCCCGGCGACGAACAGCTGCCAGCTCACGGACGCAAGGAAGGCACCTGCGACGAACGCGGCCCGCTCGGGCAGGGTGTCGAACGAGCCGAACGACGACCCGGCGACGAGCGCGGCGAAGTAGACGACGGTCGCCGGGTTGATGATCGTGAGTCCGAGGACGACCACGTACGCACGGCGGGCCGTCGTCAACGACGTGTCCGCTGCCGCTGTGCGCGCGGGGGCGGACCGCAGTGCGGGAAGGGCGAGCGCCACACCGACGCCGGCGAGCACGACCACCGAGATCCAGGTCAGCGGCGTCTGCACGGCCACGATCACCGGCGCCATGACCGCGCCGATTGTCAGGGCGACCGTCGCGTACAGGCCGTCGGCCGTCGCGACGCCCAGACCTCCCGCCGCGGCGACCCGCCAACCGTGCCGAGCGCCGAGCATCACCAGGTAGGTCGTGATGGCGCCGACCGGGATCGCGATCGCGTACCCGGCGGCAGCACCTGCGACGAAGGACCCGAACACCCATGCATGATCGCCCGCAGCCGCCGGTCTCATCAAACCGATATCGCGAGGCGGGGTGGTGCTAGGCCCACCCACCTCGGGGCGTCAGCACCCTCGTCTCGGACGCATGCCGTTTCTAACGTCGAGGAAAGGGCACATGTGGTGCTCACCGACCTCACGGAACGAGCCTCCCATGAGCATGAGCAGCATCCAGACTGCCCTGGCCCCGACCACCACCTCCGACCGCTACACCGGACGATTCTCCGAGCTCCTCGCCGAGGTGCGCGCGCGCGGACTGCTGAGGCGACGGCGAGGCTGGTACGGCCTCCAGATCGCGCTCGCGGTCGGCGCGTTCGTCGGCCTGTGGGTGGCGTTCTTCGCCCTCGGCACCTCGTGGTGGCAGCTCGCCGTCGCAGCCGCGATGGGGGTGGTGCTCACCCAGTTCGGGTTCTTGGGACACGACGCCGCGCACCGGCAGATCTTTGCGTCGGCGTCGGCCAACGCATGGGCGGCGCGCCTCCTCTCGGGCCCCTTCGCCGGTCTCAGCTACGGCTGGTGGCGCGCGAAGCACAACAAGCACCACAAGGGACCGAACCAAGAAGAGGTCGATCCTGACATCGCTCCCGGCGCCCTCGCGTTCACGCCGGCGATCGTGCAGCAGCGACGCAGCGCGTTCGGGCGATGGTTCGCCGACCACCAGGGCTGGCTCTTCTTCCCGTTGCTCACGCTCGAGGGGCTCAATCTTCACTACGCGAGCGTCCGTTCGACCATGGATCGCACGTCGCGGCAGCCGTGGCGACGGCTCGAGCTCACGCTGATCGCCACACGCCTCGTCGGGTACGTCGCCGTACTGCTGATCGTCCTCCCGCTCGGGATGGCCGCCGCGTTCTTCGCGGTGCAGATGGCGGTCTTCGGGGTGTCGCTCGGGATGTCCTTCGCACCGAACCACAAGGGCATGCCGATCGTGCCGCGCGACATGCGTCTCGACTTCCTGCGCCGCCAGGTGCTCGTGTCGCGCAACGTGCGCGGTGGGCCGGTGACCGACGTGATGATGGGCGGCCTGAACTATCAGATCGAGCACCACCTGTTCCCGAGCATGGCGCGACCGCACCTCAAGAAGGCGCAGCCGATCGTCCGTGCGTACTGCGAGCGGAACGGCATCCCGTACACGGAGGCCGGGCTGCTGGAGTCGTACGGGATCGTCGTCGACTACCTCAACCACGTCGGTCTGCGCGCCCGTGACCCGTTCGACTGCCCGCTCGCCGCGCAGCTGCGCGCACCGTCATGAGCTGACCGGTTTGCCCGGGCTGCGCCGCGTGACGCAGTAGACCCGCCCGTACGGGTCACGCAGCGTGACCCACCAGCTCGAGCGCCACAGCTCCTCGGCGCCGAGCGCGAGGTGGCGCTCGACCTCGGCATCGACAGCGCCACCGGCGCCGAGGTCGAGGTGGGCCGTGACGGGGCGGCCGGGCGGGGTGTCGTCGAGGCGTTGGAGGAGGATCCCGAGCGGCATCGCGGCGGGCCGCGGCAGCCGCATGAACTCCGGGCTGTCCACGTCGCGCAACGTCCAGCCGGTGAGCGCCGCCCAGAACCCGCACTCGACGTCGTACGCGTCCGCCGGGATGTCGAGCGCCACCTGGTCGACGGCGCTCGTGTGGCCGGCGGGCCACCTCGGCGGGGGCGGGACGACGTGCTGATCCTCGTTCGGGACGAGGCAGAACGGCATCCCACCCGGGGATGCAAGGACCACGTACGAGTCCGGCTCGGCCACGACCGTCGCGCCGAGAGACACCGCCTCGGGCGTCGCGGCACCTGGGTCGTCGACGTGCAGGTCGAGGTGGAGACGCGCCTCGCCGTCGCCGACCACCTGGAACCGGAGCGCGGCGTCCCCCTCGGGCGGCAGCAGCGTACGGAACTCGTCGTGCTCGCCCCGAGGCACCGAGGCGTGGGTGCCGCTCACCGCCTCCCAGTACGCCAGCGCGCCGGGAGCGGTGGCAGCGGGCTGGTCGAGGTAGGCCGTGATCCAGCGCAAGGTGACGGACATGCGTGCCATTGTGCCGACCGGCGCCGACGGCGTCGCGCGAGTAGTCTCGGCGGCGATGGTCACGTGGGCCGCATTCCAGGACGAGGCGCCGCGCATCGCCGAGGTCTTCACCCGGCGGCACGCGGCGACCGGCAACCTGTGCATGCTCGCGACGCTGCGCTCCGACGGCTTCCCGCGGATCAGCCCGATGGAACCGACGCTCTTCGAGGACCACCTGGTGCTCGTCGGCATGCCCGGGACGACGAAGTTCCGTGACCTCGCCCGCGACCCTCGGTTCTGCCTCCATACCGCCACCACGGACCCCATGCTCGGAGAGGGCGACGCCAAGCTCTGGGGCCGTGTCACGAACCTCCAGGCCCCCGACCTCCACGCCCGCTTCGCCGCCGACCTGTTCGAGAAGACGGGGATGGACCTGCGGGGGCAGGTGTTCGACCCGTTCTACGTCGCCGACCTCACGGGTGCGTCGTCAGCAGCGGCCGGCGACGACCGGCTGGAGATCACCATCTGGAAGCCCAGCGAGGGCGAGCGGGTCGAGTACAAGACCTAGCGTCGCGGCAGCCGCAGCTCCACGTCGTCGAGACCGACCTCGTGACCGTCGGCGCACCGCACCTCGACGTCGACGGGCGCGCCGCAGTCGTGGTGGGCCAGCTCGAGGATGGTCTCGCTCGGCAGGTGCTTGCGCCCCCACTGGAACAGCGCCCACACGACGGGGACCAAGTCACGTCCGGCGTCGGTGAGGACGTACTCCTTGCGCGTGCGCTGCCCCTCCTCGCGGTAGTCGCGCTGCTCGAGCAGCCCCGCCTCGACGAGTGCCGACAGCCGGGTCGCCGTCGTCGCGCGCGTCATGCCGACGCGCTCGGCGAAGTCGTCGAACCGCGTCGTGCCGTAGTAAGCCTCGCGCATCACGAGCATCGCCGTGCGGGTCCCGACGACCTCGACGGCCTTCTCGATCGCGCAGTGGCCGACGGCACTCCACGCATCGCGGTCACTGAGCACTCCCTTGAGGATCACCTGGCCATCGTCGCACCGGATCTAGGTCTGTTCAACTGAACCCAGCAGTGCTAGCGTGCAACTGAGTTCACAAACCTAGACTCAGACGCCTGGAGGCCTCGCATGTCCGCACCGCTCCGCTCCGCCGTCATCGTCGACGCCGTCCGTACGCCGGTCGCCAAGGGCAAACCGACCGGGGCGTACGCCTCGGTCCACCCCGTCGACCTTCACGCCCACGTCCTGCGCACGCTCGTCGAGCGCACCGGACTCGATCCGGCTGCCGTCGACGACGTCATCACCGGCACCGTCGGCCAGGTCGGCGAGCAGAGCGGCAATACCGCCCGCTGGGCCGTGCTCGCTGCCGGGTTCCCCGAGTCCGTCCCCGCCGTGACCGTCGACCGCCAGTGCGGCAGCAGCCAGCAGGCCCTGCACTTCGCCGCGCAGGGCGTGATGAGCGGCGCGTACGACATCGCCATCGCGTCGGGCGTGGAGTCGATGAGCCACATCCCGATCGGCAGCCAGACTCTGGGACGCGACTTCGTCGGGACCGAAGTCGCCGACCGGTACCCGTCCGGGCTGATCCCGCAGGGCATCAGCGCGGAGCTGATCGCGCAGAAGTGGGGGCTGAGCCGCACCCAGCTCGACGCCTTCTCGGCCCAGAGCCACCACCGTGCCGCGCAGGCCCACGACCACGGGCTGTTCGCCGCCGAGCTCGCTCCCGTGAAGGTGACCCGCGAGGATGGGTCGGTGCACGAGGTCTTCGACGACGAGACCGTCCGCCCGGGGACGTCCGTCGAGACGCTGGCGGGCCTGCGTCTGGCGTTCAAGGACGACTACTGGGCGCAGCGCTTTCCCGACCTCGACTTCTTGGTCACCGCCGGAAACTCCTCACCGGTCAACGATGGCGCTGCCGCGCTCCTGGTCACGAGCGAGGAGGCGGCCGCTCGGCTAGGGCTGACGCCACGGGCTCGCCTGCACGCGTTCGCGGTCACGGGCGACGACCCGGTCATGATGCTCACCGGCATCATCCCGGCGACCGCGAAGGTGCTGGCGCGCGCCGGACTCTCGATCGGCGACATCGACGCGTTCGAGGTGAACGAGGCGTTCGCGAGCGTCGTCCTCGCCTGGCTCGCCGAGACCGGCGCCGATCCAGCAAAGGTCAACGTCAACGGCGGCGCGCTCTCGATCGGGCACCCGCTCGGCGCCAGCGGTGCCCGCCTCACGACGACGCTGCTGTCGGTGCTCGAGCAGCGCGGTGGCCGATACGGCATGCAGGTCATGTGCGAGGCGGGCGGGCTCGCGAACGCCACGGTGTTCGAGCGCCTCTGACCGTGGCGGTGGCGACCGCTACGGCTTGCCGAACTCCTCGATGAGCACGGGATACTGCTCCGCACCGTGCCCTGCGGCGATCGCGCGCTCGGCCATCGCCTGGATCAGCCTCGGAAGCTCGGCGTTCACGCCCAGCGCCTCGCTCTCCCCGACGAGGTGCGCCATCGCCCGCGCATCGGTCTCCAGCGCCGAGACCTCGGCAGGGAAGGAGCTGTGGTCGATCTGCTCGGCATAGCCCGGCAACCACTGCGCGACCTCGACGGCGATCTGCTGGGCGAAGGGGGCGAACGTCGCGGCGTCGACCCCGGCCGTCTTGAGCATGGCCGTCCCGTGGAGCCAGGCGTTCAGGATGCTCCACATCATGGCGAGGCCGGCGCCGTCGTACAAGGCGGCGAGGCCTGGGTCCGCGCCGAGGTGCGTCGTGGTTCCGAGCACGTCGAGCGTCGATCTGTGTGCTTCGAAGTCGGACGGCGACCCGCTGAGCAGGATCACCGCGTCGGCGGACCCGATCGCCGGAGGGACGGCCATGAGGGCGCCGTCCAGGTAGCGTGCGCCGCGCTGCTCTGCCCATCGAGCGACCTTCCGAGCCTGGGCGGAGTCGCCGGAGGTGAAGTTGACCAGCGTCGTACCGTCCAGCCCTCCGTCATCCTGACCGAGCAGCTCACGGACCGCTTCGTCGTCGGTGACGCACAGGATGGTCAGGGCATTCGCTCCGAGGGCGTCGCCCACGGTGGGCGCCGACCGTGCACCCCGCGCCACCAGCCCTTCGGCCTTGGACGCCGTACGGTTCCACACGGTGACGGGATGCCCGGCCTCCAGGAAGGTGCTGGCGAGCGCCTGGCCCATCAGCCCCAGGCCGATCACGGTCACGGACTTCTCGGTGTCTGCGTTCATGGAAGAATCGTCAACCTTGATATCGGTGTGAAGGTCAAGGAGCGTCGATGCTGATCGGTGAGCTGAGCCGGCGGACGGGCGTCAACGCCCACCAGCTGCGCTACTACGAGGCACAGCGCCTCCTCGAGGCCGAGCGCGGGTCCAACGGATATCGGACGTACGACGAGGGCGCCGTGCTGCGGGTGACGCAGATCCGACACCTGCTCGGTGCGGGCCTCTCGTCCGACGACATCGCCTACCTGCTGCCGTGCGCGACCGGTGAGGCGCCGGACCTCACCGGGTGTCCGGAGCTGCTGACCGCGATGCGCACACGCCTCGAACGGCTTGATGCCCAGATGAGCAAGATCGCTCACTCTCGCGAGGCGCTCGCCGACTACATCGACGCGGCTGAGAGGTCGGGCCACGAACGCCCTCCGGCGTGGGACTGCGACGACGACGTGCTCGCGTCGGCCTGACCCACCCGCAACCTCAGGACATCCGTCCTCGCTCAGCCTGTGCGGCGAGCACTCGTGTCGCCTCGCGTTCATACGCGGCGCCCATCGCGTCCCACGCTCGGACCGCCGCGTCGAGCGTCGCCTCATCGCCGTCGCGTCGACCACGGACCCGGAGCACGCCGGCGGCGACCCACCGGTGGTGCGGGGCGTACCGCTCCGCGCGCTCCAGCAGCCGGTCACTGTCCGGACTGTCCAGGACGACGGCCAGCTCGGCAGCCATCACGGCGGCATAGCCGTCGAACCTGCCAGGCACGAACGACGCGGACACCTCAGCAAGCGCACGCTCCAGGTGGTCACCCTCTGCGAGCGCGACGCGCGCCCGTACGAAGGCCGCCCACGGCGCGAGGTTCGGCGACTGGTCGAGCCGTGTCGGAACGGCGACCTGCCGCGCCCGCTCCCACCACAGGTCGTACGCGTCCGGGTCGCCGCGCAGCCCTGCCGCGAGCACGGCACCGAGGAGCGGGCCCGCGAGCGACGCGTTCTGGTAGCGCCGTGTCTCGACGACGTTCGCCCACACGTCGACAGCCATGAGCTCGGCGCCGTCGAAGTCTCCGGCGAGTGCTAGCGGAGCGATCGCACTGCCCTTCGCCCAGCACGGGTGCGGCTCGAGCGTCGGGTTCTCGGTGCCCCGACGGGTGGCGGCGAGCGCCACCTCGAGCCCTCCGGTCGCGACCGCGTACGCCGTCACGGAGCGCAGCGCGTCGACCACCTCGATCGCACCTCGGGGGTCACGTTCCGCCGACGCCGCCGTGACCAGCTCGAGGCGCTCGGAAGAGAGCCGGAGCGACTCGTCGGGACGACCGGACAACGCCGCCGCGGTGGACGACGCGTCGAGCGCGGCGCTGAGGACCAGGACGTCTCCGTCGGCGCGCGCGGTGGCGACTGCCTCGGCCGCCGCCGCGGGCACGACGTGCTGGTGGTCGGCCCCCGAGGTCCACGCACGCGCGGTGGCCAAGGACGCGCGCGCCACCTCCGTGTCTCCCGAGAGGGCCTCGGCCTCTGCCAGCAGGGACTCCAACCTCGCAGGGTCGGGGTCCGTAGCGAAGCCGCCCCCACGGAACCGCTCCGCGACAGTGACAGCCGACGCCAGGGCGACTGCTGCAACCTCCGGATCCTCGCCCCGGGCGGCGTCGGCCGCGTCCAGCAGGAGCCGGTAGGCCTCCCTCGCGTCGGAGACGAGGTGGACGCAGGCAGCGGCATCGGTCAGGTCGGCCGCCGCCTCACGGCCCCGCGCCGCAAGGCCGGCGGCCGTGCGGAAGTGTCGTCCTGCCTCGGCGACGAACCCGCGGGCGTAGGCGAGCGTGGCCACGTCGCGTGCGAGACCGTGCGCTCTGGGATCGCCGTGTCCCATCCCCGGCACGCAGGAGCGCAGGTCGTCCATGACGGCGTCGACATCCGTCGCCCACGCAGCGAGGGTCGCTGCGGCGTACGGGCGTCGCTCGACGAGGTCCCGAGCGCGCGCACGGGCCCACACGGCGTAGCGGTCACGGGTCTCCCCCACGCTCTTCGACGACGCAAGGCGCTCACGGGCCAGCTCGCGGACGCCGACGGGCAAGGACCAGCGGTCGGTGCCGTCCACACCGGGCGTACGGCGTACGAGGCTCTTGTCAGCGAGGCGCCCGAGCAGGTCGGCGGCACCGGCGCGCCCCTCGTCCGGCAGGAGCGCGGCGGCCGCGTCCAGGTCGAACGCGCCCGCGAACACCGCCACGGTGTGCAGCGCCGCGCGCTCGTCGTCGGCGAGCGCGGCGTGGCTCCACTCGACCACCGCGCGCAGCGACCGGTGCCGACGGTCGGCGGGGCGACCCAGGGTGAGCAGCCGGAGGACGTCGTCGAGTCCCGCCTCGACCCCGGCCAGCCCCAACGAGGCGACGCGCGCCGCCGCCAGCTCGATCGCCAGCGGTGATCCGTCGAGGCGCCGGCACAGCTCGCCGGCAGCGACCTCCGGCAGCGTCACGGCGGGGTCCACGGCCGACGCGCGCTCGACGAACAGGGCCGCGGCCTCGTCGTCAGGGAGGGGTGCGAGGAGGAAGACGGCCTCCCCCGGGACCCCGAGCCGTTCACGACTGGTGACGAGGACGTGCAGATCAGGGACGGCGTCGGCGAGGTGGGCGACCAGCCTCGCCACGTCGTCCGGCACGTGCTCGGCGTTGTCGAGGACCAGCAGCGTCCGCCCTCTCAGGCCGGCGGCGAGCGCGTCGGCCAGGCTGACCTGCGGGCGTTGGGAGACACCCAGGACCGCAGCGACCGTCGCGTCGACGGCTCCTTCGGCGGCCGGCACCAGGTCGACGAACGCACCGCCCGACGCGAACCACGCCCGCGAACGGTCCGCCACGGCCACGGCGACCCGCGTCTTGCCGGCACCTCCGGGTCCGAGGAGGGTCGTGATCCGGCTCTCCGCAACGAGCCGGGTGACGGCGTCGACCTCGGCCGTACGCCCGACCAGGGACGTCCGTGGACGCGGCAGTCCGACCAGCTCGCCGGCGGCAGCGCGCGCCTGCGTTCCCGACGAGGCCCCGGCGGCCCACGCAGCGAGCTCGCGACGATCACGCGCTCCGAGCTTGCGCAGCAGCGACGAGACGTGGCTCTCGACGGTGCGGACGGACAGGTGCAGCCGACGTGCGATCTCGGCGTTGGTCAGGTGCTCGGCCACGGCGCCCAGGACGTCCCGCTCCCGCGGGGAGACGGCGTCGCCGCGCAGATCTGGCACCCGCTCAGTATGCCGTCCACAGAGGGAAGACCCGTGCCGATTCCGTGGCGGCTCCGTGCTCGGCACGGATCCGGAGAGCCGGTCTCCCGGCCGACGATCGAGTCACCAGAACAACGGACGTACGAAGGAGCACCCCATGCTGATCGTCGCAAAGGAAGCCGACCTGCGACTCCCCGGAAGCCGTACGACGCGGTTCGAGGGCGAGGCGTACGGGTCAGGCATCTCGTTCTTCCACGTCGACAACGCGCCCGGGACGGGGCCCGACGCCCACGTCCACCCGTACTCCGAGACGTGGGTCGTCCTCGCAGGCGTCGCGCACATCCGCACCGCCGACGGAGAGACGCACGGCGAGGCCGGTGACGTCGTCGTCGTCGGCCCGCACACCCCGCACGCGTTCCGCGCGGTCGGACCTCAGACCCTGCGCATGCTGTGCATCCACGCCTCACCGCAGATCGACCAGGAGTTCCTCAGCACCGAGCGCGCCACCGCGCTCGCCGTCGTGTTCGACACGGAGTCGGCACGGTGAGCGCGGCGGTGATGATCACGCCCGTCGCGCCGGTGGCGACGGCCGACCTGGAGCGCTATCGGTCCGACCTGTTGGGCTACTGCGCGTGGCGGCTCGGATCAGTGTCCGACGCCGACGATGCGGTCCAAGAGACGATGATCCGGGCCTGGCGTGGTCGAAGGACGTTCCAGGGACGTGCGTCGGTGCGGTCGTGGCTCTACCGCATCGCGACGAACGTGTGCCATGACTCCCTGGGGTCCCGTGCGCGCCTCCCGCGACCAGCGGACCTCGGCACGACGGAGGGGGCGGCGTTCACCATCGTCGACGTCCTCCCCGCGCCCGACCCGGCCGAGGTCGCGGCGGAGCACCAGGCCGTACGGGACGCGTTCACCACCGCCGTCCGTCACCTCCCACCGCGCCAGAGGGCGGTGCTCGTGCTTCGCGACGTGCTGCGCTGGCGGGCGGCGGAGGTGGCGGCGCTCCTCGCCACCACGGTCGCGTCGGTCAACAGCGCGTTGCAGCGAGCCCGACGGACACTGCGGGAGGTCGACGTCGACACGCCGCCCGCCCCGTACGCTCTGCTCGATCCAAGGGACGCGGTGCTGCTCGAGCAGTACGTCGCGGCTTTCGCGACGTACGACGTCGACACCCTCGTCGACCTGCTGCGCGCCGACGCGCTCACGCCCGCGCGTAGGTGAGGACGGCGCAGCCGTTGTCGAACGTGCTCACCTCCTCGAGCGCGAGCTGCGTCGGGCGGAAGTCCGTCGTGAACGCCGAGATGCCGGCGCCGGCGACGACCGGGTACTTCTTCACGACCAGCCGGTCGATCTCGTCCAGCAGCGCGCCCGCGAGCGCGCCGCCACCGGCCAGATAGATCCCGTACGGCGACTCCTCCGCCTTGAGCTCGCGCACGCGCGCCACGGGGTCTGCGGCCGTCACCTCCACCTTCGGATCCGGCGACTCGGTGAGCGTCCGGCTGAAGACGACCGTACGAAGGTGCGCGTACGGGTCGGTGATGCCGAGCTCCAGCGCCGGGTCGTACGTCCGGCGCCCCATGACGACCGTGTCGAACAGGCGGTTCGGCGCGTCGTCAGCGCCGATGGCCTGGCGGATGTGGGTGGGGAGCACCTCGGGATAGGTGGCGTTCATGTGCTGGGTGTGGTCCTCCGAGACCGGATAGAAGTCGACCTGGTCGTCGGGTCCGGCGATGAATCCGTCGAGGGTCAGGGCGATGTAGTAGGTCAGTTCTCGCATGCCGCCGACTCAACCACGACAGATGAAGTACGTCAAGCGTAGTTGTTATCTGCGTGCGAACACGGGAGGATGCTCCCCATGGTCAGCAACCCCGGACGCCGTACGGCCCTGCTCGACGCCGGCATCGAGGTGATCGCCCGCCTCGGCGCCCGCGGCCTCACCTTCCGCGCCGTCGACGAGGAGGCCGGAGTCCCCACGGGGACCACGTCGAACTACTTCGCCAACCGCGACGCGCTGCTGCGCGACCTCAGCGACTACGTGTTCGTCCGGCTCGCGCCCGACCCCGAGGAGGCCGCCGCGCGCCTGGCCGAGCCGCCGTCACGCGAGCTCGAGGTCGTGCTCATGCAGGACATCGTCGAGCGGGCGCGCGCCGACCGCGCGGGCTACCTCGCGATGTTCGAGCTCCGGCTCGAGGCGGCCCGTCGGCCGGAGCTGCAGGAGGCGTTCACCGCGCGCTACCGCGCCAACCTCGACGAGATCACTGCCGCCCACGTCGAGGGAGGCTTCCCTGGAGGCGCGACGACGGCGCTCCTCCTCTACCTCGCGATGAGCGGACTGCTCCTCGAGCACCTGACCTTGCCCGGAGTCATCGGCGTCGACGACACCGCGCTCCAGGCCCTCGTGCGCGATCTCGTCCTCACGGTGGTGCCGGAGTAGGACTCAGCCGCGGTGACGCGCATCCCTGGCAACGGCGTGCCGGCGCCAGGCGACCAGCGCGGCGATCGCCGCCAGCAGCGCGGCAAGACCCACCACCGTGAGGACCACGGGATCGATCGCCCTTCCGGCGGGGGCGTCGGCCACGACCTCGCGTGTCGGGTCCTGCCCCGGACCGGACGACGGCGTGCCAGGCGCCGCCGCCTGTGAGGCCGTCACACTGGGGGTCGGGCTCGGGGTGGGCGTCGGTGTCGGCGTCGTCTTCGTCGCGGTCGGTGACGGGGTCCGGGTGGGCGTCGCCTTGGGCGGACGCGGCGCGCTCGCCGGCTTCCGCGTGGTCGCCGTCGCCGTGGGTTTTGGACGAGACGTCGCGGTCGTTGTCGCCGACGGAGTCGGCGGAGCCGGACGCGCCCCCGACCCGTTCGGATAGTTCGCGAACACCTGGACGCCCCATGTCGTGCCACCCGACTCGATGAACGCCACCCCGATGTCGGTGTAGTCGCCGAGGATGTTGGCACGGTGACCGGACGAGTTCATCCAACCGGAGTGCATCTGGGCGGCGGTGCGATAGCCCTGCGCGACGTTCTCTCCGACTCGGCGCCACCCGCTGGGGATCTCGTCAGCGACGTCGGGGTTGTGCGACAGGCTCCCATTGGAGGCCATCTGGCGCGCCCACCCGCGGGCCACGGCGTCGAGCGCGGCGTTGCGGGCGAGCGGGCTCGCGCCCTGCGCGGCGCGGGCGTCGTTGGCGAGGCTGGCGATCGTGTCGGCCGGTGCGGCCGAAGCGGACGGCGCCGCCGCGAAGAGCATCGCGGTCGCCGCCACGAGCACGCCGACGAGAGCAAGGACGGCGCTCTTCGGGGTCGCGGCGGTCGGGCGGCGGGGGCGTCCGTACGGTGCGATCACCCGGCGAGACTAGCGGTACGGTCACGAGATGGTCACGTCCGTCGCGGTGCTCTCCGACGTCCACGGTGTCCTCCCCGTGCTCGACGCAGTGCTGGCCGAGCCCGAGGTGGCGACGGCGGACCGGATCGTCGTCACGGGAGACCACGCGGCAGGACCGATGCCGGTCGACGTCCTCGACCGGCTCACGTCGCTCGGTGAGCGCTGCATCCTCGTACGAGGCAACGCCGATCGCGAGCTGGTGGAGGTCGCACGCGGCGGCACCTCGTCGCACCCCGAGTCGCAGTGGGCAGGTCGTCAGCTGCGCCCGGACCAGGTGGAGCTGCTGGACGCGATGCCGCACCCCGTCACGCTCGACGTCGCGGGATTCGGCCCCGTCGTCTTCTGCCACGGGACGCCGCGCGACGACGACGAGGTGGTGCTCGTCGACACGCGGATGGCGCGCTGGGCGGAGGTCTTCGCCGACCTTCCCGACGAGGTACGCACAGTCGTGTGCGGGCACACCCACATGCCCTTCGTCCGGCTCGTGGACCGGCGCCTCGTCGTCAACCCGGGAAGCATCGGCATGCCGTACGGGCGCGTCGGCGGCGCATGGGCGCTGATGCGTGACGGGCAGGTCGCCCTGCGTCACACCGCCGTTGATGTCGACGCGGTGGTTGCGGAGATCGTGCGGCTCTCGACCTACCCGGAGCGGGCCGCGTGGGCCGACGAGTATGTCCGCTCGCGCAACGGCGATGCCGAGGCGATCGCCGCCTTCGGCCCGCGCGACGGTCGCTGACCGGAGCTCAGTCCTCGACGGTGATCCCGAGCGAGTCGGCGAGCAGCGGCGCGAGGAGCGAGAGCTGCAGCGGGGTGATGGTGACGCCGCGCAACGAGGAGACTCCGACGATCTCGCGCAGCTCGGCACCGCGCAGGTCGACGTGGGTGGACTTCGTGTGCTGCACGTCGAGCCGCGCGATCGTGCACCCGGCAAAGCTCACCCGCACGGCGGTCGCCTGCACCAGGTCGAGCTCGTCGATGACGCAGTCGGTGAAGACGACGTCGCGCAGCTGCGCCCCTCGAAGGTTGACGAACGACAGTTTGCAGCCGCTCACCCGTACGGACTCCCAGACGCCGTCGTAGAGGTCGGCCGACCCGATCCTTCCGCCCTCGATCCGTACGTCGCGCAGCGTCGCACGCGGTGCGCGCAGCACCGCGACGTTGACGCGCTCGAGCAGCGACTCCCGCACCTGGGCGCCCGAGAGGTTGGCGGAGTCGAGCGTGAGGCCAACGAAGGCGAGCCCGTCGAGGTTGGCCGAGGCGACGAGGTCGTCGACGCTGCCCTCGACGAGAGCATCCACGGCGAGCGTGTCGAGCTGAGGCGCTCGCGTCGTCGGTCGCTTCGGTCCCATGCGTGCTCCCTTCGGGCGGGCACCCCGCCGGTCGAGTCGCCACCGTACGACGCCCCACCGACAACGGCTCACATCTCCCGGGCGGACGACCTTCTCCGCCACTACGGTCGGCGCATGGACAACCAGCTGCCAATCGGCTCCCTCGTCGACTCCGTGGACGGCGCCCCTGCAACGCTCGACCCGATGCGGTTCAACCGGCACACCTTCTGGTGTGGACAGAGCGGCTCAGGCAAGACGTACGCGCTCGGGGTCATCCTCGAACAGCTCCTCCTGCAGACCCAGCTCCCGCTGCTCGTGATGGACCCGAACGCCGACTTCGTGCGTCTCGGTGAGGTGCGCGACGACGTGGACGGCGACGTGGCGCAGAGGCTCACGGCGGTCCGCCCGAGGGTGTTCCGCCCGAGCGCGAACGGGGACGAGCGGCTCTGCGTGAAGTTCGTCGACCTGAGCCTGCGCTCTCGCGCTGCGATCCTCCGGCTCGACCCGCTGAAGGACGCCGAGGAGTACAACGTTCTCCTTCATCTCGAGTCGCAGTTCGGGCCGACGACGTTCGACCGTACGACCTTCCTGCGTCGACTCAGGGAATCGACGGACCCCGGCCTTCGCAAGCTCCTCATGCGTCTGGAGAACCTCGGTGTCCTCGATTGGGACGTGTGGGCGTGGGGAGGCGGATCGACTCAGGCCGTGATCGACGAGCGCCCGCGTGCGGCCGTGCTCGATCTCGGGGGCTTCAAGACGCCCGACGAGTCGAAGGTCGCCTCGCTCGCGATCCTCGACCACCTGTGGGCGACCCGCGAGAGCCGGCAACCGTTGCTCATCGTGATCGACGAGGCCCACAACCTCTGCCCGGCCGACCCTCTGCTCCCCGTCGAGGTCGCACTGACCGAGCGCATCGTCCAGATCGCGGCCGAGGGACGCAAGTATGGCCTGTGGTTGCTGCTGTCCACCCAACGTCCTTCAAAGATCCATCCGAACGCGCTCTCGCAGTGCGACAACCTCGCCCTCATGAAGATGACCTCCCCGCGTGACCTCGAAGAGCTCGGCCAGTACTTCGGCTACGCCCCGCACGAGCTGCTGACGCGCTCGGGCACGTTCGTCCAAGGGCAGGCGCTGTTCGCCGGCGGGTTCACGACGACAGCAGCCATCGTCCAGATGGCGCAACGCCTCACCCACGAGGGCGGCTCTGACGTTCGCGTGCCCCTGTGAGTGAGTGTGGTGGTGCTCCGCTCCGGCCTCGTCACGTCCGAGGGTCGAGGAGGTGGCGACGGCGCGTGCCGTCTTGTCGTGTCAGCGGTGCCGTGCGCGCCAGCGGGTGCTCGAACGGGTGCAGGTAGGCGCTGATGCGGGTGTGCTGGACCCGGTCGTGGTCCTCGATCGCCCGCCCGGCCGCGCCGGCGCCGCGACGGAACGCGAACCCGCGCCGCCCGTCGGGCTCGACGTGCAACCTGCCGGAGTGGACCGCGTGGTGGCAACGTCCGCACAACCCGACGAGCTCGTCCAGATCAGTACGGCCGCCGCGTGACCACCACGTGGCGTGGTGGATCTCAGCGATCCGGTGCCGACACCCCGGCGCCGCGCAGATCCCCTCCTGACGGGCGATCACCGCGGTGCGCTGCCGGGTCGTCGCCAACCGCTGGGTGCGCCCGACGTTGAGGACGTCAGCCTGAGGCGTCGGCCCGCCCGTCACTCCGTCGACCAGGATCGGGGTCACGTCGGCGCCACAGGCCAGCTGCGCGAACAGCTGAGGCCCGATCGACCCGAACCCGACCAACCGTGGCGGCTCCCCACCCTGCCCGGCAAGCCACGTCGCATCAGCCATCAGGTGCAGCTGCGGGCGCACACCGCGGTCCGACGGCATCCCGTGCGCCAACGTCGCGTCGATCAGCTCACCGAACGCGTCGAGGCGTCGCTGCGCCGGAGTACGCACGTCGTCGGCGCCCCGCGGCGCCGACGCGGCACCCAGCCACGTCGCGAGCTTGGCGCCGTTGACCAGGTCGAAGAACCCCGCCACGTGGAACCCGTCGCCGCAGCGCGTCACCGACAGGTCGCGCCGCTCCATGCCGCGCTTGTAGGCCTCGTCCAACCGCTCGGGACGGGCCAGCTCGTCGATCCGCCGGATCGCCATGCGCACGTCCGCGGCACCCGCAACCCGCGCCAGCGGCAGGAGGATCTGCGCACTCGCCTCACGCATCTTCTCGACACCGAGAGTGGCGAGGCCCGCGGAGAACTCGTACGCGTGGTCCAGACGCACCTCGCCCCCGCGCACAGCCTCGCCAAGCTCGGGGATCAGCCGCATCGAACGACCCGCCGTGCGCCGCCGCTTGATCTCCGCATCACCCATCCGCAGCTCGCGCCGCGCCCACCCCAACGCCGACGAGGCCCCCTCCTCAGCACCTCCACCGGTCTCGTCCAGCTGGTCCAACGCGGCGGCCTTCAGCCCCTCCAGCCGGTCGATGCCCGCCTGCAACGCCCGCAGCAGCGCGCGGGTCTGCGTGCCGTCGGCCAGTGCCAACGGCTGCACGCACAACGCGTCGACCGCCTCGCTGAGCGCCTGCACTGCATCGGACTCGAACACACCTAAGACGCTAGGGGCTCCCGCCGACAGCGGCGTGGACCCATGACGCAGCGGTGGACGAGCCACGCCTGGGGATGAGCGTGGCGCGGATCAACGCCCGCTCTCGCTGAAGTGCTGGTAGTCCTTCAGCATGCGCCACTCGCCGCCCCAGCCCCACCCGATCGCGTCGAAGGCGCCGACGACGGGGCCGCCGGCGATGATCATCCCCGGCCGGACGTCCTTGCGATCGAGATAGGCGGACGCGAGCTCGGGCAGCACGACGTCACCCTTCACGTACGGGTTCTGGAACGGGTTGATGTCGATCGCCAGCCCGTACGCGTGCTCCGAGAAGGTGGTGGCCCCACGCGTGGGCCGGCACGCGAACGCGCCCGTGTTGTTGCCGTCGCCGGTCGGCGGCGCGTCCATCTCGGCGGCGCGGGTGATGCGCATCTCCTCGATCGGGAAGCGTGCCTCGTACATGCGCCGGAAGGCCTCCACCACGTCCTTGGCGACGCGGCCGTTCACGAGCAGCTCGCCGGTGTGGCGGGCGTCGTCGAAGCCCCAGAACGCCACTCTCACCCAGGCCAGGTCTCGCCGTCCGACCGGACAGCCGCGCTTCCAGGTCGACCGGGCGATGACACGCGCAGGGGCGGGATCCGTGATCTGGCTCGCGAAGCCGTCGCCCGGCAGCTGCGGCAGGGAGTCGGGCAGGGTGAACCGCCGGTTGCGCAGCTCGGGCGGCGTCGGCTGCACCTCGCCGAAGCCGGCCTCCGTACGAGGCAGCTCTCGGGTGCCGAGCCACGCGGGCGGCACGGTGCCAGGCTCAGGACTGGCGGCCGTCGCACTGGGCGTCGTCGTGGCCGGGGCCGACGGGCTCACCTCCGAGGTCGTCCCGCTGGTCTGCGGCGCCGGCGTCGCCTCACCCGGACTGTCGTCGCCTCCGCCGCCGCAGCCGCCGAGCAGGACCATCGCCAGCGCCACCGCGCCGATGCCACGGCGCCCGCGCTGCATGCCGGTACGAACCCCCATTCGTCGAGTCTAGGCAACCCAGATCCACAAAAAACCTTGCACAAGACCTCTTGCACAAGCACCCTTGCGTATATAGCGTGACGATCATGAGCGACGACCGCGAGCACGGACCCGACGACGCCGCCTACCGCCGTACGATCACCGACGCCAAGGCGCTGTCAGCACTCGCCAACCCCTTCCGTGCGCGGATGCTCGATGCCCTCAGCGTGGACGGCCCGTCGACGGCCTCCGCGCTGGCGCAGCGCACCGGACAGGCGGTCGGCAGCGCGAGCCACCACCTCAAGGTCCTCCACGAGGCGGGACTCGTGGAGGAGGCGCCCGAGCTGGCTCGGGACCGCCGAGAGCGCTGGTGGCGCAAGGTGTCGCCCTCGCTTCGGTGGTCACGCAACGAGTTCGCGACGGACACCGCCGCCGTCGACGCCGCCAAGGTCGCGGAGTCCATGGAGCTCGACCGCCAGTCCGAGGCAGCCCGCACCTGGCTCGCCAACTCCGAGACGTCCGGCGACTGGGACGGTGCTGCCTTCGTCGCCCAGACGTGGCTGCGACTGACACCTGCCGAGCTGCGCGAGCTCGGCGAGGAGATGGTCGACCTCCTGACGCGCTGGCACCGGAGGGAGGTGCCGGACGACGGGGCGGAGCGCGAGCCCATCCTCGTCTTCTCCCGCGGGTTCCCCCACCAGCCCTAGCCAGCCCCACCTTCCGCCGCGCACACCTCCTCGCGAGGTGATGTCGGCCTGCCCTGAGGAGCTCACGTTGACGCCATCCGACGACAGCCGCACACACGGGTCGGGATTCGGCTATCTCTGGCTCGGCCAGGGCGCGAGCCTCGTTGGAAACGCGACGAGCTCGTTCCTGATCCCGGTGCTCGCCGTCGTCCACCTGCAGGCCGGGCCGTTGTGGATGGGCCTCCTCACCGCGGCAGCGTGGCTTCCCTGGGTCGTCGTCGGGCTGGTGGCCGGTGCCCTCGTGGACGGCCACCCCCCGCGCGCGGTCATCGTCGTCGCCAACCTCGTCGCCGCCGCGGCGCTCCTCACCGTCCCTCTCGCGGGCTGGGCGGGCCACCTGACGCTCGGCCATCTGCTCGTGGTCGCACTGACGACCGGCACCGCGAGCCTGTTCTCACGCGCGGCCGGCATCAAGATCGTGCCGCTGGTGGTGCCACCGGAGCGACTCGAGCGGGCCAACGCCCGCCTGCTCGGGACCGAGTCGCTGACCCAGGTCGCCGGGCCGGGCATCGGCGGCCTCCTCGTCACGGTCGTCTCCGCCGCGACCGGTCTGCTCGTGGACGTCGCCGGGTTCTTGGTGTCCGTGGCGTGCATGCGAGGCGTACGGCCCCGCCAGGCTGCGCGCAGCGCGACGGCCGCGCCCGTGCGGCTGCGTACCCAGATCGCCGAGGGGATCACGGTCGTCAGGAGCGATCGCTACCTCGCGCCGTTCGTGCTCATCGGCAGCGTGTCCAACTTCGGACTCACAGGCCTCACCACGCTGCTCGTCATCTACCTGGTGAACGTCCTCGAGATCGACGCCTCGTACACCGGGCTCGTCATGATGCTCGGCAGCATCGGTGGTGTCCTCGGCGCACTCGTGGCCGTCCCGCTCGCCCACCGGCTCGGCACCGGTCGCGCGTCGACCGGCCTCCTCCTGCTGAGCGGACCCGCCGCGCTCCTCATCACACTCCCGACGTCGAGCCGCCACGTCTGGATCACCGTCACCGGGCTCGTCCTTGTCGGGGCCACCGTCGTGTCCGGCAACGTCATCCGCGGAGCGTGGCGGCAGCGCTACATCCCGGCCCGGCTGATCGGACGCGTCGTCACCACGAGCCAGGTGGTCATCTACGGCGCGATGCCACTGGCAGGCGTGACCGCAGGCCTCCTCGCGCATGAAGTCGGCACGCGGCCGACCATGCTCGCGATGGCCGGGGTGCACGCGCTCGCGTGCGTCGCGATCGTGCTCACCCCGATCGGTCGGCTCGCCGAGCTGCCGCCGCCGATGCGGGAGCCCGGGACACCCGGGACAGATGCACGGCCCCCTACTTTCGTCGCAGGCCGCTAGCCCGATGGCGGATGTCGCGACCGCGCCTGCCTCCGTACGGTCGGGTGCGTGAGCGTCGATGCCCCCACGACCACCCTCGGCTACACCCGCAACGACAAGATCGGCACCGCTGTCGTCTTCGGCGGCGCCGGGCTGGCGATCTTCCTCCTCGCCCCGCTGCTCGCGGCGTGGCTCGCCGACGTGCCGCTCGTCCCGTTCAGGGGTCCGCTCGAGTGGGTCGGCTCGTTCGACCAGCCGTGGGCGTGGGTGGCACGCCCGGCGGTCGGCCTGGTCGTCGGTCTCGTGCTTGCTGCCGTCGTCGTGGCCGACGCCTACCGGCTCGACGTGAGCGATGAGCAGATCGTGGTCCAGCACGGCGACGACCGACGCACGATCGCGCACGCCCAGGTCGCCGCCGTCTACACCGACCGCAAGAAGGTGGTCATCGACGGCACCGACGGCCGGCGTCTCTTCGAGCAGGACGTCGAGGCCGGACGCGGCCAGGTGGCCGAGGCGTTCACGCGCCACGGCTACCCGTGGGAAGGGCTCTGAGCTGCGCCGCCGCGCTCAGTGGCGGTGCAACCGGCTCGACCCGATCAGCGGCGGCAGGTCGACGGGCGCGCGCCGCGCCAGGGCGGCCGGCACGTCGGGCCGTTGCGCCGTGAAGAGCCACGCGTCGAACAGCGCGTCGAGCTGCTGCCCCGACACCCGCTCGGCGTACGCGACGAACTGCGGGATCGTCACGTTGCCTCCCTTGTTCCGTGCGGCCCACCCCTGCAGGATCGCGAAGAAGTCGTCGTCGCCCACCGTGACCCGCAGCTGGTGCAGCGTCATCGCGCCGCGGTCGTACACGGCACCGGCGAACAGGTCGTCCGGCCCGGGGTCACCGATCACGATGTCCCAGAACGAGTCGTCGGCCGGGTGCGAGCCGTACGTCGCGTCGAAGATCTCCTGCGCGGTCGCGACACCCTGGCTCTCCCACCACAGCCACTCCGCATACGAGGCGAAGCCCTCGTTGAGCCAGATGTCGCTCCACCTGTACAGCGCGAGGCTGTCGCCGTACCACTGGTGCGCGAGCTCGTGCACAATCACGCCCTCGGCGGTCTCGTCGGAGCCGCTGAACCACTCCTGCGCATAGATCGGGCGCGTCTGGTTCTCGAGCGCGAACCCGAGCCCCGGGTGAGCGTCGACGAGACCGCCCGATGCCGAGAAGGGGTACGGGCCGAAGCTCGCCTGCAGGAAGTCGAGGACCTGCGGGTGCTTCGCGAAGTTCGCCTCCGCCTTCTCGCCCAGTGTCGGCGGCCCGTCGGCGGGCGTGCCCGCGATCCAGTCGTTCGGGTTCGGCTCGCTCCCTGCCGGTGCACCGGTGACCGCCCAGCCGTCGAAGGTGTCGCCGTCGTCCTCGAACGACGTGCTCCCGACACCGGTGGGCGTCGTGACGTCGTCGACGAACACGCCCATCCCCTGGAAGACGTCGTCGCTCGCGTAGGTGATCGCGACCTCGACCGACCCGCCGGCCCACGCCCCTAGGTCGACGCGCCACTGCTCGTAGCCGTCCGAGCTGCCGGTCGCCGCGTTCCACGTCCCGGTCGTGCCCGTCGGCGCGCACGTGTCGTCGGGCTGCACGCTCTGGTAGTGCCCGAGGAACGGGTGCAGGCTCAGCCAGAACGGGCAGGCGTCGCCGACGCTCGTGCTCGTCGCCCCACCGAGATCCGCCAGCGTCGTCCAGTCGTCCTGCCCCGGCGTCCGAGCCTCGACGAACACGAAGTCCCAGTCGGTCTCCGTGTCGCGGTCCACCCAGAAGCCCAGCTCTCCACCGCCGGCGGGCACCTCGACCGTGCGGCTCAAGCGCTTGTACGAGGCAGCCTCGCCGGCGACCTGCGAGATGGCGTACTGGTCGCCCGTGCGCGTCGGCGCCGGCTCGTACAGCTGCGGGTCGATCGCCTCGACCATCCGGATGCCGTCGTACCGGTAGTCCTTGAGCGCGAACTCACCCATCGTCGCCGTCGTGAGGTACGAGGCCATCGGCTCGCGCGCCTCCCACGCCCACGTGGTCCAGCCCTTGTGCGTACGGTGGCCGCGCGGGACGCCGTTCGCGACAGCCTCGAGGCCCTGCGGCACGGTGACGCGGAACGAGTACGAGGCCTTGTCGCTCGGGTGGTCGTTGACCGGATACCAGGTGGCGGCGACGTGCGGCTGACCGACGATGAGCGCGCCGTCGTTCGTGTGGATGAAGCCCGACCCGTCCTCCAGGGTGGCGGGCACGCCCCCGTAGGTGACCTCGGTCGTGAAGGTGCTGCGTTTGCGCAGTCCGCGCGACGGGATCACGGTGAGCTCGCCGTCGACGTGCCTCCAGCCGGCGCGCCTGCCGTTCACCTTCACCGCGCTCACGGTCAGACCATCGAGGTCGAGGTTGAACCGCGACAGGTTCTGCGTGGCCCGTGCACGGATGCGCGCGGTGCCGGTGAGGCGGTCGGTAGCGGGGTCGTAGCGGACGTCCAGCCCGTAGTGCTGCGCGTCGTACCCGCCGTTGCCGTCGGTCGGGAAGTACGGGTCACCGATGCCGACAGCGCCCGGCGTGAAGTGAGGGCGCGGACCCGGGCGGGCCTGCGCCGGTGCCGCGAGCAGGGCGGCGCCGAGAGCCAGGCCGGAGAGCGTGGAGACGAGGACGAGCGCATGACGACGCATGGGGAACCTCCAGAGGATCCAGGTCGTCTCTCACTGTGCGCCTGGTGTCCGGTGGCGGCAACCGGTGGCGCGCTGGCGCGAGGGTGCTCAGCCGTCGCGCCGCCGGTCGCGCCATGCGCCGGTCGCCCACAGCGCCCAGAGCACGAGCAGCGGCTGGAAGAGCAGGCGGATCGCCCGAGCACGGTCGTCGTTCAGCCCGAACGCGTCGGTGTGCGTCACGTACTGCGAGATGTTGCCGGGGAAGATCGCGACGAAGAATGCTGCCGTGAGCCAGCCGACGGCGACGCGCTTGCCGGGCAGACCGATCAGCGCACCACCGAGCCCGATCTCGACGAACCCGGAGGCGAGGACGACGGTGTCGCCGTCGAGCGGCACCCAGTCCGGCACCTGCGCGAGGAACTCCTGACGCGCGAACGTCAGGTGGCTGATGCCGGCGAAGAGAAGGAACGAACCGAGCGCGAGGCGCCCGATCGTACGTGGCGCGGAGAGCGACCTCGTCGCGGATGCGTCGTCGGACATGAGACCTCTGTTCGCCGGAGGGGTGTCGCCGCCCAGCCTAGGGGCAGAGTCGCACCAGCAGCGCTGCACACTCGCGGCGCAGGGTCTCGAGCGCTTCGAGGTCGCCGGCGAGGAAGTCGATCAGCGAGCGCAAGAAGAGCCCGTCGTAGAGCGCGTACGCCACCGGCGAGGTGATGGTCGGCGGGCTGTCGGCAAGCTCGGCGTACCGCTCGACCACCCGCCAGATCATCTGCTCCAGCAGCAGGTCGATCTCCTTGATGACGCCCACGAGCTCGGCGGTGAACATGCTCTGGTTGCGCAGGTCGTACCACATGCGGTGGAGCGTGCTCTCGTCTCGCAGCGTCTCGGCCATCGCCTCGGCGAAGCCGTCGCGCAGCTCGACGGACGTGGTCGCCGTCTCGAGGATCTCGTCGTACTGCTTGACGCAGTCCTGCTTGTACTGGCGGATGCAGTGCTGCATCAGGTCGAGCTTGTCGCTGAAGTAGTAGTGCACGACGCCGTGCGAGAAGTCGGAGTTCTGGGCGATGTCCCTCAGCCCGGTGTGGGCGTATCCGTTCGCCGCGAGCGTCACCAGGGCGGAGTCGGCGATCTCGGCCCGGCGGCGCTCGAACTTGTCGACCGCGGCGCGCTCGGCGCGTGCGCGCTGTCGACTCCTCGGACCCTCGGTGATGCCCATCTCGTCCATCGTACGGCCGGAAGAAGGGCCAGCCCGGTACTTTTCTGGACGAATGCCTACAAAAATCTTGTCAGTCGTCAAGATTTCTGGTCTGCTAAGAGCGTCATCGGTTCGCGGCCTGTGACAGAGGGGCTCGGCGTCGGCGGGGGCGGCACCGAGCCCCTCTTGCAACGCGCGGGCCAAGTGCTCCGCAGCAGGCCATTCTCGGGTGAGACGACACCATCGAGACGGGCTATCGCGTCGTGACGCCCGGATACCCGGGCTTCGAGATCGAGGTCGAGGCGCTCCGCGAGAACCCCGACGTGATCGCGAACCTCACCGTCCCCGAGACCCGGGCACCAGGAGACGTGGGTCGACCACGACAACGACGACCGCGCACCGCTGCTGTTTATCGCTGGCGGCAAGGGCCGCGGGCTGAGGCGCTGGCGAGCACCGGCCCGGGCTCGCTCAGGCGGGCGAGAGCCGACCCGCGAGCGCGCTCTCGTCCGCGACGAACCAGGTCTGGGTCCCACGGTTCGCCTCGCGGACGAAGTCGCGGAACGCGTCGCTCCCCGCGACGTGCCCTGCGACGTCGCCGACCACCGCGAGCCGCAGCCGGTAGTTGACGAGCTTCTGCGTCACCTCGCCGAGAAGACCCGACCGGAGGCGGAAGAACTCCGGGGACAGGCGTGCGACCGGCACCGCGATCAGCTGTGCCTCGCACCCGAACGCGTCGCCCACGAGATCCAGCGCGTCCTGCTCGCTGGAGATTGCCGGCCCCTCGGCGTCGACGAGGAGGACGCGGACATCGCCGTACTCTGTGGTGCGCATGCCCAGACCGTACGGGCGCAGCGGCGGGCCGTCGAACGGATTCCGTGGCGCGAGACGCGAGTCAGCGGTCCTGCCAGGTGCAGAGGCAGACCTTGTTGCCCTCCGGATCGGCGAGGACCCAGAAGCTCGGCGCCTCCGCCTCGCTCACGAGCGTGCCACCGGCGGCAACCGCGGCGTCGATCCTCGGCCGCACCTGCGAGGGCTCGACCCACACGTCGAGGTGCCAACGCTGTCTCGGCTCCTCGCCGCCGGACGGCTGGAACCAGATCGTCGGCAGCGCACCGTACGGGTCGATCACCTCGTCATCCACCTCCGACGACGACGCATCCTCCATCGCGAGCGCGGCACGCCAGAACGGCAGCACTCCCTCGTACGCAGGGGTGTCGAGCCCGAGCTCCAGCCGCGAGACGGTCGCACACTCCATGATGATGTCGGCGCCCGCGGCGGCGTCGGCGACGAGCCCGCTGATCGTGCGCGCGAGACCGACGTCGCGCTCGGTGATGCCGCCGGCGTCGTGACTCGTGAGCCGGACATCGACGTGGGTGTAGCGCAGGTCGACGTCGGGATGGTGGCCCATCTCCTCGGCCGCAGCACCGATCGCGTTGACGAGCGCCAGGCCCGTCGCGAAGTCGGGCGTACGGATGCGTGTCTGGAGGCCGCCGATCAGGTTCGCCCACCCGTCGAGCCGCTCGTCGGCGATCTGCGGGCCGGTCAGTCTCTGCGTGCTCATCGGTCCATGCTCGCGCGACGGTGCCGCGCTGTCACTCCTCAGACCTGTCGACTTTACGACCGATCGGTCGTAAAGTTGCGTGCATGACACTCACCAACGACAAGACGCCTTCCCTGGACGAGCCGTCGTACGGGGTCGTGGTCCCCGTCCGCGTCTATCTCGACGACCTCGACGGGTTCGGGATGCTCAACCACGTCGAGTACGCGCGGCTGTTCGACCACGCGGTCATCGACTTCTGGACCGACGCGGGCTGGGTGCTCGACCCGACCTCGTCGGTGCAGGTGATCCGCGAGGTCCACCTCACCTTCCACCAGCCGATCACGGCGATCGGCGACGTCGCCGTGCACCTGTGGGTCGACCAGGCGGGGCGCACGAGCGTGAACTACCGGTTCCGGATCACCTCTGCCGACCGCACCATCCTGCACGCGGAGGGCTCGCGCCGTCTCGTCAACCTCGACCCGGCGACATTGCGGCCGACACCGCTGACCGACGAGCAGTGGACCTACGCGGCGCCGCTGCTCGCCGACCACGTGGAGCGGCCGGCTGTCTGAGTGCTCGTACGGTCAGGCGAGTGCGGCGATCGCGTCGAGGGCGCACGCCAGGGCGAGGTCGAGCTCGGCCTCGGAGTCGAAGAGGACCGACCGCGTGATGCCCGCGGCGAGGAACGCATCAAGCTGGAACGCGACCGTACGCCCGTCACCTCCCGCCGCGACCGCATCGACCGCGAGCAGATCCAGCCACTCCTGCTTGAGAGCACGGACGGCGTCGGCGATCGGCCCTTCCTGCGCCCCGAACTCCGACGACGAGGTCACCAGGAAACAACCGCCAGGGAACACCCGCCTGCGCGCGTACGCGGCCCAGCTCTCGACCAGCGCACGCAGACGCGGTGCGCCCGGCTCCGTCGACCAGACCGGGGCGACGACCTCGGCGATGACCACCCGGCGGGCCTCTGCGATCGCCGCGAGCTGGATCGCCTCGCGGTTCGCGAAGACGGTGAGGATGCCGCTCTTGCTCACGCCGGTGGCCGCGGCGAGCCCTCCGACCGACAGGGAGTCGAGCCCGTGCAGCGTCGCGACGTCGGCGGCCTCGCGGGCCACCTTGCGCCGCGTCGCGTCGCCGCGCGCGCGCCGTCCGTCGGTCGTGGTGCTCATGGGTCGAGTCTAGGTTCGACTGCGCCGCCGCAGGAGCAGCAGCGCATTGACGGCCACGATCGCGATGGCCGCGACAACCGCCGTGGCGACCAGCGCGGCTGACGTGTCCCGTACGGCCACGACCACTCCGACGAGCGCCCACACCAGCGCCGCCGCATAAGCGATCGAGCCGCCGATCAGCGCGCTGAAGCCCACGGCGACCAGGGCGACGAGGGCGAGGGCCCACACCTGCCAACTGGTCTCCATCCCGTCGAAGTCACCGTCGGCCACGAGCGCCGTGCAGACGTTGAGGCCCCCGGCGGCGGTCACCCACCCCGCGTACAGACCCGTCGTCGCCCGCGCCAATCGCGTCAGCCACGTCGGCGCCTCGGTGTCGGGAGTACGGGCGGCGGCCACGTGCGCCGCATCGACGGCGATCACGACCATCACAAGGAGGATCACGGCGGTGATCCACGACCACTCGAAGGCCGAGGCGACGATCCAGAGCGACGCGCCCAGATACAGCAGAGCCAGGTCACCGAGGAGGCGGCCAGACGCCACGGTGCCGGTCGCACGCTTCACGAGCACGGCGATCGCGTAGGCGATCGTCAGGAGATAGACGAGGCTCCAGATCGAGAACGTGTAGCCCGAGGGCGTGATCAGCAGGTCGTCGCCCTGGCTGCTCGGTGGAGCGCCGAGGTCGCCGAGCGCCTGCACCGCCGGGGTCACCACCTGGACGATCGCCGCGACGAGCACCACCCAGGCAAGCGCGCGTGAGGGTCGGGTCGGCGTGCTCGTGGTCGGTGAAGTCGTCATCCCGTGCCACGCTACCGGTGATGTCAGCGTGCGGCGCGGTCGAACTCCGCGCGCGCCTGCACGATCTCCTCCTGGTGCTTCTCGGTCCACTGGACCAGCGACTGGATCGTGCCGAGGAGGGTGCATCCGAGCGGGGACAGACAGTACTCGACGCGCGGCGGCACCTCTGCGTACACCGTCCGGCAGATCAGGCCGTCGCGCTCGAGGTTGCGCAGCGTGACCGTCAGCATGCGCTGACTGATCCCGTCGATGGCGCGACGCAGCTCGTTGAACCGCATCGTCTTCTCCTCGAGGAGCGAGATCACGAGCAGAGACCACTTGTCGGCGATCCGGTCGAGGATCTGACGTACCTCGCAGCCCTCGCGCGCGTCCCACTGGAACACGTCCCAGCGGGGCTCGTCCTCCTCGGTCACTTCAAGAGGCTCGGTCACTTCAAGAGAACTAGGTGATGTCGAAGTGCGTACTTCCGCCATGCCCCCATCCTCACCCAGACTGATCGCAGTTACAAGAAGTAACCAGGCTGATGTTTGGTAACCCTAGGAGCCCGCGTGACCGTCGCACCCGTCTTCGATCCACCCGCACAGCAGATGACACCGCGCTCATGGGGGTTGCTGCTCGTCCTCTGCGGCGCCCTCTTCCTCGAGGGGATCGACATCGCGATGCTCAACGTCGCCGTCCCCGCGATCGCCGCCGACCTCGGGCTCGCGACCGGGACCGCGCACTGGATCATCAGCGCGTACGTCCTGGGCTACGCCGGCTTCATGCTGCTCGGCGGCCGCTCGGCAGACCTGTTCGGGCGGCGGCGCGTGTTCCTGGTCGGGCTCACCGTCTTCGTCGCGTTCTCCGGAGTCGGTGGTTTCGCGGACTCCGGCTGGCTGCTCGTGACCGCACGCTTTGCGACCGGAGTCGCCGCGGGGTTCATGACGCCGGCCGGATTCAGCATCGTCACGTCGAGCTTCCCGGAGGGACCGCTGCGCAACCGCGCGCTCTCCGTGTACGGTGCCGTCGGTGCAGGCGGGTTCACGCTCGGGATGGTCGCCGGCGGGCTGCTCACCACCGCGAGCTGGCGCTGGGTCTTCTTCGCCCCCGTGGTCCTCGGCGCACTCCTCCTCGTCGTCGGCCGTGCCCTGATCCGTCCCGACCAGCCACGCCTCCCCTCGACCTCCGGGTTCGACGTCGTCGGCTCGGTCACGGTCACCGCCGCGATGGTGTCGATCGTGTTCGCACTCGTGAGCCTGGGCGAGGGACACACAACGACGGCCGCGCTCACCCTGGCCGGCGCCGCCGCGCTGCTGGTCGGCTTCGTCCTGTGGGAGCGCCGCTCCCCTGCGCCGCTCCTTCGCCTGAGCATCCTTCGCCACGGGATGCTCCTCTCGAGCAGCACTGCCGGGCTGCTTTTCATGGGCGCGTTCTTCGGATTCCAGCTCCTGGTCACGCTGTACCTCCAAGAGCTCCGCGGCTGGACTCCGCTCGAGACCGGCCTGACCTTCGCGATCATGGGCGCGGACATGGTGATCGCGCCGCTCCTCACGCCGCTCCTGGTCGCACGGCTCGGCACCGCGGCGGTGATGACGGCCGGGTTCGCCAGCGCGACCGCGGCGTTCGCGCTGACCCTGCGACTCGAAGCCGACTGGACGTACGTCGACCTGCTCCCGACGCTCCTGCTGGTCGCCTTCGCCTTCGCGTTCGCGTATGGGCCGCTCGCCGCGGCTGCGACCGAGGGGCTCGACGAGTCCGAGCACGGCGTCGCCGGCGGGATCGTCAACACCGCCTTCCAGTTCGGCGCGGCGCTCGGCCTCTCGGCGGTCACGATCGTCCTCGTCGGCGCGAGCCCCGAGGACGCGACCCTGGACGACTATCGGCGGGCGTTGTTCGTGCCGACGGCGGCCGCCGCGCTCGCTGTGGCGATCGGCGCGACCGCGTGGGCGCGTAGGCGGGGTGGAGCGCGTCAGCGGAACTGAGCGAGCGCGCCGCGCAGGTCGTCGACCGCGGCTGGGAGCTCGTCGAGCTTCTCGGCCGCCTCGACCTTGGCGCGCGCGGCCGGGCCGTCGCTGACGCCGCCTGCCGCCTCGTACGCCCGGGCGAACGCGAGCAGGTCCCGGACGTCGCCGAGGAGGTCGTGGATCTGCTCGGCGCTCACCGCCAGCGCATCTGCCTTGGCACCGAAGAGTCCGACCGGGGGGCGAGTGACGGACTCGACCGCATAGCGCAGGCGTCGCGCCGCCTTGCGCAGCTCGTGCAACGCGACGTCATCACCGGGACCCGAGGTCGCCGCCGCGGCTCGACGCAGCACCCTGTCGCCCTCCTTGACGATCCTGCGACGCACGCCGCGCTTCGTACGACGCGACGCCTTCGCGGTCCGAGGGGGCGCGTCGAGGAAGGCCGCGAGATCCGCCCGACGGTCCCTCGCATCGACACTCACCCCGCGGCGTGCGACCGCACGGTGGGCGTCGCGGTACGCGGTGCGGAGCTCGTCGAGCATCCGGGCGCCAGCGGCGGCGTCGTCGTCGTCGTCGTCGAGGAACCGCTCGGCCACCGCGATCCTCACCTCGAGGTCGCGTGCCTCGCCGAGCTCGCGTCCCCAGTCCCGGTAGGTGCGGTGCAGGCGGCGGACCGTGTCGGCGTCGAAGAACGGCCGGTACGCCGCAAGCGTGCTGCGTAGCCGCCGTACGGCCTTGCGGTGCGCGTGAACGCCGTCGGGCTGGTCGAGCACGGCCAGGCCGAGCGTCGCGTCGAGCTGGTCGGCGATCGCGTCGAGACTGCGGGCAACCGCGTCACCCGCGTCGTCAGGGCGATCGTCTCCGCTCACGGTGCTCCCTCAGCCGTTCTGCCCGCGCGCCGCGACGGTCCACGTCGCCACCTCTCCATCGTCGCGGACGTGAACCCGATCGGCGAGGTTGATCGCGGTGCACACGTGGTTCGGGAGAACCGCGACCCGGTCGCCGACCGCCGGGACGTCCGCCGGGTCCGCGCCGCTCACGTCGACCACGCCGTGGTGCTCCCAGATCCGGTCGATGCGCGCGCCGGGGACTCCGAGCAGCACTCCGTGCCCGTCGACGTACGGCGGCCGGTCGGCGGCGAGGGTCTTGGAGCCTGCATCGAGGACGAGGCGATCCGGCGCGGGCGCGCTCACCACCGTGGTGATCACCGCGAGCGCGACCTCGTCCGGGCCGGCCGTCCCCAGTGCGACCTGCTGCGCGTCCTGGAACGCGTACACACCCGGCCGCGTCTCGGTGACGACCTCTACGTCGGTCGCCTCGTACGACGGAGTCGCCCCGCCGCTGCGGATCTCGCACGGCAGTCCCTCTGCGGCGAACGCGTCGGCGGCACGCGACAGCGCACTCGCCTCATCAGCTGCGGCGGGCGCGCCTGCGCCGAGCGCATACCCCTGACCAGGGAAGGTGAACACCCCGCCGACCCTCAGACCACGCTCGGTGGCGTGCGCCGCGAGCAGGCCGGCTTCCTCGGGCACGACACCCGTACGACGCAGCCCGCACTCGACCTCGACCAGGACCGAGAGGCGCGGGTGGTCCGCGAGGCCGTGGCGAACGAGGGCGTCGATGCAGTCACGCGAGTCGACGCCGAGGATGACCGTCGCTGCGTCGAGCAGCCGCCGCAGCCGGTCCGCGAGATCGTCCGTCGCAAGGACCGGGTACGCGACGAACAGGTCGTCGAACCCGGCCTTCGCGAAGCACTCCGCCTCCCCAACGGTCGCGAGCGTCAGGCCACGCGCTCCGGCCGCGACCTGCAGCCGCGCGATCTCCGGGATCTTATGGGTCTTCACGTGAGGACGCAGCCGCAGACCGCGGTCGTCGCAGAGCGCCTGCGCGCGGGCGAGGTTGCGTCGCAGCGTCGGGAGGTCGACCGCAAGGAACGGTGTCGCGATCCCCTGCCAACGATCCGGTGACCAGCGTTCCTCGCTCATGGCCGTCAGCCTAGGCCCGTCAGGAATCGAGAAGCACGCCGTCTGGCCCACGCCTAGCGTGACGTCATGTGCATGAGGATGAATGCCCTTCCGGCTCACGACCGGCCCGAACGCCTCGACGACCTCGTACGGCTTCGCCGTGTCCGTGACCGGCTCGAGCGGGAATACGCCCAGCCGTTGAACGTCATGGCACTCGCCGCCGGTGCCCGCATGTCGACGGGCCAGCTCATTCGGCAGTTCGAGCGCGCCTACGGCGAGCCGCCGTACGCCTATCTGCGGGCACGGCGCCTCGAGCGCGCCCTCGCTGCCTGACCCTGGAGTTTGCCGCGCCAGCTCGCGAGGGCCGGTCAGTCCAGGCAGAACTCGTTGCCCTCCGGGTCGGCCATCATGACGTGCCCGGCCTCCAACGGCGGCGCGGGCTCGAAGCGGCGCAGGCGGGTCGCCCCCAAGGCGACGAGCCGCTCGCACTCGGCCTCCAACGCGTCCATCCGCGCGTCTCCCTCCAGCCCAGGAGCCGCACGGACGTCGAGGTGGAGGCGGTTCTTGGAGGCCTTGTCCTCCGGCACCTGCTGGAAGAACACCCTCGGGCCCTTGCCGTCGGGATCCTCGATGGCAGAGCGCGAGTTGCGCGCCTCCTCAGGGACACCGATCTGCGCGAGGAAGTCGTCCCACGCAGCGAGCGGATCGTCGCCCTCTGGGACGTCGACGCCGGGCGGGCCGGGGTGGACGTATCCCAGGACGTCACGCCAGAAGGTCGACAGCGCCCTGGGATCGTGCGCATCGAAGGTCACTTGGAATTCGCGGCTCATCGTGGCTCCGTTCGTCGGCATGTCGCACGCCACTCTGGCACGGCCAACCGACAGAGGCCGGTGTCAGCAAGCGATCTCCTTCACCTCGCCGCGAGACAGGTGGAGCCCCGCGGGCAGCACGTGCAGCACCGCGAGGCAGAGCGCGGCGACCACTGCCAGGCCTGGCGCGATGCCGACTACCCGCGCCAGCGTCATTGGGATCGTGTCGACCCACCCCATCATCGGCAGACCCGCACGCCATGGTCGTCAGCTTGCCGCGCGCTTCACGAGCTGCTCGATCTTCTCCGCGTCGGCGTCGGTGATCTCGGTCAGCGCGTACGACGTGGGCCACATGCTGCCCTCGTCGAGCGTGGCAGACTCCTCGAACCCGAGCGTCGCGTACCTGCCGTCGAACTTCTCCGCGGCCTTGAAGAAGCAGACCACCTTGCCGTTCTCGTCGGTGTAGGCCGGCATCCCGTACCAGGTCTTGGCGCCCAGCTGAGGCGCGACGCGAGAGACGATCGCGTGGATGCGCTCGGCCATCACACGGTCGGAGTCGCCCATCTCGGCGATCTTCGTGAGCACGGCCTTGAGGTTGTCGGCCTTCTTCTTGCCGCCTCGCCCCTCCGCCTTCAGCTCCTCGGCGCGCTCCTTCATCGCGGCGCGCTCGTCGTCTGTGAAGCCGACGCCGGTCGATTCCTTCTGGCCGGCCTTCTTGGTGGTGGTCATCGGATGCTCCTCGTGGTCTCGGTCGACGTGGTGTCGTCGTGCTCGCCACGATGCCGGAGCCGCACGAGGGACGCTTCTCGATTCGTGATCGATGCGCGGGCTGCGCGTCGGTGAGCTAGCGTCCACACGAGCGCGACGGGTGGACGCTGGGCCACCGACGTGCGTGAACGCCGACGGGAGTGCGCATGACGAACGAACCGACCCGGTCCGCAGCCGACGATCCCGGACCCTTCTTCCACGGAACGAAGGCCGAACTGCAGCCCGACGACCTGCTCGCTCCTGGCTACGGCTCCAACTACGGCGAGCGGCAGAAGGCGAACTTCATCTACATGACCGCGACCTTGGACGCCGCCACCTGGGGAGCCGAGCTGGCCGTGGGCAACGGGCCCGGGAGGATCTACGAGGTCGTCCCGACGGGGCCCTTCGAGGACGATCCCAACCTGACCGATCAGCGGTTCCCGGGCAACCCGACGCGGTCGTACCGCACGCGAGAGCCGCTGCGCGTCGTCGGCGAGGTCGAGGACTGGGCGCCGCACTCTGCTGAGGAGCTCCAGCACATGCGGGACCACCTCGCCGAGCTTGAGCGGCAGGGCATCGAGGCCATCAACGAGTGAAGCCGTCCAGGGAACGCGCGCGTTCTCCGCACTCTCGCCGCCGACCGAGACCGACGTCGACGAGCATGAGGGTGGTCGACTCGTTGTCGGCACCGTCGTTCGTGGAGACAGCCGCCAGCCGGTCATCCGGAGACCACTCCGCCATCGCCAGGTCGCGTGATGCCTCGATGCCGTCCGTCAGGTCTCGGCGATGTTGACAACCCCTGGAAGGGCAACCTCTGATGCGACGACCCGGGTGCAGCAAGGCCGTCAATCCCTGAGCGATGACTCGGGCCCGCTGGCGCAGTCGAACTGGGAAGGGAGCAGGTTCAGAGGGAGGACTCTCGGCGATGGCGGTGATCGAGGACGTCCGGCCGCTCGGCAGCGCGCTCGAGCGCTCGTACGAGGTGTACGTACGAGGCCGGCTGAAGTTCCGCGTGAAGCAGATCGTCTATGTGGCGTTCTCCCTCGACGAGACCGTGATGGAGTTCGCATTCCCCAAGGAGGAGCGGGCCGCTCTCGTCGCGAGCGAGCCGCGCAAGTTCCAGCTGCCGGTGCAGTCGGACATGCGGTTCAACTGGGTCCGCTCCGACCTTGCGGCACTAGACCGGGCTGAGGCCCGCGAGCTCGTCGTCGACGCCTGGCGCATGGTCGTACCCCAGAAGCTGTCCCGCGCGTACGACCTCACCCATCCCGACGGCCCGGGGTGACGGACCGCCCGGGCCCAGGGCGTGCGGTGAGCTGGCTCAGCCGAACTCCTTCGGCATGTCGATGAACCGCGAGTAGTGGCCCTGGAACGTGACCGTCGCCGAGCCCGGCTGACCTGAACGGTTCTTGGCGACGATGAAGTCGGCCTCGCCCAGACGCTCGGACTCCTGCTCGTACATGTCCGGTCGGTGCAGCAGGACCACGATGTCGGCGTCCTGCTCGATCGAGCCGGACTCACGCAGGTCGGACAGCATCGGTCGCTTGTCGGTGCGCTGCTCCGAGCCACGGTTGAGCTGGCTGATCGCGATGATCGGGACCTCGAGCTCCTTGGCGAGCAGCTTGATCTGACGCGAGAACTCCGAGACCTCGACCTGGCGGTTCTCGACCTTCTTGCCGGAGGTCATCAGCTGGAGGTAGTCGATGACGATCATCTTGAGGTCGTGGCGCTGCTTGAGGCGCCGTGCCTTCGCCCGGATCTCCATCATCGTCATGTTGGGCGAGTCGTCGATGTACAGCGGCGCCGCCGCCACCTCACTCATGCGACGAGCGAGCTTGGCCCACTGGTCGTCGGACAGCGAACCCGACCGCATCTCGTGCAGACCGACGCGCGCCTCGGCGGACAGCAGACGCATCGTGATCTCGATGCGGCTCATCTCCAGCGAGAAGATCGCGGTCGTCAGCCCGTGCTTGATGGCCGCCGATCGGCAGACGTCGAGGCCCAGCGTGGACTTGCCGACACCGGGTCGTGCGGCAACGACGATCATCTGGCCGGGGTGGAAGCCGTTGGTGAGCCGGTCGAGGTCGACGAACCCGGTCGGCACGCCCGCCATCTGCCCGTCGCGGGCCGCGATCGCCTCGAGCTCGTCGAACGTCGCCTCCATGATGTCGTTGAGGACCGTGTAGTCCTCCGACGTGCGCTGCTCGGTCACCCCGAACACCTCGGACTGCGCGGTGTCGACGATGTCGTCGATCTCGCCCTCGCCTGCATAGCCGAGCTGCGCGATCTTGGTGCCGGCCGAGATCAGTCGCCGCAGGATCGCCTTCTCGCGGACGATGTCGGCGTAGTAAGACGCGTTGGCCGCGATCGGCACGTTGGCGACGAGCGTATGGAGGTAGGGCGCGCCGCCGATCTTGGCCAGCTCGCCTCGGCGCTGGAGCGCAGCGGACACGGTGACGGCATCAGCGGGCTCGCCGCGGCCGTACAGGTCGAGGATCGCGTCGAAGATCTCCTCGTGCGCCGGACGGTAGAAGTCGATCGACTTCACCGCCTCGAGCACGTCGGCGATCGCGTCCTTCGAGAGCATCATCGCGCCGAGCACGGACTGCTCGGCGTTGTTGTCCTGAGGTGGGGTGCGGTCGACCCGGCTCCCGCCGTACTCGTAGTCGTCCGGCGGCTCCGGAACCGACCCCAGCTCGGCAACGCTCACCCGCGCCACTCCTCCACGCTCGACCCCGATTGCGACACCCCACGCCCCCAAAACGGCACGCCGTGAATCACAGGTCTGTCATTCACGCTTCGAGCGTACGGGGGACCACCGACGAAGCTTCGAGAGCCATCCCGGACCCGCACCAGGAGGTTCGAAAACATCCGTCGAACGAGAAGCAAACTACGCGCATCGCGATGCCGGCTGCCAGTCGTGTGCGGCTGTGGATGCACAGCCTTTGTGGATCGCGACGACATTTGTGTGGATAACCAGGGGAAGACATGTGCACAGGCTGTGGGTATCCGTGTGGATTACCCCACGAGGTTCTCCACACCTGTGGGCTGACCTGGGGAAACACTGTCCCCCGCGTGTGGATCGAAACTCCCCCACGGGCGTGTCCGTCCGACTTGCACACAGCATGGAAGCCTTCTAATCTGCGCGCCCGTGGCCGTCGCGAAAGGCCTCCCAGCGCGCGAGCATCCCCGGGATCTCCTGGGCCATGAACGCGAAGAACATGGCCCCGAGCTCGAGCGGCGCGCCGTGGTCCTCGTGCTCGTCGCCGAGGTCCTTCGCTGCCTGCTCGAGACTCTCGTACCAGCGGACCAGGATCGCCTGCCGCCGCGCGATCATCGACTCCCACGGATCGCCTGGCGGGAGCCGGTAGTGGTGACGTCGATCGCTTCCACGATGGCGCTCGAGCATCCCAAGGCCGATCAGATAGTTGACCGCACCCGAGATCGCCGCCGGGCTCGCGCCGGTCGCCTCCGCGAGCTCGGCCGCGGTATAGCTGCGCTGCCCGAGCCCCAGGACGTACGCGAACGTCCGCGCCGGCATCGGAGGCACGCCGGAGTCGCGCAGGATCGCGGAGAACCTCTCCACGAAGTCCTCGAGGGCATCGCTCGCCACCGGGCCCACCTCCGTCACTTTGCGTCCGCCTGCCCCACTTTACCCTTCACATAATTCTGAATCATGTGTAGCGTCGGTCGAGTGAACCACGCCATCGAGATCGCCGGGCTCCAGAAGAGCTTCGGCACCACGCGCGCCCTCGATGGGCTCGACCTCACGGTGACCACCGGCGAGGTCCACGGCTTCCTCGGCCCGAACGGTGCCGGGAAGTCCACGACCATCCGCGTCCTGCTCGGCCTGCTGCGACAGGACGGCGGCACCGTCCGTCTCCTCGGCGGCGACCCGTGGTCCGAGGCGACCGCGCTGCACCGACGCCTCGCGTACGTCCCCGGCGACGTGACCCTGTGGCCCAACCTCTCCGGCGGCGAGGTCATCGACCTCTTCGGTCGACTCCGCGGCGGCGTCGACCCCGCACGGCGCGACGACCTCATCGAGCGCTTCAAGCTCGACCCGACCAAGCGCGGCCGCACCTACTCCAAGGGGAACCGCCAGAAGGTCGCCCTCGTGGCAGGGCTCGCTGCCGACACCGAGCTGCTTCTCCTCGACGAGCCCACCTCCGGGCTCGACCCGCTGATGGACGAGGTGTTCCGCGAGGCCGTGCAGGAGGTCCGCGAGCAGGGCCGCACGGTCCTGCTGTCGAGCCACATCCTCGGCGAGGTCGAGGCGCTGTGCGACCGCGTCACGATCATCCGCGAGGGCCGTACGGTCGAGTCCGGCACCCTCGCCGAGATGCGCCACCTCACCCGTACCTCGATCGACGTCACCACATCCCGCCCGGTCGACGGGCTCGACACCCTCGGCGGGATCCACGACCTCGTCGTCGACGCCGACGGCACCCGGGCACGCTTCGAGGTCGACACCGTACGGATCGGCGACACCCTCACCTACCTCGGCACCTACGGCGTCACGGCGCTCACGAGCACGCCACCGACGCTCGAGGAGCTGTTCCTGCGCCACTACGGCGACGAGATCGGCGCGCGCGATGCGGAGCCGGTGGCGTGAGGGACTCCTTCGCCGGGACCGCCACGCTGGTCCGGTTCGCACTGCGCCGTTCACGGTTCGCGCTGCTGTGGTGGATCGTCGGCATCACCGCGCTCTATCCCATCCAAGCCCTCGCGCTCGAGGCCAGCTACCCGACGCAGGCCGATCTCGACCAGCTCGCCGCGAGCCTCTCCGGGAACGCCGCGATCATCGCCATGGCCGGGCCCGAGTACGCCCTCGACACGATCGGCGGACAGACCGCGTGGCAGACGTCGGCCTTCGGCGCGATCCTCGCCGGGCTGATGAGCACCTTCCTGATCGTGCGCCAGACGCGGGCCGGCGAGGAGAACGGAGCGGACGAGCTCATCCGTGCCGGCGTCGTGGGCCGCTCCGCCACCAACGCCGCGGCGGTCATCGTCACCACCGCCGCCAACCTCGTGCTCGTCGTCGCGATCGCACTGCTCCTGATCTCCTGCGGGCTCCCCGCCGAAGGATCCTGGGCTCTGGGATGCGCCTGCGGGTTCACCGGGATGGTGTTCATGGGGCTCGCGCTGATCTTCGCCCAGGTCAGCAGCACGACCCGTGGTGCGTGGGGAATGAGCGGCGCGGCGATCGGAGTGGCGTACGCGCTGAGAGCCGCCGGCGACGTCGGCGAGAACGCCCTGACGTGGCTCTCCCCGATCGGCTGGGGCCAGCAGGTGCGGGCGTACGCCGACGAACGGTGGTGGCCCGCGCTGCTGCTGCTCGGCACGACTGTCCTGTCTGTCGCCGTCGCCCGCATGCTCCACCTCCGTCGCGACTTCGGAGCGGGACTCGTCGCTCCTCGCCGTGGCCCGGCGACGCGCGACTGGCGAGGCGGGGCGTACGAGCTCGCGTGGCGGCTCCAACGTCCGACCGTGATCGGTTGGCTGGTCGGGCTCGCGTTCGGCGGCGCCGCGTACGGCACCATCGGCAACGATGTCGGCGACCTCGTCGGCGACAGCGACCTGTCCGGGTCGCTGACCGGCGGCCAGACGAGCGGCGAGGCCATGACCGACGGCTTCTACGGCAGCGCGATGCTCATGCTCGCCATCATCACCGCCGCGTTCGCTGTCGCGGTCATCCTGCGCGCCCGTGGAGAGGAGACGTCCGGCCGGGCCGAGCCACTGCTCGCGACGGCCCTGCACCGCAGGACGTACCTCGCGAGCCATGTCGCGCTCGCCGTGCTCGCCTCCACCGTGGGCGTCGCACTCGCCGGCGCGGCGACCGGGTGGATGTACGGCGTGGTGTCGGGGTCGTACGACAGGATCGGCCAGCTCACCGGGGCCGGGCTCACGTACGCGCCCGCGATCTGGGTAATGATCGGCGTCACCGTGGTCCTTGTCGGCTTCCTCCCGCGCCTCGCATCGTGGGGCTGGCTGGCCATCGGGTTCGCGGCCGTCGTGATGTTCTTCGGGCCACTGCTGAAGTTCCCCGACTGGCTCATGAACGTCTCGCCGTTCACCCACCTCGCGCTCGTACCGCTCGATGACGTCGCGTGGGCGCCGATCCTGTGGCTCACCGGGATCGCGGTGACGCTCGTGGCAGCAGGGTTCCTCGGGTTCCGTCGAAGGGACGTGGTCAACTAGCCCGGTGAGACCGCACCTGGACACGCGCGACCGCGAGATCTTCCGGATCGCCGTCCCGGCTTTTGCCGCGCTGGTCTCCGAGCCTCTGATGCTCGCCGCCGACACCGCGATCATCGGCCACCTCGGCACCGACCCGCTGGCCGGCCTCGCGATCGCCTCGACGGTCCTGCAGACCTTCGTCGGGCTGTGCGTGTTCCTCGCGTACGGCACGACGGCGTCGGTCAGTCGCCACCTGGGCGCCGAGGACAAGCGGGGCGCGATGACGGCCGGCATGAACGGACTGTGGCTCGCCGTCCTCATCGGCGCCTTTGCCGCGCTCCTCGCCGGCGCGGGAGCGTCGCTGATCGTCCGGGCGTTCGGTCCCGCCGACGCGGTCGGCGACCAGGCCGTCACCTATCTCGTCTGGGCCGCCCCCGGCATCCCGGCGATGCTCGTCGTGCTCGCGGCGACCGGGGTGCTCCGTGGGATGCAGGACCTCAAGACCCCGCTCTACACGGTCATCGTCGCCAATGTCGTCAACGTGATCCTCAACATCGTCCTCGTGTACGGGTTCGACATGGGCATCCGCGGCTCCGCCATCGGGACGACCGTGGCGCAGCTCGGCTCGGGGCTGTTCCTCGCGTTCGTGGTGGTGCGGGCAGTTCGCCGCGAGCGCGCCCCCGTTCGCCCGGACCGCGCGGGCATCCGCGAGTCGGCACGCGCCGGCTCCGCCCTCGTCGTCCGTACGCTCACGCTGCGCGCCGCACTCCTCATCGCCACCGTCGTCGCGACCACTCAGGGGTCCGCTGCGCTCGCGGCGCACCAGGTCGTCGTGACGATCGTGTCGATCCTCGCGTTCGCGCTGGACGCGATCGCGATCGCCGGGCAGACGCTGACCGGGCGCTCGCTCGGCGCCGGCGACGTCGCGGGCACCCGCTCGACGACGCGGCGCATGATCGGTTGGGGCGTCGCGTCGGGCGTGGTCGCTGCCGTCCTCCTGCTCGCGTCCGTACCGTGGCTCCCGAGCTTGTTCACGTCCGACGAGGCCGTGCGTCAGCTGCTCGTCGGGGCGCTCGTCGTCGTGGCGCTCACCCAACCGATCTCAGGTGTCGTCTTCGTGCTCGACGGCGTCCTCATCGGAGCGGGCGACGGCGCGTATCTGGCGTGGGCCGGGGTCATCACCCTCATCGCGTACGCGCCGCTCGCCGTCGCGGTGTGGCTCACCGACGCGGGGCTGACGTGGCTCTGGATCGCGTACGCGGCATTCATGCTCGCGCGGATGGTCACGCTCGTGCTCCGCGAGCGTACGGACCGTTGGATGGTCGTCGGCGCACCCTGAGCGGGCGATGCCGACCGGTCGCGCGTCGACACGCGGGGGTACTGCGCGCCGGCGCGCCCGGGTCAGGCCGCGCGGTAGCGTTCGCGAACCGCGCGATGGAGGTCGACGTCAGCCGCGTCGCGGTCGGCGTCGTCGCACAGGACGCAACCGATCACGAACGCCGCGTGGACGCCGGTGAGGTGGTCGTCGAGCACGACGCAGCACGTCGCGCACCGAGCGCCCCACCCGTCGACCTCGGAGAACTCCGTGCCGCAGTCGACGCAGATCATCACCAGCTCCGACATCGGGCACCTCATCTCCGGGGGTCGGGGTTCCTCTGCTCTCAGTGTGCTCGCGAGGTCCGACAGGACCGCCGAACCGCGCCCCGGCGTGTCGTGGGCGGCAGGTGATCTTGATCGCGGTCCATCGGGCCCTGACATTGAGCCATGCGTACGGCGCAGTGGTGGGCGACGTCGGTGGTCCTTGCTTGCTCGAGGCGATCCGGTGGGTCGTGTTCAGGCGGCCCGCGCTCAGGAGGGCGCTCGTCCTGAGGACCACCCTGTGCCGTTCAGTGGCAGGTTGGTCTGTTCCTCGTCGGTGCCACCATGCTGCTCGGGCCCACCTGCCTCGGCCTCGGGCCTGGTTCGGGTGGGTGACTGAGCGCTACGACGCCTTCTTCGCGGCCTTCTTCGCGGTGCTCTTCTTGGCCGTCGACTTCTTTGCGGCGGCCTTCTTCGCGGGCGCCTTCTTCGCGGCCTTTTTGGAGGCGGACTTCTTGGTGGGCTTCTTCCCCGCCTCGTCGGCGCCCTCCCCCGCACCCTCGCCCTTCTTGGCACGGTCGATCGAGGCCTGCAGCGCCGCCATCAGGTCGACGACGTTGTCCTTCTCGTCAGCACCCTCACCGACGGCCGGCGACACCACCTGGTTGCCCTCGAGCTTCGCCTCGACGAGCTCGTCGAGCGCGGACTCGTACTCGTCCGTGTACTCCTCGGGGTCGAAGTCGCCCTCCATGCTCGTGACCAGCGACTGCGCCATCTTGATCTCCTGCGGGCGCAGCTCCAGGTCTTCGCCGAGGAACCCGAACTCGGGCTTGCGGATCTCGTCGGCCCACAGCAGCGTGCTCATCGTGAGCACGCCGTCGCGGACGCGGATCGTCGCCATCTGCTCACGCGTCCCGATCGTCACCTTGACGACCGCGACCATCTCGGACGACTCAAGGGCCTCACGGAGCAGGAGGTACGGCTTGAGGCCGGCGTTCGTGTCCGGCTCGAGGTAGTAGCTCTTGTTGTAGAGGATCGGGTCGACCTGGTCGAGCGGCACGAACTCCAGCACCTCGACGGTCTTCTTCGTCGGCAGCGGCAGCTGCTCCATGTCCTCGTCGGTGAGGACGATCATGCGGCCGTCGGGGAGCTCGTACCCCTTGGCGATCTCGGAGTACTCGACGACCTCACCGTCGGCCTCCGCGACCCGCTTGTACTTCACCCGCGACCCGTCGCTGCTCCGGACCTGCCGGAACGAGATGTCGTGGGTCGACGTCGCGCCGTACATCTTCACCGGGATGCTGACCAGGCCGAACGAGACAGAGCCCTTCCACATCGCGCGCATCGTCTCACCCCCTCGTTGGCCAAGCGAACCGTCCCGAGGCGGCGCTGTCAACGCGAACACCGTCCGATTGCCGTTCGGGGCGCGGGCGCGCAGGGTCTAACCATGGCGACGAACAGACTGCGGATCGGCTTCAAGCTGATGGCGGAGGGGTTCCCTCCGAAGGAGATCGTCGAGCAGGCGGTGGCCGCAGAGGACGCCGGCTTCGACTTCGTCGAGGTCAGCGACCACTATCACCCGTGGTTGTACTCGCAGCAGCACTCGGGCTTCGCCTTCTCGATGCTCGCCGCGATCGCTGCCCGGACGCGCACGATCGGCCTCGCGACCGGGGTGACCTGCCCGATCATGCGTTACCACCCCGCTGTCGTGGCCCAGATGGCGGCGACTACCGGTGTCCTCAGCGACGGCCGCTTCACGCTGGGCGTCGGTTCCGGTGAGCGCCTCAACGAGCACGTCACCGGTGCCGGCTGGCCATCGGTGTCGGTACGGCACGAGATGCTGACCGAGGCGCTCGAGATCATCCGCCTGCTGTTCACCGGCGGCTACCACTCCTACACCGGCGATCACTTCGAGGTCGACGACGCGAGGGTGTTCGACCTGCCCGAGATCCCGCCGCGCATCCTCGTCGCGGCCGGAGGCGAGGACGCGGCCCGGCTCGCCGCCGAGCTGGGAGACGGTCTGTTCGCGACCGAGCCGCGCGAGGAGCTCGTCGAGACCTACCAACGGGCCGGCGGCGCCGGACCCCGGTACGCCGAGGTCCCGCTCGCGTACTCGTCCGACCCCGTCGCCGCTGCCGAGGCGGCGCACCGGACGATGCGCTTCGGCCTGACCGGGTGGAAGGTCCAGGCAGAGCTGCCGAACCCCATCAACTTCGAGGCGGCGACCGCGCACGTCCGCGTCGACGACATGCGCGAGGCGTTCGGCTGCGGGCCCGACGTGGAGCGGCACGCGGAGGTGGCGAGCCGGTTCCTCGATGCCGGCTTCGACCACCTCGTCCTCATGAACGCCGGCCCGCCGGACGAGATGGACGCGTTCTTCTCCCACGTACGAACGACGCTGCGTCCGCGACTCGAGGAGATCGCCGCCGCATGAGGACCATCGGCGTCGAGGAGGAGATGCTCCTCGTCGATCCCGGGACCGGGCAGACGATCGCCGTCTCGCAGCGCGCCCTACGCAGTCACGACGGCGAGGCGCCGATCGAGCACGAGCTGTTCCTCGAGCAGGTGGAGACGATGACCAGCCCCCACCGGCTGCTCGACGACCTGGCTGCCGACCTCACGCAGGCCCGGCGCGAGACCGTCGCCGCCGCACGGGCTGCAGGAGCCTCCTTGGTCGCCTCGGGGACGTCGCCGTTGCCGAGCGCACCGGCACAGGTCACCCCGAAGCCGCGGTACGAGCGCATGGTGGCGGAGTTCGGCGCCATCGGGCGCAGCGCCGTCGTCTGCGGCATGCACGTGCATGTGGGCGTGGACGACGACGAGGAGGCCGTCGGGGTCATCGATCGGATCCGCCCGTGGCTGCCGACGCTGATCGCGCTCGCCGCGAACTCTCCGTACGAAGCGGGCAGGGACACGGGGCATGCGACCTGGCGGTCGCGCCTCTGGACCGAGTGGCCGAGCGCCGGTCCGGTCGAGCCGTTCGGTGACGCCGCCACCTATCAGCGTGCCGTCGCCGACCTGGTTTCCTCCGGCGCCGCCCTCGACGAGGGGATGATCTATTTCGACATCCGGCGGGCGCGCACGTTCCCGACGGTCGAGGTCCGAGTAGCCGACGTCTGCACGGACTTGCGCGACGGGTTCCTCGTCGCTGCGCTCACCCGCGGGCTCGTGGAGACCGAGGCGCGCGCCTGGACCGAAGGCCTGCCCGCTGCGCAATGGCGGGTCGAGCTGCTGCGCGGTGCGCGCTGGCACGCCGCGCGGCACGGGACGGCCGACACGCTCTTCGACCCCGGCGCACGCGAGCTCCGCCCCGCCGAGGACGTCCTTGCCGGGCTCGTCGCGCACGTGAAGGACGCGCTCGTCGACGCCAGGGACCTCGAGGTGGTCCAGGACGGCGTCGCGCGAATCCTTCGCGAGGGGACCGGCGCCGACCGCCAGCGACGAGTCGGGGTCGACGGAGACCTCGCGGCCGTCGTCGCCGACCTCGCCCTGCGGACCGACCCAGACACGTGAGAAGCCACCCGGTGCGTAACCGGGTGGCTTCTCTTTCCCGAGACGTCGTGGCGGCGACTCACCGGAGGACGGGGTACTTCTGGACCAGCTCCACCGAGCCCCACCAGCGTCCGAGTCCCCAGGTGTCGCCGGCGAGGGCGAGACCGACGACGAGGACACCGAGAGCGCCGAGCACGTGCTCGTCGAGGACGGGGTTGTTGGCCGGCGGAAGGGCGACCGTCCACATCATCACGTAGAGCAGGACGCCAGCGGCGGCGCCGAGGCGGATGCCGATGCCGAGGATCAGGGTCAGCCCGACCGCCAGCAGACCCAGCATGAACAGGACATCCACCCACCACTGGCCTGCGAGTGCGTTGTAGAAGCCCTCGAACGGGCCGGTGGATGCGTTCGCCAGGTAGCCCTCGGTCGGGCTCCCGCCGTTGACCCATGCTCCCTCGCTCGGTGTCGCGTACCCGAGTCCGAACAGCTTGTCGACGAAGGCCCAGAGGAACGTGAGCCCGAAGCCGATGCGCATCGCCGCCAATCCCTTGGCGACCGCGCTCGATGTGACGGCGTGCTCCTCGTCGCGTGCGGCGAAGACCTTGGTGCGGCCGGCGAGGCCGGCTCGGGGGGTGGCGCTCATGGTGTCCTCCTGGATCGTTCTGACACCTTCATCCTCGAGCCGGCCGCAGGGTCCCCGTCAGAGCCCAGAGTCCCCGGTTCCCAGGACCTTGGTCACTGTTCGCGCGCCCCGCGCTGCCGCAGGCTGAGCGTGTAACCGCACCCAGGAGAGGTGAGACCGATGAGCACGACCGCACGAGCACCGCACCCCGTCACCGTCGGAGTCGACTCCAGCCGCGCGAGAACAGAGACGGGCGTACGCCACGGCATCGCCTTGGCGCGGATGCTCGACGTCCCGCTGTCGCTGGTCCACGCGTCCGCCCTGCCGTTCGAGGGCGTCGCCTTCACCCCGTACGAGGTGACCGCGGCACGCGAGGAGGCGACCGACGTCCTCGCACGTGCGGCCACGCTGGCGCGCTACCTCGCCCCCGACGTCCCGGTGCAGGTCCACCCCGTGCTCGGGTCGGTCGCGCTGGCCCTGGAGACGGTCTCGAAGGACTCATCCATGGTGATCGTCGTCCGCCGCGATGCGAGCATCGCCGACAGGTTGCTCAGCGGGAGCACCAGCTCGCGGATCGCCACCCGGGCAGCCTGCCCGGTCATGGTCGTCCCGTGCGACACCGACGCGCCGGCCGCCGGCCCCGTGGTCGTGGCGATCGACGCGGACTCGCCGTCGCACGGCGCGCTGACCTTCGCCTTCGCGAGGGCGCGCCACACCCACGCCGACCTCGTGGTCCTCCACGCCACCGCGCGAGGAGGGACCGAGCAGGGTCGACGCGCGGTGGGCGAGACGGTCGCCGGGTGGCGTGAGGACTACCCGGAGGTGGAGGTGACGACGCAGACGGTCGAGAGCTCGGCGTCGGACGCCTGCGCATCCGCGGCCCAAGGCGCACGCCTCCTCGTCCTCGGGCGCCACCGGACCACGGGGCACCGCATGCCATGGACCCGCTCGGTGGCCAAGGCGGTGCTCGCGCACACGGCCTGCCCCGTCGTCACAGTGCCGCACGACGCCGTCGACCTGGCCTACCACCCGCGCCCTCGCGCGATGCAGGCACCGGTCGGCCCCGTCTACTGATCGGCACCGCTCACACGTGCCGCTGCTCGTCCTCCTCGGCACGGCGGACCTCGGCTCCGAACACGGCAGCCTGGGTCCGCCGCTGCATCCCGAGCTTCGCGAGCAGGTTGGTCACGTAGTTCTTCACCGTCTTCTCGGCGACGAACATCCGCTCGCCGATCTCGCGGTTGCTCAAGCCCTCGGTGATCAGCATCAGCACCTCGCGCTCACGCTCGGTCAGCGCGTCGAGCCGCGGGTCGCCGTGCGAGGACTCCCGGTCTCGCAAGCGACGCATGAGCTGGGCGACCACGTGCGGATCGAGCAGCGAGCGACCTGCGGAGACCTCACGGACCGACTCGATGAGCCGCGACCCGAGCACCTCCTTGAGCAGGTATCCCGAGGCGCCGGCGAGGATCGCCGCATAGACGGCCTCGTCGTCGTCGTACGAGGTGAGGATCAGCGTCCGGATGCCCGGGTAGGAGACCTGCAGCTCGCGGCACACGTCGATCCCGCTCCCGTCGGGCAGCCGGACGTCGAGGACGGCGACGTCCGGGACAACCGACGGGATCCGCGCGAGCGCCTGGGCGACGTCGACCGCCTCACCAACGACGCGGATGTCGTCGGCGGTCTCGAGCAGGTCGGTGACCCCGCGTCGGACGATCTCGTGGTCGTCCACCACGAACACGCGGATCATGCGTCATATCCTTCGTCAGGGATCGGTGCAGCCCACCGCAGCGTTGTCCCGCCGCGCCCGCTCGTCACGCGGCACGTGCCGCACCGCGCCTCGGCGCGGCGGGCGAGGTTGTCGAGGCCGCTGCGCCGGGCGTCCTCAGGGACACCCCGGCCGTCGTCGTTCACCGTCACGACCACCTCACCCCCACGGACGACGCACCGCAGCTCGATGTGCTCGGCCTGGGCATGACGGCGTGCGTTCGAGACGCCCTCCCGTGCGACGGCCACGACGTCGTCCGCGAGCCCGTCGTCGAGCGCGAGGTCCACCGGCCCGTCGATCTGGAGCGTCACCGCGGTGCCGCCGTCGCCCGTCGCGGAGACGACCCGCCGGAGCCGACGGCGTACGCCTCCCTGCCCGGGGTCGGTGTCATGCAGCTCGAAGATCGTGCGACGAATCTGGCGGATCGTCTCGTCCATCTCAGCGACCTGGGCAGCGAGCCGGTCTCGCGGGGCGCCCACCGGGATGGTGGCGTGGACGCTCTGCAGCGTCAAACCACTGGCGAACAGCCGCTGGATCACGTGGTCGTGCAGGTCACGAGCGATGCGGTCGCGGTCCTCGAGGACGAGCATCGCCTCACGCGCTTGGCGAAGGTCGCGCTTGCCGAGCGCCAGCGCTGCCTGGCCGGCGAACGCCTCGGCCATCGAGAGGTCGGTGTCGTCGAACCGCGGCGGGCCGTCGCGGAGCACGACGAGAAGCCCGCGCGGGTCGTCGGCATCGACCAGGGGCACGAGCATCGCCTGCGACGCCGGCACGTCCGGCAGGTCCAGACCAAGCGGGGCGCACACGGCCGCGACGGTGCCGATCGTCGGCTCGACCGGGGCCGCCGCGGCGGTCGTCGTCCGTACTCCCACCAGCTCCTGACTGTGCGTCCCCGCAGCGCGAGAGACGGCGTACGTCCCGTCGCCTGCGGGCAGGAGCACCGCGACCAGCGAGGCACGAGTGAGCTCCTGGACCCTCACCGCGACGAGCTCCAGGGCATCGATGCCGTCGGGTGAGAGCAGCTCGCGTGTCACCTCCGCCGACGCCGAGGACCACGCCTCCCGGCGACGACTCTCGTCGTACAGGCGGGCATTGGCGATCGCCACTCCCGCGGTCTCGCCGAGCGCGCGGGCGAGCTCGGCGTCCTCCTCGCTGAACGTGCCGTGAGCGCTGTCGGTGAGGTAGAGGTTGCCGTAGACCCGACCGCGCACCTCGAGGCCGAGGCCGAGGAAGGACCGCATCGGCGGGTGCTCCGCGGGGAAGCCGGTGTAGTGGGGGTGCGTCGTGACGTCGTCGAGCCGGACGGCGGGACCTCCGTCGAGGAGGTCACCGAGCAGTCCGCGTCCACGCGGCAGGTGCCCGATCTGCGCCGCCGTCTCGTCGTCGATGCCCGCGTGGATGAACACCTCGAGCCGCCCGTCGTCGTCGAACACGCCGATCGCGCCGTACCGGGCACCGACGAGGTCGATCGCGGCGGTGACGATCCGGCGCAGGACCTCAGGGAGATCGAGCTCCTCGACCAGCGTCCGGTTGGCATCGAGGAGCAGCCGGAGACGATCGGCGGCATCCTCCACAACGTCGGCTCGACTCGTCACCCGTGTCCTCTCCGCTCTTGCTCGCGCTGATTCTAGGGCCGTACCGAGGTCATGGGGCGAAGCGAAAGAACCCGCCACCCTGGGAGAAGGGGGGCGGGTCCTTGCGACTCGCGGGGCGGCCTGGATCAGGCAGCGACCACGTTGATCTTGACCTTGGCGGTCACCTCGGGGTGGACGCGCACCTGCACGTCGTACGAGCCGAGGGTCTTGATCGGGTTGCCGATCTCGATGCGACGCTTGTCGACGTCGGCACCGGTGCCCTCGAGCGCCGAGGCGATGTCAGACACGGTGACCGCGCCGAACAGGCGACCCTCGTCGCCGGCACGAGCCTTCACCTTGACGGTGCTGTTCTCGAGCTTCTGCTTGAGCGCCTTTGCGTCGTCCAGGTCGTGGATCGAGCGGGCCTCACGGGCCTTCTTGATCGACTCCACCTGCTTGCCGGCACCACGCGTCCAACGGATCGCGTACTTGCGGGGCAGGAGGTAGTTACGGCCGTAGCCGTCCTTGACCTCGACGATGTCGCCGGGGGCACCGAGACCGGTGACCTCGTGGGTGAGGATGAGCTTCATGATTAGTCCCTTCCCCTACGATCAGCGACCGGTCGAGGTGTAAGGAAGCAGCGCCATCTCGCGAGCGTTCTTGATCGCGGTCGCGATCTTGCGCTGCTCCTGGACGGACACACCCGTGACGCGGCGAGCGCGGATCTTGCCGCGATCGGAGATGAACTTCCGCAGGAGGGTGGTGTCCTTGTAGTCGATATAGGTGATCTTCGCAGCCTTGAGCGGATTGCTCTTCTTCTTTGGCTTACGAACAACGGGCTTGGCAGCCATTGTGGTGCTCCCTTCCGGTGAGCCCGACCCGCAGGACGGGTCGGAATGACGCGGCGATCACATGATCGCCTTGGTTGTCGTTCAGATGCGCGGGCTCAGAACGGCGGCTCGTCGGTCGAGCCGGCCGGCGAGGCCCACGGATCGTTGCCAGCGTTGCCACCCTGCGGAGCGGGCGAGGACCACGGGTCGTTGGCCGGGGCCTGCTGGCCTCCGCCTCCGAACCCGCCCTGGCCGCCGCCCTGGGCGCCGCCACCCTGCTGGTAGCCACCGCCGCCGCCCCCACCGGAGCGGGAGGCCTTGGTGACCTTGGCAGTGGCGCTGCGCAGGCTCGGACCGACCTCGTCGACGTCGATCTCGAACACGGTGCGCTTCTCGCCCTCACGCGTCTCGTACTGGCGCGACTTGAGGCGCCCCTGCACGATCACACGCATGCCCTTCTGGAGGGACTCGGCCACGTTCTCCGCGGCCTGACGCCAGACGGCGCACCCGAGGAAGAGCGTGTCGCCGTCGCGCCACTCGCCGCTCTGGCGGTCGAACGTGCGCGGCGTCGAGGCGATGCGGAAGTTCGCGACGGCCGCGCCTGACGGCGTGAACCGCAGCTCGGGCTCGTCAACGAGGTTGCCGACGACGGTGATGACGGTCTCGCCTGCCATGTCTCTACTCCAACGGGTCGCGGGATGTCTGCTGGCTAGCAGTCAACATCAAGAGTCCGACACAAGCGACCCCGTGATCGCAGGCCGGGGAAAACCTCGGCGTGCGTCCTGAGGACGAGGTGTCGTACGTCCGTCACTTCTCGGGTCGCATGACCTTCGTGCGGATGACGGACTCGTTCAGCGTGAGCTGACGGTCGAGCTCCTTGACGGTCGCGGGCGTCGCGGTCAGGTCGACCACGGCGTAGATCCCTTCGGACCGCTTGTTGATCTCGTAGGCAAGACGACGCTTGCCCCAGATGTCGACGTTGTCGACGGTGCCACCGTCCTGACGCACCACGTTGAGGTACGTGTCCAGGCTCGGGGCCACCGTGCGCTCGTCGAGGTCGGGATCGAGGATCACCATGACTTCGTAGTGACGCAAGGCAACTCCACCTCCTTCGGTCTGTACGGTCACGGTCCTTCCGTGACAGGAGGGCTATGCATCGCGTTGCCCGGGCACCGTGGATCCGGCATGGGCCGGCAGTGGCCAGGCAACCGGATCAGTCTATCCGGCGGCACCACGGCGTCCCAAATCGCCGCATTCCCCGGGGGCGTGCATGATCGCTGCGTGGGGACGGTCTGGGTCTGGGGCACGGTCGCTGCGTCGTCGCTGCTGATCGGCGCGATCCTCGGAATGGCACGGCGGTGGAGCGACGGGGCCGTCGGGACCGTCCTGGGCTTCGGGGCGGGAGCGCTCATGGCGAGCATCTCGTTCGAGCTGTTCCCGGACGGCCTCGAGGTGGGCGGTGCGCTCGCGCTCGCGCTGGGGCTCGCCTTCGGCGCCTATGTCTTCTACGTTTCCGACCGGTGGGTCGAGCGGATCGGCGGGCGCTCGCGTGCGGGGGCGGCCGGACTGCCCCTGGCACTCGGCGCGTTCCTCGACGGCATCCCCGAGCAGGCGGCGCTCGGCATCGGGATCGCCAAGTCCGGCGGTGTCAGCGTGGCCCTGCTCGTCGCGATCTTCGTCTCCAACCTGCCCGAGGCGATCGGGTCGGCATCGGACATGCGAGAGGCCGGCTCGCCCCCGCGTCGGATCCTCCTGCTGTGGACGGGCGTGGCGCTCGTGTGCCTGCTCGGGACCGTCGCAGGGTACGCCGCCGCGAAGGCGACCCCCGCCGGGTTCGTCGGTGGGGTCGACGGGTTCGCCGCCGGCGCACTGCTCGTGATGCTCGTCGGCGCGATGATCCCCGAGGCTCAGGCGAAGATCCACGAGAGGGCTGGCCTGGCGGCGGTGCTCGGGTTCGCACTCGCCGCAGGCCTCGCTGCCACCACCCCCTGAGACCGTAAGGGCTACTCCGTGGCGATCGCCCGCAGCACGTTGAGTCGGGACGCCCGCAACGCAGGGAACAACGCCGCGAGCACGCCGACCACCGCCGCGATCAGCACGTAGACGAGCAGGGTCGCGTACGGGATCGACAGCTCGGTGATGCCGTCGTCCTCGAGCACGCGCTGCAGCACGATCCCGAACACCAGCCCCATCGCGATGCCGAGCACCGCACCCAGCACCGCGATCGCGACCGCCTCCAGGCGCACCATGCGGCGCAGCTGGCGCCGGCTCATGCCGACCGCCCGCAGGAGGCCGACCTCGCGGGTCCGCTCGATGACGCTGAGCGCCAACGTGTTGACGATGCCGAGGGCGGCGATGATGATCGCCAACCCGAGCAGCGCGTTGATGAGCATGAGGATCCCGTTGATCTGGTCGCGCTGGGACTCGATGAACTCGTCCTGCGTCTGCACGACCACGGTCGGGATGTCCGCGACCACGTCGCGTACGGGTTCCTCGATCTCAGCGCCCGTCACGCCCGCTGCCGCGTCGACCGCGACGAACGAGTCCTCGCGGGTCACGCTCACCTGGTCGACGAAGTCGAAGCTCGTGACGTACTCCGAGACGACGTTGGACGCCGGGAAGGTGCCCGCGATCCGCAGGTCGTGGTCGCCGGACTGCGTCGAGAACGTCAGGGTGTCTCCGACCTCCAGGCCCCGCTCGTCGAGCGTGTCCTCGCGGACCGCCACCTCCCCCGCACCCAACGTGTCGACGCTCGCGTCCAGCTCGAACATCGAGAACAGCTTCTCCGGATCACTGGCCGTCACGCCGGCGAACGACCCGTCGAGCCGGGCGGGCACGAACTGCGTCTCGACGACGTCGCCGACGCCGTCGATCTCACGGATCTGCTCCGCGATCGTCGGGGAGAACGGCGCGCCGACCGGGTTCATCAGGAGGAAGTCCGTCGTGAACTCCTCCTTGACGCCCGCGTCGACGGACTTGTTGACCGACGACCCGAGGATGCTCATCGTCGTCACCAGCGTCAGCCCGATCATCAGCGCCGATGCGGTCGCCGCGGTCCGTCGCGGGTTGCGCAACGCGTTCTGGGTGGCCATCCGCCCGACCAGGCCGAACGGGCGGAAGAGCCCGCCGAGCGCGACGAGCACCGGGTGACTGAGCAGCGGGCTCATCAAAGAGACGCCGAGGAGGATGGCGAACGCGCCACCACCGACGTACCAGGCACCGTTGTCCGCGCCGCTCAGCCCGAGCCACACCAGACCGGCGCCGAGCACGACGAGGATCGCGCCGACGAGCATGCGCACCCGCATCGACGACTCCGGCAGCGCCACGTCGTCGCGCATCGCCGCCACCGGGGCGACGCGCGCGGCGCGGCGGGCCGGCAGGTAGGCCGCGACCAGCGTCACGAGCACGCCCACCACGTAGCCGACCACCCACGTACGGGGAGCGATCACGAGCGGGGTCTCGCTCACGTCGAGGCCGAACGTCCGGAACAGCGCCGACAGGGCCATCGCGAGCACGATGCCGAGCAGCACGCCGAGCGTCGACCCCGCCAGCCCGACCACCAGCGCCTCGAGGAGGACCGAGCGGCTCACCTGACGCCGGGACGCACCCAGTGCACGCAGCAGCGCCAGCTCGCGGCTGCGCTGCGCGACGAGGATCGAGAACGTGTTGACGATCAGGAAGGTGCCGACGATGATCGCGATCGCCGCGAACACGAGCAGGATCGTCGTGAGGAACCCGAGGATCTCCCCGATCGTCTCCTCGGCCTCCGCGGCCGCCGTGTCACCGGTGACGGCCTCGAAGCCGTCGGGCAGCAGCTTGCTCGCGTCGTAGGCCAGCTCCTGCTGCGTCACGCCGTCGCGCGTGGTCAGCGAGACCTGGTTGTACGCGTCGCGTCCGTCGAGGAACAGGTCCTGGGCGTACGTGGTCTCGAAGAGCACCAGCGAGGCACCGGCCATCGACCCGCCCCCGAACTCGGCGAGACCGACCAGCTCGACGTCGAGCTGCGGCTGGTCTCCCGTCGAGACGAGCCGTACGGTGTCGCCGATCTCGTAGCCGCCCTTCTCGGCGCTGTCGGTGTCGATCGCGACCTCGCCGTCGGCGGTCGGCGCCCGGCCCTGCGCGATCTCGACCGCGGGCTCGCCCGTCATCGCCGGGGCGTCGTCGTAGTTGAAGGACAGTGTCGGCGGGCCGAAGCCTGTGACGAGCTTGCCGTCGGTGCCGACCAGGGTCAGCGCCTGGCTCGCCACCGTGCCGTCGACGCGCTGGGCGCCGGGCAGCTCGCGCAGCTCGTCGACCACCGTCGCCGAGACCGTACGGGTGTCGGCACTCGAATCCTCCTGCCAGCCGGCCAACCCCGCAGGACGGACCACCACGTCAGGGGTCGACCCCTTGACGATGCCGTCGAAGGACTTGCTCATCGTGTCGGTGAAGATGAGCGTGCCGGCGACGAACGCGACGCCGAGCACGATCGCGAACGCGCTCATCAGCAGGCGCACCTTGCGCGCCAGCAGGTTGCGCAGGGTCACGCGCAACATCAGGCGGCCCCACCCTCGAGACCAGAAGAACCGTCGACCGCCTCGCTGGCCGCGTCCATCGCCCGGGTCTGGATCGCACCCATACGCTCGAGGATCTTCTCGGGGGCAGGGTCGCGGACCTCGTCGACGACCCGGCCGTCGGCGAGGAAGACGACGCGGTCGGTGTAAGACGCCGCGATCGGGTCGTGGGTCACCATCACGATCGTCTGACCCAGCGTGCGGACGCTGTGCTGGAGGAACTTGAGCACCTCGGCCCCAGAGGTGGAGTCGAGGTTGCCTGTGGGCTCGTCGGCGAAGACGATCGTGGGCCGGCCGATGAGCGCGCGGGCGCACGCGACGCGCTGCTGCTGTCCGCCCGACATCTCGTTGGGGCGGTGGCCGAGCCGGTCGCGCAGGCCGACGGTGTCGATCACCTGGTCGTACCAGGCCTGGTCGGGCTTGCGACCCGCGATCGACAGCGGGAGCAGGATGTTCTCGTTGGCCGTCAGCGTGGGCACGAGGTTGAACGCCTGGAAGACGAAGCCGACGTCGTCACGCCGCAGCTTGGTCAGCTGCTTGTCGTTGAGGCGGGCCAGCTCGGTGTCGCCGATGAAGACCGTGCCGCTGGTCGCGGTGTCGAGCGCGGCGAGCAGGTGCATGAGCGTCGACTTGCCGGAGCCGGACGGCCCCATGACGGCGGTGAACTCGCCGGCGTACACGTCGATGCTGACCCCGTCGAGAGCGCGCACCTCCGCCTCTTGCTTGCCGTAGGTCTTGTGCAGGTCGACCGCTCGGGCGGCGACAGTGCGGGTCGTGGCGGACGCGGCATCGGGCATGGCACAACTCCTGGTGGGCGGGGTGTCCGTCCACGCTAGGACACGGCGGGGACACACCGATATCGGTTTTGCCCCTGGCGAACAGGGTCGGTCATCGGGGAAGACCCTGAGAGAAGACCCTGATACTGGTGCTCATGAGCGACCTGGAGCGCGATCCGCAGGAGATCACCTGCCCGCCCACCGACGGCCACGGTGCACCGGAGGTGCTGGAGCCGCGGCTCGTCCCGCTGGGCGGGCCGCGCGCGATGACCGTGCGCCGGACGCTCCCCCAACGCCTGCGCTCGCTCATCGGTGCCTGGTGCTTCGCGGACCACTACGGGCCTGACGACGTGCGCGAGACCGGCGGCATGGCCGTTCCTGGGCACCCCCACACCGGACTCCAGACCGTGACCTGGCTGTTCACCGGCGAGGTCGACCACGTGGACACGGTCGGCTCCGTCCAGCGAGTACGACCCGGCGAGGTGAACCTCATGACGGCGGGCCGCGGCATCGCGCACTCGGAGTACTCGACGCCCGAGACCACGCTGCTGCAGGGCGTCCAGCTGTGGACGGCCCTGCCGGACTCGGCCCGCTTCGCCGGCCGCTCCTTCGAGCACCACGTGACCGAGCCGGTGGCGCACGGTCCGGCGACCGTACGGACATTCGTCGGCTCGTTCGCCGGATCGGCCTCGCCGGTCACGACGTACACGCCGCTCGTCGGTGCCGAGATCGTGCTGCCCGCCGGCTCGGAGGTGCGCTTCGACGTCGACCCCTCGTACGAGCACGGGGTGCTGGTCGATCTCGGGCCGGTGGACGTGGACGGGACGACGGTTGCGCCAGCGGCACTCGCGTACCGGCCCGTCGGTGGGACGACGCTCGCCCTGCGCACCGGTGACTCCGACGGCCGCGTGGTCCTCATCGGCGGCGAGCCGCTGGAGGAGGAGATCGTCATGTGGTGGAACTTCCTCGGGCGCGACCACGACGAGATCGTGCGGTTCCGCGAGGAGTGGCAGGCGCAGGTCCACGGCGCGACCGGCCCCGCCACCGACGCGTACGGGCCGTTCCCCGACGTGTGGGGCTCCGCGGTGCTGCCCGCGCCGGAGCTGCCGCACACTCGGCTGAAGCCCCGCAAACAGCCGCCGCGCTGAGGAGACGGACCGTCACGAAACGCCGGTCGGCGCCGGTTAAGCACGCGCCGTGCCATGGGCCCTGCGGCTAGGCTGATCGCACGGAGCGGTCGAGAGGCGGTGCCCATGACAGCTGTCGCCGAGCCCGTGGTGGTGGACCACCACGTCACAGTCACGCGCCACAGGCGGACCGTGCTGGTGCTCAACGCCAGCTACGAGCCCCTGCAGCGGGTGTCGCTGCGGCACGCCATCCGGATGCTCGTGCGTGAGGTCGCCGTCGTCGAAGAGGCCCACCCCGAGGACCGCTTCGGGCCGTTCCCCGTGCCCAAGGTCCTGCGGCTCGTGCGCTACGTCGTGATGCGGTGGCTGCACGGGCGCGACCCGCTGTGCACGAAGACGGCGGTGAAGGCGCGCGACGAGCGCTGCGGCTACTGCGGCGGCCCGGCCGAGACCGTGGACCACATCCTCCCCCGCTCTCGCGGAGGGCTGCTCACCTGGGAGAACTCGGTGGCCGCCTGCCTGCGGTGCAACCACCGCAAGGGCGACCGGACGCCGGCGGAGGCGGGGATGACGCTGCTGGTCACCCCCGCCGTGCCCCACCGGTCGCCGCTGACGGTGCGCTGAGGCACCGCCAGCGGCGGGGGTCCGCTACTTGCGGACCTTGACCTTCACGGTGACGGTCTTGCCGGCGGCGTACACGTTGCCCGCGTAGGCGACCTTCACCTTGTACGTGCCCGGCTTGGCGAACTTCTTGAGCCGGACCACGACCTTGCCGTTGGCGCGGACCGTCGCGGTGCCGATCTTCTTGCCCTTGACGGTCACCACGACCTTGCCGGTCCGTGCGACACCCGTCGGCGTCGTGACCTGCACGGACACCTTCGCCTTGGTGCGCTTCGCGCGGACCTTGGTCGGCGCCACCTTGGCGCGGACGGCAGCCCGTGCCTTGGTGACGGTGACCGACACGCGACCGGACGAGGCCGCGCTGATCGCGTCGCCGCGGTAGGCGATCGTCAGCGCGTGCTTGCCCGGCGCCAGCGCGCCCTTGCGCACGGCGACGGTCGCGCGTCCGCCGGACACGGTCGCCGAGCCGACGACCTGCGCGCCGCGACGCACCTCGACCTTGCCCTTCGCACCCGCGACCGTACGGACGGCCACGCTCACCGACGGGGAGGCCCCGTACGCGCTGGTGCGGGCGGTCGCCGTCGTCGTCGACGCGGCCTTGGTGACCGAGTACGACGCGGTGGTCGAGGAGGGCTTGGCTCCGTCGAAGCCGAGGTAGGCGACCTCGACCTCGTGCGCCCCGACCTTCGCGGCCTTGGGCAGCGTGACGCGGGCCTTGCCGCCCTTCACCGTGCCGGTGCCGACGACCTTGTCACCGGCGCGCACCTCGACGGTGCCCTCGGCGGCGTTGTCCGACGCGACGGTCACGTCGACGACCGGCGCGGCGCCGTACGAGACCGGGCCGACCTTCGCCGTCGTGGTCGAGTCGCCCTTGACGTAGACGGTGGCGACGTGGAGGTCCTGGCCGGGCATCGCCGCGCACTGCAGCCAGACGTTCGGGATCAGTCCGTCCATGATCCCCGGCGTCAGCTTGGACAGGATCGCCATCTCCTGCGGGGCCGACACCTTGATCGCTCCCTTGTCGGGCCCGGTCACGGCGTCGAGCGTGCCCGTGGTCGGGATCCGGACTCCCTCGCTCGGGACAGGCCACGACACGTTGACGTCCTCGGCCCGCAGGCCTTCGAGGGGGGCGTCGTACTCATGCCCGGTCGCGGTCTCCTCGAGGTGGACCGAGGCGATCGACGAGCCGCCGACCTTGGTCTGCCCGAAGCCCATCGTGTCGAGCGTGTTGTTCCCGGCGAGCAGCTCGGCAAGGCCCTGCGGCATCACGAGGTCCACGTCGGTCGGCTCGGGGGTGAACACCTCGCCGGGGGCGATGCTGCGCGGCAGGTCGGCCCGCGTGTCGACGGTGAAGGCCATCGAGCCACCCATGACATAGTTCTGCAGCTCGGTGAACCCGGGAACTTCCTCCCCGGTCTCGAAGTCGCGCTCCTGCGGCTGACACTTGTAGCGCACGCCGTCGAGCACGCCGCGGACAGCGGTCTCCTCCACGACGTCCACCGTGATCGTCGCTGTCGCGGACGCACCCTCGTTGTCGGTGGCGGTATAGGTGAAGGTGTCCGTCCCGACGAAGGTGGGCTTGGGGGTGTAGGTCTGCTTGTGCCCGACACTCGGGTACTTCGCGAGATCTGGGAACTCGGTCCACCCGTCGGCGGTGACGTCAGCGGCGGTGAGGAACGGGGAGAGCGCCCCGTGCTTCGGGGCACCGTAGGTGATGCGCTGCGAGTCGTTGGCCTGTTGCCAGAAGTAGAACCGAGCGGCGTCGTCACGGACGTACGGCCACAGGTCGAGCGCCTTGCCCTTGCCGATGGTGAAGTGCAGGTCGCGCACCAGCGGCGCGTTGTTGACACCCTCGTACGTGACGGTGGCCGGCGGGCTGACCTGGCCGTCGGCGTCGGTGGCGGTGTAGGTGAAGCTCGCCGCGCCGCCCGCGGTGGTCGACAGCACCGCTGTCGCCCCGTCGATCGTGACGATCGCTGCCCCGGGCTTGGTCACGACCGCGAAGGTGTACGGAGCACGCCCGCCGACGGCCCGGAGGGTGACCGGGACCTTCGGTCCGTAGTCGAAAGCAGTACGGCCGACCTTGCCTGCGTCGACATCCTTCGCGATCGGGGTCGGGGAGGACTCCTCGACCTCAATCGCGGTGAGGATGCGGTCGGCTGCGACGGTCGGACCCGTGCAGTCCATCGTCGCGGGGAGGTCCTTCGCGGGCAGGCCCTCGGGCTCGGTGTAGACGACGGCGTTGACGAAGAACTGCTCAGGCATCGACAGCGTCGCGGTGCCGGTGAGCTCGGGCACGGTGATCGCCGGCACGGTCCCCTCGGTCGGGATCTTCCAGAGGCCGCCGGCCTTCTGCGGGATCGGCGTCTGCGGTGCCGACAGCCCGTCGATCAGGTACGACTGCGTCTGGCCCCCCAGCGCCATCACCACGGCTGCGTCCTCGGACTTGCCGCCGGCGGTCTTGCCACCGAGCAGCCCGACGGTCGCGTTGCGCAGGCTCTCCGGCATCGTGAGCGTGATCTGCGTCGTGCGGCTGGGCACGACCTCGCCCGGGTTGGCGGACTCGGGCACCTCGACCTGCGCGCGTACGCCGACGTCGTGCTTGCCGAGCGACAGACCGCCGGCGACGACGTGACAGTTGTAGGTGAAGCTCTTGTCGATCGGGCGGTCGTCTGCGGCTGCAGAACGCTCGGCGGCCGTGATCGGCGCCGCCGCGAATGCCAGGGTCCCGGCCGCGAGCGCGGTGGTCGCGACCGCTGCGGTGGACCGCCTCAGTCTGCCCGGGGGTGGGCATGACGAAGTAGACACTGAATCTCCCTCCAGAGAAACGTAGAACGCCGGGAGCAAAGCCGACGCACGTGGTGTGCCGAGTGTCACACACATTTACATCGCGCGGAGACAAATTCGTGGAGCCGCTCGCAGCATGGCCGCTTCGCCACACCGAGGCGGCCGAACGGCGCTCCGGTAGCCTCGTGGCCGTGTCCCTCACCGTCCGTACGATCAGCAGCGCCGACCACCTGGCGTACCTGACCTCCCTCCCCTCCGCGAGCTTCCTCCAGACCCCGGCGTGGGCGGCGGTGAAGCCGGAGTGGAGAGGCGAGTCGATCGGCTGGTTCGACGGGAGCGAGATCGTCGGTGCCGGCCTGGTGCTCTACCGCAAGCTGCCGAAGGTCGCGAAGTACCTCGCCTACCTGCCCGAGGGCCCCGTCATCGACTTCGCCTCGGCCGTCGAGGGTCCCGGAGGACTCGCCGCGTGGCTCGACCCGATGGTGAAGCACCTCACAGGCAAGGGCGCGTTCGGTGTCCGCATGGGCCCGCCGGTCGTCCTGCGGACGTGGGACGCGGCCACCGTCAAGAAGGCCGTCGCCGACCCGGCGCTGCGCACGCTCGGCGACGCCCCTGCGGCGACGGCCGACGGCCGTGCGATCGCCGTGACCCGCGAGCTGCACCGGATCGGGTGGCGCGAGCAGGTCAGCGAGGGCGGGTTCACCGCAGGCCAGCCCAAGTACAACTTCTGGCTCCCCCTCGCCGAGGCCGACGGCACTCCCCGTACGGAGGAGGCGGTGCTGCGCGGCATGAACCAGCTGTGGCGCCGCAACATCAAGAAGGCCGACAAGGCCGGCGTCGAGGTGACCCTCGGCGGCGCGGACGACCTGGCGGCGTTCCACGCGATCTACTCCGAGACCGCCGTGCGCGACCACTTCACGCCGCGGCCGCTGTCGTACTTCCAGACGATGTGGGACGCGCTCAACGGCGAGGACCCCGACCGGATGCGTCTCTACCTCGCCCACCACGAGGGTGACCTCGTCGCCGCGACGACGCTCGTCCGGGTCGGGCAGCACGCCTGGTACTCGTACGGCGCCTCGACCACCGCCAAGCGGGAGGTCCGTGGGTCCAACGCGATCCAGTGGCAGATGATCCGCGACGCGATGGCCGATGGGTGCACCGTGTACGACATGCGCGGCATCACCGACACGCTCGACCCCGAGGACAGCCACGTCGGGCTCATCCAGTTCAAGGTCGGCACCGGCGGTCAGGCCGTCGAGTACGCCGGCGAGTGGGACCTCCCCGTCAACCGCCTGCTCTATCTGGCGTTCCAGCAGTACATGAAGCGGCGTTGACCCACACGACGCGAGGAAGGCTGACCATGACTCTCACGCTCCACGTCGACGGCGAACGCTGGCGAGCGCACCTGCGCGGCACCGCTGAGCTGTACGAAGGCATCGTCCCGGTGATCAAGGGCAACGGGTACGGGTTCGGCAACCGGACCCTCGCGCGCCGTGCGGACTGGCTCGAGGTCGACACGGTCGCCGTCGGGACGTACGCCGAGCTGATGGACGTCCTCCCGCGCTTCGGGGGCGACATCCACGTGCTCACACCGTGGCGCCCGTTCTGGTCCGACACGGTGCGCTCCGAGCGGATGTACGACCCGCGCGTCGTCCACACGGTCAGCCGCATCGAAGACCTGGCGCTGCTGCGCGACGAGGCGCCGGAGGGCACGCGGATCGTCCTCGAGGGCGAGACGGCGATGGCGCGTCACGGCGTCGACCGGCACGCACTCACCGCGGCTGCCGACGCGCTCGGACGCCTGCGGCTGATCGGCTTCTCGATCCACCTCCCGCTCTCCGAGGACAATCTCGCCGAGGCCGACCGGTGGGCGGCGGCGTTCGAGGCGTCGAAGCTCGCACCGGCAGTCTCCGGGACCCCGCTGTTCACCGTCTCGCACCTGTCCGACCGCGAGGTGCGCGAGCTGGCCGAGCGCCGGCCGGGCCTGTCCGTACGGCCCCGCGTCGGCACCGCGCTGTGGCTCGGCGACCGGGGTGCGTTCCGGGTCACCGGCCTCGTCCTCGACTCCCACGTCGTCGAGCGGGGCGAGCGGATCGGCTACCGCCAGCGCCCGCTCCCGGCCGGAGGCACGGTGCTCGTCGTGTCCGGCGGCACCTCGCACGGCATCGGGCTCGAGGCGCCGACGGCGGCCACGACGCTCAAGCAGCGCGCCACGTCCGTCGCGAAAGGCGGGCTCGGCGCTGCGGGGCTCGCGCTGTCGCCGTTCGTCGTGGGCGGCAAGCAACGCTGGTTCGTCGAGCCGCCGCACATGCAGGCGAGCATGATCCTGCTCCCCTCCGGCGTCGCGGTGCCGGAGGTCGGCGAAGAGGTCGAGCTCGAGGTGCGCATGACGACCACGACCTTCGACGCCGTCGACCTGCCCTAGCGGTCTTGCAGTTTGGGTCAGGCGGTGGCGAAGAAGGTGCGGATGTCCGCCACCAGCTCCTGCGGCTTTTCGAGCATGGCGTAGTGCCCGCCCTCGGGGAACTCGCTCCAGTGCACGATGTTGTCGTTGTCGCGATCGGCGAACGCCCGGATCGTCTTGAAGTCGTCCGCGAAGACCGCGACCCCCGTACGAGAGTGGTTGACCTCGGGCTTCGCATCGCGGTGCGCCTCTTCGTAGTGGTAGCGCCCGGCCGTCGCCGACGTGTTCGTCAGCCACTCGAGCGTGACCTCGGCGAGGATCTGGTCCGTCGTCAGGAGGCTCGTCCCGTCGCCGAACGACTGGAACAGCTCGTTCCACGCCAGCTGCCCGACCGGTGAGTCGGACACACCGACGGCGACGGTCTGCGGACGCGACGCGTTGATCGCGTTGTAGCCCCCGACCGACTGGAACCACTGCAGGTGCTCCAGCGCCGCGAACTCCTTCGGCCCGAACCCGTCCATCTCGCCGGGCGCACCGGTCGGGAACGAGAACAGCTGCATGACGTGCAGGCCAAGAAAGCCCTCGGGCTCCCTCAGGCCGAGCTCGCGCGACACCATCGCGCCGCCGTCGCTCCCGTGCGACCCGTACGACTCGTAGCCGAGCTGTCGCATCAGCGTGTCATAGGTCTGCGCGATCCGCGCCATCGTCCAGCCGCGATCGACGACTGGGGTGCTGAAGCCGAAGCCGGGCATGGACGGCACGACGACATCGAAGGCGTCCTCGGCGCGGCCGCCGTGGGCGACCGGGTCGACGAGGGGGTCGATCATCTCGATGAAGTCGTACACCGAGCCGGGGTAGGAGTGGGCGAGCAGGAGCGGGGTCGCGTTCTCCTCGTCCGAGCGGACGTGCAGGTAGTGGACCGTCTGCCCGTCGATCTCGGTGAGGAACTGGTCGTACGCGTTCAGCCGAGCCTCGACCTCGCGCCAGTCGAATCCTGTGCGCCAGTGCTCGATGACGTCGGCGAGGTAGGCGTTCGGGACGCCGTAGGTCCAGTCGTCGCCGGGGGCCGTTGCGGGGAGGCGCGTCCGGGCGAGCCGGTCGTCGAGGTCGTCCAGGTCGGCCTGGGCGACCTCGATGCGGAAGGGTCGGGTGCTGGTGTTCTCGTGTGTGCTCATGAAAGGACAGTACAAAGCATTCAGGTACGGATCGTTCCTCATCTATGGCATGATCGGGAGAATGTTGGAGACGTCCGCTCGCCTGCTCGCCCTGCTCGGACTGCTCCAGTCCCGCCCGGCATGGGCGGGCGCCGATCTCGCCGAACGGCTCGACGTCACCCCGCGCACCATCCGCAACGACGTCGACCGGCTGCGTGACCTCGGCTACCCGATCGACGGCGCACGCGGCCCTGCGGGCGGCTACCGGCTCGGGCCCGGCGCGAAGCTCCCGCCGCTGCTCCTCGACGACGCCGAGGCGGTGGCTGTCGCGATCGGGCTGCGCGCGGCCCACGGCATCACGGACATCGAGGAGAGCTCTGCGAGTGCGCTCGCCAAGCTCGAGCAGGTGCTCCCGCACCGCCTGCGCCGCCGGGTCGAGGCGATCACCGACACCGTGAGCGCAGGGCCGGTCAACACCGACAGCAACGTGGAGGACCCCAAGATCGCCCCGGAGACCCTCTCCCGCATCGCCGATGCGATCCGCGACGAGGAGCGGCTGCGGCTCACGTACGAGGGCGAGCGTCTCGACGTCGAGCCGTACCGGGTGATCACGTGGCAGCGGCGCTGGTACCTCGTCGCCCGTGAGGTGCGCACCGCGAGGTGGCGTGCCCTTCGGGTGGACTGGGCGGAGATCAGCGCGATGCCCCAGCCGCGCTTCGCGCCACGCCCGATGGCCGTCGACGACTACACGACGTTCGTGGTGCGCGAGATCGCGTCGGGCGGCTGGTCGGTGCACGCACGCATCACGGTGCTCGCACCCGCTGAGGAGGTGCGCTCCCGCATCAACGACGCGGTCGGGGTCGTCGAGGAGGTCGACGAGCACACCAGCGTGCTCGTCACCGGCGCCGACAGCATCGAGATCCTCGCCGTGTACGTCGGGATGCTCGGGCTGGACTTCCGGGTCGACTCACCGCCCGAGCTGATCGACCACGTTCGGCTGCTCGGACGCCGGTACGCCGCGGCCGGCGGCTGACCGCTGCATGCGCGCCGCGAGCCACACCGTCGCCACCACGTGCAGCGCGATCGCGACCACGTAGACCACGTCGGCGGTGTCCCCGGCGGGCTTCGTGACGTCGCCGAGGTGCCACCACGTCGCCACCACGAGGAACACCTCCGCTGCCTGCCACCACAGGAGGTCGCGCCACACCGGGTGCGCGAGCACCGCGAGGGGCAGCAGCCACAGGGCGTAGCCAGGTGCGTATGTCGTCCCCACGAGAAGCAGCGCCGCGAGCAGGACGAACGCGTAGCGCGCGGTCTGCGACACGTCACCCGAGCGTGCCGCATAGAGGAAGGTCACGGACACCGCGAACGCCCACAGCCCGATCACGATCGGGACGACGACCGTCGACGACACATCCACCCCGAGCTCGGCCAGCACCGCCCACAGCGACCCGACGCCGCCCTCATGGTCGAGCCACCGGCGTACGGGCTCGGTGACGGCGTCGCCCGCCGTCACCGCGAACGCCACCACACCACCGACGGCCACCGTGAGCGTCGCCGAGCCGAGCAGGCGTCCCGCGGCGGCACCGTGCCGGAGCAGCGCGGTGGCGCCGAGGACGAGCAGGACCACGACCGGCCACCACGCGGCGAGCACCGCGACGCCGAGCACCAGACCAGCCAGGCGCGCACGTCCCGCGGTCCAGGCCGCCAGCCCCCAGGCCACGAGGGCGACCCCGACGAGATCCCAGCCGACGCCGATGAGGAGCGCGATCAGCGGGGACGCGGCCAACGGCATCAGCGACGCGACCGGACGCGACCACGAGGGCCACGGCCGCGTGGCGTTCGTCGAGAGCGCGGAGCGGGCGAGCGCCACGAGTGCGAGAAGGAGGAGCAGGAGGCTCCCGACCGCGACCAGCCCGGTGTACGCGACGGCCTCGCGGCGCACCGAGCGGTCGCGCTCGACCTCCGTCGCGTCCCGTGCAGCGCGGGCGTCGACATCGGATCGCGCGAGGGTGTGCACCACCGCGGCCGTCGCGTGCTGCAGCGCCCCGACCGGCAGCGTGACCGCGTTGACGGGCCACCTGCCACCGGCCTCCGACCAGGGGGCGACCCGTTCGGCGAGCCCCGTGGTCGCGTACTCCTGCGGCAGCTCGCTCGCGCACAGCCGTGCGTACGAGGCTCCGCCCGCGACCGGCTTCGCACTGAACCACCGGCTCCCGGAGTCGACGGCGCACGGGCCCTTGGTGACGAGCCCGAGCGTCCCGACGAGCATCGCCGTCGCGAGCAGGATGCGGACCGGCGTCCACCACCGGCTGGGACGGGCCCGGCCCCCCGCCGGTCCCGCCATCGTCAGCCGCCCCAGCCGTTACCTGGGCCGTCGGTCTCCTCGGGCGGCTCCGGCTCGGTGGGCAGCGTGGGCTGCGTCGGACGCGTCGGACGCGTCGGATCCGGCTCTGTCGGCTCCGTCGGCAGCGTCGGCTGGGTGGGTGCCGGTCGGGTCGGACGCGTCGGGCGGCTCGGACGGTCCGGACGGTCCGGCTTCGGCTTCTTCGTCTCCTCGGTCGCTGTCGGCGTCGGGACGAACGTCTTGCCCTTGGTCGACTTGATGTTGGCCGGCGGCGGGAACTCGCCGCAGTCGCCGCCGTCGAGAACCTTGTCCATGAAGGTCTTGAAGGTCTTGGCGGGGTACTGGCCACCGTAGAACGTCGGCATGTAGCCGTTGAGGGCTTCGTTGCCGTTCTTGCCGCGGACGTACATGACGGCCGTCGACAGCTTGGGCGTGTAGCCGACGAACCACGAGCTCGAGACGTGCGCGCTGCCGACCTCCTTGCCGTCCTCGACCTTCTGGAACGTCGCGGTGCCGGTCTTGCCGGCGGTCGGGCACATCGTGCTCCCGTTGGTGCCGCTGCCCGAGCGCACGACGTCCTGGAGCGCCTTGGTCACGTCGGAGGCGACCGCCTTGGAGAACGCCTCCTTGGAGCGGACGGTGTGCTTGTGGAGGTCCTTGCCCTCACGGTCACGGACCCGCTCGATGACGTACCAGTCGTTCTGCTTGCCCTCGTTGGCGAAGGTCGCGTACGCGGCAGCCATGTCGACGTTGGGGACGGGCGCATAACCGAGGGAGACGACGGCGACGCTCGGGTCGTAGCGCTTGACCGCAGCCGCGGAGACGCCGGCTCGACGCGCGGCCTCGATGGTCTTGTCGCCGCCGTCGTCCATCACGTCGTACGTGAGGTCGACGAACGCGGTGTTGACCGACTCCTGCGTCGCGTACTCCAGGGAGACCGGCCCGAACGAGCGGCCACCGGAGTCGCCCTGGTTCTCGATCTCGGCGTCACCCTTGAGGCGCAGCGGCGACGAGCCGTTCAGCTGGGTCTTGAGGCCGTAGCCGTCGCTCAGCGCCGCGGCGACCGCGAACGGCTTGAAGGACGACCCGGGCTGCGAGCCGAGCATCGCCCAGTTGAGCTGGCTCTTGAGGTAGTTCGGTCCGCCGTACATCGCCCGCAGCGCCCCCGTCTCGGGGTCGACGGAGGACAGCGCGACGTTGAGCTCCTTGAGGCCCTCGGGCTTCATCTCCTTGACGGACTCGACCGCGGCCTTCTGGGCGTCGTAGTCGAACGTCGTGACGACCTTGAGCCCGCCGCCGTTGATCTGGGTGTCGTCGAAACCCTCCTTGCGCAGCTGCTGCTCGGTGAGGCGCAGAAGGAAGCCCCTGGTGCCGCCGAAGCGGTTGGACTGGCGTTGCTTCTGGACCTTGGGGAGCTTCGCGGAGTACTTCGCGTACTCCTCCTCAGTGATGTTGCCGGCCTTGCGCATCCCGTCGATGACATAGCTGTAGCGACCCATCAGACGGTCGTGGTCGTCCTCGTCGTACGGGTCGAACGCGCTCGGGTTGTTGATCACCGACGACAGCAGCGCAGCCTGCGGTGCGGTCAGCTTGGCGGCCTTCTGGCCGAAGTAGGTCTGTGACGCGGCCTCGACCCCGTACGCACCGTTGCCGAAGTAGATCGTGTTGAGGTAGCCCTCGAGGATCTCCTCCTTCGACATCTGGTTGTGGACCTTGATCGAGAGGATCGCCTCTTTGGCCTTGCGGCTCCAGGTGCGGTCCTGGGTGAGGTAGAGAACCTTCACGTACTGCTGCGTGATGGTCGATCCGCCGGACGTCGAGTTGGTGGTCGCGTTGTCGCGCAGGGCGCGGGCGATTCCCTTGAAGTCGAGGCCCTGGTTCGTGTAGAAGCTGCGATCCTCCGCCGCGACGACCGAGTCCTTGATCGTCTGCGGCATCTCGTCGAACGTGATCGACGTACGGTTCTGCGTCTGGAAGTCGCCGATCTTGTGCTTGCCGTCGGAGTAGTAGACCTTGGTGGTCTGCGTGAGGAACTCGGCGTTCGCGTCGGGGATGGACACCGCGCGGTACGCGAAGAACAGGCCGGCGATCCCGAGGACAAACATCACCACGCCGGTGATGAGTCCCCACTTGACGATGCGGCGCCAGAGCGGCTTGCGGGGCTTGCCTTCTTCGGCGGACCGGCCGCCGTTGCCGGGCTTGGGGGCCGTGCGGGATCGAGAGCCGGCCCGTGAGGCGGGCTGGGCCTTCCTCGAGCGCGGGTTCACGGGTCCGCCGTGCGACTGGTTCGCCACGCGTCGTACTCCTCTGGATTGCTGCCGGGGGGATGCCGCCCTTCACAGGGCAGGCCACAGGCGTGCCGGAGCACGGCCCATCGAGCAAGTGTGCCCAACTTCGAGGTTGAACCAAAACCCCCGCGCCACGGACCCGGTGTCACGAGCACGCATTGACATCTGGTTCGATGTATCGCAACGATATATCCAATCGGCAGTCGAGACCGGCTGCCGAGGAGGAATGCGAAGGGGGTCGTCGTGGCCAGGCGCGGTGCTGCACTCGAGTTCGCCGTACTCGGGCTGCTCCATGACACCCCAATGCACGGGTACGAGCTGCGCAAGGAGCTCAACGCCCTGCTCGGGTGGTCTCGGGTGCTGTCCTACGGCACGCTCTACCCGTGCCTGAAGGTGCTCGGCAAGAAGGGCTACATCGTGGCCGACGACCCTGCCGAGACGGCCGTGGCAGCACGGGGACGGCGGGGAAAGATCGTCTATCGGCTCACCGCCGAGGGCAAGGAGCACTTCAGCGACCTGCTGTCGGCGTCGGGCCCCTCGTCGTGGGAGGACGAGACCTTCGGCATCCACTTCGCCTTCTTCTCGCGCACCGATTCCCGTACCCGTGTGCGCATCCTCGAGGGACGAAGGAGTCGCCTCGAGGAGCGGCTCGAACGTGTGCGCAGCACGGCACAGCGCAATCGTGAACGGCTCGACGCCTACACGTTGGAGCTGCAGCGCCACGGCCTTGAGTCGGTCGAGCGCGAGGTGCGCTGGCTGACCGGTCTGATCGACGCGGAGCGCTCCGGCAAGCAGCCGGGCGGATCGTGGGACCAGACGAGATCGAAGACATCGCCGCCGGACAACGGTGGCTAGGACGAGAGAGCGGGGCCAGCGGCCCCCGAGGAGGAGGACCCCATGGGTTCGGTACGCGTAGCGATCGTGGGCGTCGGCAACTGTGCCACGTCGCTCATCCAGGGCGTCGAGTACTACAAGGACGCTGATCCTGAGGGCACCGTTCCTGGCCTCATGCACGTCCAGTTCGGTGAGTACCACGTCAAGGACGTCGAGTTCGTCGCAGCGTTCGACGTCGATGCCAAGAAGGTCGGGTTCGACCTCGCCGAGGCGACGCAGGCCAGCGAGAACAACACCATCAAGATCGCCGACGTCCCGCCGACCGGTGTGACCGTGCAGCGCGGCCACACCCTCGACGGGCTCGGCAAGTACTACCTCGAGACCATCGAGCAGTCCGACGCCGAGCCGGTCGACGTGGTGCAGGTGCTCAAGGACACGAAGGCAGACGTCCTCGTGTCGTACCTGCCGGTGGGCTCGGACGCCGCCGACAAGTTCTACGCGCAGTGCGCGATCGACGCGGGCGTCGCCTTCGTCAACGCCCTGCCGGTGTTCATCGCCTCCGACCCCGAGTGGGCCAAGAAGTTCGAGGACGCGGGCGTCCCGATCATCGGCGACGACATCAAGAGCCAGGTCGGCGCGACCATCACCCACCGCGTGATGGCCAAGCTGTTCGAGGACCGCGGCGTGACGCTGGACCGGACGTACCAGCTCAACGTCGGCGGCAACATGGACTTCAAGAACATGCTCGAGCGTGATCGCCTGGAGTCCAAGAAGATCTCGAAGACGCAGGCCGTCACCTCGAACCTCAACGGTCCGCTCGCCGGCAAGATCGACGACAAGAACGTCCACATCGGCCCGTCGGACTACGTCCAGTGGCTCGACGACCGCAAGTGGGCGTACGTCCGTCTCGAGGGTCGCGCGTTCGGTGACGTCCCCCTGAGCCTCGAGTACAAGCTCGAGGTCTGGGACTCCCCGAACTCCGCCGGCATCATCATCGACGCGATCCGTGCGGCCAAGATCGCCAAGGATCGCGGCATCGGCGGCGCGCTGATCTCGGCCTCGTCGTACCTGATGAAGTCCCCGCCGGTGCAGCGTCCGGACGATCTCGGGCGTGCCAAGCTCGAGGCGTTCATCGCCGGCACCGAAGAGCGCTGACACCACGCTGGTTGAGCCTGTCGAAACCACGCCCAACGGCGCGGATCCCTGGTCGGGTCCGCGCCGTTCGGCGTTCCCGGTGCCGCTGAGATAGTGAGCGCGTGCGCACCAGCCTGTGGACCCGCGGCTTCGTCCGGCTCCTCGGCGTCCGCGTGGCGAGCCAGGCTGGCGACGGTCTGTTCCAGGCGGGTCTCGCGTGGCTGGTGCTGCTGTCACCCGAGGCACAGCGCTCGTCGGGACGGTTCGTGCTCGTGCTCGCGATTGTGCTGCTGCCGTTCAGCGTGCTCGCCCCGTTCGTCTCGCTGGTGCTCGACCGGTGGCTGCGCCGCAGCATCCTGGTCACCGCCCAGGCCGTACGGGCCGGGGTCGTTGCCTCTGTCGCCCTCGTTGCGTGGCTGTCGGCCGAGCGTGCCGACTGGCCCGTGTACGTCCTGGTCCTCGTCGCGCTCGGGTTCGCCCGGCTGCTGCTCGCCTGCCTGTCGGCGAGCGTCCCGCACGTGGTGGCGCAGGACCGCCTCGTCGACGCCAACACCGTCGGCCCGACGCTCGGGGCGACGGCGCACGCGACCGGGCTCGGCGCCGGGGCGCTGCTGCTCGCGCTCGGCGCCGGCTCGCCCGTCGTCCTCGTCGCGAGCACGCTGCTGACGGTCACGGCGTCGCTCCTCGCCAGGGGGTTCGGTCGGGCCGCGCTCGGCCCGGACGCCGGCAGCCGTCCGCCGCGCCCCGGTGACGTGCTGCGTGACCTCGCCGATGCCCTCGCCCACCTGTGGAGCCGCCGCCGCGCGAGCGCCGCACTGCTCACGTTCGGCGCACTGCGGGTCGCGTACGGCGGGTTCACCCTGCTGGCCTTCGCGGCGACGGCGGGGCGAGGTGACGACGCGGAGGCTGCGGTGGCGGCGGCCGGTGTCGCGGCAGGGTTCGCGCTGGGTGCCGTCAGCACCCCGTGGCTCGCGCACCGGCTCGGGATCGGTCGCTGGACCGTCGTCGCGGGAGCGGTCGGGCTCACCCTGCTCACGGCGCCCCCGCTGGTCGGGGGCGGGACGGTCACGGCGTGGTTCGTGCAGGCGTTCGCGTTCGGGCTCGTCCACCAGGTGTGGAAGATCCGTACCGACACGGTGGTGCAGCGCGAGGTCGACGAGCAGTACCTCGGCCGCGTCTTCGTGCTCTACGACGTCCTCAACAACATCACGTACGTCGCCGGTGCCGCCCTGGCAGCGCTGCTCGTGGCGTGAACCGCGGTCAGGACACGCGGTCGCCGGACGCGACGTACTCCCAGTGCCACGGCTCCGGTCGTGAGCCGCCGGGGCGCGCCCAGTACGGGATGTCCCAGCCGAACGCCGAGGCGTGGGCATCCATCCACGCCCATGCCGCCGTCCCAGCCTGGCCGTCGCTGTTCGTGCAGAGGTCGAGCGCGAGGCCGAGACCGTGGTTGCTGGTGCCCGGCGGTGCGACCATGCCCGGGTTCGAGGCGTGCATCTTGGCCTGCTGCGCATAGCTGCGGTAGCCGTTGTTCACACACGGATAGCGTCCGTGCGCCTCCTTGAAGGCCTCCTGCAGGCTCGCCCAGGCCTCGGCGGCGTCAGCACGCAGCTCGGTGCCGGACGGCGGCACCGTGCACAGCGCCGAGGCTGGCAGGCGGCCGTTCGGGCCCGAGGGCTGCGATCCGGTGGACGCGCAGGAGGTGAGGATCAGCATCCGCTCGGCGACCGCACGACCGGCCTCGCTCATCCCCCGGCTGCTGCGGACCTCGGCGGCCTCGTGCGAGGCGCGCTTGTCGACCTCCTGCGCGATCGCGCGCGCGACGGCGGCCTCGTGGGCAGCGCGCTCCCGCTCGTCCAGGACGTAGCGCACGGCAGGGACGGCCATCGCGACCACGAGAACGAGGACGGCGAGGCGTCGCACGCGGCGGAACCGAGGCCGGCGCGGGCCCGGGCTTTCGCCCCGTCCAGCGCCCCGTCCAGCGCCCCGTCCGGCGCCCCGCCTCCTGGTCTGCGCACGCCGCCCACCCGCCGCCGTCGCAGCGCGGGACGAGCGCTCAGGGCGGGTGGGCGGGTCCTCCGACGCGGGCAGGTCGGCATCCGTGCCGGCGTGCGGGGTCGCAGGCTCGGCACGGCTCGGAGCAGCATGCCGTCCGGCCACCGTGGTCCTCTCGCGCGTCCCCCGCGGACGCCAGACTAGCGACGCGCGGCCCGCGATGCCATGGTCATGACGTGGACGGACGAACGCTGCGCAACGTGACCTGGACCGGTGCCGAGGACGACCCCGAGCGGGTGGAGGCGGCGACCCTTGCGCTCGACGACCGGACCCTGATCGCCCGAGGCACCTCGCGCGCGTCGTCGTACGTCGCCGCGTGGTCGCTCGTCACCGGCGACGACTGGGTGACGCGCCGACTCGACGTCAGCGTCCACGGAACCGGCTGGTCGCGCCGCCTCGCCCTCGTCCGTGACGGCGACGCGTGGACCGGCCTCGCGGAGCAGCACGGCGACGGCGGTCCCGCCGAGGCGCCCGGACTCGCCGACCCGGAGTCTGTGGCCGGAGCGCTCGACTGCGACATCGCGCTGTGCCCGGTCACGAACACGATGCCGATCCTGCGCCACAGCCTCGTGACCGCACCGCCCGGACCCGAGATCGCGCACGTGATGGCGTGGGTCGACCTGCCGTCGCTCGCGGTGATCCGCAGCGAGCAGCGCTACGGGACGGTCGCCCCGTACGACGAGGAGGCCGGCCACGCGGTCGTACGGTACGCGAGCGCGAGCCGTGACTTCGTCGGCGACCTCACCGTGGACCGCGACGGCGTCGTCGTCGACTACCCGCAGCTGGCGTACCGGGCGACGCTCAGCTGACGCCGCCCTCGCGGGCGGCCCACCACGCGAGGAGCGCCTCGCGTGCCGCGTCCTCGCCGAGGGGGCCGCGGTCCAGACGGAGGTCCATGAGGAACCGGTACGCCTCGCCGACCACCTTGCCCGGTCCGACGCCGAGGATCCCCATGATCTGGTTGCCATCGAGGTCGGGGCGGATCTTGTCGAGCTCCTCGGCCTCCGCGAGCACGGCGATGCGCTGCTCCAGGTCGTCGTAGGTGCGCTGGAGCCGCTCGGCCTTGCGGCGGTTGCGCGTGGTCGAGTCGGCGCGGGTGAGCACGTGGAGCCGCTCGAGCTGGTCTCCGGCGTCGCGGACATACCGCCGCACCGCGGAGTCCGTCCACTCACCGGTGCCGTACCCGTGGAATCGCAGGTGCAGCTCGACGAGCGTGGTGACCTCGTCGACGACCTCGTTGGAGTAGCGCAGCTCGCGCAGCCGTTTGCGGGCGAGCTTGGCCCCGACGACGTCGTGGTGATGGAAGGTGACCGAGCCGTCGTCGGCGAAGCGGCGTGTCTTGGGCTTGCCGATGTCGTGCAGCAGCGCCGCGAGCCGGGCCACCAGGTCCGGCCCGCCGCCGGGGAGCCGCTCCTCGAGCGCGATCGCCTGCTCGAGGACCGTCAACGAGTGGTCGTACACGTCCTTGTGGCGGTGGTGCTCGTCGCGCTCGAGACGCAGCGCGGGGAGCTCGGGGAGCACGTACTCGGCGATGCCCGTGTCGACGAGCAGCGTGAGGCCGTCGCGCGGGTGGTCGGCGAGCAGCGTCTTGTTGAGCTCGTCGCGCACGCGCTCGGCCGACACGATGGTGATCCGCTCGGCCATCGCCGTCATCGCCGCCACGACCTCCTCGACCGGGGTGAAGCCGAGCTGCGCGACGAAGCGCGCGGCCCGCATCATGCGCAGCGGATCGTCGTCGAACGACTGGGTCGGCGACACCGGCGTCCGGAGGAGCCGCGCGTCGAGGTCGGCGAGGCCGCCGAAGGGATCGACGAACGTCCCGGACTCGAGGAGGTACGCCATCGCGTTCACCGTGAAGTCGCGTCGCGAGAGGTCGCCCTCCAGGGAGTCACCGTACGAGACGTGCGGCTTGCGTGAGGAGATGTCGTACTCCTCACTGCGGTAGGTCGTGACCTCGATCTGGAGGTCGCCCTTGCGCGCGGCGATGGTGCCGTACTCACGGCCGACGTCCCACGTCGCGTCGGCCCACCCGTCGAGAATGCGCTCGGTGTCGTCAGGGCGAGCAGAGGTCGTGACGTCCCAGTCCTGGGTCGGCCGCCCGAGGACGGCGTCACGCACAGGGCCGCCGACCAGGGCCAACGTGTGACCGGCCTCACTGAAGCGGCGGGCCAGCTCGAGGACCTCGGGGGCCGCGACGAGACGGTCGGTGAGTGCTGCCCCGGGATCGTGCAGCGCGGGGGAAGGGGAGGCTGTGGCCATGACCCGCCATTCTACGGTGCGGCCTTGACAGTGGCTGGGTCCGCCGATTCGACCGGTCGCTCTAGCATTGCCCCGATGACACGCGCCGAAGCTTGCTCCTCCCGTCCCGCGCACCGCGGCGCCGTACGGGGGCTGCTGGCGACCGCGCTGATCGCCGTGCTCGCAGCGCTGCTCCCGACCGCCACGGTCGTCGCCCCCGCCCGCGCCGCCGATGCCGACCGGCTCGCCGTCACGATCGACGCGCTTTCTCCGGCCACGCTGTCGGAGGGCGACACGCTGACGATCAGCGGGCGGATCACGAACCCGTCGTCGAAGGCCTGGAGCCGGCTGCGCGTGCACCTCGTGATGCCGTCGGTGCCGCTCGACGATGCGGCCGACCTCGACGAGGCGCTCGGACACCCGTCGGCCGAGGTCACCGGCACCCGCCACACGAGCGGTGGCGCGGTCGTCGCGGCCGGTGACCTGGCTCCGGGCGACACCACCACCTTCCAGCTCCAGGTGCCGTACGCCGAGCTGCGAGTGACCTCCGAGGGCGTCTATCCGGTGGGGGTGCACGTGCTCGCCACCGGCCCGGACGGCACCCGGTCACCGGACGCCGTCGGTCGGTCCTACACGAGCATCCCGTTCGTCGGCGACGCGGCTGCGGCGGCCGCGCGGGTGTCGATGGTGTGGCCGTTCATTGCGCCCGTTCAGCGCGACGAGCGCAACCGGTACGTCGACACCGCCGGGCTGGTCCAGTCGGTCTCCCCCGGTGGCAGGCTGCGGCGCCTGCTCGACCTGGCACGCTCGGACGACTCGTCCCCGTCGACGGTGCTGCTCGACCCCGCGCTGCTCGACGCCCTGCGGGACATCGCCGCCGACTCGTACGGCCCGAACCGTCAGGGCGGGCCCGGCGGGACGGCGCTGTACGTCCCCGAAGGCGAGCCGACGCCGTCCCCCGACGCCGACGCGCCGGAGCAGGCCGATCCCGAAGCGCAGCCGGAGACCAGCGGCGCGCGGCAGCGTGTGGCAACGTTCCTCACGGACCTGGTGTCGTACGCCCAGCGCCACCCCGTATGGGCGGTTCCGTACGGCCGGCCCGACTCGTTCGCGATCACCCGGCGCAGCGCGGGCGAGTCCGGCGCGACCGTCGTCGAGGCGGCCACGACGGCGACACAGGCAACGCTTGCGCAGTTCGGGATCACGGCGCGCACGGTCTCCTGGCCGCCCAACGGCATCAGCAACGCCAGCCGGCTCGCAGGCTCCCGACAGCTCGGCACGGAGCTGGCGATTCTCTCCCCCGAGGTCCTCCCCGGCTGGACGCCTGACGACGGCACGGCGCTGCGCGCAGAGGTCGGTGGCGCGCCGATGGACGTCGTCGTCGTCGACCCGGGACTCCAGGCCGTGTCGTCGGCCACCAACCCGACGCTCGCCCTGCGGCAGCGGATCGCCTCACGCGCGGCACTCGGCGCGCTGGGCGACAGCTCGCGGCGGATCGTCGTCCTCCCGTCCGCGTCGTTCGACCCGGGCAGCGAGTGGGCGCGTGCGCAGTTCCACGACGTGTTCGACGCGGCGTGGATACGCCCCGTGGCCGCCGACGCGCTGCTCGGCTCGGGCAGCCGTCGGTGGACGGGCCGCATCGCGTTGCCCCCGCGCACCAACCAACGCCCGATCACCGAGGAGCAGGTCGCCGCGGCGGCACGCATCGTCGACAGCGGGAGCGTGGTGAGCGAGCTCCTCGGCGACGACGTCGGGCGTGACGTCTTCTACGCCCAGAGCGCGTCGCTGGCGGTCTCCCAAGACTGGCGCGGCGCTCGTACGCGTGGTGTCCAGCACGCCGAGGCGCAGGCTGCGTCGGTCGAGCGGGTCCTCGATCGGGTGAGCGTCTCGGCGTCCTCGTTCGTCACCCTCTCGGGCTCCTCAGGTCGTTTCCCGATCACGATCACCAACAGCCTGTCGTCACCGGTCACCGTCGGTGTGCGCTTCACCTCCGACGACGCGAGCGCCCGGATCGAGGACATCGCTCCGCAGCAGATCTCGGCAGGCCAGAGCGTCACGATCACCGTCTCGGCCGACGTGGGGCAGGCGACGACGACCACGTTCACGGCCGCACTGGTGACGTCCGGCGGCAGCGAGCTGAGCGAGCCGGCCCGCTTCACGGTCCGCTCGAGCGTGGTCGGTCGGGTGATCTGGTTCTTCTTCGGCCTCGCCATGCTGCTGGTCGTCATCGCTGTCGTTCGCCGGGTCGTCAAGGGGCGCAAGGTCGAGACGCTCCATGACGAGACCGAGGGCGAGCTCGAGGGTGACGCCGAGCCCGATCCGACAGTCGAGCCCGCGAGCAGCACTGAGCCGGCCCGGTCGGAGCAGGAGACAGACGCATGAGCAAGCACAGGCTCTCGCGCCGCGACCGGAGGTCGGGCAGGCCCGCACCCACGCCGGCGCAGACGGCCACCGCCGAGGATGCGCCGTTCCTGGCCGCTGAGGCCGACGCGGTCCAGGAGGTGACCCAGACCAGCGAGGCCGTCGCGGAGGCGGAACGTCGCACCTCGACGGGCCTGCTCTCGGCGAGCGTCCTCATGGCCGCCGGGACCATCGTGTCTCGCTTGTCCGGGTTCGTCCGATCGGCACTCATCTTCGCGGCGATCGGCAGCAGCCTGAACGCCGACATCTTCACCGGTGCCAACACGATCCCCAACGCCCTCTACATCCTGCTCGCCGGCGGCATCTTCAACGTCGTCCTCGTCCCGCAGCTCGTGCGGGCGATGAAGAACGACGCCGACGGCGGAGAGGCGTACGCCCAGCGCATCATCACGCTCGGCCTCCTCGTCCTCGGGATCGCCACGGTGGTCCTGGTCGTGTTCGCGCCGTTGCTGGTCCGGCTCGTCTTCGACGGCATGCTGTTCGACCCGGGCAACGAGGGCGCGCTCGCCTCGGCGTACACGCTGATGCGCTACTGCCTCCCGCAGATCTTCTTCTACGGCGCATTCGTGCTGGTCGGCCAGATTCTCAACTCGCGTGGTCGCTTCGGGCCGATGATGTGGGCGCCGATCGCCAACAACGTCATCTCGTGCGCGGTCCTCGGGACCTACCTCGTCGTGTACGGCGGGAGCAACGGCTCCGACGGGTTCACCAGTGGGCAGGAGCTGATGCTCGGTGTCGGGTCGACGGTCGGCATCGCCGTCCAGGCCCTGATCCTCCTCCCGTACCTGAAGGCAGCCGGCTTCCACTACCGGCCGCGGTTCGACTTCCGCGGTGTCGGGCTCGGCCACACTCTCAAGCTCGGCGCGTGGACGCTGGCGTTCATCCTGGTCAACCAGGTGATGTTCGTCGTCGTCACCCGCATCGGCTCGAGCGCGGGCCTGCTCGCCGCGGCCAACGGCGACCCCGACCCGGCCGGCACCACGGTGTACTCGAGCGCGTTCCTCATCACCCAGGTCCCGCACGGGGTCATCACCGTGTCCCTCGTGACCGCGACGATGCCGCTGATCTCGCGGCTCGCTGCCGAGGCGGACTTCGTCCGGATGCGCGCAGAGATCCGCAACAACATCCGTCTCGTCCTGGCGCTGATCGCCCCGATCGCGGTCGCGGTGTTCGCGCTGTCGGGTCCGCTCGGCACCGTGGTGGCATCGTGGGGTGCGATGGCCGGCAACACCGAGACGGTGTCGGCCACGATCGCGGCGTTCGCTCCGGCGATCATCTTCTTCTCGTTGCACTACATGAGCCTGCGCGGCTTCTACGCCCTCGAGGACACCCGTACGCCGTTCTTCCTGCAGATCGTGCTCGCCGCTGTCAACATCGGGCTCGCGATCACGCTGGCGTCCCAGGTCGAGCCGAACGCGATCTCGGCCGTGCTCGCGCTCTCGTACGGAGCCGCCTACCTGGTCGGCTCTCTGCTCGCGATCTCGATGCTGTCGCGACGGATCGGGCCGGTCGTCGACTGGAGCGCCGTCGGGTTCGTCGTGCGTCTGGTCACCGCCTGCGTGCTCGCAGGGGCGGTGATCCTCGGCTCCGCCGCAATGCTCGCCGGCCCGCTGGGGCTGGACGGCGACGGCAAGCTCGACGCGCTGTTCGCGCTCGTGCTGTTCGGCGGGCTCGGCGCCGTGACCTATCTGGCGGCCGCGTCCCTGCTGCGGATCCGCGAGGTGACCTCGGTCGTGAGGACCGTTCTGCGTCGCTGACCACGCGGTGGTGCAAGCACGCGCCCCGACCTGGATAGCATGAGGCGTGGACCAGACCGCGGCACTGAGTTCGGGGACCCTGCTCACGGGTCGCTACCGCCTCGACGACCTCATCAAGGAGTCGGACGGCGCGGTGACGTGGAAGGCGTACGACACCGTCCTCGACCGCAACGTCGGCATCCAGGCGGTGCGTGCCGACGACCGCCGTGCGACTGCGTTCGTGCTCGCGGCCGGTCGGTCGACCGCGGTCTCCGACCCACGTTTCCTTCAGGTGCTCGACATCGTCGAGGGCGACCACGGACACACCTATCTCGTCCGTGAGTGGGCGCGCGCCGTCTCGCTCGACCACGTGCTCGGGCCGTCGACGCTGACCAACGCGCGCTCGACGACAGTCACCCTCGAGCTCGCCGACGCGTTCGCGCACGCCCACGATGCCGGCGTCTATCACCGCCATCTGCGCCCGGCGACGGTGCTTCTCAAGGAGAATGGCGGCATCCGCATCATCGGGCTCGCCACCGACCACGCCCTGCGTTCGGCCCACCACGACGTGGACGACGCCGACGTGGGCTACGCCGAGCAGCTCGACGTCGAGGCGCTCGGCAAGATCCTGTACGCGTGTCTGACCGGGCGCTACCCCGGCGGCGACGAACTGCTCGCACCTGCCCCGAGTGAGCACGGCCGTGTCCTGCGTCCGCGACAGGTCAGGGCAGGTGTCTCGCACGACGTCGACACGGTCTGCGACCGGATCCTCGGGCGCCCGCCGCGCCACCACCGCCCGCCGCTGCGCAGCGCCCGCGACGTGGCGCTCGAGCTGGCGATCACCGGCGAGGAGGAGCCTGTCGACCCCGAGGTCACTCCCAGCTCCTCACCCGACCTCTACCGCCACGACCCGGTCCGTACGGGGGCCGGTGAGCCTCCGCCTGCTGTGAACCCGCCGAAGCCCCGGCCTGCCGCGCTCGCACCCCCACCGCCGACACCCATCGAGCGAGGCCTGTCGAAGGTGCGGCGTTCAGCCAAGGGCGAGCGTGGTCTCATCTGGCTCGCGCTCGGCGTCGTCGTCCTTCTCGCGGCGTCGCTGACCTTCATCCTCGGCCGCGTCTCAGCTCCGACCAATCCGACTCCGCCCGCCGACGAGCCGGCGCCCGAGGCGAGCCGCGCGGTGGTCGACCTCGGGATCAAGGACGTGGAGTCCTTTGACCCGGCGCCAGACGGCGACGGAGAGGAGAGCCCCAGCACCGTCGAGCTCGCTACCGACGGCGACCCGGCGACGTCCTGGATCACCATGGAGTACTACCGCCGCAACGACCTTGGCGGACTGAAGGACGGTGTCGGGCTACTGATCGACCTCGGACGACCGCGCGACGTGACGGCGATGCAGGTGCTGTTTGGCGCCTCGCCGACGTCGTTCCGGGTGTACGCGGCCCCCGGCCGCACGCAGCCGCCGACCGAGGTCAGTCAGATGGAGCGCATCGGCGGCTATGCCGACGCGCCCAGCGGTGCCTCGGTGTCGTTCTCGCAGCCCGTCAACACGCGCTACCTGCTGCTCTGGCTCACCCGTCTCCCCGAGCGCGAGAACGACATCTTCCAGGGTGCGGTGGCGGAGGTCACGGTCCGCGGCCTGGAGTGACCGCCGGGTGGCACGGGTCGTCCGCGGCGTTGGGCCGCAACACCCGACGGCACCGCGTCGCCGGAATGCCCGCGACCTAGGATGCGTTGTGTGGAGTGCGGCCGACACCGCACGCAACAGCAGACCGATAGGCGGAGCATGTCCACTGACGTACGCAACGTGATCATCATCGGCTCGGGCCCCGCGGGCTACACCGCCGCGGTGTACACGGCTCGCGCCAACCTCTCCCCGCTCGTCTTCGAAGGCTCCGTCACCGCCGGTGGCGCCCTGATGAACACGACCGACGTCGAGAACTTCCCCGGTTTTCCCGAGGGGATCGAAGGCCCGGCCCTCATGGACAACATGCGCCAGCAGGCCGAGCGCTTCGGCGCCGAGCTGGTCGCCGACGACGTCGTCGAGGTCGACCTGACCGGCGACGTCAAGATCGTCCGTACGGCGACCGGTGAGCACCGCGCTCGCGCCGTGATCCTCGCGATGGGCTCGGGCTACCGCAAGCTCGGCATCGACGGTGAGGACCGGCTGTCCGGACGCGGCGTCAGCTGGTGCGCCACATGTGACGGCTTCTTCTTCCGCAAGCAGGAGATCATCGTCGTCGGCGGCGGTGACTCCGCCCTCGAGGAGGCGACCTTCCTCACCCGCTTTGCCGACAAGGTCACGCTGGTCCACCGCCGTGACGAGCTGCGCGCCAGCAAGATCATGCAGGAACGCGCCTTCAAGAACGACAAGATCGAGTTCGCCTGGAACTCCGCCGTCAAGGAGATCCGCGGCGAGCTGTCGCTCGAAGGTGTCGTTCTCGAGGACACCGTGACCGGCGAGGAGCGCCTCGTCCCCGCGACGGGTCTGTTCATCGCGATCGGCCACGATCCGCGCTCCGAGCTGCTCGCGGGTCAGGTCGACCTCGATGCCGAGGGCTACGTGCTCGTCCAGCCCGGCTCGACCCGGACGAATGTGCCCGGCGTCTTCGCCTCCGGCGACCTCGTCGACCACACCTACCGCCAGGCGGTCACCGCCGCAGGCACCGGCTGCTCCGCCGCCCTCGACGCCGAGCGCTACATCGCCGACCTCGAGCACGCCGAGCTCGCCACCGCGTGAGCGCCGGTCCTCGGGAATCGACTCGCTCCTGAGGGCGTTTCACCAGACAGACTCATCGAACCCGCCGTCTGACAATCCGAAGGAGAAGCAACCGTGGGCAACATCCAGGCCGTCACTGACGCCGAGTTCCCGACCACCGTGCTGGGCTCTGACAAGCCCGTGCTCGTCGACTTCTGGGCGGAGTGGTGCGGTCCGTGCCGCCAGGTCTCGCCGATCCTCGAAGAGATCGCTGCCGAGTACGGCGACAAGATCACGATCGTCAAGATGAATGTCGACGAGAACCCGCAGACCCCGGCTTCCTACCGGGTGACGTCGATCCCGACACTCAACGTCTACCAGAACGGTGAGATCGTCCAATCGATCATCGGCGCGAAGCCCAAGAGCCTCCTGCTCAAGGAGCTCGACGCGTTCGTCAGCTGATCTGACGACCTCACAGCCGCAGACGAAGGGCCCGCACCTGACGGTGCGGGCCCTTCGTCGTCGCCCTTCGCGGAGCGGCGCCGCAAGAAGTCATGTTCTTGAGTCTACTTGTCGACAAATAGATGAATTCCCTCATTGATTCAGCGCTATGCCGACGCTGGACCGTTCCCTCGCTTGGCCGGGTCCATCAACGTCACGATGCGCTCGAGGTCGTCGATCGACGCGAACTCGACCGTGATCTTGCCCTTCGTCTTGCCGAGGTCGACCTTCACTCGCGTGTCGAAGCGGTCTGCGAGCCGGTCTGCGAGGTCCGTCAGCCTCGGGGCGACGATGCGCCGAGGACGCTGCCGGCGGTCGGGCTCGTCCGCGAGGTCCTCTCCCATCGCGACGATCTCCTCGAGCGAGCGGACGGAGAGCCCTTCTGCGACGACCCGCTGAGCGAGCCTTTCCTGCCGCACGCTGTCGACGACCGCCACAAGCGTCCGCGCGTGTCCGGCGCTCAGCACTCCCGCAGCGACGCGGCGTTGCACCGCCGGAGTGAGGCGAAGCAGGCGGAGGGTGTTGCTGATCTGCGGGCGTGACCGTCCGATACGGGTCGCGAGCTCCTCATGCGTGCACCCGAAATCGTCGAGGAGCTGCTGGTACGCCGCTGCCTCCTCGAGCGGATTCAGCTGTGCGCGATGAAGGTTCTCCAGAAGCGCATCGCGCAGGAGGTCCTCGTCCGAGGTATCGCGCACGATCGCCGGAATCGTGTCGAGCCCGGCTTCCTTGGTCGCGCGCCAACGACGCTCGCCCATGACGAGCTCGTAGGTGTTGTCGCCGACGGTCCGGACGACGACCGGCTGGAGCAGTCCGATCTCGCGAATCGAGTGGACGAGCTCCGCCATCGCCTCCTCGTCGAACACCTCGCGCGGCTGCCGCGGGTTCGGGGAGACGTGGTCGACCGGGATCTCCGCGAAACGTGCACCCTCAACGGGTCGGAGCCCCTCGACCACCGGCAGGGGCGAGCTGTCCAGGGCTGCGTCGCCCGGAGTGGCGTCTCCGGTCGATGAGCTTGCGGGCGGAGTGTCAGCAGCCGACGCCGGAGAGGTGCTCACGCCGTTGTCGGTGTGCTCGCTCAGCGGGGCCGGCTGCGTGGTTTCACGTGAAACATCTGCGGGGGCGGTGGGAATGAGGGCGCCGAGGCCACGGCCGAGTCCACGTCGTTGCTGACTCATGACTGATCCCCCAGGTCGAGCGTCGATGCAGCCTCCGCAATCTCTCGCGCCGCCTCGAGATAGGACAGCGACCCGGGCGAGCTCGGGTCGTAAGTGATGACCGTCTGCTGATAGCTCGGCGCCTCGGAGATACGGACTGACCGCGGGATTGCCGTCTTGAGCACGCGGTCGGAAAAGTAGGTGCGAACCTCGTCGGCGACACCTGCACTGAGGCGCGTCCGAGCGTCGTACATCGTCAAGAGGATCGTGCTGAGGTTCAGCGTGGGGTTGAGCTGATCCTGGACCATGTCAACGGTCTTGATCAGCTGCGACAGACCCTCGAGGGCGTAGTACTCGCACTGAATCGGGATCATGACCTCACGTGCCGCCGCAAGGGCGTTGACGGTGAGAAGGCCGAGCGACGGCGGGCAGTCGACGTACACATAGTCGTACGGGCGGTCAGCCTGCGCGTTCCGTGCAAGGAAGTCGTCCAGCGCCCGCCGCAGACGTGTTTCGCGAGCGACCATCGGGACAAGCTCGATCTCCGCCCCGGCGAGTGCGATCGACGCCGGGAGGACATCCAGGTTCTCGACGTCCGGGCACGCCTGGATCAGATCATCGATCTTCTGTCCGTCCACCAGCACCTCGTACACACCAGGGGTGTCCGCGCTGTGATCCACGTTCAGCGCCGTCGAGGCATTGCCCTGCGGATCGAGGTCGATGACCAACACCCGCAGGCCGTGTGTCGCCATCGCTGCCGCCACGTTGACCGTCGTCGTCGTCTTGCCGACGCCGCCCTTCTGGTTCGCGACGATCAGCACGCGGGTGGCCGGCGGACGCGGCATCGGCGCGGCAGCCTCGGCATCGTGCTGGCGCTGCAGCGAAGCAGCTACCTCTTGGGCAAGCGGGGTGTCGGTGGCGAGCCCGCCCGAGTGAGCGAGATCGGAGGCACGCGGGACGATCGGGGGTACGTAGGGCTCGCTCACGCAGCCATCTCCTCAGGGGTCTTTGTTTCACGTGAAACAGGCGGTCGCTGCCAACCGACCGGGGTGCGCAGGACGTCGTCTGAGAGAGCATCCGTCTTGGGTGACCACCACGGGTAACCGAGCCCGTGCGCGATGTGGAGGATTGGCATCTAACCCGCCTTGTCGATGATGACGATGGTCGTGGGCGTCTCGACGACTCCCTCACCGTACGACGCGACTCGTGGGTTTGTCCCACCCGCCGCGCGGATTGTGGAGAGTGACTCCTCGATCTCTGCCTCGGCCGCCGACCCCTTGATCGCGCGCATCTGGCCGCCGGGCCGCACCAGCGGCATCGACCAACGGACGAGCTTCCCCAAGGAAGCGACGGCCCGTGATGTCACGATGTCGTACCGCTCCTTGATCTCCTCTGCGCGGCCACGACGGACCTCCACATGGCTGAGACCGAGCTCGTCGACGACCTCGGACAAGAAGGTGGTTCGTCGCAGGAGGGGTTCGATGAGTGTGATCTTGACGTCTGGACGCATGATCGCCCACACCAGACCGGGCAGACCCGCACCGCTTCCCACATCAGCGATCGAAGCGCCGGCGGGGAGATCCGTCGCGGGCAGTGCGCAGTTGACCACGTGGCGGGTCCAGATGCGCGGGACCTCGCGTGGGCCAATCAGACCGCGGACGACGCCGTCAGTCGAAAGAAGGTCTACATAGCGCCGAGCCAGATCGAGGCGACCGCCGAATACGGCGGCCGCCTCGGGTGGTGGCGATGTTTCACGTGAAACATCCATGAGTGAACGTCACCCAGGAAGGATGACGACGCGACGATTGGGCTCCTGGCCCTCCGACTCGCTCGTCAGGCCAGCAGCAGCAACGGCGTCGTGGACGACCTTCCGCTCGAACGGCGACATCGGGTCGAGTCGAAGCTCCTGACCGGAGTCTCGGACCCGAGAGATGCTCTCCTCGGCAAGTCGCGTGAGGACGTCACGACGCCGTGCGCGGAACCCGTCCACATCCAGCATCAGGCGGCTCCGCTCACCGGTCTCGCGGTAGACCGCCAGCCTCGTCAGCTCCTGAAGAGCCTCGAGGACTTCGCCGTCTCGACCGACGAGTGTCCCCAGGTCGCCGCCGACGAGGGACACCGACGCTCGGTTGCCCTCGACGTCCATATCGAGATCGCCATCGAGATCAGCGATGTCGAGGAGCTCCTCAAGGAAGTCCGCCGCGATATCACCCTCGTTCTCAAGGCGCGCGACGCGCTTGCTCCGTGAACCCTCGTCCTCAGGCGCGTCATCGACCTCGGGATCTGCATCGAGGACGGCGTCGTCCGGCTCCGTGGCCGTGGCATTCGTGTCGTGTGACGTCTCAGTCACCGCTTCCACCTCCCTCTCCGGACCCGGAGTCCGAGGAGTCATCGTTCTTCGCTGAAGAGTCGGGGCCGGAGGTCCGACCCTGACCGCGGGGAGCACTCCCCTTCTTGCGCTGCTCTCGTGTCTTCTTCTTGGGCTGCTGACGACGCGGTGCATCGGACGGCTTCTCCGTGACCTCCGGAAGTGGCTCTTCCTTCAGCTTGCCGTGCCGCTTGTCGCGCTCACGCTTCGCCTCGAACGCAGGCGTGCCAGGCGCCGGGTTGTTGCGGATGACGTAGAACTGCTGACCCATCGTCCACGCGTTCGATGTCGTCCAGTAGAGCAGGACACCCACCGGGAAGGCGATGCCGCCGATGGCGAACACGAACGGGAGCACATAGAGAAGGAGCTTCTGCTGCTGGGCGTACGGACCGGACAGCGCGTCCTTCGGCATGTTCTTCATCATCAGCTGGCGCTGGGTGAGGAAGGTGGTCGCCGTCATCAGGACGACGAGGATCGCCGTGACGATCTTGATGTGGACGTTGTCGTCGGTGAACCGGCTCGCGATCTGCACGCCGAGGAAGGTCGCGTTCTGGATCGACTCAGCCTGGCTGTCGGTGAGGACACCGTAGGCGTTGCCGCGGGCAGCGTGGTCGATCACCCGGAAGAGCGCAAAGAAGATCGGCATCTGCAAGATGAGCGGCAGACACGAAGCAAACGGGTTCGTGTTGGCCTCACGGAACAGCTTCATCTGCTCCTGGGCCATACGCTCACGGTCATGGCCGTACTTCTTCTGCAGCTCACGGATCTTGGGCTGCAGCATCTGCATGTTGCGGCTCGCCTTGATCTGCTTCACGAACAGCGGGATGAGCAGCATCCGGATCGTGATCGTCAGACCGATGATGGACAGTGCCCACGTCCAGCCAGAGTCGGGGTCCATCCCGATCTCACTGAGCAGCCAGTGCCACGCCACCATGATCGCCGAGACCACGTAGTACAGCGGCTGCATGATGGTGTCGAAGAAGTTGCCGATCGCGTCGAACATCAAACCCCTCGCGGTGGAGTCGGGGAAGATCCGCCTGCTGCGGATCGGGGGGGAACGGGGTCGTAGCCGCCGGCGGCCCACGGATGGCACCGACCGATACGTCGCACTGCCATCCAGCTGCCTCGCATCGCACCGTGCTCCTCGACCGCGCCGAGCGCGTACGCCGAGCACGACGGGTAGTAGCGGCACACCTGCCCGTACAACGGGCTGATGGCGAACCGGTACGCCTTCAAGAGGCCGATCAGGATGGACTTCATGTCAGGAGGTCGTCCTCGGCTGGTGCAAGCGATCAAGGACGAGATCGAGATCGTGCCCAAGGTCGACACTCGAGCGACGTGCGGCAGGAGGCAGCGCACGCAGCACGACATCGGAACCTTCGGGCAACGCGCTCAGACGTGCGGACATCAAGGCACGCAGACGGCGCTTGACGGTGTTGCGTGTGACCGCGTTGCCGACCTGCTTGCCGACCACGAACGCGACCCGCGACGGATCACCCTCCGACCGGGCCCCCAAACGACCATGGGCGAGGACGGTGCGGGATCCCGCACGGCGTCCTCGCCTGATGGTTGTCCGAATGTCGTCGCTCGTGCGCAGGCGATGGGCTGCGCTCAGCACCGCACGGCCAGCACGGCTCAGGCCGACAGACGCGCGCGGCCCTTGCGACGACGATCCCCCAGGATCGCGCGGCCGGCGCGCGTACGCATCCGCAGGCGGAAGCCGTGCTTGCGCGCGCGGCGGCGGTTGTTCGGCTGGAAGGTGCGCTTCGTCACGGGAGTGCTCCCCATCGTGTCGTGTCTGCGACCGCAGGCAATCGCGGTCATCGGTACTGGACGGTCTCTGGCTCGACGGCCACCGCCCGCCGACGTACGCGCGCGATTGCGACCCGTACGTAGGCATGCGGCAGGTGTCGAGAACCCTCGACCTCTCAACGGTACGTGGTCGCTCCACAGCGGGTCAAACCGGCCTTACACCCGTGACGCCCCACACGTCCAGGACACGCGCCGGGAACCCCCGGTTGCACCATGATCGGTACCCTGTGGACAATCGGTTGCCGCTGACCATTCGTGCTGTTAGCGTCCCCGAAATACCACGATATCCACAGGGCACGCCATCGGCGTGGAATGCCGCGACATCACTGGGATCACGGGGATCTCATCACGGGGAGCAGTAAGTCCACAGATTGTGGATAACGATGTGGACGTACCGCGCCCCCCAGGGAGCCGGAGATTGGGGCCAACATGAGTGATGACCAGCCGACGCCGCCCTCGGAGGTGATCGACAGCGCAACGCTCCACCGCCGTTGGAACGCGATCACCGAGATCCTCCCCGTCACCACACGGGCATGGGTGACGAGCTCTGTCCCGATCACGCTCCACGAGAACACCCTCCTCGTCGGGGTCCCCAACGACTTCACGCGGACCCAGATGGAGGTACGCCTGAGGCCGCAGCTCGAGCAGGCACTGTCGGACTCCTTCGGGCGGCCGATCCGGATCGCGGTCACGGTCGATCCCAACGTGCTCCCCGCCGCCACGGAGAAGGCCGACAACCTCGAAGAAATTGACTTGTCGACAAGTCGAGATGGCGTTAACTCGACTTCTGACGGCGTGGGGGTACCTGCCGCCGACCCGGTGTCCGCTCCAGGGCACACCGCCGACGTCCGCGCCCCCGCGTCGTCCGCGGCGCACGACGACGGCGCGCCGGTGAACTTCGACGCTTCACCGGCCTTCGTCCCCACGACGAGCCAGGCACGCCCTCCGCACCACGTCCGGGCAGCCGAGACGCGACTCAACCCGCGCTACCACTTCGAGAACTTCGTCATCGGCTCGTCCAACCGCTTCGCGCACGCGGCCGCCGTCGCTGTCGCCGAGGCGCCGGGGCGCGCCTACAACCCGCTGATGATCTACGGCGAGTCCGGGCTCGGCAAGACGCACCTCCTGCACGCGATCGGACACTACGTCCGCAGCCTGTACGCGAACGCGCGTGTGCGCTACGTGAGCACCGAAGAGTTCACGAACGACTTCATCAACGCCATCCGTGACGACCGGATGCCCGCGCTGCAGCGGCGCTACCGCGACACGGACGTCCTCCTCATCGACGACATCCAGTTCCTCGAGGGCAAGATCCAGACCCAAGAGGAGTTCTTCCACACGTTCAACACCCTTCACGGCTCCAACAAGCAGATCGTGATCACCTCGGACCGGCCGCCCCGTGGGCTCGAGTCGCTCGAGGACAGGCTCCGCAGCCGGTTCGAGTGGGGCCTCACGACGGACGTCCAGCCGCCCGACCTCGAGACCCGCATCGCGATCCTCAGCAAGAAGGCCGAGATCGAGAAGCTCACAGTCCCGCCTGAGGTGCTCGAGTTCATCGCCAGTCGGATCCAGACCAACATCCGCGAGCTCGAGGGCGCCCTGATCCGGGCGACGGCCTTCGCGAGCCTGAACCACCAGGCAGTCGATCTGCCGTTGGCCGAGATCGTCCTGAAGGACCTCATCCCCGAGGGTGGAGAGCCTGAGATCACCGCCGGCCTGATCATCGCCCAGACGGCCTCCTACCTCGAGTACTCGATCGAGGAGATCTGCGGAGCGAGCCGCTCCCGGGGACTCGTCCAGGCGCGCCAGATCGCGATGTACCTCTGCCGCGAGCTCACCGAGCTCTCGCTGCCCAAGATCGGGCAGCACTTCGGTGGCCGAGACCACACGACCGTCATGCACGCCGATCGCAAGATCCGCACCCTGATGGCCGAACGCCGACAGGTCTTCAACCACGTCACCGAGCTCACGAACCGCATCAAGCAGCAGGCTCGCCAGGTGGGCTGAGCGGGACCTTCAGCGGCCCCGCACGCGCTCCTCAGACCCCCAAAAGGGGCGGTACGACACCCGTCGTACCGCCCCTTTTGTTGTGATTCACGACTACCCACATCTGGGGATACACCTGGGGAAAACACCCCAACTTCATCCACAAGCCCCCGCCGTCCCGTGCACGACCTGGGGAGCGCGAGTCCGTCCTCCACCGCGTCGCACAGCGAACGGGTCGGTTGTCCACATCGCGTGAACATTGCCATTCAGTTGCTGACCTGCACTGACTCGAGTTGTCCACTCCGTCAACAGCCCCTACTACTGAGATGAGAACTACAAGATCTCCTCATTCGTTCGAAGTCATCCACAGGCCAAACCTGGGGATGACGAATGACAACCTCCCTGACTGGTCGCCCGAGCCAGAGCCGTGGCAGGATTCCAGGAAACATGTCATTCCCCGGCCGCTCCCACGGCCGGCCACACCCGTCCGGAGGCACATCGCTGTGAAGTTCCGCATCGACCGCGACGCCTTGGCCGACGCAGTCGCCTGGACGGCCCGGAGCCTGCCGACTCGGCCGACCGTTCCCGTGCTCGCCGGCCTCATGGTCGAGAGCACCGACGGCGGCATCGCGCTGTCGAGCTTCGACTACGAGACCTCCGCCCGCTCCACCGTCGACGCCGACGTCGCCGACGATGGCCGGGCCCTCGTGTCCGGTCGGCTTCTCGCCGACATCTGCAAGTCGCTCCCCTCGCGTCCGGTCGACGTCTCGGTCGACGGCACCAAGGTCTCGCTGGTGTGCGGCAGCAGCCGGTTCAGCCTCCAGACGATGCCCGTCGAGGACTACCCCCAGCTGCCGGCGATGCCGACGGCGTCAGGCACGGTGAGCTCGGACGACTTCGCAACCGCCGTCGCGCAGGCCGTGGCCGCCGCTGGGCGCGACGACGTCCTCCAGCTCCTCACCGGGGTCCGCATCGAGCTTGCCGGGTCGACGATCTCGCTGCTGGCCACCGACCGGTTCCGGGCGAGCCTCCGCGAGCTCTCGTGGTTCCCCGAGAACCCGGACACCTCCGCGACAGCCGTCGTCCCGGCGCGCTCGCTCTCCGAGATCGCGAAGTCCTTCACGTCCGGCGGCGAGCTGACGATGGCCGTCGCCACGGGTGAGCAGGGCCCCGGCCTCATCGGCTTCGAGGGCTCCACGGCCAGCGGCACCCGCCGCACGACCACCCGGATGCTCGAAGGTGAGTTCCCCAAGGTGCGTCAGCTGTTCGCCGCCAACGCCCAGACCATCGCGTTCGTGGGCCGCCAGGACCTCATCGACGCCGTCCGCCGAGTCTCGCTCGTCGCCGAGCGCAACACTCCGGTGCGCCTGACGTTCTCCGACGGGCAGGTCCTCCTCGAGTCCGGCAGCGGGGACGACGCCCAGGCGCAGGAGACGCTGCAGGCGCAGGTCGACGGCGACGACATTGTGGTCGGCTTCAACCCGACGTTCCTCCTCGAGGGCCTGCAGGTCATGACCGACCCCGCCGTCCACCTCGCCTTCACCCAGGCGAGCCGCCCCGCGACGCTCGCGGGCGTGCAGGAGCTGGGCGGGGAGCCCGACATGTCCTTCCGGTACCTCATCATGCCGATGCGCCTGCCGGGCTGACGTCCGCTCGTCACCCCTGTCGCCACCATCTCGCCCGGACACGACTCCAAGGAGTGCCATGGACATCGGACTGATCGGCCTCGGCAAGATGGGCGGCAACATGCGCGAGCGCATGCGGCGAGGGGGCATCAACGTCGTCGGGTACGACCGCAACCCCGACCTTGCCGACGTCTCCTCGCTTGGTGCACTTGTCGAAGCCCTTCCCGCTCCGCGGGTCGTGTGGGTCATGGTCCCGGCCGGCGCCGCCACGCACGAGACGGTCGCCCAGCTACGTGACCTGCTCTCAGCGGGCGACGTCGTGGTCGACGGCGGCAACTCGCGCTGGACCGACGACCTCCGCCATGCCGCTGAGCTGGCCGAAAAGGGCATCGGGTTCGTCGACTGCGGAGTCAGCGGCGGCGTCTGGGGTCTGGAGGAGGGCTACGCCCTGATGGTCGGCGGTGCGCCCGACGACATCGCCAAGGTCACCCCGGCGTTCGACGCCCTGCGACCCAGCCCGACCAGCGGCTACGTGCGCGCAGGTGGGGTGGGCGCCGGTCACTTCTCCAAGATGGTTCACAACGGCATCGAGTACGCGATGATGCAGGCGTACGCGGAGGGTTACGAGCTGCTCGAGAAGGTCGACCTCGTCGACGACGTCACCGAGGTGTTCGCCTCGTGGCGCGAGGGCACGGTCGTCCGCTCCTGGCTCCTCGACCTGATGGTCAAGGCGCTCCAGGAGGACCCGGGCCTCGCGCATATCCGCGGCTACGCGGAAGACTCGGGTGAGGGACGCTGGACCGTCGAGGCCGCGATCGACAACGCGGTGCCGGTGCCGGCGATCACCGCAGCGTTGTTCGCCCGGTTCGTGTCGCGCCAGGACGACTCGCCCGCCATGAAGGCGATCGCCGCGATGCGCAACCAGTTCGGCGGCCACGCGGTGAAGTCGGAGTAGCCACCGCACCGTGCACGTCACCCACCTCTCCCTGCACGACTTCCGCTCCTATGTCGAGCTCGAGCTCACGCTCGAACCCGGCGCCTCCGCCTTCATCGGTGCGAACGGTCAGGGCAAGACCAACCTCGTCGAGGCGATCGACTACCTCGCGACGCTGGGCTCGCACCGGGTCGCGAGCGATGCGCCACTCGTCCGGATCGGCGCCGACCGCGCGGTCGTCCGCGCGAGCGTCGTGCGCGATGACCGGTCTGCGCTGCTGGAGATCGAGATCACGCCCGGGCGCTCGAACCGCGCACGCGTGAACCGAGGTCCGCTCCCCCGCCCGCGTGACCTCCTCGGATGGCTCCGCTCGGTCGTGTTCTCACCCGAAGACCTCACGTTGGTCAAGGGCGACCCGAGCGACCGCCGCCATTTCCTCGACGCGCTCCTGGTTCTGCGTTCACCGCGGTTCGCCGGGGTTCGGGCGGACTACGACCGGGCACTGCGCCAGCGCAACTCGCTGCTCAAGTCCGCACGGCACGCCGGCCGCGGTGCGAACCTCGACACGCTCGACATCTGGGACGGTCAGCTCGCCACGTACGGGGGTGAGCTGCTGGCCGCACGGCTCGCGCTGCTCGACGCCCTCGGTCCGTACCTCGCCGACGCCTACCGCGCGGTCGCGGCGTCTGCGGCGGCTGAGCGTACGGAGGCCACGACCGCGTACAAGCCCTCCTTCGAGCTCCCCGAGACCCTGGACCGCGACGTCCTCCGTGAGGCGATGGCCGAGGAGATGGTGCGGCGCCGACGCGACGAGCTCGACCGCGGGGTCAGCCTCGTTGGCCCGCACCGCGACGACGTCGTCCTGTCTCTCGGGAGCATGCCCGCCAAGGGGTACGCGAGCCACGGTGAGTCGTGGTCATACGCACTGGCGCTGCGACTGGCTTCGTACGACCTCTTGCGCGCAGACGGCGACGACCCGATCCTGATCCTCGACGACGTGTTCGCCGAGCTCGACCGGGACCGGCGCGCTCACCTTGCCGACAGGGTCGCCGGCGCCGAGCAGGTGCTGGTGACCGCGGCTGTCGCAGAGGACGTGCCCGCGGGCCTGCGAGGGCGTCGGTACGACGTGGCGGCAGGCGAGGTCAGGATGGACGAGGAGGTGGCTGATGAGTAAGGAACCCGTCGACCCCGGTGAGCGCACACCCGTCGAGCCTGTCGAGCCTGCGGCAGACCATCAGACCGACGGCATCGAGCTGGCTCGCAGCATCGCACGTGCGTACCGTTCGGTCGGTCCGGCCGCCTCGCGCTCATCGACGCCACGCCGACGCCGACGCCGACGCACCATCCCGAGCGTGAGCGGCGCTCACCCCGACGACCGCGACCCCCAGACCCTGGAGTCGACGCTCGACCGGCTCGTGACCGAGCACGGCTGGGACACCGAGGTTGCGGTCCACGGCTTGTTCGGGCGGTGGAGCGAGATCGTGGGCGCGGAAGTCGCCGAGCACTGCCGGCCCGACCGTTATGCCGACGGGCAGCTCTGGGTGAATGCGGACTCGACGGCGTGGGCGACACAGTTGCGGATGCTCGCTCCCAACGTGGTCGGCAAGCTCAACGAGCGGCTCGGCGACGGCACCGTCACGCGGATCAACGTCCGCGGACCCCAAGGCCCGAGCTGGGCGAAGGGTTCACTGAGGGTGAAGGGCCGCGGGCCGCGCGACACCTACGGGTGAGTGGCGCGCCTCAGCGCGCGAAGACCGACGAGATCCGGTCGAAGACCGCCACGACCAGGGCGACCGCGATGCCGATGATCACCATCACGCCTGCGGCTGGCCCGACGCCGTCCCAGCCCCCGTATGGGCGCACGCCGATGAACAGCAGGACAGCGCCGGCAGCGACGGCTCCGATCAGCCCCCACCCCAGCGAGGCGAAGAACCCGCCGGTCGGCGGGCCGCTGCGGCGCAGTGCGAGCACGAAGACGGCGCCCGCGCCCCAGAGAAGTCCGACGGCGAGTGCCGCGACGACATCGGACGGGCGGTGCCACCCGGCGACGACGGTCGAGACGCCGGTGAGGACGACGGCGGCCGAGCCGAGCATCGTGACTAGGCCGCGGAGGGCCGCCGGCGCGACCAGCAGCGCTGCGATGACGAGCGAGATCGCGGCGGTGGTGTGACCGCTGGGAAGGCTGTTGACGTGCCAGCCGTACCCGTGGTCGGGCCGGTCGAGGACAGCGTGCTTGAGCACCTGGGTCGTGATGTTGGCGCCTGCGACGACGATCACCGCGGCGAATGCTGCGGCGAACCGCTGCCGCAGCACCGCCATCGTCATCAGGACGACCATGGCGATCGCCATCGTGCCGATGGAGAGGTAGCCGAGGACGGACAGGAGCTGGTCGAGGGCGTCGCGGCGCGCATACACGGCCTCCATCGCCCGCTGGTCGAGACGCTGCCCGCGGGGGTTCTCGATGAGATAGGACACCATCAGCACGAGTGCGGCGAACGACACCACGAGGAGTCCGAACGCCGACGCCAGCGTCCGTCCGCGATAAAGCTTCTGCCCCGCGGACGGCGCACGAGCAACCGTCGAAGATGCCATGTCCCCCACCTTGCCTCATCGCGCAACAGCGATCGACACCGTCTCGACCGTCCACGACACAGAAGCCCCGTACAGGCGTTCGAGTGGGGACGGGGCGCATACGGGGCATCGTCGGCGGGGTCCCGATCCGTCACAGAGGGCACCTGAGCCCTCTCAGAGGCTTCCGGGCTTCGTCGCGCCCTCACGGGAGGACGCTGTCGGCTCGTGTGGCGCGCTCTACCGGCTACACTGGACCAGTTGTGTCCCGGCTGTTCTCGCCGCCCCGGCGACCATGCAGGTCGGGACGCCTGCGAGTTCGCGACCTGAGTTCTCGAGACGATGGAGGCCATCCACCTGTGAGCGAGTCGATCCCCACCCCCGAGACCCGCCCGACAGACTCGGGGTCCTCGTACGACGCCGGAGACATCCAGGTTCTCGAAGGCCTCGATGCCGTCCGCAAGCGGCCCGGCATGTACATCGGGTCCACCGGTGAGCGCGGTCTGCACCACCTGGTCTACGAGGTCGTCGACAACTCGGTCGACGAGGCCCTCGCCGGCCAATGCGACACCATCGAGATCACCCTCCTGTCCGACGGCGGTATCAAGGTCGTCGACAACGGTCGAGGCATCCCGGTGAAGGACCACCCCATCGAGAAGATCCCGACCCTGACGCTGGTCCTGACCTCGCTGCACGCCGGCGGCAAGTTCGGTGGGAGCGGCTACAAGGTGTCCGGTGGCCTGCACGGCGTCGGTGTCTCGGTGGTCAACGCGCTCTCGACCAAGCTGTACGCGGAGGTTCGTCGCGAGGGTCACGTCTGGCGTCAGTCCTTCACGTACGGCGTGCCTGACGGCCCGCTCGAGCGCGGCGAGGCCACGGAGGAGACCGGCACGACGATCACCTTCTACGCCAGCGACGAGATCTTCGAGACCACGACGTACTCGTTCGAGACGCTCACGACCCGCTTCCGTGAGATGGCCTTCCTCAACAAGAGCCTCGAGATCGTGGTCCGCGACGAGCGCCCTGCGGCCGGCGAGGTCGCCGAGGCCCTCCAGAGCGCAGAGGCGGCGCACGACATCACCCCCGCCGACAGCGCGACCGGCGGCACGGACGAAGGCGCGATGGAGCGTCGCTTCAAGTACGAAGACGGCCTGATCGACTACATCCACCACATCAACACGGGCAACCGCAGCCCGCTCAACCGCGAGGTCATCGCGTTCGAGTCCGAAAACCCGGACGCCGGGCTGAGCCTCGAGCTCGCGATGCAGTGGAACGTCTCGTTCTCGGAGTCGGTCCACACCTTCGCCAACACGATCAACACCCACGAGGGCGGCACCCACGAGGAGGGCTTCCGTGCGGCGCTGACCTACACGGTCAACAAGTTCGCCGAGGACCAGGGCCTGATCAAGAAGAAGGAGGACCGCCTCTCGGGTGACGACATCCGCGAGGGGCTGGCCGCCATCATCTCGATCAAGCTCTCTGAGCCGCAGTTCGAGGGTCAGACCAAGACCAAGCTCGGCAACACTGAGGCCCGGTCGTACGTCCAGACGGTCACCAACGATCACCTCGGTGCATGGTTCGAGCAGAACCCGGCCGAGGGCAAGATCATCGTGCGCAAGAGCATCGACGCGGCGACCGCGCGGATGGCGGCCCGCAAGGCGCGCGATCTCGCCCGCAACCGCAAGAGCCTGCTGGGCGGCGCGGGCCTGCCGGGCAAGCTCGCCGACTGCTCCTCGCGCAACCCGGAGGAGTGCGAGCTGTTCGTGGTGGAGGGCAACTCCGCCGGCGGCTCGGCCAAGGGCGGGCGCGACCCGCGGATCCAGGCGATCCTCCCGCTGCGCGGCAAGATCCTCAACGTCGAGAAGGCGAGGATCGACAAGATCCTCCAGAACGCCGAGGTCCAGGCCATCATCTCCGCGCTCGGCACGGGCGTCACCGACGACTTCGACATCGACAAGCTGCGCTATCACAAGATCGTGCTGATGGCCGACGCCGACGTGGACGGCCAGCACATCTCGACACTGCTGCTCACGCTGCTGTTCCGCTTCATGAAGCCTCTGATCGACGGCGGGTACGTCTACCTGGCGCAGCCGCCGCTGTTCAAGATCAAGTGGTCCAACACTGCCCCCGAGCTGGCCTACTCCGACCGGGAGCGCGACGCGCTGCTCGCCGCCGGCAAGGAGGCGGGCAAACGCCTGCCCAAGGAAGCCCCGGTCCAGCGCTACAAGGGTCTGGGTGAGATGAACGACCACGAGCTCTGGGAGACCACGATGGATCCGGAGCAGCGGATCCTGCGCCAGGTCACGCTCGACGACGCCGCCAACGCCGACGAGGTCTTCACCGTGCTGATGGGTGAGGACGTCGAGCAGCGTCGCGCGTTCATCCAGCGCAACGCCAAGGACGTCCGGTTCCTTGATATCTGACGTGGCCTCGACATCTGACACGTGGCGCCACGCATCGTTTCACGTGAATCCACAGACTGACCCGTACGACGAAGGAAACCTTTCGTGACCGAGACACCCACGCCACCGGAGCGGATCGAGCGCGTCGAGCTGCAGACCGAGATGCAGCGGTCCTACATCGACTACGCGATGAGCGTCATCGTCGCGCGCGCCCTCCCGGACGTCCGGGACGGGCTCAAGCCGGTGCACCGCCGCGTGCTGTACGCGATGTACGACGGTGGCTACCGCCCCGACCGTGGCTTCAGCAAGTGCTCACGCATCGTCGGTGACGTCATGGGTCAGTACCACCCGCACGGCGACACCGCGATCTATGACACCCTCGTCCGCCTTGCCCAGCCGTGGGTGCTTCGCTACCCGATGGTCGCGGGCCAGGGCAACTTCGGTTCGCCGGGCAACGACGACGCAGCAGCGATGCGGTACACCGAGTGCCGGCTGGCGCCGATCGCGATGGAGATGGTGCGCGACATCGAAGAGGAGACCGTCGACTTCACGCCCAACTACGACGGTCGCTCGCTCGAGCCGACGGTCCTGCCCGCGCGGATCCCCAACCTGCTGGTCAACGGCTCGGCCGGCATCGCGGTCGGCATGGCGACGAACATCCCCCCGCACAACCTCCGTGAGGTCGCCGACGGGGCCATCTGGGCTCTCGAGCACCCCGACGCCTCGCGTGAGGAGCTCCTGGACGCGCTGATGGAGCGCATCAAGGGCCCTGACTTCCCCAGCAAGGCCCTCATCGTCGGAACCAAGGGCATCGAGGACGTCTATCGGACCGGCCGCGGGTCGGTCCCGATGCGCGCGGTCGTCGACATCGAGGAGGACGCCAAGGGCAAGATCTCCCTCGTCGTCAAGGAGCTCCCCTACCAGGTCAACCCCGACAACCTGCTCCAGAAGATCGCCGACCTGGTCAACACGGGTCGTGTCCAGGGCATCTCGGACGTTCGTGACGAGTCGAGCTCCCGCGTCGGTCGGCGCCTGGTGGTCGAGCTCAAGCGCGATGCGATCGCGCGGGTCGTCCTCAACAACCTCTACAAGCACACCGAGCTGCAGACCAACTTCTCGGCGAACATGCTCGCGCTCGTCGACTCGGTGCCGCGCACGCTCACGCTCGACCAGTTCATCTCGAACTGGGTCGAGCACCAGGTCGAGGTCCTCAGGCGCCGCACCGAGTACCGCCTCCGCAAGGCCGAAGAGCGGGCCCACATCTTGCGCGGCCTGGTCAAGGCGCTCGACATGCTCGACGAGGTCATCGCCCTCATCCGCCGTAGCCAGACGGTCGAGGACGCCCGCGACGGCCTGACCGGTCTGCTCGAGATCGACGAGATCCAGGCACGGGCGATCCTCGAAATGCAGCTGCGGCGCCTGGCAGCCCTCGAGCGCCAGAAGATCATCGACGAGCTCGCCGAGATCGAGGCCGAGATCGCCGACTACAAGGACATCCTCGCCAACATCACGCGCCAACGCTCCATCGTGGCCGAGGAGCTCACCGCGATCGTCGAGAAGTACGGCGACGACCGTCGTACGCGCATCATCCCCGCCGACGGCGACCTGTCGATGGAGGACCTGATTCCCGACGAGGACGTGGTCGTCACGATCACCCGCGGTGGGTACGTCAAGCGCACCAAGACCGACCTCTACCGAGTCCAGCGCCGTGGCGGCAAGGGCGTACGAGGGGCGACGCTGCGCGGCGACGACGTGGTCGACCACCTGTTCTCCACGACGACGCACCAGTGGATCCTCTTCTTCACGACCGCGGGCAGGGTCTACCGCGAGAAGGCGTACAACCTTCCCGAGGCGGGGCGTGATGCCAAGGGCGGTCACGTCGCGGGTCTGCTGCAGTTCCAGCCCGACGAGCAGATCGCGCAGGTGCTGGCGATCCGCGACTACGAGCAGTCGCCCTACCTCGTGCTGGCCACCAAGAACGGCCTGGTCAAGAAGACGCGCCTCGCGGACTACAACAGCCCGCGTCAGGCCGGCGTCATCGCGATCAACTTCCGTGACCCCGACGACGAGCTGGTCGGAGCGGAGCTCGTCGGCCCCGACGACGACTTGGTGCTGTTCTCACGCCGTGCGCAGTCGATCCGGTTCACCGCCGACGACGAGACCCTTCGGCCGATGGGCCGCGCCACCTCAGGTGTCACCGGCATGAAGTTCCGTGACTCTGACGAGCTCCTCTCGATGGCGGTGATCCGCAGCGATGCCGACGAGGACGACCAGTACGTCTTCACTGCCACCAACGGCGGCTATGCCAAGAAGACCGCGGTCGCGCAGTACCGCGTCCAGGGTCGCGGGGGTCTCGGCATCAAGGCGATGAAGCTTCAGGACGAGCGCGGGGCGCTGGTCGGTGCCCTCGTCGTGGACGATGATGACGAGATCATCGCGATCAAGGCCAGTGGTCAGGTCACCCGGTCGCGTGTGGCTGACGTCACTCAGACCGGACGTGACACCATGGGCGTGAAGTTCGTCGGTGTGAAGGGGGACGACGAAGTGGTTGCCCTTGCGCGGAATGAGGAGAACTCTTCACTGTTGGATACAGTCGACGAGTCCGACGCCGAGGAGATGGTTGAGGCAATGGAGCCAGAGACCACGACCCCCGACGCCCAGGAGGAAGAATGACGGACCGCAAGCCGAACCCCGCGGCTCCGCAGCGGCCGAGGCAGAGTGAGCCCGACACGAGCGCCGTCAACGGCGGCCCGCGGCGACCTGCCCAGCCGACTCCGGGGAGCCTGAACGGGGGGCAGTCGAGCGCGAAGCCGTCCGAGGCCACCCCGCCCGCGTCGCCTGGCGCCCAGCCGAGGCCGAACGGGCAGAAGCCGTCGCAGCCGCCGCAGCAACCGCAGCAACCACAGGGCGCCTCGCAGCGTCCGGCACCCTCGCCCCCGGCGCGTCCGGGCACGCCGGTGACGCGTGACCGGCAGGCCTCCAACGGTCAGCCTGCTCAGCCGTCTCGACCGACGGCGCCCGCCGCGTCACCGACGCCGCCGTCTGCGCCGGCCGCAGGGGCTGCGCAGCAGCAGAAGCAGTCGGCGCCCGCCAAGGACGCCCCGGCAGTCAAGCCTGCGTCCCCGGCGTCCACCGCACCGGCCACGGCAAAGCCCGCCCAGGATGCGTCGGCAAAGCCTGTGTCGCCTGCTGCGAAGCCGGCGCCGGCATCGACCGGCTCGTCGACCGCCAAGCCCCCGGTGCCGACAGCCGGCTCGATCGCAGAGGCTGAGGCCCGCGCGACCGAGACCAAGCGCCAGCCGACGGTCTCCAAGCCGACGGTCGCTCCGGTCGACACGGAGGCGCGCCCCCGCAAGCGCCGTCCGAAGCCGTACGAGGACTCCCCCAAGGACGAGTCCAAGAATGCCTCGACTGCACCGTCGCGCAAGGCGCGCTTGCGCGTCTACCGGGTCGACCCGTGGTCGGTCATGAAGATGTCATTCGCACTCGCGATCGCCGTCGGCATCGTCACGGTCGTGGCAGTCGTCCTGGTGTGGGCAGTGCTCGGCGCCGCCGGTGTGTGGGACGCGATCAACCAGAGCGTCGCCACCGTCCTCAACGACAACGCCGACGCTTTCGACATCAGCGAGTACGTCGGGTTCGGACGGATCATCGGCCTCACCATCGTGATCGCCGCGATCGACGTCATCCTGATCACCGCACTCGCGACCGTTGGAGCGTTCCTCTACAACCTCGCCGCGCAGCTGCTCGGCGGGCTCGAGGTCACGCTGGCCGAGGACGACTGAGCCTGCACAGCCTGGCGGCCTACCCCGGTTTGGGTACGCCGCCAGGCACCAGGTAAAGTCTCCGTCGGCTCACCGGTTCGGTGAGAACGGGCCTATAGCTCAGCTTGGTTAGAGCGCTTCCCTGATAAGGAAGAGGTCACAGGTTCAAGTCCTGTTAGGCCCACGTACCCCACCCAGAGGAGAATCTGATGAAGAAGCTCGTGATCGCCGCCATCGCCGCAGCAGGTCTCTTCGCGGTGGTCAACAAGAAGAAGAAGGCCGGCCGCAACGGTCAGCAGCTCTGGGCCGAGTCGACCGACAAGGTCTGACCCACTGCCGGGCGCGCCGCGCCCGCAGTTTGCGGGGCTGTGGCGCAATTGGTAGCGCACCTGCTTTGCAAGCAGGGGGTTAGGGGTTCGAGTCCCCTCAGCTCCACCGCATAATCTCTCGTTGGATCGACGACAGGCCGGACCCTCCAGGGTCCGGCCTGCGTACTTTTGCCGACCGCCGAGTTGCCGGTCGTCACACCCCCGCTCATGCTGGAAGGCACCGACCGAGCTCGCTGGCCACGGTCAGCGGGTGCCAAGGACAGGGGCCATCGACGTGTGCACCGGCATCAGATTCAACGACGAGAGCGGCAACCTCTATCTCGCCCGGAACCTCGACTGGACGAGCGGCTACGGGGAGCGAGTGGTCGTGACACCCAAGGGGTACGACCTGAAGTCGCCGTTCGGGGCGGTGTCGAACATCCTGCATGCGACCATCGGGATGGGCATCGTCGAGGAGGGCACGCCGCTCTACTTCGACTGCGGCAACGATGCGGGCCTGGCCGTGGCGGGACTGAACTTCCCGGGATATGCGGCCTACGCACCGGAGCCTGTCGAGGGCGCGACCAACGTCGCTGCGTACGAGTTCCCGCTCTGGGTGGCCTCGCAGTTCGCGACCGTCGACGAGGCCGCCGCAGCGCTCGAGAATGTCGTCATCGTCGACAAGCCGATCAACGAGAAGTATCCGAGCTCGATGCTGCACTGGTTCATCGGCGACGCGGATCGCGCCATCGTGGTGGAGCACACGAGCGACGGCATGCACGTCTTCGATGACGACGTCGACGTCCTGACCAACCAGCCCGGGTTCGCCTGGCACCACGAGAACCTGCGCAACTACCTCAACGCTTCGCCCGAGTTCCCCAAGGAGCTCGTGCTCGGCAGAGCCCACCTCACCCCGTTCGGCTCGGGGTCGCACATGCGAGGGATCCCCGGCGACTACTACTCACCCTCCAGGTTCGTGCGTGCGGTGTACGTCAACGAGCACTACCCGGACAAGGCTAGCGAGGAGGAGAACGTCAGCCGCGCGTTCCACACCCTGCAGCAGGTCGCGATGGTGGACGGCGGCGCCGTGATGGGCAGCTCGGGCGGGTTCGAGAAGACGATCTACACGGGGCTCTTCTCGTCGAGGACAGGGACCTACTACTGGAACACCTACGACGACCCGGCGATCCGCAGCGTCAGGATGGCGGACCACTCACCTGACGGGACGGACCTCACCCTCGTCTAGCGCGACGGGGCGCGTCGTCTCAGGCGACGATCGGCAGGAGGTCCGGCCGCTTGGCGGCGCGGCCGTCCCCGGACGACCGGCCCGTGAGGCGACGCCCGAGCCACGGACCGAGGTGCGTGCCGTACCAGGCCGCCTCGATCTCGGCCCGCTCCCTCAGTCCACGTCGGAGCGGTGGGGGCAGCGGCGCCCGCCACGAGTTGTCGGTGTCCGGCAGCCCAGCTGTCGCGGCCATCGCGCGGGCGAGGAGCGCATGGCCGTGGGGGTTGAGGTGGAGGCGGTCGTCGGCCCAGACACGGGGGTCGCCGGCGGAGGGGACGGTCGCGATGTCGAGCACGTGTGCGCCGTGGCGCGCGGCGACCGTACGAAACCCCCTGTTGAGGTCCGTGATCCGCCCGCGGACGAGACGGCCGACGGGCGAGACCGCGGCCAGGTCCGGAAAGGTCATCAGGAGGACGTCCGCTCCCTGCCGTCGCAGCGCACCCACCATCGCCTCGATGTGGCCGATGATCGCGTCGGCGCTGAACCGCGGGCGGATGAGGTCATTCATGGCGACCACGAGACTCACAAGATCCGGGTCGAGCGCGAGGGCGGGCGCGAGTTGCTCGGCATGAACCTCGTGCGTGACCTTGCCCCGTACGGCGAGGTTGGCGTAGGACGCTCCCGGGACCGCCTGCGCGAGGAGCGTGGCGAAGCGGTCCGCCCAGCCCTGCGGACTGCCGTCGGCGTACGGGGTGTCGCCGATCCCCTCTGTCGTGCTGTCACCGAGGGCCACGAAGCGCTGGTAGGTCACCATCGCCCCAGGATACCGCGGGACCTAGTCAACAAAGTGAGTACGCGCGCCGGCCCGGTGGTGCACCGGGCCGGCGCGTCCGTCACTCGACGTCGCTGAGCAGACCTCCGCGCGCTTCGCGACGGCGCCGCTGCTCTGCGGGGTCCGGCACCGGGACGGCAGCGATCAGCTGGCGCGTGTACTCCTCGCGCGGCGAGTGGAGCACGTCCTGCCTCGTCCCCTCCTCGACGATCCGCCCGTTCCGCATGACCGCGACCCGGTTCGCCAGTGCATCGACGACAGCCAGATCGTGGCTGATGAACAGGCACGCGAACTGGAGCTCGCGCTGCAGCTCGGAGAACAGCTCCAGCACCTTCGCCTGGACGGAGACGTCGAGCGCCGACGTCGGCTCGTCCGCGATCAGCAGGTCGGGATCGAGCGCGAGCGCCCGAGCGAGGCTGACGCGCTGACGCTGACCGCCCGACAGCTCGTGCGGGTAGCGAGCAGCGTACGACGCGGGGAGCTGCACGCGGTCGAGGAGCGTCTCGACCTTGGCCCGCTGGTCGGCCGCGGAGAGGTCGCTCTGCACCTTCAGCGGCTCGGCCACGCACTCGCTGATCGTCAGGTGCGGGTTCAGCGAGGCGGCCGGGTCCTGGAACACGAAGCCGAAGCGGCCCCGGTGCGGGCGCAGGCGGCGGTCGGACAGCGTCGTGATGTTCTCGTCGCCGATGAGCACGGAGCCGGCGGTCACCTTCTGGAGGCCGACAGCGACCCGCCCGAGCGTGGACTTGCCGCTCCCCGACTCACCGACCAGGCCGAGAACCTCGCCGCGCCGCACCGTCAGGTTCACGTCGTCGACCGCGCGGAACGACGGCTGGCCGAGCCGCCCGGCGAACTCGACGGTCACGTCTTGCAGCGTCAGCACCGCCGGCGCCGACTCGGGCACGGGCGGTGCGCCCGCGCCTTGGCCGAGGTGTGGGACAGCTTCGAGCAGCTTGCGGGTGTAGGGGTGGCGAGGCGCGCCGAACAGCCGGTCTACCGGAGCCTGCTCGACGATCTCGCCGCGATACATCACGACCGCACGGTCGGCGACGTCGGCGACCACACCCATGTTGTGGGTGATGAGCACGATCGCGGTGCCGAGACGGTCACGCAGGTCGAGCAGCAGCTCGATGATGGACGCCTGCACGGTCACGTCGAGCGCCGTCGTCGGCTCGTCGGCGATGATGACCTCCGGCTCGAGGGCGATCGCCATCGCGATCATCACCCGCTGCTTCTGACCGCCGGAGAGCTGGTGCGGGTAGTAGTCCACGCGACGCTCGGGGTCAGGGAGCCCAACGAGGGTGAGCAGCTCGACCGCCCGCGCCCGCGCCTCCTTCTTGGACACGTCGCGGTGCGTGCGGATCATCTCCACGATCTGCCAGCCGACCGTGTAGACCGGGTCCAGCGCCGTACCTGGCTCCTGGAAGATCATCGAGACCTGGTCGCCACGGACGGCGCGGAGCTTGCGCTCGGACATCCCGATCAGCTCGCGGGAGTCGCTCGCCCCGGTCCGCAGCAGCACCGAGCCCGACACGCCGGCAGTGGCCGGGAGCAGACCCATGACGGCACGCGACGTCACCGACTTGCCGGAGCCGGACTCGCCGACGACCGCGACCACCTCTCCAGGAGCGATGTCGAAACTGACGCCCTTCACCGCGTGCACGGGTGCGGCCCCGGTGCGGAACGAGACCGCGAGATCGGTGAGGCTGAGCGTCGCGACGCGGCGTACGTCCTCGTCCACCGCCGCCGCCTCTTCGGCAACCTCCTCGTCGAGGCCGGCCTGGGCGACGGCCTCGGCGTACTCGGCGCTGATCTCCTCCTCGTCCGAGGTAGTCGTGTCGCCTCCGCGGGCCTTGAGCAGTGGGTTGAGCACGTCGTTGAGGCTCTCGCCGACCAGCGTCACGCCCACCACCATCAGGACGATCGCCATCCCGGGGAACACTCCCGTCCACCAGATGCCGTTGGTGGCGTCGGACATCGCCTTGTTGAGGTCGTAGCCCCACTCGGCGGCCGACGACGGCTCGATGCCGAAGCCGAGGAAGCCGAGGGCCGCCAGGCAGAGGATCGCCTCGGACGCGTTGAGCGTCGCGATGACCGGGACCGACCCGCGGACGTTGGCGAGGATGTGACGGAACAGGATGCGGGGGGTCCGGGTGCCGACGACACGCGCGGCGTCGACGTACGGCTCCACCTTCACCGCGAGCGTGGCGTTGCGGACCACGCGGAAGTACTGCGGGATGAAGATGACGGTGAGCGCGATCGCCGCTGCGAGGACGCCTCCCACCACCCCGGACGACCCGCCGCCGACCACGATCGCGACCACGATCGCCAGCAGCAGCGAGGGGAACGCGTACAGCGCGTCCATCACCAGGACGAGCGCGCGGTCGAGCGGACCCGAGAGGAAGCCGGAGAGCAGACCGAGCGGCACACCGATCACCAGCGAGAACGTCACCGCGAGCACGATCACCGCGACCGCGGTGCGCGCGCCGTAGATCACCCGGGACAGGACGTCCTGGCCGCCCACGGTGGTGCCCCACCAGTGCTCGGCCGACGGCGGCTGCTGGGTGCCGAACGGGACGCCGTCGACGCGGGTCTCGTTGAACCCGTACGGCGCCAGCCAGGGCGCAAAGACGGCGAGGATCAGGAAGATCGTGACGAGGATCAGGCCGGCGATCAGCATGCCGCGCTGGAGGCCACGGGTGGACTTGAGCAGAGAAAACATCGGTGACTCCTCAGAACCGCACGCGGGGGTCGACGTAGGCGACGATGACGTCGATCAGCAGGCTCGAGACCGCCACGACGACGGCGATGAGCGTGACGATGCCTTGGACGGCGATGAAGTCGCGCTTCGTCAGATACTCGGCCAGCGTGTAGCCGAGCCCCTGCCACTCGAATGTCGTCTCGGTGAGCACCGCTCCGCCGAGCAGCAGCGCCACCTGCAGACCCATCACGGTGACGACTGGGACGAGTGCGTTGCGGTACGCGTGCTTGCGGACCACGCGCCGCTCGGGGATGCCGCGGGCGCGCGTCGCGGTGACGTGGTCGGTGCGCAGCGTGTCGATGAGGTTGACCCGGACCAGCCTCAGGAAGACGCCTGCGGTGAGCAGGCCCAAGGCGATTGCCGGCAGGATCGTGTGCTTGAGCACGTCCCACACGTACGCGGGATCGCCCCACAGGATCGCGTCGATGATCATGATGTGCGTCTGCGGGTTGACGTCCTGCAGAGCGAGCTCCACCGACGTGCTCGCGCGGCCTGCGACAGGGAGACCCAGCGGCACGAACGCGAGCTTGAGAAGCAGGCCGACGAAGAAGACCGGAGCCGCGTACACGAGGATCGAGAAGATCCGCAGGACGGCGTCGGGCCAGGTGTCGCGGCGCCGAGCCGCGAGGCGTCCAAGGGGTACGCCGATCGCGAACGCCACGAGCAGCGCCCAGAAGGCGAGCTCGAGGGTCGCGGCACCGTTGACGATGAAGACGTCGGAGATGGAACGCCCGTCGGTCATCGCGGTGCCGAAGTCCCCGCGCAGGATCCCGGCGAGGTAGTCCCAGTACTGCTGGATGAGCGGGGCGTCGAGGCCGGCGGCGGCCTTGCGCTCGGCGATCTGCTCGGGGGTGAGCCGCCCGCCCTGTGCCGCACTGATCGGGTCGCCGATCACGCGCATCAGGAAGAAGACGAACGTGACGAGGATCCAGATCATCGGGATCACCAGCGCTACCCGGACGAGGAGGTAGCGGGTCAGTGGGCTCAGTCCCCCGGAGCGGCGCCGGGCGTCGGACGCCTCGGGCTGCTCGGGCTGCTCGGGCTGCTCGGGCCCGGTCAAGAGCTCGGTGGTCGCCATCGGCTCAACTTTCCACGAGAGGTGTTTTCGGGGGTGCAGACGAACAGGGGCGAGCCCCGGCCAACGGCCGGGACCCGCCCCTCAGGTGGTGCTCAAACCTTGCTTGCCGTCACTTCGACAGCGAGGTCAGGCGGAACTTGAACGCCGCGTCGAGCGTGTTCTCCACGCCCTTCACGTCATCGGTCGCGACGGCGACCTGGGCGCCCGTGAGCAGCGGCAGCGTCGAGATCTGCTCGGCAGCCAGCTGCTGGACCTGGCCGAGGAGGTCCTCACGCTTGGCCTTGTCGGGCTCAGTGCGCTCCGCGGCAAGAAGGGCGGTCATCTTCGGGTCCTCGTAGTGGTTCCCGATGAAGTTCTCCTTGTCATAGAACGGCGTCACGTAGTTGTCCGCGTCCGGGAAGTCCGGGAACCAGCCGAGCTGGTAGACGGGGTACGAGTCGTTGACGCGCTCCTCGTTGTACGTCGTCCACTCCGCCGACTGGAGGTCGACCTTGAAGAGGCCGGTGTCCTCGAGCTGGCGCTTGACCTCGTTGTACTCCTGGTCGGAGCTGCCGCCGTAGTGGTCCGGGTTGTACTGGAGGTTGATCGTCACCGGCGCCTTGACCCCGGCGTCGGTGAGGAACTTCTGGGCTGCTGCCTTGTCGGGCTTGTCGCCGTACATCTCCTTGAACGGCTCGGTCGCGCCCGGCAGACCCTCGGGGATCGGCGAGTACGCCGGCACGTAGGTGCCCTTGTAGACCTGCTCGGAGATCGCGTCGCGGTCGAGCGACGAGGCGACGGCCTTGCGGATCGCCAGCTTCTGCGCGTCGTCGGCGCCCGGCATCGTCTTGAGGTTGAAGACGATGTAGCGGAGCTCGCCGCCGGCACCCTTGTGGACGGTGACGCCGTCAGCGCCCTCGAGGCTCTCGATGTCGGTCGGTGTCAGCGAGCGCCACGCGACGTCGATGTTCTTCTTCTCGATGTCGAGCTTGAGGTTGTTGCTGTCGGCGTACGTCTTCAGGGTGACCGTGTCGATCTTGGGGTCGTTGTAGGCCCCGTCGTAGTCGTCGTGCGCCTTGAACTCGGCGAGCTGACCCTTCTCGTACTTCCCGATCGTGTAAGGACCAGAGAAGCCCTGGGCCTCGACGGCCTCCTCATCGCTGAGCGCCTTGTCGGCCGGGTAGGTGGCCTCGTCGACGATCGGGCCTGCCGAGGTCACGAGGACCTGCGGGAAGGTCTGGTCGTTCGGCGTCTTGAGGGTGAAGACGACCGTCTTGTCGTCCTTGGCCTCGACCGTGGCCATGTTGACGAGGAGCGACGCGGGGCCGTTCGGGTCCTCGATGTCGACGATGCGCTGGAACGAGTGCGCGACCGACTTGGCGGTGAGCGGGTTGCCGTTCGCGAACGTCAGCCCGTCCTTGATCGTGCAGGTGTAGGTCGTCGGAGTGTCGAACTCGCACTTCTCCGCCGCATCGGGCTGGGGCTGGGTCTCGCCCTCAGGGAAGTTCAGCAAGTACTGGTAGACCTGCGTCTGCACCATCAGCGAGCCGTTGTCGTACGAGGCTGCCGGGTCGATCGACACGACCTTGTCGGTCGTGCCGACGACGATGCTGTCGCCGCCCGAGCTCGAGTCCTCGTCGCCGTTGTTGCCTGCGCCGCATGCCGAGGCACCCAGGGCAAGAGCCGTGGCACCCGCGAGAGCGGCTGTTGCTCTCAGCTTCTTCACGTCGTTCTCCTCGTTTCGGAGCGGCCGTGCCGGAGAATCTCCGTCCCGCGCGGCCTCGTCAGGAAGGTTGTCCGCATGGCGGACAGCCGCTGGGCACGCTACTCCAGGTGCTGGGCCGCACCTAGGCGGGCCGCGCAACCTTCACGCGACTGTTACCAACTCTCAGGGAGCCCGGCCCGGACCACGCACAGGATCCACCGCTGGCCGCGCCGGTTAGGCTGGGGCGGGGCGACCAACGCCCCCCGCCCGTCGCCGCGCCCAGGAGTCCGCTCGATGACCACGAACCAGCCCTCCCCGCTGAACCAGACTCTCGCCGAGTTCGACCCCGAGGTCGCCGCCGCGATCGACGCCGAGCTCGGGCGCCAGCGCGACACCCTCGAGATGATCGCCTCGGAGAACTTCGCACCCCTGGCCGCGCTGCAGGCCCAGGGCAGCGTCATGACCAACAAGTACGCCGAGGGCTACCCGGGCAAGCGCTACTACGGCGGCTGCGAGTTCGTCGACATCACCGAGAACCTCGCGATCGACCGCCTCAAGGCGCTCTTCGACGCCTCGTACGTCAACGTCCAGCCGCACTCGGGCGCTCAGGCGAACGCGGCCGCGATGCACGCGCTGATCAAGCCCGGCGACACGATCCTCGGCCTCGACCTGGCGCACGGCGGCCACCTGACGCACGGCATGCGCCTCAACTTCTCCGGCAAGCTCTACAACGTCGTCGCCTACCACGTCGACGAGACCTCCCACCGCGTCGACATGGACGAGGTGCGCCGCCTCGCCCAGGAGCACCGCCCGCAGCTGATCATCGCCGGCTGGTCCGCGTACCCGCGCCAGCTCGACTTCGCCGAGTTCCGCGCGATCGCCGACGAGGTCGGCGCCAAGCTCATGGTCGACATGGCGCACTTCGCCGGCCTCGTGGCGACCGGCCTTCACCCGAGCCCCGTCCCCCACGCTCACGTCGTCACGTCGACGACCCACAAGACGCTCGGCGGTCCGCGCGGTGGCGTGATCCTCACCAACGACGAGGAGGTCGGCAAGAAGATCCGCTCCGCCGTCTTCCCCGGTCAGCAGGGTGGTCCGCTGGAGCACGTGATCGCCGCCAAGGCGGTCGCCTTCAAGATGGCTGCGCAGCCGGAGTTCAAGGAGCGTCAGGAGCGCACGATCAAGGGCGCCCAGATCGTCGCCGAGCGACTCAGCGCCGACGACATGCGTGAGGCCGGGGTCAGCGTGCTGACCGGCGGGACCGACGTGCACCTCGTGCTGGTCGACCTGCGCGACTCGACGCTCGACGGCCAGCAGGCCGAGGACCGCCTCCACGAGGTCGGCATCACGGTCAACCGCAACGCGGTGCCGTTCGACCCGCGCCCGCCGATGGTGACGTCCGGCGTCCGTCTCGGCACCCCGGCCCTCGCGACGCGCGGGTTCGGAGCCGACGAGTTCCGCGAGGTCGCCGACATCCTCGCCGAGGCGCTCAAGCCCGAGGTCGCTGACGTCGAGTCGCTGCGCAAGCGCGTCGCGGTGCTCACCGATCGCTTCCCGCTCTATCCGTCGTTGGCTCCGTTGGCGTGACTGGGTCACCGTCCGGCCGTTCCGGCTCCGCTCGCCCGCCAGTCGGGTGGCTGTCGTCACGCCTGTGGGGCCTGCACGTCCTGCTCGTGGTGGCCGTCGCGTTCACCACGTTCATGGGATTGTGGCAGCTCGGCGCGTACGAAGAACGGCGCGACGATGCGCAGGCGAACCTCACGAAGACCGTCGCGGTGCCGCTCCAGGACGTGCTCGGTCCGGACGATCCGTACACGTCGACGGCGGACTACCAGCCGGTGACCGTCACCGGGACGTACGGCCCCACCGACGAGCAGGTGTGGATCGAGGGGCGCGAGCACGAGGGCCGCGAGGGCTACTGGCTCGTCGCCCCGATCGTCGTCGACGGTGTGGAGCCGGCCGTCGCCGATCGTCAGCCCGCGCTGCTGGTCGTACGCGGATGGTCGGCCGAGGCAGGAGAGCTCCCGCCGACGCCGCAGGGCGAGGTCTCGCTCGAGGCGGTCCTCCAGGTGGGCGACGCGCGCGGCTCGGCGTTCGACGTGCAGACCCGGACGCTCGACAGCATCCGCATCCCCCGCCTGGTCAACGAGATGCCGTACGACCTGTACGGCGGCTACGGCATCGTGACCGCCCACGATCCCGCCGACGCGGCCGCGCTGACGCCGGCGACGGTTCCCGAGCCGACGAGCGACTCCACCGCCGGGACGCGCAACCTCTTCTATGCGATCGAGTGGTGGATCTTCGGGGCGTTCGCGTTGCTCATGTGGTGGCGGATGTGCCAGGACATCCGGCGCGAGGGCACGGTCACGATCTCGCACGTCCCCGCGGCCAAGCGGGCCGCGCAGGAGGCGGCGCGTGCACGAGCCCGCGCACGCGAGGCCGAGCCGGTCGAAGAGAAGTCGCCGTCGGGGCGTTGAACCCCGGCGGTACTCTCGAAGGCGTGCCCAAGACACTTGCCGCGTACCGCGTCCTTGCACTCGTCGTCAGCTTCTTCGTGATCGCCGTCGTCGGCGGCTGGATCATCAAGATGGTCACCTCCGGGGGCACGACCCTGCACGACATCGGCGAGTTCACGGCGTCGATCTCGCCGATCCACGGGGTCTTCTACATGGTGCTGCTCGTGATCACGGCGATCCTGTCCCGGCAGGCCGGCTGGAGCGTCGGCTTCACGGTCGCGACGATGGTGCTGGCGACGATCCCGTTCGTGTCGTTCTGGGCCGAGCGCCGCGCCACCCTGCACACCCGCGCGCTCTGGGCCACGTACGAGGCCGAGGCCGAAGCCACCGCCGCGCAGTAGCGTCCGTCAGCGGCCGGCGTACGTGGCCCGGCCCGGCCCGTCCTCGAGGAACGAGCGGATCGCCGTCCGCATGTCCGCGGTGTCGTACAGCGCGGACGCGATCGTGGTGATCTCGGCGTCCGCCGCGGCGACACCTCCCCGCTCGACCGCGCGCAGGACGTCCTTGGTGGCCGCGTGGGCGCGCGTCGGTCCGGAGGCGAGCGAGTCGACGAGCGTCGCCACCGACGCGTCGAGCTCGTCGACGGGGTGCACCCGGTTGACGACACCCCACCGCTCGAGGGTCGCGGCGTCGTACAGGTCGCCCGTCATCACGAACTCCTTGGCGCGGCCGATGCCGGCGCGCGACGCGAAGCGCTGCGTGCCGCCCATGGTCGGTGTCAGGCCGACGACCTTCTCGACGAGCCCGAACTTCGCCCGGTCGGAGGCCACAATGAGGTCGCACGCGAGCGCGACCTCGAGCGCCCACGTCAAGCACAGCGCGTGCGCAGCGAAAACCACCGGGTAGTCGAGCGCGGCGATGCGTAGCGGCAGCTCGAGCATCCGGTCGAACAGGACCTTGCCCTCAGCGGCGGAGGTCTGCGCGTCAAAGAGCGAGACGTCGACCCCTCCGGAGACGACCTTGCCTTCGGCACGGATCAGCAGCGCACGCGGCGGGTCTGCGGCCAGGCTGTCGAGCGCCTCCTCGAACGCCTCGTGGAGCGCGAGCGAGTAGAGGTTCACCGGCGGCGCCGCGAAGGTGAGGATCGCGGCGCCGCTCGGCTCGTACGTCAGAGTGACAGTCACCCTCAGATCTTGTCGGACCCGGGCTCCTGGCCGGTGCGAGGGTCGGCGTCGCCGTCGACGATCACATCCTCGTCCTGACCCTCCGGCGGCTGCGGGGCCGACGGGGAGGCAGGCACCGTGGCGCCGGTCGGGCGTACGGGCTCCGGCGGCGGAGGCGGCGGCGTATAGCTGCCACCCGACGGAGGCGCCGTCAGCTTCTTGACCGCGAACGCGATCGCCCCGCTGATCGCGGCGAGCACGACAAACTTCCGCAGGCGGTGCTTCTTCTTCTTCGGCTCGTCGTCATCGGCGCCGGCGTGCTCCTCTGCCTTCGCCGCCGCAGCGGTGGCAGCGACAGCAGCGAGGGCGGCAGCGCGCTTCTTGGCCTTCTTGGCCTTGCGGCGCGACAGCTCCCTGGCCTCGGCAGCACGCTCCTGTGCGTCAGCGAGGACGGGTGCCGCAGCTTCCCGGGCTTCTTCGAGGCGAGGTCCGACCGTGCTCGCCACCGAGGTTGCCGCTTCGGAGATGGACTGGGATGCGCTCTCCCAGAACTCCCCGGCCTTCTCCGCGAACTCCTCGCTCTTGGACTTCTTCTTGCGCAGCAACATGGTTGGCCTTTCCCATGGACAGCGTTCTCTTTGTCAACACCGTACCGACGTCGTGGTCACCGTGCCGGTGCCCGCAACTGCGGCTGTCTAACCTGAGGCGTCCCCCACTGCGCGTCCGGCTGTGGTGCCGCGTGGGAAGATGGAAACCAGAGTTCCCGAGCGAGAGGCAACCGTGGCAGACCAGTCGACCGTCACCCTCAAGACGAACCGTGGCGACATCACCATCCGGCTCTTCCCGAACCACGCTCCGAAGACCGTGGACAACTTCGTCGGGCTCGCCAAGGGCACGAAGACGTGGAAGGACCCCGAGACGGGGGCCGAGCGCAACGATCCCCTGTACGACGGGACGATCTTCCACCGCGTCATCGACCAGTTCATGATCCAGGGCGGCGACCCCAAGGGCAACGGCACCGGCGGCCCGGGTTACGAGTTCGAGGACGAGTTCCACCCCGAGCTCCAGTTCGACCGTCCCTACCTGCTCGCGATGGCGAACGCGGGTGCCAACACCAACGGCTCGCAGTTCTTCATCACGACGGTGGCCACCCCGCACCTCAACCGCCGCCACACGATCTTCGGCGAGGTCGCCGACGACGCGAGCAAGGCGGTCGTGGACGCGATCGGCTCGACGCCGACCGGCCGGCTCGACCGACCCGCCGAGCCCGTCGTCATCGAGTCGGTCGTCTTCGACGAGGCCTGACCTCCACCGTCGATGACCCACTCCCCGCACGACGCCGGGGCGGCACCCCAGCCGGTGCCGCCCCGCTGCTACCTCCACCCGGACCGCGAGACCTACATCTCGTGCCAGCGGTGCGGTCGACCGATCTGTCCTGACTGCATGGGCGAGGCCTCGGTCGGCTTCCAGTGCCCGAACTGCCTGCGCGAAGGTCAGGCAGGGGTGCGTCAGGCCCGTACGGCAGGCGGCGGGCTGGTTCCGGGCCGTCCGGGTGTCGTGACGCTGAGCCTGATCGGCCTCAACGTCGTCGCATTCCTGCTGATGATGGCCACCGGCGGCTTGTGGCAGTCCCCGCTCTGGGAGTGGGGGGTGATGCTCGGCGACTCCGCTGCTTTCCCACTCGATGACGGCTCGGTCGCGCTGATGGACGGTGTCGCCGACGGCGCCTACTGGCGGATGCTCTCGTCAGCCTTCCTGCACGCAAGCATCCTGCACATCGCGTTCAACATGTACGCGCTCTACCTGTTCGGTCCGGTGCTGGAGCGCTACCTCGGGACGGCGCGGTTCCTTCTGGCCTATCTCACGTCGGCCGTCGCCGCATCGGTCTTCGTCTACTGGCTCTCGACACCGCACCAGACGACGCTCGGGGCATCGGGCGCGATCTTCGCCCTGTTTGGGATGGCGCTCGTCGTCATGTACAAGCAGGGGCAGGACGTACGCGGCCTCCTCGCGCTGGTCGCGATCAACGCGGCGATCACCTTCATCGTCCCCAACATCAGCTGGCAGGGGCACCTCGGCGGCTTCGTCACGGGCCTGGTGCTGGGAGCGGTCTTCGCGTACGCCCCGCGGGCGCGGCGCAACCTCGTCCAGTGCGCAGCGTTCGGCGCGATCTGGGCCGCGATCATCGGGGCGACAGTGGCGCGGACGCTCCAGCTGAGCTGACCGTCACTCGACCACCTGGGCGTGCTGGAGGTCGACCGTCCCCGAGTAGGCGGGGGCGACGACCTCGTCCTTCGGTGTGATCGTCATGCCAAGCTGGTAGCGGTCGGCGTAGTCCTGGTAGGTCTGGACCGCGCCGGAGCGCGAGAGCCCGCCGTACAGGTCGTCGATCGGGCCGACGCCCTCGATGACGTACGGCGGTGAGTACGGGACGCCGTTCAGGATGACGGTGTTGCCGACGCACTTGATGCCCGTGGTCGAGATGAGCCGCTGGCCCTGGAGCGTGACGGCCGTCGCGCCGCCCTCCCAGAGGGCGTTGACGAATGCCTGGATGTCCTGCTGGTGCACCACGAGCAGGTTGGGGTCGAGCCCCGGCTCGTCGACCTCGCGGGGCGCGTCCTCGAGCGCAATGCGGAGCCCCGGCCCGCTCACCTCGGTGAAGCCGGCCGGCCCGCGCAGTGCGCGGGTCTCCTTGCGGGCCTTGGAGACCTCGGCATTGTCGACCTCGTCGGTGAGCGAGGCGATCTGCGCGCTGAGGTCGTCGACGACCTGCTGCTGCGAGGCGACGTTCTCGCGCCGCTGCTCGACGAGAGTGGGCAGATCGGTCTTCTCCTGGCGCAGGTCGTCGCCCTCGGAGCTGATCGCACTGGTCACGAAGAGGACGCCGGCGAGGGCCGTCGTCACGGGCACAGCGACGCGCCACGACAGGGGTGCCCGCGGCGCAGCGGGCTCCTTGTCTGGGACGGTCACGACGCTCTCCTTCACTCCGCCGAGGTGCGCCGACTACGCTAGCCGACAGAACCAACTGCCCATGCCGCCCCGACCCCGGGGTGCCTGTCTCTCTGAGGTGTCCTCGTGTCCGAAGCCGAGTCCAACAAGTCCGCTGCACGGTCGGGCAATCCTGCCAAGCGCGAGGCCGCTGCGGAGGCCGCCACGCCGGACCGCCGTACCCCGGTCAAGCCCAAGAAGATCGGCAACCGCTGGGCGGCGCCGGCGATGATCGCGTGCGCCGTGATCGGCCTGGTCTGGATCGTCGCCTTCTACACCGCCGGTAACGAGATCCCTGTCATGAAGGATCTCTCGAGCTGGAACCTCGTGATCGGGATGGGCTTCATCGTGGCCGCTTTCGGCTTCGCGATGAAGTGGGAGTGACGCTGCCTCGACACCGTTAACTACAGCGGTGTAGTTCTCCACAGTGGGGATAACCCCTGTGGAGAGGCAAACCCCGGGTTCTTCGGAATCCGGGGTTTTTTGCGTCCTCACGGGCGGCGCAAACAGGGAGGTATAGGAAGAAAAGCGTCGTCCACAGCGCGGGGAAAACTGTGTTCACAGCCCCTGACCTGGGTGATCCACAGAGGTTTCCCCAGCTTCATCCACAGACGTGTGGGGCGGAGGGCATACGCAAGAGGCCCCGAGTCCGGAAGGACTCGGGGCCTCTTGGGCGGACGGGAGAGGGCTAGCCGCCGTCACCGTCGGGGAACATCGGATCGGTCGGTTCGGTCGGCGGGATGTTCGGATCCGTCGTCTGGGGACCGCGCGAGACTGTCAGGACGATCTGCGTGCCCGGGTCCGCCTGGCCCGAGCCGGGGATCTGCTCGATGACCGTGCCGGCCGGCTGGTCGGAGTCGGTCTCGAAGACGCGGACCTCGAACCCGGCGTCGCGGAGGAGCTGCTCAGCCTCTTCGCGCGTCTTGCCGACGACGTTCGGGATCTCGGTCTTGCCCTTCGAGACGGTCAGCGTGACCGACGTGCCGGGGTCGACCTTGGCGCCCGGGACGGGATCGGTCTTGAGGACCTCGTTCTTGGGAGAGTCGCTCTCCTGCTGGACGACGTCCGACTTCAGCCCGACGGCCTCGAGCTCGGCGCGGGCCTCCTTGAGGCGCTTGCCGACGAGGTACGGGACCTCGACCCGCTCAGGTCCGGCACTGACGATGATCTCGACGTCGCTGCCCTTCTCGACCTCGTCCTCGGCGGCCGGGTTGGTCGCGATCACCTCGCCCTTGTCGATGTCAGAGCTGGGCTGGGTGCTGACGGTCGTCTTGAAGCCGTACGTCTCGCCGGTGAGCTCGCGCTCGGCGGCCTCCTGGGTCTTGCCGGTGACGTCGGGCACCGTGACCATGTCGACAGGCGGCTCGTTCTCGCCCATCAGCTTGGGGATGCCCCACGCTGCCAGGCCGATGACGAGCAGGGCCGCGATGGCCGAGACGACCCAGATCCAGCGCTTGCTCTTGCCCTCGTCCTCGTCCGAGGCCGGGGGGAGGTTGGCAGGGGCCAGTGCCTCGGTGGCCGGAGCCGCCGGGACCGGGGCGTACTGCGCGGTCGGAGCGGCCGAGGCGGCGGTCGGCTGGCCGGCGAGGACACGCTCGATGTCGGCACGCATCGCGGCCGCGCTCTGGTAGCGCTCGTCGGTGCGCTTGGCGAGCGCCGTCGCGACGACGCGGTCGACGGCCGGGCTGACCTCGGGGTTGAACGTCGACGGCGGCGGTGCCACCTCGCGGACGTGCTGATAGGCCACCGAGACGGGGCTGTCGCCCTGGAACGGCGGGCGGCCGGTCAGCAGCTCGTAAAGGAGGCAACCGGTCGAGTAGATGTCGCTGCGCGCGTCCACGGTCTCGCCGCGCGCCTGCTCGGGCGAGAGATATTGCGCGGTGCCGACGACGGCGGCGGTCTGCGTCATCGCCGACGAGGTGTCGGCGATGGCGCGGGCGATGCCGAAGTCCATCACCTTGACCTGGCCCGACGGCGTGAGCATCACGTTGGCGGGCTTGATGTCACGGTGGATGATGCCGGCACGGTGGCTGTAGTCGAGCGCCGCCAGGATGTCTGCGGTGATCTCGAGGGTGCGCTCGGGGAGGATCTTGCGCCCCTCGCGCTCCATCTCGCGAAGGAGGTCGCGCAGCGTCCGACCCTCGACGTACTCCATGACGATGAACGGCACGGTGTGGCCGTCGGGGCCGGTGGCCTCACCGGTGTCGTAGACGGCGACGATCGAGGGGTGGTTGAGGGCGGCTGCGGACTGCGCCTCGCGCCGGAAGCGCGCGAGGAAGGTCGGGTCGCTGGCCAGGTCGATGCGCAGGCGCTTGATCGCCACGGTGCGGCCGAGCCGCAGGTCGCGTCCGATCCGGACCTCGGCCATACCGCCACTGCCCAGCAGACCGCCGATCTCGTAGCGGTCGCCGAGGCGGCCGTACGCACCCGGAGGCCCTGCGTAGCCCTGACCCGGGCCGGTGGGCGTTTCGGTCATCGTCTCCTGCTTCCTTCATGGCAACTGCTCAAAAATAGCGGCTCGGCGGTGAAGTCCCGAGCATCGACGTTCATCGGTCGAGCACCGCCTGCATCACTGATCGGGCGATCGGGCCGGCCAGGCGGCCGCCCGAGATGTCGTCGCGACCAGTGCTCGACGACTCGACGACGACAGCGACCGCAACCTTGGGGTCGTCTGCCGGGGCGAACGAGATGAACCATGCGTACGGCGGGCGGTCGGCGGTCGACTGCGCCGTGCCGGTCTTGCCTCCGACCTCGATCCCCGGGATCGCCGCAGACCCGCCGGTGCCGTTCTCGACGACGTCGACGAGCATCTGCGACAGGCCCGTCGCCGTACGGCTGGAGACCGCGTCGCGGATCTTCTCGGGCTTAGCCGTCTCGATCGTCTTGAGGTCGGGCGAGCGGACGGTCGAGACGAGGTAGGGCTTCATGAGGGCACCGCCGTTGGCGATCGCTCCGGTGGCCATCGCCATCTGCAGCGGTGTCGCCGCGACCTCGAACTGGCCGATGCCGCTCTGCGCGAGCTGCGGCGCCTCGAGCTCGACATCGGGGTCGGAGGTGAACTGGCTGGGGCTCATCGGGAGCTGGTCGAGGTCGCGCGCACCGAACCCGAAGGCGTCGGACTGGCGCTCCATGTCGTCCTGGCCGACCTTCATGGCAAGGTCGCCGAACGTGACGTTGCACGAGACCTCGAGGGCCTGGGTCAGCGTGATGCGCGGGCCGCCACAGTTGCCGCCGCCCTGGTTGCGGAGCACGTACGACCCGAAACCGGGCGCGGTCAGTCCGCGTCCACCCTTGACGACGCTGTCGGGGTTCAGGTTGAGCTTCTCCATGGCCGCCGCGGCGGTGACGATCTTGAAGGTCGAGCCCGGCGGCAGGATCTGCTGCGTGCTCCGGTTGAGCATCGGCTTGTCCTTGTCGGCGTCGAGCCGCTTCCAGGCCTTCGATACCTCGTCCAGGTTGTGGCTGGCGAGGAGGTTGGGGTTGTAGGTGGGGCTGCCGGTCATCGCGAGGATCGCGCCGGTGCTCGGATCGAGCGCGACGACGGCGCCCTTGGCGTTGCCGGGCAGGTTCTCGATCCCCTCGGCGGCCGCCCGCTGTGCACGGCGGTTGATCGTCACCGAGACGCTGCCGCCGCGCGGTTGGTTGGACCCGATGAGGTCGACGACGCGGTTGACGAAGAGCCGGTTGTCGCTGCCGGACAGGATGTCGTTCTGGGACTGCTCGAGCCCGCTGCGCCCGAAGGTGTAGCTGAAGTAGCCGGTGATGTCGGCGTACAGCTTGGCCTCGGGGTAGCGGCGCTGGAACTTCCACTGGTCGTCGACCGGGACGCTCTCGGCGATCGGGCGGTCGCCGACGAGGATGGGGCCTCGCTCGCGGGCGAACTCCTCGTCGATCACGCGGCGGTTGCCGTTCTTGGCGTTCAGCGTGTCGGCCTCGACGAACTGGATGTAGTTCACGCCGATGAGCAGGGCGGTGAACAGCACCAGGCACACGATCGACATCACACGGATCGGCCGGTTCACAGCTTCACCACCTGGGTCGCGTCGTCCATCTGCATCGGGGCCGCCTCCGGAGGCGGGCGTCGGCTCTGGTCGCTGATGCGGAGCAGGAGGGCGATGATCGCCCAGTTTGCAAGGATCGACGAGCCTCCGTACGACATGAACGGTGTGGTCAGACCGGTCAGCGGAATGATCCGGGTGACGCCGCCGATGACGACGAAGACCTGGAGCGCGAACGAGACCGCGAGGCCGGTCGCGAGCAGCTTGCCGAACGCGTCACGGCACAGCAGCGCGATGCGCAGGCCGCGCTCCACGATCAGGCCGTACATCAGCAGGATCGCCATCGCGCCGGCAAGCCCGAGCTCCTCTGCGAACGAGGCGAAGATGAAGTCGGAGTAGGCGAACGGTGTGAGGTAGGGATTGCCCTCGCCGAGACCGCGTCCGAGCAGGCCGCCCCACGCCATGCCGTACAGACCCTGGGTCAGCTGGAATGTGCCGTCGGTCACCGGGAACGGGCTCAGCCAGGCGTCGACACGGCTCTGGACGTGGCTGAACGTGGTCGCGGCGAAGAGAGCGCCGCCGAGGAACAGCGACATGCCGACGACGAGCCAGCCGGGGCGCTCCGTGGCGACGTAGAGCATCACGACGAACAGCCCGAAGAAGAGCAGCGACGAGCCGAGGTCGCGCTGGAGGATCAGGACACCGAGGCTGACCACCCAGGCGGCGAGGATCGGGCCGAGGTCGCGCCCGCGGGGGAAGTCGATGCCCATGAAGCGCCGGCCCGCCAGCGCCAGGGCGTCGCGCTTCACGACGAGGTAGCCGGCGAAGAAGATCGCCAGGCAGATCTTGGCGAACTCGCCCGGCTGCAGGCTGAAGCCCCCCACGCGGATCCAGATCCGGGCGCCGTTGATCTGCGTCCCGATCACCGGCAGCAGCGGCAGGATCAGCAGGACGAGCGCCGCGAGGCCGAACGTGTAGGTGTAGGCCTGGAGCTTGCGGTGGTCGCGCACGATCAGCAGCACGGCCACGAACAGCGCCAGGCCCATCGCCGTCCACATGACCTGCTTGCCCGCGAACTGCTTGGCCTCGTCGCCGAGACTGTCGAGGCGTGCGAGGTCGAGGCGGTAGATCATCGCGATGCCGAGCCCGTTGAGGGCGACGACGAGCGGCACGAGCACAGGGTCGGCGTACGGGGCCACGAAGCGGACGACGAGGTGGGTCGCGACCGCGATGACCACGAGAAGGACCGCGAGCCCCGCAACGAACCCGGGGATCTTGCCGCGCGCGCCGAGCCCGACGGCGCAGAACGCGAAGATGACGATCACGAGCGCGAGCGCGATGAGGAGGGCCTCCGCCCCTCGACGCTTGCGGTGGACGACGGCGGGAGTGGTGGCGGGGTTGCTCACTCCGCACCACCGCACTCGTTGCCGGGCAGGTTGGCCTGTGCCGGGTCGGCGCACAGTGTCGCGATGTCGCGCAGCGTGGTGACCGTGTCACGGGCGTCGGTCAGCGAGGTGGACGCGATGCCCTTCTTGACCTGGTTGGCGCGGAAGGTCGGGAGGGCGTCGACGCGGACGTCGGAGACCTCCTCGACGCTGTCGACGTCGATGAGCGGGAGGTCGGCCTGGATGCCCCGGTAGATCACGACGACGCCGTTCTCGGTGCCGACGTAGTACTGGTGCTGGGTCCAGTCCCACGCGAGCTTGGCGGCCGCGGCGAGCAGGGCGACGACGAGCGCGACGACGACGAGACGACGCAGCCAGATGTGGCGGCGCGGCGCACGCGGGGCGTAGCGCAACGCCTCGGGGTCGATATCGCGCGTGATCGCCCCGGCGCCTCGCTCGCCGTTGACGCCGACCTCGTCAGGAGGGAGCGGGATCGCGTCCAGACTCGTGGCGGTCGTGCTCGTGTCGCCCCCGGGCCTGGCCTGCTCGGCGGCGGCACCGACGAGCATCGGCTGCTCGTCGGCGCAGGCGAGCGTCGGGTCGACAGGGGCTTCGGGGTCGACCATCTCGCCGAGGATCACGGTCACGTTGTCGGCGCCGCCGCCGACGAGCGCGCGCTGGACCAGGTCGACCGCGGCGACGTCGACGTTGGGCGCCGTACGGAGGACGTCCGCGATCGCGTCGTCGTCGACCATGTCGGACAGACCGTCGCTGCACAGCAGGTAGCGGTCGCCGAGCTGCGGCTCGATGAGGGTGAGGTCGGGCTCGGACTCGTCGCGCCCGAGCAGCACGCGCAAGATCAGCGAGCGGTTGGGGTGGGTACGGGCGCCCTCGCGGGTGAGTCGTCCCTCGTCCACGAGGCTCTGGACCAGCGTGTGGTCCTTGGTGATCTGGTGGAGCTGCCCGTCGCGCATGAGATAGGCACGGGAGTCGCCGATGTGGGCGAGCCCGAACTGCGCACCGTTCCACAGCAGCGCGGTCAGGGTGGTCCCCATGCCCTCGACGCTCGGGTCGTCCTCGATGACCTCGGCGAGCCGGTCGTTGGCACGGTGCACCGCACCCGCGAGCGCCTCGATCACGTCGCCCGGCGGGGGCCCGTCCAGGCGCCGCACCACGTGCATGACCTCCGACGACGCGAGGTCGCCGGCGGCCGCGCCGCCCATGCCGTCGGCGATGACGAGCAGGTGCGGGCTCGCATAGCCCGAGTCCTGGTTGGAGGTGCGACGCCGACCGACGTCCGACAGCGCGGCGTACGTGTAGGCGAGGCGGGGCTGCTGCAAGGACACGGGCGTCGCCTACTTCCGGAGCTCGACCACGGTCTTGCCCAGGCGTACGGGCACCCCGAGGTCGACCGGGACAGGGGTGGTCACGCGTTGGCTGCCGAGATAGGTGCCGTTGGTGGACCCGAGATCCTCCACATACCACTGCTCACCGTTGGTGGAGAAGCGGGCGTGACGGGTGGAGACATAGTCGTCGTCGAGCCGGATCGCCGCGTCGGTGCCGCGTCCGAGCAGGATGTCGGCGCCGGTCACCGGGACCAGCTGGCCGGCGTTGGGGCCGTCGGTGACGACGAGCGTCGACGGCATGCCGCGCTTGGGTTTGCGGCCCTTGGGTGCCTTGGGTGCGCGCGCCTTCTGGCTGGCCTGCTTGGGGACGCGCGGCGACTCGACCTTGGCGCCGAAGATGTCCGAGCGGATCACCGAGACGGCGGAGAGCACGAACAGCCAGAGCACCGCGAGGAAGCCGAGCTTGATGAGGGTGAGGGTCAGCTCGGTCACCAGCGACCACCTTGAGGGCCAGCATGAGGAGGCGGTGGGGCCGGCGCGTGCCCGCCGTACGCACCGGGGCGGCCCTGGCCCGACGGTGGTGCGGCGTGCGAGCCGGGTCCTTGCGAACCGGACTGGGGACCGGCGGGCGAGCCGGCGGCCGGTGCGACCGGCCCAGTGGGACCGACCGGAGGGCCGGGTCGTGCGTGGGGGTTGCGGACGACGACGAGGGTGTTGCCGAGCTGGACCCGCGAGCCGTCGGAGAGCACCGCGTGCGTGACGCGGCGGCCGTCGACGACGATGCCGTTGGTCGAGCCCAGATCCTCGATCGCGACGCGGACGCTGTTGCCCTCGAGGAAGACCCGCACCTGCGCGTGCTGGCGGGAGACCCCGGGGTCGTTGATGCGCAGCTGGGCATCGGTGCCGCGGCCGATGATCACACCGGGCGGCTCGACGGGATGGCGTACGCCGTTGACCTCCAGCACCACCGGTGCCTTGGCGACGGCGGTGTCGGTCATCCGGACTCCAGCGGCGGGGGTCACAGCGGCGGAGGCGCGCGAGCGGATGCGGAAGCGGCCCGTGGTCAGGTCGGGCTGGTGGACGAACTCGAGCTTGAGCGGGCCGGCGAGGGTGTAGTGCTGCTCGGCGACGTGCTCGTGGACCAGCTCGGACAGCTCGCCGGAGAGCGTGCCTCCGTACGGGGCGAGGCGCTCGAAGTCGGTCTGGGCAAGCTCGACCGTGAAGTCGTTGGGGACGAGCACGCGGTCGCGCGACAAGATCTGGGCCCCGTTGTCGAGCTCGCGCTGCAGGGCGGCGGCGATCTCGACCGGTTGGACCGCACTCTGAAAAACGCGCGCGAACGCACCGGAGACTGCGTCCTCGAGACGCTGCTCAAAGCGCTGGAGCACACCCATCGCTGCGACCTCCTCCTGTCCGCTCGTGCCGGGCGTCGTGACAGACACGCGTACTCTCTCGGAGAAGAGGACCGCGCGTCCACCCGATCGTATCGGGCCGGGGGAACATGCCGCGCTCCTCACACCGGACGCGCGTCGAGAGGCCACCCGTTTGACTGTCGTGCTGGGGGTGGCTGTTAGACTCACGACGCAATCGCGCGAGTGGCGGAATGGCAGACGCGCTGGCTTCAGGTGCCAGTGTCCGTAAGGACGTGGGGGTTCAAGTCCCCCCTCGCGCACAAGCGAAGGCTCCCGGTCAGATCTCCGACCGGGAGCCTTTTTCGTGGGGGTGCGCACGTGTGGCGGGCGTTCAGACTCCGGTGCCGGCGAAGACGTCGCGGCCCTTGCCGCCCTTGGCGAACCGGAGCCCGAGCTCGAGGCTGCCGACGCGCTTGAGCGTGGCGCCGTGCTTGGGGTTGGCGAGGATCATGTCGACGATCGGCGGCGCGGCCTCTTCGACGGGGTCGGCGAGGATGTTCATCGCCTTGCGGACCCGCGCGAAGCCTTCGGGACCGAGCTCGCGTGCCTCGCGGATCATGCCGTCGGTGACGACGACGCCGGGGCTCACCGACGCGATCTTGACTGGGCCGTCCGCCGTCTCGCGGACCAGCGCGTCGGTGAACGCCCGCAGGCCGCGCTTGGTCGACCCGTACACGGTCATGCCGGGGCGGATCTTGCCGTCGGAGCCGCCACCGAGGATGTTCACGAGCTGGCCGTGACCCTGGGCGGTCATGCCGCGGACGGCCACACGGCTGCCGAGGATCGTGCCGACCATGTTCGAGGTCACCATCTCGACGATCCACTCAGGGCGGAGGTCGACCACAGGGTGGACCGTACGGGCGACGCCGGCGTTGTTGATCCACAGGTCGACGGAGCCGAGCTCGCCGACGGCGGCGTCCCACAGGTGCTGCACCGAGGCGGGGTCGGAGACGTCGCAGACGAGCCCGATGACCCTCCCCGCGTCGGAGGACTGCTCCAGGCGCTTGGCGGCGTCGGAGACCGATTCTTCGCCGCGTCCGCTGACCACGACGTCGAAGCCGCGTGCTCGCAGCTCCTTTGCCAGGCCGAATCCGATGCCCCTGCTGCTGCCGGTGATCACCGCGGTCTTCATGCGAGGAACGTATATGATAGTGACGCCGTTCCGCTAGAGGGAATGCCCGACCACGTCGTCCCAGAGCTCGTCCACCGCGGCCGCGTCCGGCGTGGCCCCGGCGAGCTGGCCGACGAGCATCCGCCCCGTCCGTACGAGGTGAGTCCGCATCGCCGCCTCCGCGGCCGGGCCGTCGTGCCGGGCGAGCGCCTCGACGATCGGCGCGTGCTCGATGCGGATCTCGTGCAGCGACCGCCCCGCGTGTGAGGTCGGCGGACCGAGGAGCGCTGTGGTCGCACGCAGGGAGGCGACGATCGCCGCGGCGCGGGCGTTGCCGGACCCGAGGAGGACCGCCTCGTGAAGCGCCTGGTCGGCCTCCCAGAACGCCGGCTCGTCGCCGCGCTGCTCGGCCTCGACCAGGGCCGCGTACGGGCCGGACAGGTCGACGCCGCGCTCGCCGCACCGCCGTGCCGCTGCGGGCTCGAGCGCGAGTCGTACGGCGAAGATCTCGGCGACGTCGCGCGCCTGCGGGAGCACCACGCGGAAGCCGCGGTTGCGGGCGATCTCGATCAGCCCTGCCTCGGAGAGCCGCACCATCGCCTCGCGTACGGGGCTGCGCGAGACGCCGAGCGCGTCGGCCAATTGGTAGACGGAGTAGATCTCCCCCGGGACGTACTGCTGGTGTCGGATCCCGTCACGGACGTGCGCCACCACGGAGTCGGTCAACGAGGGCATGAGTAACATGTTACTCGTGACGGTGACTGACACGCGCGACACCACGGCCGCCCTGCGCCGCGCCGGCCTCGAGGTGCACGACGACGACGGCACGAAGGCGATGTACGCCTCCGACGCCTCGCTCTACCGGATCCCCCCGCTCGCGGTCGTCCGCCCGCGCGACGCCGCCGACGTGGCCGCGACGCTCGCGCTCGCTAAGGAGCACGGTGTCCCGCTGACCGCGCGGGGGGCCGGCACGTCCATCGCGGGCAACGCGATCGGGCGGGGCATCGTGCTCGACTTCAGCCGCCACATGAACCACGTCCTCGCCGTCGATCCTGCGGCGCGCACCGCCGTCGTCGAGCCGGGCACCGTCCACGCCGTCCTCCAGAAGGCGGTGCTGCCGCACGGGCTGCGCTTCGGCCCCGACCCGTCGACGCACCCGCGCTGCACCATCGGCGGCATGATCGGCAACAACGCGTGCGGCAACCGCGCGCTCGGCTACGGCCGGACGTCCGACAACGTCCGTGGCTCCACCCACCTGCTCGCGTCCGGCGAGACGCTCGTGACCGGGTACGACGCCGCGGGCGCCGCGTTCGCGACAGGCCCCGAGCCTCTCCTCGCCGACCTGCGGGCCGCCGCCGGTCGCCACCTCTCGACCGCGCGGACGGAGTTCGACCGGTTCGGCCGCCAGGTCAGCGGGTACGCCGTCCAGCACCTGCTGCCCGAGCGCTTCGACCTCACGCAGCTGCTCGTCGGGTCCGAGGGCACGCTCGGCATCCTCACCGAGGCGACGGTCCACCTCGTAACGGATCCCGCGCACCGTGTGCTCGTCGCGATCGGGTTCGCCGACATCGTCAAGGCGGGCGAGGCGGCACCGACAGTGAAGACGTACGGCCCGACCGCGTGCGAGGGCATGGACGTGCGTCTCGTCGACGTCCTGCGGTCGCGTCGCGGTGATGCGGCGATCCCCCCGCTGCCGCGCGGCGCCGCCTGGCTCTTCGTCGAGATCGCCGGCGACGACCGTACGGACGTGCTCGACCGCGCACGCGCGCTCGTCGACGCGGACCTCGGTGTCGAGTCGCTGCTCGTCGAGGACCCGGTGACCGCCGCACGCCTGTGGCGGATCCGCGAGGACGGGGCGGGCCTCGCCGGCCGCGCGCCGTCGGGAAAGCCCGCGTGGCCCGGCTGGGAGGACGCGGCGGTCCCGCCGGAGATGCTTGGTTCCTACCTCGCGCGGTTCGAGGAGCTCGTCGCCGAGCACGGGCTGACGTCTGCCCCGTACGGGCACTTCGCCGACGGCTGCATGCACGTGCGGCTCGACTACCCGCTCGACGAGCCCGACGGCCTGCCGCGCCTGCGCCGATTCCTCACGGCGGCGGCGGGGCTCGTTGCGGAGTACGGCGGGTCGCTGTCCGGCGAGCACGGCGACGGCCGGGCCCGCAGCGAGCTGCTGCCCACCATGTACTCCGCCGACGCGATCGCGTTCTTCGGCCAGGTCAAGCACGCGTTCGACCCGGACAACCTGCTCAACCCCGGCGTGCTCGTCGATCCCGACCCGTTCGACGCCGACGTGCGCGTCGCGGGCGTCGCGCCGTACCGCAAGCAGCTCGCCTTCGCGTACGAGGCCGACCACGGCGACCTTGCGCAGGCCGTGCACCGCTGCACCGGCGTCGGCAAGTGCCGCGCGGACAACTCGGCGGCGGGCGGCGTGATGTGCCCGTCCTACCTCGCGACCCGTGAGGAGAAGGACAGCACGCGTGGCCGGGCGCGGGTGCTCCAGGACGTCGTACGGGGTGCGCTCGACTGGCGTGCGCCCGAGGTCGCGGACTCGCTCGACCTCTGCCTGGCCTGCAAGGGCTGCGGGTCGGACTGCCCGACCGGCATCGACATGGCGACGTACAAGGCAGAGGCGCTGCACCAAAAGTTCCGGCGGCGCCTGCGTCCGCGTTCGCACTACACCCTCGGACGCCTGCCGCTGTGGAGCCGCCTGGCAGGGCGGATGCCGCGCGTGGCCAACCTGATGATGCGCCTTCCGGGGATCCGGCACCTGGCCATGTTCGTCGCCGGTGTCGACGGGCGTCGGTCGATCCCGGAGTTCGCGAGGCCGCCCTTCCGGCGCTGGTGGTCGGCCGAGGTGGCGGAGGAGACGACCGATCGCCGCCCGGTGGTCCTTTTCGTCGACAGCTTCTCCAACTCCTTCTCCCCCGAGGTCGCGCAGGCGACCGTACGACTGCTGCGCGAGGCGGGCTTCGAGCCGACGCTGCCGTCGTCGCAGCTGTGCTGCGGCCTGACCTGGATCACCACGGGCCAGCTCGACGCGGCCCGCCGCATCCTCGGACGTACGGTCGGCGAGCTCGCGGAGTCCGTCCGTGCAGGGGTGCCGGTCGTCGGGATCGAGCCGTCCTGCACCGCGGTGCTGCGCAGCGACGCCGTCGAGCTCCTCGACAACGAGGACGCGCGCGTGGTCGCCGGTGCGACGAAGACCGTCGCCGAGCTGCTCGCGACCGCCGAGGACTGGACGCCGCCGGACCTGACGGGCACGATTGTCGTCGCCCAGCCGCACTGCCACCACCACGCGGTGCTCGGCTGGGAGGCCGACCGGGCGCTGCTCGCGCGGACCGGCGCGACGGTCACGACGCTCGCTGGGTGCTGCGGGCTCGCCGGCAACTTCGGGGTCGAGCGGGGCCACTACGAGGTGTCGGTCGCGGTCGCCGAGCAGAACCTGCTGCCCGCCTTGGACGCCGCGCCCGACGCCGTCGTGCTGGCCGACGGGTTCTCGTGCCGGACCCAGGTCGCGGACCTGCGCGAACGTCCGGCCGTTCACCTGGCGGAGCTCCTGACGAGGGACTGAGAGCCGGTACGGCCAGGACGTCGTACGACTCCCCCGTCAGTCGCCGAGGGTCGCGAGTCCGGCGACCACGACGTCGAGGAGTGCGTCGAAGCTCGCATCGAGGTCGTCGGGCAGGCGGAAGCCGAGGTCGAGCTCGAGGACGACGAAGCCGTGCATGGCCGAGCGGAAGATGCGCACGGCGTCCACGAGGCGGTCGTCGGACACCCCGGCACCGCGGACCACCGCTGCGAGGACGGCGACGGCGTCGGCGCCCGCCGCCGCCAGCGAGGCGTCGTCCGGGTCGTCGGGATCGGCGGCGACCTGGGTCGCCGCATAGCGCCCGGGGTGCGCGCGGGCGTAGTCGCGCATCGCGTGCCCGAGCGCCCGGATCGCCTCCGGCCCCGAGCGGCCCACGGTCGCGCGGCTCGTCGTCCGGACGAGCTCTTCGACCGCCCGTACGGCGATGTCCCGGCGCAGGGCAGCCAGCGACGCGACGTGCTTGTAGAGGCTGGGCGTCGAGACCCCGGACGCCGAGGCGACCGCTGCGAGGGTGAGGTCGGCGAAGCCCGTACGACCGCCGAGATCGACCACGTCGAGCCCGACGGCGACCACCCGCTCGCGGTTGAGTCCCGCCCTAGGCATCGGCGTCGTCCTCGCGGGTCTTGGCTGCAAGGAACGGGAGGAGGACGGCGAGCACCTCGTCGCGCGCCTGGAGGTGCGGATAGTGACCGACCTGCTCGAGCACGATGCCGTCGGCACCGAGCGTCTCGCGGGCGAAGGCGAGCTCGGCGCGCGCGTCGGAGAAGTCCGGGTCGGTGTCGCCGAAGACGGCCAGGACCGGCGTACGGACGTCGGTGAGGCGGGCCTCGACCTCGCGGTGGTCAAGGGCGACGGTGAGGCGGCGGAACGCCCGCAGGCGAGCCGGGTCGCCGAAGGTGCGGCGCAGCAGGGCGATGCGCGCGTCGAGCCCGGGTGTGGGACGACCCTTGCTGAGCATCGAGCGGACGTACCAGGCCCACACGGCGCCACCCCACGGGCGGGCGAAGAGGATCCGGTAGAAGCCGCGCATCACGGCGCCCATCGCCGGCGACATCGGCTCGCGCAGGAAACCGGCGAGCAGGACCACGCCGCTCACGAGGTCGGGGCGGTCCGCGGCGGCGATGACGGCGGCGGACCCGCCCATCGAGCTGCCGACGAGCACGGCGGGGCCGGCGTCGAGGTGCTCCACGAGAGCGACCAGGTCCGCCGCCGTCACGGAGTCGCCGTACGCCCGGAAGTCGGTGTCGGAGTCGCCGTGGCCGCGCAGGTCGGTGACCACGACGCGGTAGCCGGCGCCGGCGACGAGGGGTGCGAGCGTGTCATACGTCGCGCGGAGGTCGCCCATGCCGGGGACGAGCACGACGACCGGGCCCTCGCCCGTGTCGGTGTAGGCGACGCGGCCGTCGGGGCGCGTCAGCTGCTGGACGTCGGATGCGTGGCTCATGTCCATCACTATACGGCTAATGCTATTAACTTTGCAAGGCGTGCCCACCCCTGTCGTACGGTGTCGCCGTGACCCCTGCGCCCGACCCCCAGGCGACGTTCGACGCGCTGTCCCGTGTCCTCGCGCCGACGCCGTGGCAGGTGACCCGACGCGACAGCGGAGTCGTCGACGTTCAGAGGGACCTCGCCGATGCCCGGTGGCACGGGGCCCTCGCCAAGGCGGGGCTGAAGAAGGACATCCGGCACGAGCTACGCTTCACGCCCGACAGGGGGACGTACGTGATCACCGACGTCGCGACGACCGTCCGATGGTCGGCGGGGATCAGCGGTGCGCCGCACGCGAGCTGGCGCAAGGACGTGCACCGCGGCCGGCAGCTCGGTCGTACGCGCTCGACCGAGGACGTCCGCTCCGTGATCACGGCGATCGCCAGGGAGCACGGCTGGCGCGAGAGGCTGCCAGTGTCGGCCTGGGTCGGGGTCGTCGTCGGTGGCGTGGCGCTGGTCGCCGGCCTCGTCGTCGCCGTCCTCGCTTTGGTGCTCGGGCTGTGAACGATATGGCCTACGTCTTCTCCGACGACCCCGCGCGCCTCGACCGCGCCCGCATCCACGGCTGGCTCAGCGAGGAGGCCTACTGGGCGCTCGGTCGTCCCCGCGAGGTGCAGGACGCGGCGATCGACGGGTCGCTCAACTTCGGTGTCTACGACGCCGACGGCACGCAGGTCGCGTACGCCCGCGTGGTCACCGACGGCGCGACGTTCGCCTGGCTGTGCGACGTGTTCGTCGCGCCGTCCGTACGAGGCCGGGGCGTCGGGGTGATGCTCGTGGACGGCGTGGTCGCCGCGCTCGACGCGCTGCACCTGCGCCGCACGATGCTCGCGACCGCCGACGCCCACGGGCTGTACGAGAGGTACGGGTTCGCGGTCGTCGACGATCCACGGAGGTGGATGGTGCGGCCCGGCTCGTGAGCCGGGCCGCGTCCAGCGGGTCTCAGTCGACCCAGGTCGCGCCCTCCTGGAAGAGGAGCTCGCCCTCCTCCACGCTCAGCGAGTCGTCCGGCCACTCGTCGGGGTCGCTCGGCAGCAGGCCGTCGTTGGCGACGGCGAGCGCGACGTGCGCGACCGGCTCGATGCCGCTGGTCTCGGCGAGACGGCTCCAGCCGCCGAGCCCGTGGCTGTGCGCGAGCGCATAGAGCGCCTCACCGACACCGGTGACCGGCCCTTCGATCTCGCCGTCGGACAGCCGCTGCGCGACCGCGCCGGCCGCGACGACCGCACGCGGGTCGGTCACGCGGTAGTCCATGCGCTGCAGCACCGTGACGCCCGTGACGTCCTGGTCGTCGATCGGTGCGCCGTCGTGCGCGTCGTGGTCGTGGTCGTGGCCGTCGTCGCCACCCTCGTCCTCCTCGATGATCGCGAAGGGCGGGAACGTGCCGCTGTAGTCGTACTGCGCCTCGTCGTACGCCTCCAGCGCGTCGGCGAGCGCCTGCTTGGCGGCGTCGATCGTCGCGACGTCGATGTCCGAACCGGCTGCCGCAACCACGACGGCGTGGGTGCGGAGCGCGGAGCTCAGGGCGTCGGCGGCGCGGACGAAGGAGTCTTTCGCCTCGTCGGACCAGCGGTCGGGCTCGGTGTTCTCGGGGTGCTCGTCGGTCATGGGACGAGCGTAGGCCCCACGACACAGTCGCCGCGACGAGCCGGAGGAGCGAACGCCTTCAGTCGGTGTCGCGGACGCGCCCGCGGCCGGACTTCGTCTCCGACCGGCGTCGCTTCGCCTCGACCCGGCGACGCTGCGAGCCGCGGGTCGGCTTGGTGGCGACACGGCTTCGGGGCGGTGGCGCGAGCGCCGTACGGAGCCGTTCGGCGAGACGTTCTCGGGCGGCGACACGGTTGCGCAGCTGCGAGCGGTGCTCGGACGCCGTCACGCTCAGGCGGGTGCTCCCGAGCGCGGCGACGACCCGGTCGCGCTGCTGCGGGGTCAGCACCTCGGACGCGGCGACGTCGAAGACGATCTCGACCCGGCTATCGGTCGTGTTCACCGACTGCCCGCCCGGCCCTGGTGAGCGCGAGAACCGCTCCTCCAGCTCACTCTCCGGCACCACGAGACCGCCCGGGACCCCTGGGCCGGGCGGCACGACGAGCGGACCTGTCGCCTTCGGTGTCACGACGCCCGCTTGGCCCACTCGATCATCGGGCAGGTGTCCATCACCATCGCGACGCCGGCGGCACGGGTCCGCGCGAACGCGTCCTCGTCGATCACGCCGAGCTGGAACCACACGCCCTTCGCACCGATCGCGACCGCCTCGTCGGCGAACGGACCGGCGGCCTCCGAGCGGCGGAACACGTCGACGACGTCGATCGGGAACGGCACGTCGGACAGCGTCGCGTACCCCTGCTCGCCGAGGACGACCGGCGCGGCGGGGTGGATCGGGACGATCCGCTTGCCGCGAGCCTGGAGGGTCTCGGCGATCCGGTAGGCGGTGCGTGTGGGGTCGCCCGAGAGCCCGACGACGGCCCACGTCTGGAGGTCGTCCAGCATCAGCGAGACCGCGTCCGGGTCGTACCAGTCGGTGCTCATGGTGTCGACGGTAGCGCTGTGGAGCCCGGGGGCGCCCATGTCGGTGCGGACGTGTAGAACCGACGGGTGACCCCCCGTACGCGACGTCTCGCCCTGTCCCTCGCTGCCGCTTCGCTGCTCGCCGTCTCGGCCTGCGGTCCCGTCGAGGGCGAGCAGCCCGCTCAGGCCGCGGCGGAGACCACAGCGCCGGCGGCAACCTCAGCGCCGGCGGCCGTCGCAGACCAGGTCGCCAAGGCCCGCGCGATGCTCGACGGGCTGAAGGTCTCGGGGCGGGCCCCCAAGACGGGCTACGACCGGGTCGGCCAGTACGGCCAGGCATGGGCCGACGTGACCCGCAGCGGGTGCGGCACCCGCGACAACATCCTGGTCCGCGACATGCGCGACGTCGAGAAGCGCAACAAGTGCGTGGTCGTCGCCGGCACCCTCGCTGACCCCTACACCAGCTCCACGATCGCGTTCCGCAAGGCCGATGCCTCCGCGGTGCAGATCGACCACGTGGTTCCGCTGTCGCTGAGCTGGCAGCTCGGCGCGCAGCAGTGGCCGGTCGGCAAGCGCGTGACGTTCGCGAACGACCCGCTCAACCTGCTCGCGGTCGACGGTCCGACCAACTCGAGCAAGTCCGACTCCGGGCCCGACGGGTGGCTGCCGCCGAACAAGGCATACCGCTGCACCTACGTCATCCGGTTCACCCGCATCGCCCACGCCTACGCGCTGCGGGTGACAGCCCCGATGAAGACGGCGATCGCGGGCATCCTCGACGCGTGCACGCGCGTCGACGGCACCCCAGCCGACCTCGCGCCGCTACCGAAGTCGACGTGGTCGTACGCGGCGGGCTTCGCGAAGGGCTCCAAGCCCACCGCGAGTGCGCCGGCCGACGGGGCGACGGCCGCTCCCGCGGGCAAGACGTGCCCGGCCAAGGCTCCGATCAAGGGCAACGTCCCCGACGACGGGGGCGACCGGATCTTCCACGAGCCGGGCACCCGCTCGTACGCGGTCACGGTGCCCGAGGCGTGCTTCGTGTCGGTCGCTCAGGCCGAGGCAGCGGGGTTCCGGGCTCCGCGCTGACCCGGCCTCACCCGTCCTGCGCCGCGACCTCGGCGTCGCTGCGCAGGATGCAGAACTCGTTGCCCTCGGGGTCGGCGAGCGTGATCCAACCCGTCCCGTCGGGTCGACGGAAGTCCCCGAGCTGGGTCGCGCCCAGCGCAAGCAGACGCTCGACCTCGTCGTCCCGTGAACGGTCGGTGGGGCGCAGGTCGAGGTGGAGGCGGTTCTTCACGGTCTTGTCGTCGGGGACCTCGATGAACAGCACGGGACCTGCGGCACCCGCGCTCCCGTCGGTGGGCGGGACGATCATGCACTCCTCGTGGCCGGGCTCGTTCGGGTCACCCGGGACGTCGGTGTATCCGACGAGGACCTGCTTCCACCACTGCGACTGGGCGTAGGCGTCGTGCGAGTCGATGGTCGTGTGCGAGATGCGGCAGCTCATGGCCAGACCGTAGCGGGGGCCGTCGGTCTCGCCGAACGGATTCTCAGGCTTTCGTGAGCCGCCGCTGCTCGAGCGCGTCGAGGATGAGGTCGAGCCCGTACGCGTACTCGTCGCCGAACGCGTAGCCGGGCTTCATCACGTGCTCCACCGCGATCTCGGTGAGATAAGGGAGCTCGACGGGTGCGGCTCCCTCGAGCATGCTGCCGGCGACCTCGGCGGCGCCCTGCGAGTCGCTGAACGGCAGGTTCACCTCCTGCACCACCTGGCCGAAGAGCTGGGCGTCGATCAGGGCGAACGCGTGAGCCGCGAGGCGGACGGAGAATCCCGCCTGCCGCAGGCAGGCGAGCACCGCCTCGTGGTGGCGCAGCGTCGCCGGGCTGGGTGCCGTGCGCGACTCGACGAACCCGATCGCCCAGGGGTGACGCAGGAGCACCTCGCGAGCGGACATGCACCGCCGCCGGATCTGCGTACGCCAGTCTTTGCCGGCGACCGGCAGCGCGATCTCTGCGAAGACGAGGTCGACCATCCCGTCGAGCAGGTCGTCCTTGTTGGCCACGTGGTGGTAGAGCGACATCGCCTCGACGCCGAGGTTGCGAGCGAGCGCGCGCATGGTGAGCGAGGTGGCTCCGGAGCCGTCCGCGAGGGAGACCGCCGTACGGAGCACCAGCTCGCGGGTCAGCGGCGGGCGACGGGCCATGGCTCCTCCTGCAACGGGTCTTGCGCGACCTTACGACGTAAGGCTACCGTCGAGGCGTCCCCTTACAACGTAAGGTTGTGGTTCAGATGAAAGCGATCGTCCGAGATCGGTACGGAGATGCCGACTGCCTCGAGCTTCGTGACGTCCGCGAGCCTGTGCCTGGCAAAGGCGAGGTCGTGCTCGACGTCCATGCGGCGGGGCTCGATCGAGGGGCGTGGCACGTCATGACCGGCCGTCCGTTGATCGGACGCGTCGCGATGGGCGTGCGCCGCCCGCGATGGCCGATCGGCATGGAGGTCGCGGGGGTCGTCCGCGAGGTCGGTGAGGGCGTCACGCAGCTCGCGGTCGGCGACGCGGTCCTCGGTGCGGGCACGGCCACGTACGCCGAGCGGGCGCGCGCCAAGGCGAAGCACCTCGTGCCCAAGCCCGACGCGCTCTCGTACGTCCAGGCCGCGGCGCTGCCCGTCTCTGCGGTCACGGCGCTCCATGCCGTGCGCGACGCCGGCCGCGTGCGCTCGGGCGACCGTGTCCTCGTGATCGGCGCGTCCGGCGGCGTCGGGACGTACGCGGTCCAGATCGCGCGTGCGTTCGGCGCCGAGGTCGCCGGCGTCTGTCGTACGGAGAAGGTCGACGGGGTGCGTGCGCTCGGTGCGGACCCGGTCGTCGACTACACACGCGACGACCTCGCCGAGCACGCGGGCCGCTATGACGTCGTCCTCGACATCGGCGGCCTGCGTCCGATCTCCGACCTGAGGCACCTGCTGACGCCCCGCGGCACCCTTGTCATCACCGGGGGCGAGGGTGGTGGCCGCATGCTCGGCGGGATCCACCGCCAGCTGGTCGCGCGCGCTCAGTCGCTGTTCTCCCGCCAGCGGCTCACGTCGTTCCTGTCGATCACGAAGGCGCATGATCTCGCCACGGTCGCGGACCTGGCGGCGCGCGGCGAGATCCGACCGGTGATCGACGCGGCGGTCCCGCTGGACGCGATGCCGGACGCGATGCGCCGGTTGGTGGACGGCGAGGTCCTCGGCAAGATCGTCATCGCGGTTCGCGAGGACTGAGCCTCACTCCCAAGCTGCCCGCCAGAACGCCTCGAAGACGGCTGTCGGCTCGGGAGAGGACCACATCTGGTTGGTGAGCAGCACGGCGACGACGTCCTTGACGGGGTCGACCCACAGCGTCGAACCCATGCCCCCGTCCCACCCGTACGATCCGGCGCTGCGCCCGTCGGGCTGGTCGCCGGTCTTGACGCCGAACCCGAGCCCCCAGTCGGCGAGGCCGTCGGCGTCGATCTGCCCGACACGCGGCCGGGTCGCCTCCGCGAGGACCTCGCGCGAGAGCACCCGCGTGCCGTCCTCGGCGACGCCGCCCGCGCGGAGCATGCGGCCGAACGCCGCGAGGTCCTCGACGGTCGAGACCAGGCCGTCGCCGCCGTTGGGGAACGCAGGCGGTCGGGACCACTGCCCCTCGGCCGGGTCGTACGGCATGAGGGCACCGCCGTCCGGCGGCAGCCAGTGCGGGCCGAGACGGTCGGCCTGCTGCGGTCGTACGCCGAAGCCGGTGCCCGTCATCGCGAGCGGAGCGAGCACCCGCTCGGCGAGGACCTCCGGCAGCGGTGCGCCCGCGGCTCGGGCGACGAGGACGCCGAGGACCTCGGAGCCCGAGTGATAGAGCCAGCGCTCACCCGGTTGGTACGACAGCGGGACCGCGCCGACCGTACGTATCCAGTCGTCGGGTGCGGGATTGGTCTGCGGCGCGGGCGGTCCGGCCTGGAGGCCCGCAGCGCCGAGCGCCGAGAGCACGGGGCCCGGGAACGGGCCGGAGAAGTCGAGGCCGATGCCGAGCCGAAGCTCCAGCACGTCGGCGACCGTGATCGGACGTGCCGCAGGAACGGTGTCGTCGAGAGGCCCGGCAGGATCGCGCAGCACGCGGCGGTCGCCGAGCTCGGGCAGCCACCTCTCGACGGGAGCGTCGAGGGTGAGCGTGCCGTCGTCGAGGAGCGACAGCGCGGCTGCCGCGACGACCGGCTTCGTCACCGACGAGATGCGGAAGGGGGTGTCGGGTCGGACGGGCGTGGCGTCCTCGGGCCCGTACGTCCCCTGGGCGCCGACGGCGACCCCGTCTCCGCGGGCGACCCACCACGCGAGGCCCGGTGGATCCACCCGCTCGATGTGCGGGGCGACGGCTTCGGTGACGCGGGCCTGCAGGTCCATGGGCTCTCCCTCTCGAGTGGTCCCTGGATCGACCGGTCAGAGGCGCCGAACTCATCGGACCTACCGCACAGGGGCGGGAACGACGAAGGGCGGGTCGTCGATGATCGACGGCCCGCCCTCCCCAGGTCTGGAGCTAGGGGGTGTGGCTCCAGATCCCGATCTTGTTGTTCTCGAAGCTCGAGAACACGAGATCGCTGTTGCCGTCGCGGTCGAGGTCGGCGATCTTCGCGCCGCCGGCCTGACCCCATCCTTCGGACTCCGGCAGCACGTGCTGCGCGAAGACGCCAGGGGCGGTCTGCTCGATCCAGTAGAGGCGGAAGGCGCCGTCGCCGGAGACCGCGAGGTCGGTGTCGCCGTCACCGTCGACATCACCGAAGCCGGTCTTGCCCGGCGCGGCCTGGCCCGGTCGTGCGTTGGCTGTGAACTCGGCACCCGGATCCACGCTCGAGGCGAGCGGCGCGACGGTCCACGGGGTGCGCGGGTCTGCGCCCGGGGTGAGGAGGAAGACGTCGGGCTTGGCGCGCAGGAACACCGGCGGACCGGGGTTGCCGGTCGTCGTGTTGGTGTGGTTGACGCCGACCCAGCGGTCGACGCCGTCGCCGAAGAGGTTCTCAGCCCGGTGGATGCTGAACGACGGGCCCTGTCCGCGGCTGATCTCGTGCATGACGAAGTCGGAGTCCGTGACGCCGTCCGTGGCGGAGCCGACGCGCTCGAACCAGACGAACGAGGCCTCGCCGGTCGGCGGGCCGGCGACGACGGGGCTCACGCCGAAGTACTGCGCGGAAGCGACGTCGAGGTCGCCGTCACCGTCGACGTCGGTCACGATCGGGCTGCTGCCACCGCGATCGGCGAGTGCGACGGCGGGGTCGAACCCACCCTTGCCGTCGCCCTTGAAGAACTGCAGCTCGACGATGTCGTCGGTGGTGCTCGAGGGGTTGAAGCCCTGCTCGCCGACGGTGACGATGTCCTTGCGGCCGTCGCCGTCGAAGTCGACGAACTCGAGATCGTGGTAGGCGAACGGGCTGTCGGTGACGATGTCGTGACGGTCCCAGTCGCGCAGCCCGGCGAGGCACTCCTTGAGCTGGGCGAGCGTGCGCGAGTTCAGCGGGCACTTGGCGAGGGCGAGGACCTCGCGAACGCTGCGCGGGGCGTCGCGGTTCTCCCACCAGGTGACCGAGCCGCGGTTGAACCCCATGCCGGAGTCCCAGAAGTAGCCGGCAGGCTGGATGATGTCGAGGTCGCCGTCACGATCGACGTCGGCGAGGGTCGGCTCGCTGGGGAAGATGATGCCGTCCGACGGCTCGATGACCGAGCGGGTCGCCCAGGTGTCGACGCCACCGCCGCGCTTGCGCCCGTCGTTCTCGTACAGCGTGACGCTGCCCGGCTCGGGGAGCGCGGCCGACCCCTGCATCGTGAGCTTGCCGTAGCTGGTCGAGACCACCTCGGGGCGGGAGTCGCCGATGAGGTCGCCGACGGAGGTGAATGCGGGGCCGACCGCGTCCTCGGCGATGACGGTGCGAATGAAGTCAGGCGTGTCTGCGGACGCTGGTCCGCCGGTCATGGACGCCGCCGCGACGGCTGCGGCGAGTGCCAGCGCAGTCGTGGTCGTACGAGCGGGGGTACGCATGGGTACTGCTCCTCGAGCATGTGCGTTCACAGATTCGGAACGGCGTTTCGATATGTGGCTGAACTGTGGCACAGAACAGGCCGGGAGTCGAGGGTCTTGCGGTACTGGCCGTTCGGCTCCTCCAAGCGTTCTCCAAGTTTCTCCAAACCTTGGAGTTGGGAGTAAGGTTTGCTCCAAGATTTGGAGAAACTTGGAGGAGAGTTGAAGGTCCCGGCCCCACCCCCTGATGTCGACGCCGTGCTCGAGGCTGCAGGCCAACAGGGCCGCAGGCTCAACATCTTTCAGGCAAGCCTCCAGTTGCGAGCGATGTCAGGCGACTATCTAGCTTGGGACAAGCTGCGATACAAGCAGCCGCCCGATGACCTCACGCACGAGGAATGGTGGGCGGCGACTCGCCTGGCAAGGACCATGGTCGAGCGACCGGTCGATCGCCTCGTCGATGTCGAGGGCCGTCCCTTCACGTTCACGCTTCCCGACGCTGTGCTGCAGTCGATCGAGAACGTCAACCGTGCGGCGAGCGGGCACATCGCGGTCAGTGAGCAGGTCACGAACGCGTCCACTCGCGACCGCTATCTGGTGAGCAGTCTCATCGAGGAGGCGATCACGTCGAGTCAGCTCGAGGGCGCAGCAACCAGCAGACGAGTGGCCAAGGAGATGATCCGAAGCGGGCGACCTCCGGCGGACCGCGGCGAGCGGATGATCCTCAACAACTACCGTGCCATGCGGCAGATCATCGGGCTCCAGCACGAAGAACTCTCGCCTGAGCTGGTCTGTGAGCTGCACCGCATCGTGACCGAAGGGGCACTCGACAACCCGGCTGCCGCGGGCGTTCTCCGGAGCGACGACAGTGAACGCGTCGCGGTCTGGGGTGACGGCGACCAGCTCCTCCATCGGCCGCCGCCGGTCGACGAACTGCCGGAACGCCTGCGGAGAGTGTGTGCGTTCGCCAACGGTGACGGCGCCCCTGGCTACGTACCGCCGGTGCTCCGTGCGATCACTGTCCACTTCATGATGGGGTACGACCACTACTTCGAGGACGGCAACGGCCGTACCGCACGAGCGCTGTTCTACTGGACGATGCTCCGCGAAGGTTTCTGGCTCACGGAGTTCGTGCCAATCTCGCGCATTCTCAAGCAGGCGCCGGCCCAGTACGCGCGGTCGTTCCTCCTGACCGAGCAGGATCGTGGCGATCTCACCCACTTCTTTCTCTCCCAGCTTGACGTGCTCGAGAGAGCGATCAAGGACCTTCACGAATACCTTGCACGCAAGGCGTCAGAGGTCCGCGATCTGCAACGGTCGATGCGGGCACGCCCGGAGGTGTACAACCACCGGCAGCTCGCGCTACTCGAGAATGCGGTGAAGGACCCGGGCGCGGAGTACTCGGTGCGTTCGCACTCGCTCAGCCACAACACCTCGGGAGAGACTGCGCGCCACGACCTGCGGGCACTCGAAAACGCGGGCCTCCTCGTACGGTCGCGACGAGGCAAGCAGTACGTGTGGGTGCCGGTCAGTGACCTCGTCGATCGCCTCGAGGGGTGAGGAACGCTCTTACGCGTCCCAGGACTTCGCGACCAGGGTCAGGACGTCGTACGTGGCAACCGGCGCGCCCTCGCCGTTCGCCACGACGGCGTCCCACCGGACCTCGCCGTAGTCGGCGGTCGCCCGCGGCGTGATCTGCTTGACGGTCAGCGTGACGGCGATGTCGTCCCCGGCCTTGACCGGCGTGAGGAACCGCAGGTTGTCGACGCCGAAGTTCGCGAGGACCGGCCCCGGGTCCGGGTCGACGAAGAGGCCCGCCGCGAGCGAGACCACGAGATAGCCGTGCGCGACGATGCCGCCGAACAGCGGGTTCGCCGCGGCCGCCACCTCGTCCGTGTGTGCGTAGAACGTGTCTCCCGTGAGGTCGGCGAAGCGGTCGATGTCCTCGCGCGAGACCGTACGAGACTCCGAGGCGATCGTGTCGCCGACCCGCAGGTCCGCGAGGCTCTTGCGGAACGGGTGGGTGCCGTCGTCACGGCGTGCGCCGCCGGTCGTCCACCGGCCCGTGATCGCGGTGAGCATGTCCGGCGAGGCCTGGAGCGCGGTGCGCTGCATGTGGTGCAGCACGGCTCGGATCCCACCGAGCTCCTCGCCGCCACCGGCTCGGCCGGGTCCGCCGTGGACGAGGACGGGCAGCGGCGACCCGTGGCCGGTGGACTCGCCGGCGTCGTCGCAGTCGAGGACGAGCAGACGTCCGTGCCAGGGGGCGAGGCCAAGCGTCAGCGTACGAGCGACGTCCGGGTCGTGCGTGACGATCGACCCGACCAGGCTCCCGCGACCTCTGGCAGCGAGTGCGACCGCGTCGTCGAGCGTCTCGTACGAGATCACCGTGCTCACGGGTCCGAACGGCTCGACGTCGTGCGGTTCGGTCGCCCCCGGGCGGGCCTGCAGCAGCACCGGGCCTAAGAACGCACCACGCTCCGCCTCGGCGCCGACCACCTCGACCTGGTCCGGGTCGCCGAACACCACGTCGGCCGTGCTGCGCAGCGCCTCGACCGCCTTGCGGACCTCGTCGCGCTGGGCGAGGCTCGCGAGCGGCCCCATCCGGACCTCGGGATCCGTAGGGTCGCCGACCGTCACCTTCGCGAGCCGGTCGCGAAGGGCTCCGACCACCGTGTCGGCCATGCCGGCGGGGACGAGCACGCGCCGGATCGCGGTGCACTTCTGTCCCGCCTTGGCCGTCATCTCGGTGACGACGCCCTTCACGAAGAGGTCGAGCTCGGGATCGTCCGCAGTGACGTCCGGACCGAGGATCGAGCAGTTCAACGAGTCGGCCTCGACGGTGAGCCGGACGCCGCCGGTCGCGATCGACGGGTGGTCGCGCAGCACGTTGGCGGTGTGGGCCGAGCCGGTGAAGGCGACCGAGTCCTGCGGACCCAGCTCGTACAGGAGCGTGCCGGCGCTCCCGCTCACCAGCTGCAGCGCCCCCTCGGGCAGGAGGCCGGACTCGATGATCTGGCGGACGAGCGCCTCTGCCACGTACGCGGTCGGGCTGGCCGGCTTCACGATGGTCGGGAGCCCGGCGAGGAAGGCGGGCGCGAGCTTCTCGAGCATCCCCCAGACCGGGAAGTTGAAGGCGTTGATCTGCACGGCGACGCCGGGCCGCGAGGTGAAGACGTGCTGGCCGACGAACGTGCCGCCCTTGCCGAGCGGCTCGGGCGGTCCGTCGAGGACGACCGTGTCGTTGGGCAGCTCGCGCGTGGCCTTGCTCGCGTACGAGAAGAGCGTGCCGATGCCGCCGTCGACGTCGATCATCGCGTCGCGTCGCGTGGCCCCGGCGCGCGCAGACAGGTCGTACAGGTGGTCCTTCTCGGCGCCGAGATGCTTCGCGAGCGCTTTGAGGAGGCCGCCGCGCTCGTGGAAGGTCAGGCCGCGAACCGCAGGACCGCCGACCTCACGGGCGTACGCGACCATCGCGGGGAGGTCGAGGCCGGTGCTCGAGACGCGCGCAACCTCCTCGCCCGTGGCGGCGTCGAGGAGCGGCGTGCCCTCGTCGGGCGCGGCATACCAGCGTCCGGCGGCGTAGCTCTGCAGCAGTGCGCTCATGGGTCCCCCGGGTGTCGTTGCACGCGTACGGTGACCCGTGTCACAGTATTACAGAACGATCGGTCAGTAAATCCCGGGAGGCACCATGACTCTCACCGAGCCCGAGCTCCTCGCCGGCTTCGAGGAGACAGTCGCGCGCCACGACCGGATCGAGCCGCGCGACTGGATGCCGGAGCGCTACCGCAGGACGCTCGTCCGTCAGATCGCGCAGCACGCCCACTCCGAGATCATCGGCATGCAGCCCGAGGGCGCATGGATCATCCGGGCGCCGTCGCTTCGTCGAAAGGCGATCCTGCTGGCGAAGGTGCAGGACGAGGCGGGGCACGGGCTCTACCTCTACTCCGCCTGCGAGACCCTCGGCGTCTCCCGCCAGGAGCTGACCGAGCTGCTGCTGGCCGGCAAGCAGAAGTACTCCTCGATCTTCAACTACCCCACCCCGTCGTACGCCGATGTCGGCACGATCGGCTGGCTCGTCGACGGCGCCGCGATCTGCAATCAGGTGCCGCTGTGCCGCACCTCGTACGGGCCGTACGGACGCGCGATGATCCGCATCTGCAAGGAGGAGTCGTTCCACCAGCGGCAGGGCTACGAGCTGCTGATGACGATGATGAGCGGGACCGACGAGCAGCGGGCGATGGTCCAGGAGTCCGTCGACCGGTTCTGGTGGCCGTCGCTGATGATGTTCGGTCCGCCGGACACGCAGTCGCCGAACACGGCCCAGTCGATGGCGTGGGGCATCAAGCGCGACACCAACGACGACCTGCGGCAGAAGTTCGTCGACATGACTGTGCCGCAGGCGCAGGTCCTCGGCGTGACGCTGCCCGACCCCGAGCTGGCGTGGAACGAGGAGCGCGGGCACTACGACTTCGGCGAGCCCGACTGGGACGAGCTCACCGCGGTGATCAGCGGCGACGGGCCTTGCAACGCCGAGCGGATCGCGCACCGCCGCCGTGCGCACGAGGAGGGTGCGTGGGTGCGCGAGGCCGCGATGGCCTTCGCGGAGCGGAGCCCGTCGTCGGTTGAGCCGCCGTCGTCGGTTGAGCCTGTCGAAACCCCAGAGGCTCCGCGATGAACACCGTCCGAGCCGAGTGGCCGCTCTACGAGGTGTTCATCCGCGGCAAGCGCGGGCTCAACCACGTGCACGTCGGCTCGCTGCACGCTCCGGACGACGAGATGGCGCTGCGACACGCGCGTGACGTCTACACCCGGCGCAACGAGGGCGTGAGCATCTGGGTCGTCCGCTCCGACGCGATCACGGCGTCGAGCCCCGACGAGAAGGACCCGCTCTTCGCGCCCAGCGGCGACAAGGTCTATCGGCACCCGACCTTCTACGAGATCCCCGACGATGTCCCGCATATGTGAGGAGGGGTGATGATCTCGACAGGCTCGACCGGCGGAGCGGGCGGCTCGACCGGCGGAGCGGGCGGCTCGACCGGCGGAGCGGGCGGCTCGACCGGCGACGTGCATGACAACCCGTACGAGGGCCTGTACGGGGGCGATGCCACGCACTGGGCTTTCGGGACGGCCTTCGAGGATCCGCTCGCGACGCTCGGCGACACGACGGTCCCCGACGGGGTCGACCCGCACGACCTCGCGTCGTACGCCGTCATGCTCGCCGACGACGCACTCGTGATGTCCCACCGGCTCGCACAGTGGTGCAGCAACGCGCCGGACCTCGAGGAGGACGTCGCGCTCGCCAACGTGGCGCTCGACCTGCTCGGTCAGGCGCGGCTCCTCTACACGCGAGCCGGCACTGCCGATCCTGAGGGCGTGCCCGTGCTCGCCGAGGGGTCACGGGCGGCCGCGGAGGACGCCTTCGCCTCCTTCCGCGACGTCGGCGACTTCCACAATGTCGCGCTGGTCGAGGTGGAGAACGGCGACTTCGCCGACGCCGTCGTCCGTATCCTGCTGTTCGCGACGTGGCGCCTTGCGCTGATGGAGCGGCTGCGTGACAGCACCGACCCGGTGCTCGCGGCGATCGCGGCGAAGGCGGTGAAGGAGCTGACCTACCACCGTGACTACGCCGGTCGGTGGGTCGTCGTGCTGGCGGGCGGCACCGACGAGTCGCGGCGCCGCGTCCTCGCCGCCCGCGACGCGCTCTGGCCCCTACGCGCGGAGCTCGGCGCGACGCACCCGGTCGAGGCGCGGATGGCGGAGTCCGGCGCCGGAGTCGATCCGGCGACGGTCGACGACGAGGTCGACGACGTGCTCGCGCAGGTGTGGGAGGCGGGGGGTCTCGACAGGCTCGACCGGCGGAGTGTGGGTCTCGACAGGCTCGACCGGCGGACGGGGCGCCACGGTGTGCACACCGAGGACCTCGCAAAGATGCTCGCCGAGATGCAGAGCGTCGCCCGCGCACATCCGACGGGGAGGTGGTGACCATGGCGACGAGGGTGGCAGCGTACGAGGTCGCGGCGCGCGTGACCGATCCCGAGATGCCGATGCTCACGCTCGAGGACCTCGGCGTGCTGCGCGGGGTCGACGTCGACGACGGCACAGTCGTCGTGACGATCACGCCCACCTACTCGGGCTGCCCCGCGATGACGGCGATGCGCGACGACCTCGTCCGTACGCTTCGCGCCGAAGGGTTCGCCGACGTCCGGGTCGACGTCGCGCTGGCTCCTGCGTGGTCGAGCGACTGGATCAGTCCGCACGGCCGGCGGGCGCTCGCCGCGCACGGCTTGTCGGCTCCCGGCCCCGCGCCGGACCATGAGGGGCCCATCGCGCTGACCCTGACGGCCACACGGCGCGACGTCCCGTGCCCGCGGTGCGGCTCGCGCGCGACGGCGATCACGTCGGAGTTCGGCCCGACCCCGTGCACTGCGCTCTACCGGTGCACGGCGTGCCTCGAGCCGTTCGAGCACGTCAAGGAGATCTGATGACGCTCGCCTCGCCGGAGCCTCGCACGCGCAGGTCGGCGCCGTTTCACGCGCTCACCGTGACCGCGGTCGAGCCGCTCACCGACGACGCGGTCGCGGTGACCTTCGACGTGCCCGAGGCGCTGCGCGAGGAGTACGCGTTCCGCGCGGGCCAGTCCGTGACCCTGCGGCGGGTGCTCGACGGCGAGGAGCACCGACGGTCGTACTCGATCTGCGCCCCCGTCGGCGCGCCCCTGCGCATCGGGGTGCGGACGATCCCCGACGGGTTGTTCTCGTGGTGGCTCGCGCGAGACGTGACCCCCGGGACGCGCGTCGAGGTGCAGCCGCCGACCGGGAGCTTCCGGGCGGACCCCGACGAGGGCGGCCGTCACCTCTGCATCGCCGCCGGCTCCGGGATCACGCCGATGCTCTCGATCGCGAGCACCGTGCTCGCCCACCCCTCGGCGCAGGTCACGCTCCTGTACGGCAACCGGACCACCGCGAGCACGATGTTCGCCGAGGAGCTCGCCGACCTCAAGAACCGCTACGGCCCGCGCTTCGACCTTGTGCACGTGCTGTCGCGGGAGCCGCGCGACGTCCCGTTGTTCTCCGGTCGCATGGACGCCGATCGGCTCCGCCGGCTGCTCACGCTGCTCGTCCCGGTCGGCGACCTCGACCACGTGTGGCTGTGCGGTCCGTTCGGGATGCTCGCTGATGCCCGCGCCGTCCTCGCCGAGGTCGGCGTCCCGGGCGAGCGCGTCCACGTCGAGCTGTTCTACGTCGACGAGCCGCCGCCCGAGGTCCGGCACCTCGACCCCGCGCTCGAGGGCGTGACGAGCGACGTCACCGTCGTCCTCGACGGTCGCAGCACGACGACGCCGATGCTGCGCGACCGTACGGTGCTCGACTCCGCGCAGCGCACGCGCGCCGACCTCCCGTTCGCGTGCAAGGGCGGTGTCTGTGGGACGTGCCGCGCACGCGTGTGCGACGGCGAGGTGGACCTGCGGCGCAACTACGCGCTGAGCGAGGACGAGCTCGCGAGGGGGTTCGTGCTGACCTGTCAGTCGTACCCGCTCAGCGAGCGGCTCACCGTGGACTACGACGCATGACCGGGGACGGCGCCGCCGCGATGTGGGCGGCCGACGCGGCGAGCAGGGCGCTCGGCATGGAGTGCGAGCACGTCGCGCGCGGCGAGGCCCGGGTCTCGATGGTGGTGCGCGACGACATGGTGAATGGGCACGGCCTGTGCCACGGCGGGCTCGTCGCGGCGCTCGCCGACAGCACGTTCGCCCTCGCGTGCAACGGGTACGGGGAGGTGACCGTCGCCGCGGGCTTCGACATCACGTTCCTCGCGCCTGCCCACCTCGGGGACACCCTCGTCGCGGAGGCGGTGGAGCGTGCACGCAGCGGCCGGTCGGGACTGTACGACGTGACCGTACGCCGCCGTCCCGACGAGGCGACGATCGCGGAGTTCCGGGGTCGCAGCCGTGGCGTCGGTCCGGTCAGCTCTTCCTGATCGCCAGCCCGTCGAAGGCCAGTGCCGTGACGGCGTCGGCGAGCAGCGCGGTGTCGGCGGGGCCGCCCGGGCGGTACCACTCGATCAGCGAGTTGACCATGCCGAAGAGCAGCCGGCTGATCAGGTCGGGGTCGATGTCGTCGCGCAGCGCGCCCTCTGCGACCGCGTCCTGGACCAGCCCGCTCAGCCGCTCGTCGATCGCGCGCCGCCGGGCAAGGGCCTGCTGCTCGACCTCGCTGTTGCCGTGGACCCGCAGCAGGAGCGTCACCGACGGCAGGTGAGCGACGAGCACCTCGACACTCTGGCGCACCGCCGTCCGCAGACGGTCGTACGCACTCACTCCCGGTCGTTCCTGCACCGCCCCGGCGATCACGGCGTCCAGCCCGTCGAGCGCCTCGTCCAGCGCGCGCGCGAGGAGGTGCTCCTTGCTCGGGACGTGGTGGTAGATCGCGGACTTCGTCAGGCCCAGCTCGCGTGCCAGGTCACCCACGCTGGTCGCGTCATAACCCTGGCGGTTGAAGAGTGCGACCGCGCGCCGCAGCACCGTCTCCTGGTCGTACCCGGGGCGGCCTCGCCGCGCGGTGCCTCCCGTCGAGCCGGTCGCCATGCCCACAGGCTCTCACAGCGGACGAGACGGAGGTCACGACTCGGCGCAACCCCTGGGGCGCGAGACCGGAGCGCACTACTGTCGGTGGCGACATGGACGACAGCGAGACGACGCCCCGACGTGCGCGGCGAAGGTGGATCCCCGCCGTCGCCGCGGTCGTGCTCGCCTGCCTGGCGGTCGTGGTCGTGCTCCTCGTACGGGGGCCCCTCGCCGATGCGGACGACGACAAGGCGGGTGTCGCCTCCCCGGCGACGAAGGAGCCGATGGCGTCGTACGCGTCGCCATGCGTGAGCATTCCTCGGTTGCGCTCGATCACCGACCTGCAGAACATCGTCGACACCACGCGTGGCGGCGCCGCGCTCCAGGGCGCCGATGTCGGTGCCGACCTGACGCTGCAGGACGGACGGCGCATCTGGGTCATGGGCGACACGCTGCGCGCGGCCGACTTCGACGGCCAGCGCTTCGTCCGCAACTCGATGCTGCTGATCTCCGACGGCTGCGCGCAGACGGTTCTTCCGGAGGACAACGGCGCGCTCATCCCCGACCGCGCCGACGGGGTCGGCTACTGGCCGATGTCGATCGGACGAGTGCACCGCAACGGGGTCGACGTGGTCGGCGTCGGCGTGCAGCGCGTACGGGGCACCGGCGGCGCGTCGAGCACCGACTTCGAGAACCTCGGCCCTGCGATCGCGGTGTTCCACGTGGAGCCCGGCGGTGTGCCCCAGCTCGTCGAGGTGAAGGACATCGGGCGCGACGACCCGAGCCGCAAGCGCCCGACGTGGGGTGCCGCGGTCGCGATCAAGGGCGAGTGGGTCTATCTGTACGGCACCGCCAACCCCGAGGTCGACGGCGTCTTCGGCTACTCGCTGCGGGTCGCCCGGGTCCACATCGACCACCTGCGCGACCATTCCCGGTGGCGCTACTGGGACGGCACCGAGTGGAGCAAGAATGCCGCAGAGGCGGTCGAGCTGATCCCCGCCCAGGGAGGGGTCTCGCAGACGTTGAGCGTCTTTGAGCAGGACGGGTCCTGGTACGCCGTGAGCAAGCAGGATGAGTTCCTCGGCCAGGACCTGGTGATCTGGAAGGCGCCCGCGCCCTCAGGTCCGTTCACGCGCGCGTCCACGGTCGCCCGGATCCCGTCCAACGCCGTCACGGGCCAGCTCCGCTACATGCCGCTCGCCCACCCTGCGATCCTCCCTGTGCCGGGGACGGTGATCGTCTCGTACAGCCGCAACAACACCGATCTCGGCAAGGTCGAGGCCAACCCGTTCCTCTACCGCCCCGCGTTCATCCGCGTGCGTTTGCCCTAGCGCTGCCCCTCGCACCTGCGCGCCGCGTCCCCGCGTGTCTCGCTCACCACGGTCGTTGGGCCCCCTAGTGTGCGGATCAAGGCGAACCAGGGGGAAGCCATGACCGATCTTGCCGGGACCATCACCGCAGCCACGAAGTCGGCGTGGTGGATCGTCGTCATCCGAGGCGTCGTCGCGATCGCCTTCGGCATCCTCGCGCTGGTCTATCCGGAGTCCACCGCGAAGGCGATCGTCATCGTCTTCGGCATCTGGGCGCTCGCCGACGGCGTCATGGCGCTCGTCAGCATCTTCACCGGGGGCGGACGCGCGTGGGGATGGCTGCTCCTCGAGGGCGTGCTCGGCATCGCGGCTGGCATCATCGCGTTCCGTGACCCGGCGATCACGGTGTTCGCGCTCGTCCTGGTCATCGCGTTCTGGTCGCTGATGATCGGCGTGCTCGAGATCTCCGGCGCCCTCCAGCTGCGTCAGGTCCCCGGCAGCGGTTGGGGATGGCTCCTCGCGGCGGGCATCGCCTCACTGCTCTTCGGCATCCTCCTCATCGCCAACCCCGACATCGGCGCGGCGACGTTGCTCGTGCTGATCGGCATCTACGCGCTGGTGATCGGCGTCTTCTGGCTGATCGGCGCGTTCATGTTCCGCAAGGAGGTCAAGCAGCTCGCCTGAGCGGGCCCACAGACGCCAACGCCCCACGTTGCGACCAGGGCCGTGGGGCGTTGTGCTGGGTGCGAGCGCAGGCGTCAGCCGTACAGGCGGACCGGCATCGACTCCACGCCGTACACGATCGAGCGCTGGCGGAACGCCAGGTCGGCGGAGTCGCACGCGAGCGTCATCTCGGGGAAGCGGCGGAACAACTTCGGGTACGCCGCGCGCAGCTCCATGCGGGCCAGCTCCGCTCCGACGCAACGGTGGAACCCATAGCCGAACGTGATGTGCGAGACGGGCCAGTCGCGGTGCGGGTTGAAGTTCTCGAGGTCGGGCCCGCCGGTGCGGTGGTCGCGGTTGGCGCCCGACAAGGAGCAGACGACCGCATCACCCTTCGAGATCTGCTCGCCGAACAGCGCGTGGTCGTGCTTGGCGAACCTCGGGAAGGCGATCTGCACGACCGTGAGGTAGCGCAGCATCTCCTCGACGACGGGGTCGGCGAACGTCTCGTCCGCGATGAGGCGACGACGAGACTCGTGATCGTTCATCAGCACCATGGCGCCGAGGGCGATCGTGCTCGCGGTCGTCTCGTGGCCGCCGGTGAATGCGCCGTCGGCGAGCCCGCCGAGGTCGTAGTCGGAGATCCCGTCACCGACCTCTTCGATGATCTTGCCGATCAGACCGTCGCCGGGCGCGTCACGCTGTGCCTTGGTGGCGTTCATGAGGAACGTGCGCGACTCGGAGATCGCACCGAAGCTCGCGGCGCCACCTCCGGAGACGTCGAAGCGTGCCGAGCCGAGTGCGAAGAACTCCTCGCGAGACTCGTCGGGAAGACCGAGCAGCTCGCAGATGACGAGGAACGGGACGGCGAAGGCGAAGTCGGCCATGAGGTCGACCTCCGGCCCCTTCTCCTCCATCACGTCGAGCTGGTGCTCGATGATCTCGTCGATCTTGGGCGTGAGGCGGGCGAGGCGCCGCATCGTGAACTCCGGCGTGAGGAGCTTGCGCAGGCGCGTGTGGTCGGGTGGGTCGGTGAACCCGAGACCGCCGATGTCACCGTCAGCAGCGCCGACTTCGCCGACGAGCGGCCGGATGTCGTTGCTGTACGAGGTGCGGTCGGCTAGCACGGCCTGCGCCTCGGCGTGGCCGGTGACGAGCCAGATGTTCATCCCGAGGAGGCTCGCGAGCTTCTTCACGGGGGTCTCGGCACGGGTCTTCGCGAGGGGGGCGACAGGGTCGAGCCCGTCGCGGCGCAGCGGCATCAGCCAGCGGTTGGGGACGAAGGTGAGCTTCGAGAGATCGATGCCGTCCTTCTGTGACCGCAGGACAGTCCGTTGCGCGACCCACGTGAGCAGGTCCGTTGTCATCTTGCGCATAGTCCGACCAGACTAACCGCAGGGGAGTCCGCTGAAGCCCTCGCTCCGGTGATTTCAGGGATGACCCTGAGCACCCTCAGGGAGCAGGTCGATGAGGATGGGGACGGCGCTGCGCTCGAGGGGCTTCGTGGCAGTGAGCAGCGTGAGGTCGTGGCCGTCTGCGCGTTCTCGCAGGGCCTGCAGCGCCGCCCGTCCTGCTGGCGAATCGAGCTCGGCGCGGTATCGGCGGGCGAACTCCTCGTATGCGAGGCCCTCGTGGTGCAGCGCGCGCCGCAGCTCGGTGCTTGGTGCAACGTCCTTGTCCCACGCGGTCAGGTCGAGCTCGTCCTTGCGGAGGCCGCGCGGCCACAGGCGGTCAACGAGAACCCGCATGCCGTCGTCGTCCGAGGGTGGGTCGTACGCGCGTCTGCCTTGGATCCGCAGCGGTCCCATCACCTCAGTCAGCCACAGGCGCCGCCGACGCGCAGGCGGTGGTCTCGACAGGCTCGACCGGCGGTGGGTCTCGACAGGCTCGACCGGCGGTGGGTCTCGACAGGCTCGACCGTCGCTGGTTGAGCCTGTCGAAACCCCCAGACCCGTCAGAACCCGAGGACGCGCGCCGTCACCGTGGTCTCCGAGGCCGCATGGGTCGCGTCGCCGGAATAGCGGACGGTGAGCTGGTGCGTCCCAGGCTTGAGCGCCTTCGCCGGGAGCGCGACGACGGTTACGCCACGCACGAGCCGCTGGCTGGCGAGGACCGTGTCGCCCTTGAGCACCTCGACCGTTCCCGTGGCTCGCGGCTTGACCTGCGCGGCGATGATCGGGCCGAACAGCGGCGAGACCCCCGGTGTCGCGACGGCGCTCAGCGTCGTCGGCGTGAGCTGCTCTTCGAGCGCGATCCCGACGAGCGCCGGGTCGTGGTCGCTGGAGCGGAACGCGCTCTCGTCGTAGAAGTCCGTCGCGTTGCCGTGGTAGCGGCTGTACTCGTACGCGATCGGCTCCATGGCGTTGATCGCCCACACCCCCATGCCGGTGATGTCCTGCGCCGCGGCGGGCGACGCGAACACGTGGTCGAGCGAGCCGATCTCGCCCTCGAACTGGTACGTCTCCGCCGTCTCGTACTCCTCCTCGAGATCGACGTAGCCCGCCTCGCGCAGGACCGTGATCGGGTCCTCCTTCGAGTACGCGTTGAGGTCGCCGGTGAGATAGACCTTCTCGGTGCCTGAGGCGGCCTTGACCGTGTCGGCGAACGCGACGAGCGACTGTGCCTGCTGGACCCGCTCGGCGTTGCCCGCACCCTGGTCGGGATCAGGCGTGCCCGAACGCTTCGACTTGAAGTGGTTGACGATCGCGACGAAGCGGTCGGCCTCCCCACCTGCGACCGGCTGGAATGCCTGCGCGAGAGGCTCGCGGGCGTCCGCGAACGCCGCATCGCCGACGAGCACGGTCGACTCACCGACGGCCTCGACTACGGCCGGCTTGTAGATGAAGGCTGTACGGATGAAGTCCTGCTCGTCCAGCGCCGGGAGCGTGGCCGGCGACGGGACGAACGCCCAGGTGCCCGCGCCAGCGTCGGCGTTGAGCGCCTCGGTCAGGGCGGCGAGCGCGGTGTCACGGTCCTGGCCGTAGTACTTCGCGGAGTTCTCGATCTCCTCGAGCGACACCACGTCGGCATCGAGCGTGTTGATCGCCTCGACGATCTTGGCCTGCTGGCGGGCGAAGCTCGCGTCGTCGGCCGCACCGCGCGGGCCGGCGTTGCCGGGGCACTCGTCGACCGTCGTCGGAAGGCCGTCGCGATCGAGGAAGTAGATGCACTCGATGCCCGTGGCCGCCTTGTAGTCCTCGCCGGTGGTCGTGAAGTAGTTGAGGACGTTGAACGCCGCCAACTTCACGTCGCCGCCGACCTGCGGCGGGGCTGCGGGACGCTCGGCGCCGCTGAACATGGCCGGGAGCACGTCGTTGGCGTCGTCGGCGGTCAGCTGGGCCGTCGGCTGAAGCTTCCAGGCGTTGTTGCGGTAGTCGAGGACGACGTCCTTCGTGAACGTCGCCGCGGCTCCCACCCGGATTGTCGTGTCGGCGTCGATCCACGGCATCGGCGTGAACCGTCCGCCGCCGGTGTAGTTGATCGACGAGCCGTCGTCGAGGGTGATCCGCTTGGTCGCGTTCTCCGCCTTCACAGCCTGGGAGGCCGTCCCCGGAGCGGCGATCTCGGTCGGGACGTACAGCGGCGAGTCGCCCGCGGCGAGCCCGACCTCGGCGAAGGTGTTGGTCGTGTAGTTGTTCGTCACGGTGAACGTGCCCGACGGGGCGACGAGCATGCCCTCGAGCGTCTCGCGGTCGGCATCGCCGAGCGGGAGCGCGAGCGCGGTCGCCTTGACGGCCTCGGCCGGCTCCGAGAGGACCTCGACGTCTGCCGCGGCGGGCGTGATCTGGGTGAGTCCGTTGAACTCGACGATCGGACCCGTGATCTTGACGTGGTCGCCCTTCGCGACCTTGGCGACCGCGGCGCTGCCGAAGACGAAGAGCCCGTCGGAGGCACCCGGGGTGGCGTCGGTCTCGCCGCCGCTGCCCGCGGTCTGCAGGTAGAAGCCGTTGAAGCCGCCGGTCTTGTACGCCGCGGTGACCACGCCCTGCGTGATCACGGTGTCGCCGACGTACGGGCTGGCGACCCCCGTGCCCTGGATCGCGGCGATCGTCCGCTCGACGACCGGGTTGGGGCCGGGGACGCACGCCTCGCCGCACGCGGTCGGCGTCGGGGCGCCGGTCGTGAAGTCGACACTGTTGTTGTCGGCGTCCTCACCGCCCGTACGGTTCAGCGAGGCGGTGACCGAGTAGCCGTCGGCCTTCGGCGCGGTCTCTGACGTGTTGGACACGCCGTACCCGAGCACGTCGACCACGGCAGGGTCGGCGAGCACGGTCGCGCCGTCACCGGTGAGCGTGGCGTCGGAGGTCGAGAGCGCGAGTGTGCCGCCATTGGCGTTGCCCGAGAATGCGATCGTCGACGCCGCGTCGGGCGTCGGCAGCGGAGCGCCGTTGGTCGAGTTGGCGTTGCCGCTCACGAGGTAGTGACCACCCGCGGGGATCGTCCCCGACAACGCGATCTTGCCGGTGAAGTTGCCGGTGGACGAGTACGAGCGGTATTGCACCGTCCACCCGTCGACCTCGATCTCCTCACCGGTCGGGTTGTGGAGCTCGACGAACTTGTTGAGGTACGTCGCGCCGGCGCTGCCGCCGTTGAGGTAGGACTCGTTGATCACGAGGTGGTCGGCGGGCGCGGCCACAGCCGGTGCGCCGACGGCGGCCAGCGTGCCGGCCGCGAGGGCGACAGCGGCCGCGAGCGCGGCAGGCCGTAGCCGAAGGAGGTGCGGGCTCATGCGGGTTCTCCTCGCTGTCGTCAGCGTCCGAGGACGCGGACGGTCTTCACGGTCTCGGACGGCTTGTGCTTACCGTCGCCGCCGTACCGGATGGTGAGGGTGTGCGTCCCCGGCTTGAGGGCACGGCCACCGAGCGCGATCACCGTGTGACCGGCGAGCAGCTTGCCGGAGCCGAATGCTTTCCCGCTGGCGTCAAGCACCTGCACGGTGCCGGTCGCGCCACGCGGGCTCACGCGAGCGACCACGATCGGGCCGAACAGCGGGGAGAGGCCCGGGGTGGCCACGGCATCGATGGTCGTGGCGATCTTGCCCTTGACCACCGTGACGGGGAGCGACACGACCGTGCCGGTCGGCTGCGCGGTCAAGGTGAGCATCGCCGCCCCGGCTGCGAGCCCCGCGGGCACGGTGAACGTGACGGTCGCCGTACCGTTCGAGACCGGGAAGCTCCCGACCTCGGTCTCGCCGACCTTCGCGGTCAGCGTGGTGTTCTGCGGGCTGTCGAGCGACGTGAGGTCGAGCTTGGAGACCGTGAAGGTGGTCGGCTCCCCCGTCGTCAGGGTCGTCGGAGCATCCGTGGTCACCGTCGAGCGTCGGGCGAACGACGGGGCGACGGGCGACTTGTCCTCGAGGTACGAGATCCAGGCCTCGCGATCGACCAGCCCGGAGTCCTTCGGCGCTGCACCCTCCTTGAACACGTGGAAGTTGTCCTGGCCGGTGACGAGGAAGGCGAACGTCCCGACGCGGTAGTCCTTGGCGAGGTCGATCGGCTCGCCGTCGATCGTGACCGAGTCGATGACGCCCTTCTTGCGCGGGTTGCCTGCCGGGTCCGGCGGGACGGCCGGGTCGTCGACCTCGTGGTAGGTGTACGAGACGTTGTCGGAGAGCCCGAGCTGGAGGTATGCGCGGGAGGGCACGGCGCCGTTGACGTCGCGCTGCCACTGCTGCTCGAGCAGCCGCACGAACTGCTCACCCGTCAGCGTGACGGACGAGAGGTTGTTGGCGAAAGGCAGGACGGAGTTGGCCTCGGCGAAGGTGACGACGCCGTCGGTGTTCGCCGGGTTGGTGCTCGTGTCACCGGCATAGAACAGCTCCGCGCGAAGGCCGCCGGGGTTGGCGATGCCGATCTCGGCGTTGCCGCCCTGGTCGTTCGCCAGGCTGTCACGCAGCGCGTTGGCGACGAGGTTGCCGAGGGTGGACTCGGAGGCGCGGTCGTCGCGCACGCCGGTCGCTCCCGGCGTGGGGTGCGTGTAGACGCCGTCCTGGTAGGTGCCGCCGATGAGAGCGGTCGTGATGTCGTTGCTGACGGTCGCGACCGGTCGGTTGCCGACGGCCGCCGAGTTGGCGATCGCGGTGTCCACGATGGTCTTCACCGCAGCGACCCGCGGGTACTGGGCGACGAGGTCGGCGTCTGCCGTCGTGGTGCGGGCGACGACCGACCGGGTGTGCGCGACGACCTCGTCTGTCGCGGTGTCGTACGTGATCTCGACCTTCGCGACGCCCTCGCCGTAGTTGCCGGACTGCACCAGCGGGCGCGTGCCCGTACCGCCGGGGATCGGCGCGTCGTAGGCATAGCGCTGATGGGTGTGTCCGGTGAAGATCGCGTCGACGGCCGCCGTGGTGTCGTTGACCATGTGCGCGAAGACGGGGCTTGCCGCGACCTGCTGGTCGAGCGTGGCCGCGGAGTCGGAGAGCGGTGCGCCCTCGTGATAGCTGGCGATGATCAGGTCGGCCTCGCCGTTGGCGTCGTCACCGTCCTTGAGCTCGCCCGCGACGCGGTTGACGGCCTCGACGGGGTCGCCGAAGTCGAGGTCGGCGATGCCGTCCGCGCTGACGAGGGACCTGGTCTCCTCGGTCACCACGCCGACGATCGCGACGTCGACGCCGTTGACCGTGTACTCGGCGTACTCGGGGAGGGCGGGGTCTTCGGTGCCCTTGTCGTAGACGTTGGCGCCCAGGAAGACCGGCGTGCCGAAGCGGTTCTGGCCCATCCGCGGGATGACGCGGCCCGTGAGGTCGGCGAAGCCCTGGTCGAACTCGTGGTTGCCGACGGCGGAGTTGTCGAGCTGCAGGGCCTTGAGGACATCGATGGTCGGGTTGTCCTGGTCGACGGCCGAGGCGAAGAGCGAGGCGCCGATGTTGTCGCCGGCGGCGACGAAGACGGTGCTGTCCTCTCCGCCGGCGGCCCGCAGCTGCTCGACCGTGCCCGCGAACTTCACGGTGTTGGCGTCGATCCGGCCATGGAAGTCGTTGATGCCGAGGAAGGTCAGCGTGACCTCGTCCTCAGGAGCCGCAGATGCCGCGGGAACGACGGACAGCGGAGCCGCGACCAGCGCGGCCGTAGCGGCGAGAAGAGTGGTCCGCCGCAGGAGAGTACGGTGTCTGGGTCGCATCTAGGGGCTCCTCAGAGAGACGTGATCCGCTGACCATAGCGAGCAGAGGTGTCGAGCGCTGCCGCAAACTATGACGGTTCGACCACGTTTAGATGTCAACAATTGGCTTTTCGGACAGGCTGGCAGGAGGTCCTGTGGCGCCCGACCACTATCTGGTGCCCGCTCGTGACGCCGAGGCCACGATCGAGGTCAAGGGTTCGCGGTTCCTGGGCTGGGTCCGGCGGGTCGATTCCGAGGACGAGGCGCGGGCGTACGTGGCTGTGGCGAGGCGCGAGTTCTTCGACGCCCGGCACCACTGCTCGGCGTTCGTCATCGGGCCTGACGGCTCGCTCCAGCGCAGCAACGACGACGGGGAGCCGAGCGGGACCGCCGGTGCTCCGATGCTCGAGGTGCTGGTGCGCCGGGAGGTCCGTGACGTCGTCGCGGTGGTCACGCGGTGGTTCGGCGGGACGCTGCTCGGGGCCGGAGGGCTGGTCCGCGCGTACTCCGAGACGACCGCGGCGGCGCTCGACGCCGCAGGGGTGCTGCGCCGCGAGCGTCGCGTGCTCGTCACCGTCGAGGTCGCCCACGCCGATGCGGGCAAGGTCGAGAACGAGCTGCGTGCGCGAGGTGCCGAGGTGGTCGGCGTGGCGTACGAGGCGAATGCCGTACGGCTCCGTGTCGCCGCGTGGCCGGATGCGGTCGTGTCCCTCCGGGAGCAGGTTGCCGCCCTCACCCGCGGAGCCGGGGAGATCGTGGTCGGCGACTCGGTGTGGATGCCGTGAGTCGGTACGGTCGGGGCATGGCTCAGAAGCAGTGGTCCGACCTGACACCGCCCCAACGGCGCGCGGTCATCGCGCTCGGCGCCGTCGAGGTCGTCCTCACCACGGCGGCGCTCGTCAGCCTCGCGCGCACGCCGGCCGAGCGCATACGAGGCCCTAAGGCAGGCTGGGTGGGCGGGTGCTTCGTCCAGCCCGTCGGGCCGATCGCCTACTTCCTCGTCGGTCGCCGCTGACCGGCCACCGACGGGTCAGAGCGCGTCGAGGCGGCCGAGCACGTCGCGTACGTGGTCGAGCGAGCGCTTGTGCGCGAGACCTGTCGTGTCGTCGAAGTAGAGCCCGTCGCCGATGAGCTGCACCGTACGGGCGAGCGCGTCGTCGCCGTAGTGCTCGGCGAGCACGGCGAACCACCCGTTTCGCAGCTCCGCGAGCGTCTCTCGGGCCCGGACGTCGTCCTGGGCGAGGCGTGATGCGGCGATCAGCCCGCGGTCGAAGGCTGACCCGGTGTCGACGGAGGTTTCGAGGTAGTAGCGGACCGGACCCTGCGGCGCGTCCTTCATCGTGAGGACGTCGGCGCGACCCTGCTCCCGGAGCCGGTCGAGCATCGCGTCGGCCATCGCGTCCTTGCTCGGGAAGTGATAGAGCAAGCCGCCCTTGGAGACCTCGGCCCGCGCGGCGACGGCGTCGAGCGTTGCGATCTTGACGCCCCCCTCCACGAGGAGCATCTCGAAGGCGTCGAGGATGCGGTCGCGGGTAGTCGCGCCGTCGTTGCGGGCGGGCATGCGAGCACTCTAGCGAGGTCGTCCTTGCCGCTCGTCCCACCCGTCTGCCGATGCCGTGGTGGCGCAGAACACCACAAATCGGCTTGAGTGGGAAGAAACGCGCACTGTACCGTCTGGACGGGAACAACTGTACCGGCTGGACGGTTAAGTCCCACGTACATCCGAGACCTCGCCCGGGGGAGACATGAGCACCAGCACCACGCCGCGCCACGTGGCGTCCACTCCTGCGCGCGCCGGCTGGCGCCAGTGGGCGGCGCTGGGCGTCCTCATGCTCCCCGTCCTCATGGTGAGCATGGACAACACCGTGCTCAGCTTCGCGCTGCCCGACATCAGCTCCTCGCTGCACCCGTCCGGCACCGCGCTGCTGTGGGTCGTCGACATCTACGCCCTGATGCTGGCGGGTCTGCTCGTCGCGATGGGGTCGCTCGGTGACCGCGTCGGTCGGCGTCGCCTGCTCATCTTCGGCGCGCTCGGGTTCGGTGCCGTGTCGTTCTTCGCCGCGCAGGCGACCGACATCTCCCAGCTCGTCGTCGCGCGCGCCCTGCTCGGCGTGTTCGGGGCGACGCTGATGCCGTCGACCCTGTCGCTGCTGCGCAACATCTTCGTCGACCGCCAGCAGCGTCGGCTCGCGATCGCGGTGTGGGCCGCTGGCTTCTCCGCGGGCGCGGCGCTCGGCCCCGTCCTCGGCGGCTGGCTGCTCGAGCACTTCACCTGGGGCTCGGTGTTCCTCATCAACCTGCCGGTCGTGGCGCTGCTCGTCCCGCTTGCGCTGTGGCTCGTCCCGGAGTCGCGCGACCCGAACCCGGGCCCGATCGACCCGCTCAGCATCGTGCTGTCGATGACGACGATGCTGCCGATCGTGTACGCCATCAAGTCGTACGCGGAGCACGGCCTCACGGGTACGGTCGCGTGGTCCGTCGCGCTCGGCGTCGCGAGCATCGTGGTGTTCGTACGGCGCCAGCTCGTCCGTGAGCACCCGCTGGTCGACGTCCGGCTCTTCTCCAACCGGGTCTTCTCCGGTGCACTGGTGGCGAACATGCTGAGCCTGATGGGCTTGACCGGTTTCCTCTACTTCGGCGCGCAGTTCCTGCAGCTCGTGGTCGGGCTCGAGCCGATGGACGCCTCGCTCGTGCTCGTGCCGGGCCTGGTCGGGACCATCGTCGCCGGCCTGACGGCCGTCCGGCTCGTCCCGATCTTCGGGGTACGCGCGGTGGTGACCGCCAGCTTTGGGCTGTCGGCGGCCGGCTACGCGATCGCCACCTTCGTCGGTGAGGTCCCGACGGTCTGGTCGATCGCGGTGGCGTTCCTCGTGCTCGGCATCGGCATCGGGTTCGCGGAGACCCTGACCAACGACGTGGTCGTGTCGAGCGTGCCGGCGGAGAAGGCCGGTGCGGCGTCTGCGCTCTCGGAGACCGCGTACGAGATCGGCGCCGTGCTTGGGACCGCCGTGCTCGGTGGCATCCTCACCGCGACCTACCGTGCGGAGGTCTCCGTACCGCCGCTGGCGGGGACCGAGGCGCAGCGCGAGGCCGCCGGCCAGACGCTCGGCGGCGCGATGGACCTCGCGTCGAAGATCCCGGCGCAGGTCGGTGACTGGCTCGTGGAGTCGGCGCACCTCGCGTTCGACCACGCGGTGCAGGCGACGACGTCCCTGGCGATCGTCATCGCGCTCGGCGCTGCGCTCGTCTCGTGGTTCACCCTGCGCGACGCGGAGCGCTGACTCGCCCGCGGTTTGCCGTGCCAGCGTGGCAAACCCTCGGCGGCAGGGTGGACGCGGACGGGCCCCGGGAGGATGCCTCCCGGGGCCCGCTCGTGTGAGGGATCAGATCAGTTGATCTTGATCGTCATCGAGGACTTGTCGTACCCGACGTACGAGCGGTGGCGGTCCGCGTCGCCCCAACATGGAGAGGATGCGGGGGCGCGTCTAGACCGCAAGTGCTGTTGATTTCAAAGCGTTTGGATGAAGATCTTCGGGGGTGCCGAAGTCATCCGCACCACTCCCCGTACGGTCCTCGCCGTGCCAGGATGCCTTCATGCGCGACGCGCTCCTGCAGGAGGAACGGGCCCGCGAGGCGGCGAGGTGGATCGCCGCCGCGAGCGGGGTGCCGGTGCACCATGCCGTCGTCGTGCTCGGGTCCGGCTGGGGCGGCGCGCGCGAAGCGATCGGCGAGCCGACGTGGGTCGTGCCGAGCGCCACCGTCCCCGGATTCCTCGCGCCGGTCGCCCCTGGTCATGCCGGGGAGATCGCCTCGGTGCCGCTGCGTACGGACCACGGAGCATCCACCCGTGTGCTGGTCCTGAGCGGGCGGACCCACCTGTACGAGGGGCACGGCGCCGGGCCGGTCGTCCATGGGGTGCGGACCGCGGCCGCGACCGGCGCACGGACGTGCATCCTCACGAACGCCAACGGCTGCCTGTGGCCGGAGTGGCCGACCGGGACGGGCGTCCTGATCGCGGACCACCTCAACCTCGCCGGCATGTCGCCGCTGGCCGGGGGCACCTTCGTGGATCTCACCGACTGCTGGTCCGCACGGCTTCGGGCGGTCGCACGCAGTCTCGACATCGCGCTCGTCGAGGGGACGTACGCGGTGATGCGCGGTCCGGAGTACCAGACGCTCGCCGAGCTGCGGGCGCTGCGCGCGCTCGGCGCGGACGTCGTCGGCATGTCCTCCGTCCTTGAGGCGATCGCCGCGCGCGCCGCCGGGATGGAGCTGCTCGGCATGTCGGTGGTGACGACCAACGAGCTCGACGACGACGGCAACCGTCTCCTGGTGACCGACCCCGATGCGGTCGTCGTCGCCGCCACGCAGGCCGCGTCCGGTCTCGGGAGCACGATCCACAGCATCCTTGCCGCGACCCTCCTCGCGACAACCCCAGCCTAGGCAGCACCCCTCACAAGGAGAGCCGATGACCATGGAACCGCCGTCGCGTCACCCTGAGCCCGTCCCCGGGGCGGGCCCGGTCAGCGCACCCACCAGCGCGATCGAGGCCAACGGCATCAACGTGATCGACGAGTCCGAGCGCAAGGGCACGCCGCGCTCGCTGTTCTGGCCGTGGTGCGCGTCCAACATCTCGGTCTTCGGCGTCGCGTACGGGGCATACTTCCTCGACTTTGGCGTCTCGTTTTGGCAGGCGTTGATCGCGGGCCTACTCGGCACCGTGATCTCGTTCCTGCTGGTCGGGATCGTCTCGATCGCGGGCAAGCGAGGCTCGGCGCCGACGATGGTGCTGTCGCGTGCGTCGTTCGGCGTACGGGGCAACGCGCTGCCGAGCGCGGTGTCGTACGTGTTGCTGGTCGGCTGGGAGACGGTGCTCGTCGCCCTCGCGGCCCTGGCCAGCGCGTCGGTGATCGAGGAGCTCGGAGGAGGCGGGGGCGACGGCGCGCGCATCCTCGGGTTCGTGCTCACGGCGGCCGTGGTGATCGGTGCCGGCATCCTCGGGTTCGACACGATCATGAAGCTGCAGGTGTGGATCACGATCGCGACAGCCGTGCTCACCGTCGGCTACGTGATCCTCACGTTCGAGCACGTCGACTGGGACGTCGTGACCTCGCTGCCGTCGGGTGACGCCGCGGCCGTGATCGGACTCGCGATCTTCGCGACCGCGGGGTTCGGGATCAGCTGGGTGAACTCCGGCGCCGACTACTCGCGCTACCTGCCGCGTACGGCGTCGGCCGGCGGTGTCGTGCTGTGGACGACGGTCGGCGGAGCGATCGCGCCAGTGTTCCTCGTCCTGTACGGCCTTCTGCTCGCGGGGTCGGACCCGGCGCTGCTGGCGGCACTGCGTGCCGACCCGATCGGTACGCTCGTCACGCTGCTGCCGACCTGGTATCTCGTGCCGTTCTTCCTCGTCGCGCTGGCCGGTCTCGTCGGCGGCGCGGTGCTCGACATCTACTCGTCCGGGCTCGCGCTGCTCACGCTCGGGCTCAAGACGCCGCGCTGGGTCGCCGCCGGGATCGACGGCGTGATCATGGTGCTCGGGGCGATCTACTTCCTGTGGTTCGCCGACGACTTCTTCGGGCCGTTCCAGGGGTTCCTCATCACGCTGGCCGTGCCGATCGCGGCGTGGGCGGGGATCTTCATCGCCGACGTCGCGCTGCGGCGCCGCAACTACGCCGCGCTCGACCTGTACGACCCGCGCGGGCGCTACGGCGCGTGGAACGTCGCGACGGTCGTGTGGTTCCTGCTCGCGGTGGTTGTCGGGTGGGGCATGGTGAAGAACACGCGGGCGGAGTGGCTGTCGTGGCAGGGCTACCTCCTCGGGCCGCTCGGACTCGGCGGCAAGGAGGGCGAGTGGGCGTACGCGAACCTCGGCGTCGTCGCGGCGCTCGCGATCGGGTTCGTCGGCTATCTGCTCACCGGACGCGGCCAGGTTGCGCGCCAGGAGGCGTTGCCGGGGCCCGGGCGCCGATGAGGGTCGCCGTCACGGGGGCGAGCGGGAACGTCGGCGCGCACGTCGTCTCGGTGCTCGCGGCGTCGGGCGCGGACGAGGTGGTGCCGCTGTCGCGCCGCGGTCCGGTCCGTGCGGACTACGACGACCCGGCTTCGCTTCGTACGGCGCTGGCGGGCGTGGACACGCTCGTGTTCGTCTCCAGCGACGGCGAGGCGGCACGGATGATGACGCACCACGCGAACGTCGTCCGCGCCGTCGTCGAAGCCGAGGTCGCTCACGTCGTCTACCTGTCTGGTCTCGACGCGGACCTGGCGTCGCCGTTCTGCTACGCGTACACGAACGGGACCACCGAGGGGCTGCTCGCCCGTACAGGGTGCGCGGTGTCTGTGGCGCGCGCGTCGCTGTTCACGGAGTTCTTCGGCGGGTTCCTCGAGCGGGCCCGCGAGACGGGCGAGCTGCGGCTGCCGGCGGGCGACGCACGGGTGTCCCTTGTCTCGCGTGCGGACGTGGCCCGGTGCCTCGCCGCGCTCGCCCTCCGGCCACCCACGGGCCGACCCCATGACGTGACGGGACCGGCCGCACTCTCGATGTCGGAGGTCGCCGCGGTCGCCGGACGTGCATGGGACGGGCCCGTCTCGTACATCGACGCGGACGAGGCCGCCTTCGTCGCGGAGCTCGCGCTCGCACGCGAGTCGCCGTGGTGGACGTACGCGTACGCGTCGCTGTTCGCCTCGATCCGCGAAGGGCGTTGGGCAGCCGTGTCCGACGAGGTCCGGCTCCTCACCGGTCGCGCACCCGCCTCTCTCGCGTCCGCGTTGTGACGGCATCACCAGGGCGTCTGAGGGCACTCTCGTACGACGGTGAGGAAGGCGGCTTCGGGAGGTAGATCCGCGTAGGGCGACCAGGGGGGCCGCTCGCTCATGTAGTCGCTGATGTACTCCTGCCGCGACGGCGGCTTCGACGTGTCGTACCCGAACCCGGCGATGCACGTGCGCATGCGCACCTGATGGTCGTACAGCTCGCCGGCACGTTCCGGCGTCATGGGGACATCGACGGGTGACGGCCCGAGTCGCCCCTCGCAAGCAGCCTGATCGGCGTGGAACTGGTCGGCCTGATCTTGGGGAAGATCTGCCAGCGCGATCCCGTCCTGGAGGTAGTCGACTCGGACGCCCCAGCCGTGCTCGGTGAGGCATGACGCGACGTCGTCCAGCCACGCGTCCATCGCTTCGCGAATGCTCGGGATGGCCGTCGGCGTCGTCGCGGGTGCACGCGGGGCTGGGTTCGTTGTGCGCTTCTCAGGCTCGGCGCGTGGGGGGAGGTCCTGGACCACCTCAGTGGTGAGGAGCGTGGAATAGCTAGGGCGATCGACGCCGTCGTCGTGAGAAACGCTCTGGAACCCGAGGAACGCCCCCGTTGCCCGATCGAATGCGAGCTGCGTCTCGTAGTCGCCCTCCGCCCGCGCGACGATCACAGCCCGGTACCCATGGAAGTCGGTGCGGTCCGAGACGATCCGGACGCCATCGACCTGGGTGAGGGCTTCGAAGAGCCTGGCCCTGAAGGCACTGGGCGTCTCGGCCGCCGCGAGGGTCTCGATCGCGCGCTCGAAGGCGGCCTCGGCGCCGCGGAGGTCGCCGTTGTCGCGGCCCAGCCACGTGAGCAGCTCGCCGGTGCTGACGTCGGGATCGTCCATGATCGCTGGGCGCTCGAGCCGTCGACGCGTGACGTCGCCGGCGGGGTTGCGGAAGACCACGTGACCCTGTCCTGCCCCGGGAACCCAGTGCTCTTGCAACGTCACCTTCTCCGCGTCCGCTGACCAGCGCGTCGTCTCGCTGGTCACGTGCACCCACTCGCCCTCGCTCGGCTGGGGAGCCGTCGCCTCCGCGCTCACCGCGCGCTGGAGCACGGCGACCGCGGTGACCTCGGTGTCGCGGTCGCCAACGAGGGCGGAGGAGAGCAGGAGCGTGGCCAGGGCGAAGGTGACTGCGGCGCCGATGAGCACGCGACGACCACGTCGTCGACGAGGCGTCGCGACGGCGAGCGTGTGGCGCAGGAGGCGTCGGCGCGCTCGCCGGAGGCTGAGGGCATCCGCCTCGACGTCCGACCGCATCTGCTCGAGGAGCTGCATCTCGTTCATCGGGTCTCACCTGCCTCCGCCGCCGTCGGTTTTACGTCCAGCTGTTCTCGCAAGAGTCTTCGGGCGCGATGGAGCCGTGACTTCACGGTGCCGACCGGGATCTCGAGCGCGGAAGCGACCTCGTCCTGGCCGAGCTGGGCCCACGCGATGAGCAGGAGTACGTCGCGATCGCCGGTGGAGAGCTCGGCCAACGCACCAGCGAGGTCTCGAAAGGAGCGATCGGCGTCCATCCGATCTGCCGCGGCATCCTCGAACTCGAGAGTGGCAGCAGGCGTTCCTTCCCGCTGCAGAGTACGAAGGAATCGCACCTCGTCACGGTGTCGACGCGCGATCAGATTGCTGGCGATCCCGTACAACCATGGGCGAGCACTTGTCGCGCCCGGGTCAAAGGAAGCGCGACGCTCCAGAGCCACGACGAAGACGTCTCCGAGTGCGTCTTCGGCATCGTGCGGACCGAGTCGGCGAGTCAGGTAGCGCAAGAGGCTGGGAGCGTGCCGGTCGAAGACCTCGGAGAGCGCTGCAGGCTTGCTGACAGACGCCGCGAACAACGCGGCATCCGTCGCGCCGGGCTGCCTGAAGAAGTCGTCGAAGAACGTCACACCCATAGTTGCCCGATCCCGCCGGTGTGGTTCACGGCGAGCACGATCATGCCCTTCCCGTCCGCGTTGTGAAAGGAACCTGACCGAATCGCGGGTCGAGAACGGTCAGGTTCCTTTCACAACGCGGACGGGGGGCGTCAGCCTGCGGCGGCGGTGCGCTCCGTCGCGAGGAGCCACGCGACCGCTGACTGCTCGAAGCGCAGCCCGCTCGTCGCGATCCGGACGTGGCGGCGCCCTTCCTCACCGGCCGCGACGTCCGTCCCGATCCCGACCCGGATCCCCGCAGCGCCGAGGCGTCGTACGGTGTCGGCCGCGTCGTGGACCCGTACCCACACCGCGAGTCCCTCGACCCCCGGCACCGCGACACCGTGCCTGCGCAGAGCACGACCGAGCGCGTGCCACCGGTGGGCGTACCGCCAGCGGGCCCGCGCCACGGTCTCGGCGACCCCCGGGTCGCGCAGCATCAGCGACAGGGTCCGCTGGGCCAGCAGCGACGGGAACGAGCCCGTGACGTCCTGGCGGGCGCGAAGCCGGTCGACCACAGGGGCAGAGCCGGCGAGCAGCGCCATCCGGATCCGCGGTCCGTGCGACCGCTGGTAGTCCCGCACCAGCACCGTCTGACCCGGCAGCCATCCTCCGAGTGATGCTGCCGGGCTCGTCGCGAGCGCGGCAGCGCTGTCCTCCTCGACGACGAGCACGTCGCGGTCCACGAGCACCGACGCGAGCGCGTACGCGCGCTGCTCGGTGACGACGTGCGCGAGCGGGTCGGCCATCCGCGGCTGCATGACGACCAGCGACGGGCGTACGGCCATCGCGCGTTCGACCTCCTCAGGGATCATCCCCGCGGCGTCGCACGGGACACGCACGATCTGCGCCCGGTGCGCCGCGAGCACAGCGACGGTCTCGGGCGAGCACGCCGACTCGACGAGCACCCGGTCACCCGATGCGACGACGAGCGTGACGATCTGCGCCAGCGCGTCCGAGAATCCGCGCGCAACGGCCAGGGCCTCGGGGACGAACGGCCACGACGCGTGCACATCCTGCGCGAGGGCGCGACGAGGTCGAGGCGCGCGACGCCCGCGTCCTCGTTCGCCGCAGCGGGCGCTGGGCCGGGCGAGACGGACGCGCCGAGGTTGCGGACGTACGTGCCGTTGCGGCCGTCGGAGCGGATCAGGCGGTGGTGGCGCAGCAGCGTCCACGCGGTCGCGACCGTGGTCGCGCCGACGTGCAGCGCGGCGGCCACCGCCCGGACGGTCGGGAGCCGGGTGCCGTCGGGGAGGCGCCCCTGCTCGAGCAGCCGATGGGCTTCTTCCCGTTCACCGGCACGGCGGCGTACCTCAGCGAGATCGCGTCGGTCACCGACCTCGCCTACCCGTACAAGTCGAGCGACGGCAAGAACCTGGGCCCGCAGGTTCCGGACCAGAACATGCCCGAGCCGTACGACAAGGACACCTGGACGCTCGCCGACCAGGTCGAGTACGGCGAGATCGCCGCGTACGCCGGCATGGAGTACACCGCGCAGAACGGCGAGAAGCTGCTCTACGACAACCTGTATGCGACGCCGGAGCGGTACCTGAAGAACGGTGTCGCCTCGGGCGTCCAGGCGTACGTGATCGATGCCGATCAGCGTGATCCGTACGCGGTGTACGAGATGCTCCAGTCGCTCGAGCGGACCAAGGTCGAGATCGACCGGGCGGCGGCACCGTTCACGGTGGGCGACAAGCAGTACGCCGCGGGGTCGTACGTCATCCAGACTCACCAGCCGCGCGGCAACTGGGTGGACCAGGTGCTCGGAACCGACAAGTACCCGGTCGACGAGCTCCCCTACGCCGAGGCGACGACCATTCTGCCGCTCGAGCTCGGCGTCGTCGTCGACGCGGTCAAGGAGCCGGTCGAGGCCAGGTCGAGCGGGTCGAGTCCGTCGAGGTGCCGGAGGTGACGATGCCGGCGGTGCCGGGCGCGTCCGGGGCGTACCTCGTACGGCCCGAGTCGTACGGCACGATCCAGATGACCGCTGCGCTGCAGAAGTCGAACATCACGACCTTCCGTACGAGTGCGGAGTTCAAGGACGGCAGCACGTCGTACCCGGCGGGCACGTACGTGGTCCCGGCGACGCCGCAGGCGCGCTCGGTGCTCGCGACGGCGTCCAAGAAGGTCGGGGTGCCGGTCGCCGCGGCCGCGGAAGCGCCGAAGGTCAAGGGCGTCCAGCTCAAGCCGCGTACGCGGGTCGGTCTGTTCCGCGGCATCAACAACATGCCCGGTGGCTGGGACATGTGGACGATGGACCAGTACGGCATCAACTACGAGGTCGTCGGAGCGCAGGACTTCCAGAGCGGCAAGCTCATCGACGTGTACGACACGATCGTCCTGCCGCAGGGCATCACGAAGGCGCGGATCGTCGACGGGCTCGACCAGACGAAGTACGACGAGGAGTTCGCCTGGGCGTACGGCGTCGGGGAGGCCGGCTGGAAGAAGCTGCAGCAGTTCGTCAAGCAGGGCGGCACGCTGCTCGCGATCGGCTCGTCGGTCGCCACGGTGAAGGAGCTGATGGACCTGCCGATCGAGCCCGCACTGCCGACCGACCGCACCAAGTTCGCCACCGGCGGCAGCCTGCTGAACCAGAAGTTCGACAACACCGACATGGTCGCGTGGGGCATGCCGGAGAAGTGGCCGGTGTGGCTCTACAACACGCAGGCGTGGACGCCGACCGGCAAGAAGGCCGACGTCGTGTCCTCATACCCGGAGTCGGACGTGCTCGCGAGCGGCTGCCTCAAGGGTGAGGAGCACATCACGGGCGAGGCCAATGTCGTGTCGTTCGACATCGGCAAGGGCAAGGTCGTGACGTACGGGTCGGAGATCACGTTCCGCTCGCTGATGCGCTCGACGTACAACCTGCTCTACAACGCGGTGTACGGCGGCCCGGCGGCGGAGGTGAACAAGACGCAGCTGCGTCAGCTGAAGCCCGCCTTCTCCGCGAACGGCACGCTGCTGCAGTAGCGGAGCCGTAAGTCAGATGGTTGAGCCGTAAGTCAGATGGTTGAGCCTGTCGAAACCCGGGTTTCGACAGGCTCAACCATCGACGGGGTCTGCTCAGTCCGCCGCGCGGTGCAGATCGGAGAGGTGCAGGTAGGCCTTCGCGTTGCGCGTGAGGCCCGCACGCTCCTCGTCGCTGAGCGCGCGCCGCACCTTGCCCGGGACGCCGGCGACCAGCGAGCCGGGTGGGATGTCGGCGTTCTCGAGCACGACCGCCCCGGCGGCGACCATCGAGCCCGCGCCGATCCGCGCACCGTTGAGCACGACCGCACCCATGCCGATGAGGCTGTCGTCCTCGACGGTGCACCCGTGCAGCACCGCGCGATGACCCACCGAGACGCCGCTGCCGAGCGTGAGCGGCTTGTCGGTGTCGACGTGGAAGACACAGCCGTCCTGGACGTTGCTGCGCTCGCCGATGGTGATCGGGGCGTTGTCGGCTCGCAGCACCGCGCCGTACCAGACGCTCGCCTGCGGCCCGAGCGTCACGGCTCCCGTGAGGACGGCCGTCGGAGCGACGTACGAGGTGGGATCGAGGTCAGGGCTGGTCCCGCCGATGGTGCGGAGCAGAGGTGCGTCGGTCATGGACCCGATCGTGCCACGGGTCACACGAGGCTCATCCGAGGAGGGCGCGGCGTGCCATCTGCGTGAGGAGCTCGGTCATCGCGTCCTCGGAGATCCGTGCGCTGTGGGGCGTGGAGTTGAGGAGACCGAAGGTGGCCTGGACGGCGGCGCGGGCCGTGCGCTGGTCCAGCTCGGGCCGCAACGCGCGCAGCACCTCGACCCACGCGTCGACGTAGTCGAGCTGCAGCTCGCGGACCGTCGTACGGCTGCTCGGGTCGAGGTTGGTCCACTCGCGCTCCTGCACGACGATCAGCGCCGGGTTGGTGAGCGCGAAGTCGATGTGGAACGCGACGAGTGAGTCGAGCGCGTCCTTCGGGTCGGCAGCCGCGGCGAGGCGTGCGCGTCCTCCGTGCTGCAGGGTCTTGCTGATCCCGACGAGCATGTCGGCGAGGATCGCGTCTTTGCCGGCGAAGTGGCGGTAGAGCGCCGGGCCGGAGATGCCGCACGCGGCGCCGATGTCGTGGACCGAGACACCGTGGAAGCCTCGCTCGGCGAAGAGCGTCGCGGCGGTACGGAGGATCTGCTCCTGACGAGTCGTGGCCACGTGGTCATGCTAGGTCTCGACAAGGCTCGACCGGCGGGAAGGGGCGCGCTCGACCGGCGGGAAGGGGCGCGCTCGACCGGCGGGAAGGGGCGCGCTCGACCGGCGGGAAGGGGCGCGCTCGACCGGCGGGCACATAAAAAGCGGCCGGCGGGGGTGCCGCCGGCCGCTGGTGCCCGTGAGCGGTCTCGGGTCCGCTCACGAACGGGTCCCCTCCGCGTCACGGGGGCCGCGCGGAGGAGATCGGGGTGCTACAGGAAGAAATCTGCCATGAATTCACCGCGATGGGAATGGCATAATGCTGCCGTGTCGCATATACGACACCCTTGTACGGCCTCGAGGTCTCGGATTGGGAGGAATTCACGCAAACCCCTCCCTGCTCGAGGGTGGGGCGTGGAACGATCCGCCCAGCGTCAGGACGGATAAGGAGGTCACGCGTGCTCGAGATCCTTGGGCTCGCTCCCGACGAGTACGACCTCTATCGGGTCCTCGTCGAGACAGCGAGCGCCACCCCTGCACAGCTCGCCTCGATCCTCGGCGTCGATGTCGAGGACGTGACCGCCTACCTCGCCTCCCTCGAGCAGCGTGGGCTCGTCGGTCGCCACGTCAACGGCGACAACGAGCACTTCACCGCCTCGCCGCCGACCGTTGCGATCGGCTCCCTCATCGTCGAGCGTCAGCGCTGGCTGCGACGCGCCGAGATCGAGCTCGAGCGCCTCAACGAGCTCTATCGCAAGGCCGCCGACGAACGTACGGCCTCCGACCTTGTCGATCTCGTCCCCGGACGGCGGGCCGGCATGCACCGGGTCGCCCAGCTCCTGCGCGCCGCGCGGCGCGAGGTCCGGCTGACCGTACGCACCACCAAGCTGACCTCGCCGGAGTACGACTTCGCCGAGGAGCGGCGTGGCGTCGAGCGCGGTGTGCGCTTCCGGGTGCTCGCCGAGCGTGGCGTGCTCGACCGGCCGAACGTGCTCACCGACTTCCACGACGGCCAGGGCATCGACGTCCGTCTCGCCTCCGCGCTCCCGTCTCGGCTGCTCATCGTCGACTCCGAGGTCGCGATGGTGCCGGTGATGGCCTCGCCCGACGACCTCTCGGGCGGTGCGCTGATCGTCCACCGCAGTGGGATCCTCGACAGTCTCATCGCGCTCTTCGAGGGGCTGTGGGCCGCCGGCACTCCCCTGCTCGAGAGCGCGCCGGAGTCCTCCGAAGATCTCGACGACACCGACGCGCGGATCCTGCGCCTTCTCAACGCGGGCCTCACCGACCACAAGGTCTCCAACCAGCTCGGCCTGTCCGCGCGTACGGTCCAGCGCCGGATGAGCCGGCTCATGGAGCGCGCCGGTGTCGAGACCCGCCTGCAGCTCGGGGTGGCGGCGAAGCAGCGCGGCTGGCTCTAGGCGTTCGTCCGGCGGCTGATCTGCCAACCGGCTGCGATCACGACGAGCAGGACCGCCAGCTGGAACACCGGCGCCGCCGGGCGCGCCAGGCTGACGAGCGCGGCACCGATCGCGGCGCCTACCACCAGGGCGGTCAGGAGTCGCGCGGACCGACCCAGGCCACGGGGTCGGCGGTCCGAGGCGAGTGTGACGACGAGGGTGGTGAGCGTCCCGGTCAGGTAGGTGCTCGACAGGCCGCTCACGCCGAACCGCAGGATCGCGCTGGCCTGGATGCCGAGGCCTGCCGCGCAGAGCGCGAGCAGCGGCAGGATCCATGCGCCGTGCGGATCGCTGTCCAGCAGCCACCAGCCGACGGCGTACGCGGCGAGGAGGCCGAGCTCGGCCAGGAGGGCGACCGTGACCGCCGGCGGCCACGCCCCGTCGTCGCCACGGGGCCGACCCGCCACGCGCGTGCCGACGGCCACCCCCACGACGTACGCGACGATCGCGGTCGCGACCGCGCCGAGCGCCGCGGCCTCGCGAGAGCCGATGGCGACCCCGACGAGGACGAGGTTCCCGGTCATCACCGACGTGAACGCGCTGCCCAGCGCGAGGAAGCTGATCGCGTCCGTCGCGCCGCTCAGCACCGCGAGCCCCACGACCGCGCGGTCGCGGGCCTGCTCGCCGGGAACGACATCCGTCGACATGGCGTCGAACGTACGCGCGTGGAGAGTACTTCGCGGGTCGCCCTTGACCTCAAGTGGACTTGAGGATCGAGACTCGGACCACGCGACCCGAGGGCGAAGGAGATCCGATGCGAGCGGTGCAGGTCAGCAGGTACGGCGGTCCCGAGGTGCTGGAGGTCGTCGACCTCCCCGTGCCCGATCCGGGCGAAGGAGAGGTCGGGATCGAGGTGACGGTCGCCGACGTGATCTTCCTCGACACGTTGCTCCGACGCGGTGCGGGCGAGCAGTGGGGCATGGCGGTGCCGTACGTCCCTGGTGGTGCGGTGGCAGGCACGGTCCGGACGGTTGGCGCGGGCGTCGATGAGCGCTGGGTCGGTCGGCGGGTGCTTGCGCGTACGGGCACGCAAGGGGCCTCCGCGGAGTACGCGGTGGCGTCTGCCGAGCTTGTCGTCGCGCTCGACGACGACGTCGCCGATGCCGATGCGGCCGCGCTCTCACGCGACGCGGTGACCGCGCTCCGGATGCTCGACGTGACACGTGTCGGTGTGGGAGACCGGGTGCTCATCAACGCGGCTGCCGGTGGCGCGGGTGCGCTCCTCGTGCAGGCGGCGCTCGCTCGTGGCGCGACGGTCGTCGGGGCGGCGCGGGGTGAGCGCAAGCTCGCGCTCGTACGCGACCTCGGTGCCGAGGCAGTCGACTACACGCTCGCCGGGTGGACTGACAAGGCTGTCGCCGCGTTCGGCGGCGAGCGGCCGACCGTGCTGCTCGAGGGTGCCGGTGGGACGCCAGGACAGGAGGCGTTCACGGTGCTCGCGGACGGCGGGCGGCTCGTCGCGTACGGGGCAGCGGGCGGGTTCTTGGAGCCGGACCCGGACGAGGTGCGGCGACGGGGGTTGCAGGCGGACGGCATCGCGGGGGTCCAGCTCGCGAACGATGCCGTCCGTGAGCTGATGGGCGACGCGCTCGCGCTGCTGCGTGAGGGCTTCTGGGCGCCGGTGGTCCGCCAGCGGTACGGGCTCGAGGGAGTCGCGGACGCGCACCGCGGGCTGGAGGAGCGGACGGCGATCGCGAAGTCGCTGATCGAGGTGGTCGAGTAGTGCGGGACATCCACCGAACGGTGGAGGCGCGAATCAACCCCGGATCAGACGCTGCGGTCGATGTGGCGGGGTGCGGCATGTTGCTATCGACGACGTCTCTTTCAGCGTTGAACAGGGGGAGATCTTTCGGCGGTAGCCGAGGGCTACCGCCGTCGCCTGCTCACGTGACGACCCCGGGTGGTGGTGCGGGAGGTTAACAACCGTTAACATCACCTTCATGCACCCCACCGGCATGCGTGAGCTCGTCGCCGAGCTCCGCGAACGCCTCGCCGTCGCGCGCTCGGGCGGCTCCGAACGCGCCCGCGCGAAGCACGAGAAGCGCGGCAAGCTCTTCGTCCGCGACCGCGTCGACCGTCTCCTCGACCCCGGCTCGCCGTTCCTCGAGATCGCGCCGCTCGCGGCGTACGGGATGTACGGGGTTTCGACAGGCTCAACCAGCGACCCGTACGCCGTCCCGAGCGCGGGCGTCGTCGCCGGCATCGGCCGTGTGTCCGGTCGCGAGTGCATGGTCGTCGCGAACGACGCGACCGTCAAGGGCGGCACGTACTACCCGATGACGGTCAAGAAGCACCTCCGCGCGCAGACGATCGCCGCCGAGAACCGCCTCCCCTGTCTCTATCTCGTCGACTCCGGCGGCGCGTTCCTGCCGATGCAGGACGAGGTGTTCCCCGACCGCGAGCACTTCGGGCGCATTTTCTACCACCAGGCGCAGATGTCCGCGCAGGGCATCCCGCAGGTCGCGGCCGTGATGGGCTCGTGCACCGCCGGCGGGGCGTACGTCCCGGCGATGAGCGACGAGACCGTCATCGTGCGCGACCAGGGCACGATCTTCCTCGGCGGCCCGCCGCTGGTGAAGGCGGCGACGGGCGAGGTGGTCACGGCCGAGGAGCTCGGTGGCGGCGAGGTGCACGCGCGCCGCTCCGGTGTCGTCGACCACCTCGCCGACGACGACGCGCACGCGCTGGCGATCGTGCGCAGCATCGTCGCGACCTTTGAGCGCCGCACCCCGCCGAGCCTCGAGCGCACGGAGGTCGTCGAGCCGCTGGAGGACCCCGAGACCCTGTACGACGTGGTGCCGACCGACTCGCGCACCCCGTACGACGTGCGTGACGTGATCCGGCGCGTGGTCGACGGCTCGACGTTCCACGAGTTCAAGCCGCTGTACGGCGAGACGCTCGTGTGCGCGTTCGCCCGGATCTGGGGCTTCCCGGTCGCGATCGTCGCCAACAACGGCATCCTCTTCTCGGAGTCGTCGCTCAAGGGTGCGCACTTCATCGAGCTGGCGAACCAGCGCGGGGTGCCGCTCGTCTTCCTCCAGAACATCACCGGGTTCATGGTTGGGCGCGAGTACGAGAACGGCGGGATCGCCAAGGACGGCGCCAAGCTCGTCACTGCGGTCGCGTCGTCGGTCGTGCCACGGTTCACGGTCGTGATCGGCGGCTCGTACGGGGCCGGCAACTACGGCATGTCCGGGCGCGCGTACGACCCGCGCTTCCTGTGGATGTGGCCCAACGCCAAGATCTCGGTGATGGGTGGCGAGCAGGCGGCATCCGTCCTCGCGACGGTGCGCGGCTTCGACTCGCCCGACGACGAAGAGGCGTTCAAGGCGCCGATCCGGGCGCAGTACGAGGTGCAGGGCTCGGCGTACTACTCGACCGCGCGTCTGTGGGACGACGGCATCATCGACCCCGCTGACACCCGGCGCGTGCTTGGCATGGCGCTGCAGGCGTCGTCGAACGCGCCGATCCCTGAACCCCACTACGGCATCTTCCGGATGTGAGTGCGATGACCGAGACCCCCCGATTCACCTCCGTCCTTGTGGCCAACCGGGGCGAGATCGCGCTGCGGGTGATCCGCGCGGTGCAGGCCGCCGGGCTGCGCGCGATCGCGGTGCACTCCGACCTCGACGCCGGTGCGCCGCACGTCCGGCTCGCCGATCACGCCGAGCACGTGGCGTCGTACCTCGACGTCGACGCGATCCTCGACGCCGCGCGGCGCAGCGGAGCGCAGGCGGTGCACCCCGGGTACGGGTTCCTGTCGGAGCGTGCGGATGCGGCGCGTGCCGTCGTCGACGCCGGACTGGTGTGGATCGGGCCGAGCCCGGACGTCATCGACCTCATGGGACGCAAGGACCGCGCGCGCGAGGTCGCCGAGCGCGCCGGCGTTCCCGTGACGCGACGGTACGACCTCGGGGGCGAGGTCGCGTACCCGGTCCTCGTCAAGGCGGCTGCCGGTGGTGGCGGCAAGGGCATGCGCATCGTCCGCGACCCCGCCGACCTCACGGACGCGGTCGCCGCCGCCGGTCGCGAGGCCGCGGCGGCGTTCGGCGACGACACGCTGCTCGTCGAGGAGTACGTCGAGCACGGCCGCCACGTCGAGGTGCAGGTCATCGGCGACGAGCACGGCACCGTCCTCCACCTCTTCGAGCGCGACTGCTCCGCGCAGCGTCGCCATCAGAAGGTCCTGGAGGAGGCGCCAGCCCCGACGATCTCCGCAGCGACGCGCGCGCGGCTCACCGAGGCGGCGGTCGCGCTGTCGCGCGAGGTCGGGTACGTCAACGCCGGCACGGTCGAGTTCCTCGTGCACGGCGCCGATGCTGTGCCCGGCGAGGAGAAGATCGCCTTCCTCGAGATGAACACCCGCCTCCAGGTCGAGCACCCCGTCACCGAGGCGATCACCGGGCTCGACCTCGTCGCGCTCCAGCTGCACGTGGCCCAGGGCCTCCCGCTGGCGCTGGCGCAAGGCGACATCACTGCGACCGGGCACGCGATCGAGGCACGCGTCTATGCCGAGGACCCGTACGCCGGGTTTCTTCCGCAGGCCGGCCGCGCGACCACCGTCGTCTGGCCCGAGCACGTCCGCGTCGACGCCGCGCTGCAGTCCGGTGCGGTGGTGACCACCTCGTACGACCCGATGCTCGGCAAGGTGATCGCGCGCGGGCCCGACCGCGACTCCGCCCGCGCCGCGCTCGTGGATGCGCTCGACCGTACGGCGATCTTCGGCGTCACGACCAACACCGGCTTCCTGCGGCGGCTCGTGGCCTCCGACGCGTTCGGGGAGTCGCGGATCGACACAGCGTGGCTCGACTCGCCGGCCGCGCAGGAGCTCACCACCCGCCCCTCCGCACCGGACGCGGCGGCGCGTGCGGCCGCCCTCGCCTGGGCGGACTCGCACGCCCGTCCTGCGGGCGACCCGTTCGGCGCCGCGGACGGCTGGCGCTCGGGGGGCGACCCGGCACCCGTCCTCGTGTCGCTCGTGGACGCCGACGACACGCCGGTCGAGATCGCGCTGCCCGTCGGCTCGTACGTCGGCGCCCTCGACACGCAGCCCGTGGCGCTCGACGCCAGCGGGGTCACTGTCGCGTACGAAGGCCAGACGTGGACATTCCGTCATCCCGACCCTGCCCGCGACCGCGCGGCGGAGGGCAGCGGTGACGCGGATGTCGTCTCGCCGATGCCGGGCACCGTGCTGTCCCTCGCGGTGACGGAGGGTGAGATCGTGAGTGAAGGTCAGGTGCTCGGCGTCGTGGAGGCGATGAAGATGGAGCTTGCCCTCAAGGCCCCGTACGACGGCGCGGTGACGCATGTCGGGGTCGCCGTGGGAGACCAGGTTGCGCTCGGGGCGCTGCTGTTCCGGGTGGAGAACGCATGAGCCTTCCCGCCGTCCACCGTGACCCGTCGATGCCCGAGCGCGTGACGATCTACGAGGTCGGAGCGCGTGATGGGCTCCAGAACGAGAAGGGCATCATCGGCCTCGACACCAAGCTCGAGTTCGTTCAGCGCCTCACGGCCGCCGGGCTCCCGATCGTGGAGGCGACCAGCTTCGTCCATCCGAAGTGGGTCCCGCAGCTCGCCGACGCCGCCGACCTGGTCGCGAGGCTCGACCTCCACGGCGCCACGCCGTACCCAGTCCTCGTCCCCAACGAGCGCGGCCTCGACCGTGCGCTCGACGCTGGGGTCACGCACGTGGCGATCTTCGGAAGCGCCACCGAGACGTTCGCGCAGAAGAACCTCAACAGCACGTACGAGGCACAGTTCGCGATGTTCGAGCCGGTCGTGCGGCGCGCGCTCGACGCCGGCGTGCAGGTGCGGGCGTACCTCTCGATGTGCTTCGGCGACCCGTGGGAGGGCGAGGTCGCGCTCGATCGCGTCGTCACCGCCGGCAAGCGCCTGCTCGACATGGGCGCGTACGAGCTGTCGCTCGGCGACACGATCGGCGTCGGCACCGCGCACCACGTCGAGGCGATGCTCGACGCGTTCGCGGCGGCGGGGGTCCCGACAGGCGGGGTCTCGACAGGCTCGACCGGCGGTGGGGGCGAGGGGTCGCGGATCGCGATGCACTTCCACGACACGTACGGACAGGCGCTCGCCAACACGTACGCGGCGCTGCGGCGTGGCGTGACCACGTTCGACGCGAGCGCCGGCGGCCTCGGCGGCTGCCCGTATGCGAAGTCCGCCACCGGCAACCTCGCCACCGAGGACCTGGTGTGGATGCTCGACGGTCTCGGAGTCACCCACGGCGTCGACCTGACCGCCCTCGCGCAGACCAGCGTGTGGATGGCCGAACAGCTCGGCCGCCCCTCGCCCTCGGCCGTGGTGCGCGCGCTGACCGCCGGCTGATCTCGCGTCCACGCTGTGAAAGGAACCTGACCGTTCTCGGCCCGCGATTCGGTCAGGTTGCTTTCACGACGTGGACGGGGGCGCGGCGCCCCCTCGATCGACGACATCACCGACTTCTTCGAAGCCGGCGTGACGCGGACCCCAGCCCGGTCGAGGATCAGACGTAGGCGCTCGCCTACCTCGCCGAGCTGCAGGTCCGTGCCAGCGACCCCGAGGCCGCGGCGTTGACCCTGGACGCTCTCGACGACCGCCCCCTCGCGCCCGAGATCGAGGAAGCGGTCGCCGACGTGCGGGCCGCGCTCAGCCGCGCTTGACGTAGCGGCTGAACCGCGTGACCTCGTCGTACGAGTCGTGACCCGGCCCGACACGGGCGAGGATCGCGGCCTTGGCCTTCACTCGGGTGCCGGTCGTCTTCGACAGGCACGACACCGGGACAGAGATCGTCGTCTTCTTGCCCGACCAGCTGGTCTTGATGCCCGTGCACGGCAGCACCGTGAACGTGCTCGGGTCGTCGCCGCGCTGCCACCCGAGGATCTTGTCGGTGACCTTGCCCTTGCGGTTGCGGACGATCGACACGACGTACTTCCAGCGGCCGCTGTCCCTGGTCTTGATGATCAGGTCGGTCGACGCGAGCTTCTTCTTGTTGCGGTGCGGGATCGTGAGCACGCCGGAGACGCGCGCGGGCCCGTTCTTCACGCGCAGCTGCGTGATGTCGGCGACGCGCGGCGCGTCACCGCGCGGGTCTTTGACCACCGCGGACGCGGCGTGGGCCGTGCCCGGGATCATGCCGACCGCGAGGACCGCTCCTGCGGTCACCGCGCCGATGCGTACGAGTCGTCTCGTCATGACGTACCCCCTTGTTCGTCAGTTCTCGGCTCCGTCCATGGCAGCACACGCGAGGGGTCACGGCGGCCCGTGTGTCGATGGCCAGGGTTGACTGGTTCAAGACTGCTTGTTTTGACTGATTCAAGAAAAGGCGCCAGACTGGGCGCATGGACCCCACGCCTGATGCCGAGCAGATGCTGCGTGCATCGTCGCTGCGCGTGACCCGCCCGCGGATCGCCGTGCTCGAAGCGGTGCACAGCCTCCCGCATGCCGACACCGACACGCTCATCGACGCCGTACGCCGCCTGTTGCCCAGCGTGTCGCACCAGGCGGTCTACGACTCGCTGCGCACGCTCACCGACCACGGCCTCGTCCGTCGCATCCAGCCGACCGGCCTGGTCGCCCGGTACGAGGCGCGTGTCGGCGACAACCACCACCACGTCGTGTGCCGCTCGTGCGGCGCGATCGCCGACGTGGACTGCGCCGTCGGTGCGGCTCCCTGCCTGCACGCGTCCGACGACCACGGCTTCGCCATCGACGAGGCCGAGGTCCTCTACTGGGGCGTCTGCCCCGCGTGCTCCGCACCCCAGACCTCGTGACGACCCGTACCAAGCCCTGACAGCCCTGGAAAGGAATCCATGTCTGAGAACCACGACGCCGTGATCGGTGAGGTCAACGAGGAGTCGCCCGCGGGCGGTTGCCCGGTGGCCCACGGCCAGACGACCCACCCGACCCAAGGTGGCAGCAGCAACCGCGGCTGGTGGCCGAACCAGCTCAACCTGAAGATCCTCGCCAAGAACCCCGCGGTCGCGAACCCGCTGGGCGACGACTTCGACTACGCCGAGGCGTTCAAGAGCCTCGACCTCACGGCCGTGAAGCAGGACATCGCCGAGATCCTGACGACCTCGCAGGACTTCTGGCCGGCCGACTTCGGGCACTACGGCCCGTTCATCGTCCGCATGGCGTGGCACAGCGCGGGCACGTACCGCGTGAGCGACGGCCGCGGTGGCGCCGGTGCCGGGCAGCAGCGGTTCGCGCCGCTCAACAGCTGGCCGGACAACGTCAACCTCGACAAGGCCCGCCGCCTGCTGTGGCCGGTCAAGAAGAAGTACGGCCAGAGCCTTTCGTGGGCCGACCTGATGATCCTCGCCGGCAACGTCGCGCTCGAGACCATGGGCTTCGAGACCTTCGGGTTCGCCGGCGGCCGCGAGGACGTGTGGGAGCCCGACGAGGACGTCTACTGGGGCCCGGAGACCGAGTGGCTCGGCGGCGACGCCGGAGGCGCGGAGCGCTACACCGGTGACCGCGACCTCGAGGATCCCCTCGCGGCCGTCCAGATGGGCCTCATCTACGTCAACCCCGAGGGCCCGGAGGGCAACCCCGACCCGCTGGCGTCGGCGCGCGACATCCGCGAGACCTTCGCCCGCATGGCGATGAATGATGAGGAGACCGTCGCGCTCATCGCCGGCGGCCACACGTTCGGCAAGACGCACGGCGCCGCCTCGGCGGACCTCGTCGGCCCCGAGCCCGAGGCCGCTCCGCTCGAGGAGCAGGGCCTCGGCTGGAAGCAGGGCTACGGCACCGGCAAGGGTGACGACGTCATCAGCTCCGGCCTCGAGGTCACCTGGACCTATCACCCGGTCCGCTGGGACAACGAGTTCTTCCACATCCTGTTCGCGTACGACTGGGAGCTCATGGAGTCGCCCGCCGGTGCGAAGCAGTGGCGTCCGAAGAACGGTGCGGGCTCGGACCTCGTGCCGCTCGCGCACGACCCGTCGAAGCACCGCGAGCCGCGAATGCTGACGTCGGACCTGGCGCTGCGCTTCGACCCGATCTACGAGGAGATCTCGCGCCGCTTCAAGGACGACCAGGCGGCCTTCGCCGACGCGTTCGCCCGCGCCTGGTTCAAGCTCACGCACCGCGACATGGGCCCGGTCGTGCGCTACCTCGGCCCCGAGGTCCCCAGCGAGCAGCTGCTTTGGCAGGACCCGCTGCCCGAGGCCTCGTACGAGGCGATCGACGCCGCCGACATCGCTGCGCTCAAGGACCAGATCAAGGCCTCCGGCCTGACGGTCTCGCAGCTGGTCACCACGGCGTGGGCCTCCGCGTCGTCGTTCCGCACCAGCGACAAGCGCGGTGGCGCCAACGGTGCGCGCATCCGTCTCCAGCCGCAGGCCGGCTGGGAGGTCAACAACCCCGACGAGCTCGCGGGCGTGCTCCGTACGCTCGAGGGCGTCCAGGCGGCGTTCAACGAGGCGCAGTCCGGCAAGCAGGTCTCGCTGGCCGACGTCATCGTGCTCGCCGGCGGCGTCGGTGTGGAGCTGGCCGCCCAGGCCGCAGGCCACGACCTCTCGGTGCCGTTCACGCCGGGCCGCGTGGACGCGTCGCAGGAGGAGACCGACGTCGACTCCTTCGCCTACCTCGAGCCGAAGGCCGACGGGTTCCGCAACTACCTCGGCAAGGCCAGCCGCATCCCCGCCGAGTACCTGCTCGTCGACAAGGCGAACCTGCTCGGCATCAGCGCGCCGGAGATGACGGTGCTCGTCGGTGGCCTCCGTACGATCGGGGCCAACTACGACGGGTCGTCGCTCGGTGTCCTCACCGCCAACCCGGGCACGCTGACGAACGACTTCTTCGTCAACCTGCTCGAGCTCGGCACCACGTGGACGCCGGACGAGTCCGGGCGGAGCTTCACCGGCACGACGGCGACGGGCGAGACGTGGACGGGAAGCCGCGTCGACCTGCTCTTCGGGTCGAACTCGGAGCTGCGTGCGCTCGCCGAGGTCTACGCCAGCGATGACGCCAAGGCGAAGTTCGTGAGCGACTTCGTCGCTGCGTGGGTCAAGGTCATGGAGGCCGACCGCTTCGACCTCGCCTGACGCTCTGACTTTGCGTGGGGCCCCACGCAAAGTTCGTGCCCCACCGAACCTGTTCGGTGGGGCACGACGTCTTTGTTGGCCCCACCGAAGAGTGTGACCCGTCAGTGCGGGGGCGGGAGGCGTCGGTCGCGCCACTCGCGGCGCGCGTACGAGGCCAGCTGTGCGGTGGAACGGGCGTCGGCGAGCGCGCCGACCCCGCCGCCGAGGATCGGCACCTTGCGAAGGAACACGGTCGCGCCCTGCTTGCCGCTGACCCGGCCGAACAGCGCCGCCGTCACCTCGCGGGCGATCCGCTCGTCGAGCGCGGGGTCGTAGACCGGCGAGGTCGCGAGCCCCATCGGAGTCGAGGGCAGCCGGCCGTCCTTGATCGCCTTCGCGACCTCGTGCTTGCCGAGCAGCGTGGCCATCACCGCGTTGCGCACGCGCGGGTCATCGAGGTCGTAGCCGCGCAGATAGGCGATCGCGGCCACGAGGTGGCACTGGAGCAGCGCGAGCCCGGCGACGTTCGCGGGGATCGTCACGACCATCGACGCGACACCGCCGAGGTTGGTGAGGAAACCCTGCGCGCTGGCGTAGCGGACGTGGATCCCGACCGACTCGCTGATCGCGTCCTCGACGCGGCCTCCGGCCAGTGCGAGACGGGCGTCGCACGCGACCCGTACCGGCTTGAACGGCCCGACCCCGTCGATCGCGCGGTCGAGCAGCACGCGGACGTAGCCGGCCGTGACCTTCGGACCGGCGGACATCGCGACGCGCGGTGCAACGAACTTGGCGGTCGACTTGGCGATCCCCACGAGCACCTCCTCAGGCAGTAGGTCCCATCGTATGTGAGGCACCCACAGCGCTGACTAGAGTCGACCCGTGACGCCGCAACCCCTCGGACCGAACCGCTGGGAGTTCGACCAGGACTCGTGGCCGGACGACGACTTCGTCGGGGTCGGCGCCGACCTGGCCCCGGAAACCCTGATCGCGGCGTACGCGACCGGTCTCTTCCCGATGCCGGTCGAGCCCGGAGGGCCGATGGGGTGGTGGTCGCCCCTTCGGCGCGGCGTTTTGCAGCTGGATCGCCTGCGTGTGACGAGATCGTTGCGCAAGTCGACCAATCGCTTCACGACAACGATCGACACAGCCTTCGACGAGGTCGTCGAAGCGTGTGCAGACCCGGTGCGGGACGGGGCATGGATCGACGGTCAGATCGGTGTCGCGTACGGGCGTCTGCACGCCCTCGGATGGGCGCACTCGGTCGAGGTTCGCAACGCCGACGGGCTGCTCGTCGGCGGCCTGTACGGCGTCGCGATCGGCGGCCTTTTTGCAGGTGAGAGCATGTTTCACCGTGAGAGCGACGCCTCTAAGGCGGCGCTGGTGGCCCTCGTTGAGGTGCTGTCCGACGAGTACGCGTCGCAGCGCCTCGTGGACACCCAGTGGCAGACCCCGCACCTGGCCTCGCTGGGGGTCGCGGAGTGGCCCCGCGACGAGTATCTCGCTGCCCTCTCGAGGGTCCTCGACACACCGTTACCGGCCACGTGGCGCTGATTCGGACATGGGTGTGGGCTACTGTCGACACGCACCACACCGGCGTGGGCCGCTGGAAATCCAGGGATCTCGGGCATTTCTTCCTATGCTGGTGTGCGTCATAAGACAACTGACCACACGCACGTCGGAGGAATCCCGTGAACCGTACTGAACTCGTAGCTGCAGTCGCCGAGACTGCCGGCACCACCAAGGCCGACGCCGATGCGGTCCTCAGCGCTTTCGGTGACACGCTCATCGCCGCCGCCGGCAAGGGCGAGAAGGTCCAGATCCCGGGCCTGCTGACCGTGGAGCGTGTCGAGCGCGCCGCGCGCACCGGCCGCAACCCCGCGACCGGCGAGACCCTCGAGATCCCCGCCGGTTACGGCGTCAAGGTCACCGCGGGCAGCAAGCTCAAGGCCGCCGTCAAGTAAGACGCACCACGAAGGGACCTCGGGTACGCGCCAGCGTCCCGGGGTCCCTCGCGTTTTGCCCCTCCTCCCCGTCCCGTCCGCGATTTGGGCACTTCGCCACCGAACGCCGGCGCGACAACGGTGGGGAACTGCCCAAATCGCGGACGAGGCGGCACACTGGGGGCGTGCCCGAGCTGCCCGAGGTCGCCGCACTCGCCGACGACCTGTCCCGCCGCCTGGGGGTCACCGAGGGTGAGCCCCGCGCGATCGCCGCCGCATACCCGGCCGCGATCAGTGCCCTCAAGACGTACGACCCTCCGGTCAGCGCGCTCTCCGGACTCCTGGTCGACGGCGTCACGCGCCACGGCAAGTTCCTCGACATCGACGCCGGTGGGCTGCACCTGATCATCCACCTGGCGCGCGCCGGCTGGCTGCGCTGGAAGGACGAGCAGCCCAAGGCGCCACCACGCCCCGGCGGTGGCAAGAACCCGCTCGCGTTCCGGGTCGTGCTCGACGACGGCTCGGGCTTCGACCTGACCGAGGCCGGCACCAAGAAGGGGCTCGCGGTCTACCTCGTACGCGATCCTGCCGAGGTCCCCGGGATCGCGAGGCTCGGCCCGGAGCCGCTCGACGGGGCGTTCACGCGCGATGCGCTGCGTGACATCCTCACCGCGGCCGGGCGGGCGCAGATCAAGGGCGTCCTGCGCGACCAGTCGCAGATCGCGGGCATCGGCAACGCCTACTCCGACGAGATCCTCCACGTCGCGAAGATGTCGCCGTTCAAGCCGGCGAACACCATCGCGGGGTCCGAGGAGGACCTGACGATCCTGTACGAGGCCATCGGCAGCACGCTGCGCGACGCGATCGCGCGTTCTGACGGGCTTGCCGCGTCCGAGCTCAAGAGGGAGAAGAAGTCCGGCATGAGGGTGCATGCGCGGACCGGCGAGACGTGCGAGGTCTGCGGCGACACGATCCGTGAGGTGTCGTTCGCGGACTCGTCCCTGCAGTACTGCCCGACCTGCCAGACCGGAGGCAAACCCCTCGCCGACCGGCGGATGTCGAAGCTGCTGCGGTAGGACGGAACGTCAGACCAGTGGGCGCCCGGCCTGGTGCCACGCGACGACGCCGCCCGCCAGGTTGACCGCGTCGACGCCACGCTCCTTCAGGAACGCGGTGGCGCGGGCCGAACGGCCCCCGACGTGGCAGTACACCAGCACCTGGCCGCCAGTCGGCACCTCGTCGGCACGGGCCGCGAGCTCGCCGAGCGGGATGTGCACCGCGCCCTCGATGTGTCCGGCGGCCCACTCGTCGTCCTCGCGCACGTCGAGCACGACCAGGTCGGCGGGCACAGGGTCGGGCACGCCGGCGACCTCGACGGTGGGGATGGTGGTCTCGTCCATGTCGGACATCCTCCCAGGCGATGGCAAGGCCGTACCGGGGTCGAGGCTCGAGAAGCCCCTGGTTGGCTAGGCTTGGCTCGCCGGTCGCACGCTTGCTCGCCGGTCCGAGGAGGAACACCACCATGTCGCAAGGCCCGCAGGACCCGTACGGTCGCCCGTACGGGGGAGCTTCCGGTCAGCCCTCTGGCGAACCCGGCTGGGGCGGCCCTCAGCCGGGCGTCCCGCAGCCCGCCTCGCCGCAGCCGCACTGGTCGACGCCGCACGCGCCTCCCACCTCCAGCGGCCGTGACGTGGAGCAGCCGTCGCCGTGGGGCACGGTGGCACTGATCGGTCTCGTGATCGGCGCCCTGGTGTCGCTCGGCTACGCCGTGTACGCGCTCACCGCGCGGCGCGGCATCTTCGCCGATCTCGCCGACGACCCGTCCAGCGTGAGCCGCAGTGTCGCCGAGGACAGCGACTCGCTCAACTCCGTCCTCGTGGTCGGCACGGTTGTCGTGCTCGTGATCGCGGTCCTGCTGTGGATCCTCGCGATCCTCAACGGCCGTGGCCGGGTCGCGCTCGGCTGGGCCGGGCTCGGGCTGACGGCGGTCGGTGTTGCCGTCGCTGTCGCCGGAGCCGTCATGACCAGCGGCGTCGAGGACGCGGAGGACGTCGACAGCGCCGTCACCGGCTATCTGCTGGTCGGAGGCGGGATGGTCGTCGTCGCCCTCGGCTTCGTCCTCGGGATCCTCGCGCTGCTTGCCACCCGCGGCAGCGGGACGTCCACGCAGGCACGCCCCGAGCCGAGCCCGTCGTACGGGCAGTCACAGCCGCAGCAGCAGCCGTACGGCCAGCCCGAGCCGACGCAGCAGTTCCCTCGTCCCTCGTACGGTCAGCCCAGCCCGCCGCCTCAGCAGCCGCCGCACGGGCAGCCGCAGCCGCCTTATGGTCAGCCACCGCACGGGCAGCCGCAGCCGCCTTATGGTCAGCCACCGCAGCAGCCCCAGCAGCCCCCGTACGGGCAGCCGCCGCAGCGCCCCGGCCAGCCGTACGGGCCGCAGCCCGGCCAGCCGCCGTACCCGCCGCAGGGCCCGTCCGAGCGTCAGTGACCACACGGTCACCCTCACCGAACTCAGGAGAAGAAGTATGGGCAAGCGTTCCCGCCGTCGGGTGAAGCCGGAGAAGGTCGAGCGGATGCCGTTCCGCGCCCGGACGTTCGAAGGCATCCCGGGCGAGTGCGACCTGGTGGCACTGCGCGAGTTCGTGCCGGCCGCGACCGCATCCCTCCGGCTGCGCGAGGGCCTGGCCGCCGACAGGTCGGTCCGGTTCATCACGCTGCTGCCGTCCGCGTCGGCCGGCCTGGTGCGCCCCGACGGCGAGATCTGGGTCGGGCTGCAGGTGACGCACAACTTCGGTGACGTGAGCCGTGACCTGGCCGCGGTGATCCTGCAGGGTCTCGAGACCGAGCCCGGCACCGAGATCGTCCTCGCCGACCCGGGTGTCGGTGAGCGTCTCCAGGACATCGTCGACACGGACTCCGACCTCGAGGTCGACGTGCAGGAGGGGTTCGACTTCTGGACCGCCGGCATCGACGACCCGACGGGTGACGTCGCGGCCGCGATCGAGCAGGCCAACGAGATCGTCTCGCCGACCGTCCGGCTCGAGGAGGTCGACGCGGCGTACTGGACGCAGCTCGGCGAGCGCCAGTTCCTCCGCTGGGTGATGCCGTACGACGAGGACGAGCTGCTCACCGCGCTGGCACGGCTGCGTGCAGCCGGTGACGACCGGCTCGGCGAGCACGTCCGCCTGATCGGGTCGTTCCGCGCGCACGGCCTCCTCGTCCCCGTGTGGGAGATGGACGAGCCGACGCCTGCAGCCGAACTGGAGGGCCCTTCAGTGGCTTTTGAAGGTCGACTCAAGGAAGCCCTGGCCGATTCGACGCCTCTCACCACCGAGCAGCGGGGTGCGCGCAACGGTCTCGCGAACCGCCAGATCACGGTTCGGTAGACCAAAACACCACAAAATTCGTCAGCGTGATCCAGGTCACGAAGTCGCCACTTGTACGACTGTTCAGGATGCCTTAAAGTCGTCTTCAGGCCCCGGTCGTTGCTGTATCCCCCGTCAGCAGCGGCTGGGGTTTCCAATTCCCTGGAAATCCACAGGTGCCCGGGAGGGCTCGCCACTGCGCGTGCTAGCGTCGTCGACGTGATGAGCGGACGATTTTATGGGCGCGACGTGCTGGTGCAGCCAGCGGTCGGCGCCTCATAGACCGACTCGCTCAGCAAAGCCAGCACAGGCACGGACCACACGGTCCGTGCCTTTCGTCATTCGTGGCGGTGCCGGCTCAGGATCAGGCGCCGCCGAGAGGAAGCACCTGATGTCTGTGAAGCACCCGGCCCCGAGCACCGCCGCGGCCCCCGGTCGTACGACGAGCAACCTGCGGGTCCGCAGCCTCGATCCCCTCGAGCCGCCGCGTGACGTCGTGGCGTCCCGTCCGCTCGGCGACGCCGCAGCCGGACTAGTGGCGCGCTCGCGTGATGCCGCCGCGTCGATCATGGCCGGACACGACGACCGGCTCCTGGTCCTCGTTGGGCCGTGCTCGATCCACGACCCCAGCGCCGCGCTCGACTACGCCCACCGGCTCGCTCCGCTGCGCGAGGCCTACGCCGACGAGCTCGAGATCGTCATGCGGGTCTACTTCGAGAAGCCGCGCACGACCGTCGGCTGGAAGGGACTGATCAACGACCCCGGCATGGACGAGTCGTACGACGTACGCCGCGGCCTCCGGTTGGCCCGCTCCGTCCTGCTCGACGTGCTCGCGACCGGCCTGCCGGCGGGCACCGAGCTCCTGGAGCCGACGAGCCCGCAGTACCTCGCCGACGCGGTCTCGTGGGGCGCGATCGGGGCTCGTACGCCGGAGAGCCAGGTGCACCGCCAGCTCGTGTCGGGCCTGTCGATGCCGGTGGGGTTCAAGAACGCGACCGACGGCTCCGTCCAGGCGGCGATCGACGGGTGCGGCGCAGCAGCCGCCGAGCAGACGTTCTTCGGGATCGACGACGAGGGGCGTGCGTGCGCGGTCTCGACGAGCGGCAACCCCGACTGCCACGTGATCTTGCGGGGCGGGCACTCCGGGCCAAACTACGGCGCCGACTCGCGGCGGGCCGCGCTGGCGCTGCTCGCCGCCGTGGGGATGCCGCAGCGCCTCGTCGTCGACGCGAGCCACGGCAACTCCGGCAAGGACCACGTCCGCCAGGCCGCCGTGGTGCGCGAGATCGCCCACGACGTCGCGGCCGGCGACCGCGGGATCGGTGGCGTCATGCTGGAGAGCTTCCTCGTACCGGGCAAGCAGGCGCCGGCGCCGGACGGTCTCACGTACGGACAGAGCGTGACCGACGCGTGCATCGGGTGGGACGTCACCGCGGACCTGCTCGAGGAGCTGGCGACGGCGTCGGCGGCCCGACGGGTTTCGACGGGCTCAACCAGCGGGGTGCGGGTTTCGACGGGCTCAGCCAGCGGCGGGGAGGGCGCCTAGGCTGACGACCTACCCCCGGGTAGGGTTCTAAGCGGCCGCTTACCTAGAGAGTGGCCGCCACCACGTACGCCATCAGGGAGCGAACATGAGGCTCGCGCTGTCAGCGGAGGACGCGCAGCTCCAGCAGGAGCTGCGGGAGTTCTTCACCACCAAGGTTCCTCAGGAGATCCGCGACGCCGTCCGTCACGGCGAGGAGCTCACCAAGGAGCAGATCGTCGAGACCCAGCGGGTGCTCAACGCCGGCGGTTACGCCGTGCCGAACTGGCCCGTCGAGTGGGGCGGCAGGGGCTGGACGCCGTTGCAGCGCCACATCTGGCTCGACGAGATGCAGACCGCGGGGGTGCCCTCGCCGCTGCCGTTCAACGCGAGCATGGTCGGCCCGGTGATCGCGACATTCGGCTCGCAGGAGCAGAAGGAGCGCTTCCTTCCGGCGACGGCCAACCTCGACATCTGGTGGTGCCAGGGGTTCTCCGAGCCCGATGCCGGCTCCGACCTTGCGTCGCTGCGGACGACGGCGGTGCGCGACGGCGACGAGTGGGTCGTCAACGGCCAGAAGACGTGGACGACCCTCGGCCAGTACGCCGACTGGATCTTCTGCCTGGTCCGCACCAACCCCGACGCCCCCAAGAAGCAGCAGGGCATCTCGTTCGTGCTGTTCGAGATGTCGACCCCAGGCGTGACGGTGCGCCCGATCAAGCTGATCGACGGCGGGTACGAGGTCAACGAGGTCTTCTTCGACAACGTGCGCGTCCCGGCCGACCAGCTCGTCGGCGAGGAGAACCGCGGGTGGGACTACGCGAAGTTCCTCCTCGGCAACGAGCGAGACGGCATCGGCGCGACCGGCAGCACCAAGCTGCGCCTGCAGGTGCTCAAGGAGCACGCGTCGGCGCCGCTGGCCGATGGCAGCCGCCCGATCGACGACCCGGCGGTCGCGACCCGCTTCGCGTCGCTCGAGAACCAGCTGCTCTCGCTGGAGCTGACCGCGCTGCGGGTCGCCGCGGCCTCGAAGCACGGCAAGCCCGACCCGGTCTCGTCGATCCTCAAGCTGACCGGCTCCCAGCTGCAGCAGGCGGTCTCCGAGCTCGCGGTCGACGTCGCCGGCGCGGACGTCCTCGCGGCGGGTGCCGGTGACGACTCCGACGTGCCGGCATGGGCGGGCGACTCGGTCCCGACCTACCTGAACCTCCGCAAGGTGTCGATCTACGGCGGGTCCAACGAGGTCCAGCGCCAGATCATCGCCGGCACGATCCTGGGACTGTGAGGGACTGACATGGATTTCACGTACGACACCGAGCAGCTCGCGCTGCGTGACGCGGTCCGAGGCATCCTCGGCGAGTCGGTCGGCAACCGCGAGAAGATCACTGCCACCGAGCCTGGCTGGGACCGCGAGGTCTGGGGCAAGCTCGCCGAGATGGGTCTGCTGGGCCTGCCGTTCGACGAGGCGTACGACGGTGCCGGTGCGACTGCGGTCGAGGTCGGGATCGTCGCCCAGGAGATCGGGCGCGTGCTCGCTCCGGAGCCGTTCATCGACGTCGTCGTCGGTGCCGGCCAGCTGATCGCCGATGCGGGGTCGGAGGAGCAGAAGCGCGAGCTGCTGCCCAAGGTCGCCGCCGGCGAGCTGATCGCCGTCGTCGCGCACACCGAGCCGCGTGCCCCGCACGGCACGGCCGCGTACGGGGTGACCGCGACGTCGAACGGTGACGGCTGGACCCTCGACGGAGTCAAGGAGCCGGTACGCCACGGTGGCGCCGCGGACGTCCTGATCGTGAGCGCGAAGGACGGCGACGCGACCCGCCTGTTCGTCGTGGACGCGACCGCCACAGGCGTCTCCCGTACGACGTATTCGACGCCCGATGACTCGTACGCGGCCCGCATCGTGCTCTCGGGTGCCGCGGCGACTCCGCTCGGCGACGCCGGCGAGGAGGCGCTCGCGTCGGCGTTCGTGCGGCTGCAGACCGCGTACGGCGCCGAGGCGATCGGCGCGATGGAGGTCTCGGTCGAGACCACCGTCGGCTACCTCAAGACGCGCAAGCAGTTCGGGGTCACGCTGTCGAAGTTCCAGGCGCTGACCTTCCGTGCGGCCGACATGTACACCTCGCTCGAGCTCGCCCGCTCGATCTCGACGTGGGCGACGATGTCGCTGGCCGAGAGCGGACCTGACGCGCTCGTCGGCTCGCGGCTGCAGGCCGAGCTCGGTCGTACGGGGCGCCACATCAGCCAGGAGTCGATCCAGCTGCACGGTGGCATCGGTGTGACGGCGGAGTACTCGATCGGCCACTACGCCGCACGTCTGACGGTCCTCGACCGCACCCTCGGCAACGAGGCGTACCACCTCGCGCGGATCACCGACGGCGTCGCCGACCGCGGCATCGTCGAGCTGCTGCACTGACGCAGACCCCCCGGTGAGCCACGTCCGCCACCGGTGAGCCACGACGACAACCGTCGCTCACCACCGGCAGACGTGGCTCACCGCTACTGTTCCGCCATGACGCGACTTCGTACGGCGTGGGCGGCCGCGCCGCTCGCGCTGCTGATGGCGTGCGGTGCCGGCGCCGACGACGGGGCGGCGCGTGCGTGCACGATGATCGCGTCGTCGGCCGGGATCGCCGTCGTGGTCGAGCCGCCGCTCGCGGCTGGGGCCGTCGCCGTCCGGGCCCGCGTCTGCTGGGACGGCGAATGCGTCGACGCGGAGTCACCGCTCACCCCGGGCCAGACTGCGGTCGACGAGGGGTGTGACGGCGACGACCCCGACTCCGTGTGCAGCGCGGTCATGACCTCGGACGGGACGATGCAGGGCTTCGTCGAGGCGCCGGCGCTCCCCGCCGAGGAGGTCGAGGTGACCGCCGTCGTCACGAGGGCCAACGGCAGCGAAGCCCACCGCGCCGCTACGCGTGTGACCGCCGAGCCCACGTACCCCAACGGCAAGCACTGCGACCCCGGCGGCAACCAGGCGCGCGTCACGCTCCCCTGACCGCTGTCCAGAAAAAGTCCGTGACCGTGTCGAAAAACCTGCGTCTCGTTCGGCGTAGGGGTGAGGAACCGCTTCGGCACTAGGGTCGAAACGGTCTCATCCGACAAGGAGAACGTCATGCGAGTCATGGTCATGGTCCAGTCCACGCCGGCGTGGGAGGCGGAGGGGCAGATGCCCACCACCGAGATGCTCGAGGCGATGGGCACGTACAACGAGGAGCTCGTCAAGGCCGGCATCATGCTGGACGGCGACGGGCTGAAGAACAGCAGTGACGGCGCTCGCGTCGTCTTCGGCAACGGCGAGACCCGCGTCGTCGACGGGCCGTTCACCGAGAGCAAGGAGCTGCTCGCCGGCTACTGGATCTGGGAGGTCAAGTCCTTCGAGGAGGCCGTTGAGTGGGCAAAGCGGTGCCCGCACGATCCGTCCGAGCCGAGCCAGCTCGAGCTGCGCCCCCTCCACGAGGCAGCAGACTTCGGCGACGAGTACACCCCGGAGCTGCGCGAGCAGGACGACCACCTGCGCGAGCAGATCCAGCAGCAGCACGGGTCCTGACGCGGCCCAGGTGACGGGAAGCGCACGGATGCCCGACGTACGGCGCACGATCGACGCGATCTGGCGGATCGAGTCGGCGCGCGTCGTCGCCGGGCTCGTCCGCGTCGTGAACGACGTGGGCTATGCCGAGGACCTCGCGCAGGACGCGCTGGTCATCGCGCTCGAGAAGTGGCCGCGTGACGGTGTTCCCGACAACCCGGCGGCCTGGCTGACGAAGGTCGCACGCAACCTCGCGGTCGACAAGGTGCGTCGCGAGCAGAAGGGCCGGGAGAAGTACGCGGTGCTCGCCCCCGAGCTCGACGAGCAGCGCCGCGCCGCGACGCCGGACCCTGAGGCAGTCGTCGAGGACCCGGTCGGCGACGACGTGCTACGTCTCGTCTTCGTCGCGTGCCACCCCGTGCTCGCGCGGGACGCGCAGGTCGCGCTCACGCTGCGGATGCTCGGCGGTCTCTCGACCGACGAGATCGCGCGCGCGTTCCTCGCGCCGTCGGCGACGGTTGGTCAGCGGATCTCGCGGGCCAAGAAGACGCTCTCCGAGGCGCACGTGCCGTTCGAGGTGCCGTCCGCGCGAGAACTTCCGCAGCGGCTCGAGGCGGTGCTGGAAGTGGTCTACCTGATCTTCAACGAGGGCTATTCGGCCAGCTCCGGCGACCGGCTGATCCGCGACGAGCTGTGCGGCGAGGCGATGCGGCTGGGGCGCATCCTGACCGCGCTGCTGCCGCGCGAGCCAGAGCCGTACGGGCTGGTCGCGCTGATGGAGATCCAGGCGTCGCGCTTCGCCGCTCGTACCGACCGGCACGGTGAGCCGGTCCTGCTCGACGACCAGGACCGTTCGCGGTGGAACCGCACGCTGATCCGGCACGGGCTCGGCGCGCTCGACCGGGCGGTCGCGCTCGGCCGCCCGCTCGGGCCGTACACGCTCCAGGCCGCCATCGCCGCGTGCCATGCGCGCGCCGCGACGCCAGCGGACACGGACTGGGAGCGGATCGTCGCCCTGTACGACGGTCTCGCCGCGCTCAATCCGTCGCCCGTGGTCGAGCTCAACCGCGCGGTCGCGGTCAGTCGGGCGTACGGGGCCTCCGAAGGGTTGACGGTCCTCGAACCGTTGCGGCAGGACCCGCGGCTGCGCTCCTACCACCTGCTCCCGAGTGTCCGCGCCGACCTTCTCGTGCGGCTGGGGAGGGACGGCGAGGCCGCTGCGGAGTTCGAGGCGGCGGCCGCGCTGGCCGGCAACGCGCACGACCGCCGCGCGCTGCTCGAGCTGGCAGCTGCCGCGCAGGAGCGGGCCGGGCGTTGACCCCAGCGGCGGCGGAGGACGGCGTCGACGGAGGGGGACGACCGCAGCCCCGTACGGTGGCGTCGTGGACGACCTCGAGATCTTGCCGGTGGACGTGTCCGACGAGGACGTCGCGCGCGAGGTGCTTGCCGTGCAGAGGGCGGCGTACGCGATCGAGGCGGAGCTGATCGGGTTCACCGAGCTGCCGATGCTGCACGAGACGCTCGACGAGCTGCGCGCAAGCAAGGAGTCATTCCTCGGCGCGTACGAAGGCGGCCGGCTGGTCGGCGCCGTCTCGTGGGACGTGCTCGAGGACGGGACCGTCGACGTGTTCCGACTCGTCGTCGCCCCGACCGCTCATCGCCGCGGCGTCGCGTCGTTCCTGCTCGAGACGCTGGCCGCGTGGGAGCCCACGCGCCGCACGATCGTGTCGACCGGCAGCGCGAACGCGCCCGCGCTGGCGCTGTACGCGCAGCACGGCTTCGTACGGGTCGCCGAACGCGAGGTGGCGCCGGGAGTCTGGCTCACTGATCTTGAGCGCTGCGCGATAGTTTGAGGTATGACCACCAAGGAGATCGACTTCGACGGCGGGATCCTCGTCGGCCACGACGGATCCGACTTCTCCGACCAGGCGGTGCGTTGGGCGCTCGAATACGGCAACCTGACCGGCCAGCCCGTGACGGTGACCCGCGCCTGGGTCCTCACGACCGCGCCGCGCCCGAAGACGTGGGAGCCCGGCTACATGCCGCCCCTCGAGGACTTCGCCGGCGCCGTGGTCGAGCGGCTCGACGAGGACATCGCGCCGTTGGTCGCCGACTACCCGAGCGTCGAGGTCCGCACCTGCGCCGTGCACGGCAAGCCCGCTCCGCGGCTCATCGAGGCGTCCGACAAGGCGTCGACGGTGGTCGTCGGACGCCGCGGTCTCGGCGGTTTCAAGGGGCTCGTGCTCGGCTCGGTCAGCGAGCAGGTCGTCCGCCACGCACAGGCGACGGTCATCGTGGTCCACCCCGAGAGCGTCGACGCGTCGCCGGCCGCCCGCAACGTCTTGGACTCCAGCCTCTCCGACGACGCCTGACCATGTGGGTCGGCACGATCGAGTTCGACCTGCTGCTCGGTGACGTCCACACGCTGAAGGAGAAGCGCGCGTTCGTACGCCCGCTGGTCGCTGACCTGCGCCGTACGTTCGAGGTCGCGGTCGCCGAGACCGGTGAGCAGGACCTCTATCGGCGCGCGGCGATCGGTGTCGCGGTCGTGGCTGGCGAGAACGGTCACGTCATCGAGGTGCTCGATCGGGTCGAGCAGTTCGTCGCGGGCCGGCCCGAGGTGGAGCTGTTGTCGGCGCACCGCGCGTTCTTCAACACCGACGACTGAGGTCTTGCGTCCGCTGCCGGTCGCAGCGTACGGTCCTGGTTACTCACTTTGTTGACTACTCAGGAGATGGTGGTCGTGGCGAACACCGCAGAGGGCTTCCGTGCCGCTGTCGAGGCTCGCGATGTCGACGCGTTCGACGGCGTGCTGGCGAGCGACGTGACATTCCACAGCCCGGTGAAGTTCTCGCCGTTCCAGGGACGCGACCTCGTCAAGCAGGTCCTGTCGCTCGTGATGGTCGTCTTCGAGGACTTCCGCTACGTCGGCGAGCTCGACGGTTCGGGGTCGCTGGCCGATGAGGGAGACGAGGTGCCGGCGGAGATCCTCGTGTTCCGCGCGACGGTCGACGGCAAGGCCGTGCACGGCATCGACATGCTGCACCTCGACGAGGACGGGCTCGTCGACGAGCTCACGGTGATGCTCCGCCCGCTCTCGGCCGTCCAGGCGATGCGCGACGCGATGAACCGCGCGATGGTCGAGGCCGGCCTCGCGCCGGCGTCCATCCTCGGCTGACCGCTCGCGGGTCACTCCGGCGCCGCGTCCGGTCGGGCCCCACCGCAAACGGCAGGCCTCACCGGATGCTTCCGGTGGGGCCTCGACTTTCCGTTGGGCCCAACGGAAAGTGAACGGGCCGGCTTGACCTTCACATTGACGTCAAGGCCTAGCCCGAGGATATGAGTGCAGAACACACCAGCAACCCCGGGCTCCAGATCACCCTGTTCGAAAAGCTGATGTCGCTGGAGGAGCGGCAGGGGCTGGACGGCTTCGGGACGGACGCGGAGCGGCGCGATGGCTGACCGTACGGCGATCCCTCAGGCGACCTCGCGGACGCGGGGGCGCCCTCGCCCGCGCTTCGACGCGACGGGCGCCCCCTTCGCGAACACCTCGCCGCCCCATACGCCCCACGGTTCGCGCCGCTCGATCGCGGCGGTGAGGCAGAGGTCGCGGATAGGGCACTGCAGGCACAGCGCCTTCGCCCGCTCCACGTCGTCGGTGTGCTCGGCGAACCACAGGTCGGGGCCGAGGACGCGGCAGGGGACGTCCGGTGCGTCGAGCGCGGCGCGGGCGGCAGCCGTCATCGGACGAGCTCCTTCACGCGTGCGTGGATGCCGGCGGCGTCGAGGCCGTGCGCGGCGGCGTGGTCCTTCGGCGAGCCGTACCGACGCAGCTCGGCGTCGCGCGGCACGCCCACGTACGCCACCCGGCTGGGGCGGTCGGCAAGCGCGGCGGAGACGGCGGCAGCGCTGGTGCCCTCGAGGTACGGCTCGACGACGGCGACGACCGGCGCCGGGCCGGCGAGGGTCCGCAGGCCCCGTGCGTCGAAGGGGTGCGGCGTCGCCGTGTACGCGACGCGGACCGGCAGGTCATGGGTCGCTTCGACGACCGTGTCGAGCATCGGGCCGACGGCGACGACGAGCGGGCGGGTGTGCGCGCCACCCCGTACGAGGTGGAGCAGGCCGTCGGCCGGATAGGCCTGCGCGTTCTGCTGCGTCGACATGCGGACGTACACGCGGTCCTCGGTCCGTGCGGCGCGCCGCAGCATCCGCACCAGCTCGTCCGCGTGCCCAGGGACGTGGACGGTCCAGCCGGGCAACGCCGACAGGAGGGCGACGTCGGCCGGCGCCTGGTGGGTACGGCCGGCGGTGCTCGCGTCGTACGAGGCGCCGGTGCTGACGAGGACGGCGCCGACGTCCTGGTGCCCGAGGTCGAGCTTGACCTGTTCGTACGCGCGCTCGACGAGGAACGGCGCGTACGTGTGGACGATCGGCCGGATGCCGGTCAGGGCGAGCCCGCCCGCGACTCCGACCATCGCCTGCTCGCGGATGCCGACGTCGATCACGCGCTCGGGGTGCCGTGCGGAGGCGTCGCCGAGCATGCTTGCGCCGATGACCGCCAGCACCACCGCCGTACGGGGCTCGTCGTCGAGGAGCGGCCCGAGCTCGGCATAGAACCGTTCGCGCATCGTGGGGCGGATCATGCGGCGGCCTCCTCGGCGACGGTGCGGGCGACGACGACGGTCGGCCGTTCGGGGTCGGTGCGGCCGAGGGCGGTACGGAGGGCGGCGTGGTCGTGCCCGTCCACGTCGGCGGTGACCCAGCCCTCGACCGCGAAGCGTGCGCCGATCCCGCCGGGCCAGCCGTGGTTGTCGGAGCGGTTGTCGACGACGACGCACGTGAGGCGGTCGAGGCCGAAGCGTCCCGCGATCGCGATCGCCTCGGCATTGCTCCCCTCGTCAAGCTCGGCGTCACCGACGAGGACGACGACGCGGGCCGTGCTGCCTCGGAGTCGCAGCCCGAGCGCCGTGCCGACCGCGAGCGGGAAGCCATGGCCGAGCGAGCCGCTGCCGATCTCGATACCCGGCACGAGAGTGCGGTCCGGGTGGTGGCCGAGGCGTGAGTCCCAGCCGGCCACGTCGTCGAGCCAGGTGGCCGGGAAGAAGCCCATGGCCGCCAGGACGGCGTACGTCGAGGCCGGGCCGTGGCCCTTCGAGAGGAGGAAGCGGTCGCGGTCCGGGTCGTCGATGCGGTCCGGCGCCACGTCGAGCACCTGGTCGTACAGGACCCAGACGACATCGAGGGTCGAGTGTGCGCTGGGGTCGTGCTTCTCGTCCCCGGTGACGCGAGAGAGCAGGTCGAAGACGGGTGGCGGGACGGTCGTCGTACTCATGCAGGTATCGTGCAAGTTCAAGTGCACTTGAGATCAAGCCCGGCCATGAAACCCCCCGAGGAGGCACGGTGACCCCCGAGCCGCACCTGACGATCGGCGAGCTCTCGCAACGCAGCGGTGTCGCGGCGTCGGGGCTGCGCTACTACGAGTCGCTCGGGCTGATCGCGTCCGAGCGCACGACCGGCAACCAGCGGCGATACGTCCGCAGCATGCTGCGGCGGGTCGCCTTCGTCCGTACGGCCTCGCGCGTCGGGCTGACGCTCGACGAGATCAGGGATGCCCTCGCGACCCTGCCCGAGGGACGTACGCCGACTAAGAAGGACTGGACCCGGCTCTCGCGTGCGTGGCGGCCCCGGCTCGACGCGCGGATCGCCGAGCTTGAACGGCTGCGCGACGACCTTGACGGGTGCATCGGATGCGGGTGCCTGTCGCTGCAGCGGTGCGCGCTGTCGAACCCGGGCGACCGCGCCGCGCGGCTCGGTCCGGGGGCGCGCTACCTCGACGGCGACACGGTGGCGGATGCGATGAAGGCGTGAGGCACACTCCCCCGAAGGTCCCGCGCCCGACCCGGCCGCCGGTCGCGGTGAGCCCTACGTTGGGCGTGGAGCCGGCGGCTGCCGACGCGACCGCGCTGTGGCGCCGCGCGCCCGCGATGCCGTACGTGGAGCCTGCCGACGATCCTGCGTCGGCGATCGTGACCTTCTTGTGGGACGACCCGGACGCTGAGGACGTGCTGCTGTTCGTCAACCGGATCACCGACGAGACCCATCTCGCCGACAGCCTGATGCGCCGCGTGCCGGGGACGACCCTCTGGACGTTGTCGTACCGGGTCAGCCGCGGGTGGCGTGCCTCGTACGGGTTCGTGGTGCGACGCGCGGGCGAGCGGGCGCCCTGGGTCGCCGAGGATGACCAGGTCGCGATCCGGACGGCGCTCGACCGCGCGCTGCCCGATCCGCGCAACGGCGACACGTGTCTCAATCGGGGTGGGGTGGCGCACTCGGTCGTGGCGCTCGATGCCGCGCCCGCGCAGCGGTGGCTCGCACGGCGTCCGGGCGTCGACCGTGGCATGTGCGAGACCGTCGACGGCCCGGACGGTCGTACGGTGTGGGTCCACCGGACGCCCGGGTGTGCCGCGGGCGGGCCGGCCCTCGTCGTGCTCGACGGCGAAGTGTGGACGTCCTCGCAGGACCTGCCGACCACGCTCGACAACCTGGTTGCAGAGGGCGAGATCCCGCCGGTGACCGCGTTCTTCGTCGACTCCGGCGGTGTGGACGCGCGGTGGCGCGAGATGGGCGGCGATGGCGGCGCCGAGCGGTGGATCGTCGACGCGCTCGTGCCGTGGATGCGGCGGGGGTACGGCGTCGGTCAGCGCCCGGAGGACGTCGTCGTGATCGGGCAGAGCCTCGGCGCGCTGACCGCCCTGCGGGTCGCCCTGGCGCGGCCTGACATCGTCGGTGGAGCGGTGGCGTCATCGGCGTCGCTGTGGCAGGACGACCTCGCGGACCGAGTGGCCGCGCTGCCGTCCGGTGGCTCACCCGCGATCGCGCTCGAGGTCGGCCTGCAGGAGTGGGTGCTGCTCGAGCCGCACCGCCGGCTCGCCGGAGCGCTGCGTGAGGCCGGGGTGGGACTGTCGTACGCCGAGTACGACGGCGGGCACGACTACGCCTGCTGGCGCGGCGGCGTCGCGGACGGCCTGCGGGCCGTGCTCGGTGGGCGCTAGGCGAACGGCAACCCGGCGTAGTTCTCCGCGAGCCCCGTCGCGCCCGCCTCCGACGACGTCACCCACCGCAGCTGCGAGAGCTGGAGCTGCTCCTCGAACGGGTCGCCGGTGCGATGCAGCATCGTCGTCATCCACCACGAGAAGTGCGTGCAGCGCCACACGCGGCGGAGCGCCGTGTCGGAGTACGCGTCGGCGAGGCGCGCGTCGTTCTTGCGGACCAGGTCGGTAAGTGCCGGAGCGAGCAGCGCGACGTCGGCGATCGCGAGGTTGAGCCCCTTCGCGCCGGTCGGCGGGACGATGTGCGCGGCGTCGCCGGCGAGGAACAGCCGCCCGTACTGCATCGGCGCGTGCACGTACGACCGCATCGGCAGCACGCTCTTGTCCGTGATCGGACCGGCGGTGAGCTCCCAGCCGTCCTGGCCGTGCCCGAGCCGCGTCGCGAGCTCGTCCCAGATCCGGTCGTCGGACCACGACGCGGGATCCGTGCCGGGCTCGACCTGGAGATAGAGGCGGCTCACCGTCTCCGAGCGCATCGAGTGCAGCGCGAAGCCGTTCGGGTGCCACGCGTAGATGAGCTCGTCGGTCGACGGCGCGACGTCGGCGAGGATGCCGAACCATGCGTACGGATAGGTCTTCTCCCACGTCGTCCCGCCGGGGATCGCGCCGCGGCTCGGACCGAACGAGCCGTCGCAGCCGGCGATCGCGACCGCGTCGAGCCGTCGCGGCGTGCCGTCGGCGTCGGTGAACGTCACGTACGGGCGATCGGTGTCGACGTCGTGCAGCGCGGTGTCGGAGATCGAGTAGAAGAACTGCTGCCCGTCGGCATCACGGGCCGCGACGAGGTCGGCGGTGACCTCGGTCTGGCCGTACACCCACACGCTGCGGCCGATGAGGTCGACGAAGTCCAGGTGGTGGCGCTCCTCGGGGAACTGGAGATAGATCCCGCGGTGCTGGTCGCCCTCGCGTGCGAGCCGCGCGCCGAGTCCGACGTCGGTGAGGAGGTCGACGCTGCTCTGCTCGAGGATCCCGGCGCGGATGCGCGCGGCCACGTAGTCGCGGCTGCGGGTCTCAAGGACGACCGAATCGATGCCCTCCGCGGCGAGCAGGTGCGAGAGGAGGAGGCCGGCCGGGCCGCCGCCGATGATGGCGACCTCGGTACGGAGGGTGTCGGTGCTCATGGCGTCATTGGATCGTGCCGCACCTCACACCGCGAACCGGACCTTCCACTGGGCGAAAGCGGCGCTTCCATGTCAGGTGACCCGGGGGCGCCAGGGAGTGACCCGGGGGCGCTTAGAGCTGGCGGCCGATGCCTTGGGCGGCGACCTGCAGCGCGGTGACGAGCCGAGCGCGGTCACGCTTGAGGTTCGCGACGACGATGCCGATGGCCGCGACCACCTCGTCCTCACGCCGTACGGGCACCGCCACCGAGCATGCGCCGAGCGTCATCTCCTCGTACGTGGTCGCGTAGCCGTCGCGGCGGATCCGCACGAGCTGCTCGTCCAGCAGGCCGGGCTGCGTGACCGTGTAGCGCGTGACCCGCGTCAACGACGCGAGCACGCGAGCCCGTACCTCGTCCGGCGCGTGCGCGAGCAGCACCTTGCCGACGCCCGTGGCGTGCATCGGAAGGGTCGATCCGATCGAGCTCACGACGGGCACGGAGGTACGGCCGCGCATCCGCTCGAGATAGAGCACCTCGTCGCCGTCCCGTACGGCGAGGTGGACCGTCGCGCGCGTCGCCGCGTACACGTCGTGCAGGAACGGCTCGGCGACCTGCCGCAACCCGGTCTCCACCGGCGCGAGCAGCCCGATGTCCCAGATCATCCGCCCCACCACGTAGCGGCCGTCCGGGCGCTTCGCCAACGCACCCGCCGCGACCAGCTCGCCCGCCAGCCGATGCGCCGTCGGCAGCGGCAGCCCAGCACGATGCGCGAGGTCCGTCAGCGTCAGCCTGCGGTGCTCCGTATCGAACGCGCCGAGCAGCGCGAGCACCCGCGAGGCCACCGTCGTACCAGGGCTCGACGTGTTCCCAGCCATCGCCCTCCTTCCACTGAGTGAAATCCTAACCTCGCTGCCGTGACTGCCGTCACCTAGCGTTCAGGCATGACCTCACCCGCCCCCAGCTCCGGCGGTGCACTGGCGCGCCAGGACGACATCACCGCAGAGATCACCGACATCGAGGCGGCGTACCAGCGTGCGGGCGTCGAGGAGACGCAGCCACGGCTGGACTACCCGCCGTACCGCAGCAGCATCCTCCGCCACCCCACGAAGGACCTGCACCATGCCGATCCGGAGACGATCGAACGCTGGGCGCCGTGCTTCGGTCATCGCGACGTCGACCCCCTCGAGGCCGACCTGACGATCCAGCACGGTGGGGAGCCGATCGGCGAGCGAATGGTCATCGCGGGTCGCGTCGTCGACGGAGAGGGGCGCCCCGTACGGCACCAGCTCGTCGAGATCTGGCAGGCCAACGCGGGCGGCCGGTACGTCCACAAGCGCGACCAGCACCCCGCGCCGCTCGACCCGAACTTCACCGGTGTCGGACGTTGCCTCACCGACGCCGAGGGCAACTACCGCTTCCAGACGATCAAGCCCGGCCCTTACCCGTGGAAGAACCACCACAACGCCTGGCGGCCGGCGCACATCCACTTCTCGCTGTTCGGCACGGACTTCACTCAGCGGATGGTCACGCAGATGTACTTCCCGGGCGACCCGCTGTTCGCGCTCGACCCGATCTATCAGTCGATCACCGACACGAAGGCACGCGAGCGGCTCGTCGCCTCGTACGACCACGACCTGACGTCGCACGAGTGGGCGACCGGCTATCGGTGGGACATCGTCCTGACCGGCAGCCAGCGCACCTACATGGAGGAAGAGGAGGACGACGCATGAGCACGCTCACGCCCACGCCAGGGCAGACCGTCGGGCCGTTCTTCCACTACGCGCTCCCGTACGAGGGCGACCGCGACCTGGTCCTTCCCGGCACGGCCGGCGCGATCCGCCTGCACGGGACCGTGTACGACGGAGCGGGCGCGCCGATCCCGGACGCGCTGATCGAGATCTGGCAGGCGGCGCCTGACGGCTCCGTCGTGCAGCAGCCGGGCTCGCTGCGTCGCGACGGGTGGACGTTCACCGGGTTCGGGCGCGCATCGACCTCGCGCGACGGGTCGTACACGTTCTCCACGCTGACCCCCGGTCCGACCGAGGACGGCGCGGCCGCGTTCTTCGCCGTCACGGTGTTTGCGCGCGGGCTGCTGAGCCGCCTGTTCACGAGGGCGTACCTGCCCGACGACGCCGACGCGCTCGCCGCCGACACGCTGCTCGCGTCCGTCCCGGACGACCGTCGCGGCACGCTGATCGCCGCGCGCGACGAGCAGGGACTGTGCTTCGACATCCGGCTCCAGGGTGAGGACGAGACCGTCTTCCTGCGTTTTCCGGGACACTGACCGTATGGCGGACCTTCTCTGGCCCGGCGATGAGCGGGCCGAGGCGCTCGTGAGCGACGGGGCTGTCCTTGCGGCGATGGTGCAGGTCGAGCAGGCGTGGATCGACGCCCTCGCCTCGGAGGGCGTCGCGCCCACGACGGCCGATCTGACCGGGCTCGTCGGCGACGACGACGTGCATGCGCTCGCGGTCGCGGCGGAGGGTGGCGGCAATCCCGTCCTTGCGCTCGTCCGTCTCCTGCGCGAGCGGCTCGGCGACACCGCCGCCGCGTCGTGGCTGCACCGCGGCCTCACGAGCCAGGACGTCGTCGACACCGCGCTCGTGCTGGGCGTCCGCGATGTGCTCGACCGCGTGGAGTCCGAGCTGCGCAGCCAGGTCGAGTCGCTCGTACGGCTGGCCGGCACGCACCGCGGTTCGGTCATGGTCGGCCGGACGCTGACGCAGCACGCCGTCCCGACGACGTTCGGGCTCGTGGCCGCCACGTGGCTCGACGGTCTGCTCGACGCCGCCGAAGAGGTGGCGCGCGTGCGTGCGGGGCTGCCGGCGCAGCTCGGCGGCGCGGCCGGGACGCTCGCGGCGAGCACGGAGCTGGCCCGTCTGCGGGGGCTCGAGCACCCCGAGGCGGTGTCGTTGCGGCTCGTCACTGCGACCGCGGGCGCGCTGGGCCTCGCGGACGTCCTCCCGTGGCATGTCCGGCGTACCCCGATCACCCGCATCGGCGACGCACTCGTCACCTGCACCGACGCGTGGGGCCACGTCGCGACCGACGTCGTGATGCTGTGCCGTCCAGAGGTCGGCGAGCTGGCCGAGCCGGCGGCGGACGGGCGCGGCGGCTCCTCGACGATGCCGCAGAAGCAGAACCCCGTCCTCTCTATCCTCGTTCGCCGTGCGGCGATCGCCGCTCCCGCGCTCGGCGCGACGCTGCACACCGCCTCCGCGCTCGCGGTCGACCAGCGCCCGGACGGCGCCTGGCACGCCGAGTGGGACACCGTCCGTACGCTCGCGCGGCGTGCCGTCGTCGCGGCGTCGCAGACCTCCGAGCTCCTCGCTGGGTTGCGCGTCGACCACGAGCGGATGCGCCTCAACCTCGACGCGGCGGGCACGGGAGTCCTCGCCGAACGCGCCACCATGCGGCGCGTGATGCCGCTGGTCGAGCCGCCCTCTCCGCTGGTCGAGCCTGTCGAGACCCCGTACCTCGGCGCGGCCCCGCTCTTCGTCGACGCCGCCCTCACCCGAGCCCGTACCTACCTGGAGTCTGCATGACCACCCCCCGCATCATCGGCGTCGAGCTCTCCGGCGACGCCTCGCTCCCGCTACTGCTCGTCGGCCCGTCCCTCGGCACGTCGGCGACGACGCTGTGGTCCGCGGTGGCCGCCGAGCTTGCGAGCGACTTCCACGTCGTCGGCTGGAACCTGCCCGGGCACGACGGTGGGCCGGTGGGCGAGGCGTTCACGATGGCCGAGCTCGCGGAGGGCGTCCTGGCGTTCGCGCGCGGGGTCTGCGAGGCACGAGGCGACGACACCATCGGCTTCGCGTACGCGGGTGACTCCGTGGGCGGCGCGGTCGGGCTCCAGCTCGCTCTCGACGCGCCCGACGCCGTCCGTTCGGTGGTCGTGCTGTGCACGGGCGCCAAGATCGGCGAGGAGTCGATGTGGCGCGAGCGCGCGGCGACCGTACGGGCTTCCGGCACGCCGGTGATGGTGAGCGGGTCGGCGCAGCGCTGGTTCACCCCGGGTTTCCTCGAGCGCGAGCCGGCCGTCGGTGCCGCGCTGCTGCACGTGCTGCAGGGTGCGGACGCCGAGGGGTACGCGCAGGTATGCGAGGCGCTGGCTGTCTTCGACGTGCGTGACCGGCTGGGCGAGATCTCCGTACCCGTGCTCGCCGTCGCGGGCTCGTACGACGCCGCGACGCCGCCGGAGAAGCTGGAGGAGATCGCCGACGGCGTACCGAACGGCCGTCTGCTCCTCCTCGACGACGTCGCGCATCTCGCCCCCGCCGAGTCGCCGGCCGAGGTCTCGTCCGCGATTCGGGCACTTAACGACGCAACGGCGCCTTCGGAACGGTCGCAAAGTGCCCAAATCGGGGACGGGGCGGACCCGTACGACCGCGGGATGGCCGTACGGAGAGCGGTGCTGGGCGATGCGCACGTGGACCGTGCGACCGCTCGTGCCGATGAGCTCACCCGCCCGTTCCAGGAGCTGATCACCCGCTACGCGTGGGGCGAGGTGTGGGGTCGCGACGTGCTCGACAGGCGGAGCCGCTCCATGATCACGCTCGCGCTCCTCGCCGCGCTCGGTCACGACGGCGAGCTCGCGATGCACGTCCGCGCGGCGCTGCGCAACGGGCTGAGCCGTGAGGAGATCGCCGAGGTGCTGATCCACACGGGCGTCTATGCGGGGGTCCCGGTGAGCAATTCCGCGCTGTCGGTGATGCAGAGCGTTTTCGCCGAGCACGACCCCGAGTCGTGATAGCCTGTTCACCTAACGTACCGATGTTCGCACAGCGAACGGTGATGACGAACGCGGCGGCATCGGCCTCATGACGGCCCAGAGGAGTGCGATGCCCGCCTACGTGTTCGACGCCGTGCGGACCCCGTTCGGCCGGTACGGCGGAGCGCTGGCCGGAGTCCGGCCCGACGACCTCACCGCCACCGTGGTCGCCGCCACGACGACGCGCTCGCCCGGGCTCGACCCGGCCGCGATCGACGACGTGGTCTGGGGCAACGCCAACGGCGCCGGCGAGGAGAACCGCAACGTCGGTCGCATGGCCGCGCTGCTCGCCGGCCTCCCCACGAGCGTTCCGGGCACCACCGTCAACCGCCTCTGCGGGTCCAGTCTCGACGCGGCGATCGCCGGCTCGCGCGCGATCGAGTCGGGTGACGCCGACGTCGTCCTGACCGGCGGTGTCGAGTCGATGAGCCGCGCGCCCTGGGTGATGCCGAAGCCGTCGCGCGCCTTCCCGGCGGGCAATGTCGAGGCGGTCTCGACCACCCTCGGCTGGCGCCTCGTCAACCCGCGCATGCCCAAGGAGTGGACGATCTCGCTCGGCGAGTGCAACGAGCAGCTCCAAGAGCGCTTCGGCATCTCGCGCGAGCGGCAGGACGCCTTCGCCGCGGCCTCGCACCAGCGCGCACATGCCGCGTGGGAGGCTGGACACTACGGCGACCTGGTCGTGCCGGTGGACGGCGTCGACCTCACCCGTGACGAGGGCATCCGTCCGGGGTCGACCCCCGAGAGCCTCGCGAAGCTCAAGCCCGCGTTCCGCCCGGACGGCACGATCACGGCCGGCAACGCCTCACCGCTCAACGACGGCGCCAGCGCGGTCCTGCTCGGCTCTGAGCGCGGCGCCGACCTCATCGGCCGCGACCCGATCGCGCGCATCGCCGGCCGCGGCGTGATGGCGCTCGATCCTCACGAGTTCGGGTACGCCCCTGTCGAGGCGGCCAACCGTGCCCTCGCCCGTGCCGGGATCGGCTGGGACCAGGTCGGAGCCGTCGAGCTCAACGAGGCGTTCGCCGTCCAGAGCCTCGCCTGCGTGGATGCGTGGCCGATCGACCCCGAGATCGTCAACCAGTGGGGAGGCGCGATCGCGATCGGCCACCCGCTCGGGGCGTCGGGCGGACGCGTCCTCGGCACCCTCGCCGCCGTGCTGCGTGCGACCGGCCAGCGCTGGGGCGTCGCCGGCATCTGCATCGGCGTCGGCCAGGGCCTCGCCGTGGTTCTCGAGAACACGAGCTCCTCTGAGAGCGTGGCCTCCTGATGCGCGTCCTCGACGCCGACGCGGCCGTCGCCGACATCGCGGACGGCTCGACCGTCCTCGTGGGTGGCTTCGGACCCGCAGGCATGCCGTTCACCCTCATCGACGCCCTCGTACGCCAGGGCGCCCGTGACCTCACCGTCGTCAGCAACAACGCCGGCAACGGCGACACCGGCCTCGCCGCGCTGCTCGCCGCAGGGCAGGTTCGCAAGATGATCTGCTCGTTCCCGCGGCAGTCCGACTCGTACGTGTTCGACGGCCTCTACCGTGCCGGCAAGATCGAGCTGGAGGTCGTTCCGCAGGGCAACCTCGCCGAGCGGATGCGCGCGGCCGGTGCCGGGATCGGCGGCTTCTTCACGCCGACCGGGTACGGGACGATCCTCGCTGAGGGCAAGGAGACGCGCACGATCGACGGACGCGGCTACGTCCTCGAGGCGCCGCTGCGCGGTGACGTCTCACTGATCGCGGCCCGCCGCTCGGACACCCTCGGCAACCTCGTCTTCCACAAGACCGCCCGCAACTTCGGCCCCGTGATGGCGACTGCCGCCTCGACCACGATCGTCGAGGTGGACGACGTCGTCGAGGCCGGCGAGATCGACCCCGAGGTCGTGGTGACGCCGGGGATCTACGTCGACCGTGTCGTCGCCGTAGGGGCCGAGCAGCGCATCGCCGCCCGCGAAGGAGCGCACACATGACCGTCGACCAGACCGTACGAGGCGTCGCGACCCTGGAGCACGCCGACCGTGAGCCCCTGTCGCGCGACGAGATGGCGGAGATCGTCGCACGCGACATCCCGGCAGGCGCCTACGTCAACCTCGGCATCGGGCAGCCCACCCGCGTCGCGGACCACCTGCCGGACCAGAAGGGCATCGTCCTGCACACCGAGAACGGCATGCTGCGGATGGGCCCGCTGGCCGCGGGCGACGCGATCGACCCCGACCTGGTCAACGCGGGCAAGTTCCCGGTGACCGAGCTGCCCGGCGCCTCGTACTTCCACCACGCCGACTCCTTCGCGATGATGCGCGGCGGCCACCTCGACGTGTGCGTGCTCGGTGCGTTCCAGGTCTCGCAGCACGGCGACCTCGCCAACTGGCACACCGGCGCCCCCGACGCGATCCCCGCCGTCGGTGGTGCGATGGACCTCGCCGTCGGCGCGAAGGACGTCTTCGTGATGATGACGATGTTTGCCAAGGACGGGTCGAGCAAGCTCGTCGAGGCGCTGACGTACCCCGTGACCGGGCTCGCGTGCGTGAGCCGGGTCTACACCGAGTACGGGGTGTTCGACGTCGGCGCGGACGGCGTGACCGTACGGGAGACGTACGGCATCACCGTCGATGCGCTGCGCGAGCGGCTCCCTGTCGCGCTGCGGCGCCTGGAGGACTGAGGCGCGGGCGGGGCGCCCGTACGCCTAGGGCGCGAAGTGCGTGTCCTGCGCGACCGCGATCTCGACGACGAGCGGCCCGCCGGGCTGGTCGAGCCGTGAGGCGGCCTCGGCGAGGGTCGCCTCGAGCGCGGCCTTGTCGTCGACCCGGATCACCCGGCAGCCCAAAGCCTCCGCGACGCGGCCGACGGACAGCTCGAGGAACGACGGCCACGGCGGCTTGCCGTCGACGCGTTCGGCGAGCCGGTCCATGACCGCATAGCCGCCGTTCGCCATCACCAGGCACAGCACGCCGATGTCCTCGCGCGCGGCGGTCCACAGCGACTGGATCGCATACATCGCCGACCCGTCGCCGACCACCGTCACGACGGGACGCTCAGGCAGCGCCATCTTGAGCCCGATCGAGGCGGGCATCGCGAAGCCGAGCCCGCCCATCGCCGCCGACACGAACCCGAGCGGCTCGCGTGCGGGGACCATCGCCTGCAGCAGCGGTCGCGACGACGGTGACTCCTCGACGAGGACGGTGTCGCGGGGCAGCACGGCGGCGAGGGTACGGAAGACGTCGGCGGCGGTGAGAGGCGTGGTCTCGACAGGCTCGACCGACGGGATGGTCTCGACAGGCTCGACCGACGAGATGGTCTCGACCGACGGAATGGTCTCGACAGGCGAGGTGGGCTCGAGCGCCTCCATCGCCGCGAGCACCGGGTGCGCCAGCAGCGACGCGATCGCGACCGCCGGCGGTGCGACGACCGCGAGGTCAGCGGGTGAGCGGTACGCCTCCTGCGCATCCGCGGTCACGACCGCGACCCTGGTGCCCTCGGGCACGAGCCGACCTGGGGCGTACGGGTACTGGCGGATCGCCGCCGCCCCCACCACGAGCAGCAGGCCCACGCCGTCGAGCGCCTCCCGGACGCGCGGCCGGTCCGCCGGGAGGTGCCCGGCGAACAGCGGGTGGTCCTGAGGAAACCCTGCGCGTGCCCCGAACGGCTCCTGCCACACCCGTGCGCCGAGCCGTTCGGCGAGCGCGGTGAGCGTGCGCCACCCGTCGACGTCGTCGTTGCCGGAGCCGGCCAGGATCGCCGTCCGCCCACTGCTCGCGACCAGCGCCGCGAGCGCGTCGACGTCCACCGAGGCCGGGCGTGGCGCCTGCACCTCGCGCGGCGAGGACACGTCGGTCGCGTCGTACGGGGCCTCCCAGTCGTCCATCGGGACGATGACGACGACCGGCCCCTGGTCCGTACGGGCGCGGTGCGCGGCGCGTTCGACCGCCGACGGCACGTCCTGCGCCCGTACGGGCGAGAGCACGTCGAGCGGGTAGTCGCCGGCGAGCCCTTCGAGCCGTCCCGCGAGGAACGGCTCGAGCGCGAGGTGGCGCCGATCCTGCTGGCCGACCACGATCACCATCGGTGCACGGTTGACCCGCGCCGTGGCGATCGCGCCGACCGCGTTGCCGAGGCCGGCTGTCGTGTGGAGCAGCACGAACGCGGGCTCGCGCCGCGCGATCGCCCACCCCGAGGCGATGCCGACGACTGAGCCCTCGTGCAGCGAGAGCACGAAGTCGAGGTCGTCGGGCAGGTCGACGAGGAACGCGACCTCGGTCGAGCCCGGGTTGGAGAAGATCGTCGTCATGTCCTGACGGCGCATCACCTCGTATGTGGCGTCGCGGACGGTGGTCTCGACAGGCTCGACCGGCGGGGTGGGCTCGACCGGCGGGGTGCGGGGCGGGTGCGGACTCACTCAGCGGCTCCCTTGCCCCGTTTCGCCCTCTGGATCTGCTCGTACACATGCGCCCGCAGCTCGGTGAATCGCGGCATCGACCGCGTTGTGAGCTGGTCGCGTTCGGCCGGCAGGTCGATCGTGAGGTCCTCCTGCACGACTGTCGGCGAGTTGGACAGGATCAGCACCCGCTCGCCGAGATAGACAGACTCGTCGATGTCGTGGGTGATGAACAGGACCGTGACACCGAGCTCCTTCCACACCGTGCGGATGAGGTCCTCGAGATCGGCGCGGGTCTGCGCGTCGACGGCCGCGAATGGCTCGTCCATGAGGAGCACCTCGGGCTCGTACGCGACGGCGCGCGCGATCGCGACGCGCTGCTGCATGCCGCCCGACAGCTGCCACGGGTATGAGCCGGCGGCGTGGTCGAGACCGACGGCGTGCAGCGCCTTCTCGACCGCGGCCTTGCGCTCGACCTTGCCCATGCCCGCATTCTTGAGCGGCAGCTCGACGTTCTGGCGCACCGTCATCCATGCGAACAGGCTGCGCCCGTACTCCTGGAAGACGACCGCCATCTTCTTCGGCGGGCTGGTGACCCGGGTGCCGTCGAGCTCGACGGTGCCCGCGGTCGGCTCGAGCAGCCCGGCGATGCACCGCAGGAGCGTGGTCTTGCCGCACCCGGACGGGCCGACGAGGCAGACCAGCTCACCCTGGCGCAGGTCGAACGTGAGGTCGCGGACGGCCTCGACGTCACCGTTGTCGGACGAGTAGATCTTCTGCAGCCCTCGGACCGAAAGAGTCACCGGCGCATCGGTGCCCTTGAGGGCGCCGGATGCGACGGGGGCGCTGTTACCGACCATGCTGCACCTCCTTCTGGCCGTAGTACCAATGCAGGATCTTGCGTTCGCAGAGCTGGAAGACGACCGACACCGCGACGCCGATGAGGCCGAGCAGCACGATGCCGCTCCACATCTCGGGGATCGCGAACGACCGCTGGAACAGGACGATCGTGAACCCCAGGCCGGACGACGACGCGAACATCTCCGAGATCACCATGAGGATCAGGCCGATCGCGAGTGACTGGCGTACGCCGGCCGCGATCTGCGGAGCGGCGCTCGGCAGGACCACCGTCCGCAGCCGGGTCCAACCCTTCAGCCCGTATGTCCGGGCGGTGTCGAGGAGGACCGTGTCGACGGAGCGCACGCCCTCGATCGTGTTGAGGAGCACCGGCCAGACCGCGCCGATGACGATGACCGTGATCTTCATCCGGTCGTTGACACCGACGATCAGGATGAGGATCGGCACGAGGACCGGCGGTGGGATCGCGCGGAAGAACTCGAGCAGCGGCTCGAGCAGGCTCCGTACACGGCGCGCCGAGCCGATCCACACGCCGGCCGCGATGCCGAGGACGATCGCGAGCGCGGTACCGATCGCGAAGCGCGCGACGCTCGGGAGGATGTCGGTACGGAACCGCTCCCCGATCCAGGTGTCGACGAACGTCGTGGCGAGCTCGCCCGGCTTCGGGACGTAGAAGTTCGTGGTGTCGCGTGAGAGGAACCACCACAGGGCGATCAGGAGGACCGGGAGGCCGAGGGCGTACGCGGCCTTCTTCACGAAGGTCATGCGACCGCCTCCCTGCGGACCGAGACGTGCCAGTGCAGCGTCCGCTTCTCGATCGCGCGGACGAGCAGGTTGATGCCGACTCCGATGAGGCCGGTCGTGACCACCAGTGCGTACAGCTCCGGCACGGCGCCGCCGCTCTGGGCGAGCGCGATCTGCGTGCCGACTCCGCCGCCGCCGATCACCAGCTCGCCGGTGATCGTGAGGATGAGGGCGACCGCGGCGCCGAGGCGCACGCCGGTCATGACGTACGGCAACGCCGACGGCCACACGAGGTAGCGCACCCGGGCGATCCAGCCGAGGCCGTAGCTGCGGGCGGTGTCGTCCGCGACGGGGTCGACGTCGCCGACCCCGTACAGGACCTGGATGAGCACCTGCCAGAACGCCGCGTACACGACGAGCAGCAGCGTCGACTGCATCGAGGTGCCGTAGAGCAGGACGGCCAGCGGGATCAGCGCGACCGAGGGGATCGGTCGCAAGAACTCGATGGTCGTGTGGGTGGCCTTGCGCAGGAAGCGGCTGCCGCCGATGACCAGACCGAGGGCGATCGCGGCGACGCCCGAGACGGCCAGGCCCACTGCCCAGGTGCGAAGCGTCCAGCCGACCGCCTCCCAGAACGCGGCCGTGGTGGCGATTGATGCGAGCTCGGACAACACGGTGCTCGCCGCAGGGAGGTACTCGGGCTCCACGATCCCGGCACGGACGACGAGCTCCCACAGCAGCAGGAAACCGACGATGCCGAGGAACCCGAGCACACCCGACGGGACCGCGGTCCCCCGGCGGCGGGAACGACCCGGGGGTGAAGCCGTTCCTGCCGCCGGAGGTGCGGAGCTCATCGAGGTCATGGCAGGAGTGCGTCCAGGTCGGGTTCCTTCTCGAGCGTGCCGTACTTGACCGCGGCAGCGCCGAGGAGCTCCATCGACTCACGGTCGAACTCCGAGCGGAAGACTGGGAGGACCATCTTGCCGCGGGTGGCCTCGTCGATCTTGGTGTACGTCCCGACGATGTCGCGGACTTCCTGCTCGTTGTCGCCGGCGTAGTCGAGCGATTTGTTCATCGCGCGCGTGAAGCGCTCGACGAGGTCCTCGTTCTCCTTGATGTACTGCGTTGTCGTGAAGTAGCCCGCGATGTCGAGCTGCGGCGACATGTCGAGGTAGTTGTAGGTGACCACCCGCGCGCCGTCGGCCAGTGCGGCGGACATGAACGGCTCGAGGACCCAGATCGCGTCGACCTGCTTCTTGGCCAGCGCAGCTGGGGCGTCGGGGAACGCGACCTCGACGAACTTCACGTTCTCGGGATCACCGCCGTCCTGCTCGATCGCGTGGCGGACCGTCGTGTCGCCGATGTTCTTGAGGTTGTTGACCGACACCGTCTTGCCGACGAGGTCCTTCGGCGTCTGGATCGTGGAGTCCTCGGGCACGAGCACAGCGCCAAAGTCGGGCTCCTTGCCGGCCGACGAGGTGCCGTTGGCGACGAACTCGAGCGGGAGCCCCTGGTCCGCGCCCACCATGAGCGACACGACGTTGCCGAAGGCGAAGTCGAAGTCGCCGCTGACCACGCCCGGCACCGCGGCGGCGCCACCGGTGGTCGTGGTGATCTCGAGGTCGATGCCCTCTTCCTCGAAGAAGCCCTTCTCCTTGCCGAGCCAGATCGGGGCGGTGTCGACGATGGGGATCACGCCGACCTTGATCTTGGTGTCTCCGTCGGCGCTCGTGTCGTCGGAGTCACCGCCTCCGCAGGCGGCGACGAGGGTCAGGGCCGCCGCGGCGAGGACGGTGGTGGCTATGCGACGCATGGTTCTCCTTGGGGCTGTACGGGGGCTGGCCCGCGGACCAGTAGGGGGCTGATCAGAAGGGGTAGGTGGGTGGCTCGTTGCGGACCGTGACCCAGCGGGTCTCGGTGAACGCCTCGATGTTGGCGTCGGCCCCGCCGTGCCGAGATCCGGTGCCGGACGCCTTGACGCCCCCGAACGGCGCGTTGGCCTCGTCGTTGACCGTCTGGTCGTTCACGTGGACGATCCCGGTCGGGATCTTGGCGGCGACCTCGAGACCCGCGGCGGCGTTGCTGGTGACGACGCCGAGCGAGAGCCCGTACGGACCAGCCGACGCGAGCTTGATCGCCTCGTCGACGGACGAGAACTTCACGACGGACGCGACCGGTCCGAAGACCTCCTCCGCGTACGCCGGCGCGTCGACAGGCGAGTCAGCGAGGACCGTCGGGCGGTAGAAGAGATCCTCGTACTCGCCGCCGGTGACCAGGCGGGCTCCGGCCTCGATGCTTGCGGTGACCAGGGCGTGAATCTTGTCGCGCTGGCCCTCGTCGATGATCGGGCCGAGGGCGACCTGGTCGGTGGCGGGGTTGCCGACAGGGAGGTGCGAGGCCTTCTCGGCGAGCTTGGCGACGAAGTCGTCGTACAGGCTCTCGTGGACGAGGTGGCGCCCCACAGTCATGCAGATCTGACCCTGGTGGAAGAACGCACCCCACGCGGCGAGGTTGACGGCCTTGTCGACGTCGGCGTCCTCGAGGACGACAAGGGCGGAGTTGCCGCCGAGCTCGAGGTGTGCGCGCTTGAGGTGCTTGCCGGCGGCCTCGCCGACCTTGCGGCCGGCGGCGGTCGAGCCGGTGAACGCGATGACCGCGATGTCCTCGTCGGTGGTCAGTGCCTCGCCGACGTCCGCGCCGCCGGGGAGCATCTGCAGGACGCCTGCCGGGAGACCCGCCTCCTCGAAGATGCGCGCGAGCACGACGCCGCCGGTCACCGCCGTACGCGGGTCCGGCTTGAGGATCACCGCGTTGCCGAGCGCGAGCGCGGGGGCCACGGCGCGGATGCCGAGGATAATCGGCACGTTGAAGGGCGAGATCACCGCGACGACGCCGGCGGGCACGCGCTGCGTGAACGACAGGCGCGACTCCTCGGTGGCGAGGACCTGGCCGGTCGGGTGCGACGGCAGCGCGGCGGCTTCGTAACACTCCGCGGCGCCGACGCTGAGGGCGAAGCCCGCCATGCCTGGGATCGCGCCGACCTCGCGGATGTTCCACTGCTGGATGGTCTCCGCGTGCTGTGCCCACAGGTCGCCCGCGCGGCGCAGGACGGCGGCGCGCTCGCTGTTCGGGCGGGCCGCCCACTCGCGCTGAGCAGCGATGGCGTGCTCGGCGGCCAGCCGGACGTCGGCCGCTCCGGCCCGGCCGACACGGCCGAGCTCGTCGCCGGTGGCCGGCTCGATGACCGGGTAGGTCTGCCCGTCCGACGGCTCGATCCACTCGCCTCCGAGGAAGATCTTGCCGGTCCAGATGGCTGGGTCGAGCATGGGCGACTGCCTCCTTGATCGTGGTAGCGTTCACGAGCGTTCGCATAGTGAACGTCTGTGCAATATCCGAACATACCGTGACGCCTGTCACAGGGCAACGGTGGATGCGGCTCTCTTCACGCCGTCCCCCCGGGGGGACGCTGATCACGGATAAGGTGCGAGCGTGGCGATCACTGACGAGGGGCGGCCGGTGGCGTCCGTCCAGTCGCTCCAACGAGGACTTGCGGTCATCCGCGCTTTCGATGCCGACCATGCGCGCATGACGCTGTCGGAGGTGGCGAAGCAGACCGGCCTCACGAGGGCGACGGCGCGACGCTTCCTGCACACCCTCGTCGACCTCGGCTACACCGACACCGACGGCCGCGAGTTCTGGCTGCGCCCGCGCGTGCTGGAGCTCGGGTATGCCTACCTGTCGAGCATCTCCCTGCCCGAGATCGCGACCCCGCACCTCAAGCGGCTGACCGACGAGGTCAACGAGTCGTCGTCGGTCTCGATGCTCGACGGCTCCGAGATCGTGTACGTCGCGCGTGTCCCCACCCGCCGCCTCATGACGGTCGCGATCAGCGTCGGCACCCGCTTTCCCGCGTACGCGACGTCGATGGGGCGGGTGCTCCTCGCAGGGCTCGACCGGGATGAGCGTGCGCGCGTGCTCGACACCGGCGATCTCGTCGCGCTCACGCCGAGCACGATCACCTCGCGCCCCGCGCTCGACGAGGTGCTCGACGAGGTTGCGGCGCAGGGATGGGCGCTCGTCGACCAGGAGCTCGAGGTCGGCCTGCGCTCGATCGCCGCACCGATCCGCGACGCCGGCGGCGCAGTGATCGCGGCAGCGAACATCTCGATGAGCGCCACCCAGGGCACCGTCGCCGAGGCGCAGGAGCGCCTGCTGCCGCCGCTGCTCGAGACCGCCTCGCAGATCGGTCGCGACCTCCGCGTCACCGGCGCCTGAGCAGCGGCGACGCTGACGACCGGCTCGACTCGGCTGGCGCGCGCGGCTCGAGAACGAGCGAAGCCGCGACCGAAGTCCGGTCGCGGCTTCGTCTGGCGGAGGTGGCGGGATTTGAACCCGCGAGAGGTTTCAACCTCAACCCGCTTAGCAGGCGGGCGCACTAGGCCACTATGCGACACCTCCAGGCGTGCCGCTCAAGGCTACAAGGTCGTACGGGGACCGATCCAATCGGGGCCGTGGCTCACGATGTGGGCGGCAACGGGCGGTAGCCGTGGGAGGCGTTCAGACGCTCGCGGATCTCGCGCTGGAGGTCGAGCCCGCGGATGCCGAACAGCATCATCGGCAGCCGCGTCGTACGCCCCTGCTCGAGGCCGATGACGAGGTCCGTGCCGCCTGCAGGGCTCGGCATGTCGTCGACGCGCTCGACCTGCGCCCAGGAACCCGCACGCACCCCGGCACCACGGACGCGGTGGACGCGATATCCGGTCTCCGTGAGCGTGATCAGGCGCGGAGGCCAGCGCAGGGCCGCGGCCGACGCGACCACCAGGAGCGCCACGAGCACAGCCGCGACGACTCCCCAGACGGCGGTCGAGCCGCCGATCGTGAGCAGGACCGCGGCGATCACGGCCCCGACGGCGGCGACCATCATGCGCAGGCCGAACAGCCGCAGCGCGAGGACGAGCGTCAGGCGGTACGTCGTGGGTTGCATCGTGTCACTCATCTGTCCGTCGATCATGGAGCAGAGGGGGCGGGATTCGAACCCGCGGCTGACACTTCTGCCAGCGACCGCTTTCAAGGCGGTTCCGATCGGCCACTCCGGCACCCCTCCTCGGGCGTCGTGCGCGCACCACACCCGGTGTCGATTGTCGCACCAGCGTCGTACGGGCTCGCCGACCACCCACCGACCCGGACGACAGGGCAGCTGCTCGGGCTACTTGAGGGCGGTGAAGCGCGCGGGCTCGGCGCGGACGAACGCGTCGCCGTCCTCACGGCGTGCGGCACGACGGCCAGAGCGCGACGTGGAGCCCGGGTCGAGCTTGCGGATGAGGAGCCCGAGCCCGAGCCCGAGGATCGCCGAGTAGAACGTCGACAGCGCCACGTACGTGACGTCGGCGTTCGGTGACGCGAGTCCGGTGGCCATCACGGCGGTGCCGACGACGCCGAACGCGCACATCCACCAGCCCTGCCGGCGGTTGGAACGCGTGCTGATCCCCCAGACGAGGGCGGGGAACCCGATCAGCACCTCGGTGGGCCGAGGGACGCCGCCGATGGTGTCGCGCAGCCAGTCCGCCGTGTCGTCGATCGCGCTCACCAGCTCGGGCGAGCCGTACGAGCGGACGATCGTGCTGTAGACGAGGAGCACCGCGAGCACGCCGGCCCCGCCCGCGATCAGCGTGACGCCGCGCCGGCCGAGCCCGTGCAGACCGGCCCCGAGGCTCCAGACGATGCCGAAGATCGTCGCGACCGCCGCCACCAGCACGAGGATGTAATAGCGCTGCTGGACCAGCGGGGCGTTCCAGGCGGCGACGGCGACGGCCGCGCTGGTCGCCATGACGAGCGCGATCGCATACTCGCGGAGGACGCCCGACAGAGTCTCGGCCGGTCTCGTGATGAGGACGGCGAGCACCGCGCCGAACGTCGCGGTCACCACCGAGGCGCCGGCCATGGCCCACGACCACTCGGTGAGCAGGGCGATGCCGCTCAAGGCGGCGACGAGGATCGACCACAGCGTGCTGCGGCCGCCGCTGCGCCGGGCGACGCCGGCGGTGAAGACGACGGCGAGCACCGCTGCGCCGTACCGGGCATACCGGTCGGGGAAGCCGACCGCCACCACGGACGTGATCGCGACCGCGAAGCCCGCCAGCCAGGCGAGGAACAGACCGCTGACCCCGGCCGCACGCAGCGCCTTCATGCTGAAGCGAGGCTCGCGGATCGGCGGGATGTAGCTCAAGGTGTCGCTCGCGCGCCTGTGCGGCGCGGCGCGGCGGCCTCCGGACGTGTTGCTCACGGCGCCACCACCTCGTGCGTCACGCCGATCCGGCGGTTGGCCAGCGACGGGTTGGTCGTACGGGCGCGCTCGAGGCGCTCGGCCGACAGCGTCGCGCGGACGATCGCGGGCTCCTCGCCGGCCGAGGCGACCACGACGCCGAGCGGGTCGACGACCATGCTGTGCCCGACGTACTTGCCGCACTGGTCCGCGGCGACGACGTCGACGGTGTTCTCGATGGCTCGAGCGCGCAGCAGCGTCGACCAGTGGTCCTCCTTGAGCGGCCCGCGGACCCAGGCCGCCGGGACGCACAGGACGTCGGCACCCGCGTCGACGAGCATCCGCGCCATCTCGGGGAAGCGCAGGTCGTAGCAGGTCATCAGCCCGACGCGCCGCCCTGCGACCTCGAAGACGGCCGGGGCGATCTGGCCCGGGGCAAGGCGCTCGGACTCGGCATAGCCGAAGGAGTCGTACAGGTGGATCTTGCGGTACGTGGTCACGAGCGTGCCGTCGGGCGCGAAGGCGAGAAGCACGTTGTAAGGGAGATCGGCTGCGCCCGCGGCGTCGTGGTGGCTCTCGAACCCGCCGGCCACGACGTGGGCGCCGAGGCGCGCGGCGTGTCCTGCCAGCTGTGCGGCGAAGGCGCCGTCGAGCGGCTCGGCGGCCCCGCGGAGGTCGTCGTCAGAGGTGCCGAAGTCACGCATCGTCGCCTCGGGGAGCACGACGAGGTCGAGTCCGTCGCGCGGACCGAGAGTGCCGAGGACGTCGTCGACCAACGCTCGGTTCGTGTCGGCGTCGGTCGTCGCGCTCAGCTGGACGAGGGCGACCTGCATACGTCCATCTTTGCAGGGCCGTCCACGCTGCGGCAGGGTGAGGCCGTGCCCGTCTCACCGATCGTGCAGCCCGGAGTCCCGCCGTACGACGTGATCGTCGTGGCCGGAGGGTCGTCCCGCCGGTTCGGTTCGGACAAGCTCGCGGCCCGTGTCGGCGGGGAGTCCCTGCTCGACCGCGTGCTCGGGGCTGCCTCCGGTGGCCGGCATGTGCGGGTGGTGGGGCCGCGGCGTCCGACCGTACGTCCCGTGGCGTGGACGCGTGAGGAGCCTGCGGGTGCCGGCCCCGCTGCCGCCGTCGTCGCCGGGATCGCCGCGATCGAGGGCGATTCCGCGGATGCTGCCCCGTACGCCGTCCTCCTGGCGGCCGACCTGCCGTACGTGACCCAGGAGACGGTCGACCGCCTGGTCACGGCGGTCGACGAGTCCCCCACGAGCGACGGCGCGCTGCTCGTCGACCCGGACGGGCGCGCCCAATATCTTTGCAGCGCGTGGCGACGCGACGCTCTCAGGACGGCCGCGACACGCCTGGCGGACTGGGACGGCGTGGCCGTACGGGCGCTCCTGGAGCCCTTGCACGTACGGCAGCTGCCCACGCGGGGGCGCGAGGGCCATGACGTGGACCGGCCGGAGGACCTACCGTCGGACGCATGAGCACTTCGACCGGACCTGAGCGCTCGCTCGACGACTGGGGTGACGTCGTCTGCGCGGCCCTCGGCATCGAGCCCGACTACGACCTCCACGCCCTCCTCGACACCGCGCGCGAGGTCGCCCACGCGGTGGAACGGCCGGCGGCCCCGCTGACCGCGTTCCTCGTCGGCTTCGCGGCCGCACAGGCCGGTGGGAGCGCCGAGGACCTCGACCAGGCCCTCGACCGCGTGACCGCGCTGGCCCAGGAGTGGACCACCTGACCCGACGGTACGGTGTGGCCATGCGTGCCGTGGTGGTGAAGGAGCCCGGAGGGCCCGAGGCGTTGACCGTGGTCGACCTCCCCGATCCGGTCGCCGGACCGGGTGAGGTCGTGATCGACGTGGTGGCCGCAGGGGTCAACCGCGCCGACGTCCTGCAGCGGCAGGGGCACTACCCGCCGCCGCCAGGCGCGAGCGACGTGCTGGGCCTCGAGTGCTCCGGCCTGATCGCCTCGGTCGGCGCCGACGTCACCCGCTGGAAGGTCGGTGACCCCGTCGTCGCGCTGCTGGCCGGCGGCGGGTACGCGGAGAAGGTCGCCGTCCCCCAGGAGCAGGTGGCCCCGCTGCCCGAGGGCATGGACCAGGTAGCGGCCGGCGGGCTGATGGAGGTTGCGGCCACGGTGTGGTCCAACGTGTTCATGACCGCCGACCTCCAGCCGGGCGAGCGCCTGCTCGTGCACGGCGGGGCATCGGGGATCGGCACGATGGCGATCCAGATGGGCAAGGCCTTCGGGGCGTGGGTCGCCGTGACCGCAGGGTCCGAGGCCAAGCTCGAGGCGTGCCGTGAGCTCGGCGCCGACGTCGCGATGAACTACCGCGAGATCGACTTCGTCGAGGGGTTGCGCGCCGCCACTGAGGGGCACGGTGCCGACGTCATCCTCGACAACATGGGCGCGGCCTACCTCCCGCGCAACGTCGCGGCCCTCGCCCACGACGGGCGGCTCGTCGTGATCGGGCTGCAGGGCGGGGTGAAGGGCGAGCTGAACCTCGGTGCCCTCCTCGCCAAGCGCGGCTCGGTGGCCGCCATCAGCCTGCGCGGCCGGCCGCCGGTCCAGAAGGGCGAGATCGTGTCCGACCTGGCGGCGAGCACGTGGTCGATGTTCGCCGACCAGACGCTCAACCCGGTGATCCACGCGACCTTCCCGCTGGAGGACGTCGCCGAGGCACACCGGGTCCTCGACGCGTCGAGCAACGTCGGCAAGGTCGTGCTCACGCTGTGATCACGCTCGCGCACGGGGCGTGGTCGGCGACGGTCAACCCGTACGGGGGCGGGCTCGCGTCGTTGGTGCACGACGGTGAGGACGTGGTGGTCCCGCAGGACGGTCAGGGCAGCCACCCCGCGTACCGCGGTGCCGTGCTCGCCCCGTGGCCCAACCGCCTCGAGGACGGCACGTACGAGTTCGACGGCGTGACGTACGAGGTGGCGCTCAACGAGACCGAGGAGCACACGGCGCTGCACGGGCTCGTCCACGACGTGGAGTGGGAGATAGTGGAGCAGATGTCGGCGTCCGTCGGCCTGCAGGCCGACGTGCCCCGCGTTGCCGGATATCCGTTCTCCATCCGGCTCGACCTGGCCTACATGGTGTCCGATGCAGGGCTCGCCGCGTCGCTCGTCGCCACGAACACCGGAGAGGGCGACGCCCCGTACGGCAGCGGTTTTCACCCGTACCTCGTCGCCGATCCGGTCGCGCAGACCCCGCTCGCGCTCGACGCGGCCTGCTTCGTCGAGACGTCGGCGGACCGGCGCCTCCCGACGGGGACGGCCGGCGTGGCAGGAACCCCGTACGACTTCCGCGAGTCGCGACCGATCGGTACGACCACGCTCGACACCGCGTACGGGCACCTCGGGGCGCCGGTCGTGCGGGTGGGCAGGACCGTGGTCGGGCTGGGAGCCGGGGTCCGTTGGCTGCAGGCGTATACGCCGCCCGACCGCCGTTCCGTCGCCGTCGAGCCGTGCTCGTGCCCCGCCAACGCGTTCCGGTCGGGGGTGGACCTGGTCGTGCTCGCTCCTGGGGAGCAGCACACCCTCGCGTTCACGCTCTCGCGCGCGGCTTAGCCAGCGCGGAATGCCGTCGCCGATCCTCGGCATCGCCGTTGCCTGACTACAGTGGATGGATGGCAGGCGAACCGTTCGACCACACCGGCAGCGAGCACCACCAGGTCATCGGGCCCGACGGGCAACCCGTCGCGGAGCCAGCGGCCGAGGACGAAGCCCAGGGACGCTCAGTCACCGAGCTCGTCGAGCAGCCCGCGAAGGTGATGCGGATCGGGAGCATGATCCGTCTGCTCCTCGAGGAGGTGAAGTCCGCCCCGCTCGACGAGGCCAGCCGCGCGCGTCTGCGTGACATCCACCAGACCTCCATCAAGGAGCTCGAGGACGGGCTCGCCCCCGAGCTGGTCGAAGAGCTCGAGCGCCTCAGCCTGCCGTTCAACGAGACGACGCCGTCGGACGACGAGCTCCGGATCGCCCAAGCACAGCTCGTCGGCTGGCTCGAAGGACTGTTCCACGGCATCCAGACGGCGATCTACGCCCAGCAGATGGCGTCGCAGGCGCAGCTGCAGCAGATGCGTCGTGCGCTCCCGGGGGCTCAGGGAGTCCCGGTCCAGGGCCGCCCCGGCGTGCCCGGACAGGTGGCCGAGGACGGTCCGCAGCAGCGGCCGGGCATGTACCTCTGAGCTGACGACCCCGGGCCACGGTCACGGATCCGTAACAGAACTTGTGCGGGTGACCTTTATTGGCGCTACGGTGTGAGACGTGTGACCGGTACTCGCCTGGCGTTGAGTAGACATTTGCGTCCGTCTGAGTACGTTCGCCCTGATATGTCTCTTGACACCGATGTTTGACTTTCTGCATCTCGAAGTCCACAAGGAGATGCAGTCGCCATGCACATCGTCTCGGACCGCCGCCAGGTCGACGCCCACACGGACGTCGTCCCCGCCTGCGCCCAGATGCCCGACGTTTACGACACCCTCAGCGAACCACTCGAAGACCTGTCCCGCTCCGGTGAGAGCTGGGACGCGTGGTTGGCTGCTCACGCCCAAGCACGCGAAGCATGTGCCGCGTGCCCGCTTCTCACCCAGTGCCTCTATCGCGCCGTCGTGGACGGCGAGGTCGCGGGCTACGCCGCCTGCACCTCACCCGAGGATCGCGCCGAGATGCGCTCCCGCCTCGGGATCAGGCTGACGCCGCCCGACATCGACCGGATCGCCGGCGTCCGTACGGCAGGCTCGCCGGTCGACCACGAGTCGATCCTTGCGGCGCGACGCCTCTACCCCCGTGACACGTTCGCTCAGCTCGCCGAGCGGCTCGGGTGCTCGCTGTCCACCGTCAAGCGCCACCTGCGCGAGGCGTCGACGCAACCGCGTCCGGTCGCCCCGGCGCGCACTCGGACGACACGGCCGACGGTCGACGAGGTCCTGGACGTCTTCGACGAGGTGGTCTCGGCCAGCATGTCGGGCAGGGGCTCGACGAGCACGGTCGCCGACACCGTCCAGCCGCCCTGTTCCCTCAGCGCGTGATCCCTGAGTCCGGCCACGCACGGGGGTGGCCGGCCCAGGGAGAGCCCGACGGGCGCCATTGGGCGTCGTCGGGCCAGGTCAGAGGTACTTCTCGAGCTCTCGTACGACGCCGTCGTTCTCGACGGTCTCGGTGACGTCGTCGGCAACGGCCTGGACGTGCAGTGGAGCGTGGCCCATCGCGACCCCGCGTCCGGCCCACTCGAGCATCTCGACGTCGTTGGAGCCGTCGCCGATCGCGAGCACCTCCGCGCGGTCGACACCGAGCTCGGCGCACACGTGCTCGAGCCCGGCCGCCTTGGAGACTCCCTCGGGTGCGAGGTCGAGCCAGGCGGTGTAGCCGACGTAGTAGTTGGTGCCTTCGAGCCCGAGCGAGTGTGCCAACTCGGCGAACTCCTCGGCCGAGGCATTCGGGCTGCGGACGATCACGCGGCTCACGGGCTCGGCGATGAGGTCCTCGACCGGCTCGTGCGCCATGGTGCCGCTCAGCTCACCGTCGGGGAACGCCTTGTTCATGCGGTAGCCGACGCCGACGTTCTCGACCGCCACCGCAGCGTCCGGCACCGCCTCGAGCAGCGCCCGTACAGCGGGGCCGGCGTCGAAAGTGACCGTGTGCAGGAGCGTGATCGGGTCGTACGAGAAGACCACGGAGCCGTTGCTCGCCACTGCGAGACCCTCGTCGAAGCCGAGCTTGGCGACCGCGTCCATGACGCCCGGCACGGCGCGTCCGGTGGAGATCACACAGTGCATCCCCGCGTCGGCTGCGGCGCGGACCGTCTCGCGGACGGCGTCGGTCATCACGTTGTCGTAGTCGACGATCGTGCCGTCGATGTCGAGGGCGATCATGCGGGGCCGCCAGGTCCTGGCGGCGTCGTCGGTGGAGTGTGAGGTCAACGTCAAGACAGCGGCTCCAAGATCTCTCGGCCTGCGAGATAGGGCTGCAGCGCCTTGGGGACCCGGACGGACCCGTCGGCCTGCTGGTGGTTCTCGAGGAGGGCGATGATCGTCCGGGTCGACGCCATCAACGTGCCGTTGAGCGTGGCGAGCGGGGTGATCTGCTCGCCGTCGCGCATGCGGATGGCGAGGCGGCGCGCCTGGAAGCTCGTGCAGTTGGAGGTGGAGGTCAGCTCGCGGTACTTGCCCTGGGTGGGGATCCACGCCTCGCAGTCGAACTTGCGGATGGCCGACAGGCCGAGGTCGCCGGCCGCGACGTCGATGACGCGGTACGGGAGCTCGAGCGCGTCGAGCCAGTCCTGCTCGTGCCGGAGCAGCTCCTCGTGCACGGCGTACGAGTCCTCGGGCTTCGCGTAGACGAACATCTCCACCTTGTCGAACCAGTGCACCCGGAAGATGCCCCGGGTGTCCTTGCCGTACGAGCCTGCCTCACGGCGGTAGCAGGGGCTGAACCCCGCGTAACGGAGCGGCAACGTCTGGGCGTCGAGGATCTCGTCGGAGTGGTAGGCCGCGAGCGGCACCTCGGACGTCCCGACGAGATAGAGATCGTCCTTCTCGAGGTGGTAGACGTCGTCGGCGGCCTGGCCGAGGAACCCGGTGCCCTCCATCGCCGACGGCTTGACCAGCGCGGGCGGGATCATCGGGGTGAAGCCCCAGGCGCTCGCGCGGTCCATCGCCATCTGCACCAGCGCGAGCTCGAGCTGGGCGCCGATGCCGGTGAGGAAGTAGAAGCGTGCGCCGCTGACCTTGGCGCCGCGCTCGATGTCGAACGCGCCCAGGCGCTTGCCGATCTCGAGGTGGTCGAGCGGCTCGAACCCCTCGGCGGCGAAGTCGCGCGGCTCGCCGACGATCTCGCGGACCACGAAGTCGTCCTCGCCACCCGCGGGTGCCTCGGGAGCGGCCAAGTTGGGCAGCGTCGCGAAAAGCGTGTCGAACGTCGCGCTTGCGGCGTCGGCGGCTGCGTTGGCCTCCTTGACCTGTGCGGCGAGCTCCTTCGTACGGGCCAGCAGGGCGGCCTTCTCGTCGCCGGTGGCCTTGGCGACCTGCTTGCCGAGTTGCTTCTGCTCCGCCCGCAGCGCCTCGTACCGGCCGATCGACGAGCGGCGTGCCTCGTCGGCGGCGATCAGCTCGTCGACGACAGCCTCGGACTCACCGCGGCGGCCCTGGGCTGCACGGATCTCGTCAGGGTCGTCACGCAGCGTACGAACATCGATCATTCCCCCAGCCTATCGGCGTGGCTGACACGACTACCCTGATCGGGTGCCGATCGACCTTCGCCGCGCCCGGCCGGCGCGCCCTGCCCTCCTGCCGACGACGTGCGGCGTCCTTTTCGCCGTCTTCGTCGCGCTCGCCGCTGCGGTGTGGTGGGAGTGGGCGCCGCTGATCGACCTCGACCAGCGGGTCGCTGACGCCGCGCACGAGGCGGTGGTGGGCAGCGCGACACTCACGGACGTTCTCCTGTGGGTCGCTGACTGGCTCGGGCCGTGGGCGCTGCGCATCGTCCTGCTGATCGTCGCCGTGTATGCGCTGGCGCGGCGGTCCTACCGGATCGCGGTGTGGATCGGGCTGTCGATCGCCGTCCAGTACGCCGCGGTCTATGGGCTGAAGCGGCTGATCGAGCGCCCCCGGCCGACGTTCGACGACCCGATCCAGGTGCTGGACACCTTCTCCTTCCCCAGCGGGCACGCGACGGCGGGCGCCACCTTCTCGACGATCATGGTCATCGTCACGCTGCTGGTCGTACGCCGAGGCGGGCTGCGCTCGCTGTTGAGCGTGCTGTGGATCGCCTGCGGGGTGCTCGTCGGGCTCGACCGCATCTTCCTCGGCGTCCACTACCTGTCCGACGTCGTCGCCGGATGGGCGCTGGGGACGGCGATCGCACTGTTCCTCTGGTGGCTGTTCACCCGTACGGCGTACGCCGTGGAGGAGCCCACCCACCCTGCCGTCGCGGGTACGGGGCGCCGGCAGGTCGGCGTCGTGCTCAACCCGGTCAAGGTCGGCGACCCGGAGGCCTTCCGTACGAAGGTGCGCGACGCTGCGGCCCGGCACGGCTGGGCGGAGCCGCGGTTCTTCGAGACCACCGTCGAGGATCCGGGGGCGTCGCAGGCCGTCGAGGCGCTCGAGGGTGAGGCCGACCTGATCATCGTGGCCGGCGGCGACGGCACCGTACGCGAGGCGTGCGGCGAGCTCGCCCGTACGGGCATCGGGGTCGGCGTGATCCCGCTCGGCACCGGCAACCTGCTCGCACGCAACCTCTCGCTGCCGCTGCACACCGGCGACGCGATCGACAACGCGTTCGTCGGCCAGGACCGAGCGATCGACATCGTGCGGCTGTCGATCGACGGCTCGGAGGATTCGACGACGTTCCTCGTCATGGCGGGGCTCGGCTTCGACGCGGCCATCATGACGGGCACCAACGAGGACCTCAAGAAGCGCGTCGGCTGGCTCGCGTACGTGGTCTCGGGGGTCAAGCAGCTGTTCCGGTTCCCCAGGACGCGGGTGCAGATCTCGATCGACGACGGGCCGTTCGTACGCCGCCGCGCGCTGACCGTGGTCGTGGGCAACGTGGGGTTCCTGCAGGGCGGCCTGCCGCTGCTGCCGGACGCGCAGATCGACGACGGTGAGATCGACGTCGTGGCGATCGCGCCGCCGCACAAGTTTGCGTTCCTGTCGGTGGGGCTGCGGTTGTTCGCCCGTCGCAAGCGCACCGACGAGCGGCTCGACCGGATGACCGGCCGTACGGTGACGCTGCGGACGGACCGACCGACCCCGATGCAGCTCGACGGGGACCCGATCGGCGACCACACCGAGCTCCGCGCGACCGTCGAGCCCGGCGTTCTGCTGGTCCGCGTGCCCCGCTGAGGACGTGGCTGGGCATGCGACCGCGCGTGCCGTACGGACAAATGTCACGGTTAGGTAACGGAAGTCATTCGCGTGTTCCCTTCGTGGTAACCGGGTGTTGAACTCTCTTTCGCATGTGGTGCAGATCGCACCGTTCCTTCGGAGGGAGACCGATCATGCTTCAGTCGAAGCCTGCCCGTACGGGCAAGCGTCGTACGCGATTCGCAGCGGCCGCGACAAGCACTGCACTGGTCGCGGGAGTCGGAGGCCTGGTGCTCGCCGGTGCACCGGCAGCCAACGCCGCCAACGTGAACCTCGACAAGCGCTTCAACTACACCTGCAAGGTCGATGCCGGCGCGCTTCCGCTCGGCAACCACGTCCTGGGTGTGCGTGCGCAGGTCCAGGTCCCGAGTGTCGTCAACCGCAACCAGACGCTGCCCACCCGCAAGACGACCATCACGCTGACGCTCCCCGAGACGCTGCGTGAGGCGACGTACGACATCCTTCGCGGGCGCACGGCCGGCGGCGAGTCCAAGGACGCCAAGGTCAGCCTCTCGGCGCCCGGCTCGTCGACGCTGACGGTCGGCATCGCGAACCTGAGGGCTGCGCAGGCCGCTGTTCCCGCAACGGCTGGCGCCCCGTGGAACATCGCGACCGTGGGCGACGTGCCCGCGATCAAGGTCCCGGCAACTGCCCACACTCGGGCCTCGTTCAGCATGCCCGCCGCCTTCAGCATCGCCGCGACCGTCATCAACGTGGACGATGTCCGCATCGGCGTCACGCTGGCGTGCAAGACGGCAGGTAGCCGCGTCATCGGCTCGGTCGCGATCAACAAGAACGCCTCGAAGGTCGCCGCGAAGGTCTCGCCCAAGAAGATCAAGGCCAAGAAGACCAAGGCCAAGATCGCCGTCACCGTCTCGGCCGGTTCGCCGAAGGCGTCCGGCAAGGTCACCGCCAAGATCGGCAAGAAGACCGTCGGCAAGGGCACCGTCAAGAACGGCAAGGCGACGATCAAGCTCAAGAAGTTCAAGAAGAAGGGCACCTACAAGATCAAGGTGACCTACGGCGGGTCGGCGTACGCCAAGGGCTCGACGAAGACGATCAAGGTGAAGGTCAGGAAGTAACGACCCGCACCATCTCGCGAGCACGTCATCGGCGATAGCGCCGTACGGATCCTCCGAGGGGACGAGTGCCCCGGCCCGCCCACGGGTCGGGGCACTCGCTCGTTTCGGGGTCGGGGACCGTTCCGCCAGGCCATTCATTGGGGTACCCGACCGAGGCCCGACCTACCCCAACCGGCCCAGTAGGGGCGGCGTCGGTTCGTTGGGGTACCCCAACGAACCGAGAGAGCGGAGGGCCCGGGCACTCGCTCGAACCGAGGCGCCTCCGAGGTCGTGCAGCGCGCCCTAGGGGTGCGGGACGGTGGCGGTGATGATGGAGCCGTCGGCGCGGCGTACGCCCTCGAGCGGGCCGGGGCCGGGTGTTCCGGCGAGGACGGGGCCCTGGTCCTCCAGCGGCACCACGACGGGCTCCGCGGCGGTGACGTGCACGATCTTGCCCCGTACGGAGAACTTCGCGCCCGGCCCCTCCTCGACGGTGAGCTCGACGGCATCGGCCGTGACGCGCACGCGGATCCGGCTCTTCTTGATCGTCAGCCGATAGACCAGCTCGTCCCAGCTCACAGGCAGCCGTGGATCGATCGAGAACTCGCCGTTGTAGTCGCGGAATCCGCCGAACCCGTTGGCTAGCGTGCCCCACACGCCGCCGGTGGACGCGACGTGGACGCCGTCGGAGGCGTTGCCGTGCAGGTCCGCGAGGTCGACGTAGAGCGCCTCGGTGAAATAGCGCACTGCCATGTCCGAGTAGCCGACCTCGGCCGCGATCAACGCCTGCACGACCGCCGACAGCGTGGAGTCGCCGGTCGTGATCGGGTCGTAGTACTCGAAGTCGCTGCGCTTCTGCTCGGTCGTGAACTGGTCGCCCTGCAGATAGAGCGCGAGCACCACGTCGGCCTGCTTGAGCACCTGGAACCGATAGATCACCAGCGGGTGGTAGTGCAGCAGCAGCGGCCGCTTGTCCGCCGGCGTGTGCGCGAGGTCCCACACCTCGCGCTCGAGGAAGTGCGAGTCCTGCGGGTGGATGCCGAGGTGCTCGTCGTACGGGATCGCCATCGCCTCGGCGGCCCGCTCCCACTCCTCGACCTCGTCGCTGTCGAGGTGCAGCCGCGCGACCATCCGCCCGTACGCCTGCGGCCACGCGCGCTCGAGCTCGCGCACCGCCCGCGCGGCCCGGCGCAGGTTGAAGCGCGCCATGACGTTCGTGAACAAGTTGTCGTTGACGACCGTCGTGTACTCGTCGGGTCCGGTCACGCCGTGGATGTGGAACGAGCCGCGTCCCTCGCTGCGCCAGAAGCCGAGATCGGTCCACAGGCGCGCGGTCTCCACAAGGATGTCGACAGCCTCGCGCATGAGGAAGTCGGTGTCGCCGGTCGCGTCGACGTAGCGGCTCAGGGCGTACGAGATGTCGGCGTCGATGTGGTACTGCGCGGTGCCTGCGGCGTAGTACGCCGACGCCTCCTCGCCGTTGATCGTGCGCCATGGGAAGAGCGCGCCGCGGTTCGAGAGGTCGCGGGCGCGGCGCCGCGCGGCGGGCAGCATGTTGTAGCGGAACCGCAGCGCGGACCGGGCGAGCTGGGGATAGACGTACGTGAGGAACGGGAGCACGTAGATCTCGGTGTCCCAGAAGTAGTGGCCGCCGTACCCGGAGCCGGTGACGCCCTTCGCGGGGATGCCGGCCCCCTCGGCGCGGGCGGAGGCCTGCGCGACCTGGAACAGGTTCCAGCGCATCGCTTGCTGCAGCGCGGGCTGGCCGCCGATGGTGACGTCGGCCTTCGCCCAGTAGTCGGCGAGCCACGCCTTCTGGTCGTCGAACTGCCGACGGAGCCCTTCGGCCTCGACCCGGTCGAGCGTGCGGCGGCACCGGTCGAGGAGCTCGCGGGCGGGGACGCCGCGCGAGGTGTGGTACGAGGCGACCTTGGTGAGGCGTACGGTGTGGCCGGGCTGCGCGTCGATCTGGTAGACGACCTTGGCCATGTCGTCGTCGACCTGCATCTGGCGCTGCACCGGGTCGACGGTCTCGATGGAGTGGTCGGCCCCGACACCGAGCGTCATGCCGGACTCGGCGGCCTTGTAGCCGAGCATCACCCGCCCGGTCTCCTCGTCGGCGTGCTGGAGCTGCGGCAGCAGCACGCGCCGGCCGAACCGCTCGGCCTTGCGCGGGTCGGCGCCTTCGCCCATCGCGGCGGAGCGGACGTGGTACTCGTCCTCGCCATCTTGGCGGTTGAGGATCTGCGACGACAGCGTGATCGGCGCGGCGGCGTCGAGCAGCGTGACCTCGAACGTCATCACCGCCAGGTGGCGCTGCGTGAACGACACCATGCGCTGCGCCTTGATGCGGACACGCTTGCCGGCGGGCGTGCGCCAGACGATCTCGCGGCACAGCACCCCCGTACGGAGGTCGAGGGTGCGCTCGTACTCGATGAGGTCGGCGACCGGCAGCAGCAACGGCTCGTCGTCGACGTAGAGCCGGATGACCTTCGCGTCCGGCGCGTTGACGATCGTCTGCCCGACCCGGGCGAACCCGAACGCCTCCTCGGCGTGGTTGATCTTCCACGTCTCGTGGAACCCGTTGACGAACGTGCCGTGGCTGTGGGACTCGCGCCCCTCCTCGACGTTGCCGCGCAGGCCGAGATAGCCGTTGCCGAGGGCGAACAGCGTCTCCGTGCGACCGAGGTCGTCGGCGCTGAAGAACCGCTCCGAGAGGCGCCACTCGTCGATCGGCCAGCGGTGACGGTCGAGGTAGTCGGAGACGGGGCGCGGGGTGTCGCGCGGGACGGGGGTCATGCGAGCTCCCCTAGGTCGGAGACGACGATGTCCGCGCCGTTGTCGAGCAGCACCTGGTGGCCTGCGCCGCGGTCGACGCCGATCACGAGGGCGAAGTCGCCCGCGGCGCCCGCCTGGACGCCGGAGACCGCGTCCTCGACGACGACCGAGTGCGCGTCGTCCGTGCCGAGCTCCTTGGCGGCGAACGCGTACGTGTCCGGGGCGGGCTTGCCCGGCAGCCCGTGCGCCCGCGCGACGGCGCCGTCGATGACTACCGAGAAGCGGTCGGCCAGGCCCGCGGCTGCCAGTACGGCGGGCGCGTTGACCGAGCTCGAGACGACGGCGAGGCCGATCGGGAGGGTCGCGAGGTGGTCGAGGAGGGCTACGGAGCCCGGGTACGCGGCGACGCCGTTCGCGGCGAGCTCGCGCTCGAACTCGGCGTTCTTGCGGTTGCCGAGGCCGCAGACCGTCTCAGCCGTCGGCGGGTCGCTGGGATCGCCCTCGGGCAGCGTGGCGCCACGGGAGGCGAGCATCGTGCGGACACCGTCGTAGCGGGGCTTGCCGTCGACGTACGCGAAGTAGTCGGCGTCGGTGTATGCGGGAGTGATGTGGTGCTCGTCGAGATACGAGGTGAACAGCGCGGCCCAGGCACGCATGTGGACCTCGGCAGTCGGTGTCAGCACGCCGTCGAGATCGAACAGCACGGCGTCGTAGTCGGCCCAGCGGACCAGCGGGGATCTGCTCACTCTTCGAGGGTATGGCGTCGAGGTTGCGGTCGCGTCACGTGTGTCCAGGCGCGGCGGCGTCGGCGTTTATTCGAGGAAGTTCTCAAATCTTATTCACGTGACGTATCTCACTGTGTCACAGTGAGTTATTCGGTACGGCGTGAATCGCGTCGACCTCTGGAGGGAGACCAGATGGACCACCGTCAGCGCAGCCGCGCTGCCATGAGCCGGACGATTGCGGCGATCGCCGCCGGCGCACTCGTGCTCGGAACGACCACCGCTCTCGGAGCGGCCTCACCAGCGAACGCGGCGATCGGCGCCGTCGCGGCGGACGCGCCTGTCACGCAGGACATCACGCTCGACAAACCGGTGTACCGGACGCCATTCTTCCCGATCGCCACCGCGACGCTCGCGGCGAGCGGCGGGTCCGGCGAGATCACGTACTCCGCGGGCGCGATCACCGGCCCGAACGGGGACACCGGGGGCAACATCGAGATCGTCGGCGACACCGCCAAGATCAACATGAACCAGCAGGACCCGGTCGGCGAGTACTCGTTCCCCTACACCGCGACGGATAGTGCCGGCGAGTCCAGCACGTCGACGGTGCGGTTCAGCATCGAGAACCTGCTGGCGAACGTCCGCGACCTGCGCTTCACGACCAGCAAGGACAAGCCGTTCGACGCGTGGCCGTACGCCCGCGATCCGGAGACCGGCGGGCCGTTCCCGTGGACGTGGACGGAGAACTCGTTCAGTTACGGCGAGCCCGAACACGGCGAGCTCGTCAAGTTCTTCACGCCGCCGGAGGACCCGAGCGACTCCGTCGCGTCGAACTTCGCGGCGATCCAGCACAAGATCACCTACGTCCCCGACCCGGGCTTCGTCGGCACGGACTCGTTCACCTACACGCTGACCGATGGAGACGGCGACGAGTCGACCGGCTCGATCACCGTCGACGTCGTCGACCCGGGGACCACGGCGCGCGGCGTCCTGAACGACGTCCGCTACCGCTGTGCGTTCGCCATCCGCGCCAACATGGAAACGGGCGAGATCGGCAACGAGAACGATCCCGTCGACCCGGGGACGAGCAACCTCGTCAACATGGTCATGGGCGGTGACGTCACGTTCCGCGTGGACGTGAGGGCCCACATGCCCACCACGCTCGCGCCGGGCGAGAAGTTCAAGGTGCGCGACACCGCGATCGACCTGAAGATGGCGCAGCCGATGGCCGAGCTGCTCGCCGGGAGCGACATCACCGCAGCGCCGGTCGACGCCCCGCCGCCGCTCGACGAGGCAGGCTTCGGCCAGATCGAGGTCGGCGGTGCTGCGACGGCGACGGCGGTGTTCACGGAGTCGGCGACGGGCAAGTCGTACGAGGTGCCGATGTCCGGGCTGCGGTCCGCGATGGTGCCGATGTCGCTCCCGATCCCGTCCGACGGGGTCAGGATCCCCGTCATGGGCGGACTTCCCGAGCTGACCGCGCCCAGGTCGGGCGAGCTCTCGGTGTCGATGCCGAAGAAGTTCTTCATCAACTCGATCCTCAACCCGGGCGTGCTCGGCGGGATGATCAAGAAGGTGGGGCTCGACTGCACGGCGATGGAGGGCGAGAGCCTCGTCATCGCAAGCGCGCCGATCGTGGACCCGGTCGCCTCGAAGGTGGCGGCGTCGGCGTCGACCGTGCGCTACGGCGTGGCCGCTCCGAAGGTGAATGTGTCGGTGGCGCCTGCCGGTGCGACGGGCACGGTCGAGGTCCGCAAGGGCACGACGGTTCTGGGCAAGGCTAAGGTCGCGGGCGGCAAGGCGTCGGTGACCCTGCCTCCTACGGCGCTGAAGCCTGGCGCGCACACGCTGTCGGTGCGGTACTCCGGTGACGTGCGGACGAAGGCCTCCACGGGGTCGGTGCGGGTGTCGGTGACCAAGGCCAAGGCCTCGCTGACGGCGAAGGTGACGACCAAGAAGGTCGTGGCCAAGAAGACCCGCGCCAAGGTGCGCGTCACGGTGAAGGCGCCGGGTGTGAAGCCCGGTGGCACCGTCGCGATCTATGCCAAGGGCAAGAAGATCGGGACGGCGAAGGTCGGTTCCTCCGGCATCGCGACGGTCACGCTCAAGAAGTTGCCGAAGGCCGGCAAGGTCACCCTGAAGGTCCGCTACCTCGGCAGCGCGACCACCGGTGCGGCGACCAAGACGATCAAGGTCGCGGTCAAGAAGCGCCGCTGATGAGACGTCGGCGCCGCCCGTGATCGGACGGGCGGTGTCGTACGAGGCGGTCCCTGGTCTCACCCTCACGAGACCGGGGACCGCCGCCCTTTGGGACGGCACGGCGTCCGGCGGCTCGCCAGGACGACGTGGCGCACCGCACCCGAGGCCCTCGGTCCCTCCCTCCGGGATCGGGGGCCTCGGTCGTTCGCTCAGCGCCGTCAGGGCAGCGCGAGCCGGCCGTCGACGCGGCGCGGGATGCGCCACGGGTTGTCGTCGCGCAGCGGCGCAGGAAGCGCTGACTCCGGCACCGACTGGTAGGTGACGGGCCGCGTGAAGCGGCTCAGCGCGGAGGCTCCGACCGACGTCGCGGTCGGGTCGGAGGTCGCAGGCCAGGGGCCGCCGTGGTGCTGCGCCCATGTGTACGCGACGCCGGTCGGGAAGTCGCCGACGGTGACGCGCCCGGCCTTGGTGGAGAGCTGGGCGAGGAGGCCGGGCAGGTCCGGGTCGGACTCGCCGTCGGCCATGATCGCCGCAGCGAGCGTGCCCTGCAGGGCGTTGATCGTACGGGCGAGGTCCTCGTCGTCGCCGTACTCCGCGACGAGCGCGACCGGTCCGAAGCACTCTTCCAGCAGCCGGCTCCCCGGCTCCAGCGCGTCGAGCGGGACGGAGAGGACGGTGGACGCGACGGACCATCCGGCCTCGGGGCCGTCGACGGACGCGACGACCTCCGCACCGGCGTCGACGAGCTCGCCGACGCCCGTACGGGCTGCTGCGGCGATGCCCTCGGTGAGCGACCAGCCCTGGGGTGCGGCGTCGCGGAGCGCGTCGGCGACGGCGGCGGCGGCGCCTGAGCCGTGCGGGGCGAGCATGAGGCCGGGCTTCGTGCAGAACTGGCCGGTGCCCAGCGTGAACGAGCCGACGAAGCCCGACGCGATCTCGTCGAGGCGTGCGTCGGCCGCAGCGGCAGTCACCACCACGGGGTTGACGGTGCCCATCTCGGCGAAGACCGGGATCGGGGCCGTACGCCGCTCGGCCGCGTCGCGCAGCGCCATGCCTGCGCGCTGCGAGCCCGTGAACGCGACGGCGGTGATCTGCGGCTCCTCGACGAGCCGTACGCCGGCGTCGAAGCCGTGCACGATCCCGAAGACGCCGTCGGGCGCACCGGCCTCGCGCAGCGCGTCGGTCGCGAGCGCGCCGAGCCGCTGGCTGAGCAGTGGGTGCGCGGGGTGGCCCTTGACGACGACCGGGCAACCCGCGGCGAGCGCGGACGCGGTGTCGTTGCCGAGGACGCTGAACGCGAACGGGAAGTTGCTCGCGCCGAACACCGCAACCGGTCCGCGCGGCACGTTCACGCGGGCGAGCGCGGGGTTGGCTCCGGCCGCGTGGTCGATCGTGGCACCGAGGTACGAGCCCTCGATCGCGACATCGGCATAGAACCGCAGCTGTCCTGCCGCTCGGACGACCTCGCCCTCCAGACGAGGTCGCCCGAGCGCGGTCTCTTTGTCCGCGAGGTCCACGAGCTCGTCGCGCGCGGCCTCGAGGGCGTCGGCGATCGCGCCGGACCAGCGGGCGCGCTCGGTCGGTGGCATGGCGGCCACCTCCGTCGCGCACGCGGCGGCCGCGGCGACGATCGCGTCCACCTCGTCCGGTGGAGTCGCGGCGACCTCACCGTTCACGCCGCCGGTGCGCGGGTCGTACGAGACGTCGGTGGCCGCGGTCATGCGGGGAGGCCCTGCACGCCGGCCTCGAGCACGCCGAGCGCGTCGTCGAGCAGCGCGTCGCTGATCACCAGCGGCGGGAGCAGCCGGATCACGTTGCCGTACGTCCCGCACACCAGCACGAGCACTCCCGCCGCATGACAGTGTGCGGCGAGGGCCTGGGCGAAGCGCGGCGCCGGGTCCTTCGTGCCGGGCTCGACGAGCTCGATCGCGAGCATCGCCCCGCGGCCCCGTACGTCGCCGATCCGCCCACCGGACTCCGCGCGCATCTCCTCGAGCCGTGGCGTGACCCGCTGCTCGATCTGCGCCGCCCGCGCGACGAGCCCCTCGCTCTCGATGGTCTCGATCGCACCGAGCGCCGCCGCACACGCGACCGGGTTGCCGGCGTACGTGCCGCCGAGCCCGCCGGGCGCGACCGCGTCCATGATCTCGGCGCGCCCCGTCACCGCGGACAACGGCATGCCGCCGGCCAGCGCCTTCGCGGTCGTGATGAGGTCCGGGACGATGCCCTCGTGCTCGCTCGCGAACATGCGGCCCGTCCGCGCGAACCCGGTCTGGATCTCGTCCGCGACGAACAGGATGCCGTGCTCGCGCGCAAACTCGACCACGCCCGGCAAGAACCCCTCGGCCGGCACGATGAACCCGCCCTCGCCCTGGATCGGCTCGGCGACAATCGCGGCGACGTTGTGCGCGCCGATCTGCGTGAGCACGATGTCCTTGAGCGTAGCCAGGGCGTCGGCGGCGCACGCCTTCTCGTCGCCGTCGTAGCGGTACGGGTATGCCATCGGCGCGCGATAGACCTCCGGCGCGTACGGCCCGAAGCCCTCCTTGTAGGGCACGTTCTTGGCCGTCATCGTCATCGTCATCAGCGTGCGCCCGTGGTAGGCGTGGTCGAGCACGACGATCGCCGGACGGCCCGTGGCCGCGCGCGCGATCTTCACCGCGTTCTCGACCGCCTCGGCGCCGGTGGAGAAGAGCGCCGTCCGCTTCTCGTGGTCGCCGGGCGTGAGGCGGTTGAGCGCCTCGGCGACCTCGGTGAAGCCCTCGTACTCGGTGACCATGAAGCAGGTGTGCGTCATCTTCGCGGCCTGCTCGGCGATCCGCGCCACGACCTTCGGCGCTGCGGCCCCGATGCTCGTGACGGCGATGCCCGAGCCCATGTCGATGAGCCGGTTGCCGTCGACATCGACGAGGAGCGCACCGTCCGCGTGATCGACGAACACCGGCAGCGTGATGCCGAAGCCGCGCGCCACCTGCTTCGCCCGGGCCTTGTGCAGCTCGACCGAGCGCGGCCCCGGGATCTCGGTCTTGAGGAGTCGTGCCTGGTCGGTCATCATCGTCATCCTTCGAGGTTCGCCATCACGTGCTTGATCCGCGTGTAGTCCTCCAGGCCGTACATGGACAGGTCCTTGCCGTATCCGGAGCTCTTGAACCCACCATGCGGCATCTCGGCGACGAGCGGGATGTGCGTGTTGATCCAGACGCAGCCGAAGTCGAGCGCGTTGGACATCCGCAGGCCGCGCCCGAGGTCCTTGGTCCACACCGACGAGGCGAGCGCGTACGGCACGCCGTTGGCCTTCGCGATGGCCTCGTCCTCGTGCTCGAAGGTCTGCACGGTGATGACGGGGCCGAAGACCTCGCTCTGGATGAGCTCGTCCTCCTGCTGCAGGCCGTCGATGACCGTGGGCTCGATGTAGAAGCCGCGATCGCCCTGCCGGCCGCCCCCGGTCGTGACAGTGGCGTGGTCGGGGACGCGCGAGAGGAAGCCGAGGACACGCTCGAGTTGGTTCGCGTTGTTGACCGGCGGCACCCACGCGTCTTCGTCGTTGCTGCCGCGCCCGTACGAGGTGGTGGCGGCCTTCGCCTGCTCGGTGAGCGCCGCGACGAAGTCGTCGTGGACGCGCGGGTGGACGAGCACGCGCGTCGCGGCGGTGCAGTCCTGCCCGGCGTTGAAGTAGCCCGCGACTGCGATGCCCTCGGCCGCCGCCGCGATGTCCGCGTCGTCGAACACCACGACCGGCGCCTTGCCGCCGAGCTCGAGGTGCACGCGCTTGAGGTCGTGAGACGCCGCCTCGGCGACCTGCTTGCCCGCCCCCACCGAGCCGGTGATCGACACCATCGCCGGCGTCGGGTGCGAGACCACGGCGGCACCGGTCGTACGGTCGCCGCACACGACGTTGAGCGCGCCCGCGGGGAGGAACTCCGCGGCGATCTGCGCCATCAGCACCGTCGACACCGGCGTCGTGTCGCTCGGCTTGAGGACGACGGTGTTGCCCGCGGCCAGCGCCGGGGCGAACTTCCAGACGGCCATCATCATCGGGTAGTTCCACGGCGCCACCTGGCCGACCACGCCGACCGGCTCGCGGCGGATCCACGAGGTGTGGCCGGCCATGTACTCGGCGGTGGCGCGCCCCTCGAGCACGCGCGCCGCGCCGGCGAAGAAGCGGATCTGGTCGACCATCGGCGGGATCTCCTCCGCCATGGTCACCGGGATCACCTTGCCGGTGTTGCGGCTCTCCGCCGCGACGAGCTCGTCGGCGCGCGCCTCGATCGCGTCGGCGATCTTGAGGAGGGCCTGCTGGCGCTCCGACGGCGTCGTGCGCCGCCAGGTGTCGAACGCCTTGGCCGCCGACTCGTACGCGAGGTCGACGTCAGCCTGGCCGGACAGCGGCGCGTCGCCGTACGTCTCCCCGGTGGTCGGGTCGACGAGGTCGGTACGGCGTCCGTCCCGCGTGTCGACGAGCGCGCCGTCGACGAAGTTCTGGACGTGCACGGTGTCGGTCATCCTCGATCTCCTGTGTCATCTCGTTGGTTGAGCCTGTCGAAACCCCGTTGGTTGGGCTAATCCCGTTGGTTGAGCCTGTCGAAACCCGACTCCCCCGGATACGGCGTGACGATGTTGAGCGCGTCGCCGTGGGCGGCGTCGGAGTGGCGGTACGGGCGGGCGAGCAGCATGTAGACGAGCCCGACGCCGAGCACGATCGCCGCACCCACGGCGACGATCCAGTTGTCGTACCAGGGCACGTCAGGCGTACGGGGCCAGATCATGTTGAGCGAGGCCATCAGCTGGTAGGCGAGCGCGGCGATCGTGACGAGCAGGCCCCACCGGCCGAGGGTGAACGTGCCGGACGGCTTCCAGCCCTTCAGGCGCGCGCGCAGGGCAGCGGCGACGACCATCATGAACGCGAGATAGATGCCGAACGAGGCGAACGAGATGATCCGTATGAGCGCGTTGTCGGAGACCTGGGAGCCGAGGATGATGACGATCGGGATCAGCGCCGCGAGCGACAGCGCGTACGGGGGCACGTGTCGGGCGCTCGAGAACCGCTTGAGCAGTGCGCTGCCGGGCATCATGTCGTCGCGTGCATACGCATAGATCATGCGGCTCGCCGCGGCCTGCAGGCTGAGCACGCACGACAAGAACGAGATCAGCACGATCACGAGGACGATGCGGAAGCCGACCGACCCGAAGGCGTTCTCGAGGACGGTCGACACCACCGCGCTGGGCTCTTCGCTGGCGAACACGGCCGCGAAGCTGGGGACTCCGAGGATGAGCGCGAAGGTGATGAAGAAGGCCGCTGCGCCGCCGATGTAGATCGTCATCCGCATCGCCTTGGGGATCTGGCGACCCGGATCCTTGACCTCCTCGGCCACGTCGCCGCAGGCCTCGAAGCCGTAGAAGAGATAGAGGCCGATGAGCGCGGCGGCGGCGAACGCCGGGAAGTACGAGCCGTCGCCCTGGACGTCGTACGTGTCGAACAGCGCGCCGACGCTGTGGTGCCGCTCGGTGAGCAGCACCCAGATGCCGACGACGAGGGCGCCGACGAGCTCGGCGGCGAAACCGAAGAACGCGATCCTGGCGAGCAGCCTGGTGCCCCCGAGGTTGAGGAGGGTCGTGAGCACGATCAGGCCGATCGCGCACCAGACGGTGACGGCGGTGGTCCCGTCGATGCCGAGCACGATCGCGACGAAGGGTCCCGCGCCGTACGAGACGGCGGCGATCGTCACGGTCAGCGCGATCATGTAGACCCAGCCGGTCATCCACGCCCAGCGACGGCCCCACAGGCGACGCGCCCACGGGTAGACGCCGCCGGCGACCGGGTACTGCGCGACGACCTCGCCGAAGACGAGCGCGACCAGCAGCTGTCCGAGAGCCGCGAGCACGATCGCCCAGATCATCGGCGGCCCGCCCTGCGCGAGCGACGTACCGAACAGGGAGTAGACGCCGACGACCGGCGAGAGATAGGTGAACCCGAGGGCGAAGTTGCCCCAGAAGTTCATGTCGCGCTTGAAGTCGGAGGTGTAGCCGAGCGAGGCGAGGTGGGCGTCGTCGGCGGTGTGGGACGCGGGTTCGTGGGACGCAGTGGGATCGAGCGGCGAAGTCGTCACGGGAATCTCCCTCGGAGCAAGCCGGGCAGTGCGCGGCGACCTCGTCGCACACGGGGGTGTCAAGCAGGCTAGGAGCGACGGCTGCTCGTGGGTCCCTGCCGAAACGGTGCGCGGATGCTGCATGGCATGGACACTGTGTCCATGACCGCCGTGCCGCCCGCCGTGCCGCCTGACGACCCGTACGGGGTCTCGCTGGCGTGGCTGCTCGACCAGGACGCGCTCGGACTGCGGCTCGTCGAGCCCGCGGAGGCACCTGAGGTCCGGCTCGGCTGGGCCCATGCGATCGAGGTGCTCGACCCCACGCCCTTCCTCGGGGGCGGCGAGCTCGTCCTCACGACGGGCCTGCGGATGCCGAGGGCACATGCCGAGCAGGAGGCGTACGTCGTACGCCTGGTGGCGGCCGGCGTGGTCGGCCTGGCCTTCGGCGTCGGCGTGCGGTTCGCGACGATCCCGGTCGGGCTGCGCGACGCGTGCCGTCGGACGGGCCTGCCCCTCCTCGAGGTGCCGCTGCCGACGCCGTTCGTGGCGATCGCGCAGGCGGTCGCGGCACGGCGTGCGGAGCAGGAGAACGCGGTGATGCATCGCGCGGTCACGTTCCAGCGGCAGATGACGCGCGCCGCTCTCGACGGCGGCGTCGCGGGACTGTCCGCTGCGCTGGCCCACGAGCTGCACGCGACCGTCCTGGTCCTCGACGAGCTCGAGCACCCGGTCGCGTCAGCGGGCGAGGCGCCTGACCTGCGCGACCGCGTCGTCGCCGAGCTCGCCGGCCTCGCGGCCTGGCCCGGTCGCGCGAGCATCGCGGTCGTCTCCGGCACCGGCACGCTCGCCGTTCAGCGTCTCGGCGGCCTGGAGCGTCCGAGCGGCTGGCTCGCCGTCGAAGTGCCGGGTGCGCTGTCCGTCGGCGACCGCCTCCTGCTCAACCAGGCGGTCTCGCTCCTCACCCTCCAGCGCGAGCGCCCGCGCGAGCTCGTCGACGCGCGGCACCGGCTCGGCGCGACCGTGCTGGAGCTGCTGCTCGACGACGACGTGGTCGCTCCGTCGGTCGTCCGGCACCTCGAGCACTTCGGGTTCGAGCCCGGCGACCGCGTACGGATGCTGATCGCAGTCCCCGGCAAGGGCCGTACGTCGCCGCTCGATCTCGTCGCGCACGCGCTCGACGCCGCGTCGGTGGCGCACGTGGAGACCGACGCGACCGACGGCGTGCTCGTCCTGGTCCGCGACGAGGACGTGCACGGCAGCGCGGACGCCGTGGCTGAGGGGCTGGCCCGCGCCGGACGCCACGACGTGGTCGTCGGGGTGAGCGGTGCGCTGCCGATCGGGCGAGCGGCGTCGGGCCGGGCGGCGGCTCTCCACGCAGCCGCGTCGGCGCGGGCGTCGCATCAGCAGGTCGGCTGGTACGGCACGCTGACGCTGGAGGCGATCCTCGCTGACGACGTCGTACGGGCGCGGGTGGCGACCCTGGCTGCGTCGCCGTTGGCGCCGTTGCTCGACGGTGACTCGGAGCGTGAGCGCGTGCTGCTGGAGTCGCTCGAGGTGTTCTTGCGCCACAACGGCTCGTGGGAGACGGCGTCACGGGCGCTCGGCGTGCACCGCCACACGTTGCGCAACCGGATGGCGCGCGTCGAGGAGCTGACCGGCGCGCGGCTCGACGTCGCTGAGGACCGGGTCGCGCTGCTGCTCGGACTTCTCGCCCGCGACGGCACGTGACCGCGGTCGGTCAGCGCGCGAGGCCGAGGAACAGCAAGGCCGCTCGTTCGATATCGACCAGCAGCGAGGTGGGGAGTCGTCCGATGCGCGCGCCGACGTTGCTGCGGCGTACGGTCGTGATCTTGTCGACCATGGCGAAGCTCGGCCGGTCGATCCCCGTCGTGCGCGTAGCCGGAACGGGAATGCGGATCAACGGGGCGTCGACAACCGCCGTGGTCAGCGGAACGACGGTGACCGACTCCGTGGCGTCGAAGAGATCCTCTTGAAGGATCAGAACTGGTCGTGGCTTTGACGCGTACGTGCCGCCGGCGACCGCCCACAGCTCGCCGCGGTTCACTCGTCCCAACTGTCGGAGATCTCGTCGACGAAGTCCTGGTCGTCGGCGCGACGATCCGCACGTGCGAGGGCCGCGGCCTGGCGGTGCGCCTCGTCGCGGAACTGCTCGGTCCGCACGTCGGGGACCCACACCTGGATCGGCCGGTATCCGCGCTCACGCATGCGCCGGCGGTGCTCGGCAACACGGTCACGAACGCTCATGGGTCAACGTTACATGTAACGCGGGCGGCGACTCAAGACCCTCAAATGTCTGTCCTCACAGGCCCAGCGCGCCGGGGAGGCCGTTGAGCTGCAGGCGGGCCCCGCCGTGGACGTGCGGGAGGTCCTGCTCGCCGCTGCCGGTCGGCGTCACGAAGGTGACCTGCTCGGTCCAGCGCAGGCGCGTGCCGTCGTCGGTCGGGTCGAGCACGACGGTGACGAGCGACGTCCAGCGAAGCACGTCGTTCACGTGCGTCTCGTAGGTGAGGACGATCCGTTGCGCGGGGACGAGGTCGACGAACCGGGAGTCGTACGCGAGTCGCTCGCTCGTCCCGTCAAGAGCGCGGAACGTGCTCCGTGCCGACTCGCCACCGCCGACGCGGAAGTCGTGCTCGTACGTCGCCTCGCCTCCGGGTAGCCAGAACCAGTGGTGCCGTACGACCGGGTCGGCGAAGCCTTCGTACACGCGCTCCGGCGTGGCGGCGACGTCGAGCGTCACGGTGAAGGTGTCGTGCTGGACGTCGGCAAGCGTGGGTGTCGTCATGGCGACGTGCAACTGCAAGGCCGTACGGATTAGTCCCGCCACTCCGACTCCGCCTCGACAGGTGCGCCGCCGAGGCCGATCTCGTTGCCGTCCGGGTCGCGGTAGGTCCACTTGTGGACGCCGTTCTCGTACGTCTCGCGCGTCGCTGGCTCGATGCCGCGTGCGCTGACCCCGGCGACGAACGCCTCGAAGTCCTCGACGAACACCGTCTGCAGCGCATGCCCGGCATGCTCGGGATTGACCTCGATGTAGAGGTAGCGGTGCTCGGCGAGCTCCCAGACGATCTCGGTGTCGTTCGGCCGGAACGCCTCGTCGGTGCCGAGCAGACGGGCGTACCAGTCCTTGGCGACGTCGAGGTCGCTGACGTAGATCCCGGCGAAGAGGTCGACCTGCATCCGGTCAGGCTAGACGGCTTGGAGCGCACTGCGATGAGTCCGGCGGCGGCCGCCGGTCCACAGGACATGACCGAGACACACATGCTCGAGACACCCGAGGCCACGCTCGCGTACGACGTACGGGGGGCGCTGCCGCCGACCGACCGCCCCGTACTGATGATGGTCGGAGCTCCGATGGACGCGAGCGGGTTCGCGTCGCTCGCCTCGCAGTTCGGCGACCGCACGGTCGTCACGTACGACCCGCGCGGGGTCGGGCGCAGCACCAGCCGCGACGGCTCGACCGTCCATACGGCGGAGCAGCACGCCGACGACCTCCACCAGATCATCGCCGATCTCGGGACCGCTCCGGTCGAGCTGTTCGGGAGCAGCGGCGGCGCGATCAGCGGCCTCGCGCTCGTCACCGCGCACCCGGACGACGTGTCGGTGCTGGTGGCGCACGAACCCCCGCTCACGGAGCTGCTCCCCGATGCCGACAAGGTCGCCGCCGCGGGTCGCGCGGTGCACGCGGTCTATCAGGAGAAGGGGTGGGGTCACGGGATGGCGGCGTTCTTCGCGATGGTCTCGCGGAAGGGCGAGTTCACCGACGACGCGCTCACTGCCTCGCCTCCGGACCCGGCGGCGTTCGGGTTGCCTGCCGAGGACGACGGGTCTCGCGACGACCCGCTGCTGTCCGGCGTCTCCGACGACGGCACCGCTCCGCAGCTCGACGTCGATGCCCTCAAGGCGACATCGGCGCGGATCGTCGTCGCTGTCGGCGCCGACTCCGACGGCCTCATCACCGGTCGTACGTCGGTCGCGCTCGCCGAGGCGCTCGGGCAGGAGGCAACCGTGTTCCCCGGTGGGCATGCCGGATTCGCCGGGGGTGAGTTCGGGCATGACGGCGACCCGGAGGCGTTCGCCGTACGGCTGCGCGAGGTGCTCGACGCCGGCTGATCAGCCTTGCGCCTCGACGTCTTCCAGGCCGGCGAGCATCGCGCGCAGCACGCGCAGTGTGGCGTCACGTGCTCGCCGTCGTCGGCGCGGCCGACGGTGACGACCACCGGAACATGGCCGAGCGCCTGGCCGCGATCGTGCCGCAGGGCGAGCTGGCGGTGATCGACGACGCGGCGCACTATCCCAACATGGAGCGGCCGCAGGAGTTCAACCGCGTGGTCGCCGACTTCCTCGCTGCGTACGGGCTCTGAGGGTGCAGTCCGCGCTCACCCGCCCTTGGCAGCGCGTCGGACTCCACCACCTCGCGGATCCGCTCCGTCAGCTCTTCGTCGTACGCCATCTCTGCAGTGTCGCGCGGGGTGGTGACAGAGCCGGGCGGAGTTCAGACGTAGCGCTCGAGTGCTTCCCGCACGATCTCCGAGGGACTCTTGTTCTCCCGCTCGGCGCGCGAACGGAGTCGGCCGTGCAGGTCGGGTGAGAGCCGGACGCCGATCTGAGGTGAGTGAGCAGACCCGCCGGACAGGGACGGTCGGCCTCGGGCGGCGATCCGCTCGCCCTCCTCTTCGTCCAGGTTTCTCACCTGCACCTTGTGCTCGACAAAAAACGTACGCCGCGGCCTGCCTGTGGACAACTGGGGTACGGGAGGGGTCTCGATACGTCCTCCGCGAGCGCTCCGGCCTACTCGACCAGCGGCGCCGTCACTTCACGACGTCGAAGACCTGCTTCTGGATCCCGTTCGGGTAGGCCTCGTGCTCGACGAGCTTCAGCTTGGTCGTGTCCTTGTCGCTGTCGCTCCACAGGCGCTTGCCGGCGCCGAGCAGCAGCGGGAAGACGAGCAGGTGATAGCGGTCGACGAGCCCCGCGTCGGCGAGGTTGCGTCCGAGCGTCGAGCTGCCGTGGACGGCGATCGGCCCGCCCTCGGTCTCCTTGAGCGCGGCGACCTCGTCGAGCGAGTGCAGGATCGTCGCGGGCCACCGCTCGTCGTCGGACTCGAGCGTCGTCGACACCACGTAGCGCGGCATCTCGTTGTACTCCTTGAACTCGTCCATCGTCGGCCACACGGGCGCGAACGCCTCGTACGACGTACGCCCGAGCAGTAGCGCGGTGGTCTCCTGCTGCTCGCGGCCCTTGAGCTCGTACGCGGCCTCGTCGAACTCGACGTCCTTGAACGTCCATCCGGAGTTGCGATAGCCAGGCTCGCCGCCGGGACCCTCCATGACGCCGTCGAGCGAGACGAATGCGGTGACGATCAGGGTGCGCATGGCGTTCCTCCAGTGGGGTACGGGACCGCTTCGACCCTAGTGCCGCAGCGGCTTTTCACCCTTACGCCGAACGCGGCGTCGCCGTTTCGACACGGCCGCCGAACGTGTTCTTTCAGACTTCGCTTTCAGTCTGAGGAAGGTATGCCTTACCTTTGTCAGGTGAACAGCATCCAGCGCCCTCCCGAGCTGACCGCCGAGCGGGTCCGCGCGGCGTACGGCTCGGCGGTCGTGGTCGACGACGTGAGCATCGCGCTCATGCCCGGCCGCGTCACCGCGCTGATCGGTCCCAACGGCAGTGGCAAGTCCACGCTCCTGCGGACCCTCGCCCACCTGCACAAGGCGGCAGACGGTCGCATCGCGCTGCGTGAGGGCGAGTCGATCACCGATCTCAAGGCCAAGGAGCTCGCCACCCGCCTGACCCTGCTCTCGCAGTCGCGGTCGGCTCCCGGCGGCGTGACCGTACGGGAGGTCGTCGCGTACGGCCGTCACCCGCACCGTTCGCGGTGGGGCGGCGGCGATCCCGACGGCCACGCGATCGTCGAGCGCGCGATGGCGATGACCGGGGTCACCGAGCTCGCGGGGCGCGGCGTCGACACCCTCTCGGGTGGTCAGGCGCAGCGCGTCTGGCTCGCGAGCTGCCTCGCGCAGGACACGCCGGTGCTGCTGCTGGATGAGCCGACGACGTACCTCGACCTGCGCTACCAGGTCGAGCTCCTCGACATCGTCCGCGACCTCGCCGACGACCACGGCATCGCCGTCGGCATCGTCCTGCACGACCTCGACCAGGCGGCCGCGGTCGCCGACGAGGTCGTGCTGCTCGTCGAGGGCAAGATCACCGCGGTCGGCACCCCGCAGGAGGTGCTGACCACCGAGCTGCTCTCACCCGCGTACGGGGTCACGGTCGACGTCCACGTCGATCCGCACGACGGACACCTCCGTACCCGCGCCCGTGCGCGCCACCACGCTCGTCCCACCACCGACGCCGTCGCGCACTGACGGCGCACCATCACAAGGAGAACCCAGGCCGTGAAGCCCACCCGTACCCTGCTCGTCGCGTCCGCGGCAGCCCTCGCCCTCGCGCTCAGCGCGTGCGGCACCACCGAGGACGACGCCGACAACTCATCGTCGGACAGCAACGAGAAGATCACGATCACCGACGCCCGCGGCGAGAAGGTGACGCTCGACGGACCGGCCGAGAAGGTCGCCTCCACCGAGTGGAACACCGTCGAGTACCTGATCTCGCTCGGCATCCAGCCGACCGCCGTCTCCGACATCAAGGGCTTCAAGGCCTGGGACCAGTCGGTCGAGCTCGACGACAGCGCCACCGACATCGGCACCCGCGGCGAGCCCAGCATCGACACCCTGGCGGGCCTGGGCCTCGACGTCGTCTTCGTGACCGACACCCTTGCCGGTGACGCGATCAAGCAGATCGAGGAGACCACCCCGGTCATCGTGATGCCCGGCGGCGACTCCAGCGACCCGTTCGGCCAGATGTGGAAGAACGTCGACCTCGTCGCGCAGGCCACCGGCACCGAGGACGAGGCCGCCGATCTCAAGAAGGACTTCGACGACAAGATCGCCGAGGCCAAGGAGACCATCGCAGCCACCGATGCCGCCGGTGCGCCGGTCGCGTTCAACGACGCGTGGGAGCAGGGCGGCGCGGTCTCCGTGCGTCCGTACCTCGAGGGCTCGCAGATCGGTGCGGTCCTCAAGGAGCTCGGCTTCGAGGACGCCTGGACCTCGGTCGAGGGTGTCGAGGGCGACGCCGTGTACGGCCTGGGGACGACTGACATCGAGGGTCTGACGAAGCTCCCCGCCGACACGCTCTACTGGTACATCGCCAACGACACCGACGTCGACGTCTACGCCGGCTCGCTGAAGGACAACAAGGTCTGGAACTCGCTGCCGTTCGTCAAGGCCGGCAACGTCGAGCGCTTCCCGGACGGGATCTGGATGTTCGGCGGACCTGCGTCGATGCTGGACTTCACCGACGCGGTCGTCAAGACGGTCTCCTGACACTCGCATGACACTCACCGCCGAGCCCGCCACCGAGGGCCCCTCCGCTTCACCCGGACAGGACGACGGGCGCCGCCTGACCTGGAGCCTCGCGCTCGTGGTCACCGGGTTGCTCGCGCTGATCGTCGTCCTCGCCGCGATCAATGTGGTGCAGGGGACCGCGGCGGTCGGGCTCGGCGACCTGTGGGCCTGGGTCACCGGGTCCGCAGACCAGCAGGTCTCGGCGGTCGTCGTCGACTCGCGCCTCCCGCGCGTCGCCGCCGCGCTCGTGGTCGGTATCGCGCTGGGCGCCGCCGGCTGCGTCCTGCAGTCGATCTCGCGCAACGTGCTGGCGTCGCCGGACACGCTCGCGGTCAACGCGGGCGCGTTCCTCGCGCTGACGGTCGCGGCCACGGTCGGGCTGCCGGGGCTGATCTTCGGTGACCTCGTGCTCGCGTTCGTCGGCGGTCTGGCCGCGGCGGGGGTCGTGTTCCTGCTGGCGGGGACGGACTACGGGACCGTACGGCTCGTCCTCGCCGGCACCGTCGTCGCGATGGTGCTCATGTCCCTCGCGACGACGCTGATCATCCTCAACCCGATCGAGGGCCAGGGCCTGCAGGCCTGGGAGTCGGGGATGCTGAGCCAGAACGGCCTCGGCGGCGTACGCGCGATGGTGCCCGTGATCGCCGCGGGCCTGCTGGTGGTCCTCCTGTACGGGCGCCGGCTCGACGTGATGGTGCTCGGTGACGACGCCGCGCGCTCGGTCGGCATCCCCGTACGGCAGACGCAGCTGATCGTGCTGGTCATCGCCGTCGTCCTGTCGGCGGCTGCGGTGACGGTGACGGGGCCAATCGGGTTCATCGGTCTCGCCGCTCCGGCGCTGACCCGGCTGGCGGCGCCGCACGTGCCGGGCCTGCACCGGCACCGCGCGCTGATCCCCGTCTCGGGGCTTGCCGGTGTCGCGATCGTGCTCGGCGCGGACGTCCTGATCCGTGCGCTGCTCGGTGCGCAGCGGGCGGTCGAGGTGCCGACCGGGGTCGTGACGTCGCTGCTCGGCGCCGTCGTGCTGGTGTGGTTCGCGTTTCGGCTGCGTGCGTCGCGGCTGGACGACGCGAGCAACGCGCTCGACGTACGAGGGGTCGGGACGAAGCATCCGATCGCGCTGATCGTCGTGCTCGCGCTGGTGCTCCTCGCGCTCGTGATCGCCGCGGTGCTGGTCGGTGACCGGGTCTTCCTGCTCGGCGACTTCATGAACTGGGCGACCGGGCAGGCGGGGCCGATCGTCTCCAACGTCATGGGCGCGCGGGTGCCGCGAGTGCTGGCGGCGCTGCTGGCGGGCGTCGCGCTGGCGGTCGCGGGTACGGCGATCCAGGCGGTGACGCGCAACCCGCTCGCGGACCCGACGATCATCGGCGTCGCCGGTGGCGCGTCGGTGGGTGCGGTCGTCATCGTGACGTTCGTGCCGATGGCGTCGTTCTGGGTGCTCGCCGGGGCGTCCGGCGTGGGCGCGCTGATCGCGGCGGCGATCGTGTTCGGGCTGGCGGCGAAGGGTGGGTTCGCGACGGACCGGCTGGTGCTGATCGGCGTGGGCGTCTCGTTCGCGTCCGAGGCGTTGGTGAAGCTGATGATCGTGACCACCGACCCGTGGAATGCCACGAAGGCGTTGACGTGGTTGGCGGGTTCGACGTACGGGCGGTCGTACGAGCACCTGGTGCCGTTGATGATCGCGCTGGTGGTGCTGGTGCCTGCGATCGTGTGCGGGTATCGCTATATGGATCTGTTGTCCGTCGACGAGGACACGCCGCGGGTGCTGGGGGTGCGGCCGGCGCGTGCGCGGTTCGCGTTGCTGGGCTGTGCGGTGCTGCTGACGGCGACGGCCGTGGCGGCGATCGGGCTGGTCGGGTTCGTGGGTCTGGTCGCGCCGCACGCTGCGCGTTCGCTCGTCGGGCGGCGGCACAAGCTGGTGATCCCGGTGGCGGCGCTGCTGGGTGCGATCCTGCTGGTGCTGGCGGACATGCTCGGGCGTACGGTCGCCGCGCCGACGCAGCTGTCGGCGGGGCTGCTGGCTGCGCTGGTCGGCGCCCCGTACTTCTTCTGGCTCCTCCACCGCAGCCGCCGCACCACCGCTGGTTGAGCCTGTCGAAACCCGGCACACCCGGGCGGGGCCACCTGGCGATGGCCCCGGCGCCGGGCTGGTCGGTCGATCAGGAGTGGGCGGAGCTGCGGCGCTTCGACCACTGCCAGATCAGCAGAGCGATGACTGCGCCGATGATCGAGCCGATGATGCCCGCCGGCTGGAAGAAGCCGTCGTCTGCGTCCTTGTGGAACAACAGGTAGCCGAGCATGCCGCCGATGAACGAGCCGATGATGCCGAGCACGATGGTCGCGACGATGGAGAGGTCTTGACGACCGGGCACGAGGAGTCGGGCAACGAAGCCGGCGATGGCGCCGACGATGAGGATGGTGATGATGAGTCCGAGCATGAGTCTCCCTTTCTTCGAGAGGCCGACTGTTGCGCCCTCTGCCCACTACGCAACCACCCCTAGGAGGGGTGTGGCACACCCCTAGGTGGGTTAGCGTGTGGTCATGAGCAATCGAGGCCGCCCCATCCAGGTCGCCCTGGTGGACGACTACGACGTCGTCGTCATCGGGGTCGCCAACATGCTTGAGCCGTACCGCGACCGTGTCGTGGTCGCCGAGCTGGACACGAACCTGCCCGTCGAGGACGGCGTCGACATCGCGCTGTACGACTCTTTCGCCCAGCCGGAGTCCGATCGCGAGGAGATCAAGGCCCTCATCGACAACCCACGTGCCCGGCGAGTCGTGGTCTATACCTGGAGCTTCCACCCGGACCTCCTCGCGGCAGCCCGCGATCTTGGAGTCCACGGCTATCTGTCCAAGGCGCTCACGGCCCGAGAACTCGTCACCGCCCTCGAGTCCGTGCACGCGGGCGAGATCGTGGTCAGCCCTCCAGCGGCCAAGGTCCGCACTCAGGGTGGTGACTGGCCCGGGCGCGGCGAAGGCCTGACCGATCGTGAGGCGGAGATCCTCGCCCTCATCACGCAGGGCAAGAACAACGCTGAGGTTGCAGCATTGACCTACCTCAGTCCCAACACCGTGAAGTCCTACATCCGCGGGCTCTACCGCAAGATCGACGTCGAGAGCCGGACCCAAGCAGTTCTCTGGGGTGTGGACCATGGGTTCCTGCCCGACAAGCGCCGGATCGAGCACTGGCGAGGCGGCCCCTGACAGCGTCACGCGCTCGGGCCGAGCGTCCCCTCCCCGATCGGTGCCGTCGAGTCCTTGAGCTCCACAAAGATCGCGTGCGTCGGGGTGTCACCGATGTTCTCCCCGTGGTGCTGCTGCGCCGGAAGCCAGATGACCGTGCCTGCTTCGAGCTCCACCTCGCGCTGCTCGTCCCCTTGGACGAGTCGACGCCGGAACGAGGACAGGGTGTACATCACGCTGTCCGGGTGTTCGTGCGGGTTGGTGACTGTGCCCGGCTCATCGAGGTACTCGAGAACGCGGACACGTTCGTTCTCGAAGATGACCTTGTAGTGATCGGGGTTCGTCTCGGCTGGATCAAGGCTCATCAGTTGAGCATGACCCCGTAGGCCGGTACGAGAAAGGTCGCCTTCAACGCCCGCGTGCGGAGCTCGTCTCCACGGGGAAGTGCTTCCACTGCCCCTCGGAGACGACCTCGACGGCGCCGTCGACCACCGCGATGGCCGTCTGGTCGTCGATCGCGTACGCCGGACCCACGATCTCGGCTGCCCACTTCTCGGCACAGGCCATGGTGTTGTCGGGCTCCATGCCGAGGTGCGGGAAGATCGAGAAGTCGACGACCCCGAGCGTACGGTCGTCGGGAGCGGACTCCCACTCGACGAACTCCGCACCGATCCGTGGCGTCAGCGCCATGCTCCCCGCGCTCAGCCCGACCCAGACGGTGTCCCGCAGCAACGGCATGACGTCCGCGAGACCGGATTGCCGTATCCAGTGGGACAGGTAGGTCGCGTCGCCGCCGCCCGCGAGGATGACCTCGGCTCCACGGACCCAGGGGCCCCACTTCTGCTCGCCGACGCTGGGAAGTGCGGTCAGCTCGAGGACGCCCAGCGACTTCCACCCCAGGCCACACATGGGGAGCGGTGTCTGGCCGGTGATGAAACGCCACGCCGACGGTGGCCCTCCCATGGCGTACGTGGCCGTCGGAAGGCAGAGGGCGTTCGCGTCGGCGATCGGCTTGCCCAGCAGATCGACCAGCGCCTCGCGGATGCTCGGATTCGTGACGCCTGCGGAGGTGAGGAGGAGTTTCACGCGTGGCTCCTGTACGTCGCGCTGGCGGCTGTTCTGACAGAAGGGAGGACCGGGTGCATGGATTCCTGACTGGTCCCCGCGTGAAAACCCGTCGCTGCGGATCGTCATCGCGACATCGAGCAACGGAGCGGGTGGCGGATCCCAGAGTGGTACCGTTTTGGTATGAGCACTCAGATCGCTGTGCGTCTGGACGACGATCTCGTGACGTTCGTGGACGAGCTGGTCAAAGCGGGCGAGGCCCCGAGTCGCGCTGCCGTCGTGACGCAGGCGCTCCAGCGGGAGCAGCGACGCACGGTTGCTGAACGCGACGCTGCGATTCTTGCCGCTGAACGGGAAGACACTGACATGGACGGGCTGGCGGAGTTCGCGGCCGGCGTGTCGATGGACGACCTCGACTGATGCGACCGATCCACGTGGCCCGTCTCGACAAGGCGCGGCCGGTGCTGGTTCTTACCCGTGAGGTCGTTCGTCCGTATCTGAATCGGGTCATCGTCGCGCCGATTACGAGTACGATCCGCGGGCTCTCCACCGAAGTTCCTGTCGGTCCGATCAATGGCCTTGACCGCGACAGCGTGGTGAGCTGCGACAACATCGTGACTGTGCCCGTGGAAAGTGTGGGCCGACAGCTCGGCTTCCTGCTCGAGTCGCAGGAGGGCGACCTCGCGCATGCGATCCGCGCTGCGTTCGACCTCGATCTCTGAGCCCGCTGGAGTGGATGTCGAGGCAGTGGCTAGCGCGTCGGGATGCGGGCCGCGTTGGCGGGTGCCCCCGTACTTCTTCTGGCTCCTCCACCGCAGCCGCCGCCAGGCATAGCCGGTCGAGTAGCCCGGAGCGCCAGCGGAGGGCGTATCGAGACCTCCCTGTCGAAAATCGTCGGGGATGTACGAACACCCGGTGCCGACGACAGGCGAGAGATGCTCGCCGGTGTATGCCGCGCCATACATATGTTCGCTGCGGTGAACATATGGCTCGCCGACGCCGAGGCTCACGTGATCGGCTGACGGGACGCTACCGGCACAACCTTTTTCGTTATACGATTTTCTTATGGCGACAGACGAACAGATCGAGGCATGGGCCGACGAAGCCGAGGCCGGCTACGATGTCGACCAGCTGAAGCGACGCGGGCGAGGCCGGCCAGGGCGTGGGGCTGAGCCTATGCAGGTGGTGGCCGTTCGTCTCACTGCCGAGGAGATCGCCGCGCTTGACGCCGTTGCTGAGCGGGAGCATCTCTCCCGTTCGGAGACGATTCGTCGCGCGGTGTCAGCCCTGTCGGCGTGAGGGTTCATCGCAGCGCGCTCAAGCACGGCGTCCTGCCGGAGGATGCCATCCAGGCAGCCGATTGGTCGCAATGGATCGAGCCACTCGATGAGGACGACTGGCCCCATCGTGAACTCCGGCTCGGGTTCGACACTCATGCGCGACTGCTGGAGACGGTCGTCCTCGTCTTCGAGAGCGGCGAGGAGATGGTGATACACGCGATGCCTGCCCGTCGACAGTACTGGGACCTGCTTCCCTGACTGAAGTGGTGCCCCTCCGGCGCTGTTAGAGATTGTCAGGGTCTGTCGGGTCGAAGCCGGCGATCCGGACCAGCTCCCGCTGGCCGGTTGTCTTGACGGTCGCGAAGATCTCGTATGCCCGACCATTGGACTGTTCGTCGGCCCAGATGACGACCTCGCGGACATCGTCGGTGGGCACGGTGTAGGTCTCGGCCGGGCCGTCCCAGATCGTTACGACGAAACCTTGGTTGTCCGCGATACTCCCCGTCAGGACGGACCGAGGGTCAACGAGAGTTCCCTTCACTTTCGGCATTGGGCCACCCTATGGGCGGGTTCCTGGTGAAGGCTCAACCAGGAGGACTACTCCGACAGGACCCGACGACGAATCTCGTCGTAGATGAAGGCGTGATCCGGGAAGTCTCCACGGCCATGGGCCGGCCACGGATACGGCCACTCGCCGTGCAACCACTTCAGCACCCCGGCTGGATCGGGGTGACAGCCCGTGAGGTGCGTGGCATCGACGACTGCAGAGAGGTCGCTCTCACCGAGTCGTCGCCACCCGATGCCGCCGTCCCCGGTCGCGTAGATGAGCCAGACCGGCGAATCGTCCATCGTTTCGCAGGCACAGAGCCAGATCGCGTGCGTCGCTGTGACCCGCTCGCCTGGCGGCGGCTGCTCGACACCCGACCGGAAGGCGGCCTCCTCGAGGATCCTCTCGACCAGGGCGACGCTCTGGTCCTCAGAGGGCGTCGGAGACTGACACGCGGACATCGCGCCATGTTAGGGCGACATTCCGCCTCGACGTCGAGGTCGTTTGCGGTGCGGGTTGGCTAGGGTCGCGGCGTGGGGATCAACGTGCACCGGGGCGACCAGCCGGAGACGCTCGTGCGCGAGTTCGCCGCGATGCTGCGCGACGACCCCGCGGACGTCTTCACCCCCGAGGTCGTGGTCGTCCCGGCCCGCGGCGTTGAGCGGTGGTTGGCGCAGCAGCTCTCCCACGCGCTCGGCACCACAGCAGGCGACGATGGCGTCTGCGCGGGCCTGCAGATCATGGCGCCGCAGTCGCTCATCAGCATGCTGCTCGGTCGCGACCGCGACGACCCGTGGCAAGCAGATCGACTTGTCTGGCCCACCCTCGAGGCGATCGACGAGCTCACCGGATCCCCTCATTTCGACGCACTCACCCACCACCTCGGCGCGGGCCAGGAGATCACCGACAACCCACGCGCCGAGTGGGAGCGCAAGGCGCGCCAGTCGCGCCGGTACGCCGTGGCGCGCCGCATCGCCGGGCTGTTCGCCTCGTACGCGCGAGAGCGCCCCCACATGCTCGCCGACTGGGAGGCCGGCGTCCCCTCCGACGGCGTGGGCGACACCCTGCCCGACGACTTCCTCTGGCAGCCGATCCTGTGGCGGCGCACGGTCGAGCTCGTCCGCGAACGGCACGACCTGACCGAGTCGGTCACCGAACGCCACCGGCGAGTCGTGGACGAGCTGTCGTCGAGCCAGGCAGCGATCGATCTTCCGCAACGCCTCTCCTTCTTCGGCTACACCCGCCTCGCCGCAGCCGAGCGCGAGCTGGTCGTCGCCCTGGGCGCCTGCCGCGACCTCCACCTCTGGCTGCCCCACCCCTCACCGCAGCTGTGGGCCGACCTCGACGGCCGCACCTCCGTGGGAGCGCGCGCCGACGACCGTACGGCCCGCCACGCCAAGCACCCGCTGCTGGCCACGCTCGGCCGCGACGTCCGCGAGCTCCAAGCGGTCCTGAGCACCGACGGCGTCACCGTCCACGCCCCGCTCGATCCGGCCACGCCCACGACCGGCACGAACCGCCTCGCGCTGCTCCAAGCAGACATCCGCGCCAATCGCGCCCCCGATGAAACGCGCATCACCACGACCGACGACTTCTCGATCCAGGTGCACGCCTGCCACGGCCCGGCCCGCCAGGTCGAGGTGCTCCGCGAGGTCCTGACCTCCCTGCTTGCCGACGCCCAGGGCGCGCTGCAACCACGCGACATCCTCGTGATGTGCCCGGACATCGAGACGTTCGCGCCGCTCATCCAGGCCACGTTCGGCCTCAGCCTTGTCCGCACGCCCGACACGGGCCAAGACTCGTACCACCCCGGTCAGCAGCTTCGCGTGCAGCTCGCCGACCGCTCCCTGGGCGCGACCAACGCGCTGATCGACCTGGCCCACCGCGTCGTCGCGCTGGTCGCCGGGCGGATGACCGTCTCCGAGGTGCTCGACCTCGCGAGCCATGAGGCCGTACGGGCAAGGTTCGGGTTCGACGAGGAGGACCTGGAACGGGTCGGCCGGTGGGTCACCGACGCGGGCGTGCGGTGGGGGTACGACGCGGGTCACCGCGGCGAGTACCAGCTGGCCGGCCTCGACGCGAACACCTGGACGCGGGGCATGGACCGGATCGCCCTCGGCGTCGCGGTCGCCGCCGACACCGACGGCCCATCCGCCGCGCGCGTACCCGTCGACGACATCGGCAGCCGCGACATCGAGCTCGTCGGCCGGTTCTTGGAGCTGATGGAGCGGCTCAAGCGCGCCGCCGACACCGTACGCGGCACCCTCTCGGCGCGTGAGTGGATGCGCTGGCTGAACGACACCATCGAGGCGCTCGCCGACACACCCCCGGACGAGCGGTGGCAGTTCGCTCAGCTCGCGCGGGACCTCGACGCGATCGGCGAGACGGCCGGCGAGGGGACGACGCTGCGGCTCAACGACATCCGGGTGATGCTCGACCAGCGGTGGGGCGCGCGGCCCACCCGTGCGAACTTCCGCAGCGGCGCGATCACGGTGTGCACGATGGTGCCGATGCGCTCGGTGCCGCACAAGGCCGTGGTGGTGCTCGGCGTCGACGACGGTGTCTACCCGCGCTCGCTCGTGGTCGATGGGGACGACGTCATGGCCCGCTGTCCGCAGGTCGGCGAGCGTGACGCGCGCAGCGAGGATCGCCAGCTCCTGCTCGACGCCGTGATGGCGGCCAGCGAGCAATTCGTGGCGATCTACTCCGGCTTCGACGAGCACAACGGTGCGCGCCGCCCACCGGCCGTACCGCTGCAAGAGCTGATCGCCGCAGCATTCCGTACGGCGACGGTGCCGGGAGATGCTGCCGGCGACGCCGGACCGAGCTTCGTACGGCACCACCCGCTGCAGGCGTTCGACGAACGCAACTTCCAGCCCGACGGACCGGTGCCCGGCGGCACGTTCGACGCCGCCGCGCTCGCGGGAGCCGAGGCGCTGCGCGCGTTCCGGGCGGACCCGCCTGCCAAGAAGGACTTCCTCGACCAGCCGCTCCCCATACAGCCCGTCTCTGCCGTCACGGTCGACGAGCTGGTGGCGTTCCTGCAGAACCCGGCACGCGAGTTCCTGCGGCACCGCCTCGACGTGACTGTCCCGCGGCAGGTGGACGAGGCGAACGACTCGCTGCCGATCGCCCTCGACGGGCTGGAGCAGTGGGACATCGGGGAGCGGGTGCTGCACGAGGTGCTCGACGGGATGGCGCTCGAGGACGCGCTCGACCGGGAGGTCGTACGAGGAAGCTTCCCGCCGGGCGCGCGCGGCCGGGTCGTACGCGACGAGATCGCGGCGAACGTGACGGCGATCGCCGCCGACCGCGGCACCGGCCAGCCCAGGTCCGTCGACATCCGGCTCGACCTGCCCGCACCCGAGGGCAGCGGCGCCGTACGGCTGACGGGTGTGGTCACTGCGATCCATGACGACACGGTGTGGTTACGGACGTACTCGACGATCAGCGCGAAGCACGTCGCGGCCGCGTGGGTACGCCTCCTGGCGCTCGCGGCGGCCGAACCCGAGCGCGAGCACCGCGCCGAGCTGCTCGGCAAGAGGGGCGGCCTCCGGCTGTCCTCACCCGACCCGGCGGAGGCTGTGGCGCTGCTCGCCGACCTCGTACGGGTCCGGCAGTCCGGGATGCGGTTCCCGATGGGCGTCCCGCCGAAGACCGCGAGCGCGTTCGCCGCCGCGTACCGCAAGACCCGCCCCGGCGACCCGTACGGCGTGCGGCAGGCACTCGATCGCGCCCGCAAGAGCTGGGAGGGCGACAACCGCTTCCCGGGCGAGAACGTCGACCCGTGGTGGCGATTCGTCCTCGGACCGCAGTCGTGCGTCGAAGGGCTCAACCGGCGCGACGGTCTCGTCTACTTCGCGCCGCGCATCTGGAACCCCATCCACGAGCACGGGGGCGACGCATGAGCCCGACGAACGCCCCTGGGATGACCAGCTTCGACATCACCGCGCCCCTCCCGTCGGGGACAACGCTCATCGAGGCGAGCGCCGGTACGGGCAAGACGTGGACGCTGTCGGCGCTCGTCGTCCGGTACGTGGCGGAGCCAGGCCGGCCGCTCTCCGAGCTGCTGATCGTCACCTTCAGCCGCGCCGCCAGCCAGGAGCTGCGCGAACGCGTCCGGGAGCGCATGGCCGAGACCCTCACCGCTCTCCAACGCGGCGACGTCACCGCGGACGTCCTGGTCAACCACCTGCGCGACTGCTCCGACGACGAGCTCGCCGCGCGCATCGACCGGCTCGCCACCGCCGTGGCCGACTTCGACACGGCGACGATCGCGACCATCCACCAGTTCTGCCACTACGTGCTGAAAGGGCTGGGCGTCGCCGGTGACTCCGACTCGTACGCCACGCTGGCGGAGGATCTGACCGACCTGCGCACCGACGTCGTCGACGACCTCTACCTGGCCGGGCACGTCGCGGGCTCGGCCCTCGACTACGCGCAGGCGAAGGCCGACGCGCAGATCGCGCTCGACAACCCGAGCGCGGTGCTGTCGCCCACCGACGCGACCGGGCCCGTCGCGGCGCGGCTGGCGTTCGTCGAGAAGGTCCGCGCCGAGGTCGTACGACGCAAGCGCCGGGCCGCCCTGCTCGGCTACGACGACCTCCTCACCGAGCTCGCCGACGCGTTGGAGGCCGACGACAGCCCGGCGCGGCGGCGGATGCGCGAACGCTGGTCGGTCGTGCTGGTCGACGAGTTCCAGGACACCGATCCGGTGCAGTGGCAGGTGTTCTCGCGCGCGTTCGCGACCGAGGACAAGACCCTCGTGCTGATCGGCGATCCGAAGCAGGCGATCTATGCGTTCCGCGGGGGGGACGTCGCCACGTACCTGCTCGCCGCCCAGACGGCGGCGACGCGCACGTCGCTGCCGACGAACTACCGCAGCGATGCGCCGTTGGTGAACGCGCTGCAGCTGCTGATGGCGAACGTCCAGCTCTCGCCCGGCATCGTCGCCCACCCGATCACCGCCCACCGCACGGCGCACCGCCTGCAGGGAGCGCCCGACAACAGCCCGGTACGGCTGCGCGCGATGCTGAGCGACAAGAAGCTGGCGATCGGGTCCGTACGAGAGAACGTCTACGCCGACGCTGCCGCCGACATCGCGCGCCTGCTCACCTCTGGGGCCACGTTCGACGGCTCGCCCGTACGGCCGCAGCACATCGCCGTTCTCGCGTACGCGAACCGTGACCTGCACGGCATCCGGAAGGCGCTGCGTACCCACGGGATCCCGTCCGTCCTCGTCTCCAGCGAGTCGGTCCTCCGTACGACGGCCGCCGAGTGGTGGCTGCACCTGATGATGGCGCTCGAGCAGCCGCACCGGCCCGAACGCCTCCGCCTGGCGGCGCTCACGCCGTTCCTCGGGTGGACGGCGGAGGAGCTGGATGCCCGCGGCGAGCAGGCGACGGAGGCGATCTCTGCGCAGGTACGGTCGCTGGTCGCGGCGTTCCACCGGGGCGCGATCGCCGCCGTCCTGGACGTCGCGCGCAGCCAGGGTCTCGACGCGCGCCTGCTGTTGCAGGTGGGTGGCGAGCGCGACCTGACCGACATCGAGCACTGCGCCCAGCTCCTGCAGGAGCACGTCCTCGAGGGCACCCGTGCGCTGCCGAGCCTGGTCGCCTGGCTGAGGCAGCAGAGCGCCGACGGTACGGCGACCACCGCGGCGTCGCGGATCATGCGGCTCGACTCCGATGCCCTGGCGGTCACCTTGTCGACGATCCACGGCAGCAAGGGCCTGCAGTATCCGATCGTCTATGCGCCGTTCCTCTTCGACCACTGGATGAAGGACGACCCGACGCCCGCGATCATCCACCGCGACGGGCACCGGGTGCTGTCCTTCGACGCCGGCGAGGTGAATCAGCCGGAGCACCGGTCGGAGGCGCTCGGCGAGAACATGCGGCTGGCGTACGTCGCGATGACGCGGGCTCAGTCGCAGGTCGTCGTCTGGTGGGCTCCCACCTGGAACACCGCCAACTCGGCCCTGCACCGGCTCTTGTTCGGGCAGGCCGGTTCTGGTGACGAGCTCTCGGCGCTGCTCGCGACGCGCGTCGAGGGTGGTGGCGACGTGGTCCTCCCTGCTGAGCGGGTGCCGCTGGAGGACGCCGCCGTCTCCGAGCACCTCCTTCAGGCGTGGGCCGCGCACGGCGCGTTCAGCCTCACGGAGGTCGATGGCGACCGCAGCGCCCCCGAGGTGGTGGCCGAACGGGCGACCACACCGCTGACCGTACGACGGTTCGACCGTTCATGGGTCGACCAGCTGTGGCGGCGGACGTCGTACTCGTCGCTGACTGCCGCCTCCCACGACGTGGGCGCCGCCACGTCTGAACCGGAGCCCGATGCGGTGGGGCGTGACGACGAGGAGCCGCTCACCGTCGCCGTCGCTGCGAACGGCGCCGGTGTCGGCGCTGAGGTCCCCTCGCCGATGGCGCAGATGCCCGTGGGCACCACTTTCGGCTCGTTGGTGCACGCGGTGCTGGAGGACGCGGACTTCCAGGCCGACGACCTGCGTGGTGAGTTCGTCGAGCGGATCCGCGAGCACCTCGCGTGGTGGCCGGTCGACGTGGACCCGGACGCGCTGGCGACAGCGCTCGAAGCCGTGTGTACGACGCCGATGGGGCCGCTGGCCGGCGGCGTGACGTTGGTCGATCTGCCGCGTACGGACCGGTTCGCGGAGATGGACTTCGAGCTGCCCTTGGCTGGCGGCGACCGCCCGCACGCGAACGCGCGGTTGGGGGCGATGGCGCCGGTCTTGCGCGAGCACTTGCCGGCTGCCGATCCTCTGCGTGCGTACGCCGACGCCCTCGACGGAGAGGAGCTCGGCGGTCAGGCGTTGCTGGGCTATCTGACCGGCTCAATCGACCTGACCTTCCGGCACGACGGCAAGTTCTACGTCGTCGACTACAAGACCAACTGGCTCGGAGCGCGCGACGCCGACCTGACCCTCGCCGAGTACGCACCGGCGCGGCTGGCAGAGGCGATGACGCACTCGACGTACCCGCTGCAGGCGATCCTGTACTCCGTCGTGCTCCACCGCTATCTGCGCTGGCGGCTCCCCGGGTATGACCCCGACAAGCACCTGGGCGGCGTGATGTACCTGTACCTGCGCGGCATGGCCGGACCCGACACCCCGCTGGTCGACGGGCACCCGTGCGGGGTGTTCTCGTGGCGTCCGCCGGTGGCGATGCTCGAGGACCTGTCGGCCGTGCTCGACGGTCGTACGCAGGAGGGGGCGCGATGACGGCGACGACTGGCGACCCGGCGGTCAGCGTCGTCGCCGCGGGACGGCTGGCGACCCTCAACGAGGCGGGCTTCTTGGACGGCAGCGACTGCGTCGTCGCCACGCGGATCTGTCGCCAGGTCGGCGAGGAGGTCGGCAGCGATGCTGCGCTCGCGCTGGCGTTCGCCGTACGCGCGGTGCGTGACGGATCGACGGCGTTGTCGCTCGAGTCCGTGGATGGGCTGACCGCGGACGTGGACGACGAGGACCTCGACAGCGAGCCGCCGACCGTGGATGAGGCGGTCGAGCTGCCCGAGCCGGGGTCGTGGCTGGAGACCGTACGTTCTAGCGCCCTGGTCGCCGCCGGTGTCCTGCGCGTCGATCTCGGGCTGGTGTATCTCGACCGCTACCACGCGGACGAGCGGCTCATCGCCGACGCGCTGCGGGCGAGGCGTGAGGTAGCGGTGCCGCCGGTGGACCTCGCGGCGGTCGAGGAGGTCATGCTCGCGACCAGGTCAGAGCTGGACGCGGCGCAGCAGGCCGCCGTACGCAGTGTCGCCGAGCGTGCGACGACAGTCCTGACCGGCGGGCCCGGGATGGGAAAGACGCACACCATCGCGAGCGTGCTGCGGGCGCTCAGCGCGGGCAGCGGGGGGAGCCTCCGCATCGGGCTGGCCGCGCCGACCGGCAAGGCCGCGGCGCGGATGAACGAGATGATCGAGGCCGGCGACGGCGGAGACGCGTCGATCAGCCCGGCGGTGACGCTGCACCGTCTGCTGGGCAGCCTCCCTGGGAGCAACCTGCGGTTCCGCCACGACGCCCGCAACCCGCTGCCCCACGACCTCGTCATCGTCGACGAGGCTTCGATGGTCTCGCTGAGCATGATGGCGCGGCTGATCGATGCGTTGGCGCCGGCGACCCGGCTCCTGCTCGTCGGAGACCCTGACCAGCTGGCGTCCGTCGAGGCCGGCTCGGTGCTCGCCGACCTCGTACGTGGCCTCGAGCCCGACGGGAGCGTCGTCCGCCTGACAAAGGACCACCGCGTGCAAGGCGACCGCGCTGACCTCGCCGCGGCGTTCCGGAATGGAGACCCCGCGGCAGTCCTCACCGCGCTCGACACCGCCGCGGCCCGTTCGTCGGTCGAGCCTGTCGAGACCACTCAGCCGGTCGAGCCTGTCGAGACCACCCAGCCGGTCGAGCCTGTCGAGACCACCCCGCCGGTCGAGCCTGTCGAGACCCACGCCGCCCGTCAGGGGGTCGAAGTCGACAGTTCGTCGGTTGAGCTTGTCGAAACCAACACCCCCTCCCTCCACCTGCTCCCACAGGTCATCGACCACGCAGTACGACTCCGAGAACTCGCCCTTCGCGGCGACGCGGACGAAGCACTCGCCCACCTCGACACGCTCCGCCTGCTGTGCGCACACCGCACGGGCCCGTTCGGCACCCGCCACTGGAACCAGCTCGTCGAACGCGCACTCGCCGAGCGCGCTCCCGAGGTGGCGCTGCAGACGATGTACGTCGGCCGCCCGATCCTGGTGACCCGCAACGACTACGGGCTCGGCGTCCGCAACGGCGACACCGGTGTCATCGTCCGAACCGACGACGGCCCGATTGCTGTCCTCCAGACCGCGTCCGGCCCGCTGCCGCTCTCGCCCTGGCGTCTGTCGGACATCGAGACGATGCACGCGATGACCGTTCACAAGGCTCAGGGCAGCCAGGCCGAGAACGTCGTCGTCATCGTCCCGCCACCGCGTTCACGGCTGCTCACCCGCGAGATGCTCTACACCGCGGTCACTCGTGCGGCAGGCCACCTGACGATCGTCGGCAGCCGCGATGCGATCGCGGAGGCGGTGCAGACAATCGCCCATCGATCCTCTGGGCTGGCCGAGCGACTCATCACCTGATGACCGATCTTGGCAACTCCGAGGGTTTTCGGAATGCGATCCCGCTCTTCGCCTGGCGACACGTCGAGTACATCGCCGAGATCGCGGTCGGCCGTGTCGAGTTCGTCGGATCGAGGGATTTGACGAATTGGCCTATGTCCTCGCCAAGCCTTTGCCCCGGATCGTCCGTCAGCTGGATTAGGTCGCGGGGTGGCCATGACGAGCGAAGCGTCTTCGTCTTCGTCCTTCGTCTGCACGCTGCGCCTGGGATACCGCCACGGAATACTTGACCGGGACCGGCTGACCCACTACTCAAGCGTCCGGACCCGGCACACCCAACTCTAGATGTCGCTCTCGCGCTGATGGATCTGGTGCGCGACGACCTCACGACGTCGGGCACCGAAGGTAGCGGGAAGGGGAGCCTGAACGACGACGACCTGCGCCTCGACGCGCGTGGCTCCGGAGCGCGACCGCGCGGACCGGACACGAGTTCAAGTTGCCCTTTCGTGACCACACGAGTTGGCGCGACCTCCTGAGCGGAGTGTTCGACGAGCACTGCATTGCCTCAGTGAGTGCTCAGGAGGGCGCTCGGGAATCCACCCTCGTCGAAGCGAACTCACGACGCGACAGCTCGGCTGGTCAGAGATCGACACGGAGATCGGTGAACTCCGACGGCACTTCCGAACAGCCGGCACGCCGCAGGATTATCCGGCGGTCGGCAACGACTGCGTTCACGTCACCGAGGTCTCAATCGGAAGGTCTATGATCACGCCTCGCACACGCCGGAGGGGCGAAGACGAGCCACCGGTCGCTCAATGAAGACGCGACTCGACCGCTACATCACGGCGCGGCAATCGGGTTCCGACATCGCGGCCCTGCGGAAGTTCGCCCGCGCGTACGCGGAGGGGAGTCCCAAGTCTGCTCACCGCGACACGATTCCTCCGGAGCAGGGAGCCGGAGCGTCGGTTTCGCGTATACGGTCGTGGCATGACGAAGTCGTTCGACCCGTACGAGCCGATCCGTAAGGCGCTCGCCAACACCGATCCGACGGAATCGTTGCGGCGAGTGCTCCAGTCCATCGACACGACTCACATGATGCAGCGAGTGTTAGTGGCGACTGACTTCAGCAAGGTCTACGCCGACACGTTCGCCGCGCTCGACACATCGCGCGTGTACGAGGCGATGTTCGCCAACCTGGACGTCTCCAAGACCTACAGTCGCGTGCTCCAGAACATCAGCCAGTACGACTCAGTCTCGAAGGCGCTCGCGACCGTCGACGTGACCTCGTCGTACCAGTCGGTCATTGAGAGCATCGACGTAACGGCAGGCCTGCGGGACGTGCTGGACAACTTGGACGTCTCGCGGGTGTACGCCACCGCCTTCGAATCGTTCGACGTTTCCAAGTCGATTAACGCAGCCCTGAGCTCGATCGATACGAACGCGGTCTTCAAGAAGATGATCGAGTCAGTCGACCTCACCAGTGCCGTGGACGAGATGCTCGCAGGCATCGATGTGGCGGGTCAGGTCGCAGATCTCGTCGCAGACCTTGACCTGGGAGAAGGGGTCGAGCCCGCCTTCGACGACTTCGTCGAGCGGGTCCACACGACGGTCCCTGGCTCGACCTCGCTCCCAGAGGCCGCCCGATACGCGATCGCGGTCTACTGCGCGGTCATGGCGTTCTCGCTCTGTGCCGCCTTCTATCTCGAGCATCCGGCGGCAGCGAACCTGATCCTCGACGCGGTCACTCCGGCGACGTGGGCCTACATGATTGGGGCCGTTGTCTACCGCCACCTCTCGGGCGGCGATGAGGAGTGATTTGCCCTTGGGGAATGGCGACCTCCACCGGAAAGCTGTAGCCGGGACGCGTGCCGGGATCTCCCACGACGCCGAGGGGTCAGACCGCTCGTGCGGCCGAGCCGCACGAGCGCGAGCCTTCTCCGCGAAGCCGAGCCACTCGCGCGCCTCACGACGACACCGCTCCCGGAGTCGCTCCGGTGCCGCCCGTGTAACGGCAGAGCCAGCGCGGACCCTCCGGTACCAAGATTTCTCCGGGCTCGACGCATTCGCGCCGCCCATTAGTCCTCCAGCCGCAGAGCATAACGAGGAGCCCTCTTCGCGCCCGCGCCGGAACGAGCTGGACCGCTCCTCCCCATGACGCGCCGAGCGCTCATCCTGACGAAGCCGACTCGGCCGCGCGAGCCGCGGAGCGGACTACTGATGTCCCATCCGCGCCCCTGCCACTCCCGAGTCGCCTGTAGGAGCGTGTCCGCCTCGTCCTCGGGGGCGCACCACACCGCGCTATTCTTCCAGAGCTGCCCGGTCGACCCGCCCGATCACCACCTCCCGACTGTGTGCGTCATTTCGCCGCGGGTGGGGAGCTCGACTCACGGGCACGCCGCGTGGTCGCCAGTGTCCGGATTGCCGATCCTCTGCTCTGAGACGATCGTGGACCTTAGGGTCGCTGGCGCGCGACCCGAAGCATCTGCTCGTAACGCTTGCGATCTTCAATGAAGTCAGGGTCAGGGATGTCGTCCTCCACGGCACGAAACTTATCGATGCCGTCCTCGAGAACCGCTGAGTCCCCGTTAATTCGCATCAATTCCACCCCGACATCGCACAATAGGCGATAGTTGTGACGATCATCAGGCCGTCGAAGCAGAAGTTTCGCCGCTTGGGACCTTGCTTCGTGGAGAAGGGAGACGCGGTCCTCGAGCATTAGGTTCTCGGTGTTGCCCGACCGAAGTACGATCACGCGGACTTTATATCGGTCGATAATATCGTCCTGGCCAAGATTACGCGTGGCGGCATCAATTGCGAGCTTCGCGCCCGAGGCGTCCTCGGCGTCAAGGTACTTGCGGACCAGGCGTCGCTGCGGAGTCCTGGCGGCAGGGACGACTGCGATGAGTCGCGTAAGGAGGTCGATCTGGTCATCGCGCGAAGGGAGTCGGCCGATTCCCATTTCTGAGGCCGCCATCGCATTGGCCGTCGCGAGCTCCAGTGACACGCTCGGGTTCAGTCCGTCGATCAGGTTACGAAGCAACGCCTTCTGCTCCTCCGGGTCGCCGAACTTGTACGTAGCGATGACATCCGCGATTACGTCGTGGCGGGCTGACCAGCCGAAGGTCCCGCGCCGGGCGTCAATGTCCTCCTCGAAGACGATGCCGTCGAGCTGACCAAGCATGGACTTGATCAACCCGCCGTCGATCCCAAGCAAACGCACAATCAATTGGCGATGGACCTTCCCGCCCATCGCCTGAATGGCGCACACGTGTCGGTAGACATCTTGGGGCGCGTCGTCGAGGTCCTTAAACTCCCCAAGGAGGATGTCGTCGAGCTCTTCCGCTCCGAAGATGTTCTTCAGGCATACATACATGTCGGCGCTGCAGCGGTCCCGTAAGTGGCGTATGCGGTTCGTGTGATTGAGGGTGAGGAAGGTCTCATCGACGAGGTCGTGGATGTCGGGTTGCTGTTCGACCAGATTGACCAGACGTTCGATGTCGATCGTGGTTAGCCGGGACATCTTTTCAGTGTGTCCACGTTTGAACAGCGCTGGACTCTTTCGGCGTGACTGCCACTGCCCCGCGTTGCCTGTTAGAACCAACCTTAGATGTGAGCGGTCAAGTACTGCGAGGCCGTCAATAAGCCGATTTACGTCAATCAGGATGTCCGTGCAATCATCGACAAATAGGAAGCCTTGGCGATTCTGGGTTCGCAAACTGTGTTCGACTTCAAGCCAGGCGGCGATGTCGAGCGGAAACGCGTTTCGGTGCTCCCAACATGCAAAGTCCTGCTTCATTCGTGCGGCGAGAAGGCGGCGTGCAGTGCTGGTCTTGCCAACACCGGCGGCGCCTACAATGACGGTGCACAACATTCGTGCGTCGACCTGAGAGTCGAGCAGTCGCTGTTCAACGGCGCGTTCGATCGTGTACCCGGCGGCGATATCTGGGTACTGGGCCGCGCCACCGTTGTAGAGCCTGCGCGCGTCGGCCCGAAGGCCGGTCGCGTGGGCGCAGTCGATCGTCGCGGCCCGGATGGGCACTGGCAATAGTGGAACCCCGCTTTCTCCGTCAGACCCCGAAGCGCGGTCGGTTGCAGGCGGACGAACCGCGGCGAACGCGTGGAGAAGGCTGTCCAGACTGCCTACTGTGATGTCGATGCCCCATTGCTCGTAAATCAGCGCGCTGTCTTTCGTCGCGTTGTATGCGAGTAAGTAGACTCGGCCCGGCGTACCTGCCTTATCGTTTAGCTTGCACGCCTTCTTGGCCAGTTCCTTAAGGTGCCGGTCCGCGAGTGATTGTCCGATGATGAGTGTGTCGCAGATGTACATTTGATGCTCGAGAGACGTGAAGACCGTCTGATGGTATTCCTCGACCTGGTCGTAGTCACGCTCGGTGATGACCATGCGATGCTTGTTGCCCACGCCGACGTCCTGCGTGATACATCCGTGTATCTTATACAGCGGAGTGGCGGTAGTTTGTTCCTTCGTCCAGTCATAGTTTGACCGGATAACTTTCAATTGACGGGTGGCCTCGCGGTACGCGCGCTCAATTAGTTGGTCAAAGTTTGTCGAATAAATCGACACCCAGTCGTACTCAGGAAGTAGCAATAGCCCGCCGGTGGGCCGAAGCGAACTCAGACGTTCCCGAAGTGCCTCGACCAACTCACGTCGCGACGCGCGGTGCTCGAAGATCGTCGCAACCTCGGACAGGCTGTCGACTTCAGGACGCGGGTACAGTTTCCCCGCCAGGAACTTTGCTAGTTCGGCACCCGTAGGGGCCCCGGAAGGCACCGTGGCACCCGCCCCCAGAAGAAGTATCGTGTGCTCGGGACGCAGTTTCCTAGCCAGCGCTTCAACGGTGTCCACAGACCTCGGCTCCAAGAGTAGTCGCGACTCGCGCGTACAAAACTACGGAACGGAACGGGCACCTGTCCCGCGAATGGATGAGATGCGGCGTTCAGAATCGTCCTGCGAAAGAGTTGCTCGTGCAGGGATGTCCATCCTCGGTCGAGAGCCAGATTGAGTTTCGTGATGGCGGATGCTCATCGGCCCGCGTCAGAACACGCAATGCAGGTCAGCATCGGCGCCACGCCGGTCGGCGACCGCGGACCGGCGGTCGCGCACCACTCCACAAACTCACACCCCGCTGAACCTCCGCCCTCGTACGGTCGTCCAACGCCCGGCCTCTCGGAACGGCCCGGGCTGACCAATCCGCGCTCGGCGGATCGCACACACGGGGGAACACCACGATGCTTCGCGCTGCGCGCACTGCTGCGCTCATGCTCGCCACCACGACCGCTGTCGTCGCCGGCACGCTCGCGGCCACGACCGCACCGGCCGCCGCCGCGAGCCCGTACGTCGTCACCTCAGCCGCCGACCACACGGACGCGACACCAGGCGACGGCCAGTGCCGTACGAGCGCAGCGACCGGCGCGGTGTGCACCCTGCGCGCCGCGATCCAGGAAGCCAACGCAAGCCCCGGCGCGGACACGGTCCGCTTCGCCATCGGCTCCGGCCCTGTCACGATCTCGCCGACGTCCGAGCTCCCGCTGATCACCGAGCCAGTCACGATCGACGGCTTCACCCAGCCCGGCGCCGGCAGCACCCCGATCGTGCACCTCGCCGGCGACACCGTCGGCGCGGGCGGCGACGGCCTGCGCCTCGCGAGCGGCACCAGCTCGGTGTCCGGCCTCGTCCTCACGCACTTCGAGGTCGGCATCTTCATCTCCGGCCCGGGCGGCAACCTCGTCACCGGCAACTACGTCGGCATCGCCGCGGACGGCACGACCGGGCGCGGCAACTCGTACGGGATCGTCATCGAGAAGTCGCCCGACAACGTCATCGGCACCTCCGCCAGCCGCAACGTGATCTCCGGCAACGCCAAGGCCGGCATCACGGTCACCGGTGCCGCGGCGAAGGGCAACGAGATCGCCGGCAACCGCATCGGCACCAACGCTGCGGGGACCGCGACCGTCGCGAACCTCCTCGGCATCACCGTCCTCGACGGCGCCCTCGACACCCGCATCGGCGGCACCACCGACGCCGACGGCAACCTCCTCTCGGGCAACGTCAGCCACGGCGTCGAGGTCGCCCAAGCCGCGAAGGGCACCGTCGTCTCCCGCAACCGCATCGGCACCGACGCCGCGGGCACCGCCGCGCTGCCGAACCGCATGCAAGGCGTCGTCACCATCAGCGCCGCCAAGACGACCCTTCACGCCAACGTCATCTCCGGGAACGGCGAGACCGGCGTGTGGGCGTACGGCATCACGGGCTCCGACGGCCACGAGATCACCGACAACCTGATCGGGACGAACGCGGCCGGCACCGCCGCCCTCGGCAACACCTCCGACGGGATCCGCCTGTCGGGGCCGACCGACTTCAGCACCCCCGCCGCGTACGCGAAGATCACCGGCAACACGGTCTCCGGCAACGGGCGCGACGGCATCCGTACGGCCGAGAGCGGCCGCAACGACATCAGCACCAACACCATCGGCCTCGCCAAGGGCGGCGGCGCCACCCGCATCGCCAACAAGGGCGTCGGCATCCTCCTCTCCCGCGACAAGCGGTCGTCGGTGCGCCACAACGTCGTCTCCGGCAACGACGGCGGCGGCATCTTCGCCGTCGGGGGCCACGCGGGCGAGCCGCTCGAGCTCCTCAGCAACAAGGTCGGCACCGACAGCACCGGCGTGTGGGCCGTCCCGAACAAGGTCGGGGGCATCAAGCTCACCGCCGAGCCGTCAGCGCCGACCGCCGGCGCGTACGGGGACGTCCGCAGCAACGTCGTCTCCGGCAACGACGGCGACGGCATCGTGGTCGCGCACGGCGTCGCGGCGAGCACCGTCACCGACAACACCGTCGGCGCGAACCTCGCCAGGACTGGCGCCCTCCGCAACCAGGGCGTCGGCATCTGGGTCGAGAAGGGCAGCGGCCACGTCGTCGGCACCCCGGGCCACGGCAACCTGGTGGTCGCCAACAGCAACGGCATCCTCGTACGCGGCGCGTCGAGCGTCTCCGTCGCGGCCAACACCGTCGGCGTCCTCCCGGGCGGAGGCAACGCCCCCAACCGCAACCAGGGCATCAAGGTCGACGGCGGCGCGACGCAGGTGACGATCGGCTTCAAGCCCGCCGACGCGATCCCCGCCGGCAGCTGTACCGGAGCCTGCAACACGGTCAGCGCCAACGCCGGAGCCGGCATCGGCGTCGACGGCGCGGCCACCACGGGCGTCACGATCCGCGGCAACGTGGTCGACAAGAACACCGGCATCCCGATCGACCTCGGCGCGAGCGACCCCACCCCGAACGACGCCCAGGACGCCGACACCGGCCCCAACGGTCTGGTCAACTTCCCGGTCGGCGTCTCCGCCTCGTACGACAAGGTCAAGACGAAGACGTTCGTCACCGGCGTCCTCACGACCCCCGACCCGAAGGGCACCGTCGTCGACGTCTACAAGGCGGCGGGCCCCGGGCCGGTCAGCGGGTTCGGCGCGGCGAAGGAGTGGGTCGGCACGGCGACCCTCCACCCGACCGCAGCCGGCGCGCACTTCGTCCTCGAGCTGCCCGGCGACCAGACGAGGAACGCCACCTACTCGGCGACCGCGACCGGCGCCGACGGCTCCACCTCCGAGATCTCGATGGTCTGCCTCGACACCGACGGCGACGGCACGCTGGACGACGACGACGACGCGATCTGCGACAGCTGGGAGACGAGCGGCATCGACTACGACGGCGACCGCTTCGTCGACCTGCCGCTCAACGCTGCGCCGTACAACGCCGACCCGACCAAGCCCGACGTCTACGTGGACGTCGACTACATGGACGGCGCGCTGCACAGCGACCGCCCGGCCGCGCTGGCGATGGAGCGGGTCATCAAGGCGTACGAGTTCGCGCCGAACGGCGGCCTCGCCCTCCACCTCTCGCCGGGCTCCGCCGGTCGCGTCGACGACGCCGTCGAGCACAGCGGTGACATCAAGGTGATGGCGCGAGGGTCGGGCGACGATGATGACTACTGGGACCTCAAGGACGGCACGCCGGGCGACCTCTGCGACGGCGCGTTCGGGACCAAGGCGGACCGGTCGAGCCCGCGCTGCCACGCGGTGCTCGGGGCGAAGCGGCTGATCTACCGGTACGCGCTGTTCACCCACCGCTTCGACGAGGCTCCGAAGACCTCCGGTGTCGCGGACCTCGGCGGACAGGACGTCCTCATCAGCCTCGGCAGCTGGAGCGACGACCTCCTCACCAGGGTCGGCGGCACACTCAGCCGCTGCGTCACCGTCGAGCACTGCAAGAGCGAGATCGAGGCCGGCACGTTCATGCACGAGCTCGGCCACGGGATGGGGCTCGACCACGGCGGCGCGGACGACGTCCAGAACAAGCCGAACTATCTGAGCGTCATGAACTACACGTTCCAGTTCCTCGCCTCGACGCCCACCCGGCCGCTCGACTACTCGCGGTGGAAGCTCCCGACGCTGCACGAGAACAGCCTCGACGAGGCCGCCGGGATCGCCGCGAACGAGTCGGCCGCGACGAAGGCAGAGATCACGAGGCGCTGGTCGGCCACCGCGTTCAGCTGGTACGACGCCGCGCAGGGCAAGTGCGTCTGGCGCAGCGGGTCGCCGGTCTGGGCCATCGACTGGAACCAGGTCGGCGGCGCGGCACAGACCGGTGTCCGGGCCGGCATCGCCGCCGACGGGCGCGGCGGCACCGCGTGCCAGACGATCCGGTCGATCGCGCTGGAGGGGCACAACGACTGGGAGAACATCCGGTACGACCTGCGCAGCTCGGGCGGATACCGGACCGAGGGTGTCTCCGCGCAGGTCGCCGCGCGTGCCGGCGCCGAACGGGCGGGGCAGGACGTCCAGGACGCGGCGGCGCTGTCGTCGCTCTCGGACAGCGACGACGACGGCGTCCCCAACGCGACCGACGTGTGCGTGCTCAAGGCCGATCCGGCACAGAAGGACGCGGACGGCGACGGCATCGGCGACGCGTGCGTCGACGACATCGCCGATCGCGACGTGTCGGTGGCGGTGGCGGCGCCGACGGAGGAACCGCCGGTCGGGTCGCCTGCGACGGTGCGCGTGACCGCGTCTAACTCGTTCCCGCTCGCGGCGACGGACCTCGAGATCGCGGTACGGCTGCCCGACGGCCTCGCGCCCGTGTCCGCGACGGCCAGCCACGGGTTGTACGACCAAAGCGCGGGCACCTGGACGATCCCGTCGCTGGCGAAGCGCTCGTCCGCGACGCTCGACCTGGCCGTACGCCCGACGCGCTCCGAGGTGGACCTCGACGTCGAGGCGGAGGTCGTCGCGGCCGGCGAGGACGACCGCGACTCCGTCCCGGACAACGCCGACCCGCTCGAGGACGACCTGGCGTCGGCGGCCGTACGGGCGAAGCTCGTCTACACGCTCGAGCCGCTGCGGAAGGACGTCGTCGGTGCGGTCCGCGACGGCGAGACGCTCGCAATGCTGCACCGCGACAGCGCCGGGATGCGGCGGATCACGCTCGAGCACGCGGGCCGTACGACGACGCTTCCGATGGCATCGGACGACCTCAACGTGCAGGCCGTCAACGCGCACGGCGAGGTCGTGTACTGGGTCGGCGACGTGTCGTACGTGTGGCGCGCCGGCACGTCGGTGCGGCTGCCCGACCACTTCGTCGCCTCCGGGATCAACGACGCGGGCACCGTCGTCGGCGGCTCGTACAACAAGGCCGCCACGTGGGTCGACGGCACGGTCACGCACCTCGCGGACCTCGACCCGACCCACCCGAGCGCCGGCGGCGTCGCGACCGCGATCAACGACGACGGGCTGATCGTCGGCTACTCGATCTCGCGGTACGGCCGTGAGAACGCGGTCCGCTGGGAGAACGGCGTGATCGACTCGATGGGTATGGATCCTGGTGAGGTCTCGCTGGCACTCGACGTCGCTGACGGCGGCGCGGTGGCCGGTGAGCTGATGAGCCGCCCGCTACGGGTCATGAACGGGCAGCGGACCGTCATCCAGGAGGGCCCGGGTCGTGCCGAGTCGGTGAATGCCGACGGTGACTTCGTCGGCCGCACGCAGGACCTGCGTGCTTTCGTGCACACGCAGGGCCAGGGGCGGCGGCTGGAGTCGCTCCTTGCACCTGGACAGGACTGGATCCAGCTCCACGGCGCGCTGGATATCGCCGACGACGGGTCGATCCTGGGTGTCGGCGAGTATCGCGGCGAGCTCCGTCATTTCATCGCACGGCCGGGTGTCGGGGCGCGTGCGGCGGGACTCACGGCGGATCCAGGCAGCGTCGACGTCGGTGTAGTCCGGGTGGGGACGAGCTCCGGTGCGCAGACGGTGACGCTGACCAACGGGACGCCGGGCCCGGTCGAGGTCGAGGCGCCGCGTCTCGAGGGTGGCGCCGCGGCGGACTTCGCGGTCGACGCCGGGACGCTGCCCCGTACGCTCGCCGCCGGCGAGTCCGTGGAGGTGGCGGTGAGTTTCACGCCGACGGCGGCCGGTGCCCGTACGGCGACGCTCGTGGTCCCGGCGTCGAGCGGGGACGTGACGGTGCCGCTGCGCGGCGAGGGGGTGGTGCCCGACGACGCGGCGCCGGTGGTCCGGTGCGCGACACCGTCGGCGGCCTGGTCGCGTTCCGACGTCTCAATCACCTGCACCGCGACCGACAGCGGCAGCGGGCTCGCGAACGCGTCGGACGCGACGTTCGCGCTGCGGACCTCCGTCGCCGGGGGGACAGCGAGCGCGAACGCGGCGACCGGCACGCGGCGCGTCTGCGACAAGGCCGGCAACTGCGCCACGGCCGGACCCGTACGCGGCGTGCGCGTCGACAAGCGGGCGCCGTCGGCGAAGGCTGCGCGCGGTGCTGCGGTGACGCTCGACGGCCGGGCTGTCGTACGGCTCGCGGGGACGGACGTCGGGTCGGGCGTGGCGTCGTACGACACCCGCGTCCGTACGGTCGCCCGCTCGGGAGCGACGTCCGGATGGTCCGTGCCGAAGGGGTGGCAGGCGTCGCGCGCCACGACACTCGCGCGTGCCGTGACGGCGGGGACGACGGCGTGCTTCTCGACGCGGTCGCGTGACTGGGCCGGCAACGTGTCCGGGTGGAGCCCCGCGGTGTGCACGAGTGCCCCGTACGACGACCGTGCGCTCAAGGCGTCGGCCGGATGGAAGCGGACGAAGGGTGCGGCGTACATGCAGCGCACGATCTCCACGAGCACCCGCAAGGGCGCGACGCTGAGGAGCGCCGCGACTCGTGGCGGGGCGATCGCTCTGGTCGTCACGCGGTGCAAGGGCTGCGGCAGCCTCGACGTGCTCGTCGGGTCGCGGCGCGTCGCGCGGGTGAGCCTCCGCTCGACGGCGATGCGTCACCGGCAGGTCGTCGTGCTCCCGAGGCGGGCGTTCGCGGGGCCGATCACGCTCAAGGTGGTGACGAAGCGGAAGCCGGTCCGCATCGACGGGGTGGCGGTGCTGCCGTAGCGGTGAGGCTCCGTACGCGACCTGTCCCCTCGCCCTCACCCCACCGGCACCATTGCCCAAGCAGCGTGCGCATCGGCGGGAGCGTGATGACGGCACTCACTTGCTCTGCCACTCTCTCAGGAGCTCGCTCAGACGTCGGTCGCCCGCACTGACAGCTCGCGGCTCGGCCGCCTCGAGAAGGTCGGCCGCCAGCGCGGCGTCGGAGACTCCGCCAGGTGAGTCGAACGGCCAGACCCGCTCGGGCATGCGGACGACGAGGCTGGCCTCCTCGCCAGAACCGGCATCTCGGAGGGTGAGCGACTTCTTCAACGCGGGCCACTCCTCACTGGGGACGTACACCTCGTCACGCTGACTCTCGAGGGCAACCAAGTCGAAGCCGCGGCGTACGGCCTCGACCGCCCCCGCCGCATGGACCTCGGGGCGTGCCAGCAGGCGGGGTATGGCAGCCGGGTGGGCGACGACCCGGACGACTCGGCTCCGACCCCGCAGCATGCTCCGCCAGTGATCAGCGCTGACATCCCGCAGCCGCGACATGGACGAGCGGACCTGACTGCGCGCCGAGTACGACAGCCACGGTGCCGCGCCACCCTCAAGGAGATCGAGGAGGCCCCACGCGCGCAGCGGGCCCAGCGGGCGGCCCGGCCGACGACGTTGCCCCTGCAGGCGGGCAACATCATCTGCTGACACGAGCCAGTCACGACCGGCACGACGTCCCTGCAGGTCGCCAGCGTTCAGCAGTTGGCGTACGCGGGATGGGCCGACACCGAGACGCTCGGCCGCCTCGGAGACAACGATCTCCACAAGAGCCACCACCTTGAGGAAATACTAACGCTAACGCGAGGTTTCCCGATAGTTGCCGCGTCTCCGCTGGTCGAGTATGCCGGTCGATGCGCTGTGCGGCCGACCACCGCAGTCACAGAAGGATGATGCGCTCCTGTGCCGCGTCGTACACGGACGGTTCCAAGTCGGCCAGCGTCAGGAGGTCGTCGACGCGCTCGAACTTGCCCAGTTGCCGCCGGACTTCGACGATGTGCTCGGCCTGCGCTTGCGTCAGTCCGAGCCCTCTGGCGATGACCTCCGCCGGTGCACCGTTCAGGTCGATCAACCCGCCATCGTCGTAGTGCCGGGGAAGGTCGGGTCGACCGATGCACAAATCGTGAGCCATTTGCGGGTCATTGGCTGCCATGGCCCGCGCTTCCGCCCGCTTCTGTCGTGCCGCGAGCACGCCGGCGACTGCGCGGGCGTTGGGATCGTGGGGAGGCGCGCCGTCGACTACCGGAGCTGCCGTCCGGACAGGGGAAGGTCGCGTCGTTCGGGCCCAGCGGAGCTTCGGACCGACAACTGCGACATAGCAAAGCGCTCCAACGCCTGTCCCAAAGAAGAGGACGCCGCCAACGTTGGACCAAATATTGTTGGCTCCTTCCGGCTGCGACCCGACCAAGGCGAGTCCGACGAGATAGGCGACGGCGAACCCTGTCGCCCACAACGCTGCCCTCCGCGTATTGGCCTTCGCGGCGATCACTATCGCGGGGACGAAGCCAAGGAAGCAGCAGGAGACGGTCGTCATGACCCACATCCATGCAGGAACGCGGCCGCTTGGGGTGGGGTGCTCGCCAGGTTGGTAGTGCGTCATGTCGCGAAGGCTAGACGGATCGGATGTCACGAGGAGTGAGGTTCGATTATCGAGACTGAGTCGGCATCGGAGGCATTCACACCGAATTCGGACGCGAGGCTTCTGACGGTCGGCCGATCGGCCACTGGCCGTATCCGGGTTCCGCAGACGGGTGGCCCCTCGTTGCGGAATGCTCAGGGCCGACCCCGAATGCCGAGCAACAGGAGCGCGCACGTGGAAGCATCTGTCATCGCCAGCTGGACCCTCCAGAACGAGATCCCGATCCCGGACGACGTGACGCCGCTGCTGACGCCTGGGGAGAAGCCGGTCGCCGCGTTCAAGACCTTCCGCGACAGCGCCGTGTTCACCTCAAAGCGCCTGATCGTGCGTGACGCACAGGGAATCACGGGCAAGAAGGTGGAGATCTACTCCCTGCCTTACGGCGCGATCAACATGTGGTCGTCGGAGAACGCGGGCCGACTCGACTTCAGCTCCGAGATCGAGCTTTGGACCCGGGCGGGCCACATCAAGATCAAGCTCAGCAAGGGTGCCGACGTCCGGAGGATCGACAGCCTCATCGCGTGGGCGGTGCTGGGGAACGGCTGAGGCTGCTCCGCCACACCGCATCGAGCCCGCGGGCCGGCAGCAGCGCCTTCATCGGCGCGTCCTCTCCCGCTGACCGCGCGTGAACGCGAGCGCGCCGCGATGGCGGACGTCCTCGGGGTCGAGTGGCCGACTACTCGCGTCGCCGCTCCTCCTCCACCCGACGCTGGGCGTACAAGCCGGAGGAGGAGCCATGAGCACGGTCTACGTCGCGCCGGGAGAGGGCCAGCACTTTCCGATGATCGATGGCGACCACGTCGCGAAGGTGGCCGTCCAGGATGACTGTGGCGTTCGGGTCGTCGGGGAGTCGGCGCGGTTCGTGGCGGTCACGTCCGGTGATGGCGCCGGGCGGTTCTTCGCCGGCTTCGCGAGCGCGGTGCCGGCGGACCAGCCGGTCGAGGCGTCGATGGCGGAGATCCTGTCCGTGACCCAGGGGCACGGGGTGGCGGTTGCAGCAACGTCCCAACCGATGGTCGAGTAGCCCGGGCCGCTAGCGGAGGGCGTATCGAGGCCCAAACGCCGCAGCCGTTCCATAATGCTTACGATAGCGCTAGCATTATGAACATGGCCAAGTTGTCAGTGCCGCAGGCTGCGGCGCGGTTGGGAGTCTCCCCAGCACGCATCCGGCAGCGCGTGGACGACGGCTCCCTCGTCGCTGAGAAGGTCGGAGGCCGCTGGCTCGTGGACCTCGACGCCTCATGGCCACGGCCCGCCCAGCTCGGCCGCCCGGTCTCACCGGAGTCCGTGTGGTGGTCGCTGGCGTGTGCCGAGGAGGCGATGGTGCATGGTGACGAGGCACTGCGAGAGTCCCTCCTCGCGCGCATGCGACGGGCGGAGCTGGCGCTTGCCGAGTCGGTCTCCGTCGCAGGTGCGATGAGGCTCAGCAGGTCGACGCGCAGTCGGGCGGTGCGCCGGCTCGCGGACGCGGTCCAGGAGCGAGATCACAGCGCACTGCTCGTGTGGTTGAGCAACCGCGCGGCGCGTGTCGCATACGTGGCGGCCGCGACTGGTGTGCCTGCTCTGCGCGCAGACAGCAGGCTGGTCCTCTCAGGGGTCTCGCATGCTGACTCCTCAATCGAGGACCCGCGTGTCGTCGAGGCGTACGTCGGCGCGGATGACGTCGACGGGGTGGTCGTCGACCACTGGCTCGAGAAGCCGATGGTCGACGAGCGGCCGAACGTCGTGCTCCACGTTGCGCCGGTACACCCGCCTCGGGTCGGTGCCATGCTGCTCGCTGCGGACCTCGCCGAGCACGGCGGGCCGCGTGAGGAGCAGCGTGCCCGCGAGCTTCTGGACCAAGCCATCGACGCACTCGCTCCAGGAGTCGCAGGCGCCTCAGGGCCGAAGGCTAGGGACGGGGTCGTCCCGTGATCGTTCTTCCTGCGATGGGTGCTGCCCAGGAGCAGGGGTGGCACGCGCTGCTCGACCTGTACGAGACCCACCGTGAGGGGTGGACGCTCATCGGTGGGCAGATGGTCCACCTCTACTGCGCCGAGCGTGGGTACGAGCCGGCACGACCGACGACCGACGCCGACACTGTCGTCAATGCGCGAGAGCCGGGACTGCTGCGCGCGGTCACCGCGACCCTCCTCGACCTGGGATTCTCCGCAGAGCCCAGCGCCGACGGGTCCAGCATCGGTGGGTTCGTGACGTGGCCGTCCTCGACGTCCTCATCCCCGAGGGCACCGGCGAACGGTCCTCGACGAGAAGGGCGGCGAGCGGCTTCCCCACCGGGTCGGCATGGTCCGGCGACCGATGCTGCTCAGCGCCATGATTCTGAAGGCCGCCGCTCGGATCGAGACGAACGGAGCCGCTCGGGAGCGTCACTGTCTCGACTTCGCTGCACTGGCCGCCATGATGGCTGCCCATGACACCGCCGCCTTCGCGCTCCAACCGAAGGACAAGAAGCGCCTGCGCGCGATGATCACGCTGACCCGCGCGTCGGCGCAGGCGATGGAACAGAACCCCGCGGCGGCTCGCCGTCTCGACCGTCTCGAGGGCTTTCTGTAAGTCGAGTCGACCGATTCAGCGTCCCGGCGTCGTCGGCGGCTGCGCCCTCGACCCCTTGACCTGCTCCTGCCCTGCCTACTACCGTCGCGCCAATTGCGAAGTTCGTTCCGCCTAGATCCTCGTCATACGAAACGTTTCCTCACCACCCACCGACCGGGAGAGAAACCATGCGACGTAGGGATGTACTGGCAGGCATGCTCGGCGTGGCCAGCGTGCCGGTCCTCGGCGGCAGGGCCGCCGCCACAGCCGCAGCCAGCCCAGGCAACACCACCAACGGCCCCAAGGTCCGTACCGGCTTCGAAACCCTCGCTGCCGCCGGCTTCCGCGAGCTCCGCGGCCAGCGCGTCGGGATGATCTCCAACCCGACCGGCATCCTGCGCGACCTCACCCACGAGGTCGACGTCCTTGCGGCCAGCCCCGACGTCGACATCGTCGCCGTGTTCGGCCCGGAGCACGGGTTCCGTGGCGTATCTCAGGCCGGCCAGGGCCAAGAGTTCTTCATCGACGCCAAGACCGGACTGCCCGTCTACAACGCCTACAACGACGCCGCCCGGATGTCCGACCAGTTCGCGGCAGCCGGCATCGACACCGTCGTCTTCGACATCCAGGACGTCGGCGCGCGCTTCTACACCTACATCTGGACGATGTACCTCGCGATGGAGGCGGCCGCCGAGCTCGACCTGCGGTTCGTCGTCCTCGACCGCCCCAACCCGATCACCGGCGTCCAGGCCGAGGGGCCCGTCCTTCACCCGGAGCACTCCACCTTCGTCGGGCTGAAGCCGATCAGCCAGCAGCACGGCATGACGGTCGGCGAGCTGGCGCAGCTGTTCAACGGGGAGTTCCTGCCCGCCGCGATCGGCAAGCAGGTCGATCTCACGGTCGTGCCGATGAGGAACTGGTTCCGCGACATGTGGTTCGACGAGACCGGGCTCCCTTGGGTGCTGCCGTCGCCCAACATGCCGACGGTGGACACGGCGATCGTCTACCCCGGTACGGCGCTGTTCGAAGCCACCGCACTCTCTGAGGGCCGCGGCACGACCCGCCCGTTCGAGCTGATCGGCGCACCGAACATCGACCACCGCTGGGCGGAGGCGCTCAACGCTCGCAATCTCCCCGGCGTGCGCTTCCGCGAGGCGTACTTCACCCCGACGATCTCCAAGCAGGTCAACAAGGTCTGCGGCGGCGTGCAGGTGTACGTCGAGGACCGAGACGCCTTCGACGCGATCACCACCGGCCTCGCGATGATCATCACGCAGCGCCAGGAGTTCCCCGACTACCGCTGGCGCACCCAGGACGTCACCTCGTTCTGGCTCGACAAGCTCACCGGCACCGACCGTGCCCGGCTCGTCATCGACGCCGGCGGGGACGTCGACGAGATCGTCGCCGGCTGGCAGGACGATCTCGCCGAGTTCCGGAAGAAGCGCAAGAAGTACCTCATCTATCACCAGATGCGAGGCCGGCGACCGTAGGACGGAGGGGACCCATGCGTCGTACGAGCGGGATCGTGGCAGTGGCCGCGGCGGTCGTGGTCGGAGCGTTCGCCGCGCCGGCAGGAGCGGTCGACCCACCAGGACACCAGACCGGACCGCCGACCGTGACCGGTGAGGACGTCCGCTTCTCCCCACATCGCACCTTGCGCGCCGGGACGCCGGAGCGCGCAGGCCTGCTCCCCGAGCACATCGCGCGGATCATGCCCGACCTCGCCTCGTACCTGCAGACCACGCCCGAGAACCCGACCTACCCCATGTACGCCGGGGCGGTCGCGCTCGTCGCCAAGGACGGCGTCGTCGTCGAGCACGGCGCGGTGGGCGACGCGGTGCGGTACGCACGCGCCGACGGCACCGAGCTGCCCGAGGACCAGCAGATCCCGATGACCGAGGACACGCTCTTCGACCTCGCGTCGGTCACGAAGCTGTTCACCGTCGTCGTCACGCTGCAGCTGGTGGATCAGGGCGTGGTCGGCCTCGACACCCCGGTGGCCGACTACCTCCCCGAGTTCGCCCAGAACGGCAAGGGCGCGGTCACGGTCAAGCACCTGCTGACGCACACCTCGGGTCTGCGGAGCTGGATCAACCTCTACTCGGCCTACCCGACGCCGGAGGCGCGCATCGCCGCTGTCTACGCCCAGACCCTCGTGACTCCTCCGGGCACGGCGTACGTCTACTCCGACCTCGGCCTGATCACCCTCGGCAAGCTCGCCGAGCGCGTCACCGGCCAGACCCTCGACCAGCTCGTGGCCGAGCGCGTCACCGAGCCGCTGGGCATGACCGACACCATGTTCAACCCGCCCGCGTCGCTGCGGCACCGCATCGCGGCCACCGAGGACATGTCGTCGATCGGTCGTGGCATGGTCCATGGCCAGGTGCACGACGAGAACGCCTGGTCGCTGGGCGGCGTCGCCGGCCACGCCGGCCTGTTCTCGACCGCGGGCGACCTCGCGATCTTCGGCCAGATGCTGCTCAACGGCGGCCGGTACGGCAAGGAGCGCATCCTCTCCGAGGACATCGTCCGCGAGGCCATCACCGACCAGAACGTCGGCATCCCGCCCGCGATCACGTCCCGCCGGGGGCTCGGGTTCGAGCTCAACCAGCCGTACTACATGGCCTCGGTCGACTCGCCCGTGACGTTCGGCCACACCGGCTTCACCGGCACGTCGCTCGTCATGGACCCGCTGTCCGGCTCGCTCGCCGTCCTGCTCACCAACCGCGTCCACCCCAACCGCGCGTGGGGCTCGAACAACGGCGCGCGGCAGTCGGTCGCCCGCAACCTCGGCCGAGCCCTCCCCGTACGGCCGGCGGTGGGACGTACGGCGTGGTTCGCCGGTCGGCCGAGCGCGACGACGCACACGCTCACCGCGCCGCTGTCCCGTACGGCGTCGGAGGCGGCGTGGCTGTCGTTCCGGCTCTGGTACGACACGGAGGAGGGGTACGACGTGGGGCGGCTCGAGGCCTCCGTCGACGGCGGGACGACGTGGCAGCTGGTGCCGCTCGACCTGGCGGGGGGCGGTGCGCGGTGGTCGACCGACGGCACGTTCTCCGGGTTCGAAGGTCGCAAGTGGCTGAAGGCCGGTGCTGCCCTCCCCGCGGGTGCGACGCACGTGCGGTGGACCTACACCGGCCTGCGCGCGACGCCGTCTCGTGGGCGGGGCGTCTACGTGGACGGTGTGCTCGCGGTGGATCGCGGCGGCGTGCTGGTCAACGGCCAGCGGCCGAGCGACGCTGCGCGCTTCGTGGCCGACGGTTGGGCGGAGTCGACGAACTGACGCGGCCCGCCCTGAGGGACTCAGGATCGGCGGTGCGCTCGTGCCGGGACAGGCCGGTTCGGTGGCGACGTCCTGGTGTCTGCCTTGGTGCTCGCCAGGCGACGTTCGGCGACGGTGATCAGATCGAGGACCTCGGTCGCGAGGTAGGCCGTCGCGTTGCGCTCGATCGTGAACGTGGTCACCACGCCGGCCTGACGCAGCTCGTCGAGCGCAGTACTGGCCGCAGGGAAGGAGACGTCGAGGATCCGCTGGAGCGTCGACGCGGTCACCACCGGCGCCTCGGGCAAGAGGCGCAGGAGCCGTGCGCTAGCCGAGTCGGCCCGCGGGGTCGCTCGGCGGCCGATCGACTCGCGATGGGAGGCGACCCTCGCGGTCCATGCGGCACGGAGTGCCTCGACCTGCTCAGCGAGATCGGCGGACTGGGCCGCTGCCGACTCCGCGGCTTCGACGAACGTCGAGATCCAGGCCCTCACGCCAGCGATCGACCCGGCCTCTGCGGGGTCACCGTCGTACCGGTACGCGACCAGGCCCGCGACATATCGATCCCGCCATGTGGAGAGGACCAGGCTGATCGGGAGGATCGCGGTCGTCATCAGCCCGCGACGGGCGAGAACGGTATGGATCAAAGCGCGTCCCACGCGACCGTTTCCGTCGGTGAACGGGTGGATCGTCTCGAACTGCGCGTGCACGAGTGCGGCCTGCACGAGGGGTGAGTGCGCCGCTCCGTTCATGTCATCGACCAGGTCAGACATGAGGTCGCTCACGAGCTCGGCTGGTGGCGGAACGAATTCGGCGTCGATCGGATGCCAGTCCGAGCCGCCGATCCAGTTCTGCACGGTGCGCAGGCCATGGTGATGCTCGTTCTCGGGCATCAGGGCGCGATGCAGCTCGATGATGTCGTCGACGGTCACCTCTTTCGCGTCGACGAGGGCAGACGTGGCCTCCCGGACGACGGTCATGTTGTTCGCGACCAGCTGTGCCTGCTCGCTCACGCCGCGGACATGCTCGCTTCGGCCGAGCTCGGCCAGGGCAACCTGCTTCGCGGACGGTGTGACGCCCTCGATCCGGGAGCTGGCGATCGCCTCGGACCGAAGCAGGAACCGGGCGATCGAGGCCAGGCTCTCGGCGCCGGGGGCGTTGAGAGCGCGAACGGCACGTTCGGCGTCAGCGATCGTGCGCGCGAGTCTCGAGTCCAGAGTGAGCGGGCGCGCCTCGAGCGGGTCGGGTATATAGCGCAGGTAGGCGCCGGTACGCCGGTCGCGACGCGGAACGCCCTCGACGACAGTGGGTTGCCACTGCCCTTCGGACCAGCCAGCCACTGTGGAATATCCTTTCATCGCTCGGCCCTCGATTAAAGGAAGAGTATCTAAACTTTAATCAAGAGGGCAAGTGTGAAAGGTTATTCGCTTATCCTGTCGAAGGGTCTGGCGTAGCGGAAGTGGCCGGCGAGCCCGGCGTACGAGGTGAGGGTGCGGACCTGGAAGTAGTCGCCCCATGCAGGCTCTGGGGCGACGATGTCGAGCGACGCTGCGGGGACGAAGCCGAAACGGCGGTAATAGGCAGGCTCGCCGAGCAGTCCCACCACCGACTCGGCGAGTGCGTCGGCGCCTCCGAGCACGGCGTGCATGAGCGCTGAGCCGACACCCGTGCGCTGCAGGCGCGGGAGAACGCTGAGGGGCCCGAGGCCCAGAGCTGGACGGCCATCGACCCCGGCTCGCGTGGCGATGACGTGGCCCACGACCTGGTCGCCCTCGACAGCCACGAGGGACAGCTCCGGAATCCATCCGGCATCGTCACGTAGCCACGAGATCAGCGTCGCCTCGCCCGGATCACCTCCGGGCTCTACGGGCGGTGCGCTGTGCTCGGCGGTACGGAACGCCGCAGCGGTCACCATGCGTACGGCCTCGATGTCGGCGGGTACCTCACGTCGGATCATCACCGCGACACCATCGATCCCTGGCCCGGCCGCCGTCAACGCCATTTCGTGGGCGACGGTCGGGGCGTCTGCGACTCACATCGTCAGGAACGGCGTGAACAGCTGGACGGGACCCTCGTCGCTCAGGTTCCCACGGATCTCGGCGTTCGGGTCGCCGAGGAGCTCGCCGTGCACCGAGCCCGTCGCGATCACCGGCTCCATGAGGTGGGCGAGGTTCGCCGAGTGCGCCAGGAGGGCCTCGGAGTCGCGGTAGCGCTCGATGACGATCGCCTCGGTCTCGTCGGCGTTGAAGTAGACGCTGTACTCGAGGGTGCCGGGTTCCTTGGCCCGGACGATCTCCATGGCCTGCTCGGACAGGCGCTTGAACTCCTCGACGTCGCCGTCGCGGAAGTCGAACCGCGCGATACCGATGAGGTCATTCATTGTTTCGTCCCTTCGTTGCGGGTGTGTACAGGAGGAGAGCGGAGCCGAGGTCGGCTTCTCGACATCGCTCCACGTCCTACTGTGGGGCGATGGGGGTTCTCTTCGTCCACGGCGCGGGCGGCTACCTCGAGGACCGGGGGATGGCCGACGCGTTGAGCGACGTGGTTCGTGCTCCCGTGGATTACCCGCAGCTGCCCGACGAGGACATGTCTGTGGAGGCGTGGGCCGGCCCCCTCAGGGAGCGGCTGGCCGGGCTCAGTGCCGACGACGTCGTCATCGGTCACTCGTTCGGGGCGACCATCCTGCAGTGGGTGCTTCCCGAGGATGGGTGGGCGCCGACGAGAGCCTTGCTGCTCGCGATGCCGGACTGGAGTCCGGACGGGTGGGACGTCGCGCAGTACGTGTACGACGGGCCGGAGCCGCGGATGCGTGTCTCGCTGCACCACTGTCGTGACGACGAGGTGGTGCCGTACGAGCATCTGGCGCTGAACGCCGTACGGATGCCCTCGGCGCGCACGGTCGCGCACCCTGCGGGCGGCCACCAGTTCGTGGGGCTGGCTGGGGCGATCGCGGAGGACGTGCGCGGCGGGCGGTGAGGGAATCTCGATACGGTCTCCTCCCGCAGGAACTACTGCGGGTCGCGATTGAACTGCGCCATCGACCAGACGTAGCCGAGCAGTGCGAGCCCCAGGCACCAGCCCATCGCAAGCCATCCGCTGTTGCCGATCTCGCCGCCGAGGAGCAGACCGCGCAGGGTCTCGATCGCGGGGGTGAAGGGCTGATACTCGGCGATCGGACGAAACCAGCCGGGCATCGCGTCGAGGGGGACGAACGCGCTGGACAGGAGCGGCAGGAGGATCAGCGGCATCGCGTTGTTGCTGGCAGCCTCGGCGCTCGGGCTGCCGATGCCCATGCCGACGGCGATCCAGGTGAGCGCCGTGGCGAAGAGCACGAGCAGCCCGAGCGCTGCCAGCCATTCGCCCACGCCGGCGTCGGTCGACCGGAAGCCGAGGGCCACGGCGATGGCGGCGACCAGGACCACACTCATGATCGACTGCAGGACGCTGCCGACGACGTGTCCGAAAAGGACGGATCCGCGGTGGATTGCCATCGTACGGAAGCGGGCGACGATGCCCTCGGTCATGTCCGTCGAGACCGACACCGCAGTGCCGATCACGGTGCTGCCGATGGTCATCAGCAAGATGCCGGGGACGACGTACGCGATGTAGTCGGCGCGGTCCTGGCCGCCGATGCCCGCGCCCATCACGTCGCCGAAGACGAACACGAAGAGCAGCAGCAGCATGACCGGGGTGAGCAGCAGGTTCAGGGTGAGGGACGGATAGCGCCGAGCATGGAGGAGGTTGCGGCGCAGCATCGTGGACGAGTCGCGTACGGCGAGGGAGAGGGAGCTCATCGGACAGCCTCCTTGGGCTGGGTAAGGGCGAAGAAGACGTCGTCGAGGTCGGGGGTGTGGATGGTCAGCTCGTCGGCGGCGATCCCGGCCGAGTCGAGGCGGTCGAGGATCGAGCGAAGCTCGTACTGACTTCCGCCGCTCGGGATCTGCAGTGACAGCGAGTCGTCGTCATGGGTCGAGTCGTGGAGCGCGACGGTGGCGCTCCGGTACGCGGCAGGGTCGGTGAAGCGCAGCCGTATGTGCCCGCCCGGGATGAGCCGCTTGAGCTCGGCGGCAGTCCCCTCGGCGACGATCTTGCCGTCGTTGAGCACGGCGATGCGGTCGGCGAGCTCGTCGGCCTCCTCGAGGTACTGCGTGGTGAGGAAGATCGTGACGCCGTCGGAGACGAGCTCACGGATGATCTGCCACATGTTGTGTCGGCTGCGCGGGTCGAGGCCCGTGGTCGGCTCGTCCAGGAAGATGATCCGCGGGCCGCCCACCAGGGTCATCGCGATGTCGAGACGGCGCCTCATGCCGCCGGAGTAGGTGGAGGCCGGCTTCTTCGCGGCGTCGAGCAGGTCGAAGCGCTCCAGCAGCTCAGCCGCGGTACGGCGACCGTCCTGCTTGGACAGGTGGTGCAGGTCCGCCATGAGGAGCATGTTCTCCTCGCCGGTGATCAACCCGTCGACGGCGGAGAACTGCCCCGTGACGCCGATCGCGGCGCGGACCGCCTGAGGGTCGGCGGTGAGGTCGTGGCCCCCGATGCGGATCTCACCGGAACCGTCGCCGGCACAGATGAGGGTCGAGAGGATCTTGACCACGGTGGTCTTGCCGGCGCCGTTCGGGCCGAGCAGGGAGAAGATCGTTCCTTCCGCGACGGCCAGGTCGATGCCGTCGAGCACGACCTTGTCGCCGTACGACTTGCGCAGCCCGTACGCGGCGATGGCCGGATGGGAGTGGACGGTGGGAGTGCTCATGAGGGGTTCTCCTGCAGAGGCTGCGGGTTCGGAGGTACGGGTCAGATGCTGCGAGCGACGACGTCGCCGTACGACGTGGTGGCGTGGATGCTCACGGCGGCGTCGGGACCGTCGGCGTTCATGAGCGTGTTGGTGATCCGGCCGTAGGCAGTGCCGGCGTCGAGCGTGGCCGAGACGCCGGCCGCGGCGGTGACGGACACGTTTCCGGCCTCGGTGCGGAGCACGAGCGCACCGCGGGTTGCCTCAGCGACGCTGATGTCGCCCTTGACGGTGCTGATCTCAGCGGCTCCGCCCAGGCGGCCGACCGAGACGTCGCCTGCCTGGAGCGTCAGGCGGACGCCCGCGGTCTCGTCGAGCTTGATCGAGCCCGCCGCACCGTCGAACTCCACGTCGCCGAGCCGTCCCACGCCACGCAGCTCGGCGCTGGCCGCCTTGGCCTCGACGCGGGAGCCGACGGGCAGCTGGACCGTCACCTCGACGGAACCGGAGCTGCCGAGGATCTGGTTCTTCGGGGCAGGGGCGTTGATCCGAAGGACTCCGTCGACGTAGTCGACCGTGGTCTGCTCCGCGGCCTTCACGTCGCGGCTCTTCGAGGCGTCTGACGGGCGGACCTCGACCTTGGCGTCGGCGCGGTCGGTGGCGATGAGCTGGATGCGGCCGGCGGGGATGTCGACGACGGCGGTGATCGGGGCGGTGGTGGCGAAGGTCTTCATGGTGAGCTCCTGTGTGTTTGCTGTCTGTGGTCGGTGTTTCTGACAAGTGAAACGCTACGTTGCTTTTCTGAAACTGGCAACAACCAAGTTGCACTGAAACCGAGTCCTCCCAGGTCACAGGCATGAAATGGTTGCAATGAGTCTCAAGCGAAATGCAACGCCGCGTTATCAACGTTGCAATGTTCTGCCGATGAACGCTATGGTTCCGGTACGGAAGTGACGACATGTGTCGCTCGACGAAGGAGATCGCGATGCCGGGAGGCAGACTCACCCCGCAGGAGCGTCAGCAGATCGCGTTGGGGTTGGCCGACGGCCTCGCCTATGCCGAGATCGGTCGGCGTCTGGACCGACCGACGTCGACGATCACGCGAGAGGTGATGCGCAACGGCGGGCCCACCGCCTATCGCCCCGACCTCGCGCAGCGGGCGACCCAACGCCGCACCCAGCGGCGCAAGAAGCCGGCATCCGGCGAGGCGGCGGCGTTCCCGCAGGCCCACGGGCGCGACGCCGAGGCTGTACGCGACTTCGAAGAGACCCTCACCACCGTCCTGATGGCGGCGGGCACGCCCAAGATGATGGCGCGGGTCCAGGCCTGTCTCTACACCACCGACTCAGGCAGCCTCACTGCGTCCGAGCTCGTCGAGCGCCTGCAGGTCAGTCCGGCGTCGATCTCCAAGGCGATCGCGTTCCTCGAGAGTCAAGGTTTGGTCCGCCGCGAACCCGGCGACGGTCGTCGCGAACGCTATGTCGTCGATGACGACATCTGGTACCAGTCGATGATGGCGAGCGTCGAGTCCCTCGCTCAGGTCATCACGGTCGCGAGAGAGGGGGTCGGTGTTCTGGGTCCGGAGACCCCGGCCGCCACCCGCCTCGAGAACGTCGCCCGCTTCCTCGACTTCGTCGGCGAGAGCATCGCCCGCGCCGCCGAGCAGGCCCGCGACGTCCTCTCCGTGAAGCGGTGACGGCTGCCGGTCGTGATGCCGAGATCGTGAACTGCGGCTCACTTTGACCACCGCTCCCGCGGCGGTCAGGGCAGCCGCGCCTCTGGCGTCCGCAGGAACGCCTCGATCCGGTCGAACGCGCCCCTCCAGACCTCGCCGGTGAAGAAGTCGCGGACCTCTGGCGTGGGCAGGCCCGTCTGGACCGCGGTCATCAGCGTGCCGTCGCCGTCGGGCTCGAACGTGACCTCGACGCGGGACGTCATCGTCGACCCGCTCGGATCGGATCCGGTCGACTCGGTCACGAGACGGTACGGGCGATCGATCTCGAGGAAGGTCTGCACCTCGCGGAACAGCTGGTCGCGGCTCGGCCCCCAGACCGCAGTCTGCGTGCCGCCGACGCGGAGGTCGACCTCGATCTCGACGATGCCCGGCTCCTCGTCGAGGATGCTGAACCAGGTCTTCTGCTTCTCGGCGTCGGTGTAGGCGTCAAACGCCTCCTCCGGCGTCGCGGGCAGCCAGCGCGACACCTTCAGCGCCAGCCCCTCGTTCGTGCTCGTGCTCTCGCTCTCGCTCATGCCGTCTCCCCCTTGTCGTCCTTGCCGAGGCCCAGCGTGAAGTAGGCCTCCATGCCGTCGAGCCGTCGCTCCCACAGCCTCTGATAGAAGCTGATCCAGGCCATGGCATCCTCCAGCCGCTCCTCGCCGAGCCGGCACAGCCGCGTACGGCCGACCTTCTCGGTGACAACGAGCCCCGCGTCCTCGAGCACGCGGACGTGCTTGGCCATGCCGGTCACCGACATCGCGAACGGAGCGGCCAACTCGCTCACGGCGGCAGGCCCCTCGGTGAGTCGTACGAGGACCTGCCGCCGGGTTGGATCGGCGACAGCGGCGAACGCGTCGTCCAAACCATTTTGCTGAACCATGTGGTTCACCATAGCACAACACTGAACCGAACGGTGCAACGTTTCAGGTCGCGAAAACTGCCGCGAGAAACCCCTTGCGCGGGCACTATTCAGCGTTACTATGTACTGGTAGTCAATGACGCAGAGTAGTGAAAGGAGGTGGCCTCCATGGGCAAGCAGATGACCGAGATGCTCAAGGGCACGTTGGAGGGGATCGTCCTCGCGATCCTCACCCGGCGACCCGCGTACGGGTACGAGATCACCGCGTGGTTGCGCGACCAGGGCTTCTCGGAGATCGCCGAGGGCACGGTCTACGCCCTGCTGGTCCGCATCGAGCAGCGCGGCCTCGTCGACGTGGAGAAGGTCCCGTCCGAGAAGGGCCCGCCGCGCAAGGTCTACTCCCTGAACGCTCAGGGACAGATGCACCTCGACGAGTTTTGGACGACCTGGAGCTTCCTCGTCGAACGGATCGAGCAGCTCCACACCAACACGGACAACACCGACAACACAGACACGACAGAAGGGGTGCGCTGAGATGGCCGCCAAGTGGATCGAGACCCTGACCGGATCGCTCGAGCAGAAGAAGCAGTTCCGCCAGTACAAGGCCCGCGTCGAGGCCCTCCCCGAGCCGTACGACCAGGCAGCGAAGGCGCTCGAGCGCTACCTCATGTACAGCTCGGGCCTCACCGACGGTGACACCTTCATGACGATGTTCGGCGACTTCGCCGACCTCTGGGAGCGTGCCGCTGCCGACGAGACATCGGTGCGCGCGATCGTCGGCGACGACCCGGTGGGGTTCGCCGAGACCTTCGCCGCGGCCTACACCGGCAAGCAGTGGATCGACAAGGAGCGCGCCCGCCTGAACAAGGCGATCGACGACGCTGCCAGCGAGCAGGGGGACGCGTGAGCACCACACAGACCCCCGCGATCACGATCCGCGGGATGGAGAAGTCGTTCGACGAGCTTCACGTCCTGCGTGGCGTCGACTTCGACGTCGCGCGGGGCAGCATCTTCGCGCTGCTCGGCTCCAACGGCGCCGGCAAGACCACGCTCGTGAAGATCCTGTCGACGCTGCTCAAGGCCGACGCGGGGACGGCGACTGTCGAGGGGTACGACGTCGCGACGCAAGCGGCGGACGTCCGCGAGTCATTCAGCCTCACCGGCCAGTTCGCCGCGGTCGACGAGATCCTCAGCGGCCGGGAGAACCTCGTCCTCGTCGCCAAGTTGCGCCACCTCAAGGACCCGGGCGCGATCGCAGACGACCTGCTCGCCCGCTTCTCGCTCACCGACGCCGGCGGGCGCAAGGTGTCGACGTACTCCGGAGGCATGCGCCGCCGGCTCGACATCGCGATGAGCCTCATCGGCAACCCGCCAGTGATCTTCCTGGACGAGCCGACCACCGGGCTCGACCCGCAGTCGCGCCTCGAGGTCTGGGACACCGTCAAGGGGCTCGCCGGCCAGGGGACGACGGTGCTGCTCACCACGCAGTACCTCGACGAGGCCGAGCAGCTCGCCGACCGGATCGCGATCCTCCACGAGGGTCGGATCATCGCCAACGGCACCCTCGCCGAGCTCAAGCAGCTGCTGCCGCCCGCCGAGATCGAGTACGTCGAGAAGCAGCCGACCCTCGAGGAGATCTTCCTCGCGGTCATCGGCACGAACTCCAAGGACAACCGATGACCGCCACCGCGCACTTCCTCCCCGACACCGCCACGCTGACCGGACGATCCCTGCGCCACATCTCGCGCAGCCCGGACACGATCATCACCACCGTCGTCACCCCGCTCGCGATGATGCTGCTGTTCGTCTTCGTGTTCGGGGGCGCGATCGAGACCGGCCAGGACTCGGACTCGTACGTGAACTACCTGCTGCCCGGGATCCTGCTCATGACGATCGCCTCGGGCATCGCCTACACCGCGTACCGGCTCTTCACCGACCTGCAGGCCGGCATCTTCGAGCGTTTCCAGTCCATGCCGATCGCCCGCTCGTCGGTGCTCTGGGCGCACGTGCTGACCTCGCTCGTCGCCAACATGATCTCCGTCGTGGTCGTCATCGCCGTCGCGTTCGCCATGGGCTTCCGTACGAGCGCGAGCGTGCTCGACTGGCTCGCGGTCTTCGGGATGCTCCTCCTGTTCACGCTCGCGCTGACGTGGCTCGCCGTCATCCCGGGCCTGACGGCGAAGACGATCGACGGCGCGAGCGGGTTCTCGTACCCGCTGATCTTCCTGCCGTTCATCAGCTCGGCGTTCGTCCCCACCGACAGCATGCCGGGCCCGGTGCAGTGGTTCGCGGAGAACCAGCCGGTCACGCCGATCGTGAACTCCATCCGGGCGCTGTTCGCCGAGCAGCCCGTCGGCAACGACGTGTGGATCGCGCTCGCGTGGTGCGTCGGGCTCCTGGTCGTGGCGTACGTCGGGGCGATGGCCACGTACCGCCGCAAGATCGCCTAATGGGAGTGCCGCGCCGGGACCCGGCGTGGCACTCTCGTACGAGATCCCTGTCCGCCATCGAGGAGCCCGCATGATCGAGACCACCGCCGCCCTCGGCATCGCGCTCGTGGCGCTCGGCATGGTGCTCACACCCGGGCCGAACATGATCTATCTCGTCTCGCGCAGCATCAGCCAGGGACCGGCGGCGGGACTCGTGTCGCTGCTCGGGACGATGGTCGGGTTCGCGGTCTACATGGTGATGGCCAACGTCGGGCTGGCCGCGGTGTTCGTGGTCGTGCCATGGCTGTACGTGGCGCTCAAGGTCGCGGGCGCCGCGTACCTCTTCTGGCTCGCGTGGAAGACCCTGCGGCCCGGCGGGCTCTCCGCGTTCGAGGCACGCGACCTCCCGCGCGACTCGCACCGGCGGCTGTTCACGATGGGCCTGACGACCAACCTGCTCAACCCCAAGGCCGCGATCATGTACGTGTCGCTGATCCCGCAGTTCGTCGACCTCTCGCGCGGCGACGTGGTGGTCCAGGGGTTCGTCCTCGGCAGCATCCAGATCACCGTCAGCGCCCTGGTCAACGCGTCGCTGATCGTGGTCGCCGGAGGCATCGCCGCGTTCCTCGCGAGCCGCCCGTCGTGGATGGCGTGGCAGCGCCGGATCAGCGGCAGCCTCCTCGGGATGGTGGGCATCAAGCTCGCCGTGGACGCTCCCAAGCCCGCGTGAGCCGAGCCACGAACGACACCCCGGACGAGACTCATCACGTCGCGCGTGACACCGTGCCGTCCTACGGTAGGAAGACGGCGCGCGAGATCATTGGGGGCGGTGTGGACGAGTCGACGGCCTCGTGGCAGCGCCGTGCGGCCGCGATGGTCATGTTCGCCGGCGCGTTCGTGCTCTGGCTGGTGTTCGTCGGGCTACCGACCGACGTCGTGCAGATCGTCGCGTGGCTGTGGGTCCTGACGATCGCGTGGAACACCGGGGCCGGCTGGCAGGCCCATCTCGGCTTCCTCAAGGACTGGTGGGGGCCGGTCGCGTTCCTGCTCGTCTATCTCTACAGCCGCGGGCTCGCCGACGAGCTGTTCGCGCTGCCCGTGCACGTCACGGAGCCGATCGTGTTCGACGAGTGGCTCGGCGGAGGCACGACGCCCTCGCACCTCCTCCAGGACTGGCTCTGCGACCAGCCGTGCTCGTACGCCTCTCCGCCGCACTGGTACGACATCATGCTGACGACGGTCTACTTCACGCACTTCGTCGCCGGGCTGACGATCGCCGTGGTCCTGTGGATGGTGAGTCGCCGCGAGTGGATGCAGTGGATGCGGCGCTACCTCGCGATCAGCTTCGGTGCGTTGGTCGTCTACATCCTGTATCCGATGGCGCCGCCGTGGATGGCGAGCCAGGACGGCTACCTCTCAGAGGAGGTCGCACGGCTCACCGGTCGAGGGTGGTCGACGCTGGGGCTCGGCGGGTTCCACCTCGCGCTCGCGAACGTCGGCAACCCCGTCGCCGCGATGCCGTCGCTGCATGCCGGACTCGCGGCGCTGATCGCGTTCTACGGGATCCAGCGGCTGCGCTCCTCGTGGCGGTGGCTGCTCCTAGCGTATCCGCTCGCGATGTCGTTCGCGCTGGTCTACTACGGCGAGCACTACGTCATCGACATCATCGCCGGGTTCGCGCTCGCCGGAGCGGTCCTGCTCGCGTGCGACGCGTGGGAGCGACGGCGAGGTCACAGGCCGAGATACAGCGCGAGCGCCTCCTCGACGGCCTCCAGGTCCGCGCGCTCGAGGTAGCCGACCGGGTCGCCGATCCGTACTTTCCGTTGGGCCCAACGGAAAGGTCTCGCCCCACCGGAATGTTCCGGTGGGGGACGCACTTTCCGTTGGGCCCAACGGAAAGTGCGCCAGGCGTCAGCGGTGGCGGGCCTCGGACAGCGCCCGCTCCTCCTCCGGGGTCAGGGTCTGCTCGCTGCTCCACGCGGTGACGCTCTTGGCGTACGTCCGGGTCTCGTTGCGGCCGTGGATCGACGTGAGGACGACGCCGGATCCTGAGTCGTCGACCAGCGCGAGCGTCCACGAGAGCGCGCCGCCGGTGTCACCGAAGGCGTCGTACCGGACGACCGCCAGGTGCCGGAAGGTCTGCGCCTGCGCGTCGGCCAGCGCAGCCACCTCTCGCCGCAGGGCAGCGGTGTCGCGCGGCAGGTGGTCGACCGTACGGCCGGACCGGCCGCGCTTGGGTGCGCGCGACGCGGCGGTCGCCGAGACGAGAAGCGCCCCCGCGGCCGCGACGAGGGCGAGGATCGAGATCGCGAGAGCCACGATCCTCACCCTAGGCCGCATGACCCTAAGGTGAGTGGATGGACAACGGTGTCATCTCCCCCGGAGTTGCCAGCGAGGTCGGACGGCTTCGTACGGTCATGCTCCACCGGCCGGGGCCCGAGCTCAAACGCCTCACCCCGCGCAACAACGACTCCCTGCTCTTCGACGGGCTCCCATGGGTCGGAAAGGCGGTCGCGGAGCACGATGTGTTCGCGGCGGCGCTCGCCGACCGGGGCGTCGAGGTGCTCTATCTGCGTGATCTCCTCGTCGAGACGCTGCAGCATCCGGCGGCGCACGCGACCGCGGTGGCCGACCTGACGGGTGACCTGCGTCTGGGCGACACGGTCTCTGAGTATCTCTCCGCCGCGTTCTCCGCGCTCGACCCCGACGGGCTCGCCGAGGTGCTGACCGCGGGGCTGCGCAACGATGAGCTCGACGGCGTACGGAGCGTGGTGACGACGCTGCTGCAGCCCGACGACTTCCTCGTGGACCCGCTCCCGAACCTGCTCTTCACCCGTGACTCGTCGGTGTGGCTGCGCGACGAGGTGGCGCTGACGAGCTTCGCGATGCCGGCCCGCGAGCGCGAGTCGCACCTGACGCAGCTCGTCTACGAGCACCACCCGCGGTTCTCGCACGTGCCGCGCGTGCACGGCCCGCACCTCGAGCACCTCGAGGGCGGTGATGTCCTCGTCCTCGGTGACGGGGTCATCGCCGTCGGCGTCGGCGAGCGTACGACGCCGGCGGGGTTCGAGCGGATCGCACGCCAGTGCTTCGCGCACGACCTGGCGACCACTGTGCTCGCCGTCCCGATCGCGCAGGACCGCGCGACGATGCACCTCGACACGGTCGTGACGATGGTCGACGTCGACGCGGTCGTCATGTATCCGGCGGTCGCCGACACGCTCCAGGCGTACGCGGTCACCGACGGCCACGGGACCGACCTGGCCATCGACGGGCCGGCGCCGTTCCTCGAGGCGGCCGCGAAGGCGCTGCAGATCGACCGGCTGCGCGTCATCGACACCGGCCTCGACGCCGTGACCGCCGAGCGGGAGCAGTGGGACGACGGCAACAACACCCTCGCGATCGCGCCGCGGCTCGCTGTGGCGTACGAGCGCAACGTCGAGACGAACGCGCGGATGGAGGCGGCCGGGATCGAGGTCATCCGGATCCCCGGCTCGGAGCTCGGGACCGGGCGCGGCGGGCCGCGTTGCATGTCGTGCCCCATCTCGCGCGACCCCGTGGCCGACGGTTGAGCCTTTCGCTCTGAGACGCCCCTCGCGGAATGAAGCCGGATCCCGTGTGGTTAGTTGCTATGCGGAACTGGTCACTGCCGACGTGGCCGCCATGACAGGGGGCCCCGGTGATCTCGACAGCGCGACGCACGCACTATCGAGTCACACTCGCCGTCCTGTGCGTCGGCGTCGCCTCGTTCGCGCTCGTGCAGTCGATGACCATCCCGGTTCTCCCGCGTATCCAGGACGAGCTCGGCACGAACCCGACGACGGTCACCTGGGTCGTCACCGCGTACCTCGTCTCCGCGTCCATCTTCACGCCGCTGGCCGGACGCCTCGGGGACGCAACCGGCAAGGAGCGCGTGCTCGTGTACGCGCTCGGGCTGCTCGCCGTCGGCTCCGTGATCGCGGCGCTCGCGCCGAACGTGGCTGTGATGATCGCCGCCCGGGTCGTCCAGGGCGTCGGCGGCGGCGTGGTGCCGCTCGCGTTCGGGATCATCCGCGACGAGTTCCCCGAGCCCAAGATCGCCGGAGCGATCAGCTTCGTGTCCGCGCTCATGGGCGCCGGCGGCGGGTTCGGGACGGTCGTGGCGGGCCCGCTGGTGGGCACGCTCGGCTACGCGTGGCTGTTCTGGCTGCCAGCGATCGTGACCGGTGCGGCGGCCGTCGCGGCGTGGCTGCTCGTCCCGGAGTCGCCCGTACGGACGCCGGGGCGCATCCCGATGATCCCGACGCTCCTGTTCGCCGGATGGCTGACGGCGCTGCTCGTCGGCATCAGCGAAGGGTCGCGGGCCGGATGGGCGTCGCCGCTCGTGCTCAGCCTCCTGGTCGCGGCGCTCGCCCTGTTCGTCGGATGGGTGCTGGTCGAGAGTCGGGCGCGCGTGCCGTTCATCGACCTGCGGATGATGCGTCTGCCTGCGGTGTGGACCGCGAACCTCGTCGCGTTCCTCATCGGCGTCGGCATGTACGCGTCGTTCGCGTTCACCCCGCGGCTGCTGCAGACCGATCCCGACGTCGCCGGATACGGTTTCGGCGCGACGATCTCCGAGTCGGGCCTGCTGATGCTCCCCTCGGCACTCGGCGTCTTCCTGATGGGACTGGTCTCCGCGCCCCTCGCGCGCATCCGCGGTCCGAAGCCGGTCGTCGTGGTTGGCTGCTTCATGAGTGCGGTCGGACTCGGCTCGATGGGTCTGGTCCACCACGAGCCGTGGCAGACGGCGCTCGCCAGCGGGCTCTTCGGCATCGGGGTCGGCGCCGTCTTCGCGTGCCTGGCGAGCCTCGTCGTCGCCGCCGTGCCGCCGGAGCAGACCGGAGTCGCGACAGGGATGAACGCCAACATCCGTACGATCGGCGGCGCCGTCGGCTCGGCCGTCATGGCGACGATCGTGACCGGCAACCTCGGACGTGGCGGCGAGCCCCGCGAGGGCGCGTACGTCGGAGGGTTCCTGTTCCTCGGAGCGGTGGTGTTCGTCGCGGGACTGGTCGCCCTCGCGATCCCGAAGATGACCCCGCGCGAGCTCGAGGACGGACTCGAGGCGGGTGCGAGCGGTCAGATGTTGGAGCCGTCCGGCGGCGAGTCAGGGGTGGCGGGCTCACCGGCAGCGACGTCGCCGTCCGGCGCCGGGCAGTCCAGGTCGAGCGTGAACGCCGTCATCGACAGGGACCCGTACGTGTAGCCGTCGACGAGCACCTCCGCACCGCGCCCGGACTGATCGGCCATCCCGGCGAGATAGAGGAGTGGCAGGAAGTGGTCCGGTGTCGGCACCGCGTGGCGGTAGTCCGAGTGCGCGTCGAGCGTCGGGATGTTGGTCGGGTCGTCGGCCATCAGCTCCTTGGCCGACTCGTTGAAGCGGTGCGCCCAGTCGTACCCCTCCTCGGCGAGTCCCCAGTCCATCCCGCCGAGGTTGTGGACGACGTTGCCGCTGCCGAGGACGAGGACGCCGTCGGCGCGCAGCGTGTTGAGCTTCTGGCCGAGGTCCAGGTGGTAGTCGAGGCCCTTGTCGGCGTTGATGCTGAGCTGGACGACCGGGATGTCGGCGTCCGGGAAGACGTGGGTGAGCACGGACCAGGTCCCGTGGTCGATGCCCCACGAGTCCTTGTCCTCGCCGCACCACGTCGGGTGCACCGCGTCGGACACCTCCTCGTACAGCTCCGGCATGCCCGGCGCGGGGTACTCCACCTCGAACAACTCGCGAGGGAACCCGTAGAAGTCGTGGATGGTCCGCGGCGCCCGCATCGCGGTGACCGCGGTGGCGTTGATGTACCAGTGGGCCGACACGACGAGGATCGCTCGCGGCTTCGGCAGGGACTCGCCGAGCGTGCGCCAGGCCTCGGTGTAGCGGTTGCGCTCGAGGGCGTTCATCGGGTTGCCGTGCCCGATGAATGCTGCGGGCATGAGCGAGGGAGCTGCGGTGTCGGCCATGTCGCCATTGTCCCTTACGCCTTTCGGCCGCCGACAGGTAGTTGACTGTTCACCTAACCTCCTTGCGCTCGCTGCTCGAGCCAGTGGTGAGGTCGCTCTGTCGACAGAGGGAAGACCCCTGCGCTCCAGCGTCAGCCGTGCCCCGTCGGGGTCCCTGGGTGTCCCCCTCGGCGGGGCCGACGTGCGGATCCTCGACGAGGCGACAGGTAGGGAGTTGCCCCCGCGCGAGGTTCGACGCGGCCGGCTTGCCGCTGCCCCCCTTCCACCGAGGTGCGACCGGCGGCAAACGACCAGACCAATCCGCGGAGGATGCTCAGCACAGAGCCCGGGGGGTGAGGCCAAGCCTCCCCGTCGGTTCGGGTGGACACGATTGGGTGGGCGTTCCAATGGGGCGGCCAGGACTGGAAGCGGCGCGTCCAACCGCTCCTGGAGGACGTCAAGGACGTCTAGAAATGCGAAACCCGAGCGCCACAACCGTCCGGAAGGGTCTCGGGTTGAATAGCTGCTCGGCGGCAACCCGGGCAAGCCGTAGCCAGTCCTCACCAGCCGTCGCCAACGTCTAAGCATCTCGAGCTCGCCGACGGTTCCGCACCTCGATGCTTGGCGTGTCCATCAACCGACGACGTCCGCATGTACAGGGTGCGCGAGCGCGCGCCGATTGTTGGGTAGGTCGGCCCTCTTTCACGCTCAGCGCGGCAGTTGGAGCTTCCGTTGCTGCCTCAGCCGGACTCGGCGGCGTCTGCGGGTTTTGACCCTGATCGAAAGCCGTTGTGCCAACGCGTGTCGCCACCCACGCTGTCAAGCAATTCAACACGGCCAGCAATACAGGGGGATCCATGAAGAACCATGTGAAGGCTGTTCTTGCGACAGCAGGGCTCGTGGCAGCGGCCGGTGTGGTCGGAGCGTCGCCAGCTTCTGCAGACACGTGCGGAAACACCCGGAACGTCTCCGTCACTGGCGCCCAGTCGCACTACACCCTCTGGTGCAGTGGCGGCTACGCCAACATCGACGGGTGGGTGAAGGACACCAAGGCTGACGGCAAATGCGCCGTGGTCAAAATCCAGGCTAGCGGCGAAGACCTTCTACTCCAGGGCGTGTGGCAACGGCCAAACAGAGTGGTTCGTCGGGGAGAGCGCGACACCAACCAACACCATCAAGGTCTGGACCTACACGGAGTAGCACAACGCCTCGCAACACAACGGTTCCAGGGCGCATCGTTATCGGCATGACTCGTCTTGCGCGCAGAGTTCCCGTCGTTTTCGCCGCCGTTGCAGCGACAGCGGTTGTGGCCACCGCAGCCACCGCAGCCACCGCAGCCACGCTTGCCGCCGAAGAGAGTGCAGATCCTGGTAGTGAGGTGAACGTGGCCGGACCAGTCGCGACGGAGAAGTTTGTGTCCGTCAACGACGCCTTGGACGCGCTCCGCGAGAAGTACTCCGGCTTTGCCGGGGCCAGCAACGATCTCCAGACGATGACCACGACGGTGCGCTGGAAGGGAACCGTCCCCAACGAATTGCGCAAGCTCGAGCGCTCAGGGCTCAACGGCATCACGGTGACCGCGCTGCCGGCTGCCTACAGCCAGGAAGCGATCAACCTGGCAGCCGACGCTGCGATCCACGCTCCTGGTGCCGAAGGCACGCCTGACCGCTCCGGCCTGATCGTCGAAGTAACCGAGTCAGCAGTCGCGCGCCTAAGAAGGAGCGCTATCAGCCACGACGTGAAACAGGCGATTGCCGCCGCCGAACCCCAACTCGAAACGATCCCCGTTACCATCCGGCAGGCAGAACCTACGAGGCCCGCCATCGCGAAACCCGTGGCTCAGTAGGCGTTGCACTCGTAAATCTGTCTGATTCGACGCTTCGGCGAGTCCGGTCCTTCCGGACCGCTCGCCTGGCGAGAGGGAGAAGCGAGGCGCACCGTCCCCTCAGCCCGGAAACCGCGCTTTCGGTGAAGCTCGATGCTCTCCTGAGCCCGCGATGCCGACTCAGTACTCGATCACTACCCGGCCATCGAGCGAAGACTTCTGCGTCACCCCGCCGGGCCCCGTACGAGCAGGGTCGCGACGCGGTGGGCCAGGAGCCGTGCGACCACGACCGTGACGGTGATCCCGAGCGCTGCTCCGGCGACCACGTCGGCGATGTCGTGGACTCCGACGACGACCCGTCCGAGCGCCACCACGCCGGCCAGGAGCATCGCGTACCGCCACCACTGCGGCACCGCCAGCACCACCGCCGTCGCGAGACCTGCCGCGATCGTCGCGTGGTTGCTCGGCCACGCCCAGTCTCCGGCGCCGGGGCAGGTCGCGAGCACGTCCAGGGTGCGGCACGGACGCTCGTCGCGGACGAGGACCTTCAGCACCTCGCTTGCCCCGTACGAGACCACGACTCCGATCCCTGCGGCGATACCGATCGCCAGCGGGCGCGGCCCACGCCCGTACGAGGCCGTCACGAGGAGCAGCGCGAGCGCGACGAGGCCGATGTCCGGGAGAAGGAGGAGGGCGTTCGAAAGCGGCGACGGGAGGCCCGCGAAGGCCTCGGCGATCAGGTGTGAGAGGGGATCGGTGATCAGCACGTCGCGACCGTACGGCGGTGCGGCCCGTGGTTCGTCGGTCTGCGGGGTGGTCCTGGCGAGGGCGTGTCAGACCTGGGTCGTAGGGGTGGTCGGGGACAGCACGACGCCCCGCCAGCTGCGTGAGCGGCGGGGCGTCGCGCGGGGGTTTCGACAGGCTCAACCAGCGACTTCCAGGCGAGCCTTCAGACCGTCGAGCTCGGTCCAGAGCACGGCCGGCAGCTTGTCGCCGAACTTCTCGAACCACTCGTTGATCTGCGGGATCTCGGCCTTCCACTCGTCGACGTCGACCGCGAGCGCCTTGGCCATCTGCTCGTCGCTGACGTCCAGGCCGTCGGTGTCGAGCGCGCCGGGCGCCGGCACGAGACCGATCGGCGTCTCGACGGCGTCGACCTTGCCCTCGATGCGCTCGACGACGTACTTGAGCACGCGGCTGTTCTCGCCGAAGCCCGGCCAGAGGAAGCCGCCGTCCTCGTCACGACGGAACCAGTTGACGTAGAAGACCTTGGGGAACTTCGACTCGTCGTTGTTCTTGGCCATCGAGATCCAGTGGCTGAAGTAGTCACCGGCGTCGTAGCCGATGAACGGCAGCATGGCCATCGGGTCGCGACGGACGACGCCGACCGCGCCGGTCGCCGCAGCGGTGGTCTCGGACGACAGCGTGGCGCCCATGAAGGTGCCGTGGGTCCAGTCGCGGGCCTCGGTCACCAGCGGGATGGTCGTCTTGCGGCGACCGCCGAAGAGGATCGCGTCGATCGGCACGCCGTTCGGGTCGTCGTACTCCGGCGCCAGGATCGGGCACTGCCGGATCGGGGTGCAGAAGCGGCTGTTGGGGTGCGACGAGAGCTCGTCGGACTCGGGGGTCCAGTCGCGGCCCTTCCAGTCGGTGAGGTGCGCGGGCGCCTCGTCGGTCATGCCCTCCCACCAGACGTCGCCGTCATCGGTGAGCGCGACGTTGGTGAACACCGAGTTGCCCTTGGCGATGGTGCGCATCGCGTTGGCATTGGTGTCCCAGCCGGTGCCCGGCGCGACGCCGAACAGCCCGAACTCGGGGTTGACCGCGTAGAGGCGGCCGTCGGCGCCGATGCGCATCCACGCGATGTCGTCGCCGAGGGTCTCGACCTTCCAGCCCGGGATCGTGGGCTCGACCATCGCGAGGTTGGTCTTGCCGCACGCGCTCGGGAAGGCGGCCGCGATGTACTTGACCTCGTTCTCGGGCGAGGTGAGCTTGAGGATCAGCATGTGCTCGGCGAGCCAGCCCTCGTCGCGACCCATGACCGAGGCGATGCGCAGCGAGTAGCACTTCTTGCCGAGCAGCGCGTTGCCGCCGTAGCCGGACCCGTACGACCAGATCATGCGCTCCTCGGGGAACTGCACGATGTACTTGGTGTCGTTGCACGGCCACGGCACGTCCGCCTGGCCGGCCTCGAGCGGAGCGCCGACGGAGTGCAGCGCGGGGACGTACGAGGCGGTGGTGGCCTCGATCTTGTCGAGGACCTCGCGGCCGACGCGGGCCATCACGGTCATCGACGCGACGACGTAAGCGGAGTCGGTGATCTCGACGCCGAACATCGGGTGCGCCGAGTCGAGGTGGCCCATGACGAACGGGATGACGAACATGGTGCGGCCGCGCATCGACCCGTCGTACAGGTCGGTCATGAGGCGCTTCATCTCGGTCGGCGCCATCCAGTTGTTGGTGGGGCCGGAGTCGGCCTCGTCAACGCTGCAGATGAAGGTGCGGTCCTCGACGCGCGCGACGTCGGTCGGGTCGGAGGCGCACCAGAAGGAGTTGGGCTTCTTGGTCTCGTCCAGGCGGACGAAGGTGCCGGCGTCGACGAGCTCGTCGGTGAGGCGGGTCCACTCGTCGGGGGTGCCCTCGATCCAGGTGATCGAGTCGGGCTTGGTGAGTGCGGCGACCTCGTCGACCCAGGCCTGGAGCTCGGCGTGACTCGAGCGGTAGGTGGTCGTCAGGGGGTCGCTGGTCGTGATATCTGCGGCCATGATGTTTTTTTGTCCTTCTCGCATCGCGATTCAAGCGTGTTGATCGCACTGCCCGTGCCATCCTGTGGCCGGCCAGCTGATGTGGATAGGTGGTCGCGGCCGCGCGATCTCAGCCGCGATGCGGTCCGAATCACGTGAGCCGTGCTGCCAATGTATGCCCCGCTCAGAGGCCCGCCCCCAAGGGGTACGAGTTAGTGAACTATGTCACACACCCCTTCTGACCTGGGCTTTTAAGTTGGCCGGCCCGACAAATCGCATCGTCTCCAGGCTTGTCTAGGGCGATCGTCCAGATAGTTGAGTTTTCACAATTCCCTGACGGGAGAGGGGGCTGATTCCTAGAGTCACGTCACTTCCCCCGGCCCGCTCGGAGCAGCACATGAACAACGGCGTTCAGCCCCGTCGTCCCGCCCTCGCCCTCCTCCTCGCTCTCACGCTCGTCGCCGGCGTGCTCGCTCTCGCCCCTGGTCTCGCCGACCCGGCTTCTGCGGCCCCGAGCGCCAGCAAGTGCGCCAAGTCCGGCCGCTGGCTCGCGCAGTACTACAAGGGCACCGCGTTCAAGGGCAAGCCCACCGTCACCCGGTGCGAGAAGCGCATCGCTGCCTCGTACCCCGCGAGCCGCAAGCCGTTCTCGGTGCGCTGGAGCACGACGCGGACGCTCAAGGGCGCGTACGAGATCCGCGGGCGTGCGACCGGCAAGGCGGTGCTCCGCGTCGACGGCCGTACGGTCGCCACGTCGACGAAGGGCCGGTACGCCGCGGCCGTGCGCAAGCTCCGCAAGGGCAAGCACACGCTCGAGGTCCGCTACGTGAAGAAGTCCGGCGCAGGATCGGTCGCTGCCGAGTACGTGAAGTCTCCCGACCGTACGGCGCCCGCGACCGTGACCGGTGTGCGCGCCGTCGCCGGTGATCGCGCCGTCGTCCTGAGCTGGAAGGCCTCGACGGCGCTCGACCTGCGGGGCTACCGCGTCTACCGAGGCGGCCGGCTGCTCCGCGAGGTCGCGACCCCGCGCTTCACGGACACGGGGCTGGCCAACGGCACGGCGTACTCGTACGCGATCGTCGCGGTCGACCACCGACGTAACGCCTCCCGCGCGAGTGCTGCTGTCCGGTCGACGCCGCGGGACAAGGTCGCTCCGAAGGCCCCGACCGGCCTCGTCGCCGACGCCGGTGACAGCAAGGTCTCGCTCGCCTGGAAGAAGAACGCCGAGTTCGACCTCGCCGGGTACGTGCTCCGGCGCACCGGTGGAACCAGCGGGCCCAAGACCTGGGACCTCGGCAAGACCGCGACGACGGCGACCGACTCGAGCGCCGTCAACGGCACCGCGTACGTCTACTCGCTCGTCGCCCGCGACACGTCGGGCAACTCCTCGTCGCCCGCACTGGTCGCGGCCATGCCGATCGACAGGAGCGCTCCGGCCACGCCGAGCGGGCTCACCGCCGCGGCCGGCGACGGCGAGGTCGCGCTGAGCTGGAACGCGAACACCGAGCCCGATCTCGACGGCTACGTCATCACGCGGACCCGCGCTGACGGAGGCGGCGTCGCGATCGAGATCACCGCCGGTGCGACCGACACGACGCTCACCGACTCCAGTGCCAAGAACGGTGTCGCCTACCTCTACACGATCCGTGCCGTCGACCGTCGCGGCAACGCGTCCTCCGACTCCACGCCCGTCCCGGCGACACCGGCGGGCGACCCGGGCGACCAGACCCCGCCGGACGTCCCGACCGGCCTCGAGGTCGAGGAGGGCGACGGCGAGGTCGCGCTGAGCTGGGACGCCAACACCGAGGACGACCTCGACGGCTACACGGTCTATCGCAAGACCGGCGCCGGCCCGTACGTCGAGATCGCCGACGTCGACGCGGACACCACGTCGTACACCGACGAGTCCGCCGAGAACGACACGCTCTACACCTACGCGGTCGCTGCCTTCGACAAGAACGGCAACACGTCGGCCCTCACCGAGGGCATCACCGCCACCCCGACCGACACCACCCCGCCGGCCGCACCGGCGACGCCGACCGCGACCGCGGGCGACGGGCAGGTCGCGCTGACCTGGACCGCGAGCACCGAGAGCGACCTCGCGGGCTACCGCGTCTACCGCGCGACGACCGCCGACGTCCCGACGACCGGCGACGGGATCGGTGGACCGGGTCTGGTCCCGACGGCCAGCTTCACCGACGAGGACGCCACGAACGGCACGACGTACTACTACGTCGTCGTCGCCGTGGACACGCACGGCAACCCGTCGGACCCCTCGGGCAGCGCCTCCGCGACGCCTGTCGACGGCACCGCGCCGGCTGCGCCGACCGGGCTCGAGGCGACTGCCGCCAAAGGTGAGGTCACCCTCGACTGGGCCGACAGCGCCGAGGCCGACCTCGACCACTACGCGGTCTACCGCTCCCTCGTCGGAGCGGCGGCTCCGCTGGCCGAGGAGCCGCCGATCGCCGAGGTCGACGACTCCGAGTACGTCGACACCACCGTCGATCCCGGCACCACGTACGCCTACTGGGTCGTCGCCGTCGACGCCACGGGCAACGCCTCCGCCGCGTCGGAGACCGTCGAGGTCACCACGCCGGAGGTCGAGCCGGAGCCGGTGCACGAGAAGTTCGTGTTCCAACCGGCGGCCGGGCCGGGCGTCTCCGGCTACACCAAGCACACCGGCACCCCGTGGAGCGACGCGGCGGGTGACGGCTTCGTCCGCGAGGACAGCCTGAGCGCGACGCACGTGCCGCTCGACATGACCACCAACACGCGCTCCCGTACGCGGCCCGCCCCGGTCACCGCGCTGCAGAACAGCCTGATCCACCTGCAGTACGGCGCGGCGACGCCGCCGCTGCAGGCCGGCCAGAACACGGTCTCGGGCGCATTCGAGCTCGCCGTCCCCGACGGCTGGTACGCCGTGAAGGTCTCCGTCGGCGACCAGGGCGGCGGCGCCAACGGGTACGACAGCACCCACGTCGTCAACGTCGAGGGTGAGAAGGCGATCGACGCCTTCAAGAGCTCGGCGGCCAAGGAGTACGAGACCGCGACGACGACCGTCGAGGTCATCGACGGCCGCCTCACGCTCGACGCGATCGGCGGCATCAACACCAAGCTCAACTATGTCGAGGTCGACAGCACCGACGAGCCCGAGCCGCCGGTCGAGGTCGACGAGAAGTACGTCTTCACGACGGCCGCCGACAACGCGGTCCCGGCGGGCTGGACCAAGAACAGCGGCGCCGCCTGGACCGACGCCTCCGGCCTCGGCTGGGTGACGCAGGCCAGCCTCGCAGCCACGACGCACGAGCCGCTTGACCTGACGAAGAACGGACGCCTCCGTACGCGACCGGCGCCGGTGACCGCGCTGCAGAACCGGCTGATCCACCTGCAGTACGGGGACGTGGCCAGTGCCAACCCGGCCAACGGCAACCTCGTCGCGGGCGCGTTCGAGCGGGCCGTCCCCGACGGCTGGTACGAGGTCGCGGTCAGCGTCGGCGACCAGATGGGTTCGACGGCGTACGACAGCCTGCACACGATCCGCGCCGAGGGCGTCACGGTCGTCGGCGGGTTCCAGGCGACGGCGGCCAAGGAGTACGAGGCTGCGACCAGCGTCGTCCACGTGACCGACGGCCGGCTGACGATCGACGCGATCGGCGGCACGAACACCAAGATGAACCACCTGGCGATCGTCAGCGCCGACGCGCCGACCGAGCCCGACGTGCACCGCGCCGTGCGCTTCGCGGACGAGGCGAGCGCGCCGCCCGCGGGCTACCTCAAGGACTTCGGCGAGGCGTACGGGCTGCGGACCGGCGCCGATCAGGGCGCCGGGCTCGCGTACGGATGGCGGCGTCTCGGCACCGTCGAGCCGCAGAGCATCGTCGGGAACGGGCGCAACCGCCTCGACGGCACTGCGGGTGGGGCGCCGGTCGGCACCCCGCAGCTGCGGGCCGGCACGATCCACATGCAGCTTCCCGAGAACGCCAGCCAGGGCGTGAAGATCCCCGCCTACTGGGAGCTGGAGGTGCCTAACGGCGCGTACCGCGTCGAGGTCTCCGTCGGCGACGCAGGCACGGCGACCGACTCGGTGCACTGGCTCAACGTCGAGGACCAGAGCGCGGTCGCCGGCTTCGTGCCGACGGGCGCCGCAGGCGCGGCGACGAAGCACGCCACGGCCGTCCGTACGGTCAACGTCGCCGACGGCCGCCTCACGATCACCCCGAACAGCGGCACGAACACCAAGCTCAACTGGGTGACGGTGGACAGCGTCGCCGGAGCCTCCCTGCGGCCCTCGGTGCGCAAGTCGACGCCGACCAACCTCGCCACGGGCGCCTCCCCGACCGGCAGCGTCGTCAATGACTTGTTCCTCGTCGGCAGCGGCGTCGCGCCAGGCTCGCTGACCTCGTCGAGCGTCACGTTGACCAAGGTCGCGAACGGGGCGGCGGTCGACGCGAACGTCCTCACCAGCGGCGGGGGCGACGTCATCAACCTGTCGCCGAAGCAGGCGCTCGAGCCGAACACGCTCTACCGCTTCGCCGTCACCGACGCCGTGAAGGACGTCGACGGGCACGCGTTCCTGCCGTACTCGAGCGTCTTCACCACCGGCGAGACGACCGGCGGCGGCGGACCGGTCGCGTTCGACCCGTCGGACTCGGGTGCTCCGGCGGCCACCGGCGCCGAGATGGGCTACTCGAGCATCACCAAGGGGCCGGACGGCCGGATGTACGCCGCGACCCTCGCGGGCGACCTCTACCGCTTCGACATCGCGGCCGACGGCAAGCTCACGAACCGGTTCAAGATCACCACCGTCCGCGACTACTCCAACAGCGCGGCCAGCGGTGACACGTACGCGAAGGGCACCCGTACGGTCATCGGCCTCGCCTTCGACCCGGCGTCGACCCCGGCGAACCCGATTCTGTGGATCACCGACAACGCGCCCTTCATCGGCCAGAACAACGTGCCGGACCTCAGCGGCCGCCTCGCGAAGCTGACCGGCCCGAACCTCGGCACCTACACCGCCGTGCTCGACGGCATCCCGCGGTCCATCAAGGACCACGAGGCCAACTCGGTCGCGTTCGGACCCGACGGTGCCCTCTACTTCAACGTCGGCGCCAACAACGCCATGGGCGCGGCCGACGGCACCTGGGGCAACCGCGAGGAGCACCCGCTGTCGGCGGCCACGCTGCGCGTCGACCTGACAAAGCTGCCCGCACAGCTGCCGGTGAACGTACGGCCGGCGGCGTACGACCCGTTCGCCGCGAACGCGCCGGTCACGGTGTACGGCAGCGGCATCCGCAACGCGTACGACCTGGTGTGGCACAGCAACGGCAGCCTCTACGTGCCGACCAACGGCTCCGCGGCCGGCGGCAACGTCCCGGCCGTCCCGACGACGCTCCCCGCGCACTGCGCGAAGCGCCCCGACGGCGGCTATGGCGGACCGACCGGCATCGCGGGCATCACGAGCAACCCGAACGCGGAGACCGACTACGTCTTCCGCGTCCGCAAGGGGAAGTACTACGGCCACCCGAACCCGAGCCGTTGCGAGTACGTCCTCAACAACGGCAACCCGACCGCGGGCGCGGACCCGTTCGAGACGGCCCGCTATCCCGTGGGTACGGCGGCCGACCCGAACTACGACCTGTCGGGCGTGTTCGACGCCGGGCTGCACGCCAGCGCGAACGGCGTCATCGAGTACACGAGCAACGCCTTCGGCGGCGCGCTCAAGGGCAAGCTTCTCTATGTCCGCTACAGCCAGGGCCAGGACATCGTCAGCTTCGACGTGGCGCCGGACGGGACACTGTCGAACCGCAAGGCAGGCACCACCGGGTTGACCGGGTTCAACCAGCCGCTCGACCTCACCGAGGACCCGGCGACCGGCAACCTGTACGTGACGCAGCTCGGCAACGGCACGATCGCGCTCGTGAAGCCGCGCGGCGGTGCCGGTGGCGCAGGCGCCGACGTCACGCCTCGGCTGTTCCTCAGCGGCCAGACGAACGCCACGTCGCCGGCGGCGCAGGCGACCGTGACCAACACCGGCACGGAGACGCTGACCATCCCCGCCGGAGGGCTGACGTTCACCGGCGGCGACGCGGCGATGTTCGCGACGACCACGCCCAACGCGGCACCGATCACGGTGGCGCCGGGTGCGCCGACCCAGGTGGCGGTCACGTTCCGTCCGACGTCGGTCGGCGTGAAGGCGGCGTCCCTGCAGATCGCGACCTCGGTCGGCACGAAGACCGTCGCGCTCCGTGGCCTCGGCGCGGCAGGCCTCGGCGGGGGCAACGAGCCGTCGCTGCAGCGGATCATGGACACGCTGCAGATCCCGATCAACGTCGGTGATCCCGAGCCCGGCAACGCGTCGATGCCTTCGACGCAGGGTCCGATCGGCGACGAGATCGCCGCGCAGCTCTTCCAGAAGGCCGCCTTCGACGCGCCGATCAGCATCACGCCGCTGGCCGCGTACGGACCGCAGAACAACGACCCCGCCGTGCACGTCGGCTGGTACGACGCCGGGCAGGCCGCCGGTCTCCACCCGCAGTTCTCGATCAAGGCGTCCGAGGCGCAGGGGCTGATGATCAACCCCACGGGCTCGACGACCAACATCGACCCCGGTGAGGAGACCGTCTTCGGGCTTTACTCCGAGTGGCCGTACTTCAGCGGCCGCAAGGCCTATACCGAGGACGCCCTCAACACGTGGGATGCCGCGCTTCCGCACCACATCCGCGTCTATCCCTACAAGAACGCCGACGGGACCGTCGAGGCGAACGCGTACGTCGTCGCAACCGAGGAGGTCCCGGGCTCGCCGTTCGACAGCCAGGACATCGTGCTCCTCGTCCGCAACGTCAAGCCGTACGTCCCGGCGGAGGCCGAGGGCGCGGTGCTCAAGGCGGTGAACCCCGACCCGGTGCCGTTCGCCGACCAGATCGCGTTCAACCGGCTGCAGACCACCGCGGACGGCGACCAGAAGATGGCCGACACGGGCACCGTTCGGATCAGCAACACCGGCACGGCGGCGCTGCAGGTCACGGGGCTGCCGATCACCGGGCAGTTCCAGCTCGTGGACCCGCCGGCGGTGCCGTTCACGGTCGCGCCGGGCGCGACGCGCGATCTCACCGTGAAATTCGTGGCGCAGTCGACGAAGGTCCACAACGGCACGTTGACCGTGCAGAGCAACGCGGAGACCGACCCTCTGCAGGTCATCCGGCTCGGCGGCCTCTGGCAGTCGCAGAGCGAGGGTGGCCAGGAGCCGAACCTCTCGCAGATCGTGAAGGCGTTCGGGATCGGCAGCAACATCCCCAACGGCTTCGCGAGCAAGGGCGAATACGCGCCGATCGGTGACGAGGTCCTCTCTCCGTACTGGTCGCGCATCGACACCACCAAGCCGGTCACCGTACGGCAGCTGGCCGGGTTCCACACGTACGGCGGCACCGCCAGCTTCAAGTCGCACGCCAAGGGCAGCAACACCGCGCCCCAGATCACCAACATGGGCGGCCAGTACGCCCAGTCGCTGCTGCCGCGGGCGAGCAACAGTGTGGGTGCGGGGCCGGCTGCCGGGTCGTTCACGCCCGGCCCGGTCTTCGGGTTCGGGGTGGACAACGAGTGGACCGATCGCGCGAAGAACAATGAGCAGGTCGACCTCAACAACGGCTGCGTCGCCCCGTGCGGCCAGCACGTGCGGCTGTGGCCGGTGAAGGACCGGACCGGCACGCTCGTCCCGGGGTCGTACCTGCTCTCGATGGACTACGCCGGGATCAACTACGACTACCAGGACAACGTCTATCTCGTCACCAACCTCCGCCCCGAGGTCATCACCACGCCGCAGGTCGTCGCGATCCCCGGCAACAACAAGGTGACACTCTCGTGGGGACGCAACCCGTACGACGTGGGTGTCGGCTACCGGGTCTGGCGCGGGACGACGGCAGACTTCGCCGTCAACGACGCGTCGCTGATCAGTGGACCGACCTCGGGTGACCCGCTGTCGGCGACGACGTACACCGACCCCACCGCGGTGAACGGCACGACGTATTACTACGTGGTGCGCGCCGTCTACAAGGGCGCCGGCAACTCCGGTGACGGCACCGCCTCGGCGACTCCGACCGCGGCCGCGCAGGACGTGGATGTGAAGGTCGACTTCGGCAACGAGGCCGCGACGCTGCCTGCGGGCTATCTCAAGGACTTCGGGCAGGCGTTCGGCGCGCGGACGCGTCCGGACCAGGGCACGGAACTCACGTACGGATGGCTCGGCGAGACGACGCTCCAGCCGCTCGACCTGTCCGTCGGCGGCACGTCGGGTCCGGGCAACGGGCGCTGGCGCAAGTCGGTGCAGCCGGACCTGCGGCTCGACACGTTCATGCACATGCAGGCCGACGACGTGCCGAATTTCAACGGCACGCCGCTGCCGGGCCGATGGGAGCTCGCGGTGCCCAACGGCTCGTACTCGGTGACCGTCGCCGTCGGTGAGCCCAACGTGAACACCGACCCGGAGATCCACACGCTCAACGTCGAGGGCACGCGCGCGATCGACGCGTTCGTCCCTGCCGGAGCGGTCGGCTCCGCGACCCGCCACAAGACGGCGACCGTCGAGGTCACCGTCGAGGACGGCCGCCTCACGCTGGACGCGTTCGGCGGGACGAACACGAAGATCGACTACGTGGACGTCACCACCCTCAACTGACCCCGGGTCAGTTTCTGCCCGCCCCGGGTCCCCTTCTGCCCGCGCCGGGTCCCCGGGAGGCGCGGAGAGTGACCCGGGAAGCGCGGAGAGTGACCCGGGGCGGGAATGGCGAAGGGCCCGCACCCCTCACGGGATGCGGGCCCTGTCGCTCGACCAGGTGTCAGCGCTTCTTCGGCAGCTTGCCGTAGCGCATCACCGGGATCATCAGGCCGCCCGTGACCACCGTGGCGGTCGCCTTGCGTGCGGTCTTGTCGACGGCGCGACGTCCCGATCCCATGCTCAGCACAGCGGTGACGTCGTTGCCGCGCTCAGCGGTCGACATCGCACGGATGAGCGCGGGCAGGCCGGACGCCTCGGCGGCGGCGGTGGAGTACTCCTCGGCGTACTCCTCGTAGTACATCTCCTCGTCGCTCATGCCGGCGCCGCCAGTGATGGTCAGCATCCCGATCGGGCTCCGGAGCTTCTTGCGCGGGACCGCGACCTTGAGGTTCACGACCTTGCGCGCGGGGCCGGCAGCCCCCTTCTCGCGGACCAGCGTCACGCGCAGGCGGAGCGTGCCGCCGCGACGAGCCATCACGCCGTCCTCACCGACCGTCGTCCACCGGCCGAACTGCTTGGCCTGGACGCGACCGACCGAGTACGCCTCGTACCCCTCGTTGACCGTCGACGTCTGGGTGGCGTCGAGGATCGTCACGGGCTCGAAGTCGTTGGACAGCAGCGACTCGATGTCACCGGCGAGATAGTCGGCGGCTCCAGCGGTGATGTCGTACCGGTCGGCGTACATGTCCGTGCGGCGGTAGGTCAGGATCTGGCCGTTCGCGCGCTTGAGGCGGATCGTGCGGGTCGCTCGTGCCTCGCCGCCGAAGGTGCCGTCGGTGACGACCCACGAGTCGTTCGTCGACTGGAGCGCCGCGAGGGAGGAGATCCAGTCCGGCGAGGTGACGGTGCTCGACGACGTACGCGTACGGGTGCCCATGCGGTTGGTCGTCGTGACCTTGGCGCCGGTCGGGACCGCGCCGATCGATCCGACGATCGCGGCGAGGCGGTCCTGCGTGAACGAGCCGATCGGCGCACCGACGTTGGCAAGCTTGTAGGAGCCGGAGTTGTCGCGCTCGACATAGACGGCGTCCGCGCCGTGCAGCGACATCTTGGTCTTGCCCATCCAGTCCATCGGGTGGCCGAAGGCGTAGACGGTCGACCCGCAGACAGCGGTCGTCGTGCCGACGCCGGCGAGCGGGGTCGACCCGTACGAGTACGACGCGGCCACGTTGGAGCCGGCCGAGACCGGGATCTTCTGGCTGTTCGTACGGCCGCCGACGCCGCCGGAGCGGAACGTGACGCCCTTGAGCCGCGCCTTCTTGGCGATCGCGTTCGCCTTGGCGGTCGAGAGACCCGAAGGAATCATCACGGGAGTCGGGAGGCGGCGCATCGAACCGGCGGTGGCCGCAGCGCTCGCGCCGGCGGCACGGATCGCAGAGGTGACCTTCGGGCTGAGCGAGGCGGTGGCCGCGGCAGTCCCGTACGTCCCTGCGCGATAGATGTCGGCAGCGGGGGTGACGCCTGCGTACTCGCTCGGAGTGGCGGAGAGGCCGTACGAGACGGCGCCGACGAGGCGGCCGTCCGCGGCGTACAGCGGGGTGCCGGACATGCCCGCCCAGATGCCGCGGTCGACGGCGCCGGCGGCGTTGGTGATGCGCGAACCCTTCATCTTGAAGATGAGCATGTCGACGCCGGGGGCGATGCCGTCGTCGAGCGTCCCGACGAACTCACCGCTGACGGTGTCGGTGGCCGTGCCGGACGAGACCGTGATGCCCTCGACGGGCGTGCCGGGGTTCGCGCCGCTGGGGCGGACCAGCTCGGTGGCGGGGAACGCGGCCGGGCAGGCCGAGCCGATGGTGGGCGCGGGCGCTGCGGGAGTGTCGGCGATCGCGGGGCCGGCCATGGCCAGCGTCGCTGCGGTGACGGCCGTCAGGGCGACGGCGGTCGTGAGCGGGCGCCTGCGGGCGCGCGCGGATGTGGTCATGGGATACCTCGGTTCGAGCGGGGGATGCGGCCATCGGCGCAGTTCACGGTGGTGATGCCGGAGAGGGCAACGTACCCTGCGCACAGGCTCTCGGGGGCTCGATTGACCACCAAAGGGAGCCCGATTTCGGTCTCGCGGAACGACCCGCTAGAGTAGGGGTCGCTTCGCTGATGAGGCGGGCGCTCGTAGCTCAACGGATAGAGCATCTGACTACGGATCAGAAGGTTAGGGGTTCGAATCCCTTCGAGCGCGCAGATGAGAGACGAAGGCCGGACCCGGTGGGTCCGGCCTTCGTCGTTCCCGCCACGCCGGCTAGACAGCGCCGCCGGGTTCGCGCTCGAGCGAGAGCAGGTCCCAGCGGTTGCCGACGAGGTCGAGGAAGACCGCGACCCGCCCGTACGGCTCCGTCCTCGGCTCGGACACGAACTCCACGCCCGCCGCCTTCATCCGCGCGACGCGGGCGTCGAAGTCCGCGACCCGGAGGAACAGGCCGACCCGACCGGCGAACTGGTCGCCGACCGCGCGCTCCTGGTTCTCCCCGTCGGCACACGCGAGCAGGATGCCGGTCCCGCCGTCCTCCGGCCGTACGACCACCCACCGTTTCGGGCGCCCGTCGTTGGTCAGCGACGGGGAGTCCTCGGCGAGCGCGAAGCCGAGGACGTCGACGAAGAAGTCGATCGCCTCGTCGTAGTCGGGGACGATCAGCGCGACCAGCTCGAGGGGCATCCGCCCACCGTACGGGCGGCGGGGTTCGTCGGGGGTCGAGCGCTTCTTTCGCGCGCAGGTAGCGTGACGCGGGAAGACCGACAGCGACGAGAGGTGAGGGAACGGATGCACGAGGTCAAGGGTGTCGTGGCGAAGGCCGTCGGGGAGCCGGTGAGTCTGGAGACGATCCTGGTGCCCGACCCGGGGCCGGGCGAGGCGCTGGTGAAGGTCGAGGCGTGCGGGGTGTGCCACACCGATCTGCACTACCGCGAGGGCGGCATCAACGACGAGTTCCCGTTCCTCCTCGGCCATGAGGCCGCGGGCATCGTCGAGGCTGTCGGTGAGGGCGTCACCGCGATCGCGCCGGGCGACTTCGTCGTCCTCAACTGGCGCGCGGTGTGCGGCGTGTGCCGCGCGTGCGAGCGCGGAGAGCCCCAGTACTGCTTCGACACCCACAACGCGACCCAGCAGATGACGCTGGCCGACGGCACTCCGCTGTCGCCGGCGCTCGGCATCGGCGCGTTCGCCGAGAAGACGCTCGTCGCCGCCGGGCAGTGCACCAAGGTCGACCCCGAGGCGCGTCCCGCCGCGGTCGGCCTGCTGGGCTGCGGCGTGATGGCCGGCATCGGTGCGGCGATCAACACCGGCAACGTCGGCCGCGGCAAGTCCGTCGCCGTGATCGGCTGCGGCGGAGTCGGAGTGGCCGCGATCGCCGGCTCGGCCCTCGCCGGGGCCAGCACGATCATCGCCGTCGACATCGACCCCAAGAAGCTCGATGCCGCCACCCGGCTCGGCGCCACCCACACGGTCAACTCCTCCGAGACCGACCCGGTCGAGGCGATCCAGGCGCTGACCGGTGGCTACGGCGCCGACGTCGTCATCGACGCGGTCGGCCGTCCCGAGACCTGGAAGCAGGCGTTCTACGCCCGCGACCTCGCCGGCACCGTCGTCCTCGTCGGTGTCCCGACGCCCGACATGGAGCTGCCCGGCATCCCGCTGATCGACATGTTCTCGCGCGGCGGTGCGCTCAAGTCGTCCTGGTACGGCGACTGCCTGCCGAGCCGCGACTTCCCGATGCTCGTCGACCTCTATCGTCAGGGCCGCCTCGACCTCGACGCGTTCGTCACCGAGGAGATCGCGATCGACGGCATCGAGGCCGCGTTCGAGCGGATGCACCACGGCGACGTGCTGCGCTCGGTGGTGGTCTTCTCGTGAGCGGCGCGCCTCGCATCGGCTCCGCCGACGGGCCACGCATCGACCACGGAGTCGTCTCGGGGACCTTCTCGCTCGACGGCGAGACCTTCGACGTCGACAACAACGTCTGGGTCGTCGGTGACGACTCCGAGTGCGTCGTGATCGACGCACCGCACGACATCGACGCGATCCTCGAGGTGGTCGGAGACCGTACGGTCAAGGCGATCGTGTGCACGCACGCCCACGACGACCACGTGCGCGTGGCACCCGCCCTCCGCGAGCGCGTCGGCGCTCCGATCTTCCTGCACCCCGCCGACAAGCCGCTGTGGGAGCTCACGCACCCCGACGCGCTGTGGGACGTCGACCTCTCCGACGGCCAGGCCATCCCCGTCGGCGGCACGACGCTGACGGTGCTGCACACGCCGGGTCACGCGCCCGGCGCCGTCTGCCTGTACGCGGCGGACCTCGGCGCCGTCTTCACCGGTGACACGCTCTTCGAGGGCGGGCCCGGCGCGACGGGGCGCTCGTACTCGGACCGGCCGACGATCGAGGACTCGATCCGTACGACGCTCTTCGCGCTGCCCGACGACACCGTCGTCCACACCGGGCACGGCGCCGACACGACGATCGGCGCGGAGCGGGCCCACCTCGGCTGACCGCGTCGTACGGGCTCTCAGCCGACCTCGAGCGGCAGCGTCTCGTCGGCAGCCCACTCGGTCATCGAGCCGTCGTACACGGCGACGTCGTCGCGGCCGAGCTGAGCGAGCGTGAAAGCGAGCGTCGTCGCCGCGATGCCGGAGCCGCAGTAGGTGATCGGCTTCTTGTCGACGTCGAGCGCACCGGCGGCCTCGAACGTCCCGCGGACCTCCTCGGCGTCGCGCAGGCGGCCGGACTCGTCGAGCAGCGTGCCGAAGAAGACGTGGCTGCTGCCCGGGATACGGCCCGGGCGCGCGTACGTCTGGCGCTCGCCCTTGTACGTCGCCTCGTCGAGCGAGTTCACGAGGACGCGGCTGTCGTCGTCGATCGCGGCGCGGACCTGCGCGACGTCCGCGAGCAGCTCCGGGCGGCGCTTCGCGACGAACGTCGTCGCGGGGAGGGTCTCGACGCCGCTCGTGACCGGCTGGCCGGCCTCGCGCCACGCGGTGAAGCCGCCGTTGAGGATCGAGATGCGGTCGAAGCCCTCGAGGCGCAGGTTCCACCAGAAGCGGGTCGCCCAGATGTTCACGCCCTGGTCGTACAGGACGACGTGGTCGTCGTTGCCGATGCCGAGCGCGCCGAGCCGCTGCGCGAACGTGTCGGAGTCGAGGGCGGTGAAGGTCGTCGCCGCGTCGGTGTCGGCGAAGTCCGCGAGGAGGTCGGCGAAGACGGCGCCGGGGACGTGTCCCTTCTCGTACGCCTCGCGGCCGGACTCCACGTCGTAGTAGCCGTCGCCCTCGGGTTGGGTCAGGAACGTCGTCACGTCTACGACCCGTACGTCGGAGTCGAGACGGTCGGCGAGCCAGGCGACGTCGACGAGTGCGGGTACGTCAGGCATGGATGCTCCTTCAGGAGTGGATGGTTGCCTTGTCAATCAACGCGCGGGGACGGCTCGCCTGTTCCGTCGTTCCCGTCACAGCGCACCGGACGCGGCCCGTCAGAGCGGCCCGTCGACGAGCGTCGTCGGGGAGCCGAACCGGTGGTCGGTGACGGCGATCGCCTGCTCGTGCACGAACGTGAGCAGCTCGACACGTCCCGCCTCGACGACCGGCTGCGCGTACAGCGCGATCTCGGGGCGGCCGGCGCTGGCGGCGGCGAACGCGATCCGGTCACCGCCGATGAGGCGTACGCGCCCGGACGGCAGCCCGGCGAGGGCGTCACGCCAGGTCGCCGCGTCCTCGACGACCGCGGTCAGCCCGACGCCGCCGAGCGCGGTGGCGACCCGCTCGGGCAGCGGCTCGACGGTCGAGATCCGCACCGGGGCGCCGGCCCGCAGCGCGGCGCCGACGACGCGGAGCAGCTCGGTCACCGAGCCGGACTCGAGCCGGATCCACGCCGGGACGGGGAGGTGACGCAGCACGTTGCGCTCGATCTCCAGCCCGGTGACGTCCTTGGCGACGCCGAGATCGGACGCCCAGACCGCAGCGTCGGAGCCGAACGCGCGGGTGAGGAGCGCGAGCGCGTCGTCGTCGAGCACGGAGCGGGCGAGGTCGAGGAGCTGCTGCGGTGCGCCGTCGATCGGGGCGGTCACCGTCGCCGGTGCGCTCGCCCAGTCGCTCAGGCCGACGAGATAGCTCGGCCCGCCCGCCTTCGTCCCGGCGCCGACCGCGCTCTTCTTCCAGCCGCCGAACGGCTGACGACGCACGATCGCGCCGGTGATCCCGCGGTTGACGTACAGGTTGCCCGCCTGGACGGTCGCGAGCCACTGCGCGAGCTCGTCCCGGTCGAACGAGTGCAGGCCCGCGGTGAGGCCGTAGTCGACCTCGTTCTGGATCGCGATCGCCTCGTCGAGAGTGTCGGCGGAGATCAGCCCGAGGACGGGGCCGAAGTACTCCGTGAGGTGGTACTCCGAGCCGCGCTTGACGCCGGTCTTCACGCCGGGCGACCACAGGCGGCCGCTGCCATCGGGGCTGTCAGCGTCGAGGGGGCGCGGCTCCACGAGCCACTCCTCACCCGGAGCGAGCACGGTCAGCGCACGCTGGAGCTTGCCGCGGGCCGGCTCGATGAGCGGGCCCATCTGCGTCGTCGGGTCGTACGGGTAGCCGACCTTGAGCGACGACACCGCGTCGACGAGCTGCTCGCGGAACCGGCGCGACGTGGCGACCGAGCCGACGAGGATCGCCAGCGACGCGGCCGAGCACTTCTGGCCCGCGTGCCCGAAGGCGGAGTGCACGAGGTCCTTCACCGCGAGGTCGAGGTCGGCGTGGGGCGTGACGACCAGGGCGTTCTTGCCGCTGGTCTCGGCCAGGAGCGGCAGGTCGGGACGGAACGAGCGGAAGAGCTCCGCGGTCTCGAAGGCGCCGGTGAGGATCAGGCGGTCGACGGCCGGGTGCGACACGAGGCGCTGCCCGAGGTCGCCCTCGTCGACGTGGACGAGGCACAGCGCGTCGCGCGGAACTCCGGCGTCCCACAATGCCTGGACCATCATCGACCCGCTGCGCCGCGCCTGGGTGGCGGGCTTGACGACGGCCGACGACCCGGCGGCGAGTGCGGCAAGGGTGGAGCCGGTCGGGATCGCGACCGGGAAGTTCCACGGCGGGGTCACGAGGGTGACCCGTACGGGGCGGGCGACCGCACCGTCGACGCGGTCGACGTCCTCGGCGAGCCCGGCGTAGTACGCAGCGAAGTCGATCGCCTCCGACACCTCCGGATCGCCCTGGTCGAGGGTCTTGCCGCACTCCGACGCCATCACCTCGAGCAGGTCGGCGCGACGGCGCTCCAGCTCGACGGCGGCCTGACGCAGCACGGCCGCGCGCTCGGCCCCCGTACGGTCGCTCCAGCCGCTGGCCGCGGCGCCTTCGACGAGCGCGTCGAGCGTCCCGGCGTCGGTGACGGTGTGCGCGGCGACGAGGTCGTCGCCGAGCCGCGAGGTCGCGATCCGCTGCGTGATCGCGCGCCCCCACGCGCGGTTTCCGGGCAGGGACGGGTCGGTGTCGGGGCTGTTGGCGAACTCCGCCGAAGGCGTGTCGGCGACGGGCAGCCGGCGATCCTGGACGCGGTGCGGCGGCGGGACCGTGTCGTCGAGCGCCTCGAGCGAGGCCACGAAACGTGCGCGCTCGCGTGCGAAGAGCCCGGCGTCGTCGTGGAGGTCGAACACGGCGGACATGAAGTTGTCCTGGCTCGCCCCCTCCTCGAGCCTGCGGACGAGGTAGGCGATCGCGACGTCGAACTCCTGCGGGTGCACGACGGGCGTGTAGAGAAGGAGTCCGCCGACGGTCTCCTTCACGGCGGCCGCCTGGCCCTCCGCCATGCCGAGGAGCATCTCGAACTCGAGCCCGTCCTGGACCCCGCGCCGCCCGGCCAGGACCCAGGCGTACGCGACGTCGAAGAGGTTGTGCCCGGCCACGCCGAGGCGTACGTTCGCGAGCCGCTCGGGCGTCATCGCCCAGCGCAGGACGCGCTTGTAGTTCGTGTCCGACTCCTGCTTCGTCGACCACGTCGCGAGCGGCCAGTCGTGAAGCGCTGCCTCGACACGCTCCATCGGCAGGTTGGCGCCCTTCACGACACGCACCTTGATCGTGGCACCGCCCCGAGCGCGGCGCGCAGCCGCCCACTCCTGCAGGTGCTGCATCGCCGACAGCGCGTCGGGCAGGTAGGCCTGCAGCACGATGCCGGCCTCGAGGTTCTTGAGCTCGGGCCGGTCGAGCAGACGGGTGAAGACCGCGATCGTGAGGTCGAGGTCGCGGTACTCCTCCATGTCGAGGTTGATGAACTTCGACGTCGGCGCGTCAGCGGCGAGCCGGAACAGCGGCAGCAGGCTCCGCTCGATGTGCGCGACGGCCTCGTCGAAGGCCCACGGTGAGTGCGGGGGCACGGTCGCCGACACCTTGATCGACACGTAGTCGACGTCCGGGCGCGAGAGGAGGCGGCGCGTCCCGGCCAGGCGACGGTCGGCCTCCTTCTCCCCGAGGACGGCCTCGCCCAGCAGGTTGATGTTGAGCCGTACGTCGCGCGAGCGCAGGTGCGTGATCGCCTTGTCGAGGCGGCTCTCGGTGGCGTCGACGAGCAGGTGGCCGACCATGTGGCGCAGCGCGCGGCGCACGATCGGGATCACCAGGCCGGGGGCGAACGCCGAGACGGCGGCACCGAGACGTACGCCGGTGCGCAGGTGCCAGGGCAGGAAGCGCGGCGTGCTCCGGGCGAGCTCGCGGAAGCTCTGCGCGGCGACCCCGGTGTCCTCGGGCCGGATGACGCGATCGACGAAACCGACCGTGAAGTCGAGGCCTGCGGGGTCCTTGAGGACGGCGGCGAGCTGGCGCGCAGCCGGGTCCACCGGCTTGGTCGCCGCGGCGTCGAGCCACTGTCGTACGAGGGTCTCGACCTCGTGGACGAGCGCATCGTCGGGGTCGTGACCGAGGTCGTGCGGGCCGCGGGCCAGCGTCGTCATGGTGCCCCCGAGAAGGAAAGGAGTAGGGATGACGTCAGTATCAGCGCGAGATATCGTAAGGTAAAGCGACGTTTTCTGAACAATATGGCTTAGGAGAACTGAACGATCGTGCTCGAGGTACGACGGCTCCGCCTGCTGCGCGAGCTCAGCCTGCGCGGCACGCTGGCCGAGGTCGCCGAGGCCCTGCACCAGAGCCCGTCCTCGGTCTCGCAGCAGCTCTCCCAGCTCGAGCGCGAGGTCGGGGTCCCACTGCTGCGCAAGGCCGGGCGCCGTGTGCAGCTGACGCCGGCCGCCGAGCTGCTCGTCGGTCACACCGACGCGATCCTCCAGCGTCTCGAGCAGGCCGAGTCTGAGGTCAGTGCGCTTGGCGCCGAGGCCGCCGGCACGTTGCGGGTTGCCGTCTTCCAGTCGGCCGCGCTGGCGTTCATGCCCCAGCTTCTCGCCGACCTCGCCGCACACCACCCGCAGCTGCGCGTGACGATGTCGCAGCGCGAGCCCGAGGAGGCCCTGTACGAGACGTGGGTGCGCGAGTTCGATCTGGTGATCGCCGAGCAGTACCCAGGGCACGCCGCGCCGTGGCACCCCGAGCTCGACCGTGACCCGCTGACGACCGACGCGCTCCGACTGGCCGTGCCGCCGACCGGTGAGCCGTGGTCGGCGATCGGGAGCATCGACGACGCGGCCGAGGTTCCGTGGGTGATGGAGCCACAGGGCGCGGCGTCACGGCACTGGGCCCTGCAGATGTGCCGTACGGCCGGGTTTGAGCCCGACGTGCGGTACGAGACGGCCGATCTCCAGGCGCACGTCGCCCTGGTCGAGACCGGCAACGCGGTCGCGCTGCTGCCGGGCCTGATGGGCGTACGGAGGAGCCCCGAGGTGCGCATGGTGGACCTGCCCGGCGCGCCGCGGCGTACGGTGTTCACCGCGACCCGCGCCTCGCTCGCGGACACCCCGGCCGTCGAGGCGTGCCGCGCGTCGCTGCACGGCATCATGCGCACCCTGGCGGCCGAGCCGCCCGCCGCGAGCACGTAGCCCGCGACGAGCCGACGGTCCGCGTCGAGCTACCAGGTGAGCAGGATCGGCCAGTGGTCGGAGTTCTTCGCACTGGTGCCGGGAACGAAGTCGCCGTCAGGATCGGGTTTGGCTCGGCGCCAGTCGAGTCGGTCCACCGCGGGACCGGGCACTCCAGGTGCGACCAACGCCCAGTCGAGCTCGCTTCCACTGTTGTGGGTCTGTCGGAACGGACGGGCGCGCACGAAGTGCTGGAACGCGGTGGCGTTCAGAGCGAGGGTGAACGCGGCCAGGTCCACCGGGTTGCCGGCATTGACGTTGAGGTCACCGACGACGGCAGAGATGTCGTACGGGCCTGCGGGGCCCACGTGGTGCCCGTCCGCCGTGAGACCGACAGCGATCTCGGTCAGGGCGGCAGTAGGAACGGCCGCGCTGAAGGCGCCGAGCTGTGCGGGCAGGTGGACGAACGCGACGTGCTCGACGGCGCCGCCGCCGTGACGTGTGAGCATGAGCGACGGCCGGGACTGGCCGACGCCGCGCCCCACCAGCGTCTGGGTGAACAGGCCGTGCTGCGGCTGGACGGCCGCCAGCCGCAGCGACGTGTCCTTGAGGTAGTTGCCCCCGGTGCCCAGCGGTGACAGGGGGACGACCTCCCAGTTCCAGCCCTGCACCGCGTACCCCAGCTGTCCGCCCGTATACCCCTCGCTCAGCTCGCACAGGACGATCGCCTCGGGGGTGGGGTTGCGGTGGATGAGGTCGGCGAGGCCATCCTCCAGCCATCCGCCCTCATCGAGGCCCGAGCGCTGGACGTTCCAGAAGATGACCCTCACAGCGTGGTGAGGGCGACGTCGGCGTGCGGCGGGAACAAGCGCATGACGGTTGCCGGCTGACCGGCTTCCATGACGGCAGGCGGCCGCTCGGTGGAGACGACGGTGAAGCGGTCGACCAGCTGCCACTCGAGGATCGTCACCGGTTCCGTGCCCTTGTTCTCGACCGACTGATTCACCACGGTCGTCTCCGTCGACGTGATCGTCGTGGTCTGGCTGGTCGACGACGAGCTCGACAGCGAGGCGGAGACCGAGGCCGACAGTGATCCCCAGCCCCACGAGGCCGACGCCGAGACGGACGTGTTGAAGCTCGACTGCACCTGCTCCTGACTCGTCGTGGAGTCGAGGCGGCCGACCGTACGGAGGAAGCTGAGCGAGCGCTTCTCCTGCGGTGCGAGCGAGCAGGTGACCCCGCCGAGCTGCCAGTACTGCTCGTGGACGACGACGTACTTCGGTGACTGGCCCATGCTGATCGAGGTCGCGTCAGGTGCGAAGTTGACCAGGATCGGCGAGGGTGAGCGCTGCAGCGTGACGGCGCTGAAATCGTCCGGTGGTGCGTCGATGTTGGAGGGCATCCGCTGCAGGCTGGTCGCGCCGATCGGGATGACCATCGGGTCGGGCGTGTTGTCGGTGGGGATCTTGTAGACGCCGACGAGGCCGCCGGTGGTCGCCGACGTGACGACGATCCAGGAGCCTGGTGAGATCGTCTGCCACACGTTCTGCCCGGACTTCAGGACGTACGGGTCGACGTCGGAGTCGTAGTCGATCCTGAGGTCTCTCACGTTGTTCAGCTGGAACCCGGCGACGTACGTCGGGCTCGGCGCCTTCGCCCACGGCGTGACGAACGAGACGTGGACCGGCAAGGAGCCGCCCTGGATCTGCAGGTTCATCGTCTTCTTGCCCGGCACCAGATCGGGTGTCGGGAGCGGACGGCCCTGGCTCACGGACGTGGTCGCCTGGCGGTCGAGCGGCAGGACGGACGGTGACAGCTTGGGTGTGGTCGGCATGTGGTTCCCCCTGAACGGAGGCGTCCCCCTGACGCCTCGGTGGGAGTCAGTCTGTGGTGAAATCCGGACACGCGCCCAGAAGTTTCATCACGTGGTGCTTTTTCGACAGGGCTGCCTCAGCCGCCGTCGCGCCGCAGTGCGGCGAGCATGCCTTCGGTGTCCTGCCAGATGTCGGCGAGGATCCGGCGACCGGCCGCGAGCAGGTCGTCGACGTCAGACGTGCTCAGTGCGTACAGGACCGTGGAGCCCTGACGTGACGACGTCACGAGGCCCGCGCGGCGCAGGACGGCGAGCTGCTGAGAGAGGTTGGACGCCTCGATCTCGAGCTCGTTGAGCAGGTCGCGGACGGGGGTCGGCCCGGCCTGGAGGATCTCGAGAACGCGGATGCGGGCGGGGTGTCCGAGTGTGCGGAACAGCTCAGCCTTCGCTTGGTAAAGCGGTACGTTGCTCGTCATCGCCTCTCGTCCGCTCAGGCGTCGAATGGTGCTCGGGGCAACAAACGTAGGGGTTATTGCAGAGTTCTTCAACTCATGTACCCTTCATCGCACCTTGCCGATCCGAAAGGACCCGAGACCGATGGCAGATCCCGACAAGGCCATGGATGAAGCCGGCCTGACCAACCCCCGCGTGCGCGAGTACGTACGCCACTGGGCTGAGCTCACCGGCGCCGACCGTGTCGAGGTCGTCAGTGCCGCAGACGATGCGCGCCTGATCGACGAGGCCCTGGCGGCCGGCGAGCTGCAGCCTGCGGGCGAGGGACGCTACTACTCCCGCAGCTACCACAAGGACACGGCGCGCTCAGAGGAGCGCACGATCGTGGCGACGAACGACCCCAAGGACAAGGGCGTCTACAACAACTGGCGGCCGGCCTCCGAGATGCGGCCGCTGCTCGAGAGCAAGATGCGCGACGCGCTGGTGGGCAAGACGATGTACGTCGTCCCCTACCTGATGGCACCTCCGGGCAACGCGCTCGCACCCTGGGCCGCGGGTGTCGAGCTCACCGACACCCGGACCGTCGTGCTCCACATGATCCGCATGGCGCGCGTCGGCGTCGAGTTCGTCAACGATCTCGAAGACCCCGACAGCTTTGTCCGCGCCGTCCACGTCACCGGCGACCTGGAGTCCCTCGGGCACGGCACGCCGGACGACCAGCGCTACTTCGTCACCGTCGCCGACGAGCGGACCATCCTCCACTTCGGCTCCTCGTACGGAGGCAACGCGCTCCTCGGCAAGATCGCCCACGGTCTGCGCCAGGGCGCGTACGACGGGTGGGACTCGCGCAAGTACCTCGCCGAGCAGTACATGCTCATCGGCATCCACGACAAGGAGACCGGCGAGACCTACCACGTCTGCGGCGGCTTCCCGAGCGCCTCGGGCAAGACCAACCTCGCGATGATGCTGCCGCCCGACGCGCTCGGCGACCGCTATCACGTGTCGTTCTACGGCGACGACATCGCGTGGCTGTGGGTCGACGAGGCGACCGGCAAGCTCTACGGGATGAACCCGGAGTACGGCGTCTTCGGTGTCGCGAAGGACACCAACGAGACGACCAACCCGACTGCGCTGCACTCCATCGATGAGGGCACAGGCGCGATCTTCACCAACGTCGCGTACAACCCGCAGACCCAAGAGGTCTGGTGGGAGGGCCGCACCCCCGCTCCGCCGGCCGACGTCACTGGGTGGCTCGACTGGAAGGGCAACCCGATCGCCGACCGGACGCCCGAGCAGGCCGGTGAGCCGTGGGCGCACCCGAACAGCCGCTTCACGACGACGCTGGACAACGTCCCCAACATCGCGCCGGACTACAACGCCGCTGCAGGTGTGCCGATCGACGCGATCATCTTCGGTGGCCGTACGCGCGACCGCGAGCCGCTGATCCGGGCGATCGACGACCTCGCCGAGGGCGTGTACGACGGGCTGACGCTGGGCGCCGAGGCGACGTTCGCCGCCGAGGGCGTGGACGGGCAGCTGCGCTACGACCCGATGTCCAACCGCCCGTTCATGGCGTACGGCGAGGGCGACTACGCGCGGCACTACCTCGACGTGGTCGGTGCGGCGAAGGAGCTGCCGATCTTCGCTCACGTCAACTGGTTCCAGCGTGACCCGGAGGACGGTCACTTCCTGTGGCCCGGATACCGCGACAACCTGCGCCCGCTGCTGTGGCTGATCCAGCTCAAGAAGGGTGAGGTCACCGGCCGCAAGACGCCGGTCGGCATCATCCCGACCAAGGAGGAGCTGCAGCTCGACGGCGTCGACATCACCCCGGAGGATCTCGACACGATCCTCTCGATCGACATCGAGCGCTGGCGCCAGGAGATCGGCTTCCGCGAGGAGCACCTCGCGCAGTTCGAGCGGATGCCCGAGGAGATCTGGGAAGCGCACCGCCGCGTCGCCGCCGCCCTCGACGCCGAGGCCTGAGCCCCCCGCTGGTTGAGCCTGGTCCCGTTGGTTGAGCCCGGCCCCGCTGGTTGAGCCTGTCGAAACCCGGCCCCGCTGGTTGAGGCCGGCCCCGTTGGTTGAGCCTGTCGAAACCTGGGTTTCGACAGGCTCAACCACCTACCCGGGGTGGTTTCGACAGGCTCAACCGTCTACCCGGTGGGTTTCGACAGGCTCAACCAGCGCTCCGGCCTACTCGACCACCTTCCCCGTCGGCAGTGACGGCGCGACCATCGGATACAGCGTGCGGTCGTCGACCGACACCACGGCGACGACCCGCTTGCCGACGTCGGCCGCGCTCAGCGTGTACGCGTACGACGTTGCACCCTTGACCACGCGTCCCCCGACGAGCCATCGGTAGTCGAACCCGTGCACCTCGCGCGACCAGCGGCCGTTGCTGACCGTCAGCGTCGAGCCCACCTTGGCCTCGCCCGTGATCCGCGGCAGCGCCGTCGGCACGACGGCGCGCTTGCCCGGGTCGTCGAGCACGACGTCGTCGGCCTGGACGAACACCTGCTTGTGGGTGTACCAGAGCTGGTAGTAGCGCAACGCGCCCTTCACGTCCGTACGGTCATCGGGGATCGACCCGTCGAACGACTGCGCGTAGTAGTAGTCGGTCTCCACGTCGTCGTCGCTCACGGCGTAGCGCTGGCCGACGCCGACCGTGTACTCGAGCGCGCCGATCGCCTGCACCGGGATCTCGTACGGGGCGTATGCCTCCGGCTCCGGGTACGCCCGCCCGTACACCGGTGCTGCCGTCGTCTCCGACGCCACGGTCACGGTCTTGGCCGTCGTACGGAAGACGCTCGGGTCGTCGGCCGGGTTCGCGATCCACACGAGCGAGCCGGCCCACCAGACCCCGAGCCACCCGTCGCGCACCTCCGCGACGACGAGCTTGTGCCCGGCGTTGATGCGGGCGCTGATGTCGCTGGCGTACGAGGTGCCGGCGGCGCCGTTCGGCTTCCAGCCCGGATCGTTCGCGAGCGGCGCGTCCGCGGCGGGGGCCTGGCGCGCGAGCACGAAGTTCGTACCCTGGCCCGCGACGCAGTCACCGGAGCCGGGCGACGCCTGCTGGCAGCCGGTGACCGGGTTGATGTTGTCGGCGTAGCCGGGACGGACCTCGACCACGTCGCCGGCCTTCACGCCCGCAGTGTTCTTGGCGGACTGGCCGATCGGCGCACCGAGCAGGTCGAAGTAGTGCTCCCAGTCCCAGTACGGCCCCGGGTCCCAGTGGACGTTCTTGGTGTAACCGGCGAGGATGCCGGGCACCTGGTCGTGCCCGATGATGTGGGCGCGGTCGAGCGGGATGTCGTGCTTCTCGGCGAGATGGCGGACGAGGGTCGCCGACTGCTGGTACATCGCCTCGGTGAACCATCCGGCCGAGCCTGCCCAGCCCTCGTGCTCGATGCCGATCGAGTGCGCGTTGACGTACCAGTTTCCCGCGTGCCAGCCGACGTCCTTGGGGTCGAGGTGGTTGGCGATGTGCCCGTCGGAGGAGCGGATCGTGTAGTTCCAGGCGAGGTACGTGGGGTCGGTGACGAGCCGGATCGTCGGGTCGTACGCGGTCTCGGTGTCGTGGATGACGATGTACTTGAGCTTGGGTCCGCCGGGCCCGGTGCGGTCGGCCTTGTCGTGGTTGCCGTAGTTGCCCGTGCTGTCAGGGTCGGTCGGGTTCCCCTTCGCGTAGCCGGCCGGGATCCACTCGCAGCCGAGGTCGGTCGGGCAGTCGGTCTCGGGGTCGCTCGCGGTCGGGCTGGCGGCGGCGATCGCCGGGTCGGCCTCGAGAGTCACGCGCTCGCCGCTCGAGGTGACCCGGTCCTGACCCGTACGGGCGGCCGCGAGCACCTGGGTGACGAAGCTGTCGGCGGACCCGAACTGTCGGATCGCCGGAGCCCAGTCCTTGGCCGGACTGCTGCCGTCGAGGTCAGGCGCGTACGAGGCGGTCAGTGCCGCGGCCGCGCACAGGTTGGCGCGGTCGTCGGTCTTCACGGCGTCGACGGTGAGTCCGGTGAGGGTGGCGGCACGGTCGAGCTCGCTGGTCGTACGGCCGACCGAGCCGGCCCCGTCGGTCGAGCCTGTCGAGACCCCGTCGGTCGAGCCTGTCGAGACCCCGCCCTTCCCGGCCCCGTCGGGCACCGCCGCCGTCGTGGCCTTGAGGTTGAACATGCCGTACCCGCCATCGTTGCTCGCCTGGCCGTTGTGGCCCTCCCAGCGGGACTGCAGGTACGAGACGGACTTGAGGAGGTTCGCGGGGACGTCGGCCGCGGTCGCAGCGGCGTCGAACGCGGAGTCGAGGGTCGGTGTCGCGAGGACTGCGGTGCAGTCGACGGCTGGTCGGTCAGAGGGGGGTGATGCCGAGACGAGCGAGGCGGGCAGGGCGGTCAGCAGCAGTGCTGATGCTCCCCCGACGACGCCGACCCGGACGAGTGTGGTTCGCACGCGAGTGGCTCCTTCCGTCGCCTGATCGGTTCAGGTGATCCTCTGGATGCAAGCGCAACTGCGGTGGTTCCGCCACGGGGAGTATCAGCACCTGGGACGAAGATCTGTTACGTAAAGTCGCCCTCCCGTGGTCAGCCCGTAGTGGGCTCTTCACATTTGCGGGTGAAGGTGGGGTTTGAAGCCGCCGGTTTCGAGTACGCATCTGGCGATGTGATGGGTGAGGTGAGTGAAGCCGAGGGCGAGCCTCGCAGGTTCGAGTCGACCGTTGGTCGCTTCGGTGGGGCGTTGGCGATTCTGGGGTGGTCGAGCTGGTCGTTCACAGCTCCTCCCGGATCCCCGGGTGCCGGCTCACCCGGAGAAGGGCAGTTCTCACGCTTGATGAGGCGAGACTGATTCCGCCAGCTCCACGAAACGCCGGCCGACGCATCCTTTTGTCATTTCTGGCCATCGGGCGGACCGATGCGGGCAATGTCGGAGACCGGGTAGCCGAGGTGGGCCAGCTTGTCGGGGTTAATGATCGACCGGACCGTCTGGATTGTGCCTTCATGGATGTCCAGGGCGAGGACATTGATGAGATGGTCGTCGGCGTCGAAGGCGAGAAGGCCGGGCTGACCGTTCACGTGGGCGGCCTCCAGGCGCGCCCCCAGCGAGGCGTAGCGCTTGAAGAACCCGATAAGTAGACGTGCCACTCGCTCGTTTCCGAACACTGGTTCGGCCACAGCTCGGGCCTTCCCACCGCCGTCGCCCTGGAACACGGCGTCGGCGGCGAGAAGTTCCACCAAGGCACCGACCTGGCCGTCCTCGGCCGCGGCCTTGAACCTCGTTGTCAACAGCTCCCGTTCCTGTGAGGAGGCCTCGAAGCGGGGGCGGCCCTCGCTGATCCGGGTCCGGGCGCGCGAGAACACCTGCCGACAGTTCCCTTCGCTCTTGTTGACGATCTTGGCTATCTCGTCGTAGGGGTACACGAAAACCTCGCGGAGCAGGAACACAGCGCGCTCGATCGGACTGAGCCTCTCGAGGAGGACGAGAAACGACAGGGACAGTGAGTCCGACATGGCGGCATGCTCCGAAGGGTCGGGGTCGGTCAGCACCGGCTCAGGAAGCCAAGTCCCCACGTAGGACTCGCGCCGGACCCGTGCGGAGCGGAGGTGGTCGATTGCGAGCCGGGTTGTGATCGTGGTCAGGAACGCCGGCTTGGACTCCACAACAGTGCCGGCCGCGAAGGCTCGGAGCAGGCGCTCGTGGGCTTCTTGGACCAGGTCTTCTGCATCGCTGGCGCTCCCTGTCATCCGGTAGGCGATCGAGAACAGCTGACGCGAAATGTTGTCGGTTTCGGGCTCATCATTCATCTGCGTCCTCCATACCGCTCCTGACGACACAGGAGCGCTTCGTGTGACAAGTGGTGCTGGATCGAGGCCCGGATGCGCCTACTCACGGCCGAAGTGTCACACCTGCCGCAGGTGTCTCGTCATGGATACAAGCAACCGAGAACAAAGGATGAAGCACATGACGAACAAGGAAACGCACCACAAGACTGTGGTCATCGGTGGTGGCTACACAGGGATCATGGCAGCCATCCGGGTCGCGCGCCGGAGCCGGGCGATCGGCGGACGAGTGACGTTGGTCAACCCCTCGAGCCGATTCAACGAACGCCTGCGCATGCACCAGCAGGCGACGCACCAAGAGATGGAATACCTCGCGATCCCAGATCTCGTGCAGGGACTGGACATTGAGTTCGTGGAAGGGACCGCGACCGACCTGGACGCTGAGCGGCAGGAGCTGGCCGTAGCCACCGAGCAGGGCGAAACCACCCTTCACTACGACACCCTCATCTACGCCATCGGCAGCGCGACCCCCACGAACCACGTGCCCGGTGCCGACGTGCACTCCTACACCCTGAACTCGCCGTCCTCGGCGAACAAGCTGGCCAGCCGACTCACGGAGGTCGCCGACGGCGGCACCGCGGTGGTGTGTGGCAACGGCCTGACTGGTGTCGAGGCGGCCACCGAGATCGCCGAGTCCTTCCCGTCGGTACGGGTCGTCCTCCTGGGGCGTGACGAGCCGGCGCCACTGATGAACGCGAAAGCCAGGAGCTATCTGCTCGGCGTGCTCGAGCGGCTGGGCATCGAGAGCCGGACCGGCGTCGAGATCACCAAGGTCCTGCCCGACGCGGTCGTGCTGGCCGGCGGAGAGCTTGTCGCCTCCGATGCCACGCTCTGGACCACGGGGTTCTGGGCTTCGCCCTTGGCCGCGGACGCCGGCCTCACCGTTGATCCCCAGCGGCGGATCGTCGTGGACCCCGAGCTTCGGTCGGTCTCACACCCATCCATCTTCGCCATCGGTGATGCTGCGGCGATCCAGCAACCCTGGGGAGTCATTCACGGGACCTGCCAGAGCGGCATGCCATCGGGCGCACACGCGGCCGACAACATCGGGCGGATCCTGCGCGGCAAGCGACCGAAGCCCTTCCGATTCGCGTATATCCACCAACCCGTGAGCCTCGGCCGGAATGACGCCGTCGTGCAGTTCACCAAGATCGACGACTCTCCGAGCCGCTGGTATCTCACCGGCAAGTCCGCCGTCCGCTACAAGGAGGCCGTGACCGGTAGCCCTTCGACCACCTACGGACTGTCGCGCCGACTCGCTATCCCGATGGCACTCCTGGCGCGACGGGGCCCTCGGAAGGCACGCCGGGACCGTTGAACGTGAGACTGTCCGGGCGTGGGACCACCTCCTCGCTGGAGCCCCGGTGCGACTCACCGCGCGGTGACCGACCGGGCTCCGGTGCGAGCCTCGCCCAAGCGTCCAGCAGTCGTGCGTCTTGGCCAGCGACCCCGCGGCAGACGTCGGCGATCCCCGCCGCCGGCAGTTCCTGCATCCGGTCGGCCTCAGAGACATGAGCGAGATGTGTCGTCGCGAGACGCCAGTGAAGAGCCCCTTGTTGCGAGGGACTTCGAACAAGAGCGGGCACGCATCATTGGCGAGAAGAGAGGCGAGTGAGCTCGTCTGCGGTGAGGCGGAGCCCGGCTGCCGCGACGTTCTCCGTGAGGTGGTCCGGATTGCTCGTCCCGGGGATGGCCAGCACGTGGGCCCCTTGTTGGAGCGTCCAGGCGAGCCGGACCTGCGCGGGCGAGGCACCGTGCGCTGCCGCGATCGTGAGCGTCTCGTCGTCCTCGGTGGAGGCGGATCGGCCGCGCTCCGCGCCGCCGCCGGCGACAGCGAAGAACGGTACAAAGGCGATGCCATGCTCGCCGCAGGTCGAGAGGAGGTCGTGCGCCTCGTCCGATGCCCCGATGGCGAACCGGTTCTGCACGCAAACCACAGGCGTGACCGCCCTTGCCTCGTCTAGGTGCGTGCGCTCGACCGCGGAGATGCCGATGTGTCGGACCAGTCCAGCGTCGCGCAGCTCAGCGAGCGCTCCGACATGCTCACTGATCGACTTCAGGGTTGGCATCCTGCGGAAGTTCACCAGGTCGAGGTGGTCGCGACCGAGCTGGCGAAGGTTCTCCTCGACCTGGCCGCGGAGCTGGTCGGGGCGGGCAGGGGGAAGCCATGCGCCGGACACGTCCCTTCCGGGGCCGACCTTGGTGGCGATGACGAGGTCGTCCGGGTACGGCGCGAGCGCGGAGTTGATCAGCTCGTTCGCCGAGCGCAGCGGGGAGAAGTAGAACGCGGCCGTGTCGATGTGGTTGACGCCGAGGTCGAGCGCACGTCGGAGCACCTCGACGGACCGGTCGCGATCACTTGCCACTCCGAGGTCGAAAGCGGCGCTGCCGGTCAGCCGCATCGCGCCGAACCCGAGCCGGTTCACCGTCAGGTCGCCCAGCTGCCAGGCGCCCGCGGAGTCCGCGGAGATTCTCGTTTCGGTCATCGAACGAGTCTGGCAGCGTCACGTGGCGGCACGCTGATGGCACGCCGCCGAAACTGCGTTGCCTCACCTCGGCAAGGTCTGGTTGTCTCGCTCGCGTGACGAATCCCGACATCGCGTGGCCGCGCCGGACCGAGCGCCTCGAGCTGCGCCTGCCGACCGAGGAGGCGCTCGACGAGGTCCTTGTCTGGCGCAACGACCCCGAGGTGAAGCGGTGGCTCATCCGGACCGTCGTCGAGCCGGACGCGTTCCGCAAGGCCTGGCTCGACAGCATCGACGACCCGCTCGACCACGCCGTCGTCGTGCACCTCGACGGGGCGGCCATCGGGATCGCGTCGCTGGGCGTCTCCGACGGCCTCGGTCAGCGGCACGGGGATCAGCCTTGGCACCGCGTCGAGGGGTCGATCGGCTACACGTTCGCGTCGGGGTTCGCCGGGCGTGGCTATGCGACGGAGGTCGCGGGAGCACTGCTCGACCTCGGGTTCGGCGAGCTCGGTCTCCGCCGCATCACCGCCGCCTGCTTCGCTGACAACCACGCGTCGTGGCGGGTGATGGAGAAGGTCGGCATGCGCCGTGAGCAGCACGGCGTCCGAGACTCGTGGCACGCCGAGCTCGGGTGGGTCGACGGCTACACGTACGGGATCCTCGCCGAGGAGTGGGCGGCCGGCGCCGGTCGGTCGCGCTAGACACCCGCGTCAGGCGATGACGCGCGCGAGGCGGGTGAGGCCGTCGGTCGCGCCGTCGATCATCCGCGCCGCGAGGTGGTCGCGAGCGGCGGGTGCCGCCTCGCGGACGTACTTCGCCTCGCCCTTCGACAGCTCGGCGCCCCGCAGGTCGCGCGCGGTGAGCATCGACGCGAGCAGCGCCAAGTCGTCGAGGTGGCGCTCGCGGTGGGGGTCGACGGTGATCGAATACGCCGCAGACTTGATGACGAGCGCGCCGAGCAGTGTCGGCCTCCGTACGGTGCCGGTGGTGTCACCGACCGTGACCTCGACGGCCTCCGAGCGTCTGAGCGCGTAGATCGCGCCAGGGGTCGCCAAGCCCGGGTAGCCGCTTGCGCCGATGCCGCGTCCGGGTTGCCCCGTGAAGGCCGGGATCAGGACGTCGATCGTCGCGTGACCCCGTACCCAGCGGTGCTGCTTGCCGCTCGCGGTCAGCCCGCGCGGCTCGAACTCGGCGTCTGCCAGCGCGGACGTCACGGTCATGAGGATCTGCGGGTGGCCACGCACGTCGAGGACGGTGTCGACGTCGGGGGTCGAGCGGTACGGCTCGACCCCGCGCTCGGCGCAGTGCAGGTGGACCATCTGGCCGCCGACGAGCGTCCACCCCTCGGGGACGTTCTTCGCGAGGTGGAACAGGCCGAACCAGGATGCCTCCTGCTCGGCGCTCATCACCGGCAGCACGATGCTCACGGGGTCCTCACTCTCGCGGCAGGCGGTCGCGGACGAGCTCTGCGACACGGGCGCTCTCGCGGGATCCTAGGTGCTCGGCGAGGTCGGCTGCCAGGACCGGCCAGGCGATTCGTGCCGGGATCTTGGCGACGACGTGGAGGATGACGTTGCCGTCCGGTCGCGTGGCCGGCACGAGGAAGTAGTCGTCGACGACCGTGTCGAGGTCGCTGGCCGCCACGTAGGCCTCGGCGACGGGGCTGACGATGAAGCTGTCCTCGGTGCTGGCGCCGGAGCGGAGCAGGCGCTCGTCGTCACGCAGGTCGTCGAGGTCGGCGGCCGCGGCGCGGTATTCGTGGCGGTCGGCACGCTTCTCCATCCAGGCGCGGAGGAGCGTCGCGGGGTCGTCGGCCTGCCGCAGGCGGTCGGCGTACGCGTGGAGGCGCTTGCGCTCGGTCGGTGCGACGTCGGGTGTCCCGCCGTCGAGATAGTCGAGAAGTGCCCACGCCATGTGCGCGGAGAGTGGACGCGACGGGCGTCCCCGCGCGAGCGGGAGGTGAGCGGGGTCGATGGCCCACTGGCTCCCGACTCGTACGGAGGGGAGCGTGCCGTCCTCGATGCGCTGCAGCACGCGCCGCGGGGAGACCCCCAGGCGCTCGGCCGCATCGCGGACCCCGATCAGGCTCACGACACAAGTCTACGCGATCTCGAAGACAAGTGTTCGCGGGTCACTTCCTGGCGCCCGCGGGTCGGTGTCTGCGGTCCGCGGGTCACTCGCGATGAGATTCGTCCGAGCCATCGGTCTGATCCGGTGAGTCCGACGGACGAAGCGATTCGCACCTACTGAGGAGACCGACACCATGTCCTTCCAGGCGTACCTCGACACGATCGAGAAGAAGACCGGCAAGACTCCGCACGAGCTCGTCGACGAGGCACGCGACCGCGGTTTCGCCGAGCCGAGTGCAAAGGCGGGGCAGGTGGTGGCGTGGCTCGACGAGGAGTACGGGGTCGGCCGTGGGCACGCGATGGCGCTGTGGCGCGTGATTCGCAACGGACCGAAGATCAGCTCCAAGCATGTCGGGACCACCGGGACGCACAGCGACGCGTCGGACACCCTCTGGCTCGACGGTGCCGCGACCAACCCCGCGTACGCCTGAGTGACCCGGGGGTGGCCGACGGTGACCCGGGGGTGGCCGACGGTGACCCGGGGGCGTCAGGTGTGCCGCGACCACGGCCGCGGTGACCACGGCCGGGAGCCAGGAGAGGGCGCGACGGCGTTCGGACATGGACCGGACCGTACGGGCCACCGCCCGCGCGAGGACCCGTCTCGTCGGGGACGACGGAAGTCGGACGGTTTCACCCGCCGTGAGCGATAACCGTGCCTGCGCTCCGCCGCCGAGAGAAGGTGGCGTGCGTCTGTCGCCGTCTCGAAAGGCCCCCCATGAAGCTGCACTGGTTCCTTCCCACCACCGGAGACAGCCGGACGCTGGTCGGCGGCGGACACAGCGTGCCGACCGAGGTGGCGCGGGCGGGCGGCGCTGCGCACACGGCGGGTCGCTATCGCGAGCCCGACCTCGACTACCTCGTCGACGTCGCCCGTACGGCCGAGCGGCTCGGCTTCGAGTCCGTCCTCACGCCGACGGGCACGCCGTGCGAGGACGCGTGGGTGATCGCGTCCGCGCTGCTCGCGCACACGACGAAGCTGAAGTTCCTCATCGCAGCACGTCCTGGGCTCATGAACCCGACGCTGCTCGCCCAGATGGCCTCGACGTTCCAGCGTGTCTCCGGCGACCGGCTCGCCCTCAACGTCGTCGTCGGCGGCGACCCCTCGGAGCAGCTGCGGTTCGGCGACCGCGTCGCGAAGGACGACCGGTACGCCCGCGCCGAGGAGTTCCTCGCGATCTTCCGGGGGGCGTTCGCCGACTCGGGGTACGACTTCTCCGGCGACTACTACGACGTCGCCGACGCCCGTACGCGCAAGGCGGCGACGGTGCCCCCGATCTATCTCGGCGGCTCGTCGGCCGCGGCGGGCCCGGTCACCGCGCGGCAGGTCGACGTCTATCTGACGTGGGGTGAGCCGCCCGCGCAGGTCACGGAGAAGATCGAGTGGATCCGCAAGCTCGCCGAGGAGGAGGGCCGCGAGGTCCGCTTCGGCATCCGGCTGCACACCCTCAGCCGCGACCGCAGCGAGGAGGCGTGGGCGGTCGCCGACCAGCTGCTGGCCGATCTCGACCCCGCCGACGTCGCCAAGGCGCAGGCGGCGCTCGCGTCGAGCGAGTCCGAGGGCCAGCGGCGGATGCGTGAGCTGCACGGCGGCGTGGCGCCGACCGACGCCCGCGCGCTCGAGGTCTACCCAGGGCTGTGGGCGGGAGTCGGGCTCGTACGCTCCGGCGCCGGGACCGCGCTCGTCGGCAGCCACGTCGAGGTCGCGGACCTGATCGGCGAGTACGCCGCGCTCGGGATCGAGGAGTTCGTGCTCTCGGGCTACCCGCACATCGAAGAGGCGTACTGGTTCGCGGAGGGGGTCGCGCCGATCCTGCGGCAGCGAGGGCTGCTGTGAGCGGTCTCGATACACCGGCCCGCCCTGGGGGGCTCGCCGGCACTCGACAAACGGAGGGCGCGTTCCGTGCAGCGATGAGCAACGTCGCCTCCGCGGTCTCGGTGGTGACGACGTTCGACGACGGCGTCCCGCACGGCACGACCGTGAGCGCGTTCATGTCGCTGTCGATGGATCCCCCGATGCTGCTCGTCTCGCTCGACGCTCGCTCGTCGCTGCTGACCCGCGTACGACCGGGGTCCCGCCTGGGTGTGAACGTCCTCGCCGACGACCAGGGCGCGATCGCCACGCGGTTCGCGACCAAGGGCGGAGACCGGTTCGCCGAGGTGTCGTGGCACAGCGAGGACGGGGCGCCCGCGCTCCACGCCCGCCACGCCTGGGTCGCCGTGGACGTGGACCGTCTCGTCCCCGCGGGCGACCACGTCCTCGCACTCGCGCACGTCCGAGCGGCCGACGTCGCGTCGTACCCCACACGCCCGCTCACGTACTGGCGCCGCACGTTCGGCACCCATGCCTGACGCGCCCCGCAGTCGAGGACTTACGATTCGTGCCATGAGCCCCGTACGCCGTCCTGCCCGCTTCGCCGTGCTCGCCGCAGTCTCGCTCCTCACCCTCGCGGTCGGGTGCGCGCCGACGGACGACAACGACGACGAGCCCAGCGCCTCCGACGCGACCGCTTCCTGCGAGAAGGCCGACCTTCCCCTCAAGAAGGCCGGCACCCTGACGATCGGCACCGACTCGCCGGCGTACGAGCCGTGGTTCGTCGACGACGACCCGAGCAACGGCAAGGGCTACGAGAGCGCCGTCGCGTACGCGATCGCCGACCAGCTCGGCTTCGCCAAGGACGAGGTGGTGTGGGAGGCCGTCCCGTTCAACACGAGCTATCAGCCGGGCGAGAAGTCCTTCGACTTCGACATCAACCAGATCTCGATCACCGAGGAGCGCGCCAAGGCGGTGACGTTCTCGGAGCCTTACTACAAGGCGGCCCAGGCGATCGTCGCGCTCGAGTCGAGCCCGTACGCCAAGGCGACGAGCTTCGCCGACCTCAAGGACGCGCAGTTCGGCGCGCAGGTCGGGACGACGTCGCTCACCGCCATCGACCAGATCGCGCCGGCCAAGCAGGAGCGCGTGTACGACGACACCAACCAGGCCACCAAGGCGCTCGAGGTCGGACAGATCGACGTGCTCGTGATGGACCTGCCGTCGGCGTTCTACACGACCGCCGCCGTGCTCTCCAAGCCCGGCACGATCGTCGGGCAGTTCCAGCCGGACACCGGCCAGAGCGAGGAGTTCGGGCTCCTCCTGCAGAAGGGCAGCGAGCTCGTGACCTGCCTCGACGAGGCGATCGGCGCGCTCCGTGAGGACGGCACGCTCGCCGACCTCGAGAAGGAGTGGCTGTCGCAGACGACGGGCGTGCCCGAGCTGTCGTGAGCGCCTCCTGGGAGGTGAGCCAACGCCAGCTCGAACGGCTGGCGTTCCGGCGTCGGCAGGACCGGCGCCGGACGACGATCGCGCTCGTGTCCACGGTGGTGATCCTGGTCGGCGCCTGGCTGCTCGTCACGTCGGCGCCAGGGTGGGGCAAGGTCCGCGAGACCTACTTCGACTGGGAGGACGCGAAGGCGGCGTTCCCGGAGATCGCGAAGGCCTTCCTCGTCAACATCAAGGCATTCCTCATCGCCGAGGTGCTGATCCTGGCGCTCGCGATGCTGGTGGCCGTCATCCGTGTCGTCCCTTCGGCGTGGATGGCGCCGCTGAAGGTCGTCGCGACGGTCTACACCGACGTCTTCCGCGGCACTCCGACGCTGCTGATCGTGCTGCTCGTCGGCTTCGGCGTGCCGACGCTCGGCCTTCAGGGCACCACGAACGACCCGTTCTGGCTCGGCGTCTTCGCGCTCACCCTCAGCTACGGTGCGTACGTCGCCGAGGTCATCCGCGCTGGCATCCTCTCGGTCCACCCGAGCCAGTGGGCGAGCGGGCGGTCGCTCGGGCTGTCGTACGGCAAGACTCTTCGGTACGTCGTGCTGCCACAGGCGCTGCGCCGGGTGACGCCCCCGCTGCTCAACGACTTCGTGTCCCTGCAGAAGGACACCGCGCTGCTCTCGGCGATCGGGGTGCTGGAGGCACTGCGGCAGGCGAACATCTACTCCAGCCGCGACTTCATCTTCACGCCGATGGTCGTTGCGGCGGTGTTCTTCATCGTGGCGACGATCCCGCTCGCGCGGTTCACGGACTGGCTGTCGCTGCGTGCGGCCCGACGACAGAGCGGAGCGGCATGAGCGGCTTGCTGGAGGCGCGCGCGGTCCGCAAGACGTACGGGGCTCACGACGTCCTCAAGGGCGTCGACCTCAGCGTGGCGACGCATCGCGTGGTGTGCCTCATCGGCGCATCCGGCTCGGGCAAGTCGACCTTGCTGCGCTGCCTCAACCTGCTCGAGGTCGTTGACGACGGCGAGGTCTGGTTCGACGGCCGCGAGATCACCGATCCGCGCATCGACATCGACGGCGTGCGGCGCGACATCGGGATCGTCTTCCAGGCGTACAACCTTTTCCCGCACATGTCGGTGCTCGACAACGTCACGCTCGGGCCGCGCAAGACCCGCGGCGTCCGTCGCCGTGAGGCCGACGAGCGCGCGATGACGCTGCTGACCCGCTTCGGCCTCGCCGACCAGGCGCGCAAGCACCCCGACGCGCTCTCCGGTGGCCAGCAGCAGCGGGTCGCGATCGTACGGGCGCTCGCGATGGGCCCGAAGGTGCTCCTGCTCGACGAGGTGACCTCCGCGCTCGACCCGATGCTCGTCGGCGAGGTGCTCGAGGCGGTCCGTGGCCTCAAGGAGGCCGGGATGACGATCGTGATGGCGACGCATGAGATGCAGTTCGCCCGCGAGGTCGCCGACGAGGTGCTGTTCCTGGACGACGGTGTGGTCCGCGAGCGCGGCACCGCCGAGCAGCTCTTCACCGCGCCGACGGACCCTCGTACGCGCGAGTTCCTGGCCCGCCACCTCGCCTGACGCCCCCCGCGTCCGCGACGTGAAAGGAACCTGACCGAACTGTGGCCGAGATTCGGTCAGGTTCCTTTCACAACGCTGGGGTCGTCAGCCGATACGGACCGCGCTGACCGAGACGTCGGCGTTGTAGCCGAAGGCGTACACCCACACCTTGGTCGTCTCCTTCGCAGTGACGATCCGGTCGAAGAACGCGTACCCGTTGATCAGGTACGTCCCGGGCTTGAGCGTCATGCTCCCGACCGTGGTGGCGTTCTCGGTGAAGGGCCCCCGAGGTGGGCGATCGTGACCTTGTCGGCGACCTGCGCGCTGAGACCTCCCTTGACGGCGGTCGCCGGATGTCCTTGGCGCCGATCTTGTCGGCAGCGACGGCGCCAGCGCGATTCGGGTGAAATCCAGTAGCGGAACCCGTGTCAGAAGCGCAGGGCGAGCCCGTCGTTGTCGCGACCGTCAGGGACCGTGGCGAGGTCCGCGGGCCGCTCCGCGGATGTACCTGAGGGAGGCCTCGGAGTCATCGGTTATTTGTCTCATTTGGCCGGTTCTATTTTACGGTGCATCCGCGACCGCCCGCGCGTCCGCGCCTGAGATCCGCCTCACTCAAAGGGCGTCCTGAGTTCAAGATGCACTCCGCGTTGAGATACGTAGCGTGGGGACGGTCCGCCTGGCGTGGGGAAGTCGACAGATTGTCGATGCGCCGGATGGGACTTGGGGGAGAAAACCATGTCACGTACGCGCCTCGGGCGTACGGCGACGCTGCTTGTGGCGCCGTCCGTCCTCGCACTCGCTCTGGCCGCACCGGCCACGGCGAAAGCGCCACCGACACCGTCCGGACTACCGGCCACGTTGGAAGCACCCGCGTCCTACGTCGGGCCCAACAGCTGCGCCAAGCCGCACAAGGGCACCGCGAAGCTCGGCGCCCTGCTCGTCTCGACCTGGCCGGTGACCAGCTGGTCCGCTCAGCGCGACTGCTCGACGGCGACCAGCGAGCACCACGACGGACGCGCGATCGACTGGATGACGAACGCGCGCAAGAAGAACGGCAAGAAGCGCGGCGACGACCTGAACAGGTGGCTGCTCGCGACCGACAAGCGCGGCAACGCGTTCGCCAACGCACGTCGGCTCGGCGTCATGTACATCATCTGGAACAACCGCATCTGGTCCAGCTATCGCGCGAGCAGCGGGTGGCGCGTCTACAACGGCTGCACGGCCAAGAGCCGCTCGGGCACGCAGTACGACACCACGTGCCACCGCAACCACGTCCACCTGTCGCTCTCGTGGGCCGGGGCGCGGGGCTACACCTCGTACTGGGACCGTACGGTCGCCGGAGCCAACTACGGCCCCTGCCGACCCGCCGATCTCAACTGGGCGTACCGCTACACCAAGCGCCGCGCGACGCCGTGCCCGTACTACCCGCGCGTCACCGCGCCGGCGGGGTCGTCGAGCGTGCACCGCACACTCGTCGCCTACTCCGGCCTGCGCATCACCAAGAACGTTCGGGGGCCAGCGGTACGGGCGGTCCAGCAGGCGCTCAGGATCTCGGTCACCGGTGTCTGGGATGCAAAGTCTCGCGCGACGATGCGTGCCTACAAGGGGGCGCGGCGCATGAGCAACAACGCGGTCGTCGGCACTCGTGTGTGGCGCAGCCTCCTCGCCCAGACGGCACCGAGGGCGCGCGTCAGCGCTTCTTCTTTATGACCTTGACCGTCCGCAGGGGCGAGGCCACGGGCTTCCAGCCGTGGCTGCCGCTCTTGGCGCGCACGACGATGCGATAGCGCTTCTTGCCCTTGCTGGTCATCTTGACCTTGGTCGAGACGGTGCCGTTCGCCTTGGTCCTCAGGGTGCGCACCTTGCGCCACTTGCCCTTGCGCCATTCCTGGAGCACGACCTTGGCACGCTTGGCGGGCAGTCCGAGCGAGGTGACGCGCGCGGAGAACTTCACCTTCTGGCCGACGCGCACCTTGGCCTTGGAGCGGGCGAACGAGACCTTGGCCGCGAGCCGTGCGAACTCGTTGACCGACGTCGTGATGGTCTGCGAACGTCCGTTGACCCAGACTCGCAGCGCCTTGTGGCCCTTGACCGTCGTCCGCGCGTAGCCCGGCGACCCGCTGCTCGTCAGCACCGTGACCATGCGGGCGGTCTTGCCCGTGCGCACCGAGACCGGGACCCGTACGACCGTGCCCCGGGTCGACTTGCCGTAGGACTGGCCGAGGACCCCGGTCGTGGTCGAGCCGGCCGAGACGCGCGGGGCGCCGCCCGTCAGAAGCCTTGCGCTGCGCGTGACGCCGGTGAGGTCCGGGCTGGTGAGGGCGACGGTGTGGCCGCTCGCGCGGGGGGTGACGCCGGAGGGCAGGACCCACTGCTGCTGGACGGTGCCCGAGGACCTGGTCGAGCGGACGAGGTCCTCGACGACGACGGCGTCGATCGCGCGCAGGTAGTAGACGCACCGGGCCAGCTCGAAGCCGCTCGAGGCGAGGTAGCCCGGGTCGTACACGCACGTACGGTCGACACCGCCGGCGGACGATGCTGCCTTGACGCTGCCGTACACCGCGCGGTTGGGCGTGCCCGGCGCGACGAGCGCGCTGTGGGCGTTGCGACGCATGACCGCGGCCCGCAGGCTCGACCCGTTGTAGGCGTACGGGCCCGGGTCGGCGACCCAGTCGACACCGTCGGCGTACCACGTCATCGCCGTCGTGTCGGCGTGGCGGTGCGAGGGGAGGGCGTACCGGTCAGCGGTCCGTACGGAGTAGAACGTCGAGGTCGTGTCGGTGCCTGCGACCCAGCCCGAGCGGCCGAACGCGTAGCCGCCGGCGTACCGCTTGTAGACGGCGGCCGGCTTGCGACCGGACGAGCCGGACGTACGGACCCACTCCGCCTCTGACGTGTCGGCGAAGACACCCGACGGGATGCGCTGGAGGTGGGTGTCGCCGATGGTCTCGAGATAGCGGTCCGGCCGGCTCGCGTGGGCATAGAACGAGCCGCGCGCGTTGAGCATCGACGCGATCTTGGCCGCCGACGACGTCGCTCCGTAGCGCGAGAGAACGTTGTAGGCGCGGTGCATGATCGTGCCGAGATAGAGACCGTATCCTGGCGCGCCCTCGAGATCGGACCCGTCGTCGTGGGCGAGTCGGCGTGCGACGAGGACCGTCTGGTTGCGGAGGGTCGTGCGCTGCGCCTCGGTGCCGGCCTGGCGTGCCCCCGCGAACGCGGTGAGCTTGAGGTTCATCGTCGTGTTGTTGCCCGAGGTGCCGTAGGAGAGCGCCTTCTTGAGCTCGACCCGCAGCTGGCCTGCCGCCCACGAGCGGTGGGTCGGCGACGAGGCGAGGCGGTTCATGCAGACGAACGTGCCGATGCGGAAGCCGAGGTATTGGGGGTGGTTCTGCCAGTAGGTGCGCTTCTTGACCGGGTTGTCGCGGACCCAGTCGACCATGAGGTCGACGAAGCGGCGCTGCATCGCCTGTCCCTCGGCGTCGGCGAGCGCGAGGCCGGTCTTGAGCAGCGGCAGCGCCCAGTGGAGCGAGTGGATGTAGCGGTCGCCTGCGGTGTCGAGGCCGGACTGCGGCTTCCAGGACGGGTTGGCGGCCAGCGCCATGGTGCCGTACTGGCCCATGTCGACCGTGCCGTTCATGATCGCCCGTGCGCGGCCGACGTCCGCGCGGGTCAGCGACCCGAGGGTGTGCATGTTCTCGCAGATCGCGTCGTACCCCGCCGCGGCGGACGCGGGTGCCGGGGCGACGGCCGTCTGCACGGCGACGATGCCGGAGAGGCTGAGTGCGGCGGCGACGGCAGCCCCGACGCCGCGGCGGAGCGCCGGCACACGACGGGTTCGGAGGAGACGTCTGGGGGAAGGCATAGGCCACCTATGCTCGCATGTGCCCAGGTCAGGGCGAAACCCTCAGCGTCAGGTCCCGCCCCCCATCAGACCGTAGAGGTCGCCGACCGGGCCGAGATGGCGCAGCTTCTCCGGGTTGAGCACATTGTGCAGCCGTGCGATCTGGCCGTCGACGACGTCGATGGTCATGAGGGAGAGCAGTGCGCCGTCGGCAGCACGCGCCCGCAGGGCCGGCTCGCCGTTCGCGACGACCTGGTCGATCAGCACGCCGAATCGTGCGCCCTGGCGCACCAGACCGGCGAGGAACCGCGCGACCTGGACCGTGCCCACCATCGGCCGCTGGATCGCCGGAGCGCGTCCGCCGCCGTCGCCGACGAACATCACGTCCTCGGCGAGCAGTCGCTCCAGGCCGGCGACGTCACCCCTGGAGACGGCCGCGACGAACTGGGCCGCCAGACGGTCGCGTTGCTCCGGCGACGCGTCGAACCGCGGTCGGCCGTCGTCGATCCGCTTCCTTGCCCGGGCGAGGATCTGCCGGCAATTCGCCTCCGACTTATCGACCACCACCGCGATGTCGGCGTAGTCGTAGGCGAGGGCCTCGCGCAGGACGAAGACCGCACGCTCCACCGGCGTCAAGGACTCGAGCAGCATGAGGAACGCGGTGGAGACGGTCGCGTCGAGCTCGACCTGATGCGCGGGATCGGCGTCGGAGGAGGCGACGAGCGGCTCGGGCAGCCACGGACCGACGTACTGCTCGCGTCGGACGCGGGCAGAGCGCAGCGTGTCGATCGCGAGCCGCGTGGTGACCGTGGTCGCGTAGGCCTCGGGGTTGTCGACCGACAGCCCCTCGGGGCCGGCGCGGTGCATCCGAAGGAACGCCTCCTGCACGACATCCTCGGCCTCGGCCACGCTGCCGAGCATCCGGTAGGCGATCGAGAACATGAGGGGGCGGAGATCGTCGTGCACGTCCGCCAGACTCGCCACGGCCCGATCCAACCAGATGAAGAGGGTCAGGCGGGACTGTCACACGGACGGCGGCTGTCTCGTCGGACGGGGTGACGAGAGGAGAAGGACATGCGTGTCTTCATCGCAGGAGCCAGCGGAGCGCTCGGCAATCGGCTGATCCCGCTGCTGGTGCAGGACGGCCACGAGGTGACCGGAACGACCAGGAATCAGGAGGGCCTCGCGAGGGTCCAGGAGGTCGGTGCCGTCGGTGCCGTCATGGACCCGCTCGATGCCGACAGCGTGCGGTCCGCCGTGGTCGGCGCCCGTCCCGACGTCGTGGTGCACGAGCTCACCGCGCTCGGGGCCATGAGCGGCAACCCGAAGCACTTCGACCGGGACTTCGCCGTCACCAACCGGCTGCGGACGGAGGCGACCGATCACCTCCTGGCGGCGGCTCAGCAGTGCGGTGCCCGGCGGTTCGTCGCCCAGAGCTACACCGGCTGGCCGAATGAGCGTCGCGGGTCGTGGGTCAAGTCAGAGGAGGATCCGCTCGCCGCCGACCCGGGCAAGGAGGCGCGCGAGTCGTTGGCGGCGATCCGTCACCTCGAGCACGCCGTGACCACGACGCCGGGCATCGACGGTCTCGTCCTGCGGTACGGCAACTTCTACGGACCCGGCAACGCCCTCTCGCGCGGCGGCATGATGGCCGAGATGATTCGGCGCGGGCGGATGCCGGTCGTCGGTGGTGGTGCCGGGGTGTGGTCGTTCCTTCACATCGACGATGCGGCATCGGCGACGGCGGCGGCAGTCGACGGGGGTGCGCCTGGTGTCTACAACGTCGTCGACGACGATCCCGCGCCGATCGCGCAGTGGCTGCCGTACCTGGCCGAGCAGCTCGGCGGGCGCAAGCCGATGCGGCTCCCCGCATGGCTGGGACGTCCACTGATCGGCGAGCTCGGCATCGCGATGATGACCACGATCCGCGGGTCGTCGAACGCGAAGGCCGAGCGCGAGCTGGGCTGGAAGCCCCGGTACGCGAGCTGGCGGGAAGGTTTCCGTACCGGGCTCGGGTGAGTCGGGGGCGTGTCGCGTCGGTCGGGACCCCGTACATTGCCCGCATGGACCCCCGTGACGACGACCTCACGTCGCTCGCGAACTCGCTCGCGGAGCTCGTCGGTGCCCCGATCACCATCGAGGATCCCGACTCGAGCGTGCTCGCGTACTCGCAGAGCGCCGACGCCGAGCGCTCGCAGGCGGTCGACGATGCGCGGATCACGACGATCCTCGGTCGGCAGGTCCCGCCGCACTACCGCGCCCTGCTCGACGACGCGGGCGTGTTCACGGAGATCGCGCGCAGCCGGGAGGTCGTGACGGTCGACCTCTCGGGATCGGGGATGACGCGGCGCGCGATCGTGGCGGTACGGGACGACTCCGGCACGCTGCTGGGGTCGGTGTGGGCCGCTGTGCCCGACGGCATCACGTCGGAGCAGCGGCAGGCGATGCTCGACCTCGCCCCTGTCGTGGCCGGCCGTCTCGTCCGGCTGCGCGAGCGGGCCGACTCGACGCGCCAACGGACCGTCGAGGTCGTCGAGACGCTGCTGAGCGGGGGCGACGACGCCGTCCGTGCGGCCCAGACGCAGGGCTTGCGTACGCCGTGCACGGTCCTTGTCCTCGCGGCGGACCGCGCGCGCCTGGCCGTGCCCGCCGCCCGTGCCAGCGCCTTCGTGCTGCACCTCGCGGCGGTGGCGCCCAGCGCAGCCGCCGCGCAGGTCGACGACGTCGTGTACGCCGTCGTCGCGGGGCCGGAGGCGACTGCGGCCCGGGTCGCGCGTGACTTCCTCGCCCGGTCGCGCGGTCCGCTCGTCGCCGGGGTCGGCCGCACCGTCGACTCCGCGGCGGCGATCGACCTCTCGGCGCGCGACGCCGACGCGGTGGTCCGGGTGCTGCGCCGGCGAGGCCGTTCGGGCGTGGTGGAGACCGTACGGGGTGCGCTCGCCGACGTGGTCGCGCTGCGCAGCGCGGATGCGTGGGCGGGGTACGAGGAGTTCAGCCCGCTGACCGCGCTGGTGCGGTTCGACGACGAGCACCACGCCGAGCTGCTGTCGACGGCGCGGGCCTACCTGGCGCACGGCGGCGACGTCGCTGCCGCAGCCGCCTCGCTGCACGTCCACCCCAACACGTTGCGCAACCGGCTGCGACGTGCCTCGCAGGCCGTCGGCGTCGACCTCGACGACCCCGACACGCGCCTGCTGCTCGCGCTGCACCTCAAGGTCACGGACGTCGCGGACGCCGACTGACCGCACCCGCTGTGCGATCGCACAGCGGGCCGCCCGAGATCGTGGCCGAACCCACAGTCCGCGCCGCCGCCCCACGTCCGAGCATGTTCGCCATGAGCACGAATGCCGGCGCGCTCCGCGCCTCGAAGAGCCCTGAGCACGTCGTCGTCGCGGGTGCCGGGATGGTCGGACTCGCGACGGCCTGGTTCCTGCAGGAGCGCGGGGTCCGCGTGACGATCGTCGATCGTACGGGCGTCGCGGCCGGGGCGTCGTGGGGCAATGCCGGATGGATCTCCCCCGCGCTCACTCTGCCGCTGCCCGAGCCCGCCGTGCTGTCGTACGGGGTCCGGGCGATGCTCAGCCCGTCATCGCCGGTGTACGTGCCGCTGAGCACCGACCGGCGGATGCTGCAGTTCCTCGTCGGCTTCGCCCGGCACTGCACCCCGGCCCGATGGCGCTCGGCGATGGCGGTCTTCGCCGAGCTGAACCGCGACGCGCTCGGGGCGTACGACGTCCTCAGCGAGGGCGGCACAGCCGGCCACGAGGTCCGCGAGCCGATCCGCGACGCCGACCCGTTCCTCGCGGGCTTCGCCTCGGTCGACGACCGCAAGATCTTGGTCGATGAGCTCGCGCACGTCGTGGCCTCGGGCGGCTCGGTCGACTACGAGCTCCTCAGCGGCGAGGAGATCCGGTCCTTGGAGCCGACTCTCGGCAACGGGGTCCAGGCCGGCGTACGGATGCTGGGCCAGCGTTTCGTCAACCCGCCGGCGTACGTGGCGTCGCTCGCGGACTCGGTGGTGCAGCGCGGGGCCGACCTGGTCGTGGGCTTCGACGTCGCCGACGTGGTCGACCTCGGGACGCAGGGCGTCGACGTCGTGGCGAGGACCGGGGAGAGGGTGCGTGCGGACGCGGTCGTCCTGGCCACCGGGACCTGGCTCGGCGACCTCGCCCGCGCGTACGGCGTCAAGCGCGTCGTGCAGGCGGGCCGTGGCTACAGCTTCACCGTGGTCCCTGACGAGATGCCCAAGAACCCGATTTACTTCCCGGTCCAGCGCGTGGCCTGCACGCCGCTCGGCGATCGGCTGCGCGTCGCCGGGATGATGGAGTTCCGCCGCCCGGACGCGCCTCTCGACCCGCGCCGGATCAACGCGATCGTCGAGGCTGCCCGGCCGATGTTCACCGGGGTCGACTGGACCGCACGTCGCGAGGAGTGGGTCGGCTCCCGCCCCTGCACCGCCGACGGGCTGCCGCTCGTCGGGGCCACGCGGTCACCGCGGGTGCACGTCGCGGGCGGGCACGGAATGTGGGGCATCGCCCTCGGGCCGCTGACCGGCCGGATGGTCGCCGACGGCCTCACCGGCCACACCGTTCCGTCGTACGCACGCCGTCTCGACCCGCTGCGCTGAAGGCCGGCATCCTCCCCCGTACCGACCAGTGGCGGGCTAGCATCGCGACCATGCTGATCGCCGAAGACCTCGTCCTGCTGGTCACCGACGACGAGACCGGCAAGAAGGCGTCGACCGGTACGGGGCTGGACGCCGCGCTCGGTGGCGCGATCCTCATGGAGCTCGCGCTGCGGGGACGCGTCGAGGTCGAGGGCGAGGGGCGCAAGGCGAAGGTCGTCGTCCGTGACGGCGGGCCGACCGGTGAGCCGCTCCTCGATGACGCGGTCGCGCGGCTGTCTTCGGGCGAGCCGCTCGCCCCCAGAAGTGCGGTGGCACTGCTGGGCAAGAAGGCCCAGGAACGCCTTCACGACAGCCTGGTCGGGCGTGGCATCCTCCGTCGCGAGGAGGGGCGGGTCCTCGGGATCTTCCCGGTGACGCGGTGGCCGGCGGCGGACTCGGCTCATGAGTCCGCGCTGCGTACGCAGCTGCACGACGTGCTCGTCGTCGGAGTCGACCCGACTCCCGAGGTCGCCGCGACGATCTCGCTCCTCCACGCCGCGGACCTTCTCGGCACCGTCGTCGACAGGGCGGATCGCAAGGTCGCCAAGCAGCGCGCGAAGGAGATCGAGTCGGTCGCCTGGGCCAGCGCCGGCGTGCGCCAGGTCGTGGAGGCGGCCAACGCCGCCGTGCTCGTGGCCGTCATGGCGGCGACGACCGCGACCGCAGCGAGCTCGGGCAGCGGTTGAGGCACGTCAGGACCCGCCGTTGACAATTCGGTCGATTCGCCGTGAGGGCTCCGGCGTCTGATCCGAGTCGGTATGCTCGGCGCGGAGCATCTGGTCGTGGTCACCGTCGACCGCGTACGCGCCCTCGCTCGGGCGTGGTCGGCTGAACGGAGGATTCGACCCATGGCGTTTCTGCTGCGCATCGAGCTTCCCGACGTTCCGGGGTCGCTCGGCGCTGTCGCGACGGCCCTCGGTGAAGCCGGCGCGGACATCCACGCGATCGAGATCGTCGAGCACCGCAATGACGGCAAGGCCGTCGACGATGTGCTGCTCGAGCTCCCCGTGACGACCATGCCGGACCAGCTCATCACCGCCTGCCACCGGCTCGACAGCGTCCGGGTGCAGTGGATCTCGCGCTACAACGCGGGTGCCAACCTCTCGATGGACCTCGAGGCCGTCGAGGCGTTCACCGCCGAGCCCGCACGCGCCGTGGAGAGCCTCGTCGATCGCATCCCGGAGACGTTCCGGGCCGACTGGGCGATGCTCGTCGCGCGCGGCGGCAGTGGCAGCGGGCTGCTCCACGCCACGTCGACGGCGCCCGAGACCGTGCCCGAGGTCGACAAGTGGTTCGCGCTCGACCACGCGCAGCGTCTCAGCCCAGTCGCCGAGTGGGGCTCGATGGTGCTCGCCGGCGCACCTGTGCCCAAGCGCGACGCGGTGGTCGTCTTCGGGCGGCACGGCGGACCGCCCGTGCTCGATTCCGAGCTCGCCCGTCTGGGCCACATCGTCGCGCTGGCGGCGTCGGTCGGCACCACCACCTGACCTCGTACGCACCAGAGCCCGGTGTCCGGCCCCCGGATGCGGGGCCGGACACCGGGCCCGGGTGCCGTCCTATGCCTTGTCGGTGACCGGCACGTGGCCGGAGTGGTTGCGGCCCAGTGCGGCCACCTCCGCCTCCATCGCGGGGACCGTCTTCTTGACCATCCGCCTGGCGATCGGCTCGGCGAGGGCGGACGACACGAGCGGCTTGGTGAGGTTGGCGACGACGACGCCGCGCGGGACGTACACGCGACGCTTCTTCTTGGCGATGCCGTGGCAGATCGCGGTGACGCAGTCCTCGAGCGTCGTCGTGCCGTTGGCGGGCCACGGCAGCTTGCTGCGGATCGCCTTGAAGCTCGGCAGATCGGCCTCGGCACCCCGCACGATGTCGGTGTCGATCCACGACGGGTGACAGACCCCGACCTTCACGCCGTGGACCCACATCTCCTGTCGCGTCGCGAGCGCGAGCGCCTCGACCCCGGCCTTGCTGGCGTTGTACGGGGCGAGGCCGGCGAGCGGGGTGAACGCGGCGAGCGACGAGACGACGAGGAGGTAGCCCTTGGTGTCGATGACGTGCGGGATCGTCGCGCGAAGTGTGCGGAAGACCCCGTTGAGGTTCACGTCGACAACCCGCTCGAATGCCTCGGGGTCGATCTGGCGGACCGTGCCGTACGAGGCGATGCCGGCGTTGGCGAGGACGTCGTCGATACGGCCGAAGTGAGTGGCGGCGGCGTTGACGGCGGTCGTGACGGCATTGGTGTCGCGGACGTCAGCCTCCCACCAGGCCGCCGCGTCGCCGAGCTCGGCGGCGAGCGACTTGAGCTCGTCGGGCTCGAGCCCGATCAGCGCGACACGGCCCCCGCGACGGACGTACTCGCGGGCGACACCTGCGCCGATGCCGCGCGCGGCACCGGTGACGACAGCAACCCTGCCGGTGAACGTGGAGGTCATGGGAGCAAGATACCGACGGTATCCGAGATGCGCCACCCTCGATGTCGCATCCTGGATGCACCGAACGGCCGGGTCCCGTGCGTACGGATCCCGGCCGGTCGACGTGAGCTACTCGCTACAGCGCCTTGAGGATGTCCTCGACCCGCTCCTTGGCGTCACCGAAGAGCATCTGGGTGTTCTCCCGGAAGAACAGCGGATTCTGGACCCCGGCGTAGCCGGCGGCCATCGACCGCTTGAACACGATGACGTTCTCGGCCTCCCAGACGCGTAGCACCGGCATGCCGGCGAGCGGGCTGGTCGGATCCTCCGCCGCGGCCGGGTTGACGGTGTCGTTGGCGCCGATGACCAGGACGACCGACGTGTGGGCGAGGTCGTCGTTGATCTCGTCCATCTCCAGCACGATGTCGTACGGGACCTTGGCCTCGGCCAGGAGCACGTTCATGTGCCCGGGCAGACGGCCCGCGACGGGGTGGACGCCGAAGCGGACCTCGATGCCACGGTCGCGCAGCTTGCGGACGAGGTCGGCCACCGGGTACTGGGCTTGCGCGACGGCCATGCCGTACCCGGGCGTGATGACGACCGACCGTGCGTTGGTCAGCAGATCGGCGGCGTCGGCGGCGTTGGTCTCGCGGTGCTCGCCGTAGTCGGTCGCATCGTTCGTGGAGGCCTCGATGCCGAAGCCGCCTGCGATGACGGAGAGGAACGAGCGGTTCATCGCCTGGCACATGATGTACGAGAGGTAGGCACCGGAGGAGCCGACGAGCGCTCCGGTGACGATCAGCAGGTCGTTGCTGAGCAGGAAGCCCGACGCGGCAGCAGCCCAGCCGGAGTAGCTGTTGAGCATCGACACGACCACGGGCATGTCGCCACCGCCGATCGAGGCGACCAGGTGCCAGCCGAGCGCGAGCGCCACGATCGTGACGAGGATCAAGAGGACGAGGTGCGGTGAGGCGACGAACCAGGCCGTCAGGATCACGAACAGCACCAGCGCGCCGATATTGATCGCGTTCTTGCCCGGCAGCATCAGCGGGGCCGAGCGCATCCTGGCCGACAGCTTGAGGTTGGCGACGATCGAGCCCGTGAACGTCACGGCGCCGATGAAGATGCCGATGAAGATCTCGGCGTGATGGATGTCGGCCAGCGAGCCGGATAGGTGGTTGGGGGCAAGGTAGCCGTTCCAGCCGACCAGCACCGCGGCCAGGCCCACGAAGGAGTGCAGCAGGGCGATCAGCTCGGGCATCTGGGTCATGGCGACAATGCGCGCGCACCACAGGCCGATGGCGGCACCGATGACGACGGCGACCAGCAGCAGCGCGATCGCGAGACCGTCGGCGACGTCAGCGACCAGCACGAACGTCGCGAGCAGCGCGATCGCCATGCCGGTGATGCCGTACCAGACGCCGTTGCGCGAGGTCTCGTGCTTGGACAGGCCGGCGAGGGACAGGATGAACAGCAGCGACGCGACGATGTACGCCGCGGTGGCAGCACTCTGTGCAGTCATGGCGGCGTCAGTCCTTCGAGAACATGCTGAGCATGCGACGGGTCACGGCGAAGCCGCCGAAGACGTTGATGGAGGCCAGCAGGATCGCGACGAACGACAGCACGCGGATCAGCCCGGCGTTGTCGGTCCCGTCGCTGACCGAGATCTGCAGCATCGCGCCGACCACGATGATGCCGCTGATCGCGTTGGTCACGGACATCAGCGGGGTGTGCAGCGCGTGGTGCACCTTGCCGATGACGTAGTAGCCGATGACGACCGCGAGCGTGAGCACGGTGAAGTGCTCGGGGAGCGGCGCCGGCGCGAAGGCGTTCACCAGGAACAGTGCCAGGATGCCGGTGCCGATCAGCCCCCACTTCACGGCGGGGTTCGGTGGTCGCTTCTCCGTAGGTGCGGCAGGCGTGGCCGACGGGGCTGCCGCTACGGGTGTCGCCGAGACGGCGACCGGCGGTGGCGGCCAGGTCTTCTTGCCGTCGCGGACGACCGTGACGTTGCGCTGGACGACGTCCTCGAAGTCGAGGACGAGCTGTCCGTCCTTGCCTGGCGTGAGCAGCTTGAGCAGGTTGACCAGGTTCGTGCCGTACAGCTGCGACGCCTGGGTGGGAAGGCGGCCGGCAAGGTCGGTGTAGCCGAGGATCGTCACGCCGTTGTCGGTCACGACCTTCTGGCCCGCGACCGACCCTGCGACGTTGCCGCCCTGGGCAGCGGCCATGTCGACGATGACGCTGCCGGGCTTCATGCTCGCCACGTCGTCCTCGGTGATCAGGCGCGGGGCGGACCGCCCCGGGATCAGCGCCGTCGTGATGACGATGTCGACGTCGGCGGCCTGCTCGGAGTAGATCTCCGCGGCGCGCCGGTCGTACGCCTCGCTGGTGGCCTTGGCATAGCCGTCGGTCGAGACCTCCTGCTCCGCGTCGACCTCGAGGTATTCGCCGCCGATCGACCTGACCTGGTCGGCGACCTCGGGGCGCGGATCGGTGGCCCGGACGATCGCGCCGAGGCTGCTCGCGGCGCCGATCGCCGCCAGCCCGGCGACCCCGGCGCCCGCGACGAGCACCTTGGCCGGAGGCACCTTGCCCGCAGCGGTGACCTGTCCTGTGAAGAACCGGCCGAACTCGTGCGCTGCCTCGACCACGGCGCGGTAGCCCGCGATGTTGGCCATCGATGACAGGACGTCCATCGACTGCGCACGGGAGATGCGCGGCACCGCATCCATCGCGAGCACCGTGAGGCTGCGCTGGGTCAGCTCTTCGACGAGCGTCTCGTTCAGCGCCGGTGAGATCAGGCTGATGAGCGTGGCGTCGTCGGAGAGGAGGCCGATCTCGTCCGACGACGGCGCGTTGATCTTGAGCACGAGGTTGGCCTCCCAGGCCTCGTCGCGCGGCACGATCGAGGCACCGGCCTTGCCGTACGCCTCGTCGGAAAAGCTGGACGCTATGCCTGCACCGGACTCGACCACGACGTCGTACCCCAGCTTGATCAGCTGGATGACGGTCGCCGGGGTGCCGGCGACGCGTGTCTCACCCGGCGAGGTCTCCTTGACCACGCCGATCTTCATTCGGCAGACGTTAGCCTCAGGGACTGTCGGCCGACCAGTGGGTGAGATTTGAGTCTCACATGGTGGAGCGTGTCGACCGTGACGAGGTATGTGACCTGCGCAGACGCCGCACCGGTTCACTTTGCGTGGGGGCCAACGCAGCGTCCGTTCCCCACCTGAATGCTTCGGTGGGGCCAGGGATCTTCGTGGGGGCCAACGCAGAATGCCATCGCGGAAGTGAGGGGGCGGGGCGTTCACCCGAAGAGGCGGCGCGACTGCGTCAGCTGGGCGAGCACTCGTGCGGCGACCCCCCGGTCGAGCGTGTAGACGTCGCCCCAGATCAGGCGCGACATGCCGTACCGCTGTCCGCACATCCGCTCTTCGCGGCGCTTCTCGGAGACGACGACCTCGGACGCGTCGTCTCCTTCCTTGTACGGCCGGTAGTACTTGCGGAGGCCGTCGAACTCGCCGAGGTGGCGCCACTCGGGCCACGCATAGTCCGACCGGCCGAGGAAGTTGCCGTTCTCGTCGTACACGTCGTACTGCAGCACGGGCTTCGGCAGGTCGAACACGTGGAACATCCACCGACCGAGCGACTCGCCGGCCGACTCTGCCTTGCCGTCGGCGAACGCGAGCGCGGCCGACGCGCGGGGGCTCCCCTGCCAGCCGCGGTGACGTTCTTCGGCACGCTCGAGCTGATCGCGATCGACGAGGCCGTGGTGCAGGGCGGCGTCCATTGCCACGACGCCGCTACGGACCTGCGCGAGCGAGGCCGACTCCCACAGCGCGCGCGGGAGAGTGGTGACCTGACGCCCGTCGACCTCGTCGATCTCGCTGTCGGTCAAGGACCCCGCGTGGAATCGGACACCGGCGACCGTACGTCCGTTGCGCTGGTCGAGCCGCGTCACGTGCACGAGCGACAGGTCGACGGCGACCAGCGGCATGCGTCGTACGGCGAGCGCCGAGTGGTGGCTCAGCACGGCACCGGGACCGAGCTTGTCCGCGACCGCCTGGCAGCGGACCGCGTACTGCTCCGTCGCGTGAAGCTCGCCGTACGTCGCGGGCAGCGCCCAGGCGCCGTACCGGACCTTCGCGATCGCCCTGCGCCCGCGTGCCGACGCGAGCGCGCCCGGGCCGTACCCGTTGTCACGCGCGTCAGCGGTCGTGAAGTAGCCGCCGCGGCGTCCGGCGATGGCCGCGATCACCGGATCGTGCTCGATCTCCATCGCGCCAGGGTGGCGGGGACGGCGCCCGGCCCGCATCCGCATCGCGCTCTGCCTGTGGACAACGCGCCCATTCCCCCATGGCCCCACCGCAGAATGCGCGCCCCACCGGAACATTCAGGTGGGCCACACACTTTCCGTTGGCCCCAACGGAAAATGCGAGCGGCGGAGGCGTCAGACGACGCCGTACAGGCGGTCGCCGGCGTCACCGAGGCCCGGCACGATGTAGCCGAGCTCGTTGAGGCGCTCGTCGACCGCTGCGACCACCAGCGAGACCGGCACCTCGATGTCGGCGAGGTCGGCCTCGATGCGCGCGATGCCCTCGGGGGCCGCGAGGAGGCAGACCGCCGTGATGGCCGAGCAGCCACGCCGTACGAGGAACTTGATCGCCGCCGCCAGCGTCCCGCCGGTCGCCAGCATCGGGTCGAGCACGTACGCCTGACGGCCGGTCAGATCGTCCGGGAGGCGCTCGGCGTACGTCGCGGGCTCGAGCGTCTCCTCGTTGCGGATCATGCCGAGGAAGCCGACCTCCGCTGTCGGCAGGAGGTGCTGCATGCCCTCGAGCATGCCGAGGCCGGCCCGCAGGATCGGGACGATCAGCGGCTTCGGCGGCGCGAGCCGCACGCCCTTGGCCGGCGCGACCGGGGTCTGGACCGTGACGTCCTCCACGCGCACGTCGCGCGTCGCCTCGTACGTCAGCAGCGTCACGAGCTCGTCGGTGAGCCGCCGAAAGGTCGGGGAGTCGGTCTCGGCGTCCCGCAGGGTCGTGAGCTTGTGCGCGACCAGCGGGTGGTCGACGACGTGGATGTCCATGACCGAAACCCTACCGACCGTCGAACTGCCGGTGACTCCCCAACACCGGAGCAGGTTCCTCTGCCATCCTCGGGAGTACGTGTCTGTGCAGGTCGTCGGAGGTGAGGTCGTGGCGGAGGACCAGGTGGACGTCGCGGTGGTCGCCTATCGCGAGGAGGGCGTGTGGCAGGCGACGCGGCTGACCGCCGAGGCGTCGGAGGAGGTCGACGACCTCGTACGCGCGCTGCGGCCGTTCCCGTCGGAGTGCGGGGTGATCGGCATGGTCGCCGTCGACGAGGACTTCTTCGTGCTCGCGCGGGTGACCGGCCCGCGCACCCAGCTCATGCTGTCCGACGTCACGGCGGTCGACGAGTGGCCGCTGGCCAGCTCCGTCGCCGATGCCCTCGACCTGCCCGACCCGGACGACGACGATGAGCCACAGCCGGCCGGCGACATGGAGATCCTGAGCGACCTGGGGGTCACGGCGATCGACCTCGCGGTCATGCTCGACGACCCTGACGCCTACCCCGACGAGGTGCTGGGCGACATCGCCGAGCGGCTGGGGTTCGGCGACGTTTACGAAGCGCTCGTCGACTGACGTGCAGTCCCCGCTCGCGTACGACGATGCGCTCATGGCGCGCGCCCTCGCGCTCGCCTCCCGGGCGACGCAGACCGGCGACGTCCCCATCGGCGCGCTCGTCGTCGACGCCGAGGGCGCCGTCCTCGGCGAGGGCTGGAACGCCCGCGAGCGCGACGGCGACCCCACCGCCCACGCGGAGGTCGTCGCGCTGCGCGCTGCGGCAGCCACGCGCGGGGAGTGGCGGCTCGACGGCTGCACCCTCGTGGTGACGCTGGAGCCGTGCACGATGTGCGCCGGCGCGCTCGTCCTCGCGCGGGTCTCGCGTCTCGTCTTCGGGGCGTACGACGAGAAGGCGGGCGCGGTCGGGTCGCTCTGGGACGTCGTACGGGACCGGCGGCTGAATCACCGCCCGGAGGTGCGCGGAGGGGTGCGTGCCGAGGAGGCGTCGGCCCAACTGCTGGCGTTCTTCGCTGAGCACCGCTGAAGCGCGGACCCTCTTGGGAGGGCGCCGAGCAGGTCCGGTAATCTCTTCTGCGGTGGCGTGTCCGAGCGGCCGAAGGTGCAACACTCGAAATGTTGTGTAGGGAAACCTACCGTGGGTTCAAATCCCACCGCCACCGCCGTACGAGCCCCGCCCGGGAAGCCGGGCGGGGTTCGCTGCTTTCTCGCCCTTCAGCCCAGTGCGGCGACGAGCTCCGGCGTGACGGCGCCGGCGTCGTCCACGACAGTCACGGCGAGCGCGAGTGCGTCGGTGTCCGGCGGGTACGCACGGTTCGGCACGGCCACGACCGCCATCCCTGCGGCGTACGCGGAGCGCAGCCCGCTGGAGGAGTCCTCGACGGCGACGCACGCGGCGGGCGCGACGCCCAGCCGCCGCGCGGCCTCGAGATAGACGTCCGGTGCCGGCTTGCCGCGCGGCACCTCCTCGCTGGAGACCACGGCGTCGAAGCGCGTCGCGATCTCGGCGAGCTCTAGCACAATCACGATCAGCTCGCGGTTGGCGGACGAGGCGACCGCGAGCCGGTACGAGGCGGCGAGCGCTGTCACCGCGTCGACGGCGCCCGGCAGGAGCGGCAGCGCGTCGCGATAGCCGGCGGCCATCACGTCGACGACGGCTCGGCCGATCGTGTCCGGCGGGTCGGGAACGCCGAGCTCGTCGTGGAGGTAGCGCTCCCACTCTGGCGCGCTCATGCCTTGCATCGCGCGGGTGGCGTGGTCCGGGAACGGCCGTCCCGCGGCGGCGACCACGTCGCGGCGCGCGGCGTCCCAGCGCTCCTCGGAGTCGACGAGCACTCCGTCCATGTCGAACACCACGGCCTCGATCATGCTCCGGAGACTACGGGCGTACAGGCTGGTGAGCCCGTGTCACCCCTCCGCGCGCCCCTCGCGCCAGTAGCCCATGAACGCCACCGAGCGACGGTCCACGCCGCGCTCGGACACGAGGAAGCGCCTCAGCGTCTTGATGACCGACGCCTCGCCCGCGAGCCAGGCGTAGAGGTCTCCGGTCGGCGGGAGCGGCACGCCCGCGTCGTCGAGCGGGACCTCCCACAGCAAGCCCTCGTCGATGTCGACGTCCTCGAGGGCCGTGGCGCCGTCCGCGGTTCGTGCGCCGCCGAGGAGCTGGTCGGCGACCGTACGGACGGCGGGGACGAGGCTCTCGCCGTGTGGTGCGCCCTCGCGGGCGATCCACGTCAGCGACATTCCTGCGGGCCGTGAGAGGTCGGTGAAGTCCTCTGCGTGCGGCACCTCGACGAGGACATGACCGACCGTGGTCTCGGGGAGGTCCTCCAGGATGCGGCCGATCGCGGGGAGCGCGGTCTCGTCGCCGACGAGAAGCAGAGGTCGGCCGCTGCCGGGCACGGCGAACTCGATCGCGCCGTGGGGACCCGGGTGGAGCGCGTTGGGGCCCATGAGCACAGCGGGAGTGCCAGGTCGGCAGGTCGCGGCGAAGCGCCCTGCTGGGCCGGTGGTGCCGTGAAGAACGATGTCGACATCGATCTCGCGCTGCGCCGGGCGGACATAGCGGATCGTGTACGTGCGCAGCGGGTTGCGGTGCTCGTCAGGCAGGCGGCGCCAGATGTCATACCAGTCCGAGCCGTACGGCACGTAGGCGTAGCTGCCGGTCTCGTCAGGGAGCATGAGCTTGATGCGCTGATCGAACCCGTTGTCGGCCATCTGGTCGAGGTCGTCGCCGCGGAAGGTGACGCGGACGAACGAGCGCGAGAGCGTGACCGTGCGCGCGACCTCGACGTCGAAGAACCGCCATGCAGCAACGGCGGTCTCGGTGGTGGTGGTCAAGGAGCCTCCTCGGCAACAGGTCCAGAGGTAAGGCTAACCAAAGAAATGCTCCCGGTCCAGGCTCGACGAGCGGACCTCCCGATCTGCCACTAGCGTTCGGGCACGGAACCTGCGACGAAGGAGCCACCCAATGCCGACTCCACGCCTGCTCATCACCGTCCCCGCCCTCGCGATCGTCCTGAGCGCGGGCCTCCTCGCCTCAGCCGGCGGTCCCGCCTCCGGTGACGAAGCAACCACCTCGAGTGAGACGGCGGCCGTGACCTCCGTCCAGCGCGCGGTGGCCCAACGGCTGACCGCCGTTCTCACCCCTCAGGGCGAGAAGCCCGCCGACGGTGTGCCCGTCGGCCTCGACGTGGGGATCATCGGAGTCCTCGGGAGCGCCGCCGACGGCTACGACGTCGTCGTCACCCGCGAGACCGACCCGGCGGCGCTGGTCGCGCGGCTCACGGCCGGTCTTCCCGCAGGGGCTCGCAACAGCCTCAGGATCACCACCTCCGAGCGGAGCGCGGACGAGCTGCGGACCGCCTGGCGCCAGGTCAGCGCGCAGGCGTGGGCAGGCGACGCGTCCCAGCGCAGCAGCTACAGCATGGATCTCGACCCCGAGCTCGGTGCCGTGGTCGTCGATGTGGAGGGTACGGCCCCCGCAGCGGGACGTCTCGACGTCCAGCGCGCTCCGGTCGAAGGGGTGGAGCCGGGCGCGGTCGTCGTCCGCTACACGGGGGAGAGCGCGCTGGCGTCGCGTACGGCCGACACGTCACCGCACTGGGGTGGCGCGAAGATCACGGCCGGGAGCACCAGCTGCACGTCCGGCTTCACGGTCAAGAGCAAGACCTCGAGCACGCGCTACTCGGTGACCGCCGGGCACTGCGGCCCGAACGGCACCTCGTGGTACTCGGGGGCGTACTACTTCGGGCAGACCGCCGGGCGCTCCGGCTACCCCAACTACGACCAGGCCCGACTGGCCGGGTCCTCCTACACCAACTCGATCTACACCGACGGCCTGGACAACTTCAACGTCCGTACGGTCACCGGTGCGAACGACGGTGACGTCGGCGACTCGGTGTGCGTCTCCGGCGTGGTGACGAAGTCGGTCTGCGGGATCGAGATCAAGAGCCTCTCCGCGACGTACTGCGACGATCCGGACGTGTCGTCGACCTGCACCACGTACCTCATGCGGGGGCGGCGCGACGACGACCGGGTGATCGTCCGCAAGGGCGACAGCGGCGGCCCTGTCTACCAGCGCAACACCTCGCTCGCGCGGGCCTCGATCCGGGGCATGGTCATCGCGTACGACATGAGCGGCGTGCGGTTGTACGCCGAGCGCTACGCCTCGATCTCCAACCACCTAGGTGTCGTGGCGATCACGAGCTGAGCCCGCTCCGTGTCCTGGCGGCCACCTCGGCCGTCAGGACACGGACGTGCGTCAGGACACCGGCTCGGTCAGGTCCGGGACGCAAATCGTCACGCGGTTCTTGGCCTTGATCGACTCGATCTGCTTCTTCTTCATGCCGGCGAACTTCTTGCCGATGAGGACCTCGACGCTCGCGTCGTCGCCGGGTGCGCCCTTCGTGTACTGAACCTTGCCCTTGAACTGCGCGCCGACCAGGCGGGCGTCGACGCGGTTGGGCTCGCGGGCCACCACACGGACGTTGGCGATGCGGGCGTCTTCCGGCGCGTTGCTGATCGTTCCCGGGAGGAAGCCTGCGGTCTGCAGGTTGATCATCGTGCGGTTGGCCATGCCGGAGCGGCCGCCGGCGTTGAGGACGTTGACCCGCACCTGGTTGGTGGAGAGCTGCTCGCCGGGCTCGAGCGTGCGGTTGCGGCAGGTGTTGGCCGCGACCTCGGGCAGGCTCGGTGGCTTGGCGAACAGCAGGCGGACACCCATGTAGGTGCCGCCGACGAGGACGGCGGTGAGCACCGACATCGTCAGGAACGTGCGCAACCCCCGGCTCATGGTCACCTGTCCATCGTGTAGATGCGAGCGTGCATCACCTGGCGCTGCTGGAGGGCTGCACGCAGTGCGCGGTGCAGACCGTCCTCGAGGTAGAGCCCGCCCTGCCAACCGACGACGTGCGGAAACAGGTCGCCGAAGAACGTCGAGTCCTCGTCGAGGAGGCTGGCCAGATCGAGCTGTCGCTTGATCGTGATGAGCGTGTCCAGTCGGACCTGCTGCGGAGGCAGCTTCGCCCACTGGCTCTGGGTCAGGCCGTGCTCTGGGTACGGCTTGCCCTCGCCCACTCCTCGGAAGATCACCACTGCAGTGTAGTCAGGCGGGCCTCGGCGCCTTCGCGTGCGCGGGCGCGCGTGGCGCGGTGTGGAGGGCGGTCGCTCGTCACGTGCGCTCGAGGATGGTGCCGCTGGCCATCGCCACACCCGCACACATGGTGACCGGGCGCTGCCGATCAGCGGTGTCTTGCTGGGCACGAGCAGTGAGGGCGCCAGAAGGCCAGATCCGGAGAGACAACAGGCCGGGCCCCGTCTGGAGCCCGGCCTCTTGTCGATCTCGTGAGATCACCTGGCGGAGGATAGGGGATTCGAACCCCTGAGGGCGTTAACCCAACACGCTTTCCAAGCGTGCGCACTAGGCCACTATGCGAATCCTCCGCGAGCAGGTTACCTGTTCGCGCGACGCGGCCGTGAATCGGGCCCGGTGTAGCCCGACGACGACGCCGTTGGTCGGTGTCGGTAGGATGACGGAAGTCCCTCGCGCGGCGATATCTCGCCCAACTCCCCCAGGGCCGGAAGGCAGCAAGGGTAAGTGAGCTCTATCGGGTGCGCGAGGGACCTTTTCATGTCCTGACCACCTGCGAGACCCGTGCCGGGACCATGCTGGTCGGATGTTCCTCGACGAACCTCCCCACGCCGATGCCGTCACCGCGATGTATGCCGCGGACCGCGACGACGGCGGCTACGTAGACAACCTCACGCGGCTGTGGGCCTGGCGGCCCGACGTCAACGACGCGTTCGCCGCCGCACGTGCCGCGGTCGCCACGGACAGCACGCTCACCGACGAGGACCGGGCCGTCCTCGTGGTGGCAGCGGCCTCGGCCCGCGGCGACTCGTACTGCTCGTTCGCGTGGGGTCGTCGGCTCGCCGGGCTCACCGACCCGGCGACCGCGGCCGCGGTGATCGAGGCGCGGCTGGACGCCCTCGACCCGCGCACTGCGGCGCTCGCCGCATGGGCCGCTGGCGTCGTCCGCGACCCCAACGCGACCACGCCCGACGACGTCGCGCGGCTGCGCGCCGTCGGCCTGGACGACCGCGCGGTCCTCGAGGCCACGGTGTTCGTCGCGTTCCGGCTCGCCTACGCGACGGTGAACGACGCGTTGGGCGCACAACCCGACCGGCAGCTGGTGGAGAGGGCGCCGCAGGAGGTCGTCGAGGCGGTCACGTACGGGCGGGCTCCCGCGCGCGAGCACTCGACGTGAGCGCGATACGGGCTGGGGGTGTCAAGGCCGTGTGGGCAGCCTGTGGGAAAAATGTGGATGAACAGCACTTGTCTGTGGATGGTCACGCAGTGCCTGTGCATGACCCTCTGAATAGTGAAAAAAGTCGCCGTTGACCCTTGCACGGTGCGCGAACTGCACGGTAGGACAGTGCAAGTGCGCCTCGGGCGCCGTGCGAGGAAGCAAACCCCCGGAAGGCCCCGCGACGCCGACGTGTCGTGGGGCCTTGCGTATAGCCAGCGGTCCCCGTCGACCGTCAGGAGCGATCGTTAGGGTTGAGGCGTGGACGAACCCATGGCGTTGTACAGGCGGTATCGCCCGGAGACCTTTGCCGAGGTGATCGGCCAGACGCATGTGACCGAGCCGCTGCGGCACGCGTTGGCCAACAACCGCGTCAACCACGCCTACCTGTTCTCAGGTCCGCGCGGCTGCGGCAAGACGACGAGCGCCCGCATCCTCGCGCGCGCCCTCAACTGCGAGCGTGCTCCTGTCGCCGACCCGTGCGGTGAGTGCCAGAGTTGCCGCGACCTCGCGCGCGGTGGCCCCGGCAGCATCGATGTCATCGAGATCGACGCCGCGAGCCACGGTGGTGTCGACGACGCGCGTGACCTGCGCGAGCGGGCATTCTTCGCCCCGGTCAACAGCCGCTACAAGGTCTACATCATCGACGAGGCCCACATGGTCTCGAGCCAGGGCTTCAACGCGTTGCTCAAGCTCGTCGAGGAGCCACCCCCGCACCTCAAGTTCATCTTCGCGACGACCGAGCCCGAGAAGGTCATCGGCACGATCCGCTCGCGGACCCACCACTACCCGTTCCGGCTCGTCCCGCCGAAGGTCCTCACCTCGTACCTCGAGGAGCTCGGCCGTACGGAGGGGGTGCCGTTGGAGCCGACCGCGCTCCCGCTCGTCGTCCGTGCCGGCGGCGGCTCGGTTCGCGACACGCTGAGCGTGCTCGACCAGCTGATCAGCGGTGCCGACGACTTGGGGGTCACGTACGACCTCGCCGCGGCGCTGCTCGGCTACACGCCTGACTCGCTGCTCGACGAGGTCGTCGACGCCTTTGCCGCGGGAGACGGTGGAGCGGTCTTCGCCGCAGTCGACAAGGTCGTCGAGACGGGGCAGGACCCGCGCCGCTTCGCCGAGGACCTCCTCCAGCGCCTGCGCGACCTCGTGATCGTCGCGAACGTGCCCGACGCGATCTCGATCGGCCTCATCGACATCCCCGGCGACCGTGCAGAGCGCATCGAGAACCAGGCCGCGCGGTTCGGCCGTGCCGACCTGACCCGTGCTGCCGACGTCGTCAGTGCGGGGCTGACCGAGCTGCGCGGGGCCACGGCGCCGCGGCTGCTGCTCGAGCTCGTCTGTGCGCGCATCCTCCTGCCCGGTGCTGACGCCACGCCCGACGGCATCCAGGCGCGGCTCGACAGGATCGAGCGACGACTGGCGATGGTGGGCGACGCCCCGCAGGCTGCTGCGCCAGCTCCGGCTCCCGCTACTGCTCCCACGCCGGCGCCGGCCCCCACGCCGGCGCCGGCCCCCGCGCCTGTGGCGGCCCCTGCGTCGACGGCGACGGCGCCGACGCCCACACCCGCAGCGGCACCTGCAGCGGCTCCCGTCGTGGCACGGGCCGAGCAGCCGCCCGCGACGCCGGGCACGGTCGGAGTCGCCGACGTTCGCCGACTGTGGCCCGACATCCTCGACAAGGTGCGCGCGCTGCGGCGGTTCACCTGGGTCATGCTCAGCCAGAACGCCCAGGTGCACTCGCTCGAGGGCAACACCGTCACCGTCGGTCTCGTCAACGCCGGTGCGCGCGACTCGTTCGCCCGCAGCGGCTCGGACGGCATCCTCGGCACCGCACTCTCCGAGGTCCTCGGCGGGACGTGGCGTGTCGAGGCGGTCGTCGACCCGTCCGCCGCAGGGGGCGCTCTGCCTCCGACACCTGCGCCGCACCAGCGTCCGCCGGAGTCCCCGGCGCCGGCGGCTGCGGCTCCGCCCGAGTCGTCGCAAGGGGCTGCGCCCGAGGCGCCCACCGCTTCCGTGGTGCCTCCTGCCCCGACGCGACCGGAGCGCGCGAGCGCCGACGCGATCGCCGCCGCCCGCGCGACTCTGCGCGAGGACTCCGGTCGCCCGGAGGCGTACGACCCCGACCATCACGCGCGTGCCGACGATCCCGCGATGGACAACGACGGCCTGAGCCACGAGGAGCTCCTCAGCCGCACGCTCGGCGCGCAGGTCATCAGCGAGATCCCGCACGACTGAGGTCGGCGACGCGGGCGTCGTCGGAGGTTTGTCGTCTCGTCGCCTCGATGTCGGATTGTCGCCAACTCCTCTAGGTTCGATGTGCACAAGCACACCGACGAGAGGAATCCATGCGCCACTCGATCGCACGATCCGGGGCCGCCCTCCTGGCAGCCGCAGCGCTTGTCCTACCCGCCGCATCCGCCGTCGCCGAACCCGCGGCCGACCGTACGACCGGCCCCGCCGCCTCCACAGACGCCCGCGCGGGCGCACCGGTCAAACCACCCGTACTCCCACGCCACATCGACGGCGGTGCCTGGCCGACGAGCCACGTCCAGGGCGCCGCGATCGACGAGCATGAGGGCGTCGTCTACTGGTCGTTCACCCAGGTGCTCGTCAAGACCGACCTCGAAGGCAACGTCCTCGGGACAGTCACCGGTCTCACGGGCCACCTCGGAGACCTCGACCTCAACACGCACGACGGCCGTGTCTACGGGTCGCTGGAGTACAAGGCCGAGGAAGCCTTCTACATCGCGATCTTCGACGGCGCCAAGATCGACCGCATCGGCATGGACGCCGAGACCGACGGCATCATGACGACCGTCTATCTCCCGGAGGTCGTCGAGGACTTCACCGCCGACATGGACCGTGACGGCGTGTTCGACGGCGACACCGGCAACACGGCGGATCACCGCTACGGCAGCAGCGGCATCGACGGTGTCGCGTTCGGCCCCGCCGCCGGCAAGGACAGGGGCAGGGCGAAGGGCAAGCAGGTGCTGCGCGTCGCATACGGGGTGTATGCCCACAAGGACCGCATCGACAACGACAACCAGGTGCTGCTCGAGTACGACGTCGCGAGCTGGCGCCGCTACGAGAAGCCGCTCGTCCAGGACGCGCCGCACCGCAGCGGGCCGCGCGAGGTCCGCAACAAGTACTTCGTGTTCACCGGCAACACCACGTACGGGGTCCAGAACCTCGAGTACGACGAAGCGTCCGGGCACTGGTTCCTCGCGGTCTACAAGGGCACCAAGCCGGGCTACCCGAACTACTCGCTGTTCGTCGTCGATGGCGACCGTCCCCCGTACCAGGCGGTCGTGCGCGGGCAGGCCGAGCCGGAGCTCGGAGACCACCTGTCGCTGCTGCCTGCCGGGCAGTACGACCCGGCGTCGTCGACCTTCGGTTGGACGTTCGACGCGTCGTACGGGCTCGTGTCGGTCGGAGGAGGCTACTTCTACGGGGCCTCCGGCGGTCCCGTCGTCGAGGACGGCGTCAAGAAGCAGACCGGTGCGCTCGACCTCTACCGCTGGACGGGGGCGACGCCGACCCCGTTCGAGAAGGTCGGCTGACTCACGGCAGACCGTGGCCGCTCGTCCGCGCCTCCCCGTACGCTTCGACGTGGAGGTCGCGGGCGAGCGGCCGCGAGAGGAGCGCCAATGACCAGCTGGCAGCCGGACGTGCTGGGCCCCGGGTACGAGCAGCACCGCATCGACCTGGGCGAGGACCCCGACGGCGAGGGCCGCATCGACGCCACCCTCGTACGCCGCGTGCCGCACGCCGACGAGACGCCGACCGGGTCGGTTCTCTATGTCCACGGGTTCAGTGACTACTTCTTCCAGACCGAGCTCGCCGACTTCTTCGCGGCGCGCGGGTTTGCGTTCTACGCGCTCGACCTCCGCAAGTGCGGTCGCTCGCTGCAGCCGGGGCACACCGCACACTTCGTCTCCGACCTCGCGCTGTACGACGCCGAGCTCGAGCGGGCGCTGGCGATCGTGCGTGCCGAGCAGGCTGGCGACGTGGTTCTCGCGGCGCACTCGACCGGCGGGCTGATCCTGCCGCTGTGGCTCGACCGCCGCCGTACGCCCGGGGAGCGCGGTGACGGGGTCGCCGGGCTGATCCTCAACAGCCCGTGGTTCGACCTGCAGGGCGCGCCCTACCTGCGCTCGGTCGGCACCGAGGTCGTCAAGCTCGTCGGCCGCGTGAAGCCGACGACCGTCATCAAGCTGCCGCCCGGCGACGCGTACGGGGCGAGCCTGGCCTCGTCGCACTTCGGTGAGTGGGAGTTCAACACCGCCTGGAAGCCGATCTCGGGCTTCCCCGTGACGTTCGGGTGGCTGCGTGCGATCCGGCTCGCCCACGCCCGGTTCCACCGCGGCCTCGACATCGGGGTGCCCGCGCTCGTCCTGCGCTCGACCCGCAGCCACGTCGCGAGCGACTACTCCGACGCCGTCGACTCCGCTGACGCCGTGCTCGACGTGCGCCAGATCGCGCGCTGGTCGGGCTGCCTGGGCGGCGACACTCACGTGGTGCCGATCGAGGGAGCGCGTCACGACGTCTTCCTGTCGACCGAGGGCCCGCGCAAGCGCGCGTACGAGGTCGTCGACACGTGGCTGCGTCAGGAGGCGCGGCTTGTCGTGGGGCCCCAGGAGCTCCCGGCCGGATGACCGGTCCCGCCGTGCGCCGGCGGGTCGGGCCGGTCGCGACCGGTGCGCTGCTGCGCCGGCTCCGCGACCGCGACCGGCTCGTGGCCCTGGTCGGGGCGTGGGACGACGGGCACAATCTCGTCGCGTACGAGCCCGACCGGCTGCTCGGCGCCGACGAGGATCCGTTCGATCTCGGGACGGGGCCGGCGGACGGCGCCGCCGCGTCGGCGACGGCGGCGGGCACGTGGATCGGCTGGTGGGGATACCCGCTCGGCGCCCGGCTCGAGGACATCGGCGAGGCGCCCCCGCGGCCGTACCCGCTGCCCGACGCCGACCTCGCGCGCTACGACACCGTGCTGCGGCGCGAGCCGGACGGGGTGTGGTGGTTCGAGTCGGTGGCCGCGCCCGAGGCGGCCGAGCGACGGTGGGACGCGCTGGCGGCGCTGCTGGCGGGCCCCGAGCCGGCTGCGGCGCCGTACGCACTCGAGCCGTTCGTCGCCGTGCCCGGGCTCGACGCGCACCGTGAGGCCGTGCGGCGGGCGATCGCGCACATCCACGCGGGCGACATCTTCCAGGCGAACATCTGCCTGCGCCTCGAGTCTCGGCTGAGCGGCGACCCGCTCGAGATGTTCCTCGCGGGCGTCGAGGAGCTGCGCCCCGCGTACGCGGCGTTCGTCGCGGGTCGTACGGGCACGGTGGTGAGCCTGTCACCCGAGCTGTACGTGCGCCGGACCGGTGACCGCGTGGTGTCGTCGCCGATCAAGGGGACGGCGCCGGCGGACTCTGACCCGGCGGAGCTCGCGGCCTCGGTGAAGAACCGCGCCGAGAACGTGATGATCGTCGACCTGGTCCGCAACGACCTCGGCCGCGTGGCCCGGACCGGCACCGTGGAGGTCACGGCGACCGCGGCGCCGCGCCCGCACGCCGGGGTGTGGCACCTCGTGTCGGACGTGGAGGCGGTGCTGCTCCCGGGGACGAGTGACGCCGACGTGCTGCGGGCGTCGTTCCCGCCCGGCTCGGTCACGGGCGCGCCGAAGGTCCGCGCGATGCAGGTGATTGGCGAGCTGGAGGCGACGGGGCGGGAGGTCTATACCGGCGCGGTCGGCTACGCGGGGCCGCGCGGCCTCGAGGCAAACGTGGCGATCCGGACGTTCGAGGTGCGCGGCGAGCACGTATGGCTCGGTGTCGGCGGTGGTGTGGTCGCGGACTCCGACCCCGACGACGAGCTGCGCGAGTGCTTCACGAAGGCGACCCCGCTCCTGCGTGCCGTGGGCGGGACGTTCGCCGGTGGAGCGGCGAGCTCGGGTCCCGTGGGTCGAGGAGCGGCGAGCCCCCCAGGGCGAGCCGTGTATCGAGACCGTCCCCCCGACCCCGCCTCCGGCATCTTCGACACGCTCCTCGTCCGCGACGGCGTCCCCGTCGACCTCGACGGACACGTCACGCGCCTCGCGGATGCCGCGCGGGCGGTGTACGGCATCGCGCTCGACGCCGACGACCTCGCCCTACGTGCGGGTGATGCCGCGACCGACCTCGCCGGTTCGCACCGCCTGCGGCTGGCGCTCGATCCCCGTACGGGCGCCGTCGACGTCCGTACGACACCGGCCGGAGTCGTGCCGTCGGACCCGTGGACCCTGCGGCCCGTCGTCGTCCCTGGCGGCCTCGGCGACGCGAAGTGGCGCGACCGCGCGCTGCTGGACACGCTTCCGGGCGCGCCGTGGACGCCGACGCGCGACCCGCTGCTCGTCGACACGGACGACAGCGTCCTGGAGACCGGACGGGGCAACGTGTTCGCAGTGTTCGACGACGGCGTCCACACCCCGGCGCTCGACGGGCGGATCCTGCCCGGCGTGACGCGGGAGGTGGTCCTCGGGCTGCTGCGCGCGCGGGCGGTGCCGGTCCACGAGCGCCGGATCGCGCTCGCCGAGCTCGCCGGCGCGACGGAGCTGTTCGTCACCAACGCGATCGGCCGGGTCCGTGCCGTGACGGAGGTCGAGGGCGTGGTGCAGCGCGCTCCCGGCCGTACGACCGCTTGGTTGCGAAGCCTCGATACCTCGGCCCCACCGAACTTGAGGGATTCGGCCCCGCTCGTGGGCGCAACTCCTCAAGATTCGTCGCGGGCGGGTGCGCGGGTGCTGCTCATCGACAACTACGACTCGTTCGTGCACAACCTCGCGCAGTACGTGCGGGAGCTCGGTGCCCAGGCCACCGTGGTGCGCAACGACGCGGTCGACGTCGACGCGCTGGAGCGGATGCGCCGTGCCGGAGCGTTCACGCACCTCGTCCTCTCGCCCGGACCGGGCGCGCCCTCCGGAGCCGGTGTCAGCGTCGACGCCGTCCGTGCGTTCGGCTCGTCCACGCCGATCCTGGGCGTCTGCCTCGGGCACCAGGCGATTGGCGAGGCGTACGGGGCGCGGGTCGTGCGGGCGCCGCGTCCGGTGCACGGCGTGCCGTCGCTGATCCACCACGACGGGCTCGGCGTGTATGCAGGGATGGACGGGCCGTTGGTCGCGGCGCGCTACCACTCACTCATCGTGGAGGGCCTCCCCGATGCGCTGGTCCCGACCGCCTGGAACGCCGAGGGCGTGCTCATGGGCGTGCGTCACCGCGAGCACCCGGTCGAGGGCGTGCAGGTGCATCCGGAGTCGATCCTGACCCCGCGTGGGCACGATCTCCTCGCGAACTTCCTGTCCCCAGACGTTCGAGCGTGACCCCTACGCCCGAGCCCGTGAGCGGCGGCGGAACACGACCACGGCGGCGACCACGCCGACGACGGTGAGCGCCGCGAGCGCGATGCCCCACCCCGTCGTCAGACCGGCACCGACCGCCGCGTAGAACGCCGACATCCCGATCGTCGTCCACACCAGCGCCCACGCCATGCAGCCGGGGATCATCGCGAGCAGATAGCGCATGAACGGCATCTGGACGACGCCCGCGCCCGCGTTGATCACGGTCTGCGCACCGACGGTCAGGAACGAGACGGGCACCGCGAGCGCGCCCCACCGTCGTACGACATCGGCGCCGCGCTGGGCCGAGTCGCCCTCGAGCCAGTCGTGGGTGCGGGCTCGCAAACCGCCGGTCGGATGGGGGCGGGTGAGCACCTGGACGGCGGCGACCCGCGCGATCCAGTACGTCGCCTGCGCCCTCAGGAAGACGACGACGAAGAAGAACAGCCACACCGTGACGGCGGGTCCTTCGGGGCGATCCACAGGCACCAGCCTAGGAACCCCGGCCCACACGCCGGACAGCCGCCCTCACCCCGCGAACAGGAGGAACAGCCCGAGGAACGTGTAGCCGACCATCACCAGCATCAGCGCGAGCTGGCCGGTGAGGTGGTGCGCACGAGGCAGCAGGCGGATGAAGCGGTCATGCGCGGCGATGACCCCGAGGACGTGGCCGGTGAGGACGAGCCCGACCTTGAGGACGGCGAGCAGGTGGGGGTGCTCGGACAACCAGTACGAGACCTCGAGACCGCCGAGGCCGAGCAGGTCCCAGCCGCGGTCGAGCGGGTCGGCGAGGGCGATGACGGTGCGCTGACCCTTTTCGACGAGGTACGACAGATAGTGCGCGCCGACGTACCCGACCACGATCGGCACCAGCGAGTGCGCCAGCTCGCCCGGCATCGCGCGCCGCTGGACCCCGGCGAGCCCGCCGGTCGCGCGTGCGGCCAGGACGAAGATGCCACCGACGAGCGTGATCATCGCGACCAGCCCGAGGGACTTGTACGAGACGGCGAGCGCCGGCGACCCGGCGTACCAGGACTGCACCTCCGTCATCCACCACGACGTGCCGAGCGCGGAGTCGAACGCGGTCGATCCGAGCAGCACCGCGACGACGGCGACGATGCCGCGGTCGACCGGGAGGCCGGCGAGGTTCGACAGCGGGTTGCGGGCAACGATCCGGCGGTCATCCGGTGAGCGTCGTCCGAACGGCGACAGCGCGGCGACGAACGCCGCGTACAGGTCGAACGGGTCCGCTCGCTCGAACCACCGCCGGCCGAAGGCGAGCCCGCCGAGCACCCCGACGACGACGTACGCCACGAGCCAGACCCGTACGGTCTCCAGCGCGCCGGGGTCCGGCGACGCGAGCTCGGTCCACACGAACGCGAGCAGGCCCGAGGCGGCGGGCCAGTAGCCGAGCCGCGCGGGATAGGCCCACACACCCGTCGCCGGGTCGCGCCGCAACGCCCAGCAGGCGGCGCGGTGGAGTGCTCGTACGGGCGAGACGTAGGCCCAGACGTGCCCGCACAGCAGGGACAGCGGGACGATGCCCACCCAGAGCAGCACGTAGAACGCGCCCGGCGCTCCGTTGGTGGGACCGGGCTCACCGCCGAACGCCGCGAGCGCGACCCAGGCGGTGAACCCGACGCCGAGCACGCCCAGGACGGCGTGGGAGGGGCCGCTGTCGACCGTGCGGGTGATCCACAGCGGCAGCGCGATCCCGGGCGTGCTCGGGTCGAGACGGGGACGCCGCCACGCGAGTGCGAGGACGGCGAAGGAGAGGGCCAGCGCCCAGGCGGCGCCGACCATCGCGTACGCCAACGGGAGGGGGAGGTCGGTGGACCCACCGACCCCGTGGGCGAAGACTGTGCCGTCGATGAGCGTCAAGGCCGGACGTCGATCGTGGCGATCGTCCCTCCGAGGTGGTGGGACTCCAGAGAGACGCTGCCGGGGACGTCCACCTCGAAGGTGAACGACCGCGTGCCCTTGGTGACGGCGAAGGTCTGCTCGGGCTCGGCGTGGAGGTGGAGCTCGTCATCGGTGTCGGAGGTGACGTCGAGGGTGATCGTCTCGCCGACCTCGGCGTCGTACGCCTTGCCCAGCGGGCGGATCTTGCCGCCGGCGATGCTCACCACGATGACGAGACCTTCCGCGTCGAGCGTCGGCGTCGCAGATCCCGACGGCGTGGCCGCGGTCGCCGACGAGACGGATGCAGGGGGCTCCGTCTCGACCGCGCTCGCGGAGCCGGCGCTCTGGCTGCCGCAGCCCGTGAGCGTGAGCATGCCTGCGAGGCCGAGCGCGAGAACGGTGAGCGTACGGGGCGGGGTCATCGGTCGTCCTCCTGGACGGGCGGGGCGATGTGGTCGTGGGTGTCGGCCTCCTGCGCGGCGAGCTCGCGGGCCTCGGCGATGCGGTCGCGCTTGGCGATCACGAGCACGACCAGCGTGATCGCGATCGCCGGGACGAACGCCGGGACCGCGAGGAGCAGGGGGTGGTGCGCGAGAAGGATCGCATCGGGAGGCATGTCAGACGAGCGCGGGTGGTCGGTCGTCCGCGCGGCGCTCGGCGGGCGTGCTGCGGGGCGTCGAACGGGCGACCCGGGCCACCCCCCACGACAGGGCCCAGATCAGCAGCAGCGAGCAGATCGCGACGACGGTGCAGGCGGCGTTCCAGAGCCACGCCGGATGATCGGCGTTCTTCTCGCGCTGGAGGATCGAGGTCTCCGGGACGAAGGCGCGGGTGAACGTCGCCGGTGCTGCGAGCTCCTTGGCGCCGATCGCCTCGTCGGCGGGCATCCAGATCGGGACCGCGGCGAGGATGCGGTCGTCGGACACGCGGACCAGGGTCTTCCACGTGCCGTGGACGGGCACCGGCCGAGTCGTCTCCCACACGCCGGGCGCGGTCTCGCGGAGCCGGTCCACGACGACGCCCTCGCCGCCGCCCTGCCACGCCGTGATCTGCACCCACGTCGGGTTGTCGCTGGGCAGGTCGACCCGGTCGAACGTCACGCGGGCCTCGACCGTACGAGTCGCAGGGTCGGCGTCGACGTCGGTGAGCTGGACGGTCGCGCTCGCGTCGGGGACGGTGGCCCAGAGCCCGTTGCCGAGCGAGACGGACACCGCGACGACGCCGGCCACGATGATCGTCCGGCACACCGCCTTGCCGGGGATGTCGCCGGTCGTGAGCGCCGTCCCGAGCAGGGCTCCCGCCATGCCGGCGAGCACCCCCACCGGAACCGACATCAGCAGGCCCTCGAGCCACATGCCGCTGGTCCAGGGAAGGACGAACGCCGCCTGGACCCACAGGCCCTCGAGGGCGAGCCCGACGGTCGAGAGGCCGAGGCCCGCGACCGCGCCGAAGAGCAGCCGGTGGCGAGAGAGCGGGGCGATCAGAGCCAGCAGCTCGATGACGACGGCGGTGCCGAGATAGAGGGGGAAGACGTTGTACGCCTCGCCGAGGACGGGGCCGACGATGACGGCGGTGCCGACCCGCACCGCGAGGTAGAACAGCACGGCGAGGATCGCGCCCCATGCGCCGAGCACGCGCCTGGCCGCGACGAGAGCCAGGCTGGCGGCCGCCGCGATCATCATCGGGTGAAGCGGCTGACGGAACTGCTGGATGCCGAAGTCGTACTCGACCTGAAACACCGACAGGCCGATCAGGAGTCCGCCGAACGCGGCGGTGTACGCGATGCGTACGCGCAGCTCGCGCAGCGACTGGACGGTCTTGCCCTGGGCGAGGTCGCCCTCCCGCAGCAGGGTGAGGATGCCGACGAGCGACAGCCCGGCCCCACCGATGAGCATGAGGTGGGTCGGCCCCCACAGCGTGACGTCCTGACCGAAGATGCGGTGCCAGACGTCGTCGAGCGGGAAGCCGATCAGGGCGTACAGGCCAGACCCTGCGACGAGGAGACCGCCGACCGGGACGCGCCAGGCGCGGGTGATCTTGACCGCCGCGGGCCCGGGCACCTCGTCGAGGGGAAGGACCATCGCGGTCGCGCCGGCGATGAAGGTGAGGAAGAGGCCGACGAGGATCAGGTAGTGCGCCGGGTTGGCCAACGGGCCCTCGTCGCGGCCGACGCCGGCGTGCAGGCTCACGTCCCAGATGAAGCCGAGGAACGCGGTGACGAGGGCGAGCGCGAGGAGGCCGCCGGGGACCGCGACCCAGCCCGGACGGCCGAGGCGCTGCTCGGCGTGATCGCCGAGGCGCTGGAGCCAGGTGATGCGACGCGTCCGGTGCGCCCAGGCGATCCAGAGGAGGCCCGCGAAGATCACCGCAGAGGCGACGGACATGCCGATCACCTGGTCGAGTGCGGCTCCGCCGGCGGGGCGCTGCTCGGCGGCGAGCAGGGCGTCGTACAGGGCGGTGTCGGCCATGCGAGGGAGTGTGACATTGGCGATGGCACATGTCAACGGTCATGTATCGCGTGGCTCGCTCATCCACGGGATGAGTCACTCGCAGGAGACCCGACCGTCGCTCGTCGACGACCGCGCCGTCGCCCCCGCCGCCCTAGCATCATCGTGTGAGAACGGCGATCATGACCCCACGCAGGACGGACGTGCTGCTGTGCGTCAGCGTCGCGGTCGTGCTGGCCGTCGTCGCCAGCTCCCACGAGGGGCGCGCGGGCGACGTGAACCCGCTGGCGTACCTGTGGGCCGCCGGGCTCGGTCTCCTCATGCTCATCCGGCGAAGCCACCCGGTGCTGGTGCTCGTGCTCACGACGCTCGGCTTCTTCAGCTATTACGCGGCCGGCCTCCCCGCGATCGGCGTCGCGGTGCCGATCGCGGCCGCGCTCTACTCGGCCGCGGAGATGGGCCATCTGCGCGCGGCCATCGTCACTGGGACCCTCACGCTCGGCCTGTCAACGGCATACCGGGTCGCGACCGGCCAGAACGTGTCTCTGGTCGTCGGGTACGAGTTCATCACGCACGCGGCCCTCATCGCCGCTGCGATCGCGCTCGGGCACAGCGTCCGCGTCGGGCGGCACCTGCGGCGGCGGACCGAGCAGGTCTCGCGCCTGCTCACCCGCCAGGGCGAGCTGGACCAGGTCGTGGAGGGGCGGGAGGAACGGATGCGGCTCGCGCGTGAGCTGCACGACTCGATCGGGCACTCGCTGTCGGTCGCCTCGCTCTACTCCGTCGTCGCCCGTGAGGTCGGCGACGCCAAAGAGCGCGACGACGCCCACGAGCTCGTACGGTCGTCGATCACCGACGCGTCGTCCCACCTGCGGCGCACGGTCGCCGTGCTGCGGGGCAGCGGGCGGTTCGAGCCCGACGCGGGACTCGACCAGGTGGGCCGCCTCGGGGCCGCGCCCACCGCCGCCGGGTACGCCGTCGACGTGCAGGTGGATCCGGTCGACGTGGCGCCCGAGGTCGGAGCCGCCGCGTTCCGCCTCGTCCAGGAGGCGATCACGAACACCCTGCGTCACTCGAACGGGCGGAGCATCAGCGTGCGGGTGCGCCTGCGGGAGCCGGGGCTGCTCGGCGTCCGCGTCGTCGACGACGGTACGGCCGCCGTACCCCCGCAGATCCGGCCTGGGCACGGCCTGAGCGGCATGCGGGAGAGGGTTACGGACCTCGGCGGCACGCTCGAGGTCGACGCCGGCGCGAGCGGGTGGGTCGTGGAGGCCTCGATCCCGACGATGCCGGTGACGGCCGGGGGCGCCCCGTGATCCGGCTGATGCTCGTCGACGACCAGGTCCTCCTGCGGCACGGGCTGCGCGCGATCATGCAGAACACCGACGACATCACGGTCGCCGGCGAGGCGAGCGACGGCCGCGAGGCGCTGCGGGTGGCGCGGGAGCTTCGGCCGGACGTCGTCCTCATGGACCTCCAGATGCCGGTGATGTCCGGGGCGGAGGCGATCCGGGCGATGCGGGCCGAGCCGCTGCTCGCGCAGACACCGGTGCTCGTCCTGACGACCTTCGATGACGGAGACGACGTGGTGGAGGCGATCGCCGCGGGGGCCAACGGCTACCTGCTCAAGGACATCGACGCCGACGAGCTGCGGCGAGCGGTCCGTAACGCCGCGGACGGGCGCGCCCAGATCGCGCCGGGGGTGCTGCGCCAGCTGATGGACCGCGTCGCTCGGCTCCCGACCCGCAAGACCCGAGAGGAGAAGCTCGCCGGGCTCACCGAGCGTGAGGTCGAGGTGCTCACCCAGGTGGGCCTCGGGCTGACGAACGAGGAGATCGGCAAGGCCCTTTTCCTCTCCCGCGAGACGGCGCGCACGTACGTCAGCCGTCTGCTCACCAAGCTCGACGCCCGTGACCGAGCCCAGCTGGTCGTGCTGGCACACCGGGCCGGACTCGTCGACTGACGCGACCCTGAGCCGCGTACGTCCAGAGGCGATCGGACTGTCGCTCCTGAGGGACTGATCCGGCCTTCCCGCGCTCCTAGCGTGGTCGATCGACGCGTGGTTGATCGGCGACGTGTCGAACGCCGGAGAGGGAAGTGGACGTCATGGAGAGACTCGCTCGCGCCTGCCAGAGCGCGCGATGGTTCGTGGTGGTGGGGTGGATCCTCGTCGTGGTGGCGTTGTCGGCGCTGTCCGGCACGTTCGGAGGTGAGACCAGCGACGACTACGAGCTGCCCGGGTCGCCGAGCGACCGCGCCGTGCAGATCTTGGAGGCCGGCGGGTTCTCGTCCGGCGCCGGGACGCAGGCACAGCTCGTGCTGCACCGCGAGGACGGGCTGGACCAGGCGCCGGTGCGTGAGCAGGTGGCGTCGATGGTCGACGAGGTCGCGGACCGCGTCCCGGACGCGAGCGTCGTCGGTCCGTTCGCCCCCGAGGGTGCCCACCAGCTCTCGCCTGACCGTACGACCGGCTACGTCACGGTCGGGCTGCCCACCCAGGACGCGGAGGCGACCGCGGAGCTTCGGGACGACCTGGCCGACCTGCGCGAGACCTTCGCCTCCGACGGGCTGACCGTGGAGGTCGGCGGCCTCGGTGCGGAGCAGGAGAGCGAGAGCGGCCCGCCGAGCGAGATGATCGGCGTCCTCGCAGCCATCGTGATCCTGCTCTTCGCCTTCGGGTCCGTGTTCGCGATGGTGCTGCCGATCCTGGTCGGTGTCGTCGGAGCGGCGAGTGGCGTCGCCCTGGTGGGACTCGGAGCGCGGGCCGTCGACATGCCCAGCTTTGCCGCCCCGGTCGCGGCGATGATCGCGATCGGTGTCGGCATCGACTACGCGCTGCTCGTCGTCACGCGTTATCGGGAGGTTCTCGCGGCTGGCGCGCACCCGGCTCGCGCGGTCGTCCTCGCGCAGAGCACCGCCGGCCGGTCGGTCCTGTTCGCCGGTGTGACAGTAGTCATCGCCTCGCTCGGCCTGGTGCTGATGGACCTCAAGGTCATCACCGGGGTCGCCATGGGTATCGCGGGCTCGGTGCTCGTCACCATGCTGGCGGCCGTCACGCTGCTGCCCGCGATGCTGGCGATCACCGGCCGGCGGATCGACCGGCTCTCGGTGCACCGGCGTCGTACGACCTCCGACGGCGGACGTCTCGCCCGCCGGTGGAGCCGTGTGGTGCAGCGCAGGCCGTGGCCGGCCGCCCTTGCGGCGACCGCGGTGCTCGTCCTGCTCACGCTTCCGGTCCTCGACCTGCGGCTCGGGTTCTCCGACGCCGGCACGCGCCCGACCAGCGACACCAGCCGGCGGGCGTACGACCTCGTGGCGCAGGGCTTCGGCCCAGGCGCCAACGGCCCGCTGGTCGTCGCGGCCGCGCTGGAGGAGGGTGCGGGTCCTGACGAGGTGGAGACCCTGGCCGACACGCTGGCAGCAACGCCAGGTGTCGCCGCGACGACTCCACCGGTGTTCTCTGCTGCGGGCGACGTTGCGTTCCTCCAGGTGATCCCGACGACAGGCCCGCAGGACGAGGCGACGACCGACCTCGTGCACCGCATCCGCGACGACGTCGTGCCCGCGAGCGACGGGCTCGAGGTCGCGCTCGGTGGGGCGACGGCGGCGGCGGTCGACTTCGCCGACTACACCGCGGAGCGCCTTCCGCTCTTCCTTGCGGTCGTGCTCGGCGCGGCGCTCGTGCTGCTTGTCGCCGTGTTCCGCGGGCTCGCGGTCGCGATCAAGGCGGTGCTCGTCAACCTGCTCTCACTCGGTGCCGCGTTCGGGGCGGTGGTGGCGGTGTTCCAGTGGGGGTGGGGTGTCGAGCTGCTCGATCTCGGCGCCAGCGCGCCCATCGAAGCGTGGGTGCCGATGATGCTGATCGCGATCGTCTTCGGACTGTCGATGGACTACGAGGTCTTCCTCTTGTCCCGCATCCGCGAGGAGTACGACCGTACGGGCGACAACGCGGCCGCCGTGGCCGAGGGGCTCGCGCGTACGGCGCGGGTCATCTCGGCGGCCGCGGCGATCATGGTGTGCGTCTTCGGCAGCTTCGTGCTGGGGTCCAGCCGTGAGCTGCAGCTGTTCGGGTTCGGGCTCGCGTTCGCGGTCTTCATCGACGCGACGCTGGTGCGGCTCGTGCTCGTACCGGCGGTCATGGAGCTGCTCGGTGACCGCAACTGGTGGATCCCCCGCTGGTTGGACCGTGCCCTGCCCCGCCTGACCATCGAGGCGTCGCGCGGTCCTCGGGGTGAGCGGTGATGGGCCGCCCTCGGCTCGGCCTCCCCGTGTGGGCGATCCTCCTGCTGGCCGCCCTTGCGCTGCCTCGCGTCGTGGTGCACGACCTCGGGGTCGACGTCGGCGCGCTCGCCATGGCCGTGCTCGCGCTCGGGCCGCCTGCGGTCTGGGTCCTCGTCGCCCTTCGAGCGCGCGTCCCGTCACCCGTCACGACGCTCGTGGTCGTCGGACTCCTGTACGGCATCGGGCTCGGCGTCGGCCACAACCTGATGTGGGACTCGGCGTTCGAGGACGATCCGGCACTCGGCGGGGCGCTGGAGGGCGACCTCCCGGCGGGGGCGGAGGAGACGCTGCTGCGCACGGCGACGTTCGGGAGCAGCCTCTTCACGGGCGCCGTGGTCGGGCTCGTCGCCGGGCTGGTCGCGAGCGGCATGCGCCGCGTCGGCCGGTCTGACGGTGCCCGCCGGTAGGCTGGAGTCGCACATCCGGCGGCGGTGCCGTCGGTCGTACGACACGTGAGGACGTCCCGGTGTTCGGTGATGATTTCGGCGGGCTCGGCCAGCCAGGTGGCGGCATGCCCGACATGTCTGCGCTGCTCGAGCAGGCCCAGAAGATGCAGGAGCAGCTGCTCGCCGCCAAAGAGGAGCTGAGCCGGGCCAGGGTCACGGGTGAGGCCGCCAGCGGGCTGGTCAAGGCCACCGTCACCGGCACCGGCGAGCTGATCTCGGTCGAGATCAAGCCTGAGGCCGTCGACCCGGACGACGCCGAGCTCCTCGGCGACATGGTCGTGGCCGCGGTCCGTGACGCCAACGACCAGGCCGAGCAGCTCGCGGCCGACAAGCTGGGCCCCTTCGCGGGTGGCTTCGGCGGTGGCGACGCCCTCGGTGGCGGCGGCGCTGCGGGCGCGCTCGGGTTCTGACGCATGTATGAAGGGGTCGTCCAAGACCTGATCGACGAGCTCGGCCGGCTCCCGGGCATCGGCCCGAAGAGCGCGCAGCGCATCGCCTTCTATCTCCTCGACGCCGACCCGGTCGACGTACGCCGCTTCGCCGAGGTCCTCACCGAGGTCAAGGAGAAGGTGCGGTTCTGCGCGATCTGCGGCAACGTCGCCGAGTCCGAGACGTGCCGCATCTGCGCCGACCCACGGCGTGACCCGTCGGTGCTGTGCGTCGTCGAGGAGTCCAAGGACGTCGTCGCGATCGAGCGCACGCGTGAGTTCCGCGGGCGCTACCACGTCCTCGGCGGGGCGATCTCCCCCATCGATGGCCGCGGACCCGACGACCTGCGCATCAGGGAGCTCATGCAGCGCCTTTCCGATGATGCGATCACCGAGGTCATCCTCGCCACCGACCCCAACCTCGAGGGCGAGGCGACGGCGACCTATCTCACCCGCATGCTCAAGCCGCTGGGGTTGCGCGTGACGCGTCTGGCCAGTGGACTACCCGTAGGCGGTGACCTCGAGTACGCCGACGAGGTCACCCTCGGGCGTGCCTTCGAGGGACGCCGTACGGTCGACTGACGCTGGGCGGACTGACGGACGGAGGCACGGGTGAGCGAGACGACGGACGACGAGCTGGCGGCGGTGGGCAACGCGTTCGCCGAGGACGTCGAGGCCGTGCTCGAGGGGCTGCGCTCGCTCGACGGGATGACCGATCCCGAGGAGGTCGTCGCGGGCCTTCTCGTCGAGGTGAGCCGCGCGCTCACCATCGGGGCGCGGATGGCGGCGATGCCGCGCCTGGTCCCACCCGACCGCTACGAGCCGGACATCGGTCCCGACATCGATCTCGACGACGTCCGCGTCCGTCTGGCCTCGGTGCTCGACGGGTTCGACACGTACGTCGAGGTCTTCGACCCGTACGACGACCCGGCCGCGCCGGCGGCGTACCGGATCTCCGATGACGTCATCTCCCTTGCCGCCGCGCTCGCCCACGGCATGCAGCACGCGCGCGCCGGTCGTCCGATCGAGGCGCTGTGGTGGTGGCAGTTCTCGTTCCTGTCGTCGTGGGGCGGCGAGACGACGTCGGCGCTGCGCGCGCTCCAGTCGGTCATCTCCCGCGACCGCATCGTCGGCGCGACGCCTGCGATGTCGCCCGAGGAACCCCCGCCCGACGCGCTCTGACCGGCCGTTCGCTCGGGTACCCGAGCGAACGTGCACCGACCCCACTGTGCACAGTCGGGTCGGTGCGGCTCTGCTGGGGTACCCCAAGCGGCGTGCGCCTAGGCTCGACGCATGACGCAGACCGACCCGTACCTGTGGCTCGAGGATGTTGACGGCGACCAGGCGCTCGACTGGGTTCGCGCCCGCAACGCCGAGACGGCGACCGCGCTGGAGTCGAGCGAGGAGTTCCGTGCGACCGAGGCGCAGATCCGCGAGGTGCTGGACTCGGACGCCAAGATCCCGCCGATCGCCAAGGCCGGGGACTGGTACTACAACTTCTGGCGCGACGCGCAGCACGTACGAGGCGTCTGGCGGCGTACGACCTTGGCGTCGTACCGCACCGACGACCCGGAGTGGGACGTCCTGCTCGACCTCGACGCGCTCGCCGGCGCCGAGGACGAGAACTGGGTCTGGCACGGCGCGACGGTCCTTCGTACGGGGCCGCTCGCGTTCACCCGCGCGCTGATCTCACTGTCGCGCGGCGGGTCCGACGCCGACGTCACGCGCGAGTACGACCTGGACACGCGCGAGTGGGTCGCCGACGGCTTCGTACGGCCCGAGGCTAAGGGTGACGTCAGCTGGATCGACGAAGACACGGTCTTCGTCGAGACCGACACGGGTCCGGGCTCGATGACGGAGTCCGGCTACCCGCGCATCGCCCGCCGGTGGCGACGCGGCGAGCCGCTCACGGAGTCGGAGATCGTCTTCGAGGGCGCTCACGAGGACCTGTCGATCGGTGCGTTCCGCGACCGGACTCCGGGGTTCGAGCGCGACTGGGTGGTCCGCGCGACGTCGTTCTACACGTCGGAGCGATACCTGGTCTCGACAGGCTCGACCGGCGGAGGGACAGGCTCGACCCTCACCAAGCTCGACGTCCCCGACTCGTCCGAGACCAGCGTGAAGCGTGACCAGATGCTCGTCGAGCTGCGCGACGACTGGGAGGTCGGTGGGCGGTCGTACGAGGCGGGGTCGCTGCTCGCGATCAGCTTCGCGGCGTTCCTTGACGGCGCCCGCGACTTCACCGTGCTGTACGAACCGACACCGACGAGCGCGCTGGCGGGCTACGCGTTCACGGCGAACCGCCTCGTGCTCGAGGTGATGACCGACGTCCGCAGCCGACTCGAGATCCTGACGCCTCCGGCCGCGCCCGGCGGCGAGTGGGACCGCGTCGACGCGCGTCACGTGCCCGAGCTCGGGACGCTGCAGGTCGGGCCGGTCGACGCCGACGCCGACGACGCGGTGTGGCTCTACACGACCGACTACCTGACGCCGACCACGCTCAGCCTGCTCGATCTCGGGCCGCGCGGCGTCAACGCGAAGCCGGTCCCGCTGAAGTCGATGCCGTCGTACTTCGACGCCGACGGCCTCGTCGTCGAGCAGCACTTCGCGGCCTCAGCCGACGGGACGCGCGTTCCGTACTTCGTGGTCCGCCCCGACGACCTCGCGTACGACGGCACGGCGCCGACGCTGCTCTACGGCTACGGCGGGTTCGAGATCTCGCTGACGCCTGCGTACTCCGGCGGGCTCGGGCGCGCCTGGCTGTCCGACGGAGGCGTGTACGTCGTGGCGAACATCCGCGGCGGCGGTGAGTACGGTCCGACCTGGCACCAGGCGGCGCTGCGCGACCAACGGCACCGCGCGTACGAGGACTTCGCGGCGGTGGCGCGCGACCTCGTCGAGCGCAAGATCACCTCGCCGGAGCACCTCGGAGCGATGGGCGGCTCGAACGGCGGGCTGCTCACCGGCAACATGCTCACGCAGTACCCCGAGCTGTTCGGCGCCGTCGTCATCCAGGTCCCGCTGCTCGACATGCAGCGCTACCACCTGCTGCTCGCGGGCGCGTCGTGGATCGCGGAGTACGGCGACCCCGACTCGGGCGACTGGGAGTTCCTCGCGACGTTCTCGCCGTACCACCTGTTCGACGCCGATCGGCCGTACCCGCCGGTGCTCTTCACGACCTCGACCCGCGACGACCGGGTGCACCCGGGGCACGCGCGCAAGATGGCGGCGAAGATGCTCGAGGCGGGCAAGGACGTGACCTACTACGAGAACATCGAGGGCGGTCACGGCGGCGCAGCCAACAACGCGCAGGCGGCGCACATGTCGGCGCTGGCGTACCGGTTCCTCTGGTCCCGCCTCACCTGACGCCCGCGCGTCACTGCGCGCGCAGTCGCAAGTCACGCCGGTACGCTGCCGAGCATGACCACGACCCCGCCTCCGGCCCGCGACGGAATCGGCGCGAAGGCGCTCACGTTCCTCAAGCAGCGCTGGCTCCCGCTCGTGCTGCTGGTGGTGGCGATCGTGTTCGTGTTCCAGAACCGCGACGACACCACGATCAGCTTCCTGTTCCTCGAGTGGACCTCGCCGCTGTGGTTCACGCTGGCACTCGTGCTCGTCGTCGGGATCGCGATCGGCTGGGCGCTGCGCGGCCGCCGCGGCAAGCCTTAAGCCGTACGACCGCGCGACGCTCCGACGCGCGCCCTGTCCCACCCTGACCGACAATCGCCCGTAGAGCGGACCGGGGGGTGCGATGGCGGAGCGTGAGGCGGAGACGGCGGATGTCGACAGCCTTCCGTCGGCGCGGGTCTGGACGATCTTCGGCGGGCTGATGCTCGCGATGCTCCTCGCCGCGCTGGACCAGACCATCGTGTCGACGGCGTTGCCGACGATCGTGCAGGACCTCGGTGGTGGCGAGCACCTTTCGTGGGTCGTCACCGCGTACATGCTCGCCTCCACCGTCACCACGATGCTGTGGGGCAAGCTCGGCGACCTGTACGGACGCAAGAGCCTGTTCATCATCTGCATCCTGATCTTCCTGGCGGGCTCGGCGCTCGCCGGGACGTCGCAGACGATGGGCCAGCTCGTCGCGTGGCGCGCCTTGCAGGGTGTCGGCGGCGGCGGGCTGATGGTCCTGTCGCAGGCGATCATCGGCGACGTCGTCTCGCCACGGGAGCGTGGCCGCTACCAAGGCGCCTTCGGGGCGGTGTTCGGGGTAGCCAGCGTGGCGGGGCCGCTGCTCGGTGGATTCTTCGTCGACAACCTGTCGTGGGAGTGGGTCTTCTACATCAACCTCCCGCTCGGCGCGGTCGCCCTGGTGGTCGTGACCGCTGTCCTGCCGCGCATCCGCCCGGACCGCGACGCGCACATCGACTACGCCGGCATCGTCCTGATCGGGACGGTCGCGACCGCCATCGTCCTGGTCACCAGCCTCGGCGGATCGACGTGGGGATGGAACTCGCCGGAGGTGTGGGGCTGCGTGGTGCTCGCGGTGGTCGCCCTCGTCGCGTTCGTCTTCGTCGAGCAGCGCGCGCCGGAGCCGGTGCTGCCGCTGCGGCTCTTCGCTAACCGGGTCTTCACCACGACCTCTGGCGTCGGGTTCGTCATCGGCTTCGCGATGTTCGGCGCGATCACCTACCTGCCGCTCTACCTCCAGCAGATCAAGGGCTCGACCCCGACCGAGTCGGGGCTGGAGATGCTGCCGATGATGCTGGGTCTGCTCCTGACCTCGATCGGCAGCGGGCAGCTGATCTCGCACACGGGTCGCTACAAGGTCTTCCCGATCGTCGGGACGGCGGTCACCGCCGTCGGCCTCTACCTCCTCTCGCTCATGGATCGCGAGACCTCGACGCTGCAGTCCTCGGCGAGCATGTTCGTGCTCGGCCTGGGTCTCGGCATGGTGATGCAGGTCCTCGTGCTCGCCGTCCAGAACGCCGTGGAATACCGGGACCTCGGCACCGCCACGTCCGGTGCGACGTTCTTCCGTACGATCGGCAGCTCGGTCGGAGTCGCCGCGTTCGGCGCCGTCCTCACCAGCTCGCTGGGCAACGCACTCGCGCGGGACACCCCGTCCACGGCGACCGGCGCCTGCAGCGGTGATGCGCTGAAGGAGTCCGCGCTCGCGATCAGGCGGTGCCCGCCGGAGGTGCAGTCGTGGTTCCTCGACGGGTACGCGAACGCCATCCACGTCGTGTTCCTCGCAGCGGTCCCGATCGCGCTGATCGCGTTCGCCCTGACGTGGTTCATCCCGGAGGTCCGGCTGCGGCGGTCCACTGGACGTACGGGCGCCGGTGAGGCCACGGGCGAGTCGTTCGCGCTGCCCTCGGGGCGGACGTCGCTAGAGGAGCTGCGCCTCATCCTGTGGCGCCGGGTCGGGCGGCAGGACCCGTTGCGGGCGTACGAGATCCTCGTGCGCGACCTCGATCTCGCGCTGGAGCCGGAGGAGTGCTGGATGGTCACACGCGCGTCGCTCAAGGGGCCGCGGTCGATCGCGACCATGGCGCAGCGGGCCGACGCCCCGCCCGAGACCGTACGCCGCGTCGCGGAGTCGCTGGCCTCGCACGGTCTGGTCAGCGTCGTCGGCGACACGGTCACGGCGACACCGGACGGCCACGCCGCGGCCGAGCGGATCCGTGCGCACGAGCGGGCGCGTCTGCAGCACTACATCGACGAGTGGGGGCCCGAGCCCGAGGTCGAGGAGCTGGTCGAGGAGCTGACCGAGCAGCTCCTCGCCGACGATCGGTCCACGGCGGGCCGCGGAAGGTGACCCGGGGGCCGTGGAAACCGACCCGGGGGCCGCCGAAACCGACCCGGGGGCCGCGGAAACCGACCCGGGGGCCGCGGAAACCGACCCGGGGGCCGCGGAAACCGACCCGGTTAGGAGGTGCGGCGGCGGAAGAGGCGCGCTGATGCCACCGCCGACGCCACGAGGATCAGCGTGCACCAGCCGAGCGCCCACCACGCCTGGTCGCCGATCTCGGTGCCCATCCACAGTCCGCGCAGCGTCTCGATGATCGGGGTCATCGGCTGGTGCTCAGCAAACCCGCGCAGCGCCGCCGGCAGCGTGTCGGCCGGGACGAACGCGGTGCTGACGTAGGGGAGGAACGCGAGCACCATCGTGAAGGCGTTGGCGGCATCCTTGCTGCGCGCGAGCAGACCGACCGTCGCCGCGAGCCACGAGATCGCGAGAACGAAGGCGGCCAGGATGCCGATCGCGGCGAACCACTCGAGAGGGCCCGCGCTCGGTCGCCAGCCGATCAGCAGCGCGACGGCGATGACGAGCGTGGTCGCGATCGCGTTGCGGGCGACGCTGGCCACCACGTGGCCGACGACCACGGACCCCGCGGCGATCGGCATCGAGCGGAACCGGTCGACGATGCCGTTCGTCATGTCGTCCGCGACCGCCACCGCTGTCGTCCCGGCCCCGAAGCCGGCGCACAGCAGGATGATCCCCGGCACCACGTAGTCCACGTACGAGCCGCCGGTCGACATCGCACCCCCGAACACGTAGACGAACAGCAGCATCAGCGCCACCGGCAGCGTGAGCGCGGTGAAGAACGCCTCGGGGTCACGCATCGAGCGGGTCAGCCCGCGCCGGATCATCACGCGCGAGTCGAGGACGGTGTCGGTGACCCGGGCCCTCGTGGCGGTCGTGGTGGTGCTCATCGGTGGGCCTCCAGGGTCGGTGCGGTGAGGGTGAGGAAGACGTCGTCGAGGCTCGGTGCGTGCATGCCGACCCGATGGGGCAACGCGTCCGCGGCTGCGAGCGTGTCGAGCAGCACTCGCAGGGAGTCGGGGGTGCCGTTGCTGGGGACGTCGAGGGTGAGGAGCACGGGATCGGCGGTGACCTCGGTCGTACGGAGTGCGGCGCGCGCGGCCTCGTACCGGGCCCCGTCGCCGTAGGACAGGCGGACGACCTCGCCGGCGACCTGCGTCTTGAGCTCCTCGGGCGTGCCTGCCGCGACGATCTGCCCGCCGTCGAGGACGGAGATGCGGTCCGCGAGCTGGTCGGCCTCCTCCAGGTACTGCGTGGTGAGGAGCACCGTGACACCGGTGTCGGCGAGCTCGCGTACGGTCGCCCAGACTTGGTCGCGGCTGCGTGGGTCGAGCCCGGTCGTGGGCTCGTCGAGGAACAGCAGCGTCGGGGGGACGACCATGCTCATCGCGAGGTCGAGGCGGCGCCGTTGGCCGCCGGAGAATGTCGTGGCCCGGCGGTCGGCGATCGTGCCCAGGTCGAAGCGGGCGAGGAGTTCGTCGGTGCGGGCGGCGCTCTCGATGCGGGACAGGCGCCGCAGTCGGGCCACCATCGTGAGGTTCTCGCGGGCGGTGAGCCGCTCGTCGACGGCGGCGTACTGACCGGTGAGGCTGATCGCGCCCCGTACGGAGTGGGGCTCGCGGGAGACGTCGTGGCCGGCGACGCGTGCGGTGCCGCCGTCGTACCCGATCAACGTCGCCAGGATGCGCACCAGCGTCGTCTTGCCAGCGCCGTTCGCGCCGAGGAGCCCGTGCACGGTGCCCGGGGCGATCGCGAGGTCGACGCCGCGCAGGACCTCGGTGGATCCGTAGCTCTTCGTGAGGTCGGCGACTTCGACTGTGTATGTCATACGCTAAACCGTATACGGCATACGCAGATTCGCGCAAGGCTCTATCGTGGCTGCACCGAGAACAGGCAGGACGAGGAGGTGGCATGGCCGAGGACGAGGTGCAGCTCCCCGACGAGCTCGCCTTGCTGTGGGGACGTCGATCCAGCGGCCGCCGCGGGCCTCGCCCGGAGCTCGACGCGAGCGCCATCGTTGCCGCCGCTGTCGAGATCGCCGACGCGGACGGGCTCGAGGCCGTGTCGATGGCGCGCGTCGCCAAGCAGCTCGGCTTCTCGACGATGGCGCTCTACAGGCACGTCGCCAACAAGGAGGAGCTGCTCTCCTTGATGTGGAACGAGAGTGCCTCGGTCGCCCAGGTGGTCGAGATCACCGGCGACACCTGGCGCGAGCGGATGCGCTCGTGGGCGAGCCTTCAGCGCGACATGCTCACGGCCCACCCGTGGCTCGCGCAGATGCCGATCAGCAACCCGCCTATGGGGCCGAGCGCCTTCACCTGGATCGAGCGCGGGCTCGATGCACTGACCGACACCCCGCTCAGCGACGTGGACAAGCTCCAGGCGATCGGCGCGATCAGCGCATACACGCTGGCCGAGGCGCGGATGGCGTACGAGGAGGCGACGGCGGCCGCGCGGAGGCGTGCAGAGGGCAAGCCGGTCGTCGCCTTCGAGAACGTGATCGGCCTCCTCGCCGACCCTGCGGTCTATCCCCACCTCGCCCGCCTGGCCGCGATCACGCCGACGATGCCTGCGGCCGGTGAGCCAGGTTATGAGGAGATGGTCGGGGCGAGCTACGACTTCGGCCTGGAGCTCCTCCTCGACGGCATCGCCGCGGCGATCGCCCGTGCGGGCGGTGAGGCGACGCCGTGAACGCGTGGATGCCCGCCGTCCATCGTCGCGCCGCGGCCCGTCGGGCCCCGTCGCGGACGGGGACCATCGCGGTGTAAGCCGTACCGGTGAGCATCGTTGCCTTCCTCGGCGATCGGCCCGCAACCCGAGACGCGCCCGGGTGCTGTGGGGCGCGCCGTTAGACTGATCTGGGCGCAGCGTGGCGTCCTGCCACCTGCAACCGAGCCATACGAGGAACCTCCGTGGGCATTGTCGTCCAGAAGTACGGCGGCTCGTCGGTGTCCGACGCCGCCAGCATCAAGCGCGTCGCGCAGCGCATCGTCGCCACCAAGAAGGCCGGCCACGACGTCGTCGTGGTCGTGTCCGCCATGGGTGACACGACGGACGAGCTCCTCGACCTCGCCCACGAGGTCTCACCGCTGCCGGACGGCCGCGAGCTCGACATGCTCCTGACCTCCGGCGAGCGGATCGCCATGGCGCTCCTCGCGATGGCGATCGGCAACCTCGGCCAGCAGGCACAGTCGTTCACGGGCTCACAGGCCGGCGTGATCACCGACTCGAGCCACGGCAAGGCCAAGATCATCGACGTCACACCGGGTCGCATCCGCAAGGCGATCGAGGAGGACGCCGTCGCGATCGTCGCCGGCTTCCAGGGTGTCTCTCACGAGAGCAAGGACATCACCACGCTCGGCCGCGGCGGGTCCGACACGACCGCCGTCGCGCTCGCGGCCGCCCTCGAGGCCGAGGTCTGCGAGATCTACACCGACGTCGACGGGATCTTCACCGCCGACCCTCGGATCGTCCCGACCGCACGCCGCATCCCCGTCATCTCGTACGAAGAGACGCTGGAGATGGCGGCCAACGGCGCTAAGGTCCTTCACCTGCGCTGTGTCGAGTACGCGCGGCGCAACAACATGCCGATCCACGTCCGCTCGTCGTTCTCCACCAAGGAGGGCACCTGGGTGCTGAGCGCGGAGCGGATCAACGAACTGCTGAATGAAGGTGAGGGGGAGGCCCCCGTGATGGAGCAAGCAATCATCTCCGGCGTTGCGCACGACCGCAGCGAGGCCAAGATCACCGTGGTCGGGGTCCCCGACAAGGTCGGCGAGGCCGCCCGCATCTTCGAGACGCTCGCCGACGCCCAGATCAACCTGGACATGATCGTCCAGAACGTCTCCGCGGCCTCGACCGGGCTGACCGACATCTCGTTCACGCTCCCGCGTGCCGACGGGCAGACGGCGATGACGGCGCTGGCGCGGCTCAAGGACGAGGTCGGCTACGCCCAGCTGCAGTACGACGACGGCGTCGGCAAGATCTCGCTCGTCGGAGCCGGGATGCGCACCAACCCCGGCATCTCCGCGAAGTTCTTCAAGGCGATCGCCGACGCTGGCGTCAACATCGAGATGATCTCGACCTCCGAGATCAGAATCTCGGTTGTCGTCAACGAGCAGCAGATCGATGATGCGGTGAGTGCTGCGCACCACGCGTTCGACCTGGACTCCGACGAGGTCGAGGCCGTCATCTACGGCGGCACCGGCCGCTGACCGAACGCAACAAGGAGAGACACCATGGCCAACGGGCTGAAGATCGGCGTCGTCGGCGCGACCGGACAGGTCGGCGCCGTCATGCGCACGCTCCTGGAGGAGCGTGCCTTCCCGATCGCCGAGATCCGCTTCTTCGCCTCCCCGCGCTCGGCCGGCAAGACGCTGCGCTTCGCGGGGCGTGACGTCGTCGTCGAGGACGCGGCGACCGCCGACCCGACGGGCCTGGACGTCGCGGTGTTCTCCGCCGGAGCCACGATGTCGCGCGTCCAGGCGCCGCGTTTCGCCGCGGCAGGCGTCACGGTGATCGACAACTCGTCCGCATGGCGCAAGGACCCCGAGGTCCCGCTGGTCGTCTCCGAGGTCAACCCGGGTGACATCGCGAACGCCGTCAAGGGCATCATCGCCAACCCCAATTGCACGACGATGGCCGCGATGCCGGTGCTCAAGCCGCTGCACGACGAGGCGGGTCTCGTCCGTGTCGTCGCCAGCACCTACCAGGCGGTCTCGGGCTCCGGCCTCGACGGCGTCGAGGAGCTCGCGACCCAGGCCGAGAAGGTCGTCGCCGGCGCTCGCGCCCTCACGCACGACGGTGGCGCGGTCGACTTCCCTGAGCCCCAGAAGTACGTCGCCCCGATCGCCTTCAACGTGCTCCCGATGGCGGGCTCGATCGTCGACGACGGCTCGTTCGAGACCGACGAGGAGCAAAAGCTCCGCAACGAGTCGCGCAAGATCCTCGGCCTCCCCGAGCTGCGCGTCTCCGGCACCTGCGTGCGCGTCCCGGTGTTCACGGGCCACTCGCTCTCGCTCAACGTCGAGTTCGCAAACGCGATCACGCCCGACCGCGCCCGCGAGATCCTCGCGTCCGCTCCCGGGGTGCAGCTGGTCGACGTGCCGACGCCGCTGCAGGCCGCCGGTGCCGACCCGAGCCTGGTCGGCCGGATCCGCCAGGACTCCAGCGTCGACGGCAACCGCGGGCTCGTGCTCTTCGTGAGCAACGACAACCTCCGCAAGGGCGCGGCGCTCAACACCATCCAGATCGCCGAGCTCATCGCTGCCCGCTGACGTGGCACCCCTCGTCCGCGAGCGGCGTCCCGAGGACGTCCCGACCCTGGTCGCCGTCCTCGCGGAGGTCCACGAGCACGACCGATATCCGATCGTCGGCACCCACGTCGAGCCCGGCTGGCTGACCGAGCCGGACGGCCCGGCGTGGGTCGCGGAGGTCGACGACGAGGTCGTGGGCCAGGCGGCGCTGACGACCGGCGCCGATGCGGTGTCCCGTACGGCGCTGGGCGGGCCGGGCGTCGACGCCGTCACGTTGTCCCGGTTCTTCGTCGCGCCCCGGTCGCGCGGGACGGGCGCGGCCGCCGCACTGCTCGACACTGTCGAGACGTACGCCGGGGGCCGCAGCCTCGGGCTCGCGCTCGAGGTCGTCGCCCACAACGAGGCGGCCCGCAGGCTGTACGAGCGCCGGGGCTGGTCTCCGCTCGGGTCGTACAAGGTGCGCTGGTTCGGCGCGGACGGCCCGGCGTACGAGGCATACCGGTTCGTCCTGCCGGTGCGGGCCGCAAACTTCTAGGGCGCGGCGCTCGGCCTGAGCGAGACTGGGTCGATGCGACTGCTGGAGCGCGGCAGCGCCCTGGCCGAGCTGCAGACGGCGTACGAGGATCTGCGGCACGGGCACGGGAGCGTTGTCCTCGTCCAGGGCGAGGCCGGCATCGGCAAGACCAGCCTGGTGCGGTGGTTCCTCGCCGAGACGGTCGACCCCGCGCGTAAGGCATCCGGCACGGCCCCCGCTCGTACGCCGCGGCGTGACGTCCGCCTGCTCGTCGGCTCGTCCGACGACCTGGTCGTCCCCCGCCCGCTCGGTGCGGTCCTGGAGCTCGCCGAGGCGGAGCCCGACCTCGCCGACGCGCTGGCCGCCGGCGCCGATGCCCCCACCGCCGTCCTCGCGGCGGCGCGCGAGGAACCGACCGTGTGCGTGCTCGAAGACGTGCACTGGGCCGATGAGGCGACGCTCGACGTCATCACCGTCCTCGCGCGTCGGATCGAGGAGCTCCCACTGCTTCTGCTGCTCACGTTCCGCGACGACGAGGTCGCGGCGGACCATCCGCTGCGTCGATCCCTGGCGGCGATCCCTTCGTCGCGCGCGCACCGCGTCGTTCTCGCGCCGCTGACGGTGGAGGCCGTCGGTCAGCTGACGGGAGCGCAGTCCGACGCCGGCGCGGTGCACGCCCTCACCGGCGGGAATCCGTTCTTCGTCACCGAGGTGGTCTCGGGCGGGACGGGCCGCGTCCCTGCCAGCGTCCGCGACGCCGTCCTCGGCCGGTTCGCCCGCCTCTCGGAGGCCGGCCGCGCTACCGCTGAGCTGGTCAGCGTCGTCCCAGGTCGGACGGAGGGGTGGCTGGTCGAGGCCTGCCTCGGGGACCGCGCCGACGTCGCCGACGGCGAGCGCCACGGTCTCCTGGTCGTCGACGGCGCCTCCGTGCGCTACCAGCACGAGCTCGCACGGTGGGCCGTCGAGGCGGAGCTAGCCGGCCAGCGCCGCCGTGACCTCAACCGCCTCGTGCTGCACGAGCTGGCCGCGCGTGGCGCCTCCGACGCCCGGCTCGCGCACCACGCCTGGATCGCAGGCGACGCGGACGCGGTCCTGCGTCACGGGCTCGCGGCGGGCCAGCGAGCCGCGCGCGCCCGGTCCCACCGGGAGTCCGTGGAGCTGCTCGCCCGCGCCCTGGAGCACGGACACCTCCTTCCTCCGCGGGCCCGCGCCGACGCGCTCGACCTGCTCTCGTTCGAGGCCTACACTGCCGGTCGGGCCGAGCACGCGGTCAGCGCGCGCGAGGAGGCCGCCCGCGTACGGGAGAAGCTCGGTGACCCGCTCCGCTCGTCGGACACCCTGCGGTGGCTCTCGCGGATCCGTTGGTGGGCCGGAGACCGGCCGGGAGCCGAACGGGCGGGTCGCGAGGCGATGGACGTGCTCGACGGCCTGCCCGACTCCCGCGAGCACACCAAAGCCCTCAACAACCTCTCCCAGCTCGCGATGCTGGCCCAGCGGGACGAGGACGCCATCGCGTACGGCGAGCGCGCGCTCGCGATCGGGTCCGCGCACGACGACCGCGAGGTCGTGGCCACCGCGCGGATCAACATCGGCACGACGCTCGGTCGCGTCGACCTCGAGGGTGGGATCGACATGCTCCGGCAGGCGGCCCGCGACGCCGCCGAGCTCGGGATGTACGAGGAGACCTGCCGGGCGCTGGTGAACGTCGCCTGGAACCTGAAGGACGAGCGGCTGTACGCCCGGGCGAGCGCGATCATCGACGAGGCCCTCGTGGTCGCCCGGACGAACGAGCTCTCCAACTTCTCGGACTACCTGTACGCGATGCGCGCGCTGGTCGATCTGGCCACCGGTGCGTGGGGCGACGCCGACGCCGACGTCGCCCGTGTCGAGACCGCACTGGTGCCCTCGCTCGAGGCGGAGGCGCTGCTCGCCATCCGGCGCGGCGAGCCGCAGGCGGAGGCGCTTCTGGACCGCGCCTGGGCCCGTGCGACCACCTCGGCGGAGCTCCAGCGGCTGCGGCCGATCGCGTGCGCCCGTGCGGAAGCGGCGTGGCTGGCTGGAGACCACCAGCGGGTCGACGAGGCGACCGCGACGACGTACCCGCTCGCCCTCGAGGTCGGGACGCCGTGGGACGTGGGCGAGCTCGCCGTCTGGCGCTTCCGCTCCGGCCTCCTCGAGCGCGCTCCTGAGGAGTGCGCGACGCCGTTCCGGCTCGAGATCGACGGCGACCCGCGGGGAGCCGCGCGGGCGTGGAAGGAGCTGGGAGAGCCCTACTCGGCTGCGCTCGCGGTCCTGGCCTCCGACGACGTCGACGCGGTCCGCGATGCGGCGTCCGTGCTGGACCGGCTCGGTGCCGTCACCGGACTGCGGGTCGCTCGGACCCGGCTGCGCGACCTCGGGGTCGCCTCGGCGCCGCGAGGCAGGCGGGCGAGCACCCGGAGCAACCCGTCAGGGCTCACCGACCGCCAGCTCGAGGTCCTGTCGCTCCTCGTCGCCGGGGCGTCCAACTCCGTGATCGCCGAAAGACTCGTCGTGTCGCCCAAGACGGTGGAGCACCACGTCAGTGCCGTCCTGGCCAAGCTCGGCGTGGCGAGCCGGCGCGAGGCGGCCGAACAGGGCCGTCTCCTGGGCGTCGCCGACCACGAACGTGGGGGGACCGGGCGGCAAACGTAGGTGGTCCGCCCCGACGCCGCCGCCCGCCGATCTTCCTAGCGTCGTCTCCATGACCACTACCACCGCACCACAGCACAGCGAACGGATCGACGTCCCCGGGTTCCGGGGCGAGCTCATCGAGCCCGGGGACGCCGCGTACGACGACGCCCGCGCCGTCTACAACGGGAGCATCGACCGCCACCCGCGCCTGATCGCGCGCGCCACGGACGTGGCCGACGTCATCGCCGCCGTCCAGACCGCACGCGAGCTCGGCCTTCCCGTCGCCGTACGGGGAGGCGGGCACAACGCCGGCGGGCTCGGCGTAGGCGACGACGCCTTCGTCGTCGATCTGTCGCGGATGCGCGCGGTCCACGTGGATCCGTCCGAACGGGTCGTCCGCGTCGAGGGCGGGGCCACCTGGGGCGACGTCGATCACGCGACGCACCCCTTCGGCCTCGCCGTGCCCAGCGGGATCATCTCCACCACGGGCGTCGGCGGACTCACGCTCGGCGGCGGGATCGGCTACCTGGCCCGTGAGTTCGGACTCACGATCGACAGCCTCCTGTCCGCCGACGTCGTCCTCGCCGACGGAACCTTCGTAACCGCCGACGCCGACCGGCACCCCGACCTGTTCTGGGCGCTGCGCGGAGGTGGCGGCAACTTCGGTGCGGTCACTTCCTTCACGTTCCGTGCCCACCCCGTCGGCGACATCGTCGGCGGGCCGATGTTCTTCTCGCTCGACCGCGTGGCCGAGGTGATGCGGGCGTGGGACGACTACCTCGAGGACGCACCTGACGACGTCACCTGCTGGTTCGGGTTCGTGACCGTACCGGCCGTCGACCCGTTCCCGGCTGCGCTCCAGGGGCAGGTCGTCGCGGCCCTGGTGTGGTGCATCAACGCACCGGCCGACCGCGTCGAGAAGGCGCTCGCACCCTTCCGGGCCATGGGGCCCGTGATGGACGGGGTCGGCCCGATGCCGTACCCCGCGCTGCAGAGCGCGTTCGACGCGCTCTATCCCTCGGGTGACCAGTGGTACTGGCGCGCTGACTTCGTCGACGACCTCGGTGACGACGCGATCGACGTGCACGTCACGCACGGGCCCACCCTCCCGACGCCGAAGTCGTCGATGCACCTGTATCCGATCAACGGCGCTGCCGGCAGGGTCGGACGTCACGACACCGCCTTCAGCCACCGGCAGGCGAAGTATGCCCAGGTGATCGTGGGCGTCGACCCCTCGCCGGAGGGGTTCGAGGAGGTTCGGACGTGGACCCGCGGCTACCACGACGCGCTCCACCCGCACTCCGCCGGCGGCGCGTACGTCAACATGCTGCAGGACGACGAGGGGCCCGACCGGGTGCGGGAGAGCTATCGCGACAACTTCGACCGGCTCATCGCGGTGAAGGACCGGTACGACCCGGGCAACGTGTTCTGCCTCAACAAGAACGTGCCACCGAGCACGGGGAGCAGTGCCTGACCGGGAGTGTGGAACGATCGGACGGTGAGTTCGCTCGATCCGTCCCAGGTCTGGACCCGGTTCACCCGCGATCCTCGTGACCCGTCCGCGACAGCGCTGCGCGCCGGCGACGCCGACCGCGCCGTGCTCGCGGACGTGCTGGGCGAGGCGTTCTCGGACGGGCGGCTCGATCGTCTGGAGTACGACGAGCGCAGCGACGCCGCCGTACGGGTCCGGACGTATGGCGAGTTCCTGCCGCTGCTGCAGGATCTCGTCCCGACCAGCGGTGCGGCCGCTCCTCCCGTACGCCGTGCGCCCGCGGGCGACCTCGAGCGGCGCGCCGTCGCCGCGTACGAGCGCAAGCGCCGCGACGCGTGGGTCGAGGCCGTCACGATCACGCTGATCTGCGTCGGCATCTGGGGTGCGATCAGCCTGGCCGGCGGGTGGAACCCGCACTTCCCGTGGCCGTTGATCGTGGCCGCGGTGACGTTCGCCGACGCGATCGACAAGACGTTCAGCCGTGATAAGTACCTCGGCAAGGAGCGCGAGAAGCTCGAGAAGCGCGACCGCAAGGAGCAGCGCAAGCAGCTGCCCGAGTCCTGACCGATCTCCCGACAGGTCGGGACACCGGCCTCTGGGGCCCGGGACGTCAGGACGGCGACAGTGCTCTGGTCATCAACGACCAGAAGGGCACTGACATGAAGGATCCGACATCGATGGGCGAGGTCTTCCTCGCCGACCCGCCGGCACGAGCCGAGCACGTCGCGGCGCCGGCCCGTACGCGGGGCTGGGCGGTCACTGGCATCATCGCGGCCCTCCTCGGCCTCGTGACGATCGTGGTTTCGCTCGGGCTGTGGGACCCGGACCTCGACTACTCCGATCCCACCGCGATCGCGGGTCGTCTCCGCGAGGCCCAGGCGCAGCTGATCGTCATGCACGTCGCGATGGTGACCGGCATGATCGCGCTCGTCGTCTTCGCGCTCGGCCTGGCCCGTCGGCTCAACGCCACGCTGCCGGTCGGGAGCCTCCTCGGGGGCGTCGCCGCCGCGGGCATCGGCCTGACCGCCGTCGCGAACCTGCTCGGATCCGGTCTGGACACCGAGTTCCTCTTCGCCGCAGACGTCGTCGAGAAGGACGTGCCGGAGACCATCGCGTTCTACAACCACTGGATCGCGACGATCCCGTGGCTGTGGGTCGGCGCCGGACTCACGGGCGTCGTGCTCGCGATCGCCGCGCTCAAGCACAAGGCCGCCCCGCGCTGGATCGGCATCGTCGGCCTGACCCTCGGTGGGCTCACGCTCCTGCTCGGCATCTCGCCGCTCCAGTACATGGCCGGCTTCCTCGGGCCGATCTGGCTGCTCGTCACCGCGATCGGGTTCACCGTCGGCGACAAGGCGTACCGGAACGCCGCAGCATGACCTGGACGGCGGGGCAGCACGGGGGAACGAGCTCGCGTAAAGCAGCAACGGGGGTGGGCTCGTTCCCCTATCGTCGGGAGATCATGAGCGATCTCGTGGCGCCCGCCGCCCTGCCGGACCCCGCTCCGACACCCGCAGACGGTGCCCCGCGGACCGCCCGCGTGGTGGTCCTCGCGGCGTGGATGCTCGGCATCAGCGCGATCGTCGTCTATGCGCTCACCACCCCGAGGATCGGGGCCGACTCGCTGTTCCTCTTCGTCGACGCCAGCGTCGCGCTCGTGTACGGAGCGGTCGCGGGGGTGCTGCTGACGCGGCGGCAGCACCCGGTCGCCTGGCTCTTGGCGGTGGCCGCGATCGGTGGCGGCATGGCGGCCTTCGGTGGCGCCTACCGTGGCGCGGAGGCGGTGTGGGGGTGGCCTCAGGTCAGTGCCGTCGAGTCGTGGTTCAGCTGGGCGTGGGTCCCGGGCACGATCGCGCTCTTCATCGTCGTGCCGTGGCTGATGCGCGACCGCGCGCTCGGGCCGTGGTCGCGGGTCGGCCTCGCGCTAGGTGTCGTCACCACCCTGGCGCTGACGGTGGAGCGGATGGTGTTCCCGATGTCCGACCCGCGGGTGCTGCTCGGCGTGGTGGTCGTCCTCGGACTGATCACCGCCTCAGCGGTCGCCTGGCGGGCCCGGCATGAGCCCGTCGTCCGCGACCGGGTCGCGCTCGGCTGGCTCACCCTCGGCGTCGCGGTGATGGCGCTCTCGTTCGTGCCGCTGCTCTGGTACGCGATCCCGCCGTGGACGATGGCCGTCCTGCACCTGGTGTGCCAGGTGCTGTTCTCGGGCGCGATCCTCGTCGTGGTCCTGCGCCAGCAGCTGTGGGGCATCGACCTCGCGGTGAGCCGCGCGCTGGTCGCCGGCATCCTCGCCGTGCTGCTCGTCGGCGCGTACGTCGTCGCGGTGCTCGGCGTGCAGGAGGCGGTCGGTGACACCCAGACCAGCCAGGTCGCGGCCGCGGTCGTGGTCGTGCTGGCGGCGCCGTTCCTGCGGCAGTGGGCGGGCCGCCGGGTCGGCTCGCTCGTCTACGGCGAGGCGCTGGAGCCGCACCGCGCGGTGAGCGCGATGGGTGCGGGCTTCGCCAGCGACGACGAGCGTGCACTGCTCGACGTGCTCGTCGCGCAGCTCGCCTCGTCGATGCGGCTGCAGTCGGTGGCACTGACGAGCGGTGGCGCGACGGTTGCCTCGTACGGGGTCCCGTCGTCCAACGTGCTCGAGCTCCCGGTGGTCCACCGCGGTCAGGAGATCGGGGTCCTGGTTGTGACCGCTCCCCCTGGGGAGTGGCTCGGAGCCCGTACGGTCAAGGCCGTCGAGGACCTCAGCGACCTCCTCGCCGCGGGCCTCGCGCTGACCCTCGCGCTACGCGAGGCCGATGCGGCGCGTGAGCGGCTCACCAACGCGCGGCTGCAGGAGCGCAAGGTCATCCGCCGCGAGCTCCACGACGGGCTCGGCCCGTGGCTCGCGGGGCTGCGGCTCGGCATGCAGGGTGTCCGCAACGCGGTCCGCCCGGATCCAGACCTCGCCGAGTCGCTGCTCGACAGTCTCAGCGGCGAGCTCGACCAGCGCATCGCCGACGTCCGTACGCTCTCCCACAGCCTCCTCCCGCCGGCGATCGAGCAGCTCGGGCTCGCGGCGGCGCTGCAGGAGCTGGCGGCGCGCTGGGAGCAGACGGGCATGCGCGTACGGCTACGGTGCGCGCCGTTGCCCACGCTCTCCGCCCCGGTGGCCGCCGCCGCGTACGCGATCGTGAGCGAGTCGGTGACCAACGCGACCAAGCACAGCGGGGTGGACACCTGCGCGGTCACCGTCGAGGTCGACCACCACGGGGTGCTTCGCGTCGAGTGCACCGACGACGGGGCCGGCCTCGCGCCCGGAGCACGCGAAGGCGTTGGCCTCCGTGCGATGGCCGAGCGGGCCAGCGAGCTCGGCGGCGAGGTCGTCGTCGGCACCCATGGGACGCGCGGCACGCGGGTGAGCGCGCTGATCCCGCTGGAGCCCGCCGGGGTGACGGCCGGAGGTGTCGCATGAGCACACCGATCCGCGTCGTGGTCGTCGACGACCACCCGGTGTTCCGGATGGGGATGGCCGGGCTGCTCCGCTCGCTCGACGGGCTCGACCTCGTCGGGCAGGCCGACGGGCCGGCGCAGGCACGCGAGGTGATCGACGCCGAAGTCGATGTCGTCCTCATGGACCTCGATCTCGCCGGGGAGTCGGGCGTCGTGCTCACCCGCGAGCTCCTCGCGACGTACCCGGACCTCAAGATCCTCGTCGTCACCATGCACGAGGACGACGTCTCCGTCCTGGCCGCGATGCGTGCGGGTGCGCGGGGCTATCTGCTGAAGTCGGCGGCGCCCGAGCAGCTCGAGAGGGCCGTACGCTCGGTGGCGCTCGGCGACCTCATCATGGGCCAAGGTGTCGCCGAGCGTGCCCTGTCGTACGTGGCGTCCACCCCGGGCGGGGCCTCAGGTGGTCCGAGGCCGTTCCCCGAGCTGACCGACCGCGAGCTCGAGGTGCTCGACCTCGTCGCGCGCGGCATGGGCAACGCAGCGATCGCGCGGGCGCTGACGCTCAGCGAGAAGACGGTGCGCAACCACGTCTCCCACCTGCTCACGAAGCTCGGCGTGCGCGATCGCGCCGGTGCGGTGGCGGCGGCACGCGACGCGGGGCTCGGCGCCGGGGTCTGACGCCACGGCCTGGCCCCTCACGCGGACGCCTCGACCTGGGCGGCGCGGCGAAGGACGGCGAGCGCGCGGCTGGGACGGTCGGTGATGATCCCCTCGACGCCGGCGTCGGCCGCGCGGCGGATCGCGGCGCGGGAGTTCGCGGTCCACACGTACGTCTCGAGCCCGGCGAGCTGGGCGCGGCGCACGTATGCGGAGGTGACCGCGCCGTGCCACGGGTTCACTGCCGACACCCACGCCTCGAGCGCGGGGTTGCGCGGGGTGTGGCGGACGAGCAGTCCGCGCGGCACGGTGGGCATCAGCCGCCCGAACGCCCGGAGCGCTTCGGCGTCGAAGCTCTGCACCGTCACTGCGACGCCGGGCGAGAAGCAGCGGAGCACCTCGGCGACCTCGGCGACGAGGTAGGGCTGCGAGCCGGGGTTCTTGATCTCGAGGAGCAGCCCCACCCCGCTCGCCCGCAGGGTGTCGAGGACCTGCTCCAGGGTGGGCACGGGTTCGCCGGCGTGTCCGGGCCCGAACCAGGACCCGGCGTCCAGGCGCCGAACCTCGTCGTAGGTGAAGGACGGGACGGGGTCGTTCGCGCGGCGCGGGAGGTGTCGGGCGACGTCGGTGGTGCGCGCGAGCGTCGCGTCGTGGACGATGACGGGCACCCCATCGCGTGTGGACTGCACGTCGACCTCGACGGCATCGGCGCCGTTCGTGACCGCTGCGGCGACCGCGGCGAGCGTGTTCTCCGGCGCGACCGCGCTGGCGCCCCGGTGCGCGACGACCCGTGGCCGGCGCATCGTGGTGATCGGCTCGTTCATGCGGCGAGCGTCGCGACCGATGGTGGAGCGGAGACGAGGGCCAGGTGGACGGGAGGTGAAGGCTCGCTGAGTTCTGTTTCCGCCGCCTGGAGATGTATGCGAACATATGTTCGATGAACGGAGAGGCGACGATCCTGCACGCTGATCTCGACTCGTTCTTCGCGTCGGTCGAGCAGCGCGACGACCCGTCGCTGCGCGGGCGCCCGGTGCTGGTCGGGGGTGGGGTGGTCGTCGCGGCCAGCTACGAGGCCAAGGCGTACGGGGTCCGGACTCCGATGGGGATCGTCGAGGCCAAGGCGTTGTGCCCCGGAGCGGTCGTCGCGTCGCCGCGCTTCGAGGCGTACTCGGCGGCGAGCAAGGCCGTCTTCGAGGTCTTCCGCGACACGACGCCGCTGGTCGACCCGATCTCGATCGACGAGGCGTTCATGGAGGTCGGCGGGCTGGCGCGCCTCGTCGGATCGCCCGAGGCGATCGCCGCGCGCCTGCGTGAGCGGGTGCGCGACGAGGTCGGGCTCCCGATCACGGTGGGCGTCGCGCGGACCAAGTTCCTCGCCAAGATCGCGAGTGCGTACGCCAAGCCGGACGGTCTGCTCGTCGTCCCCGTCGACGGCGAGCGGGCGTTCCTGCACCCGCTGCCGGTCGAGCGCATGTGGGGCGTCGGTGCCAAGACCGGCGCGAAGCTGCGGGCACGTGGCATCGAGCAGATCGGCGATCTCGCGGCCGTGCCTCCGCACGCGCTCGCGGCGTACGTCGGGCGCGCCGCGGCCTACCACCTCCACGCCCTCGCCAACGGGCAGGACCCGCGACGCGTCGAGACCGGACGACGCCGTCGTTCGGTGGGGGCGCAGCGGGCGCTCGGCCGGCGACCCAAGGACATGGCCGAGATCGACGCCTCGCTCGCCGGTCTCGTCGATCGTGTCACGCGCCGGATGCGCAAGGCTGAGCGTGAGGGCCGTACGGTCACGCTGCGCCTGCGCTTCGACGACTTCACCCGCGCGACGCGCTCGCACACGCTGCCGCGTCCGACCGCCCGTACCGACCGGATCCTCCTCGTCGCGCGCTCGCTCCTCGACGTCGCCGCGCCGATGATCGCCGAACGTGGCTGCACGCTGGTCGGCGTCGCGGTGAGCGGTTTCGACACGTACGAGGGCGTCCAGCTCGAGCTGCCCTTCGGCGAGCCGGGCTCCGCGTCGCTCGACCTCGCGCTCGACGACGTACGAGAGCGGTTCGGGTCCGACGCCGTGCTGCGCGCCTCGCTTGTGAAGCGCGGCCAGGGCTTCGCGATGCCCACCCTCCCCGACTAACCCCCGGGTCACTCTCGCCCGCCCTCGGGTCACTCTCCGCCCACTCCCGGGTCACTTTCCGCGGGCTCAGGGCTCGACGACGTGGAACATGGGATCGGGTTCGTCCGTCAACGCGAGCAGCGTCGTGAGCACCGAGGCGTCGTCCTCCACGTCAATGCCGTCGAGCGACCCTGATCCGAGCAGGCCGAGGAGCTGTGCCTTCGTCAGCCGTACGGTGACGTCCGCGCTGTCGTCGCGCCGCGTCGGGAAGTGGACGAGCGCGCCGTTCGACAGCTCCATCCGGTACGTCTCGCCGCTGTCGGTGAGCTCCCACCGGATGCTGGCGGTGGTCCCGGCCGCCTTCGCGCCGTCGAGCCGGATCGCGATCGTGTCGAACAGCTGCGTGACCGTGAGCGCACTGACCATACCCGCCGACGACACGAAGCCGGCCGGGTGGCCACCACGCAGCTCGTGAGCTCCGGTCAGGAAGCAGTTGCGCCAGGTCGCGTTCTCGGCGCCGAGCCCCAGGCGCTCGAGCACGTTGGCCAGCGCCTCACGCGCCGGCGCGTTCGTCGGGTCCGCGAAGACGGCGTGGCTGCCCAGCTCCGCGGCGAAGCGCAGGTCCCCGGCGTCGGCGTACCGGTCGACGGCCTCCACGACCTTGTCGACACCGCCGAGCAGCTCGACGTACCGCGCCGCCTGCACCTCAGGCGGGTGCTGCCACAGGTGAGCCGGGTTGCCGTCGTACCAGCCCAGGTAGCGCTGGAAGATCGCCTTCACGTTGTGGCTGAGCGAGCCGTAGTAGCCGCGTGTGCTCCAAGCGTCCTTCAGTGACGCCGGCATCGGGAGCATCTCCGCGATCTCCGCCCCCACGTACCCCTGGTTCATCAGCCGCAGAGTCTGGTCGTGCATGTACGCGTAGAGGTCGCGCTGGTCGGTGAGGAAGTCGATGATCGCGTCCGACCCCCAGGTCGGCCAGTGGTGCGACGAGAAGACGACGTCGGCATCGTGGGCGAACAGCTCGACCGCCTCGGCGAGGTAGCGCGACCAGATCCGCGAGTCCCGCACCTGTGCGCCGCGCAGCGTCAGGAGGTTGTGCATGACGTGCGTGGCGTTCTCCGCCATGCAGAGCACCCGGTGGTCGGGGAAGAAGAAGTTCATCTCCGCCGGCGACTCGGTGTTCGGTGTCAGCTGGAAGACGAACCGCACCCCGTCGAGCGTCTCCTCCTGGCCGGTACGCGTGATGTCGAGCGTCGGAGGGATCAGACCGATCGTCCCGGCGGACGCGCGCGGCCCGAGGCCGATGCCGACCGAGCCCTCCGGCGTCGCGTCCAGCGGATGGCCGTCGTAGTAGTAGCCGCGCCGGAGCATCGCGACCCCGGCGTAGACGTTCTCCGAGACTGCGTGCTCCAGGAAGTGCTCCGGTGCCACGATCGGCACGTCGGTGTCCGCGTCGACGACCCCGAGCACGCCGCCGAAGTGGTCGATGTGCGCGTGCGTGTAGATCACGGCGGTGACCGGACGGTCGCCACGATGCTCCCGGTAGAGCGCTAAGCCCGCGGCGGCGCACTCCGCGCTGACGAGCGGGTCGATGACGATCACGCCGGTGTCGCCCTCGACGAGCGTCATGTTGGAGATGTCGAAGCCGCGGACCTGGGAGAAGCCGGGCGCCACCTCGTACAGGCCGTGCCGCCCGGTCAGCTTCGCCTGCCGCCACAGGCTCGGATCGACCGTATCGGGCGTTTCGCCTGTGACGAACGCGAGCGCGTCGGCGTCGAAAACGACGTTGCCCGCGGCGTCGGTGATCGTCGCCGGAGAGATCGTGCCCACGAACCCGCGATCGGCGTTGACGAAGTCTGGGTGGTCCTCGGAGTACGTGGTGGCCATAGCCTCACGGTCCGTCGCCTACAGCTCAATCGCATCGCCCGCCGAGGGTGAGGCAGGACGAGCCTGCCGGAGAGCGACCGCCACGGCACGAACGCCGATACCCTGTCGCGCAGGGAGGTCCGCATGCTGATCGGGCGCGACGAGGAGCTCGCGGTCCTCGCGACCACCGTGGCGCACGCCCGTGCCGGCAGGTCGCGGACGACCGTGGTGGCGGGAGCCCCCGGGAGCGGGAAGTCCGCCCTTCTCGAGGCTTCGGTACGGTCCCTCGCGCCGGAGGTCACTCTGCTGCGCGCTGCCGGGCATGTCGCCGAGTCCGACCTCCCGTACGCCGGGCTGCACCAGCTGCTGGCCCCCTTCGCCGCGGAGCTCGCCGGCCACGCCGAGCCTCGGGGACGGGCGCTCGCAGGGGCCGTCGCCTTCGCTCCAGCTGAACCTGTCGAACGACTCCCGGTGGCGAGCGCGCTCGTCTGGTTCCTCTCCGAGCTCGCCGCGGCCCGCGGCCCGGTCGTCGTGGCTGTCGACGACGTCCAGTGGCTCGACTCCTCGACCCGCCAGGCCCTCGTGTTCGCGGCGCGCCGGCTCGACGCCGACCCCGTCACGTTCTGGCTCGGCACCCGCGAGCCCGACGGGCTTCGCGGCGTCGGGACCACGCTGATGCTCGAGCCGCTGTCGCACCAGGAGTCGCTCGCGATGCTCCGTGCCCGCCACGCCGGCATGAGCGCCGTCGTGGCCGAACGCATCGCCGCCGAGACGGGCGGACTTCCCCTCGCGCTGGCGGAGGTGCCGCTCGACCTGCGGCCTGCGCAGCGCCGCGGACGCGAGCCGCTCCCCGTACGGCTCCCCGTGGGCCCGTCGCTGGAAACCTTGTACGCGCCGCGGATCAAGGCGCTCACCGACGCCGGCCGTTTCGCCGTGCTGCTCGTGGCGCTGGACGACCTCGACACCGCCGCGACGACACGTGCCCTGGCCGCCGCCGGCCTGAGCCGTGACGACCTCGATCTGGGCGAACGCCTCGGGCTCGTCGCCGTACGGGACGAGCGATGGGCTCCCGTCCATCCGAGCCTCGGAGCCGCCGTCCAGGCGTCGGCGACGGTCCGCGAGCTCGAGGACGCGCACCGCATCCTCGCCGAGTGCTTCCGCGACGATCCGGTACGGCACGCCTCCCATCTCCGGCACGTCGCTCGCGTTCCCGACAGCCTCGTCGTCGCCGCGCTCGTGGCGGCGGCGGAGCAGGCTGCCCGTCAGGAGGCGCCGGCAGAGGCCGCACTCGCGTGGGAGTCGGCGGCAGCGCGCACGCCGACCGGGCCCGAGCGAAGCCAGCTCACCGCCCGCGCCGCCCAGGCGTACATGCAGGCCAGGGCCGCAGGCCCCGCGATGCGCGTGCTGAGCGAACTCGTCGACGGAGCGCCGGATGATCCGACGCGGGCACGGTGGGCGACGCTGCTCGTGATGGCCACGCTCTGGTCGCAGGAGGACCCACCCGTCGACCTCGACGCGTACGCGCACCTCGGCTTCACCCTCGTACGACGGGCCCCGGACCCAGGCGAGGGCACCGCCGCAGCCGGTCTCGATCTCGTGATGGCGGTGGTGTCGCTCGCGATGGCCTGGGGAGATGTCGGCCGTGCCCGCGGGTACGCCGATCGTCTGCGCGCGGCGGTGACCGACGAGCGGGTCCCCACGCTGCACCGGGCCCTCCTGGACGTCCTCGACCTGATGACCGGGGTCGAGGGCGCAGGCGGCTTCCTGCGCGGTGACTGGCTCGAGACCGTCGTCGCCGACGGCGGCTCCGACCCGACCCTGGCGCTCGGGTTCGCCGGTCTCGCCGTGTCGCACCTGGGCGATCTCGACGGATGCGTCGACGTCGCACGTCGCTGCGAGGAGCTGGCCCGCGTCACCGGTGGCGAGAGTGCGGCGCGGCTGTCGTCGAACGCGATCACCATGATCGTGTGGGAACGGCGCAGTGAGTGGTCCCGTGCGGTCTTGGAGCTGTCCGCTGCGGAGGGGGCGGCGCGCGATCACGATTTCACCGGGCCGTACGCGCACATCCTGCTGCGCCACGCCTATATCAAGGCCTGCCAGGGGCATCGCGACACGTGCCTCGCGCTGCTGGCCCGAGGTGCCGACGTCGTCGAGCGCCAGAGTCCCGCGCTGGCGCACAGCGAGGCGTGCGTCCGAGGGATGCTGCTGCTGTCCACGAGCGACTTCGCCGCTGCGGCGGACGCGCTCGACGAGGCGACGGCGCTGGAGCGCGCAACGGGCGGCGAGAACCTCGCGTACGTCGCCCGCTTCCCCAACCAGTTCGAGGCCTACTGGCACTGCGGACGCGAGGACGAGCTGCTCCCTGACCTGGCCGCGTACGAGGCCCGGGCCCTTCGGGACCAGCACGGGCTGTCCCTCGCGTGGGCGGCGCGCTGTCGGGCGCTTCTCGCCGGCCCCGACGACGTCGACGCGCTTTTCGCGCGCGCGGTCCGGCTGCATGACGGCGCGACCCACGGGTTCGAACGCGCACGCACGCAGTTCTGCTGGGGCCTGCGGTTGCGCCGCATGCGGCGCAAGGCGGACGCGCGCCGGCACCTCGACGCAGCGCTCGGTGAGTTCGTGCGACTCGGAGCGGACGCGTGGACGGCCCGCACCCGGTCGGAGCTGGCGGCGTGCGGGGCGCGTCGGGCACCCCTCACCGACACCGCGTCACCCCTCGCCGAGCTCACGCCCCGCGAGTTCGAGGTGGCACGGGAGGTCGCGGCCGGGTTGTCGAACGCCGACGCCGCGGAGCGTCTGGTGATCTCGCAGCGCACCGTCGAGTACCACCTCGCCAACGTCTTCCGGAAGCTCGCGATCCGCGAACGCGCCGCGCTGCCCGCCTTCTTCGCCTGAGCCCACACTCTGGTGGTCGGCACGGATACGGGCCGGGGTGCGTCGCGCTGAGACTACGAACGACCTGACGTCTCGTCACTCCGTACGAATCGAGCACCCGCATGCGCCGCCTCGTCCTCCTGACCGTCTCCGCCATGCTCGCCAGCACGGCCACCATGACCGGCAGCCCTGCCCGAGCGGCACCGGCCGAGGTCGCGCTCTCCCTCGCCGCCGGCAACGTCGCCTCGGTGGTGATCGGGCAGGACGGGAGACCGTACGGGACCGGCGTGAACCTGTACGGCTCGCTGACCGGCACCGGCGCGCGGACCACCCTGACCCCGATGTCGGGCCTGCCGTCGGGCGTACGAGCGGTCTCGGTCGCCGCGGGGCCGACGTGGTTCTCGCTCGTACGAGGTTCCGACGGGCGGGTGTACGGGACCGGGGAGAACGGCGCGGGGCAGCTCACGGGGTCGGGAGACGTGGCGACGCTGCGTCCGCTGACGGGGATGCCTGCCGGGGTGCGTGCCGTCGACGTCGCCGCAGGCAACGGGTTCACGCTCGTCCTCGGCTCGGACGGCGTGGTGCGGGGAACGGGCGCGAACGTGAGCGGCCAGCTGACCGGGACGGGCAACCGCTCGACCCTCATGCCGCTGGTGGGACTGCCCGCCGGCGTGCGCGCGACGGCGATCTCCGCCGGCGCCCTTCACACGCTCGTGGTCGCGGACAACGGCGTCGTCTACGGGACGGGACTCAACGACCGGTCCCAGCTGACCGGCACCGGCTCCCGACGGACGCTGACGCCGCTGACCGGGTTGCCGGCCGGCAGGGTCCCCGTGGGGGTCGCGGCCGGGTGGCGCCACTCGGTCGTGCTGCTGGACGACGGAAGGCTGTACGGCACAGGCCTCAACGACCTCGGTCAGATCTCCGGTACGGGCGACCGTACGACGTTGATGCTGATGCGGCCGCTCACCACCGGGGTCACCGCCGTGGCGATCAGTGCGGGTGAGAACCACACGGTCGCGATCGGCTCGGACGGCGAGGCGTACGCCGTCGGCAGCAACGCGTGGGGGCAGGTGGGCGGCATCGCGCTTCACCGGGTCTCGTTCGCGAGCATCACCGACCGTGTCACGCCCGAGGTCGTCGGGATCTCCGCGACCAACAGCAGCCACACCCTGGTGCGCACCGCCGACGGCGTGGCGCGGGGTATCGGACGGAACTCGAACAACCAGCTCACCGCGCGCAACCCCAACCTCACGACCGTGGTGGCCCCGCTGGGCGGCCAGCTCCTCCTCGCCACGAGACGACCGACGATCCGTGGCGTGTCTCGGGTCGGAGACGTGCTCACGGTCGACGTGGGCGCCTGGAGCCCGGCCGCGACGCACTACGCATACCGGTGGCTGCGTGACGGTGTGGTGATCGCCGGGGCGACGGCGAGGGCCCACCGGCTTCTTGCGGCCGACCGCGGCCGACACCTCACGGTGGAGGTGATCGCCGCACAGGGCACGTACGCGCTCGGTCGTGCGCGGTCCGCGCCGTCGGCGAGGGTGCGGTACGGCGTCGCGCCCCGCTACGTGCGGGCACCGAGACCGCGGATCGTCGGCGTCAAGAAGGTCGGCAAGCGCCTGCGGATCGCTCGTCTCGCCCCCTCCGGGTTCGCGCCGGCACCGACCCGCCTGCGCTACCAGTGGTTCCGCGGCGCCAAGAAGATCCGGGGAGCGACGAAGGCGACGTACCGGGTCACGCGCAAGGACCGCGGCAAGCGGCTCAAGGTCCGCATCGTCGCCGTACGGCCGGGTCACCTGAGCGGCAGCCTCGACACACGCCGGGTCAGGATCTCGCGCCGCTGACCTCGCTGAAGCGACGGCGCCGGGATGACCGCGGTCAGGTGATCAGGGTCATCCCGGCATGCTTCGCGGCCCGCTCATCGAGCGTCATCACGCGCGTACAGCCTGCAGCCGCGCTTGCTTCGGTGATGAGCGCGTCGGCAAAGTCCGCGCCTCGGCGCGTACGTCGTAGCGCGGCGCGGACGAGGTCGGGACTCTCCGTGCGGAGCTCTTGTGCGTCCAGGAGGGCCTCGAAGAACTCCAGCCGTCGATCTCGCGCGATGGCGTACGCCCGATCGAGCACCCACCACGTCTCGGTGAGCACGACCAGGCTGACGTATCCGGGCGAGTCCGCGCTCAGGCCGTCGACGACGGCGTCGGCTCGCCCGGCCTGATCCTCGTCGTCGCGAACGGCATACCGGATGACGACGTTCGAATCCAGCCCGATCTCCGATCAGTCACCGCGTCCGCGATCGCGGCGTCCATCTCCTCCACGGTGACGGGAGGACCATCGTGTGCGCAGTCCGAGGGCGCCCCGGACGGCAGCAGGAATGGCGTTCGACGTTCGCACACGCGCGTCCCGGAAACGACAAGGACCCTCGAGCCTGATGGCTCGAGGGTCCTGCATGTCTGCTGTCGGGGTGACAGGATTTGAACCTGCGGCCTCGTCGTCCCGAACGACGCGCGCTACCAAGCTGCGCCACACCCCGTGGCCCTCGTACGTCGTACGAGCAGAACGTCTCCGCGAGAGTCCCGCGCTCAGTTCCTCGGAGAGTCTACCGGACGCAGTCGGAGCACCGTCGCCTCGGGTCGGCATGCGAAGCGCACCGGCGCGTACGGCGACGTCCCGCACCCCGCGGACACGTGCAGCCACGACGCGTCACGCCCCGCGATCCGGTGCTGGTGAAGGCCTCGCGCCCGTCGGCGGTCGAGGTCGCAGTTGGTGACCAGCGCTCCGAACCCAGGCACCCGCAGCTGTCCACCGTGGGTGTGCCCGGCCAGGATCAGTGGGTATCCCTGGGCGTTGAAGGCGTCGAGCGCGCGCAGGTAGGGGGCGTGGACGACGGCGACGGCGAGATCGGCTGTCCGGTCGGCACGGTCGGGGATCGCGTCGAGGTCGTCGCGGTTCACGTGGGGGTCGTCGAGGCCCGCGAACGCCAGCGACACGCCGCGCATGTCGAGGCGGGCGGTCGCGTTGTTGAGGTCGTGCCACCCCGCCTCCGTGAACGCGGCGCGCATCTTCTCGTACGGGAGGTCCGGCGAGCGGCGCCGCTGACCCGAGGGGCCGAGGAGGTAGCGGGCGGGGTTCTTGACGGTCGGCGAGTAGTAGTCGTTCGAGCCGAAGACGAAGACTCCGGGCACGTCGAGCAGGTCGTGGTAGGCGTCGAGGAGCGCGGGCAGCGTGTCGAGGTGCGCAAGGTTGTCGCCGGTGTTCACGACGAGGTCAGGCTCGTACTCGGCGAGGCTGCGCAGCCAGCGCTGCTTGCGTGCCTGGCCCGGCGTCATGTGGACGTCGGAGATCTGCAGGACCGTGATCGGGTGGGCGCCCGCGGGGAGCACCGGGAGGTCGTGCTCGCGGACGACGAACGCGTTGCGCTCGTACAGCGCCCCGTACGCCACCGCCCCCGCACCGGCGGTCGCTGTCGCGATGAGGGCTTTCGACACGGTGTGCACGCAGCAAGGGTGCCACACCGCTGGTGGGGAATCCGTGTGCTCGCGAGCCGAAGGCTGGGCGATGATGGGGGCATGAGCGAGCTCAAGGATCGGCTGCGACAGGACCTCACCACCTCCATCAAGGAGCGCGACAGTCTGCGCGCGTCGACGCTGCGCATGGTGCTGTCCGCCGTGAGCCGTGCGGAGACAGCCGGTACGGAGGCCAAGGAGCTCACCGACGACGAGGTGCAGCGCGTCATCACCTCGGAGTCCAAGAAGCGCCGAGAGGCCGCCGAGGCGTACGACTCCGGCAACCGTCCCGAGCTGGCGCAGAAGGAGCGCGATGAGGCCGTGATCCTCGCCGAGTACCTCCCCGCGCAGCTCAGCGCGGACGAGGTGCGCGCCCTCGTGTCCGACGCGATCACCGAGGCTGGTGTCGCGGACGAGGGCATGCGCGGCATGGGCAAGGTGATGGGGCTTCTCAAGCCCCGTACGGAGGGCCGCGTCGACGGTGCCGCACTCGCGGCCGAGGTCCGTACGCAGCTCGGCGCCTGAGGCCGGCACCCACCCTCATCACCGGGTCAGCTGAGCGCGGTCACTCGTCGTCGCCGCGGCCTCCGCCGCCACCACCGTTGCCGCCGTTGCCACGACCCGGTCGGTCGTTGCCGCCGTCGCCGCCACCGTCGCCCTTCTTGTCCTTCTTCGGCTCCTTCTTCGGCGCGCGAGGCGTGTCCGCGGGTGCAGCGCCGAGGCTGCCGGGGCTGTTGAAGTTGGCGTACGGCAGGTCGTCCTGGATCGCCCGCATCGTGTCGGCCCACATCGGACCAGCCAGCGCGGCGCCGCCGACGGAGTTGAACGACATCGTGGTGCCGTTGAGCGCGGTGCCGATCAGCGACTTCCAGTGGCCGTCGCGGTTGGCGCCGGCGATCATCGACGACGTCACGAGCTTGGGCGTGTAGCCCATGTACCAGACGGCACGGCTCGCCTGGGTCGTGCCCGTCTTCGCCGCGGACGGTTTGTTGAGCTGCAGCGCCGAGCCGAACCCGCCGGACGACTGGACGCCGCGCAGGATCTGGTTCATCGAGTCGGCGGCCGCCTGCGACAGGACCTTCTCGCAGGCCGGCTTGTAGTCCATGACCGTCTCGCCGTCGGGGCCGGTGATCGCGGTGATCGGCATTGGCTTGCAGTACTCGCCGCGTGCCGGGAACGTCGCGTACGCCGCTGCCATGTCGAGCGGGCTCACGTCGAGCGTACCGAGCGTGAACGACGGGAAGGTGTCGTCGACGTCCTCGACGGGCATGCCCATCTTCTTGGCCATCTTGGTGGTCGCGCAGAGCCCGACGAGGCGCTCGAGCTGGGCGAAGTAGGTGTTGACCGACTGGCGGAGCCCGCGGGTCATGTCGAAGCCGCCGGCTCCGGTCGAGTTGCTGACCTGCCACGACCCCGCACCCTGGCTGTCGCACTGCGAGAACCCGCTGATGTTCATCGACTGCGGCGAGTTGAAGAAGGTCGACGTCGGGTAGCCCTTGTCGAGCGCGGCGGCAGCGGTGAACACCTTGAACGTCGAGCCGGCCTGGAACCCGTTGGCGCCGCCGAGCGCCTTGGGCACTGTGTAGTTGATGTAGGTCTGGCCGGCCTTCTTGCTGTTGCCCATCGGCCGCGACTGCGCGAGCGCACGCACCGCGCCGGTGCCGGGGACCACGAGAGCCTGAGCGCCGATCGCATTGTCGGTCGGCGACACGCGGTTCTCGACCGAGTTGTCAGCCGCCTTCTGGAACTTCGGCTCCAGCGTCGTCTTGATCGTCAGGCCACCGGTCTCGATGCGGTGGAGGCGCTCGTCCTCGTTCTTGCCGAGCGACTTGTCCTGGAGCAGGTAGCGGCGGACGTAGTCGCAGAAGAACGGCGCCTTGGTGCTCACGCAGCCGTTGGAGAAGGTCGTGATCTTGAGCCCGAGCGGCTGACCCATCGCGGTCCTGGCGACCTCGGGTGTGATGAGGCCCTGCGCCTGCATCGTCGACAGCACGATGTTGCGTCGGCGCAGCGCGTTCTCGGGGTAGGTCACCGGGTCGTACTCGACCGGGTTCTTGACGAGACCTGCCAGCGTCGCCGCCTGCGTCAGGTCGAGGTCGGCGGCACTGACAGAGAAGTAGTGCCGGGCTGCGGCGCCGATGCCGTACGTGCCGTCACCGAAGTAGGAGATGTTGAGGTAGTTCTCGAGGATCTGCTGCTTGCTGTGCTTCTCCTCGTAGCTCATCGCGTACTTGAGCTCGCGGATCTTGCGGGCCGGCGTCACCTCGGTGGCGGCCTTGCGCTCCTCGGGCGTCGCCGCCTGCTGGATGAGGATGTTCTTGACGAGCTGCTGGGTCAGCGACGAGCCACCCTGCGTCTGGCCGTCGGTCGCATTGTTGACCAGCGCGCGGACCGTGCCTTTGATGTCGATGGCGCCGTGCTCGAAGAACCGCGCGTCCTCGATCGAGACCACGGCCTGCTGCATCACGGGCGCGATCTTCGCCAGGGGGACGTCCTGGCGGTTCTGGGAGTAGAAGTAGGTGACGAGGGAGCCGTCGGCAGCCAGCACCTTGGAGCGCTGAGGGATCGGCGTCTCCCGCAGCTCGAGCGGCAACTCGTCGAACCCGCGGGCCACGCTGTTGGACGTCACACCCACGAAGGCGGCGACCGGGATCGCGAGCCCGGCGACGAGCACGCCGGCAAAAAGGCTGAGCAGCGCCATGGAACCGATCGCTCGCGCTGTGCCCATGCCGTCGTCGTCCCGATCGGTCCCCAGATTCATGGGCCCCAGGGTACGGGAGCGTGGGTGAGGCACCAAGAGATAGTCCGAAAGGACTAGTCCGAACCATCCCCAGAGGTCTGTTACATGTGTTTCGTCACCGTCAGGCTGGAGATATCACCGGCAGAGTCGGTGCACTCTCGGGGAAGGTGTCCAGATCATGACATGGAACGAGTCTTGGGCGACCGTGGCCGCCTGCAAGGAATCGCAGGACGCTCTGTTCGTCAAGGGCGCGGAGCAGAACCGCGCCAAGCAGCTGTGCCGGTCCTGTCCGGTCAAGCTCGAGTGCCTCGCCGAGGCCCTCGACAACGACATCGAGTGGGGGATCTGGGGCGGGATGACCGAGCGGGAGCGTCGCGCGCTGCTGCGTCGTCGTCCGAACGTGACCTCGTGGCGCACGCTGCTCGAAGCCGCCCGCACGAGCCAGCCGTCGAAGGCGCCTGCGCTCGTCTGATCTGCTACGCGATCGTCGCCGGCGCGCCCAGCAGCTCACCGATCGCTGCCAGGCCGTCGAGGTCGTGCACGTCTGTCGCGAGGGCGGGCACCTCGACCCTTCGTACGCGCGGGTGCGCGGCCGCGAATCCCATGACCACCCGGCGCTCGCGCTCGGCGACACGCTCGCCGCGGGCGTGCACGTCCAGCAGGGCGGCGACCGCCTCGTCGTCGGGCGTCGCCCGAGGCCGCGCCCGGAGCCGCCGTGCCGCGGCGTGCGCCTCGTCGCCGTCGAGCAGCAGCTCGGGCGTCGTCATCCGGTTGACGACCAGCCCGGCGAGCGGCATCGCCTCTTGGCCGAGCCGCTCCACGAAGTACGACGCCTCTCGCATGGCGGCCGGCTCCGGCGACGCGACGACGAGGAACGCCGTGCCCGAGTCCTGCAGCAGCGCGTACGTGGCCTCGGCGCGCTGACGGAATCCGCCGAACAGCGTGTCGAACGCGGCCACGAACGTCTGCACGTCGGTCAGCACCTGGGCGCCGAGGAGCTTGTTGAGCGCGGTCGTGACGATGCCGAACCCGGCGGAGAACAGCTTGGCCGGGCCCTTCGCGGGCGCGAGCAGGAGGCGGATCAGCCGTCCGTCGAGCAACGAGGACAACCGCTCGGGTGCATCGAGGAAGTCGAGCGCCGAACGCGAGGGTGGGGTGTCGACGACGATGAGGTCCCACCGGCGATCCTCGCCCTCGCCGCCCGCGACCGCCTCGGCGTGGAGCTGCCCGAGCTTCTCCATCGCCATGTACTCCTGCGTGCCCGCGAACGAGCTCGAGAGCGCCTGGTAGAAGGGGTTCGCGAGGATCTGCGCGGCCTTCTCCGGCGAGGCGTGGGCCTCCACGACCTCGTCGAAGGTCCGCTTCATGTCGAGCATCATCGCGTCGAGCGAGCCGCCGTCGGCGCCGGCCTCCTTCACCGGGCGCGGCACGTTGTCGAGCTCGGTCAACCCCAGCGACTGCGCGAGACGCCGCGCCGGGTCGATGGTGAGCACGCACACGCGCCGCCCCCGCGCTGCGGCACGCAACGCGAGCGCGGCGGACGTCGTCGTCTTGCCGACCCCGCCCGAGCCGCAGCACACGATGATCTCGGTGGTCGGGTCGTCGAGGACCGCGTCGACGTCGAGGACGGGCGCCGGCGCGCCGGCGGGACCGGCCAGGGTGCGCGTCCGGGAGGTCGTACGGGGCTTCGGCGCGGTGTGCGAGGCGCGGCCGCCCGACCCGGCCGGGCTCACCGGGCGCCTCCGTCGACGAGGAGTGCGCCGAGCGCGAAGAGGCCGGCGAGATCGACCCCGTCCTCGAGGTGCGGGAGCTCCACGACCGGGGCACCCGCCTCGGTGAGGACCGCGCGCTGGTGCGCCTGCAGGCGCTGGCGCCCCACGTGCTGGCGTCCCTCGTCGAGCAGCGCCGCACTCGCGCCGGCGTCGACCTCGAGGTCGGCCCGTCGCAGGCTGCGGGTGACGGCGGCGCCGCTCAGGGCGCCGCTCGCGACGCGTTCCGCGGCCTCGTCGGTCAGTGGGGACGGGAGGACCTGGTTGACGATCACGTGGCCGATCCCCAGCTCGACGTCGGTCAGCTCGTTGATCGCGTCCATCGTCTCCTGCACCGGCATCTCCTCGAGGAGCGTGACGAGGTGCACGGCCGTACGCCGTGACCGCATCATCGTCATGATCGAGTCGGCCTGGCGCTTGACCGGACCCACCTTCGCCAGACCGGCGACCTCGCTGTTGACGTTGAGGAACCGCGCGATCCGGCCGGTCGGCGGGGCGTCGAGCACCACGGCGTCGTACGTGTAGGAGCCGTCGTCCTCGCGGCGCCGCACCGCCTCGTACACCTTGCCGGTGAGCAGGACGTCGCGGACGCCTGGCGCGATCGTCGTCGCGAAGTCGATCACCCCGAAGCGGTCGAGCGCCCGCCCGGCACGGCCGAGCCGGTAGAACATCGCGAGGTACTCCAGGAGTGCCGCCTCGGCATCGATCGCCAGCGCGTACACCGCCCCGTCGTCGGAGGCCGCGACCTGGCGCTCCTCGTACGGGAGCGGGGGCACGTCGAAGAGCTGGGCGATCCCTTGGCGCCCCTCCACCTCGCACAGCAGCACCCGCCTGCCCTCGCGGGCCAGGCCGAGCGCGAGCGCGGCGGCCACGGTGCTCTTGCCCGTACCGCCCTTGCCCGTCACGACGTGCAGTCGCTTGTCGCCAGCCACGTTGTCGAGCGTAACGGCCGTCCCCGAGGGCCGAACGCGCGCGAGGGATACAGTCGGTCCATGACGCAGTGGGAGTACCTGACAGCGCCCGTCCTCGTGCACTCGACCAAGGCGATCCTCGACAACTTCGGTCGCGACGGCTGGGAGCTCGTCCAGATCGTGCCTGGGATGAACCCGGAGAACCTCGTGGCCTACTTCAAGCGCCCGGTCCAGGGGTCCTGATGCCGACGCCCGAGGAGAACCTCGCCGAGCTCGGCCTGACGCTCCCCGCCGTCGTCCCGCCGGTGGCCGCGTACGTGCCCGCGGTGCGGACGGGGTCGTACGTCTACACCTCCGGCCAGCTCCCGGTGCGCGACGGGGCGTTGGTCAAGGTCGGCAAGGTCGGTGCGGACGTGACGGCGGAGGAGGCGTACGAGTGCGCGCGGCTGTGCGCCCTCAACGCCCTCGCAGCGGTCGCGTCGCAGGCCGGCGGCGACCTCTCGCGTGTCGCCCGGGTCGTGAAGGCCGTCGTGTTCGTCGCGAGCACCCCAGACTTCACCGGGCAGCCCTCGGTCGCCAACGGCGCCAGCGAGCTGTTGGGTGCCGTCTTCGGTGAGACCGGTGCCCACGCCCGTAGCGCGGTCGGAGTGACCGTCCTGCCGCTCGATGCGCCGGTGGAGGTCGAGCTCGTCGTCGAGCTGACCGCATGATCCGGCGGGTCCCCGTCCCGCCCTCGCTGGCCGAGCACGCCGCCACCGCGCGCACCGACGCCGTGCCGCCGAAGGATGCGGCGACGGTCGTGCTGCTGCGTGACGGCGTGGACAGTGTCGAGGCATACCTGATGCGGCGGCAGCGCTCGATGGCCTTCGCGCCGGGCATGTACGTCTTCCCGGGTGGCGGCGTGGACCCGCGGGACTCCGACGTCGACGTCACGTGGGCCGGTCCGACTCCGCAGCAGTGGGCCGACCGCTTCGGGTGCGACACGGCCGTGGCCCGTGCGCTCGTGTGCGCCGCCGTACGCGAGACGTTCGAGGAGGCCGGGGTCCTGCTCGCAGGTCCGGACTCCGACACGGTCGTCTCCGACACCAGCGGTGCCGACTGGGAAGCCGACCGGCAGGCGCTGGAGTCGCACACGCTGGCGTTCTCCGACTTCCTTGCGCGCCGCGAGCTCGTGCTCCGTACGGACCTGCTGGCAGCGTGGACGCACTGGATCACGCCGGTGTTCGAGCCGAAGCGCTACGACACGCGCTTCTTCGTCGCCGTGATGCCGCACGGGCAGCGCGTCGGCACGCTGACCGGCGAGGCCGACCACGCCTCGTGGATGCCGCTGCGCGCGGCGCTCGCCTCGGTGGACTCCGGCGAGATGGCGATGCTCCCGCCGACGGCGATCACGTGCAACGAGATCGCGGCGATGCCGTCCGCGGACGCCGTGCTCGCGTCGGCGGGCGCTCGGACCATCGTGCCGATCGAGCCGCGGCTGGTCGAGATCGACGGAACCCTCTACCTGGAGTCGGAGCAGCCATGACGGAGTGCTGGACATGACCGAACGGTGGGACGGCGGGACCGTGAGCGCGTGGGCGACCTGCCTGCGCGAGGACAACCCCGGCCACATGACGCTGGACGGCACCAACACGTGGGTCCTGCGGGCGCCGGGCGCCGGCCCCGACGCGCAGTCGATCGTCGTCGATCCAGGCGAGCTCGACGAGCCGCACCTGCGCCGCGTCCTGGAGGCGGCGGCGCCGGTCGGGGTCGTGCTGCTGACCCACCGCCACCACGACCACGCGGGCGGCGCGGCCCGCTTTGCCGAGCTGGCCGCGGCGCCCGTACGGGCCTTCGACCCGGCGCTGTGCGTGGAGGCCGACCCGCTGAGCGACGGCGAGGTCATCGAGATCGACGGCGTCCGTCTCGAGGTCTTCGCGACGCCAGGTCACACCACGGACTCGGCGTCGTTCCTGCTGCGCGAGGACGCCGCGCTGCTGTCGGGTGACACGGTGCTGGGGCGAGGGTCGACGGTCGTCGCCTACCCGGACGGCGCGCTCGGCCCGTACCTCGACTCGCTCGGCGCCCTGCGCTCTGCTGCGGCGTCCGTCGGGGGGCCGGTCCGGCTCTACCCGGGGCACGGGCCCGCGCTGTCCGACGCGGTCGCGGTTCTCGATGCGTACGCGGCGCACCGCCAGGAGCGGCTCGCGCAGGTCCGCGCTGCCGTCGACGCCGGCGCGGTCACCGCGGACGACGTCGTGCGGATGGTCTACGCCGATGTGGACCAGGCCCTGTGGCCCGCGGCGACGCTTTCTGTACAGGCACAGCTGGCCTACCTCCGCGACGCCTAGCCCCGGGTCGGTTCCTGCGCGTCCCGGGTCGGTTCCTGCGCGTCCCGGGTCGGTTCCTGCGCGTCCCGGGTCGGTTCCTGCGCGCCCCGGGTCACCATCGTCGCGGCTGCGGCGTGATCCCGAGCAGCGCGCCGAGTTCGCGCTCGAAGGCAGTGTCCTCGCCGAAGATGCGTTCGCGCGTCCCGATCACGAAGCGCCACCCGTACCGCTTCTCGAAGTAGCCTCTGCGGCCGACGTCGTGTGCCTTCGCCGCGTCGGTCGTGTGGAACTCGCGGCCGTCGTACTCGGAGGCGATCAGCAGCTCGCGGTAGCCCATGTCGAAGTAGCGATCGCGCCCCCACTCGTCCACGACGTGGAGACGCGTACGGGGACGGGGGAACCCGGCGTCGGTGATGCGCAGCCGTTGCCAAGACTCGCCGGCGGACTCCGCTCCGGGATCCACGAGCTGGGCGAGCTCCCGCGCCTGGGGTGCGCCGCGAAGGCCGCGGAGCTCGTCGACGTACTCGACGAGCTCGCCGAGCTCGACCAGCTCGGCACGAGCCATGCCGTCGGCCGCGGCCAGCGCGTACGGGCGCCACTGTCCACGGAGCAGGTCCGACGCCGTACGTAGGGGAGTGGTCACACGGATGCCCGCGATCTCCGTGATGTCCGACTCCGGCAGGTGTACGGCTTGTCGAGCCCGTACGCCGTCCGCGCGCACCCGTCCCACACCGTGCGGAGTGAGCAGGGTCGGCGTCAGAAGGTGCCGCTCGCTGGGTCGGAAGGTGTCCACCCCGTACAGCCAGGAGGCGAAGCAGTCGCAGACGATCACGTGCGCCGGAGTGACGAGCGCCGTCGCCTCGACGCGGAGCATCCGGGTGTCGGGTACCCGTCCGTCCACGTAGACGGACTTGAAGACCGACCTCAGCCTTTTCGCGGCGATGGCGCGGCGGAGGTCCTTCTCGCCGGGGAAGCCGGCTTCGACGTGGTCGCGGCTCCGGAACGGCCGGCCGTCGTGGATGAGCGTGGGCATCGCCTCATCGAACAGGGACCTGGCTCATCGGCGTCAGCGAAATCCACAGGCTCCGGGCAGACGGTGACCCCGGGGCCGCAGACGGTGACCCGGGAGGCGCAGAAAGTGACCCGGGGCGTTAGCGGGCGCGCTTGGCCAGGCGGTCGGGCTCGATGATGACGACCGAGCGCGGCTCCAGACGGAGCCAGCCGCGCATCGCGAAGTCGGCGAGCGCCTTGTTGACGGTCTCGCGCGAGGCGCCGACGAGCTGCGCCAGCTCCTCCTGCGTGAGGTCGTGGTGGACGTGGATGCCGTCGTCGGCCTTGCGCCCGAAGCGCTGCGAGAGGTCGATGAGCGCCTTCGCGACACGGCCCGGGACGTCGGAGAACACGAGGTCCGCCACGACGTCGTTCGTACGACGCAGCCGCGAGGCCAGCTGGTGAAGCAGCGCGCGGGAGACGTTGGGGTGGTCGTTGAGCCACTTCGTGAGCTCGTCGTGCCCGAGGCTGTTGAGCTCGGAGTCGGTCACTGCCGTCGCGGTCGCCGAGCGCGGGCCCGGGTCGAACAGGCTCAGCTCACCGAACATCTGGCCCGGGCCCAGGATCGCGAGGAGGTTCTCGCGGCCGTCGGCCGAGCTGCGTCCGAGCTTGATCTTGCCGTCGGTGACGATGTACAGCCGGTCGCCCTCGTCGCCCTCGTGAAAGAGCACCTCTCCACGGCGCAGACGCGTAGCCGACATCTGCGAACCGAGCGACTCAGCGGCCTCATCGTCCAGACCGGAGAAGAGCGGTGCCTGTCGAAGTACGTCGTTGTCCACGGGTTCTCCTTGACCGAAATGTTGTGTCACGCCCCCTCAGTCTCCCTCATCTGGGCAACTCGGCGCCACCGGCGGCCCCGCGCGTCGTCCTGGGGATGCATGTCGCCCCTGACCCGTACCCTGGGCTCGTGCCCAAGACCACATCCGCTCGCCCCGCGAAGTCGAAGCTTCCCGAGGTGCCGGCGCCGCCGACGGCGCTGGTGCGGCGCGCCCGCAAGAACGACCGCGTCCTCGCCGAGACCTATCCCGACGCCGACATCGAGCTCGACTTCGACGACCCGTTCCAGCTGCTCGTCGTCACGGTCCTGTCGGCGCAGACGACCGACCGCCGGGTCAATGCGGTGCGGCCGCTGCTCTTCGGACGTTATCCCGACGCCCGCGCGCTCGCGGAGGCCGACCGGGCCCACGTCGAGGAGATCATCAAGCCGACGGGCTTCTTCCGCGCCAAGTCCGAGCGCATCATCGCGCTCGCGACCGCGCTCGTCGACCGGTACGACGGCGAGGTGCCGCCGCGCATGGACGACCTCACGACGCTCCCCGGGGTCGGCCGCAAGACGGCGAACGTCGTCCTCGGCAACGGCTTCGGCATCCCCGGCTTCGCCGTCGACACGCACGTGCAGCGCCTGAGCCGCAGGCTCGGATACGTCGACGCCGAGACGGTCAAAGACCCGGTCCGTACGGAGATGGCCCTCGACAAGCTCATCCCCAAGCGCGACTGGACCATGGCGAGCCAGCGGCTGATCTGGCACGGTCGCCGCTGCTGCCACGCGACCAAGCCCGCGTGCGGTGCCTGCGCGATCGCGCGCTGGTGCCCGTCCTTTGGCGAAGGCCCCACGGACCCCGACGTCGCCGCCAAGCTCCTCCGTACGGAGGGTCGCGCATGACCTCCCGGCTCACCCGCGCCGTACGCGGCGGTGCCGTCGCGCTCGCGACGGTGCTGCTGGTCGCCGGGTGCGGAGGCGACGAGCTGCGCCCCAGCGACGGTGCCGCGTCCGAGCCCGCCTCGGGCAGCTCCGCCGTCGACACCGCCGAGCTGCGTGACCTTAAGGCCGCGGCAGGCATCGAGGACTGCCCGCTCACCAACCGCCGCGGCGCCGTCGAGGGAGGCCTGCCCGGCCTCTACCTCGACTGCCTGGGCGGAGGTGCGCCGGTCAGTCTCCCGGGCCTCCCCGCGAAGCCGACCGTGGTCAACCTCTGGGCGAGCTGGTGCGGCCCTTGCCGTGACGAGCTCCCCCACCTCGCCCAGCTGCACGACGAGGCCGGCGGGCAGGTGGCTGTGCTCGGCATCGACTACAAGGACCCCGACCCTGAGGCAGCCCTGCGGCTCGCGAAGGACGCGGGTGTCACGTTCCCGCTCCTTGCCGACCCTGAGCAGACGGTTGGCAAGGCACTCGGTGTGGTCGGACTTCCCCAGACGGTCTTCGTCGCCGCCGACGGCACCGTGACGGCGACCCACCGCGCGCCCATCACCTCGTACGACCAGCTCCGCTCGCTGGTCGACGAGCACCTCGGGGTGGCGCTGTGAGTGCGCGCGACGCCGGCCTGGTCGACGACGAGGCGCTGCCGTCGTGGCTGCGCCCGCTCGCAGAGGCAGGCCGCCGTATCGACAGCCCGCGGTTCCTCTCGCCGTCGATGGCAGACGCCCCCGACAATGCGCGCCCGGCCGCCGTGCTCGTCCTGTTCGGCGAAGGCGACGCCGGACCCGACGTGCTGCTGACCGAGCGTGCCCACTCGATGCGCTCGCACGCGGGGCAGATCGCGTTCCCCGGCGGCGCCACCGATCCGGAGGACGACGGGCCGATCGGCACGGCGCTGCGCGAGGCTGAGGAGGAGGTCGGGCTGGAGCCTGACGGCGTCGACGTCTTCGCGACTCTGCCGAAGCTGTGGTTGCCCCCCAGCAACTTCGCGGTGACCCCCGTGCTCGGCTGGTGGCGTCGGCCGAGCCCGGTGCACGCCGTCGACCCGGTCGAGGTCGCGAGCGTCTTCCGCAGCCCGGTGTCCGAGCTGACCGATCCCGCTAACCGGTTCATGGTGTCGCACCCCTCGGGGTGGCTGGGGCCGGGATTCACGGTCGATCGTGGGCTCACCCTGTGGGGATTCACCGCCGGCATCGTCGCCCGGCTGTTCAGCACGGTCGGCTGGGACCGCCCGTGGAACCGCGATCGGGTGGTGCCCTACCCGCAGTCGGCCCGCGACCCCATGGTCGAGGAGATCGAGACCGACGTGTCGCGGTCCGTCGGGCGCGAGCGCCGCGGATGAACCTCATCGACGTCGTCGTCGTCCTCGTCGTCGTCGCGTACGCCGTCCTCGGATACCTGCGCGGCTTCGTCGCGGGTGCGTTCGCGATGGCGGGACTCCTCGCGGGCGGCGTGGTCGGGCTGGTCGCCGCTCCGCTGCTGCTCAGCAACCTCGATCACGGGATCCAACGGTCGCTCCTCGCGGTCGTCATCGTGCTCGTGCTCGCCTCAGCGGGCCAGGCGACCGGCTCTCACATCGGCGGTCGGCTGCGCGAGCGCGTGACGCACCCGCCGGCGCGCTCGATCGACGCCGTCGCCGGGGTCGTGCTGAGTGCCGTGGCCTCGTTGGTCGTGTGCTGGGCGCTGGGCTACGCCGTGTCGGGCTCGCAGATCCCCGGAGCCTCGACCGCCGTACGCGGCTCCAAGGTCCTCGCCGCGGTCGACTCCGTGGTGCCGCAGGGCGTGCGCGGTGCGCTGCACTCGTTCGACACGGTCGTCGACGCGACGCTGTTCCCGCGCTACCTCGAACCGTTCACTCCCGAGACGATCAAGCCCGCTGCGGCGCCCGATCCCGCTGTCCTCCAGCGGCCCGAGGTCAAGTCCGCGCGGCGCAGCGTCGCGCGCATCACCGGTCAGGCGAAATGCGACCGCGGTCTCGAAGGCTCCGGCTTCGTGTACGCGTCGGAGCGCGTCATGACCAACGCGCACGTGGTCGCAGGCGTCGCACAGCCGATGGTGACGATCCGTGGGGAGTCGTACGACGCGACCGTCGTCTACTACGACCCGTCGCTCGACGTCGCCGTGCTGCGGGTGCCGGGCCTCGAGGCGCGCTCGCTCGCGTTCGACCCCGATGCCGCTCAGGGCCAGTCGGCGGCTGTCCTGGGCTTCCCCGAGAACGGGCCGTTCGATGCGCGGGCGGCGCGCATCCGGTCCGAGCAGCGCCTGCGAAGCCCTGACATCTACGGGACGACCCAGGTCGTGCGCGAGGTGTACGCCCTGCGTGCGCTGGTGCGTTCGGGCAACTCCGGTGGCCCGGTGATCTCGGAGCAGGGACGCGTGATCGGCGTCGTGTTCGCCGCGTCGATCTCCGACTCGTCGACCGGATATGCGCTGACCGCAGGGCAGGTCGGAGACGCGGCTCGTGCCGGTGCACGTGCGCTCCGTCCGGTCGATACCGGCGAGTGCGCCTGAGCGGTGGGATCGGTCGCACGGCTTAGGGTCACACCGCATTTCGTCGTGGACACCAGACCAGGAAGAATGTGCGGCGTCGACCGAACCAAAGGAGTCTTGTGAGAAGCCGCCTGCTGGCCGCAGCCGCAATCGTGACGATCCTGACGCTCCCGGCGTGCGGGGCAGACGACTCGCCGGACGACGCAGGAGGGGCCAAGACTCCTGCTGCTGCGGCGGAGACGGGCACTCTCGGCTCCGACGAGGCCGACGCGCTCGCCAAGGAGTCCGCCGAACGCGTGGTGCTCCTGTGGGCGCGCCCGGACCTGCCGCTCGCGCAGTGGGTGGCCGAGCTTCGACCGCAGCTCTCGCCGGTCGCGGTCTCGGTGCTCTCGTTCGTCGACCCGTCCGTCCTCAAGCCGGCGAAGGTCGACGGCGAGTCGCACGTGATGGCGGGTTCGGCCTCGCGTGTGGTGGTCGCGGTGCCGACGACCGCCGGCGAGTACCGCGTGACGATGAGCCGGGAGACCAAGGACGCGGCGTGGGTGGTCGACCGGGTCAGCAGCCCGTAGCCGAGCGAGGCGCCCCACGGGGTCCTGCGACCGCCTAGGCTGCGGCCCATGCGTGCGTTCGTCTCGTCCCTGCTCGGTGTGCTGGCCCTCGTCACCGCCGCGGTCGCCGTGCCCGGTCTGTGGGTCGAGCGCAACATCGTCGATGAGTCCGGATACGTCGCCCTGGCCGACTCGCTGGCGGAGGACCCCGCGTTCCGCAGCGAGCTCGCCTCCACCGTCTCCGAAGGCGTCCTGCGCGGTGCAGGAGTGGACGGGGTGAGGCGACAGCTGGCCGAGCCGGCGGTCCGTCGTGCGGCCGAGGGCATGACTGAGCTCAGTGGGTTCGACGCTGCATGGAGCGAGGTCAACCGGCAGTCCCACCGGATCAACGTCACTGACATCCCGCCCGCCGAGCTCGACGGGCGGCTCGGCGTCGACCTCACGCCGCTCGTCACCCTCGTGGCGGACGCAGCCAACCAACGTCTCGGGACGAACCTGCGCGCCCCCGGTGACCTCGTCGTCGCCGTCGGCACGCCCGAGCAGCGGACGGCGCTCGATCGCGTGCGGGACATCACCGCGTGGTCGTGGGCGGCGCTCGCGGTCGCCCTCGTGCTGGGCGTCGCCGCGATCGTGACGGCACGCCGTCGCGGCACGGCGCTGATCGTGATGGGAGCGGGCCTCGTCGTGCTCGCGGTCGTGGAGCAGATCGCGGCGGTGAGCGGCGGCGGGCTCGTCGTCGATCAGGTGGCGCAGAGCGCAGGGTTCGGTCGCGCGTTGATGGAGCAGCTGCACGATGCCGTCGTGGCCTCGTACGGGCTCTGGATGCTCGTCCTCGGGGCGCTCGGTGTGGTGTCGGTCGTCGCCGGCGTCGTGGTCCGCGTCAGGACGTGAGGCGCTTGCCGTCGGTGTCGGCGGTTGCCGGTGACACCGCGGCCTCGGGAAGATCGATCGTCGTCCGCGGGTCGGTCTTGCCCTTGAGCGCGTTCGGGATCTCCTGGACCGTCGCGATCGTCTTCTCCGGGGCCTTCACCTTTTTGAGGAAGCGGATTCCGACGAGCGCGAAGACGACGATGATCAGGATCCAGACCCCCGTCATCGCGAGGAAGCCCCACGTGAAGGCCAGGGGGACGTCGCGGTTGAAGAGCCACGCGAAGAAGAAGCCGCCGGCCATCGACAGCATCGTCACCACGAAGAGCAGCAGCACCGCCACCGCGACGAGCAGGCCGGACCCGACCGCGCCAGACTTGACGCTGACCCGTAGCTCGGACTTCGCCAGGGCGATCTCGCCGCGAACGAGCGTCGAGAGGTCACGACTGATGTCGGAGACGAGTCGCCCGATCGTCGGCTCGCCGTCTCCTTGAGGTCCGGGTGCTGCGGGGTGGGACATCACGACTCCTCGTCGCAGGTGCGGTCAGAACGAGCCTAGGGGATGCGGGCAGCGTTGCGTGGGCGCCCCGCGGGTCCCCGACCCCGGACGTCATACGGATCGAGGGCTCTGACCCTCGATCCGTACGACGTCAGCGGAGGTGGTGTCAGTCCTCGGACGACCTGGCCATGCCGGTCTTGATCTGGTCCATGACACCGGAGTCGGCCAGCGTGGTGACGTCGCCGACCTGACGGTTCTCGGCGACGTCGCGCAGCAGGCGGCGCATGATCTTGCCGGAGCGGGTCTTGGGCAGCTCGGCGACGACCATGATCGACTTCGGCTTGGCGATCGCGCCGATCTCCTTCGCGACGTGCGCGCGCAGGTCGGCGACGATCTCCGCGCCGCCGTCGCCGGCGGACTCGCGCAGGATCACGAACGCGACGACGGCCTGCCCGGTCGTCGCGTCGTTGGCGCCGACGACCGCCGACTCGGCGACCTTCGGGTGCGACACGAGTGCCGACTCGATCTCGGTCGTCGACATTCGGTGGCCCGACACGTTCATCACGTCGTCGACGCGTCCGAGCAACCAGATGTCGCCGTCCTCGTCCTTCTTCGCACCGTCACCGGCGAAGTAGAGGCCCTCGAAGCGCGACCAGTACGTGTCGATGAAGCGCTGGTCGTCACCCCACAGCGTGCGCAGCATCGAGGGCCACGGCTCGGTGAGGACGAGGTAGCCGCCCGACCCGTTCGGGACCGGCTCCGCGTCGTCGTTGACGACGTCGGCGCTGATGCCGGGGATGGCGGTCATCGCAGAGCCCGGTTTGGCCGCGGTCACGCCCGGCAGCGGCGAGATCATGATCGCGCCGGTCTCGGTCTGCCACCACGTGTCGACGACCGGGGTCTTGCCCGCGCCGATCGTCTCGCGGTACCAGACGTACGCCTCGGGGTTGATCGGCTCGCCGACCGACCCGAGCACACGGATCGACGACAGGTCGAACTCCGCGGGGATCTCGGCGCCCCACTTCATGAACGTACGGATCGCGGTCGGCGCGGTGTAGAAGATCGTCACGCCGTACTGCTGGACGATCTCCCACCAGCGGCCCTTGTGCGGGCTGTCGGGCGTGCCCTCGTACAGGACCTGCGTCGCACCGTTGGCCAGCGGGCCGTAGACGATGTAGGAGTGGCCGGTGACCCAGCCGATGTCGGCGGTGCACCAGTAGACGTCGGTCTCGGCCTTCAGGTCGAAGACCGCCCAGTGCGTCCACGCGGCCTGCGTGAGGTAGCCGCCGGTGGTGTGCAGGATGCCCTTGGGCTTGCCGGTGGTGCCGGACGTGTACATGACGTACAGCGGGTGCTCGGCGGGGAACGGCTGGGGCGTGTGGTCGGTCGACGACTCGTCGACGAGCTCGTGCCACCAGATGTCGAGGTCGCCGTTCCAGGCGACGTCCTGCCCCGTACGGCGGACGACGAGGACGTTCTCGACGAGGCCGGACTGCTCGGCCTCGACCTTGGCGACCGCCTCGTCGACAGCGGGCTTGAGCGCGCTCGGCGCACCGCGGCGGTATCCGCCGTCGGCGGTGATGACCAGCTTGGCGCCGCAGTCCACGATGCGGCTCGCGAGCGCGTCTGCGGAGAAGCCGCCGAACACGACCGTGTGCACGGCGCCGATGCGCGCGCACGCGAGCATCGCGATCACGGCCTCGGGGATCATCGGCATGTAGATGGCGACGCGGTCGCCGGTCTCCACGCCGAGCTCCTCGATCGCGTTGGCAGCCTTCGAGACCTCGTCCTTGAGCTGGGCGTACGTGATCGTGCGCGTGTCGTCGGCGGGCTCGCCGACCCAGTGGAACGCGACCTTGTCACCGCGGCCGGCCTCGACGTGACGGTCGACGCAGTTGTACGAGGCGTTGAGCGTGCCGTCGGCGAACCACTTCGCGAAGGGCGGGTTCGACCAGTCGAGGACCTCGGTGAACGGCGTGTCCCAGTCGAGGCGGCGCGCGGCCTTGGCCCAGAAGGCGAGGCGATCTTCGGCGGCCTCCGCGTACGTCTCCACCGTCGCGTTCGCGTGCTCGGCCAGCGAGGTGGACGGCTCGAAACGACGGTCCTCGTGCAGCAGGTTGGACAGTGACTCTCCCACGACGGTTCCTCTGGTCTCTCGACGGCACGTTCCGCCGCCCATTGTGCCTCCGGTCACACTGCTCGGGGGTGGCGGGAGGCCTCGGATCGCCCAGCGGCGCCGTCCGCGCGACGGGCGGCTGGGGCGCGCGACGTACGGGCGGCGATGTGACGGGGGTCATGGCGGCGCGGCGAGGCGGTGGCGTTGTCAAGCCCGAAACCACGGCAAATCGGGCAATTGGATGTGAGAGAGATCACTTGGCGGGATGTGGGTGTGGCGACACCGGCACAGGGGCTAGGATGACGCGCACGGGGGCGGCACAGGACTGCATCGTTCGACGACCGCAAGCAAGACAGAAGAGAGCAACGTGACCGCGTATCCCGGTTGGCAGATCATCCATGAGGCCACCACGAAGGGCCCATCGTCGATGCGCCGCGTCGTCATTTTCAGTCATCGCAGCGGGTCGCGTCTGCGGCTCACGAGCGACTACCGCGGTGACGTCGCGACGACCGTCGCCGAGTCGTGGTCGTCCATCGGCTGGGTCGAGGCCCACCGCAGCGTCGACACTCAGCTCTTCCGCAGCAGCACCCCCAACGAGGCTGCGCTCGTCGACACGCTTGACCGGCTCCTGATCGAGGTCTTCCGGCTCGCGAGCCAGATTGTGGTCGGGCCTCAGGCGGCGCCGGCGCCGGCGTCCTCGGCGTTCAGCGACATGATGCGCTGACCCGCCGGTTGAACCCCGCCGCCGCTGGTTGAGCCTGTCGAAACCCCGCCGCCGCTGGTTGAGCCTGTCGAAACCCTCAGGCCCTGACCGGGAGCGCCGCACGCAGCCCCGACAGCAGGAGGCCGAGTCCGAGATCGAAGGACTCCGGAGACCCGATCGACGGGTCGTACGTGATCGCCCCTGTCGCGCTCGCCTGCTCGTGCATCTGACGCGCGGAGGCGTGCCCGAGGACGAAGAGCATGATCGTCCGAGCGCCCGTCACGGCGACGTCCCTCTCGAAGACGTCAAGCATCTGTACGAGGCGTTGCTCGGGCTCTCCTGCGCCGAGGCCGAACGCGGATGCCGTCGCGACCACCTCGGCACCGTCGCGTACCGCCAGCATCGCGTCGCGCGTCTCGTGGCAGAGGGCGGTCACCTGTGCGTCCCACGGGCCCGTCGCGTCCGGGCGGCGCCCGCGCGCGAGGATCTCGTCGGCCATCAGGGCGAGGAGCGTCTGCTTGTTGGGGACGTGGTGGTAGAGCGCGCTCGGCTGCACCTCGAGCTCGGCGGCGACCCTCCTCATCGACAAGAACTCCAGGCCGTGGGTGTCGAGCACCCGCAGCGCACCCTGCACGACGTCCTGGAGGGTGTTGGCCATGGGAGCAGTCTATCGGTTAGCCTGAACACCGTTCAGGTGAACACTGTTCAGGAGACCTCATGACCCTCGATTCCCAGGCCACGCCGTCCACGGCCGACGACGTCGTCGCCACCAAACGCTCGTTCTCGACCACCGACCTCGCGCTCATCGCGGCGTTCGCGGCGCTCATCTCGGCATGCGCGTACCTGCCCGCGATCCCGGTCGGCGCCTCCGGCGTGCCGATCACGCTGCAAACCTTCGCCGTGATGCTCACGGGCTGCCTCCTCGGGCCGTGGCGCGGGTTCACCGCGGTCACGCTCTACCTCGTGCTCGGTGCGATCGGTCTCCCGGTGTTCGCCGAGCACTCGTCGGGGCTGGGCACGTTCACGAGCGTCAGCGCCGGCTACCTGATCAGCTTCCCGTTCGCCGCGCTGCTCGGCGGGTTCCTCGTGAAGTACGTCGCCGGCCCGCAGCGCAAGACGCGCGCGGTCTGGGTCTTCCTGTGCTCGATCTCGGCGAGCATCCTCGTGATCCACCCGTTCGGGGTCGTCGGCATGATGCTCCACCAGGACGTCTCGCTGTGGACGGCGATGACCTGGGACGCGCCGTTCTGGATCGGAGACCTCCTCAAGACGACGCTTGTCGCGATCATCGCGGCCGAGGTGCACCGCGCCTTCCCACGCCTGCTGCACCCCTGATCGTGCCGACACTGACGTTTGACGGCGCGGGGGTCACGGTCCCCACCCCGAAGGGTGACAAGGTGATCCTCGCGCCGACGTCGCTGGAGCTGACCGAGCGCCGCATCGGCGTGATCGGCGCCAACGGCTCAGGGAAGTCCACGCTCGCCCGGATGGTCAACGGGCTCGTCACCGCGTCGACGGGCCGGGTCCTCGTCGACGGGGTGGACGTCGCCGCGCAGCCGTCGCGCGTACGCCGCCGGGTGGGGTTCGTGTTCACCGACCCCGCGGCGCAGGTGGTGATGCCGACGTGCGTCGAGGACATCGAGCTCTCGCTGCGCCGCCACGTCAAGCGCGCCGGTGAGCGGCGCGAGCGGGCGCTCGACGTGCTCACGCGGTACGGGCTGCGCGACCTCGCCGACACGAGCGTCCATGCCCTGTCGGGTGGACAGCGTCAGCTGCTGGCGATCGCGGGTGTCCTTGCGACGGAGCCTGTCGTCGTGGTCGCCGACGAGCCGACGACCCTCCTCGACCTCGCCAACACCCGGCGGATCGGCGACCTGCTCCACGGGCTCGACCAGCAGGTCGTGCTGGTGACCCACGACCTCGATCTCGTACGGCACTGCGACCGCGTCCTCGTCGTCGACCACGGGCGGGTGCGCTTCGACGGGGATGCCGACGAGGCCGTCGCGGACTACGTGGCGTCTGTCGAGCAGGCGGTCGCACCGTGAGCACCCCGTACCTGATCGGTGTCTATCAGCCGGGCGACTCGGTGGTCCACCGGTTGCCGGTGGGCGTGAAGGTCGCGGCGCTCGCGGTGTTCAGCGTCGCGGTCGTGGCGGTACGCAGCATGCCTGCGTCGTGGGCGTACCTCGCCGTCGCGCTCGCGGTCGCAGCCGTCGCTCGGGTGCCGTTGAGGCTGCTCGCGCGCGCGGCACGGGCGGTGCTGCTCGTGGCGGTCGTGATCGGGGCCTTCCAGTGGTGGTTCCACGGCCGCGACCGCGCGATCGAGACGCTGCTCGACCTCGTGTCACTGTCGCTGATGGCGGTCGTCCTCACCGCCACGACACCGGTCAACGCGATGCTCGACGCCTTTGTCCGGTGGATCACGCCGCTGCGTTGGTTCGGTGTGGATCCCGACCGCGTCGCGCTGACGATCTCCCTCGCGATGCAGGCGATCCCGGGCACGTTCGCGATCGCCGCGGAGACGCGCGACGCCGCTCGCGCCCGAGGGCTCGAGCGGCGCCCACGGGCGTATCTCTCGCCGTTCGTCATCCGGGTCGTCGCGCGCGCCCAGGAGACGGGCGACGCGCTCGCCGCTCGCGGCGTCGGCGACGACTGACGTCCGCCGGGGGCCACGTTCGCTCGGGTACCCCTGCCAAGCTGCGCCGACCCGAGTGGGTGCGGTGGGGTCAGTCGCCGTTCGCTGGGGTACCCGAAGGAACCGACAGGGTACGGCGCGGGCGATCGCCGCGCCGAGCGGCCGTCACCAGCTGGCGTGCAGCGGGCGCCCTTCCTCGTACCCGGCGGTGCTCTGCAGTCCCACGACCGCACGCTCGGCGAACTCGGGGATGCTCCGCGCACCGGCGTACGTCGCCGACGAGCGGACGCCCGCGATGATCTGGTCGATCAGGTCCTCCACGCCGGGGCGCTCGGGGTTGAGATACATGCGGGAGGTGCTGATGCCCTCCTCGAACAGCGCCATCCGGGCGCGCTCGAAGCCGGCCGCGTCGCGGGTGCGGTTGGAGACCGCGCGGGCCGAGGCCATGCCGAACGACTCCTTGTAGGGGCGGCCGTCCGTGCCGATGCGCAGGTCGCCCGGGCTCTCGTACGTGCCGGCCAGCCAGGAGCCGATCATCACGCTCGCTCCGCCGGCCGCGAGCGCCAGCGCGACGTCGCGGGGATATCGGACGCCGCCGTCGGCCCACACGTGCTTGCCGAGGTCGGCGGCTGCGGTGGCGCACTCGAGCACGGCCGAGAACTGCGGCCGTCCGACACCGGTCATCATGCGGGTGGTGCACATCGCGCCCGGACCGACGCCGACCTTGGCGATGTCGGCTCCGGCGGCGATGAGGTCGCGGGTGCCGTCGGCCGATACGACGTTGCCGGCGACGACCGGGACGCGGCGGCCGGTCTCGACCTCGTACGCGTCGCGCGCCGCGACGACCAGCGGCAGCGCCTGGAGCATCTTGTCCTGGTGACCGTGCGCGGTGTCGACGACGAGGACGTCGACGCCCATCGCGAGCAGCGCCTCGGCCTTGCCGCGCACGTCGCCGTTGATGCCGATCGCGGCACCGATCTCGAGGCGGCCTTCGGCGTCGAGGGCCGGCGTGTAGAGCGTCGAGCGCAGGGCGCCCTTCTTCGTCGCGACGCCGACGAGGGCGCCGTCGTGCAGGACGGGCGCGTACGACAGGTGGTGCTCGCTGAGCGCGTCGAAGACCGTACGGGGGTCGTCGGCGGCGTCGAGCGCGAGCACGTCGGAGCTCATCACCTCGTGGACCTGCGCGAACCGGTCGACCTCGGCGCCGTCGTGCTCGGTGACGACACCGAGAGGCTTGTCGCCCTCGACCACGAGCACGGCGCCGTGGGCGCGCTTGTGCAGGAGGCTGAGCGCCTCGCCGACGGTGGTGTCGGGCGTGACGGAGACCGGGGTGTCATAGATCGGGTGTGCCGCTTTGACCTGCGCCACGGAGCGAGCGACAACGTCGAGCGGGATGTCCTGCGGGATGACGGCAAGCCCGCCTCGACGCGCCAGGGTCTCGGCCATCCGGCGTCCAGAGACCGCCGTCATGTTGGCCGCGACGACCGGGATCGTCGTGCCGACGCCGTCGGGGGTGGTGAGATCGACGTCGAAGCGGGAGATGACGTCGGAGCGCGACGGCACCATGAACACGTCGCTGTAGGTCAGATCCTGGGACGGCTGCTGGTCGTTGAGAAAACGCACCCTTTCAGGGTACTGACCGGCGGCGTTGCGCGGACCCGTCGAGACTGTCTGACCTTCGTGCGACGGTGGATCCATGCCTGGTCACGAGCACTCCATCCCGCTGTCCGTCGACTACGTCGAGATCGCCGTCACCGACCTGCCGGCCGCGTCCGCGTTCTACCGCGACGCATTCGGGTGGGAGATCGTCCCGTACGGCGACGAGTACGCCGGCTTCCGTACGCCCGCCGAGTCCGGGGGCGAGGAGGCGGGTGGCCTGCGGCTGGCCGACGAGGTGACCCGCGGGTCGACCCTCGTCCTGCTGTACGCCGACGACCTCGAGGCGTGCGCCGCGTCCGTCACGGCGGCGGGCGGCAAGGTCATCGAGGGGCCGTACGCGTTCCCCGGCGGTCGCCGCTTCCACTTCCTCGACCCGAGCGGCAACGAGCTCGGGGCCTGGTCGACGAGCTGAGGCGGGCGCGCTGAGCCGGCGGGCGGCTCAGCGCGAGAACGCGCCCTGCGCCTCGCGCAGACGTGTCCAGCCGAGCTCCCCGAACGGCTCGTGGCGCCGTACGACCGCGTCGGCGACGTCGTGGGCGGAGCGTTCGGCGAGGGTGACGAGGTCGTCGGGATAGCCGTACGTGAGGCGGTGCTCGGTGAGCTCGTCGGCGTCGAGCGTCTCGACCTGTCCGTCGATCGTCAGGACCACATCGAGGTCGAGGTCGAGCATCGTCACGAGATCGGGCGCCTCCCACCTCGCCGGGGTCGTCATGTCGACGTAGAGACGCCACCGCAGTCGTCTGGTCGGATCGTTTTCGACGGCGTGGAACGTCGCGACGTACGGGTCGGTGTGCGGGACGAGCGTGATGCTGTCGACGACCGTCCGTACGTCGCGGGCCGGGCGGACCATGCGCGACCCTGCCGGCATGTACAGCCACGTACCGACCTCGTCGCGGGCGTGCGCGATCGTGTCGAACTCCCAGTGCGGGTGGCCGCCGTACTTCGTCGTGACCTGACGGACGAGGGTCCCGGGTGCGGGCTCGGGCGGCGGTGCCGACCCAGGGGTGCCGATCAGGCCGCCATCGCGACTGGGCACTGCGGAGTGCCGGCCTCGCGCACCGGCGCGACTCCCTGGTGCACGGCGTAGGCGCGGGCGACCGTGGCGACGAGGTCGAGCATCGTGATGCCGAGGGCCGTGCAGACCGAGGCGATGATCTCCGAAGAGGCTTCCTTCTGGCCGCGCTCGATCTCGGAGAGGTAGGCCAGCGAGACTCGGGAGGACTTCGCAACGTCGCGCAAGGTCCTGCCGCGCGCACGGCGCTCCCCGCGGAGCGCGTCGCCCAGCGCCTCACGCAGCAGCGGGGCGGGCTCCGGTGCGGACGGGACGGGTGCGAGCAAGGTGGTCACCCTTTCACGCTAGGCGGCGTACCCAAGTTCGCGCCATCGCAGACGCGCTTCGTTCGCTCTCAGCAGACGCTCAACCCAGCCCGATGCGCAGCTCGCCGCGCGGCACGGACGAGGGATTGAGGGCGTCCTTGTGGACGATCGCGCGGTAGCAGCGCGTCGCGTACCGCATCCGCAGACCGTTGTGCCCGCTGGCGTGGCTCTCGTACAGGGCACGGACCTGGTCGAGGACACGTTCTCGCTCGCGGTGGGCCCGTGCGGCGATCGACGAGCGCGACGAGACCAGGGCGAGGAGGGCGTCGAGGTCGAGCTGCTGCCAGAAGCCGAAGTCGGCAGAGTCGGGCAGATCGAACAACCCCGAGAGCGGCAGCGAGTCGGTGATCGCCGCGAGGTCGTCGGGCTCGGCGTCGATGATCGCCGTGAGGCGGCGGACCCACGGGACGGACTCGTCGCGGGTGTTCCAGACGAGCGCGGCACGTCCACCGGTCCGCAGGACGCGGGCGACCTCGGGGAGGGTGCGCTCGGCGTCGAACCAGTGGTACGACTGCGCGGCCACGACGACGTCGAAGGACCCGGCGGGAAACGGAAGGCGCTCGGCGACCGCGCGTACGACGGGGACCTCGAGGCGCCTGGCGAGCCTGCCGAGCATCTCGGCGGAGCGGTCGAGGGCGACGACGTCGTGCCCGAGCGCCGTCAGGGCGGTGGTCATCTGGCCGGATCCGGCGCCGAGCTCGAGAACGCGGACGGGCGCGTCACCGATGAGCCACCGCACGGCGCGCTCGGGGTAGGACGGTCGGGAGTGCGCGTAGTCTCCGGCGCACGCGTCGAAGGCTCGCGCACGCTCCGGGGACCTGTCCACAGGCCCGAGGCTACCAACGGCTCCGCGGCCCGCCCCGTATCCTGCAGGGCGTGCCTGACCCCTTTTCCGCCCTGACGGCGCTGGACGGTGTCCCGTCGGCGTTCGCTGCCACCCGTGACGGTCTCGACTCGCTGCTGCGTGACCGCGGTCTGCGCCGCAGCACGCCCGAGATGACGGCCGACTCGCTGCTGCTGGGCGCGGCCGCGAGCGCCGCGATCGACGGTGCCCCGTACGATCCGGACGGCCTGCGTCGCGGCGAGGCCGATCCGCTTGCCCTCGCCGTCGCGCGGATGAGCACCGAGCTGCTGTCGCTGGTCCCGACGTGGCACAAGGCGCCGCTTCAGGCGATCGCCCGCATCCACGCGCTGGTGGCGCGGGGCCGAGTCAGCGACGACGAGCTGGGACGGCCGGTGTCGCCGGAGGGTGCGAGGCGGCTCGGCACGCTCGCGCAGGCCGTGGTCGCCCCGACAGAGGCGCCGGGCCTGCTGGTCGCTTCGGTCGTGCACGCCGAGATCGCGACCGCAGGGGCGTTCGTGTCCGACAACGGGATCGTCGCACGGGCGGCCGAGCGGCTGGTGATCGTCGCCAAGGGTGTCGATCCGGCGAGCCTGACGGTGCCGGAGGCCGGTCACCGGGCTGCGGGGGCGGGCTACACGAAGCTGCTGGGCGAGTACGAGTCGGAGGGGACGGCAGGCGTGCACAAGTGGCTGCTGTACGCGGCACAGGCGTACGCGGACGGCGCGGAGGCGGCGCCTGTCGAGCCACCGAAGGGCCCCCGCCGCCGCTCCTGACACCCCAACCCCTGTGCGCACACCCCAACCCCGTGCGCGCCCCAGCCCTCGTGCGCGCTCCCGTGGGAGGGCGGCGAAGCCGTCTGAACAGGCAGACGCGCCACCTGCTCGAGATGGCGCGCCCTTGGCTGACCGTCTTCTCGGCTACCAGGCGTCCTGAACTCCGTAGTACCAGTCCGGGGCCTCGATGGGTTCTCCCGTGGCAGGTATCCCTTTAAGACGGGAAGGGTCGTCGCGTGGGTACCGGGTCTTCGATCTGCCGCCTTACTTGTCTCCTTTGTACCCGCTCGGGACGGTTACGGCTACCCCTTGGCCGCAGATGGCGAGATGCGAGGCTCACACAGAGCGGCGGCGTTTGAGCTGGTGAAGAGCGACTCCGGCCGCCGCGGACACGGCGGCGGCGGCCAGCCCGGCGACAGCGACCTTGCTGCCGGTGGACTCGAGCGAGACTCGGCTCTTCAGGGCGATCGGCTCGGCGAACTCGAGCACCGGCCAGTCCTCCTCGGCAGCCAGGCGACGCAACGCCTTGTCCGGGTTGACGACGTACGGGTGCCCGACCTCGACGAGCATCGGCACGTCGGTCTCGGAGTCGGAGTAGGCGTAGGACTCGGTGAGGTCGTACCCCTGCTCGTCGGCGAGTTCCCTGATCGCGATGGCCTTGTTCTCGCCGTACGCGTACCTCTCGATCTCGCCGGTGTAGCGGCCGTCCTCCTCGACGAGCCGCGTCGCGATCACGTGGTCGGCACCGAGCATCGCGCCGATCGGGTCGACGACCTCAGACCCTGAGGCGGAGACGATGACCACGTCGCGCCCTGCGGAGCGGTGCGCAGCGATCAGGTCGACGGCCTCGACGTAGACGAGGGGGTCGACGACACTGTGGAGCGTCTCGGCGACGACCTGCCGCACGGTCTCGACGTCCCACCCCTCCACGAGCGCGGTGAGGTAGGCGCGCATCTTCTCCATCTGCGCCTCGTCGGCACCCTGCAGGGCGAACATGAACTGCGCGTACGCGCTGCGGAGCACTGACCGGCGGCTGATGAGGCCGGAGTCGTAGAAGTGCTTGGAGAACGCCAGCGTGCTGGAGCGGGCGATGATCGTCTTGTCGAGGTCGAAGAACGCCGCGGAGCGGGTGCTCGCGGAAGGGACGGGCGTCGCGTCGGACGTGGTCACGCGTTCAAGCATAGACAGCGAGGGCGGTCGGGGTCGCCGGAAATTCGGGCGTGGCCGGTCCACAGCCTGGCGTCCTCCACACCACAGCGCCTCCTCGAGGCCGCCGGCTTCGTGAGGACACATGCTCACGTCATGGTTGCCTACACCGGAAGCGCCGGACCTGTACGACCGCTGCTCGTCACCGCCTCTGAGCAGCGGCTCGAGTCCGTTCTCCGCCTGTGCGCGGCCGCAGGCGTCGAGCCGAACGTGTGCGCCGACGTGGGTGCCGCGCGCCAGCTCTGGCCGCGGGCGGGCCTCGTCGTGATCGGCGACGACGCCCTCGACGAGGTGGCCTCGGCCGCGCTGGAGCGACGAGCTGACGTCGTCGTGATCGCCGACGAGTCACCCGACCCGCAGGTGTGGGGCGTGGCGCTCGCCGTCGGTGCCGATCGAGTTCTCGCCCTCCCACGTGACGACAGCACGCTCTGCGACGCTCTCGCCGACGGCGTCGAGGGTGCCGGCCAGGACGCGCCGGTGCTCGCCGTCGTCGGTGGCTGCGGGGGCGCAGGGGCGTCGTCGCTCGCGGCAGCGGTCGCGATGACGGCAACGCGGGACCGGTCGGTCACGGACCGTCACGGTGGCGCGAGCGTGCTTCTGGTCGACGCCGACCCGTGGGGCGGTGGGCTCGACGTGCTGCTCGGGGTCGAGGCGACGCCCGGGCTGCGGTGGAGCGACCTGACAGGCACGCACGGGAGGCTGAGCGGGGCGGCACTGAGCAGGTCGCTGCCGCGGGTCGACGACTTGGCGGTCCTCGCGTGGGATCGCGGGGCGATCGAGCCTGCAGCGCCGGAGACGGTGCGGGCCGTCCTGGCGGCGGGCAGGCGTGTCCATGACCTCGTCGTCGCCGATCTGCCGCGCCACCTCGACACACCGGGCGAGGAGATCCTCGCGCGAGCAACCTCCGTCGTCCTCGTCGTGCCTGACGATGTGCGTGCGGTCGGTGCGGCGTCCGGCGTCGCCGAGGGGCTAGCCGGGTGGGCGAGCAACGTCGGGCTCGTGGTGCGCCGACGACGTCGAGGCCTCCCACCTGAACTGGTCGCGGACACCCTCGGCATGCCGCTGGTGGCGACGGTCGACGACGACCCACGCTTCCGACTCGCGGTCGAGGAGGGCCTCGGGCCGCTCGCCAGGCGTACGTCGGTCCGGCGGGCGGCGCGTGAGGTGCTCGACGTCTTGGGCCCGGAGCTCGGGCGATGAGGCGCGTCTCCCGCACCCTCGATGCTCTTGCCTCGCCGAGCGCCGCTCAGACGCCCGATGAGGGGTTGATCGAGGAGATCCGCGACAAGATCGCCGCCGCGGGAGAGCGTCCCACCGCCGATCGTGTGGCGGCGGCCCTGCGCGCGGGCGGCCACGTCCACGGCGACCGTACGGTCCTCGCCGTCGTCGATGCCCTCCATCGTGAGACCGTCGGCGCCGGTCCGTTGGAGCGTCTGCTTCGGGCCGAGGGCGTGACCGACGTCCTCGTCAACGGGCCCGACGACGTCTACGTCGACCGGGGGTCCGGGCTGGAGCGCACCGACGTGCGCTTCACGGACGACGACGCTGTCCGCCGCTTGGCTCAGCGCCTCGCGGCGGCGGCCGGCCGCCGGCTCGACGACGCCTCGCCCTTCGTCGACGTACGTCTTCCTGACGGGACCAGGCTCCACGCGGTGCTGTCGCCACTCGCCCGGCCCGGCACGGCGCTGTCGCTGCGAGTGCCTGCTCGTCGGGCGTACTCGCTCGACGAGCTCGCCGCGCGGGGTGCGTTCACGGCGGACGTCCGCGGGGTGCTCGCGGCGATCGTCCGGGCGCGGGCGGCCTTCCTCGTCACAGGCGGCACGGGTACGGGCAAGACGACCCTGCTCGCGGCGATGCTCGGTGCCGTGCCTGCGGCCGAGCGCCTCGTGGTCGTCGAGGACGCCAGCGAGCTGCGTCCCGACCACCCGCACGTGGTCGCGCTCGAGGCACGGCCGGCCAACGTCGAGGGCGCGGGTGCGGTGGTGCTGCGCGATCTCGTCCGCCAGGCGCTGCGGATGCGTCCCGACCGGCTGGTCGTCGGCGAGGTGCGCGGGGCCGAGGTGGTCGACCTCCTCGGTGCGCTCAACACAGGACACGAGGGTGGATGCGGCACCCTTCACGCCAACACTCCACGTGACGTCCCCGCGAGGGTCGAGGCGCTGGCCATGGCGGCGGGGATGCCGCGGGCCGCGGTGCACAGCCAGCTCGGTGCCGCGCTCGATCTCGTGGTCCACGTCGCCCGGGACGCGGCCGGACGCCGGCGCGTCGCCGAGGTCGCGACCTTGCAAGGCGCCGGCGACGGCACGGTGGTGTGCGAGACCGCGTGGGCGATCGCGGCCGACGGCAGGAAAGCTCGCGGCCCCGGGGCAGAGCGGCTCGACGAGGTGCTCGGTCGTACGGGTGAGGGCGAGGCGGCGCCGTGAGCGCTGGCGGTTCGTGGGCGGTCGCCGCGATGCTGCTGGCGGCGTTCGGGACATGGCTCGGAGCCGGGCCGTCAGGCTCCGGCCGGATCGTGCCTCGGGCCTTCGAGGCGGCGGGCGCAGTGCGGTCGCGGCCTCGCGCGTCGTGGGTCTGGCTCGTCGGTGCACTCGCGGTCGTCGTCCTCGCCTGGTGGGGAGTCTCCTTCGTGGCCATCGCGGTCGTGTCCGGTGTCGTCGCAGTCGTGGCGCGGTTGCGTGCACGCGGACGACGCCGCGCAGACGGTCGCCGGCTCCACGCCGAGATCGCGGGCGCGTGTGAGGCGCTCGCGTCCGAGCTCGCCTCCGGGTCGCCGGCCTCGCTCGCGATCGACCGGGTCGCCAGGGACTTCGTCGTGCTCGCCACCGTCGCCTCCCACGCGCGGTTGGGCGGCGACGTCGTCACAGCGCTGCGGGCGGCCTCCACAGCGCCTGGTGCAGAAGGCCTCCGCGACGTCGCCGCCGCCTGGTCCGTGAGCGCGCGCAGCGGTGCGAGCCAGGCGGCGATCCTCGATCGCGTTGCCGAGATGCTCCGCGAACGTGACGACCTCTTGCGTGAGGTGGACGCGGCCCTCGGATCTCCTCGCGCGACGGCACGGCTGCTCGCGGTGCTGCCCGTCCTCGCCCTCGCCCTCGGTGTGGCGCTCGGCGGAGACCCGCTCGGCTTCTTGCTGGGTGGGGGCCTCGGCTCGTGGTGCCTGGCGGGCGGGGCGGCACTCGCGGTCGCAGGGGTGCTGTGGGTCGAGCGCCTCACGGAGTCGGCCGCGAGGTGAGCCTGCTCGCCGCCCTTCTCGCGTGCCTGGCGGTCGCGCTCGCTGCGGATGACTCCGGCCGGGCGCGGTTGCGTGACCTTCGCGCTCAGCAGGCCGCTCCGACCCCCGGCCGTCCACGACCGGGCTGGCTCACCTCGCACTGGTTCGCGGGCGCGCTCGCCGTCGTTGCGGTCTCTCAGGTGGTGGGCGGAGTGTCGGGCATGGTCCTGGGCCTCCTCGCCGGGGCGGGCGTCACCTGGTGGGTGAGCAGGCTCGAGCCTGCCGCGCACCGGCGCCAGCGTGAGCGAGAGATGAGGGACCTGCCGCTCGCGCTCGACCTGGTCGTGGCGGCGGTGGTCGCGGGGCGGCCGACCATGCAGGTCCTGGCCGTTGTCGCCGACGCGGTTGACGGCCCGCTGGGCGCGCGTCTGCACGGCGTCGTCGCGCGGCTGAGCCTCGGCGCCGATCCGACCACCGTGTGGCGCGAGCTGCACGACGATCCCGTGCTCGCCCCCTTGGCTCGCGCGTTCGCCCGTGCGGCGCGCAGCGGCACCGCCGTGAGACGGGTGCTCGAGCGCGCCGCGGACGACCTGCGTGCCGTCCAACGTGCCGCCGCTCTGGAGCGTGCGCGCGCCGTGGGGGTTCGTACGGCGGCACCGCTCGGCGCCTGCTTCCTGCCAGCCTTCCTGCTGCTCGGTGTGGTCCCCACGGTGGTGGCGACCTTCGCGTCGCTCGACCTCTGACGCTGCACGCGCGCCTCCACAACCGGGCGCCTTCCCCAGCCGAGGCTCGCTCCGCGTCAGGAGGGAGAAGACGGACCCACCTTGTAGGTGCGCCCGAGCGGCGGGCGTCACGACACCGATCGAGGAGAGCGACATGCGATACCTGAAGCAGCTGCGGGCACGTGCCAACGAGCAGGGGATGACCACCTCCGAGTACGCCGTCGGCACCGTGGGTGCCTGCACCGTCGGCGGCGCCATCTACACCATCGCGACGTCGGACTGGTTCAACGACTTCGTCAAGGGCGTTTTCGAGAAGGGGATCGAGCTGCTCCCGTTCATGTGAGCACGCCCGAGGCTCGGCGGGTCCGGCGGTCGCACCCGACCGCTGGACCCGGTCCACGGTGAGAGGAGAAGCGGTGGCGGCAGGTGGAGGACGTGAGCGAGGGATGGTGACGGCAGAGACGGCGATGGTCCTGCCGTTCCTGGTCGCCCTGGCGTTCGCGCTCGTGTGGGTGGTGAGCCTCGGGGTCACCCATGTGCGGCTGGTCGATGCGGCGCGAGAGGGAGCGCGCATGGCCGCTCGCGGCGACGACAGGGAGGATGTCGTCGATGCCGTGGAGCAGATGGCTCCCGAGGGGGCCACGGTGGAGGTCGTCGACGGGGAGGACGAGGCGACGACCCGGGTGATCGTGCGCCTGAGGTCCCGCGTCGAGCTGCCCGTCGTCCGGCAGCTCGCGGTCGACCTCGACGCGTCCGCGGTGAGCGCCGACGAGTCCGCGAGCCGACCGTGATCGGCCGTCTGTCAGCGCTGCGGACCGAGGGGGGAGCGGGCGCGGTCTACGGTCTCGTGGTGGTGACGGTTCTTGCGACCGCGTTCGCGATCGCTGTGCAGGTCGCGGCGCTCGCGCGGCTCCAGCACCAGGTCACCGCTGCCGCAGACCTGACGGCGCTCGCCGCCAGCGGGTCGGCTGACGGCGGTGGCGACGGGTGCGCCCAGGCGGAGCGCATCGCCGCGGCCAACGAGGTCCGGCTTCGCTCGTGCGCGCTCGACGCCGCGGTCGCCACCGTCGTCGTCGAGCGCAGCGCGCGGACGTGGGGCGTGACCCTCACCCTGAAGCGCACGGCGAGGGCGGCGCCGCGCGACTACGTCCCCGCGGCCGGAGGTGGGCGATGAGGGCCCTCGTCCGCTCCGCCCTCGCCGGCGAAGTCGTCCGGCTCGTACGGCGGCTCCTCGCGAGGGGTCTTCGATGTCGGTTCCGACAGTGCGGAGGGCTCCGCGGGACGCGACTCCTGCGCGCGCTGCTGCTCCAGCCGGCGGTGCTCCTTGCGAAGCTGACGGTTCTCCTTGCGCACCTGGTACGAGCGGCGCAGCCCGCGCGTGATCAGTCCCAGGCCGACGACGGCGACGAGCATGCTGCCCGCGCCGATCCAGAAGGCGCCGACGCCGTCGGTCGTGACGTCCCACCCGAGGAACTCCACCGAGACTGCCTCGGTGGCTTCCACGGAGACGACGACACCCACGAGAACGGCCAGCGCCAGCAGCAGGACACCCAGAGCGATCATCGACATCCCCCTCGCGATGGTGGAGCCACCCTAACGAGATTCGGCGTCTCCCACCGGGGACGTGGCCGCGGCACCCGGAGCGTCGGGCGCGTCCGCGAGCAGCGCGTCGAGCAGGACGACGGCACCGCGCTTCGACAGCGGGTTGTTGCCGTTGCCGCACTTCGGCGACTGCACGCAGGAGGGGCAGCCGACGTCGCACCCGCACGAGGCGATCGCGTCGCGCGTCATCGACAGCCAGCGGTGCGCGACGTCGTACCCCCGCCGGGCGAAGCCCGCACCACCAGGGAGGCCGTCGTGCACGAAGACGGTGAGCATCCCCGTGTCGGGGTGGAGGGCGGTCGAGACCCCGCCGATGTCCCAGCGGTCGCAGGTGGCGAGCAGCGGGAGAAGGCCGATCGACGCGTGCTCGGCCGCATGGGCGGCTCCCGGCACCTCGGCCGGGTCGAGCGCGAGCGACTCGACGACCCGACCGGGCAGCGTCCACCACACCGCAGTGGTCCGCAGCGTGTGCTCGGGCAGGTCGAGCGGCATCTCTCCGAGGACCTGCGCGCTGCCCGAGCGCCGCTTCACGTACGACACGACGCGGCTGGTCACGTCGACGTCTCCGAAGGCGACAGTCGCCCGGCCCCACGGCACGGCGTCGCGCTGGTCGACGATCGCGATGTCGGTCACCGACCGGGCGGTGGTCGTGTAGTCCGGACGGTCGGGCCGTACGAGGGCGACGCCGTCATCGGGGTCGTACTGCTCGACCACGTAGGTCTCGCCGCGATGCACGTAGACAGCACCCTCGTGCACGGTCGCGTCGGCGCGTCCACCGTCGACGGTGCCGAGGAGGCGGCCCGTGTCGTCGTCCACGATCTGCACCGCGGGCCCTCCCACCGAGCGGATGTCGACGAGGTCGGCCGCGCGCTCACGCTTCGTCCAGAACCACCCCTGGGGACGCCGTCGCAGCCATCCCGCGGCGGTGAGGGCAGCCACCCCCTCGGCGGCGCCCTCCCCGAACAGGCCGAGGTCGCCGTCGGTCAGCGGGAGCTCCTGTGCGGCCGCGGCGAGGTGCGGGCCGATCACGTGCGGGTTGGACGGGTCGAACACCGTGCCTTCCACGGGAGCACCGAGGAGGGCCTCCGGGTGATGCACCAGATAGGTGTCGAGCGGGTCGTCGCGGGCGACGAAGATCCCGACGGCGCGGGACCCGTCGCGCCCCGCCCGCCCGAACTGCTGCCGGAGCGCCGCACGGGTGCCAGGGAAGCCCGTGGTGACGACAGCGTCGAGACCGGCCACGTCGATGCCCAGCTCGAGCGCGTTGGTGCTCGCCAGGCCGAGCAGGGACCCGCTCCTCAGGTCGCGTTCGATGGCGCGACGCTCCTCCGGGAGGTAGCCGCCGCGATAGGTCGTCACGCGCTCGGGCAGCGACGCGTCGACCTCGGCGAGCATCCGCCGCGCCGACATCGCGACGGACTCCGCGCCGCGGCGAGACCGGACGAAGGCGAGGGTGCGCACGCCGGACGCGACCAGGTCGGTGAGCAGCCCGGCGGCCTCGACCGATGCCGGCCGTCGTACGGGGGCGCCGTTCTCGCCCGCCCCGGCGTCGACGAGCGGCGGCTCCCAGAGCGCGAGCGCGACCTCCCCCTTCGGCGCGGCGTCGTCGGTGACCGCGTGCACGTCGAGCCCGGTGAGCCGCGAGGCGGAGACACCGGGGTCGGCGACCGTCGCCGAAGCGAGCACGAACGTCGGGTCTGCGCCGTAGTGGGCAGCGATCCGACGGAGCCGGCGCAGGACGTGGGAGACGTGCGAGCCGAACACCCCGCGATAGTGGTGGCACTCGTCGACGACGACATAGCGCAGTCCCGACAAGAATCGCGCCCATCGGCTGTGCGAGGGCAGCACGGTGCGGTGCAGGAGATCGGGGTTGGTCACGATGTAGTTGGCGTGGTCGCGGGCCCACTGGCGTTCCTCGCGCGTGTTGTCGCCGTCGACCGCTGCCGCGCGCACCGCCTCCCAGCCGGCCGTGAGGACGTCGAGCCCTTGCAGCTGGTCGTGGGCGAGCGCCTTCGTCGGTGCGAGATAGAGGACGGTCGGGCCGCGGCCGCGCCGCTCGTCGGCTGCTCTGCCCGCGCCGAGCGCAGTGAGAGCCGGCAGCTGGTACGCCGCCGACTTGCCGGAGGCCGTCCCGGTGGCCACGACGACGTGTCGTCCGGAGTGCGCGAGGTCTGCCGCCTCGACCTGGTGGGCCCACAGGGTGTCGATGCCGACAGAGCGCAGTCGAGTCCGCAGCGCGTCGTCGACCCAACTGGGCCACTGCGCATGAACGGCGGTGCGGGCCTCCTCGCGTGCGAGGTGGACGAGCCGGCCGTCGGAGGCCCCGGGCAGCCGCAGCAAGGTCTCGATCGGATCGGCCACCCTACGAGTCTCCCAAGACCGGCAAACGAGCCCACGAGCAGCCAGGCAGGAACCCCACGGGGAGCAGCGTCCGCGTGGTTGAATTGTGCCTGTCCCGCTGTCGTACGAGCAGGAGCCCGCGGTGGACCTGTCACTCGAGACCCGAGCGCTCGACGGCTTCCGCATCGTCGAGGTTGCGGGCGAGATCGACGTCTACACGGCGCCGCGCCTGCGGGAGGCGCTCGCCGATCTCATCGAGAGCGGCCACCACCACGTCATCGTCGACGTGGAGAAGGTCGACTTCCTGGACTCCACCGGACTCGGGGTCCTCGTCGGCGGTCTGAAGCGCGTCCGTGCCTACGACGGCAGCCTTGACGTCGTCTGCACCCGTGCGCGTCTCCTCAAGATCTTCGAGATCACCGGGCTCACTAAGGTGTTCGGCATCTTCGGCACGGTCGACGACGCCGTCGCCGCGCACGCCGCCTGAACGCCGTTCACCGCGCCGCTCACACCGTCCCAGGGCCGTACAGCCGCCCCAGGGCGGGCTGACGTCACGTCCCTGACACAAATCCGCGTGTCTGTCGCCGAAACGGTTGTGTCGTACGTCACGTTGCTGATTGTCTGTTCGGGCACGCCTGAGTCAGCGCTTCACCGCGCGATGCCGAGGAAGGATCCGCATGTCCTACGTTCCCCTGGCAGCATCCGAAGACCTGTCCCTCACGGGTACGAACCTGGGGTTGGTCGTCGGAGTCGCCGTCATCGGCGTCATCTCATTGGTGATGGCCGCGGTGTTCCGCAAGCAAGTCCTCGAGGCCGCCGAAGGCACCGAGCGGATGCAGGAGATCGGTCGGGCGGTCCAGGAGGGCGCCTCGGCCTACCTGACACGGCAGTTCAAGACGCTCGGCGTCTTCGTCGTGCTGGCCTTCCTGCTCCTGTTCATCCTTCCTGGCGATGCGAACATCCGCGTCGGACGCTCGATCTTCTTCCTCGTCGGCGCGTTGTTCTCCGCGACGATCGGCTATCTCGGCATGTGGCTCGCCGTGCGCGCCAACGTGCGGGTCGCCGCCGCCGCGCAGAACGAGGGGCGTGACCCGGCGATGCGGATCGCCTTCCGGACCGGAGGCGTCGTCGGCATGTCGACCGTCGGCCTCGGGCTTCTCGGTGCCGCGGTCGTCGTCCTCATCTACAAGGGTGAGGCGCCGTCGGTGCTCGAGGGCTTCGGCTTCGGCGCCGCGCTGCTCGCGATGTTCATGCGAGTCGGCGGAGGCATCTTCACCAAGGCCGCAGACGTGGGCGCCGACCTCGTCGGCAAGGTGGAGCAGGGCATCCCCGAGGACGACCCGCGCAACGCCGCCACGATCGCCGACAACGTGGGCGACAACGTCGGCGACTGCGCCGGCATGGCCGCCGACCTCTTCGAGTCGTACGCGGTCACGCTCGTGGCCGCACTCATCCTCGGCTCGGTGACCTTCGGCGAGCACGGTCTCGTCTTCCCGCTGATCGTCCCGGCGATCGGCGCGCTCACCGCGATCCTCGGCGTCTTCCTGACACGCCCACGGGCGGGCGAAGGCGGCCTCACCACGATCAACCGCGCGTTCTACCTCTCCGCGATCGTCTCAGCGGTGGGATGCACGATCGCCGCGTTCATCTATCTGCCCTCCAGCTCGGAGGACCTCGTTGACGCCGGTGGCGTCACCGCGATCGAAGGCTTGTTCGGGCAGCTCGGCCTCGGTTCGCAGGCAGGCGAGTTCAACCCGCAGGTCGTCGCCATCGTCGCCGTGCTCATCGGCATCGTCCTGGCGTCCGTGATCCTCGCGCTGACCGGCTACTTCACCGGCACTGAGCACTCTCCGGTCAAGGACGTCGCCAAGACTGCGCTCACCGGTCCGGCCACCGTCATCCTCTCCGGGTTCTCGCTCGGCCTCGAGTCGGCGGTCTACACGGCCCTGGTGATCGGCGCAGCGGTGTACGGGGCGTTCCTCCTCGGCGGTGGTGCGCTCCTGGTCTCGCTGTTCGCGGTGGCGTTGGCGGGCTGCGGCCTGCTCACCACCGTCGGCGTGATCGTCGCGATGGACACGTTCGGTCCCGTGAGCGACAACGCGCAGGGGATCGCCGAGATGTCGGGCGACGTCGACGAGAACGGCGCCCAGATCCTCACCGAGCTCGATGCGGTCGGCAACACCACCAAGGCGATCACCAAGGGCATCGCGATCGCGACGGCCGTGCTCGCGGCGACCGCGCTGTTCGGAGCGTTCACCGACACGATCACCCGGGAGGCGGCGAGCATCACCGACGCGAGCGGGATCGCGGTCGGCGACCTGCTCGGCCTGCTGGGCGTGCTCAACATCGCCGAGCCCAACAACCTCGTCGGTCTGATCATCGGCGCCTCGGTGGTGTTCCTCTTCTCGGGCCTGGCGATCGCCGCCGTCGGGCGCGCCGCCGGCGCCGTCGTGTACGAGGTTCGTCGCCAGTTCCGCGAGATCCCCGGGATCATGGAGGGCACCGGTCGTCCTGAGTACGGTCGTGTGGTCGACATCTGCACCCGTGACTCACTGCGCGAGCTGGCGACGCCGGGAGTGCTCGCGATCTTCGCGCCGATCGCCGTCGGCTTCGGGCTCGGGGTCAGCGCACTCGGCTCGTACCTCGCCGGCGCGATCGGTGCGGGCGCTCTGATGGCGGTCATGCTCGCCAACTCCGGCGGCTCGTGGGACAACGCCAAGAAGCTCGTCGAGGACGGCCACTACGGCGGCAAGGGCTCCGACGCCCACGAGGCGACCATCATCGGCGACACGGTCGGCGACCCGTTCAAGGACACTGCGGGCCCGTCGCTCAACCCGCTCCTCAAGGTGATGAACCTCGTCGCGCTCCTCATCGCACCGGCCGTGGTGACGCTCTCGTACGGGGCTGACTCCAACGACGTGCTGCGCTATCTCATCGCCGGCGTCTCGGTCGCGATCATCGTCGCCGCGGTCGTCGTCTCCAAGATGCGCCGGTCGGCGATCACCGACGATCCGGGGAGCGCCGACGGCGGCGACGGCGGCGGCCACGGCACCGATCCGGACGCGCTGCAGGAGCCCGGGGTCGACTACGAGCCGACCAGCGACGAGGACCGCGAGCCTCGCCGAGGCCCGGTGCCGGGTGCCCCGGAGTACGACGAGTCCGGTTGGCAGGACCCCCGTCCGATCTGACCCTGAGGCGAGGGATGATCCGAGGTCCAGCGTGGGCGGCACCGCCGCCTACGCTGGACCCCATGCTCCGGGACTCCGACGCCGCCGCCCTACGTGACGCCCTCCGTACCGCGGACTACACGGTCGGGGCGGTCACGGACCTCCTCGGCGCCGACGCCCACCGGGCGCTCATGCGCAACGAGACCACGCCCGGGAGGCGCGCGACCACCGACGGATCCCCGCTGTCGACGCTGACGCGACTGTTTGCGCTCCAGGTGCCGGTGGCGGTCGAGCAGGCCGAGCGTGCGCTTCCCGGCCTCGTCGACGCGCTGTCGGTCGCCGGGATCCTCGAGCGCTCCGTGTCCGAGGTCGCCGCGCGCGTCGACCTGCGGGCGTACGGCGACGACTGGCGCGACTGGTGGGTCGTCTGCGACCTCACCCCTGGTCTCGACGGCTCGCCCCGTACGGTCGGCCCCGAACACGTGCTCGGCATCAGCGAGGCCTCGTCGTCGCTGGCCCAGCTCACCGTCCGCGAGCCTGTCGGCAGTGCGCTCGACCTCGGCACGGGGTGCGGCGTCCAGTCCCTCCACCTGGCGACCCACGCCGACCGTGTCGTCGGGACGGATGTGAACCCGCGGGCGCTCGCGATGGCGCGCCTGACGGCGTCGCTCAACGCCGATGACCCGTCTGTGCCATTGTTCGAGGTCCGCGACGGCAGCCTGCTCGCGCCCGTGCGCGGCGAGACGTACGACCTGATCGCGACGAACCCGCCGTTCGTCGTCTCCCCGGCCACCGGGGAGCGGCTCGTCTACCGCGACTCGGGCCTGCCGGGCGACGAGGTGGTGCGACGGATCGTCACGGAGGCTCCTGCCCACCTCAACCCCGGCGGCTGGTGCCAGATCCTCGCCAACTGGGTCCACGCCGAGGGCCAGCCCTGGACCGAGCGCCTCACCGAGTGGCTGTCCGGCACCGGCTGCGACGCGTGGGTGCTGCAGCGTGAGGTCGCCGACCTGCCGACGTACGTCGAGATGTGGCTCGCCGACGCGGGCCTGCAGGGCGCGCCCGACTACGTCCAGCGGTACGACACGTGGCTGGCGTGGTTCGAGTCCCAGGGCATCGAGGCGATCGGGTTCGGGTGGCTGAGCCTGCGCAACGCCGGCCGTGACGCGCCCGTGCTGCGGCTGGAGGAGTGGCCGTACGAGATCGAGCAGCCCATCAGCCCGCACATCGCGGCATGGGGCGCCCGCACGGACGCGTACGCCCACGCCACCGACGACGAGCTCCTCGCCGCACACCTCGTTCAGGCCGACGGGCTGGTCCAGGAGACCGTCGGCCCGGCCGGTGCGTCGGACCCGGAGGTCATCATGGTCCGCCTCCAGCGCGGTGTCCGCCGGGCCAAACAGCTCGACACGGTCGAGGCGGGGCTCGTCGGCGCCTGTGACGGCGATCTCTCGGTGGGGCAGATCATCGACGCGCTCGCCCAGATCCTCGGGCATGACGCCACCGAGCTGCGGGCCGCCACGCTCCCGTCGGTACGCACGCTGGTGGCCGACGGCTACCTGCGCTGACCAGCGGCTTGCGGAGTGACCCGCGACACGACGAAGCGACACCCGTACACGAACTCTTGTGATCACGCGCTACCTTGGCCGCGTCGCGCCTTTGCGACGCACTGCGATCCCCGCGTGGCGGGTGACGCAGGGACTGCACACGACCAGGAGCACCCCACCAGTGACCTCTCTCGTCATCGTCGAGTCGCCGAAGAAGATTGCCCAGATCGCGGGCTACCTCGGCAAGGGCTACGTCGTCGAGGCCTCGTTCGGCCACGTCCGCGACCTGCCCAACGGCGCTGCCGAGGTGCCTGCGAAGTACAAGGGACAGCCCTGGGCGCGGCTCGGAGTCGACGTCGACGGCGACTTCGACCCCGTCTACGTGGTGCCGGCGGACAAGAAGGCGCAGATCGCCAAGCTCAAGAAGCTCCTCAAGGAGTCGGACGAGCTCATCCTCGCGACCGATGAGGACCGCGAAGGCGAGGCGATCGCATGGCACCTGGTGGAGGAGCTGAAGCCGAAGGTCCCGGTCAAGCGGATGACCTTCAACGAGATCACCCCGCAGGCCATCCAGGCGGCCATCGCCAACACCCGCGACATCAACGAGGACCTCGTCGACGCGCAGGAGACCCGCCGCATCCTCGACCGTCTGTACGGCTACGAGGTCAGCCCGGTCCTCTGGAAGAAGGTCATGTCCGGCCTGTCCGCGGGCCGCGTGCAGTCGGTCGCGACGCGGATGGTCGTCGAGCGCGAGCGGGAGCGCCGTGCGTTCCGCTCCGCCTCGTACTGGGACCTCGACGCCCGCCTCGATGCCGGCGAGGGCAAGGATCCGCGCGCGTTCCCGGCGCGGCTGCTCTCGGTCGGAGGCGCCCGGGTGGCGCAGGGCCGTGACTTCGACTCCGAGGGGCAGCTCACCAGCTCCGAGGTCGTCCACCTCGACGAGGCCCGCGCTGGCGCGCTGGCCGACGGCCTGCGCGAGCAGACCTTCACGGTCCTGTCGGTCGAGTCCAAGCCGTACACGCGCCGCCCGTACGCCCCGTTCCGCACCGTCACGCTGCAGCAGGAGGCCGGCCGCAAGCTCGGCTGGGGCGCGCAGCGGGCGATGCAGGTGGCGCAGCGCCTGTACGAGGGCGGCCACATCACCTACATGCGTACCGACTCCACGACGCTCTCGCAGACCGCGCTGAACGCCGCGCGGGCGCAGGTCCGCGAGCTGTACGGCCCGGACTACCTGCCGGACGCGCCGCGCACGTACGCCTCCAAGGTCAAGAACGCCCAGGAGGCGCACGAGGCGATCCGTCCGGCCGGCGAGACGTTCCGTACGCCAGCAGAGACGGGCCTGTCGGGCGACGAGTTCCGCCTGTACGAGCTGATCTGGATGCGCACGATGGCTTCGCAGATGAAGGACGCCAAGGGCAACACCGCGACCGTACGGATCGGTGCGACCTCGACGAGTGGCGAAGAGTGCGTGTTCACGTCGTCCGGCCGCACGATCACGTTCTACGGGTTCCTCAAGGCGTACGTCGAGGGTGCGGACGACCCCGAGGCGGACTCCGACGACAAGCAGACGCGCCTGCCCGACGTCGCGCAGGGCGACACGGTCACCGTCGACTCGCTCGAGGCAGCCGGCCACACCACGAAGCCGCCGGCCCGCTACACCGAGCAGACCCTGATCGGCGAGCTGGAGAAGCGTGAGATCGGCCGCCCGTCGACGTACGCGTCGATCATCCAGACGATCCTCAACCGCGGCTACGTCTACAAGAAGGGCAACGCCCTCGTCCCGTCGTGGGTGGCGTTCTCGACCGTCCGGCTGATGGAGCGGCACTTCGGGCGGCTCGTGGACTACGCGTTCACGGCGACGATGGAGGATGTCCTCGACGAGGTCGCCGCCGGCCGTGAGGAGCGCCCCGCGGTGCTGCACGGCTTCTACTACGGCGACAACGCGGGCGACACCGGCCTCAAGCGCCTCGTCGACGACCTCGGCGACATCGACGCGCGCGAGCTGTCGACGTTCGAGATCGGTGACGGCATCGCGCTGCGTGTCGGCCGCTACGGGCCGTACCTCGAGGGGCCGGACGCCGACGGCGTGCTCCAGCGGGCCAACGTCCCCGACGACCTGCCGCCCGACGAGCTGACGCTCGACAAGGCCAAGGAGCTTCTCGCCAACCCGGCCGGCCAGGACCGCGAGCTCGGCACCGACCCGGAGACGGGCCTCACCGTGGTCGCCAGGAACGGACGCTTCGGCCCGTACGTCACCGAGGTGCTGCCCGAGGATGCGCCCAAGAAGGAAAAGCCTCGTACGGGGTCGCTGTTCAAGTCGATGGACCTCGACACCGTGACGATCGACGACGCGGTCAAGCTGCTGTCGCTGCCGCGCGTGGTCGGCACCGACCCCGAGAGCGGCGACGAGATCACGGCGCAGAACGGTCGCTACGGGCCGTACCTCAAGAAGGGCACCGACTCGCGTTCGCTGGAGACCGAGGACCAGATCTTCTCGATCACGCTGCCGGAGGCGTTGGCGATCTATGCCCAGCCCAAGCAGCGCGGACGTCGTGCGGCGGCTGCCCCGCTCAAGGAGCTCGGCGACGACCCGGAGTCCAAGAAGCCCGTGGTGGTGAAGGACGGGCGCTTCGGTCCGTACGTCACCGACGGCGAGGTCAACGCGACGCTGCGCAAGGGCGACGAGGTCGACACGATCACGCTGGCGCGTGCGGCCGAGCTGCTCGCCGAGAAACGCGCCAAGGGGCCTGCGAAGAAGACAGCCCGCAAGGCGCCGGCCAAGAAGACCGCGGCCAAGAAGACGGCTGCCAAGAAGGCGCCGGCCAAGAAGACCGCGGCGAAGGCAGCCGCCAAGAAGTCGACCACGAAGAAGGCCTGAGGTGCGCGGGACGGCTGCGGTCCTCGTCGCGCTCGGGGTCCTGGTCGTCGGCTGCGGCGCGACCGACGGATCCTCGGACGGGGAGTCTGCTCAGGCGGCTCCCACGTCCGCGTCCGCACCCACGCCGGTCGGTGGCCAGATCGACCCGGCGGGCTACGAGTCGCCCGAGGCGGTCGTCGCCGAGTCGCCGGTCGCCTTGATCGGTGCCGTGGCCGCGTGGGAGAAGGGACCGCAGGTCGCGCTCGACGGATCCTCCGGCGGAGAGCCCGAGCGGCTCGGCTACTCCGTCCTCGTCGTCGATGTGGACCACATCGTGAAGGACGAGGGAGGACTCGCCGCCGGGGATCGGATCTACGTCCCGGTCGCCGACGAGGTCGCTGCGCTGCGCGCGCTGGCACCGGTCGGGGCGAACGTCGCGTTCGTCGGCGGTGCGGACACCGGGCTCGCGATGTTCGACGCAGACTCGTACGAGGTCTCCGACGCTGACGCCGGTGTCCCGGCCGGCGAGACGTTGCTGTGGGCGAGTCCGCAGGGCGTCGTGCTGGAGACGGAGACGGGTGCGCTCGTCCACGCCGAGCCGTCCGTACGCGACGCCGTGTGGGACGACGTCGCGAGCCTTCCTGCCGAGGAACAGTTCGGGATGGTGGCGCAGCGGCTGATGGCGCTGGCGCGCGGGTGAGCCGCGCATAGGATCAACGCGTGGCGAACGTCGATGTGATCGTGGTCGGAGCTGGTGTCGCTGGGCTCGTGACGGCCGACCGGGTGCGCGCGGCGGGACGCAGCGTCGTCGTGCTGGAGGCGCGTGACCGCGTCGGTGGTCGTACGCTCACCGAGCCCGTCCCGGGGGTGAAGGGCCTCTCGGTCGACGCGGGCGCGGCCTGGGTCGCTCCGGACCAGCGGCTCCTGCGGGCCGAGCTCGCGCGGTTCGGGCTGGAGACGACGCCGCAGGACGGGCCGGGCGACGCGTTGACGTCGCTGCGCGGCAAGTCCCGTCGTTATGCCGCCACCGCGCGGGCGTTCGACGCGGTGACCACCGCCGACGTCGGGCAGGCGATGATGCGCTTCGCGGCGGCCGCCGACCACGTGGACGTGGAGGCGCCGTGGCGCGGCGAGCACGCGCCGCGGTACGACGCGCAGACGTTCGAGAGCTGGATCCGCCGGGTGTGCGTGACGCCGAAGGGCCGCGACTACTTCCGCCTCGTGTGCGGGGTCGTGCTGGCCACCGAGCCGCAGAACGTCTCGCTGCTGCACATGCTCTTCTTCGCCCGTTCGGGCGGTGGGCTGCTGCACCTCCTCACGACCGGCGGTGGAGCCCAGGACGCACGGGTCGTCGGCGGCATGCAGCAGGTCGCGCAGCGGCTGGCCGACGGGCTCGGGCGGTGGGTGCGGCTGCAGGAGCCGGTGACGACGATCATGCACGACGCCGACGGGGTCACGGTGCACAGCGAGTCCGGCGCAACCACGGCGCACCACGTCGTCGTCACCGTGCCACCCGCGCTCGCGACGTCCATCGAGTATCTCCCCGGCCTCCCCCACGAGCGCACCCAGCTCGTCCAGCGGATGCCGCACGGCAGCGTCGTGAAGTGCCACGCGGTCTACACGCGCCCGTTCTGGCACGACCTCGCGCTGTCGGGGGAGATCACCACCGACGAGGGGCCCGCGAAGGTCGTCTTCGACACCAGCCCGCCGGACTCCCGGTACGGCGTGCTGACCGTCCTCGTCGAGGGCGACGACGCGCTGCGCCTCGGCGCCAAGGGCCCGGCGCGCGCCCGTACGGAGGTGCTCCGCGGGCTCGCCGAGCACCTCGGCCCCCGCGCGATGGACCCGCAGGCGTTCGTCTCGCACGACTGGACGGCGGAGGAGTGGACGCGCGGATGCTACGGCGCGCACCTGCCGCCAGGGGCGTGGACGCAGGTCGGCTCGGCTCTGCGGGTGCCGGTCGGTCGCATCCACTGGGCAGGCACGGAGACGGCCGAGCGCTGGTGCGGCTACGTCGACGGCGCGATCGCGTCGGGCGAGCGCGTGGCGGCGGAGGTCCTCACCGCACTGCCGTGACGCGCCGTTCGTTGTCGCACCCGCCCCGCTGCCCGCCGCCCCCGACTTTGCGTTGGGCCCCACGCAAAGTCGCCGCCCCACCGGAAACACGCGGTGGGGTCCGCACTCTGCGTTGGTCCCCACGCAAAGTGTCCGGCGGTGCCGCCAGGCCTCAAGCCTCGCGCTCGCGCGGGCGGACCAGCCCCGACTCGTACGCGAAGACGACGAGCTGCGCGCGATCCCGTACGCCGGTCTTGGTCATTGCCCGGCTCACGTGCGTCTTCGCGGTGGTCGGACTGACGACGAGGCGCTCGGCGATCTCGTCGTTGCTCAGGCCGTGCCCGACGAGCGCCACGACCTCCCGCTCGCGCGCGGTCAGGGTCTCGAGGGCATTGACGGAGACGACCTCCGCAGGGCGCGCGACGAACTCGCTGATCAGCTGTCGGGTGATCCCCGGTGACAGGAGCGCGTCGCCGTCCGCGACGACCCTCAGCGCCTGCACGATCTCCTCGGGCTCGGTGTCCTTGACGAGGAACCCGCTCGCCCCCGCGCGCAAGGCGTCGAACACGTACTCGTCGAGCCCGTAGTTCGTCAGCACCACGACGCGTACGGCCGAGAGCCGCTCGTCCTCGACGATGCGCCGGGTCGCCTCGATCCCGTCGAGCACCGGCATCTGCACATCCATGAGGACGAGGTCGGGCTGGTGCATGACGGCAAGGTCGTACGCGGTCGCGCCGTCCTCGGCCTCCGCCACGACCTCGATGTCGTCCTCCGCGTCGAACAGCGCGCGCAGCCCCGTACGGATCAGCGCCTGGTCGTCGACGAGCAGCACCCGGATCACGAGGCGGCTCCGCTGTCGCGGGTCAGCGGCAGCTCGGCGACGACTGAGAACCCTCCGTCCGGTCGGCGGCCCGCGCTGAGGTGCCCGCCGAGGGCGTTGGTCCGCTCGCGCATGCCGATCAGCCCGAGGCCGGGCCGCGCGGGTACGGCGGACGGGTCCGTACGACCGTCGTCGTCCACGCGCACGGTCACCACGTCGAGGCCGTACTCGACGACGACGCGCGCCTCCGCGGCGCCGGCGTGCCGGGCGACGTTGGTGAGGGCCTCCTGGATGATCCGGTACGCGGCGGAGTCGACCTCGGCGGGCACCGTCCGACGTCTCCCGGAGATCCGGAGCCGCGGCTCGATCCCGGCGTGGCTGCTGCGGGCGACCAGACGAGGGAGGTCCTCCAGGCCGTACCCGTTCGCGTGGTCGTCGCGCCGTAGCACGCTCAACGTCTCGCGCAGGTCTCTTGACGCGTCGCCGGCCGCCTCCTGGATGGCCGACAGGGCGACGGGGACGTCCTCGCCGCGCTTGCGGGCCAGGTGTGCGGCGACCCCGGCCTGCATGGTCACAACGGAGATGCTGTGGGTCAGCGAGTCGTGCAGCTCGCGGGCGATGCGCAGCTGCTCCTCGGCGACGCGGCGGCGCAGGACCTCCTCGCGGACCCGCTGGGCCTCGGCGAGCTGCTCCTCGAGGGCCGTCATCCGCGCCCGCCACTGGTACGTGGCGGCGACGGCGACGAGTCCGGAGACGAGCCAGCCCGCCGCGTAGAACCGCTTCCAACCTCGGTCTGTGCGCACTCGTGCACTGTAGGCGACCCTCCGGACCGTCCACATCCGCTGCAAGGAGCATCCGCCACGTCATCCCCAGGGAGTACGTGCGCCCGTCGGCCGCCCCGTACGGGGGCCGCCCAAGTGCCGTCCCGGGGACGACGACGCGGAGGTGTCCGGCGGACGAGCCTGGTGGCCGATCGACACGACGAGGAGACGCGACATGGATGACCCAGCAGCGCCGGCGGTGGAGACCGCGGCGCTCACCAAGGCCTTCGGGACGACGCGCGCCGTCGACGGGCTCGACCTCGTGGTCCCACGCGGCGGCGTGTACGGCCTGCTCGGCCCCAACGGCGCGGGCAAGACCACGACCGTACGGCTGCTCGCCACCTTGCTGCGGCCTGACGGCGGGCACGCACGCGTCCTCGGGCACGACGTGGTCGTTGACGCGGCGGCCGTACGGTCCGAGCTCGCGCTGACCGGGCAGTTCGCGGCGGTCGACGCCGACCTCACAGGGACGGAGAACCTGGTCCTCCAGGCTCGGCTGCTCGGGCACTCACGGCGGTCGGCACGCGCCCGGGCCGACGAGCTGCTCGCCGCGTTCGGGCTCGAGGACGCCGCCGGCCGGCTCGTCGGGACGTACTCCGGAGGCATGCAGCGGCGGCTCGACGTGGCCTCGAGCCTCGTACGGACGCCCCGGCTGCTCTTCCTCGACGAGCCCACGACCGGTCTCGACCCGCGAAGCCGCCGGCAGGTGTGGGACGTCGTCCGCGAGCTGGTCGCCCGAGGGACGACGGTGCTCCTGACCACGCAGTACCTGGACGAGGCGGACCAGCTCGCCGACCTCATCGGCGTCGTGGCCGGCGGCCGCATGGTCGCGACGGGATCGCCGGACACGCTCAAGCGCTCGGTCGGCGGTGACGTCCTCGAGGTCAGGGTGACCGGCTCGACGCAAGCCGTACGCGCGGCCCAGGCGCTCGCCGGGCTCGTCGACGGTGTCGAGCCGTCGCTCTCGTCGCCCGCGGACGACGGGACGGCCGTGCTGTCGGTGCCGCTCACGAGGCCGGTGCGCCAGATCCTCGACGCGCTCGACAGCGCCGGGATCGCAGTCGCCGGGTTCGACGTACGCCGTCCGACGCTCGACGAGGTGTTCCTCGCCCTGACCGACGAGGCGGTGCCGGCATGACCGCCACGTTCCCCGCCGTCCGCGTGTCCGTGCTTGCGGACCCCGCCGAGCCGAGCGTCGAACCGGCGAGCGCGCTGTCCGCCGTCCGTGTCTTCGCCTGGCGCTCGCTGCTCAAGTTGCGTCACACACCGGAGCAGGCAGCCGACGCGATCCTGATTCCGTTCATCTTCACGGTGCTGTTCACCTACGTCTTCGGAGGAGCGCTCTCCGGCTCGCCGGGGACCTACCTCGAGTACCTCCTGCCGGGCACGCTCGTCATGGGGATCCTGATCATGACGGTGTACGGAGGCCTGTCCCTCAACACCGACGTCAGCCGCGGCGTCCTCGACCGGTTCCGGGCGCTCCCGATCTGGCAGCCTGCCCACGTGGTCGGCACCCTCCTCGGCGACGTCGGCCGCTACGTGGTCGCGGCGACCCTCGTGGTGCTGCTCGGGCTTGTCCTGGGCTGGCGCCCCGACGGTGGGCTGCCCGGAGTCGTGGTCGGAATCGGGCTTGCTCTCGTCTTCGCCTACGCGCTCTCGTGGCTGTGGGCGACCGTGGGCCTGCTCGCCCGGTCACCGCAGGCCGTCTCGATGCTGAGCTTCGTCATCCAGTTCCCGTTGACGTTCGTCAGCAACGCGTTCGTCGACCCCGAGACCATGCCCAGCTGGTTGCAGGGATGGGTCGAGGTGAACCCGGTCAGCCTCCTCGTCACTGCCGAGCGCGCCCTGTTCGCGGGGACGGCCACCGTCGGCGACGTCGCGTGGGTGCTGTTGCCCTCCGCGGCCGTCGTCGGGGTCTTCGCCCCACTCACCCTCCACCTCTATCGAAGGAAGACAGCATGAGCACGTACGGCACACCTGACACCGTGGTCCACGCCCGCACCGCACGCGACGTCGCCGGCGCGATCCACCACGCACGCGACACGGGCATCACGCTGACTGTCCGCAGCGGCGGGCACAGCATCGCGGGGCTCAGCACCGCCGACAGCGGGCTCCTGCTCGACGTTCGCGGTCTGAACCGCATGACCGTGCTCGACCGCTCGCGGGGCCTGGTCCGGATCGGGACCGGTGCCACCTGGGGGATGGTCGCGGCGCGGCTCGCCCCGTACGGGCTGGCGATCACCGCCGGCGACACGGCGAGCGTCGGCGTCGGCGGCCTGACGCTCGGAGGCGGCATCGGCTGGATGGTCCGCCGGTACGGTCTGGCGGTCGATGCCGTCGTCGCCGCGGAGATCGTGACCGCCGACGGGCGTATTCGCCGCGTCGACGCCGACCACGAGCCCGAACTCTTCTGGGCATTGCGCGGCGGTGGGGGCAACGTCGGTGTCGTGACGAGCCTCGACCTCGAGGCCGCGCCGGTCTCGCGGGTCGTCTTCGGCGCGCTCTCGTACGAGGTCCGCGACCTCGACCGCCTCGTCCGCGGGTGGCGCGACCACCTGCAGACCAGCGACGACCGGCTCACGACGATCCTGGCGCTGACACCGGCGACGCCCATGGGCCCCGCCGAGGCCGTCGTCCAATGGTGCTTCGCCGAGCCGGACGAGGCGGCGGCCTCGAAGGCGCTCGCCGGTCTGCGACAGATCGGCACGGTCGTCGGCGATGCCGCCGCCGTGGTCCCGTACGCCGACGTCCTCGAGGAGCACGAGATGCCCGAGGGGATGCAGGTCGCGATGCGCAACACGCTGGTGCCGACCCTCTCCGACGCCTGCATCGACGACGCGCTCGCCTTCGCCGCGCAGACGCCCACGGTGCTGGTGCTCCGCGGGCTCGGAGGCGCGATGGGCTGGGTGCCGGACGACGCGATGGCGTTCGCCCACCGCGACGCCGAGGCGATGGTGCTGGCGGCGCGCATGGCACCTCCCGGGGCGCCGGCGCCGTCCCTGGACGGGCCGGAGGACGACTGGGCAGCGGTGGCACGTCACGGGACCGGCTCGTACGTCGGCTTCCTCGACGACGCGGGGGCTGAGACGGTCGTGAGCGTCTATCCTCCGGCGTCGTACGCCCGGTTGGCCGCGGTCAAGCGGGCGTACGACCCGGACAACCTGTTCCGGCGTACGCACAACGTCCCGCCCGCCTAGCGTGTGCGCGTTCGGGCTCTTCACTAGGTGATCGAACGCGCACTTTTGCTATTGTGATCGAACGCGCACTTCTATGAAAGTGGCCGAGCGATCACGAGAGGCGACGGGATGCAGGTGTTCACCGCGACGGACGTCGGCGCCGCTGTCCGTGCCACGCGCCGCGAAAAGAACCTCAGCCAGGCCCAGCTCGCCGATCGCGTCGGGGTGTCTCGCGAATGGGTGAGTCGCTTCGAGCGAGGTCGAGCACGGGCTGAGCTCCAGCTCGTGCTCGATCTGCTCGATGCGGTGGGTCTGCAGGTCGCACTCGAGCCGGGCGAGGGTGACGATGCCTGAGAAGGCGCTCGAGATCTACCTGGACGGAGAGCACATCGGGCGCCTCGTCGAGGCTGCCGGTGGCGCGCTCAAGTTCTCGTACGACTCCGGTCGCACTCCCACCGACGTCCCGCTCTCACTCTCGATGCCGACCACCGCCACCACCCACCAGAACCGCGTCGTACGGGCGTACCTGGACGGCCTCCTTCCCGACAACGACCAGGTGCGTCGTCGGTGGGCCGAGGAGTACGGCGTCTCCGCGCGCAACCCGTTCGCGCTGCTCCGACACGTCGGACGGGATGCAGCGGGAGCGATCCAAGTGATCCCGCCAGGAGATGATGTTTCGGATGCGGCCGAGAGCCAGGGAGACATCGACTGGCTCGACGAATCCCGACTCCATGACCTGCTCGAAGCGATAGCGCGTCACCCGGACGACTGGGGAGGGATGCAGCGCAGCGGCCGCTGGAGTCTGGCGGGTGCCCAGTCGAAGGTCGCGCTCTTCGGTGAAGCCGGGCGATGGGGGACGCCGCGAGATGCGACCCCGACGACGCACATCCTGAAGCCGGCGATCTCGGGATACGAGGGCCACCACCTGAACGAGCACCTGTGTCTGCGAGCGGCTGCCGAGGCCGGACTCCGCGCCGCCCGAACGACCCTTCTCGTCCACGACGAGTGGGACATCGTCGTCTCTGAGAGATACGACCGGGAGAAGCGCGGCGCGCGGTGGCGGCGTCTTCACCAGGAGGACCTCTGTCAGGCGCTGGGGCAGCCTCCCGAGAAGAAGTATCAGGCCGACGGGGGACCGGGGATCGCCGAAGTCGGTGCCCTCTTCTCGCGGCTGCGGGGGTCGGCTCGTGCCTCGCTCACGAGGGACTTCTTCGACGCCCTCGCCTTCAACGTCCTGATCGGTGCGCCGGATGCACATGCGAAGAACTACTCCGTCATGCTCGGACGACGCGGTGCCGTCAGCCTGGCACCGCTCTACGACGTGGCCAGCATCGTGCCCTATTACCCGGGTGACCCCGTCATGTCGGCGATGAAGATCGGGGACGCCTGGGAGACGTCGAAGATCGGAGTCTCCGACTGGGCGAAGGTGGGTCGTCAGCTCGGGCTCCGCGATGATGCCGTCGAGGAGCGGCTTTCACGCCTGACTCGCGTGCTGCCCGAGGCCTTCGAGCGCGCCGCGACGACTGACGTCCCCGACACGCTGCGCGCACAAGCCGCCGAGATGGCGGACGCGATCACCCAGCACGTCCGCCGAGTCGGCACGTCGTTCCTGTAGTCACCTGCTCCGGCAGCCGATCCCGTACGGGCGGACCTACGCTGAGCGGGTGCCGACGATCGGAATGCTCAGCCTCGGCGGGCTGCCCGCGCGCGACCCGGGAGAGCAGCACAGGTCCGCGACGCCGCTGGAGCTGCTCACCGACCTGTGCTTCGTGGTCGCGGTCGCGCAGGCATCGACGCAGCTGCACCACGCGACGAGCGAGGGCCACCTCGCGACCGGGCTGCTGCACTACGCGCTCGTCTTCTTCGCGATCTGGTGGACGTGGCTGAACTTCGCGTGGTTCGCCTCGGCGTACGACGACGACGGTGTCGCGTACCGGCTCCTCACGCTCCTGCAGATCGTCGGCTCGCTGGTCATCGCGGCGGGGATCCCGCAGATGTTCGACGGCGACTTCCTGCTCGTGGTCATCGGGTACGTCATCATGCGCGTCGGGCTCGTGGCCCAGTGGCTGCGCGCGGCGGTCGGTGACCCGGGGCACAGGGCGACGTGTCTGCGGTACGCGGGCGGGATCGCTGCGGTCCAGTGCCTGTGGTTCGTCCTGCTCCTCGGTCCCCGGGGGCTGCAGGTCCCCGAGTTCGTGCTGTTCGCGGCGTGCGAGCTCGCGGTCCCGGTGTGGGCGGAGCGAGCGGGGCAGACCCCGTGGCACGCCCGCCACATCGCCGAGCGGTACGGACTGTTCTTCATCATCGTGCTCGGCGAGACCGTGCTGTCCGTGACGCTGGCGATCCAGCAGGCGGTGGACGACGAGGCGCTCGAAGGGAGCCTGCTCCCGGTGGCGACCTCCGGCGTCGTGATCGTCTTCGCGGTGTGGTGGCTCTACTTCGCCCGCGACTCGGCGGCCGCGGTGGAGCGGGCACGAGGCACGGGGATGGAGTACCTCTGGGGTTTCGGCCACTACCTGGTCTTCGCGTCCGCGGCGGCGGTCGGTGCGGCGCTGGCGGCACGCGTCGACGTCGTGACCCACCACGGGAGTGCGGCGGGTGCGAGCGGGCTGCTGCTGTGCCTGGCGGTGGCCGTGCTGCTGGCGGCATGCTGGGCGCTGACGGTGCTCCCGGAGGACCGCTCGGTGACGACCGGGACGCGATGGGCGGTCGCGGTCGTCGTGGTGCTGGCGCTCGCCGCCGTACCGTCTCCGGAGCTCTGGGTCGCTCTGACCTGCGCCCTCCTGTTGGCCGCCGAGCTGTACGCCGCGTCACCTCAAGGTCGGGTCAGGGACGCGCCGGAGGCGAGCTGACAGTTCGGATGGATACTCTGAACGGGTGGCATACGACCCCGCAGGCACGGCTGCAGACACTGACGTCAACGGGATCCGCACGGTCATGCGGATCAAGGTGTTCCGTCGGTTCTGGGCTGCGCTCGGGCTGGCGTCGCTCGCCGACTGGATCGGCCTGCTCGCGCTGACGGCGTTCGCCAACTCGCTCGCCGAGGGCTACGCCGGCAAGAACTTCGCGATCGCCGCCGTCCTTTTCGCGCGGCTGGCGCCGGCGCTGGTGATCGGCCCGTTCGGCGGCTACGTCGCCGACCGCATGGACCGCCGCGTCACGCTGACGGCGGGGCTCTTCCTGCGGGCGGTGATCTTTGCGAGTATCCCGCTGGTCGGCACGCTGTGGTGGCTGGTGGTCGCGACCGTGCTCATCGAGGCCGTCAACGCCGTCTGGATGCCGACCAAGGACGCGACCGTCCCGACACTGGTGCCCCGCGAGAACCTCGAGGACGCCAACCGCCTCAACCTCGCCACCACGTACGGGTCGGCGCTGCCGGCCGCGGCGCTCTTCATCGTCGCGACGTGGCTCACGAAGGCGGTCGACGGGCTCTTCCCGGTCTCGATCCCCGACGTCGACCCGACGATGTACATGGTGGCGATCCTCTTCGCGCTCGGCGGCCTGGTGATCCTCGGTGCGCGCGAGATCCCCGCAGGCGCTGGTGCCGACGAGCAGGTCGGCGTGTGGCGCACGATCGCCGACGGCTGGGCGTACGTCTTCCGTACGCCGCTGGTGCGCGGGCTGGTCCTCGGCATCGTCGGCGCGTTCGGGTGCGGCGGCGTCGTCATCGGGCTCGGGCGTGTCTTCGTCGGAGACCTCGGTGCAGGCGACCCCGGCTACGGCACCTTGTTCGGTGCGGTGTTCCTCGGCCTCGGCCTCGGCATGTGGCGCGGCCCCAAGGTCCTCGTCCAGGTGAGCCGCCCACGGATGTTCGGCGTCGCGCTGGTCGGAGCGGGCCTCGGTCTCCTTGTCGTCGCGCTTGTGCACAACATGGCGCTCGTGACGATCTTTGTGACGCTCGTCGGGTTCTGCGCCGGCGTCGCCTGGATCACCGGCTACACCCTGCTCGGGCTCGAGGTCGAAGAGGAGATGCGCGGACGCACGTTCGCGTTCGTGCAGTCCCTCGTCCGGCTCGTGCTGTCCGGCGTCCTCGCGATCGCGCCGCTCGTCGCCGGACTCATCGGCAGCCACACGATCGAGCTGCGCGACCTCGGCGACTTCACCTACACCGGCTCGCAGATCGCGATCCTCATCGCGGCGCTGATCGCGACCGTCTTCGGCCTGGTCTCGTTCCGCCAGATGAACGACCGGCACGGCCTCACGCTGCTCGCCGAGCTCAAGCAGGACGCGGCGACGGCTCCTTCGTACTCCACGAGCGGGCTGTTCATCGCGTTCGAGGGTGGTGAGGGTGCAGGCAAGTCCACGCAGGCGTGGATGCTCGCCGAGGCCCTGCGCGCCGACGGCTACCGCGTGCTCCTCACCCGCGAGCCGGGAGCCACGCCGGTCGGCGAGAAGATTCGCGCCATCCTGCTCGACCCTGCGACGGGCGAGCTCGCGCCCCGCGCCGAGGCGCTGCTCTACGCCGCGGACAAGGCCGACCACCTTGAGAAGGAGGTCAACCCGGCGCTTGCGCGAGGCGAGATCGTGATCACCGACCGCTACGTCGACTCCGCCCTCGCCTACCAGTCGGGCGGGCGCGCGCTCGATCTCGACGAGGTCGAGGCCGTGGCACGGTGGGCGACCTCGCGGCTGCGGCCGCACCTCACGGTGCTGCTCGACGTCGACCCCACGCTGGGTCGCTCGCGCTTCGGCGAGGCCGACCGTCTCGAGGCGGAGCCGGAGGAGTTCCACCAGCGCGTGCGCGAGACGTTCCTCGAGCTCGCCTCGAAGGACCGCGACCACTACACGGTGGTGCGCGCCGACCGCGACGTCGTCGACATCGCCGACGCCGTCCTCGACCGTGTGCAGCCCCTGCTCGGTCACGTGGAGCGCGTGATCGCGCCGCTGCGACCGCCGCCGCCGGGATCGCCGTTCGAGGAGCACGAGCAGCCGGACGAGGGCGGCCCCGACGACGACACCCGGATCGACCCGAGCGCGCTCGAGGAGCGCGTCGAGTCGTTCGAGGAGGCGTTCGTCGGGTACGACACGGTGGCCGAGGGCGGCGATCCTGCCCAGGCCGACACGGAGGAGGCGGGCCCCGACCGCGATTCCGACGCCGGGCGTACGGACGGTGCGTACGGGCGTGGAGGCGACCGGTGACCGTCTGGGACGACCTTGTCGGTCAGGACGCGGTCGTGGCGACCCTCCGGTCGGCGGTGGCCTCGGCGCAGGAGCGCCTCGCAGGCGGTCCCGGCCCCGCGATGACCCACGCGTGGCTGTTCACCGGCCCGCCGGGCTCAGGCCGGTCCAACGCCGCGCGCGCGTTCGCCGCCGCGCTCCAGTGCGAGTCCGGGGGCTGTGGCGAGTGCCGGGCGTGCCGTACCGCGCTGACGGGCGCGCACGCCGACGTGGCGCTGGTCAGCACGGACGGGCTGAGCATCGACGTCGGCGAGGTGCGTGAGCAGGTACGCATGGCCGCGATGCGACCCGTGCAAGGACGCTGGCAGGTCGTCGTCGTCGAAGACGCCGACCGGCTGACCGAGAAGGCGGCCGACGCGCTGCTCAAGAGCCTCGAGGAGCCTCCGCCCCGTACGGTCTGGATGCTGTGCGCACCCACCGCCGAGGACGTGATCGTGACGATCAGGTCGCGCTCGCGCCAGGTCGTGCTGCGCACGCCTCCGATCGCAGCCGTCGCCAAGATGCTCGCCGAGCGCGAGCAGGTGTCGCCCGAGCTCGCACTGCAGGCCGCACAGGCCTCGCAGGGCCACGTGGGTCGCGCGCGGGCCCTTGCCACGAAGGAGGCGGTGCGCGAGCGCCGGCGGACCGTCCTCGCGATCCCCGGATCGCTGACCTCGCTCGGCGCCTGCCTGGACGCCGCGGCGACGATCACCCAGACCGCCCAGGCACAGGCCGACGAGGTGGCCGAGCGGCTCGAGGGCGCGGAGCGCGACGCGCTCAAGATGGAGTTCGGCGTCGAGGACCGCGGGCGCCGGCCGGCTGGCTACGCGGGTCGGCTCGGGTCCTTGGAGAAGGACCAGAAGCGCCGCCGTACGCGCATCGCCCGTGACTCGATCGACGGCGTCCTCATCGACCTGCTGTCGTTCTATCGCGACGTGCTCGCGTTGCAGACGGCGCCAGGCGCCGAGCTCGTCAATGCCGACGTCGCGGCGAGCGTCGCCGACCTTGCGGGTTCAGGTCCGCCCGAGCAGACCCTCCAGCGGATCGAGGCCATCCTTGCGTGCCGTAGGGCACTCGAGGCCAACGCGGCTCCGCAGCTCGCCCTCGAGAACCTTCTTCTCACGCTGCGCCGCTGAGTCTGCCCCCTGTGGACGCCCGCCGACCGTCGTCGGCGAACTCCCGTACGGTGGCATGCACGATCGAGTTCGCCTTCACGGAGGGAGCACGGAGTGCGTGGTCGCAAGAGTGCCGCGGGTCTTCTCGCAGGTCTGGTCCTCGTCGCCGCCTGCGGCAGTGCCGAGGACACGCGTGACTCGGCGCTGTCCGCGACAGCGCCATCCGACGCTCCGACCTCGGCGACCGGCGGCGACGTCGCTCCGGAGCTCGCCACGTTCTACGAGCAGGACGTCGCGTGGACCGCGTGCGGCCGCTATGAGTGCGCGAGCGCCGAGGTACCCGTCGACTATGCCGATCCGATCGGTGAGCGACTCACCCTCAAGATGAGGCGGCTGCCTGCAGGTGACCAGCGGGCGCGTCGGGGGTCGCTGTTCATCAACCCGGGTGGTCCCGGCGGCTCCGGTGTCGACTACGTCGCGCAGTTCACCGCGGTCGCCGGCGACGACCTCCTCGACGCCTACGACGTCGTCGGCTTCGACCCGCGGGGGGTCGGTGCGAGCACACCGCTGGAGTGCGCGACGACCGCGCAGCTCGACGCCTACGTCAACACCGACCCGACTCCCGACGACGCGTCCGAGGAGCAGGCGTTCTACGACGCGGCGCTCACGCTCGGGGAGCGGTGCGAGTCCGAGGGCGGTGAGCTCGCCGGGCACGTCTCGACGGTCGAGGTCGCCAAGGACCTCGACATCCTGCGCGCCGTCGTGGGCGATCCGACGCTGAGCTATTTCGGTGCCTCGTACGGCACGATGATCGGCGCGACCTACGCCCAGCTGTTCCCCAAGCGTTCGGGTCGGCTCGTGCTCGACGGCGCCATCGACCCGTCGCTCGACTCCGAGGGGCTCAACAAGGGCCAGGCCGAGGGCTTCCAGACCGCGCTGCGGGCCTACCTCGAGTCGTGCACCAAGCAGGCCGACTGCCCGCTCGGCAACGACGTCGACACGGCGCAGCAGCGCCTGTCCGACTTCCTCTCGGGTCTCGACGCCACGCCGCTGAAGACCTCGACCGAGGGTCGGCCGCTGACCGAGGCGATGGGCTTCTACGGCATCGCCGTGACCCTCTACAACGCCGACTACTGGGAGCTGCTCACCCGCGCGCTGCGCCAGGGGCTTCGCGGCAACGGCACGCAGCTGCTCTTCCTCGCAGACACCTATCTCTCGCGTGGCGAGAACGGCTACGAGGACAACTCGGTCATCGCGCTCGTTGCGGTCAACTGCCTGGACGACCCGTCGACGATGACGCTCGAGCAGGCGCGCGAGTCGGTGCCCGAGTTCGACTCGGTGTCGCCCGTGTTCGGTGACAACTTCGCCTGGTCGCCGGTGACGTGCACCGCGTGGCCGATCAAGCCGGCCCAGGAGGCACCCGAGATCCGGGCCGAGGGCGCGCCGCCGATCGTGGTCGTCGGCACGACGCGAGACCCAGCGACCCCCTACCAGTGGTCCGAGGCGATGGCCGAGCAGCTCGCGTCCGGTGTCCTTGTGACGCGCGACGGCGACGGCCACACCGGCTACGCGATGGGCAACGAGTGCGTCGACGACGCGATCGACGACTACCTCGTCACCGGCACTCCACCCCGCGAAGGCTTGACGTGCTGACCCCGGCGTTGATCGAGTAGGGGCAGGGCGCAAGCCGCGTGTGGCCCCCGCCTCGTGGAGACCGACCCCCGATCGCCGGGTCGGGTGTGCGATTCCCCCGTCCGCACCCGGCCCGGCTTCCACGTTCGCCGTACGAACGACGAGGCGTTTCGCCCACATGCTGGCCCAAACGCCTCATCGTCTTGTCGGGTCTCAGGAAGTCACTCCGGACGGGTGAGCACGTCGAGGAACTCGTGGTTGACGAAGAGCCGTTCGCGACCCACCTTGATGTCGTGCAGCAGACCGACGTCCACGAGAGCGCGTAGCCATGTCGAGGCCGTTTGTCGTGAGACGTCGCATCGGTCGACCACCGTGCCGATCCGGCAGTACGGCTGCTCGCACAGCACGGCAAGGAACTGCGCGTGGCGGCCGCCCGGCGTTGCCGTCCGCGCTCGTTCGGCGATCTCGTCCTGGCACGAGCGGATCGCGCTGATCTTGCGTGTGGTGGAGAGCGCGGACTCACTGACGACCGAGAGCATGTAGAGGATCCATTCGATCCAGTCACCGTCGACGGTGACGGCACGCAGAAGCCGGTAATAGTCGTTCTTACGGGCGATGATCGACCGGGAGAGATAAAGAATCGGCTCGTCGAGGAGCCCGGCTTCGATGAGCATGAGGATGTTGATCACACGCCCCGTACGCCCGTTGCCGTCGTGAAAGGGGTGGATCGCCTCGAACTGGTAGTGGGCGACCGCCATCCGTACGAGCGGGTCGAGGTCGTCCTCGGCGTGGACGAAGCGCTCCCAGGCTGCCAGCTTCTCGCGGATCAACGAGGCGCCTTCGGGTGGAGCGTAGATGATCTCTCGGGACACGGGATTCGCAATCCTCGTACCCGGCACTGCGCGCACGTCCATCTCGCGACCTTGGAGACGGGTGCAGATCATCGCTGTGGTCCGCGTGGAGAGTGGCCGCTTCCTGATGGCGTCGACTCCGGCGAAGAGCGCGCCCCGGTAGCGTAGGGCTTCTTTTGTCGCGTGATCTCCGCCCTCGGAGTCGGCATGCTTGAAGAGCTCGTCCGCCGTGGTGACGATGTTCTCGATCTCGGAGCTGGCTTGCGCCTCGAGGAGAGGAACGGCATGGATCAGGACGTTCGGGTTGGGCAGCAGCCGACCGGCCTGAGCGAGTGTCGCCAAGGCGGCACGTGCCTCGATCGCTGCCTTGAGCACGCGCTTGGGTTCGAGGTCGATGTCGAGGGGAGGCAACGGCGGCAGGTCGTTGTACGGGATCTCCGGGTCCCACGACATGTGTTAACTCCTTCGACTGGTTCTCCGGATACGTTAAAAGAACGAGGAAAACTTAACATGTCGTCCGGACATGGTGAAGCACCGAACATGTTTCCCGAGGGTGCTGCCGTGCCGTACGGGCTACGGCAAGCGGCCGAGGATGCGGTCGACGTCGACGAGGATCGTGACGCGGTCCGGGTTCTCGCGGGGCTGCTGATAGCGCTCGGCGTACCGGCGGACGGACTCGGCGATCTCGTCCGGGTCGCGGCTCACGCGGGCCACGCCCTCGAGGGTGACCCAGTAGCCGCGGTCGATGTGGCACAGCGCCACGCGTGCCCCGCCCTCGCCGGCAGCCTCGATGTTGCGGACCTTCGTGGAGCCGTCGCGTGTGATCACGCGTGCCGTCCGCGTCGCGGGATCGTACGTGACCCCGACCGGGACGACGTGCGGGGTGCCGTCCCTGCGGGGCGTCGTGAGCGTGGCGAGATGGCGGTCGCCCATGAAGGTGACCAGCGCCGGGTCGTCGTACGCGAGGCGCGGCATCAGCCTCGGAACGCCTCGTGGTGGCGGATGACCTCGGAGATGATGAAGTTGAGGAACTTCTCCGCGAACGCCGGGTCGAGATCGGCGTCGACCGCCAGGGCGCGCAGGCGAGCGATCTGACGGGCCTCGCGCTCGGGATCGGCCGGCGGGAGGTTGTGCTCGGCCTTCAGACGGCCCACCCGCTTGGTGCACCGGAACCGCTCGGCGAGGATGTGGACCAGCGCCGCGTCGATGTTGTCGATGCTCGCCCGCATCTCCTCGAGCTCGGTGATCACCGCCGGGTCGGGCGTGATCTGGGGCGTCGACTCGGGCGTCGGATCGAGGGGTTCGCTCACGCGACAGGAGTCTACGGCCCCCGTTTTGGGCCGCCCGAACCGTCTCGGATACACTCGTCATCGGCCAGCGGGCGATCCTCGCGAGGCCGTCGCCGCTTTAGCTCAGTCGGCAGAGCGTCTCACTCGTAATGAGAAGGTCGTCGGTTCGATTCCGACAAGCGGCTCAACTAGTAAGTCCAGGTCAGAGGCTGCTTCTGCAGCCTCTGGCCTGTTGGTTCCAGGCAAAAAATCCGGCCGGAGTGGCCATTCGAGTGGCCTTACTCATCATTGTCGCTCCCGAGCAGGTGCCCGAGCAGCTCCATGACCACGCGGGCCGGGACGCCGTGCTCGAGCATCAGGCTGGCCGCGGTGTGCCTGAGATCGTGTAGGCGGATCCTCCGGAGGCCGGCCCGCTTCAGGAGCAGCTGGAACGCGCGGTAGTCGCGAGCCCAGCTGCTACCGGCTGCCATCGGTCGTGAATTGAATCAGCAGTTCACAAGCGTGTTGCTTATCGGGCGGTTCGGAATTCGAATGTGATGCTTGCCGATTCGAACTTCCTTCACCGCGTGAAAGGGACCAAAGTTGTGAAGCACCGTCAAGGCCGGCGCAGGTGATCCTCGGCGCCGGGCACCCTGAGCACGAGGAGTGTGAGGGAAGGGAAGAGGCGGCGTCCATCGAGCGATCCTGGGGCAGTCCCCGACGTGATTCGAACGGCCGTCCTCGGCGCCGAGTTCGCCCCGGGCCAACGACTCGTCCAGGCGCTCCGCACTCCGCAATCTCGTGACCGAAGGACTCCTCGTGCGGATCGCCAACAGGGGAGCCCGCGTCCGGGTGGTCTCGTTGGGGGAGGCGACCGAGATCTGCGAGGTCCGCATGGTCGTCGAGGCGCTGTGCGCGGCGAAAGCTGCCGATCGCGTCGACGATGCCGCGAGAGCGCTCCTTCAGCAGATTGCGGCGGAGATGCGCATGGCGGTCGCTGCTGGTGACGTGTTCGGATACTCCGAGCTCAACCAACGACCACCGGGCACTGCGGGACCTGGCTGGCAACGAGCCGCGTCCGACGTGCTCGACCGCCTCCACGGGCGGCTCGTCCGCCACCAGTTTGGGCTGGCAACCCGCGGGCCGCGGGGGCAGCCGTGCGGCAGCACCTCGCCAGCGTCATCGAGTCCTTGGATCCTGCCGCCGACGCCATGGAGTGCACGCGCACGCCCGTCGCGAGACGGGCCGTGCGCGCGCCGAACGGATCCGTTCAGTGGCCGTGCGTCGTCGGCGCCTTGACCGGGCCCGCCTCCCTGAGGGCGCCAGCGATCCAGGCCATCGCCTCGGGTACGTCGTAGTTCCCGGCGTGCGGCTTGTCCCAGGCCAGCTGGTAGTCCACCTCCTTGACCGATCGGTCGGACTCGAGCGCGCTGTCCAGGTTGATCGACACCGTGAACGCCGTGTCCCGATCACGCGTTCCGTGCCGGACGTACCAGTACGGTGCCGTGTCGGCGTTCGTCCCGATGTAGTGCATCGGGTCGATCAGATCGACCTGCTCGTCGACGACCGTTCCTCGCTGCCGGAGGAAGCGGGCCCACGTCAGACCGGTGTCGTCCACTCCCGTGACGTCGCCGGCGATCGAGTTGTTGTTCCATGCGTACGCGGTGAAGTTGGAGTACACCTGTTCGTCGGTGCCGAAGAGGTTGGTCTCCCCGCCGGTCAGCCCATTGACGCCGACCTGGTCGAACGCTGGGGCCGGCTTGAGCGCCCGCTGCTTGACGACGAACGCCAGATACTTGGTCATGTCGATCGAGACGACCTTGTCCCGATCGTTGTCGACGTCGATCCAGTCGTTGACCAGCCCGACCGAGGGCACGGTCTCGCCCAGGTCGGGGACCACGTTGGTCGGGGCGGCCTTCATGAAGGTCTCGGCGGACCGGGCCACCTCGTCGCGGATCGTCTTCAGCATCGTGTCCGCCGTCAGCTTGCGACCGGCGGCGTCCCGCAGCCCCAGGCTCTTGAGGTACGCGGGGTAGTCGGCCGCGATCGCGGCACTCGTGGCCGGAGCGGGATCCTGTCTGGTGGTAGCCCGGGTCCCGAGTGTCGTGAAGAGCCACTCGTAGGCGATATCGGCGTTTCCGAGGTCCGTGATCGGGCAGTACGCGTTGGCCGCGAACACGTCGTCGCGGATCGTGCTGCGTCTCTTCGACGAGATCCCCGCCGCGCCGACGTCCGCGAGGTACGTGTCGTAGTCGCGGCTGTTTCCTGATGCGGCGAGTGCTGCGGTGAGAGCGCCGCCGCCGCTGGTGCCGTTGACGACGATCCGCTCGGCGCTGCCCGGCATGGCCGAATCGTTGAGACGCAGGTACCGCACCGCGGCCTTGGCGTCGACGACCGCCGCCGGCGACTTGCCCGGGTAGGTGCCGTCCGCGGCCACGATCCCGCGACTGCGGCTGGCGACGTCGACGAACACGTACCCGGCTTTGAGCGCCGCGCCAACGTTGCTCGCGGTCGAGTCGTACGCTGCGCCGTCAGTGACGCTGGCTCTGATGTAGCTGGCCATCCAGCCGCTGTTGTTGACGGCGAAGTAGATCGCCGTGCGGGGGTTCTCGGCTGACGACTCGGGCACGAAGACGTTCATGCTCTGGTAGCCGCACTCGGGATTCGCGATCTCTCGGCCGTTCTGGGTCTTGGCCATGAGGATCGGATCGGCGACGTAGCAGATCTCCCGGTACCAGCGGACCGCCATCGGCTGACCGTCCACCGTGACGGTGAGCTCGGTGTAGGCAGCCGGGTCGAAGGCGAGAGCACCATCCTCGGCATCTGACTTCGGGCTGCCCGGCGGCCCGTGGCCAGCCGATGCCGCCGCGGGGATCGCCGGAGACAACATCCCGCAGATCACGACGCCCGCTACGAGCGCTTGCTTCATCAAGGACATGAACCACTCCTGTCTGAGGAGGGCCGGTGGGGGCCCCGACCCGGTGTGACGCACGCTACATCGATAGATGATATTGGAGAAGAGATCGTCACCAATTTTGTCGAAAGAGCATCGCCGCGGGGCTTCGAATCAGAGTTGTTGTGAATATCGTCTTCACAATTGTTCACAATCTGAGGTACCGTGCCTCACGCCTCGCCCCGAGGCATCACGTCCGTCGGGCACAGTTGCCCGCTCCCCGAGGAGTGCTCATGCACCGGTTGTCCTCTCGCGGCTCGTCCCGCCGATCTCTGCGCCTGCTCGCCGGCGTCGCGCTCACCCTCTCGCTCGCTCTCTCGGCGTGCGGAGGCGGCGACGACGACTCGTCCGCCGACGCGGACGGGACGACGTCGGTGACGGTCGGGGTGATCCCGATCATCGACGTCGCCCCGATCTACCTCGGGATCGAGCAGGGCTTCTTCGAGGACGAGGGTCTTGATCTCACGCTCGAGACGGCCCAGGGCGGTGCGGCGATCGTTCCCGGTGTCGTGAGCGACCAGTTCCAGTTCGGCTTCAGCAACTCGATCTCGCTGATGGTCGCCAACACGCAGGGGCTGCCGCTCAAGGTCGTCAGCGCCGGTGTCACCTCCACCGGCGAGGTGGGCAAGGACTTCGGTGGTGTCATCGTCAAGAGCGACAGCGACATCACGTCCGCCGCCGACCTCGCCGGCAAGAAGGTCGCGGTCAACACGCTGAAGAACATCAACACCACCACCATCAACGAGGCCGTCCGGCAGGACGGTGGGGACCCGTCGTCGATCGAGTACGTCGAGCTTGCCTTCCCCGACATCGTCTCCGCGGTCGCCAAGGGGGACGTCGACGCAGGTCAGGTCGTGGAGCCGTTCCTCACGATCGCGACCCAGGGCGGCGACCGCCAGGTGAGCTCCAACTACGTCGCAACGGATCCCGACCTCGAGGTCGCGATGTACTTCACGACCTCGACGTACGCCGAGAAGAACCCCGAGGTCGTTGAGAGCTTCACCGCTGCGATGAACAAGTCGCTCGACTACGCCCAGGAGCACCCCGACGAGGTGCGCGACATCCTCGGCACCTACACCGAGATCGACCCGAAGGTCGCCGAGGCCGTCGCCCTGCCGCGGTGGTCGTCGACGCTCGAGACGGAGTCCATCGAGAAGCTCGCCGACCTCGCCGAGCAGGACGAGCTGATCACGAAGCAGCCGGACCTCGAGGCTCTGCTGCCGTGACCACCCTTCACCAGGACGACGAGCGCCGACCACCGGAGGTGACACCATGGGCGCCACGCTCACCGCCCCGTCGCAGACGGTGACCCGCCCGATCAGGACACGGCGGGCAGGCCGGCTCCGTGACACCGTGCTCGGCATCCTCGGGCTGGCGGTCGTCGTCCTGGTGATCGAGCTCCTTCCCCGTGTCGGCGTGGTCGACAGCCGCTTCTTGCCGCCGGCGAGCGAGATGCTGGCCACCCTGTGGGACCAGCTCGGAGAGCCCTCCTTCTGGACCGCGCTCGGCGACACCCTGCGCGGCTGGGCCATCGGGCTCGCGATCGCGATGGTGGCCGGAGTCGCTGTCGGCATCGTGGTCGGCAGCATCCCCCTGCTCCGTGCGATCACGGCCTCGACCGTGGAGTTCCTGCGCCCGATCCCGTCCGTCGCTCTGATCCCGCTGGTCGTCCTGATCTACGGCAGCCAGCCGCAGTCGGCGCTGATCCTCGTCGTGTACGCCTCGTTCTGGCAGGTGCTCGTCCAGGTTCTATACGGCGTGGCCGACGTCGACCCTGTCGTCCGCGACACCGCGCACTCGTATCGCTTCTCGCGTCGCGCGATCGTCCGCACCGTGATCTGGCCGACCGCGCTCCCGTACGTCGTCACCGGCTTCCGCCTCGCGGCTGCGGTCGCTCTGATCCTCGAGATCACCGCCGAGCTCATCATCGGCGTCCCCGGCCTAGGACAGCGCATCGGCGTCGCACAGAGCTCCGGCGCCGTCTCTTTGACGTACGCGCTGGTCATCGTCGTCGGGCTCGTGGGGATCACCGTCAATCTGTTCGCCCGTGTCGTCGAGCGCCGCGCCCTGCGATGGCACAGCTCGGTCCGGAGGGAGATCGCATGACCGTCCGCTCGCTCGCGCGCCAGGCCGCCCTGACCCTCGGCCTGCCGGTCGCGATGATCGCCCTGTGGTGGGTCGTCTCGGCCAACAGCACCAGCATCTTCTGGCCGCCGCTCTCGGAGATCGTCGAGGCATTTCCCGAGACCTGGACGTGGGACCGGATCGTCAACTCTGTCGTCCCGAGCGTCGTACGACTGCTCACCGGATACACGATCGCGGTTGTCGTCGGCGTTGCCGCCGGCACAGCGATCGGACTCTCGCGCAACGTCCGCGCCATCTGCGAACCGTCGATGGAGTTCTTCCGTGCGATCCCGCCGCCCGTCCTGGTGCCCATCATCGCCCTGTTCACCGGCTACACCGGCGCCACCGCGAAGATCGTCACGATCGCGCTGGGCTGCCTGTGGCCAGTCCTGCTCAACACTGTCGAGGGCGTACGGGGCCTGGACGAGGTTCAGCTAGACACCGCGCGATGCTACCGGTTCCGCACACGCTCTCGGCTGATCCATGTCGTGCTGCGCGGTGCGAGCCCACAGATCTCCACCGGAGCACGCCAGGCTCTCTCGATCGGCGTGATTCTCATGGTCGTGAGCGAGCTCTTCGGGGCCAACAGCGGGCTGGGTGCCGACATCGTGCAGTTCCAGCGCAGCTTCGCGATCCCGCAGATGTGGACCGGCATCATCATGCTCGGGCTTATCGGCGTCGTTCTCTCGGCCATCTTCCGCATCGTCGAGAACCGCGCGCTCGCCTGGTACTACGGCTTGCGACGCGCCGACCGAGGAGCGTGACCCCATGACCTTCTCCACACGCGGCGGCCCGACGTCGCCCGAGACCGTAGAGACGGGAACCACCGTGCCCCCATCGTCCCAGCCGCCCGTCGCGCTCGACGTCGACGGCCTGCGCAAGATCTACCGCAGCGACAACGGCGACGTCGAAGCCGTGCGTGACCTCACCTTCTCGGTGTCGCGCGGTGAGCTGGTGTGCATCGTCGGACCGTCCGGCGCAGGAAAGACGACGCTGCTGCGCTGCATCGCGGGCCTCTTGGACCTCACTGAGGGCAGCGTGACCCTCGACGGCCAGTCCGTCGACGGGCCGCCCGAAGGCATGGCAGTGGTGTTCCAGGAGTACGGACGCAGCCTCTTCCCGTGGATGACCGTGCGGCAGAACGTGGAGATGCCTCTGAAGGAAAAGGGCTCGCGTCGCGCCGAGCGCCGAGAGAAGGTCGACGCCGCCCTCGAGGCCGTGGGGCTTGCCGACGTGTCGACTGCTCACCCGTGGCAGCTTTCAGGAGGCATGCAGCAGCGAGTCGCGATCGCCCGCGCCGTCGCGTACGAGCCGAGCGTCCTGTTGATGGACGAGCCGTTCGCGGCGGTCGACGCCCAGACCCGTGCCGATCTCGAGGACCTTGTCCGCGAACTCTGGCGACGTCTCGGTGTGACGGTCCTCTTCGTCACCCACGACATCGACGAGGCCGTGTTCCTCGGTCAACGGGTGCTCGTGCTCTCCAACCGCCCCACCGTCGTCCTCGAGGACGTCAACGTCGACCTGCCCGACGAGCGCTTCCAGCTGGAGACCCGCTCGTCGCCTCGCTTCGCCGAGCTCCGTGCCCGCGTGTACGAGCTCATCCAGGCGGCGAAGAAGGGCGTCCGGTCGACCGCGGAGGTATGAGCGTGGCGACCGTCGCGGTTCTCGGGGTCGGAGAGGCAGGTACGGCGCTGGTAGCCGACCTGCTCGGCGCCGGGGTCACCGTCCGTGTCCACGACCCGGTGGTCGCAACCCCAGCGGGCGCGACCGGTTGCCGTGACGACGCCGACGCCGTCGCGGGTGCTGCGCTCGTGATCAGCGTGAACAGTGCCGCCGACGCCCTCGACGCGGCTCGGGTCGGAGGGCCGGCATGCGCGCCGGGCACCGTGTGGGCCGACCTCAACACCGCCTCGCCGCAGCGCAAGTCCGAAGTCGCAGACGTCCTCCCACCCGAGGTCCGGTTCGCCGACGTCGCGCTGATGTCGATCGTCCCCGGGCATGGAATTCGTACGCCGATGCTCGTGAGCGGCCCCGGCGCGGAGGCGTACGCCGCGTTCGTGCGACCGCTCGGCACGCAAATCGACGTGCTCGCCGGTCCGCCAGGAGTCGCTGCGCAACGCAAGCTCATGCGCAGCGTCTTCTACAAAGGAATGGCGGCGGCGGTCATCGAGGCCGTCGCCGCCGGCCGCGCCGCTGGACTCGAGGACTGGATCCGCGCCGAGATCGCCCGCGAGCTAGACCAGCTCAGCGCCGGCTCTCTTGACCGGTTCGAGAAGGGCAGCCGGGCCCACGCCGTCCGCCGGGCGCACGAGATGGATGCGGCCGTTCAGATGCTCGACACACTCGGTGTTCCGGGGCGGGTCAGTGCAGCGAGCCGCGACTGGCTGAACGATCTCAGATCACCACCATGACCCAGCACGTGCACTCAAGACCGTTGAATCTCCGGGAAAGGAACACCGTGTCTGTTGACACCGACCGCTCACCCCGCTCCACCCTCGTCATCACCGCCCACGCCGGCGACTTCGTCTGGCGTGCCGGCGGCGCGATCGCACTCGCGGCTTCCCGCGGCGAGTCGGTGACCATCGCCTGCCTGACCTTCGGCGAGCGGGGCGAGTCTGCTCGCGCCTGGCGCGAAGGACGCGCGCTGGACGAGATCAAGGCGATCCGTCGTGACGAGGCCGAGAAGGCCGCAGCGACTCTTGGCGCCGAGGTCCGCTTCTTCGATGCGGGAGACTACCCACTCATCGCGACCGCCGAGCTCACCGACCAGTTGGTCCGGCTCTACCGCGAACTCGCTCCCGACGTCGTCCTGACCCACCCGCTCGATGATCCGTACAACGCCGACCACCCGGCGGCCGCACGGATGGCGCTCGACGCTCGCGTTCTCGCGCAGGCCGTCGGCTATCCCGCCGATGGTGAGCCGCTCGGCGCGCCGCCCGTCTTCTACTTCGAGCCACACCAGCCTGAGATGTGCGGGTTCGTGCCCGAGGTCCTCCTCGACATCACGGAGGTTTTCGACACCAAGCGTGCCGCGATGGAGTGTCTGGCCGCGCAGCATCACCTCTGGGACTACTACACCGACCTCGCAAAGCGACGCGGCGTGCAGCTCAAGCGCAACGCCGGACCGAACCTCGGCCTGGCGAGCACCACGTTCGGCGAGGCCTACATGCGGCCTTTCCCGCAGGTGACGGACGTGCTCGCATGAGCGGCGTCATCGTGACCGACTGCCCTCGGCCTGACCCCGAGGATGTCGCGCGTCTGCGCGACTACGGCGTCGCCACGATCCACGAGGCGATGGGGCGCACCGGCAGCCTCGGCCCGGACCTGCGTCCGGTCCAGCAAGGTCTCACCATCGCCGGCGGCGCGGTGACTGCGCTGTGCTGGTCGGGTGACAACTTGATGATCCATGCCGCAGTCGAGCAGTGCGGACCCGGCGACCTGCTGGTGGTGGCAACCGCTGCCCCGAGCACCCATGGCATGTTCGGCGAGCTCTTTGCGACCGCGCTAGCCCACCGTGGCGTCGTCGGAATCGTCATCGACGCCGGCGTGCGTGACACCTTTGAGCTGCGTGCCATGGGTTTCGGTGCGTGGTCGCGGCACGTAAGCGCCGAAGGCACGGTCAAGGCGACAGGTGGATCGGTGAACGTCCCGGTGGTCCTGGCGGGCCAGGTCGTCGCGCCCGGTGACGTGGTCGTGGCCGACGACGACGGTGTCGTGCGCGTCCCGCTGGCCGACGTTCGCACGACGATCGAGGCCTGCGAGGCGCGGCTCGCGAAGGAGGCAGCCTCGCGCGCAGCGTTCGGTCGGGGTGAGCTCGGCCTGGACCGGTACGACCTGCGCGAGCTTCTGAACCGGCTCGGAGTCGTCTACCGCACGCATGAGGAGCAGACCGCGCCTAGCACCGAGGGCGCACCGTGACGAGCGGAGTCCGGTGTGCACTCATGCGAGGCGGCACCTCGAAGGGCGGCCTATTTCTCGCTGAAGACCTTCCGGCGGACGTCGCTGCACGTGATGCCCTTCTTCTGCGCGTCATGGGCAGCCCTGACCCGCGCCAGATCGATGGGCTCGGGGGGGCGCACCCGTTGACCAGCAAGGTTGGCGTGGTGTCACGTTCTGACGAACCCGGCATCGACGTCGACTACCTATTCCTGCAGGTTGTCGTCGATGCGCCGGTCGTGTCCACCTCCCAGACCTGTGGCAACATCCTTGCCGCCGTCGGTCCGTTCGCGGTCGAGCGTGGCCTCGTCCTCGCGCGAGACGGCGTGACGGAGGTGCGGGTGCGGATGGTGAACAACGACGGTCGCGCGACCCTCCATGTCCGTACCCCTGGCGGTGTCGTCACGTACGACGGAGACACGGAGCTCGCCGGCGTGCCGGGCACTGCGGCACCGGTGGAGATCGACCTTCAGGCGCTGACGGTGCCGCTGCTGCCGACCGGCCACCTGACTGATGAGCTTGCCGGCGTGACGGTGACCTGCATCGACAACGGGATGCCGTCGGTCATCGTCCGCGCCGGCGACCTCGGGTGTACCGGCGCGGAGTCCCCGGACGCTCTCGAGTCCGACGTAGCGCTCGTCGCGCGAATCGGTCGGATCCGCGCCGAGGCCAGCGCCGCGATGGGACTTCCGTCCGACCTGGCCACGTCCACCGTGCCGAAGGTCGTGCTGGTTTCTCCGCCCGAGGGCGGTGGCACTCTGCAGACCCGGAGCTTCATCCCGCACCGCGTGCACCAGGCGATCGGGGTCCTCGGCGCCGCCACCGTCGCTGCGGCCGCCGCTCTTCCCGGGACGGTCGCCCACGAGCTCGCTGCTGGCCCGGCCCCCGGCCGTCCACTCCGGATCGAGCACCCCACCGGCTTCCTCGACGTCGCGGTCGCGTCCGGCAACGACACCGAAGACCTCACGCCGTCAGTCGCCCGGACGACGATCGTCCGCACTGCGCGGATGCTGATGGACGGCACCGTCTACGCCGGGCCCGCCCGCGCCCTGTGACAACGAACCATCGAGACCACAAGGAGACCACCATGCCGGCACCGATGGGCGACATCGCCCACCTCGGCCATGTCGAGCTGCTCACGCCCGACCTCGACGGAACTGTCTGGTTCTTCACCGAGATCCTCGGCCTGACCGAGTCCTCCCGTGATGCGGGCTCGGCGTACCTGCGGACCTTCGACGACTACGAGGAGACGAGCATCGTGGTCACCTCGAACAAGACGCCCGGCCTCGGCCGTACAGCCCTGCGCGCTTCGAGCGAGGAAGCGCTTCAGCGGCGCGTCCGCGCGATCGAGGCGTCGGGCGGTGTGGGCCGTTGGGAGGAAGGCCGTGCGGGCACCGGACGGACGTACGTGACGACCGACCCCGACGGCCACGAGATCGGGCTGTACTACGAGACCAGGTGGTACGAGGCCCCGCCCGAGCTTGCGCCGGGCCTCAAGAACCAGCCGCAAGCGAAGCCTCGCCAAGGAGTTGGTGTTCGTCGGCTCGACCACGTGAACTTCCTGGCCGCATCGGTCCTCCCCAACGCCGAGTTCATCGGCGACGTCCTGGGTGCCCGTCCCACCGAGCAGATCCAGCTCGACACCGGCAAGATCGCCGCCCGGTGGCTCACTTTCAACAACAAGTCGTACGACCTCGTCTACACCGAGGACTGGTCCGGCTCGTCAGGCCGGTTGCACCACATCGCCTTCGCCACCGATACACGTGAAGACATCTTGCGCGCCGCCGACCTGTGCCTCGACAACGGCGTGTTCATCGAGACCGGGCCGCACAAGCACGCGATCCAGCAGACGTTCTTCCTGTACGTCTACGAACCCGGCGGTAACCGCATCGAGCTCTGCAACCCGCTGACGCGGCTGGTGCTCGCGCCGGACTGGTCCTTGATCACCTGGACGGAGAAGGAGCGCGCGAAGGGGCAAGCGTGGGGCCTGAAGACGATCCAGAGCTTCCACACCCACGGCACACCGCCGCTGCCAGAAGCATGACGTCGACATGCTCGAGGCAGGGCCGCGCCACCCCTCGCCTAACCTATGATCTGTGTCAATATTGTCGGCAATCCGGGACCGGCGCAGGGATAGAGGGAGGTCGCTCATGGCGGCAGGCAACCAGCGTCCGACGAGTGATCCCCAGGTCGTGACGGCGGCGATCCGCGACGCGATCCTTGGGGCGGACTTCGTTCCCGGCCAGCGGCTCGTCGAAGCAGACCTCTCCGAGCAGTTCCACGCGAGCCGCGCGGCCGTCCGTGCGGCGCTCTTCAGCCTTGCGACCGAGGGGCTCGTCGAGCGGATCGCAAACCGTGGCGCACGGGTGAGGGTCATCTCGCTCGACGAAGCGACTGAGATCTACGAGGTACGGATGGTGGTCGAGGCGCTCTGTGCGGCGAAGGCCGCCGAGCGGGTCGACGACGAGGCGATCGTGATGCTCCGGCAGATCGGCACGGACATGCGTACGGCGGTGGCCTCTGGTGACGTGTTCGGATACTCGGCTCTCAACCAGCGGCTCCACCAGGCGCTGCGCGACCTCAGCGGGCAGCACACAGCAGCCGACGTCCTCGACCGCCTGCACGGCCAGCTGGTCCGTCACCAGTTCAAGCTCGCCACCAAGCCCGGCCGCCCGCAGGTCTCCATCGTGGAGCACCTGGAGATCATCGAGGCGGTCTGCGCACGTGATCCCGACGCCGCTTCGGCTGCCGTGCGACGGCACCTTGAAAGTGTCATCGACGCGATGCGTCAATCGGCGGCGCAAGAAGCTGCAGCGGTGTGACGCCGCGGCGAACCGCCGCCCGGACAGCCCCTACGGCATCCGGACGGCGGTCGCGAGGTCGTACGGTCAGGCTGCCGGGCTCACCTCGTCCCAGAGCTCGCACTTGTGCGAAGCCTCGATATCGGTGCTCGAGACCTCAGCGGCGCTCGGAGCGACGAACTGGAGCTGGTTCCCTTCGACGCGGTAACGCGGCCAGTCAGGTGCATGCCGGACGTCGGGATCCCCGTCCTCGGCAAAGCTCGCCCAGTAGCTGATCATCTGGTTCGACAGGTCGACCTGATCGGTGCTGAACGGCAGCGCGGTGCCGAGGTAGTCCCACAGATACCCGAGATCGTTCACGTGGGTGGCACCGAACGGATAGTCGGTGTTCAGGCGCCAGATCGAGGTGAACGGAGGCCCGTCCTTCTCGGCGAACTCGTACGCGTACGTGCGGGTGTCCGCGGCGAACCGGTTGCGTTGCGTCTGATCGGTGCAGGCGCGTTCGTCGCTCTGGATCGCGCCCCACGCGACGGTCGGCGAGTGGTAGTCCCCGACGTCGTACGCGGCCTTGACCGCATCGGCTCCGTCCTCGTAGGTCGAGTCGATCAGGTCCGACACCTGCTCCTCGGTGAGCGGGTTTCCGCGATAGTCGTACTGCCCGAACACGGACTGCTGGCGCTCGTCGGAGGTACCCCCGATGATGACAGGCAGGTTCGTGAGCCTGCCGGCCTTCAACAGCTCGAACGGGTCCTCGGGCAGCACGCGGGTGCCGTACACCGAGGCGCTTTGTCCGACCTTCTGCTGTGCCGCAAGCACCTCGGCCGGGCTCTTCGAGCGCAGACACGCGGTCTGGCCCGCACCCGTGGCGCAGCCGAGCTCGGCCGCGAACCTGTCGCCGCTGGTCGCAGCGGCCTCCTGGGTGCGCGCGGGTGAGTTGCAGCCGCCGCTCTGGAGAATGACCCGGTCGAACAGACCCTTCGCACCGGGTGAGGCGAGCTGGGTGCAGGTGTTGCGTGCGCCTGCGGACTGACCGGCGAGCGTGACGTTGTCGGGGTCACCGCCGAAGGAGCGGATGTTCTTCTGAACCCACTTGAGCGCTGCCTGCTGGTCGAGGATCCCGAAGTTGCCGGCGGCACCGTCGCGGTTGTCCTGGTTGATGCCGTTGGTGTAGAGCCAGCCCATCGCCCCGAGGCGGTAGTTGATGGTCACGAAGACGACGTCTTGCTTCGTGACGAACTTGTCGGGGTTCGTGTCGCGTCCCGCGCCGCCGGTGTTGCCGCCGCCGTGGTTCCAGACGAAGACGGGGAGCTTCTTCTTCGAGCTGTTCGTGGGGCGGTAGACGTTGAGGTAGAGGCAGTCCTCGGTCAACGTCACTTCTTCGTACCCCGGATCCCAGCCGCTGCCCTGGACGCAGGAGCCGCCGAACTCGGTGGCGTCCCTGACGCCGCGCCACGACTCGGCGCTCTGTGGCGCCTTCCACCGCAGGTTGCCGACGGGTGGCTCGGCGTACGGGATGCCTTTGAACGAGGTGACCATGGACTTGGCCTCACCCCGGACCTGTCCCTTGTCGGTGCGAACCACCGGATACTGGCCCGCGTACTCGCCGCCGTCGTCGTGGCGGATCGTGGTGACGACCCCTGATGCGGCTGGAATACCGACGGCGACGAGCGCCGCGCCGGAGACCGCTGCGAGCAGTGTTGAGTGGAGTCTTCTCATGGATGCTTCCTCTCTACTGGTGGTCTTGGTCCCGAGAGCCGTGCCGCCATCGGCACGAGATCGTGGAGTCGCGTCAGCCCTCCCATGACGCGAAGGGCTGCGGCAGGAAGGCGACGCGGGTGACGAAGTCCTTGAGCAGGAGCCGCCACACGTTCCAGTTGTGGCCGCCGTGGACGAAGTCGGGCGTCACCGGGACGCCCGCGTCGACGAAGGTCGAGACTTCCATCGCGGGCCCCGTGTGGAAGTTGTTGAAGCCCTTGGCGAAGATGACGTCCTGCCATCCGGCGCCGATGAAGACCGAGACCTTCTTCAGCGCGGTGACTTGCTCGTCCGAGAGCGTCTGCCCGGGAGCCAGGCCGGCGCTCATCATGCCGTAGTAGCCGAACTGCTCGGTGTCGTTCAGCATCAGGTGGTTGGTGATGCGGCCACCTGCCGAGAGTCCCGAGAAGGCGCGGTCGGCGGCGGTTGTTGAAACGTGATAGCGATCTTCGACCCACGGGATGATGCGGTCGATGAGGTCTGATCGGAAGGCGGCGTTGTCGGTCGATGCCGGGTAGCCGTTGGCGTTCGGCATGACGACTACCATCGGGACGACCTCGCCGGTGGCGATGAGGTTGTCCATGATGTTCTTGACGTCACCCTGTGTGCTCCACCCCATCTCGTTCTCCCCTCCGCCGTGATTGAGGTAGAGCGTCGGATACGGCTCGGAGCGGCGCGGGTCGTAGGACGGCGGGGTGTAGACCACGAGCCGGTTCTCGTCGACCGGCGTGACGTGTCCGGGCGAGCTGTACGTGGCGATGCGCAGCTTGCCCTGCTTCTTCGCCGGCGCCTGCCATGAGTAGTCGACGGTGCCGAAGCGGCTGTCGGAGGGCACATAGACCTGGCTGTTGGGGACGGCGGATCCCGTCACGGTGTCGTTCTTCTCGTTCCACGGTGCGTTGCTCGGGTCAGAGACCGGGGTGCACCCAGCACCGTTGTCCGTCGGGCAGTCGACGAAGAAGGCGTAGGTGAAGACGCCGGACGGCAGAGGAGTCGTGAAGGTCCAGACGCCGTTGCGTTCCTTCGCCATGTCGTTGACCGGGAAGTTCGGGTCGGTCGAGTTCGGGTAGGGCATCGGGGCGTCGCCAGGCCGCCAGTCGAGGGGCAGGATGCCTTGCGACTCCACCGTGTGGTCTGGCGTGCTCGCGACCTGCGGGAGGGCGCTCGGTCGGACGAAGGACCACTCGCCCTTGATCTGCACCCGTGATGCTGTCGGGGCGTAGTAGCGGAAGGTCACCGAGTAGCCGGTGGGCGCCTTGCCGGTGTGCTTGAGGACGGGGCTGGTGCCAAGGCGTCGGTCGTGGCCGCCGCGGTCCGCAGGGGTCGCTGCATGTCCCGCGACGACGACGGTCAGCGCGCTGGCGCCGAGGATGGCCGCCGCGGCGCGAAGTCCGTTGCGCCAGAAGGAGCTGGTCGACATCGTTCTGCCTCTCGGTGGTGTGCCGATGGACGCGTACGTGATGTACGCCACGTAAACGGGAAGTTAGGCGGCTCTGATGTGGCCGTCAAACCGTGAAGTCTGCAGAGCGGTATGTAACTGCAAGTCTTCATAATCTGAACGCAGAGCCGATTTGACCTGTCATGTCAGGCGACCACGCGTGCGCAGGCAGTCGCTTGCCTTCGCAAATCGGAGGCAAAATATTCACAGTTCTGTCGGCCAGATCAGCGACCAGATTGTCGACAGTAGGTTCATACCCTGAAGGGAAGATGTCGGCTGACCGATTGACAGGGGGCTTCGCGCTGGGTCAGTGTGAGGCGCATCACGCTCACCATTTCGGCCTGTAGGGGGACCGTCATGAAGCCTTCTGTCCGCCATATCCTCGTCGCGTTGGGCACTGCGACGACTCTCGCGCTCGGCGCCGCCCAGCCGACGTTCTCGGCGGGTCGGTCTCACGGCGACGGGGCGTCGCGCCCGGTCATCGCGACCGAGGCCGGTGCGATCCGCGGCGTCTCCGCATCGAGCGCCGATCAGTTCCTCGGTGTCCCGTACGCGGCGCCTCCCGTGCGGGACCTGCGGTTCGCCGCTCCCGCGGAGCCTGCCTCGTGGAAGGGGGTCCGCGATGCCGACCGGCAGTCGCCGGCTTGCGTGCAGTTCGAGCCGACGGGAGTCCGTGAGGAACAGGCGACAAGTGAGGACTGCCTGTACCTCGATCTCTACCGGCCGAAGAACCCAGGGAAGCGCTCAAAGCTGCCGGTCATGGTCTGGTTCCACGGCGGAGGTCACACGCAGGGCACCGGCGTCATCTACGGCGGCAGCACGATGGCCTCGAAGACCGACACCATCGTGGTGTCTGTCAACTACCGGCTCGGCGCTCTGGGGTTCCTCGCCCATCCGTCGCTGAGCTCGGCAACGCCCGGAGGCTCGGGAAACTACGGCCGCATGGACCAGATCGCATCGCTCGAGTGGGTGCGCGACAACGTCGCGAAGTTCGGTGGAGATCCGCGCAACGTCACGATCTACGGTCAGTCCGCCGGGGGTCAGGCCGTCTGTGACCTGATGGCCATCCCGTCGGCGAAGGGCCTTTTCCATCGCGCGATCGCACAGAGCCAGGACTGCCTCGCGAACCGACCGACGCTCGCCTCCGCCGAGCAGACAGGACTGACCTACGCCACGGCAGTGGGTTGCCCGGACCCGGCGACCGCGGTCGCGTGCCTGCGGAAGGCGTTTCCCGGCAAGCTGGTCGCGAACCAGGGTGCTTACACCGGCTCCTCCAAGTCCGCGAGCGGTCTGATGCCCGTGACGTTCGCCGGTGCGGTCGCCGCCGGCACTTGGAACAAGGTGCCCCTGATGACAGGATCCACGAAGTCGGAGAACCGCCTGCTCTCGACAGCGCTGGCCGGCATCACGGCCGAGGGCTACGAGCAGCGGATCCGCGACACGTACGGAGATCGGGCGGACCAGGTCCTTGCGCGCTACCCGCTGAGCGAGTTCAAGACCCCGTACGACGCGATCACCCAGGTCCAGACGGACGCCGGTCGGGCGTGCACGATCGAGCGAGTCGCGGAGACGATGGACTCCGAGACCCCGACGTACCGATACGAGTTCGACGACCCGACCTCGCCGACTCTGTACGGATTCGCGATCCCGGGCGAGGACATGTCCAACGCTCACAGCGCGGAGCTCGCGTACCTGTTCGACTTCACCCTCGGCGAGCGGCCGTTGACGCGGACGCAGGAGCGGCTCTCCGACCAGATGATGCGCTCTTGGGGTGCTTTCGCCCGCACCGGCAATCCGAACGTCCGGGGCGCGCCCGCCTGGCCGACCTACGGCGAAGAGCGGCGCGTGATGAGCCTGCGTGCCGGTGGCGCGAGCAAGGCCGTCACCACCCTTCGCGCCGATCACCACTGCGACTTCTGGCTGTCCTGAGGCCCAAGGAGATCGAACATGACAGAGCACGACCATGACGTCTGCACGCACGAGGTGTCGTCGACCATCAACAGGCGCAACGTCCTGCGGGCCGCCGGAGTGTTCGCTCTCGCGGCAGGCGTCGCCGGCGGGACGTCGACCGCAGCCGCGAACACCGCACGTACGAATCCATCGAAGGGCGGCCATGCGTCGGCGATCTCCTGGTACCGCCTGGTCCCCGGGTTCGTCGAGGTCGTCCAAGACCCGTGGGGCCGCCCCCTGGGGACGGGGTTCGCGGGGCCGAACCCGTGGGGTGCCTACACGGCTTACCTGATCCACGTCAGCAAGCGGGGCCACCGCACCTGGCGGGTCGAGAACATGGCGCTCACGACGCCGCGACAGGACGGCAGCCAGTACGCCCAGGGCTCCACGATGTGGCTGTTCGAGGGCTCCGAACGCGCACTCCTCGTCGACACCGCCCAGAACACCCCGGAGACGATCGGTGTCAACGACCTCAAGGCGGTCTGCCACTGGCTGCTCTCGCACGAGGACGACGGCAAAACCGTGCGTCCGGATCCCGTCGACTTCGACGTGGCGATCACCCATCGCCACGGGGACCACACGGGCAAGGCGTTCCAGATGACCGACCGGACGCTCTACTACCCGGATCTCGACTGGACGCCTACGACGACGGCCGGGCCGACGTGGGTGCCGATCCGGCAGGGTGGCGGGTCGACCACGAACGGCTCGGGCCAGGCCGTCGGACACGTCGACCTCGGCGGTCGCCGGATCGACGCCGTCGCGATGTACGGCCACACGCCAGGCTCGACCGGGTACCTCGACGCCGCGAACCTCATGCTCGCCACCGGGGACGCGATCGGCTCGGCGTACGTCTGGGCACACTTCGCGTCGGCCACGACGACCCTGTATCACGACATGCTCAATGAGCTGCGTCGTGATCTGAGGCCGCTGAAGGGGCTCGCCCTTCTGCCTGCGCACTTCTACCAGATCAAGCAGTTCGGACGAGGCAGGCCGCCGATCAATGGGCGTCCTCTCGACCTCTCGTACCTCGATGACATGGCGAGGGCAGCTGGTGGAGCACTCGACGGCGGCATCCTGGGGGATCCTTACCACGAGATCGGGCGAGAGGCCGTCTGGATCAGCGGCGGCACGGCACGCATGGTCTACAGCCTCACCAACCTCTATCCGGGTGGCCCGGCCGGTGGCAACGGTGACCTGCGCGAGTTCCACGGCATCAACATCCCCAGCCGCTATCCGCAGGATCCGTTCCTCGACGACCCGTACGCCTTCCTGAACAACATCAAGACCGGGTTGGTGATGATCCGTGACTCGGCCGAGGAGTCATCCTTCCTGGTGCGTGGGACCAACAAGGCGGTCCTCATCACGTCAGGTCGCGCAGCGCCAGGGCTCGCGCGGTACGCGCAGCGCCTGGTGCGAAGTCGCCGGCTCGACGTCGTCCTCACCTCCGGTGACCCCGCAGGGATCGCGGGAATCCGGAATTTCGCCGGCCATGACGTCTGGGTGCCGAAGGGCGCCGAGGTCGGACGTCAGCATCGACACGTCAGGACCCTGCGACCAGGAGACTCGATCGATCTCGGACGCGACACGGATGGGCGGCGTGTCCGTCTCGCCGTGGATGCGCTTCCCGGTGTCAGGGACGACGCCGTCACCCTGCTCGACCCGGTGTCGCGCGTCCTCTTCGCCGGCGATGCCCTCGGAACACAAGGTGCTGCTGGCCTGACGCTGTCGGGCTCGCTCGAGGAGTTCGGGACAGCGCTGACAGAGTGGCGATCCGAGACGAGCGGTGCGTACGACACGCTCTACACGTCCCACAACCACCAGTGGCACACGCGACCGGCCTACGTCGATTCGATTCAGACCGCAGTCGCCAGCGAGCCGGTGACCTCGCCACGGCCGGGCTACGAGGCGTACCGGGCGGGGACCGGGGAAGCCCTCGCGTGGGTCTTCGTCCCGACCTGACCGGGGAGGCGGCCGCCCCCGACCAGGGCGGCCGCCGACCCAGCAGCCTTCACACCAGAGGTCCTGTGAAAGACCCGAGAAGATGCGACGTGCGCGCTATCGTGCGTGACGGCCGCGTGCAGCGGCGCGTGCCCGCACGGAGAGGAGAGGGACGTGACAACACGGGACGATGCCGGCCCCGGCTCCCTCACCGGCCTGCGCAGGGCGAACCGCGAGCGACTGCTCGACCTGCTCAGGGACGGCACGCCGAGGAGCCAGGCCGACCTCGCACGGACGACCGGACTCTCCCCGGGCCTGGTGTCCGGTCTCGTGCAGGAGCTCACCTCGGCCGGCGACCTCGTCGTCACCTCAGGTATGGCCAACGGACGACGCAGCAACCTCGTGGCCCAGGCGCCCGACCGCCAGGAGTACGGCATCGGCGTCGACCTCGGTAGGACGCACGTCCGAGTCCTCATCGGCTCGTCGCTCGACCGTGTCGTCGACGAGAACGTTGTCACCTTGAAGGATCGGCACGGCGTCGCGGAGACCATCGAGCTCATTGCACGACTCGTGGACGAGGGATGTGAACGGACCGGGCTGGACCGAGGACGGATCACCGGACTCGCGATGGGTGTCCCTGGACCCGTCGACGTCCGGACCGGCGCCGTGACCGGAGGCTCCATCCTGCCTGGCTGGGGACATGTACCGCTTCGGGACATCGTGTCGGAAGGTCTCGGCTGTCCCGCGGTCATCGAGAACGACGCGAACCTTGGCGCGGTCGCGCTGCAGCGGGTGTATGACACGAGTGACGGACTGGCTTTCATCAAGATCGGTACCGGGGTGGGCGCTGGGATCGTGCTCGATGGGCGGTTGTGGCGAGGGGGCGCCGGCACGACGGGGGAGATCGGGCACCTGACGGTCGATCCGCGCCTCGCGCTGGTCTGCCGGTGCGGCCGACGCGGCTGCCTCGAGACGATTGGCTCGACGGAGGCAGTTCGCCATGCGATCGCCGCAGCCACGGATCGAGCGGTGACGGTGGACGAGGCGATCAAGCTGATCGAGGCGAGGGATCCCGTCGCGCTCGCCGCGCTGCGGGATGCTGCGGACGCTCTCGGCCGAGGTCTCGGGCTCCTTGCGATGACTGTCAACCCTCGCCGCATCGTCATCGGGGGACCGCTTGCTCGCGCGGGCGACGCGCTGCTTGCCCCTGTTCAGCGTGCGTTCGAGAGCGCCGTCATGCCGCGGATCGCCTCGTTCAGCGAGATCTCGATCTGCCCCCTCGGCGAGCGGGCGGAGGCCCTTGGCGCGCTAGTCCGGGCGATGGAGATCGACCGTGCGGCGAGCGTGTAGACGCCGCCGGACTCATTCCTCACGACGCGCGGGATGGTCGCACGCACGCGTCGGCCAGCTTCTGCCTGTCTCAGTCCTTGCCCATCTGCTCCTCGGCGGACAGATGCTCGACGGTCAGTCCGGTCTCGGTGAACGTCCGTGTGACGTGACCGGACGTGTATACCCACAAGATCCGCAGCGGGAACATCCCCGACGTTGCAGAAAAAGTGAGGGATAGGAGCGGGCACATACGTCGTGTCGTACTGCTTCAGGCGCGTCGCCTCACCATCGACCACACCTCGGCCTCTCCGTCGAGGATCGTCACGTGCTCGTCGCAGTTGTGCGAGTGCATCGGAGCACCGGACCCGATGGGATAGACGCTCATGGCGGTGGTGATGTGGTTCTCGCCTCCGGCGACTGCCGTGGTCACCAGTGGGGTGGCCACCACGGCACCGCCGCGGTCCATCACCGGCACATCTGCGGCCTTCACGATCACGATGTTCTCCAGCTCGGCGTCGTCTGACGGCGCCGAGGGAAGCGAGATCTACGACTCCAACATGGGCGGGAGCCCGACAAGGGTGGTGCTGCCGGCAAAGCGCATCTCGTTCTGGATCGGGTACGGGCTGACCTCGGCCAAGTCGCTGACCGTTGAGGTCACGCCGACCTCTGATCACGAGAGCGCCGTCTTTACGGGGTGAACACCGTCAACGGATCCCTTCTGCGCCACAGCTGGGTGTCACCGCAGCTGAGCGGGGCGCCGGAATATTGACTGTGGTGCCCGGTCGCGGTGGTGAACCTTGCGTCGTGTGTGAATCGCGCATGTTGCTGCGGCGGCGCGTGTGATCACGTCGCGGAGGGTATCGACGGGGTCGCGTTTGGGCGTTGGTGGTCGTTCGAATGTCGGCGAGGGCGCGCATGGCGGTTGGTCTTTCCTGATCCGGCTGGCCCGACACTGGTCCGGCTGTCGTGGCGGTCGGATGCGACGTTCGTCCGCGTCTGGTTCGCGCTTGGTCTCGGAATCCTCGTGATCGGCCACATCGTGTACGCGCTCAAGGACCCCGAAGCCCGTCGGGGGATGCGCGCGGGACGGGTCTCGAGCCGCTGGGCGCGGGCCGAGCACGCCGCCTGGGTCGATGAGATCGGCGACACCGACCCAGGCGGTTCAGAGGCTCGTCGCTAGGACCCGCTCGTCTGGCACCCCTTGGCTCACGCGACGGCGCTGGCCTGCCGCAGCGGCGCGGCGGTCTTCGACGTCAGCTCCTCGAACGTGACGCCGGGCGCGAGCTGAAGGACCTCGAGCCCGTCCTCGGTCACGTCCATGACCGCGAGGTCGGTGACGATCCGGTCGACCACACCGACGCCAGTGAGCGGGAGCTCGCAGGTCTCGACGATCTTCGGGGCGCCGTCGCGGGCGACGTGCTCGGTGAGGACGACGATGCGCCGCGTCCCTGCGACGAGGTCCATCGCCCCGCCCATCCCCTTGACGAGCTTGCCCGGGATGGTCCAGTTCGCGAGGTCGCCGTTGGCCGCGACCTGCAGCGCTCCGAGGATGGCGATATCGACGTGGCCACCGCGGATCATCGCGAACGAGGTCGCCGAGTCGAAGATGCTCGCACCGTCGATGGTCGTGACGGTCTGCTTGCCGGCATTGATGAGGTCGGCGTCCTCCTCACCCTCGTACGGGAACGGGCCCATACCGAGGATGCCGTTCTCGCTCTGGAGCACCACCGAGACCCCGTCAGGGAGATGGTTGGCGACCAGCGTCGGGATGCCGATGCCGAGGTTGACGTAGTCGCCGTCGTGCAGCTCCTGGGCGGCCAGCGCGGCCATCTCGTCTCGCGTCCACGCCATGTCAGGCCTCCTGCTTCGCGGGGTTCGGTCGGGTCGTCCGCTGCTCGATGGGCTTCACGCGCGGGCGTGCCTCCACCAGGCGGTTGACGTAGATGCCGGGGGTCGCGACCTCGTCGGGGTCGAGGTAGCCGTCGAGGACATGCTCGGCCTCGGCGACCGTGACCTTGCCGCAGGTCGCGACGACGGGGTTGAAGTTGCGCGACGTGAGCCGGTAGCGGAGGTTGCCCGCCTGGTCGGCGGTGTGCGCGTGCACCAGGGCGAGATCGGCGACGATGCCCCGCTCCTGCACGTACGTCTCACCGTCGAACTCGGCCGTCGGCTTGCCCTCGGCGACCTGAGTCCCGACGCCCGTACGGGTGTAGAAGGCGGCGATGCCGGCGCCTCCTGCGCGCATGCGCTCGGCCAGCGTCCCTTGGGGCGCGAACTCGACGTCCAGCACCCCGTCGAGGAACTGCTTGGCGAAGAGCTTGTTCTCGCCGACGTACGACGCGATCACCTTCGCGACCTGGTTGTTCTCCAGCAAGATCCCGAGACCGGCGCCGTCGACGCCCATGTTGTTGGAGACGATCGTCAGCCCGGTCACCCCCGAGTCGCGTACGACCTCGATGAGGTCGAACGGGTTGCCGCTCAACCCGAAGCCACCGACGGCGATCGTGATGCCGTCCTTGAGCACTCCGTCGAGCGATTCGGTCGCGTCTTCTCTGAGCTTGCGCATAGGTCCGCGGAACTCCTGTGTTCACTGGTCGGTCGCACTGAGTGAACGTCGTCACACCGTACGGCGTCAACCACCCGGCAGATGTCGCGGAGAATCTTCCCGCTGCGCGGACGCTGAGCAGACACCTGCGTCCACTCAATGAACGCGCAGATAGGCTCGGCAGATGCCGGAGTCGACGCAGATGGTCGGTCGTGTCAGTGCGCTGCTGCGCGCGCTCGCCGCCACCGAGAGCGACGGCCTGACGACGACCGAGGTCGCAAGGGCGACCGGGCTCCCACGCCCCACCGTCCACCGGCTGCTCGAGTCCCTCGCCGAGGAGGGCATGGTCGATCGCGACGGGCGGACAGGTCGCTGGTTCCTCGGCCCTGAGCTGTACGTCCTCGGGGCGCGCGCGGCCTCGCGCTTCGCGGTGACCGAGGACGCGGCGAGCGCGGTGCGCCGGCTCGCCGAGGCGACCGGCGAGAGCGCGTTCTTCTCCGTCCGACGCGGCGACGAGACCGTGGTGCTCCTGAGGCAGGACGGTTCGTTCCCGATCCGCTCGTTCGTCCTGTACGAGGGAGCACGGTTCCCGCTCGGTGTGGTCTCGGCCGGCATCGTCCTCCTCGCCTACCTGAGCGAGCACGAGATCGCCGACTACCTCGCGAGGGCCGACCTCACCCAGGCGTGGGGCGAGAGCCACAGCGAAGCGGCGATCCGTGAACGGATCCGGCTCACGCGCGAGCGCGGATGGTCGCTGAACCCAGGACTCGTCGTCGAGGGAAGCTGGGGCATGGCCGCCGCCGTCTTCGACGGTGACGGGTCACCGCGCTGGGCGCTCACCCTCACCGGCGTACAGGGCCGGTTCGTCCCCGACCGTCAGGCCGAGCTGGGGCACCTGCTGCTCGCTGAGGCCCACCACCTCTCACGCGCGCTCAGCTGAGGAGCTGCGCTGTCAGGTGACGGCGTTGGATCTTGCCCGAAGGCGTCTTGCCACCGACGGTGCCGGCCTCATCGCTCAGCGCGGAGGACTCCTTGCCGTGCGGCGACACGGTGTGATCTACTTCACGAACGTACCAGTTAGTACATGTCCTGAGCCGCGAAAGGACCGGGTCATGAATCCCCCTCCGCGTGTCCTCATGAGCTCCAGTGTGACGCCGTGGCGTCTACTCGGCCGCCCGAAACGTCGGCAGGATCGACGGCGGGATCGGCCCCTTGTTGCGCCGTCCGCTCTGTCGTTCCTCCCAGGCGTGGGCGAGGATGCCCACGCTGCGGCTCAGGACGAAGAAGCCGCGGGCCAGCTCGGGCGGGAAGCCCAGCTCGGCATAGATCACCGCAGTCGCTCCGTCGATGTTCATCGGGATGGGCCGCTCTCGGCCGCTCGCCAGAAGCGTCTCGACGGCGAGGGCTGCTTCGAGGTACTTGCCGGAGACGGCGCCGGCGCCGGCGGCGTCCTCGACCATGCCGAGCAGCGGATCACGGCGAGGGTCGCGAGGATGGAAACGGTGACCGAAGCCGGGGATATATCGGGACCGTTCGCGCCATCGGGCGACCACATCCTCGGTCGCCGCCTCGATCGTCAGCCCTTCGTTGACGGCCGTGACGATCTCCTCGAACATCTCGACGCATTGTTGTCCTGCTCCACCGTGGTGGTCGCCGAGGGTGTTCACCGCCGAGGCCATGGCGTTGTTGATGCCGACGCCGCACGAGGCAGCGATCCGCGCGACTGCGATCGACGGCGCCTGGGGGCCGTGGTCCATGGACGCGACCATGGCGGCCTGGAGGAGCGCGGCCTGGGCCGGGGAGGGGCGGTCGCCCCGCACCAGGAACCATGCAGAGGTGACGAGGTCGTCGGCCCCGATCATGTGCTGGACGGGGGTGCCGCGGTGCTCGACCTCGCCGGGGGCGATGCGGGTGATCGCGGTCTCCCACCAGTCCGCCACGGCCTGGACGGTGGGCTCGGGATAGCGGTCGACCGTCACGATCCCGCTCCGGCGCGGATGGAGTCGTGTTCGCGTCCGGACCGGCGAAGCTCGTCGAGCTCGCCGTTGTGCTCTCCGAGCAAGGGCGGCGGACCCTGGGGGCGCAGCGGGCGGCCGTCGAGATGAATGCCGTTGCTGCTGGTCCTCACGACTCGGTCCGGGCGGCCGGGGAACGGCACATCGTGGAAGAACTCCCGGTACGCCAGTTGCTCCGACTCCACCGCCTGGGCGACGGTGAGGATGGGGGCTGCGGGAACTCCGGCGGCGGACAGCTTGCTCGCCCACTCGCCAGCCGACCGGTCGGCGAGCGCGGCGTCGATCTCGTCGTTCAGCTTCTCGCGATGGATCTTGCGGAGGTCTCGGGTGGCGAAGCGTGGGTCGTCGAGGAGGTCGACGCGGCCGATAACCGTGCAGAGCGTGACGAACTGGGCCTGACGGTTCGCAGCGATATTGAGGGGGCCGTCGTCAGCGTGGAAGGTCCCGGAGGGTGCGGCGGTCGCGTTCTGATCGCCCATGGGGACGGTCTCGATCCCGCTGATCAGGTAGTTGGAGACCGCCCATCCCATCGCGGACACCGACGCCTCGAGCATCGACAGGTCGAGATGGGCTCCACGACCCGTGCGTGCGCGCCCCGCGAGCGCACTGCTGATCGCGAAGGCCGCCATGAGTCCGCCGACGCTGTCGGAAACCGGAAAGCCGATCCGCAGGGGCGCGGTGTCGGCACTCCCGGTGATGCTCATCATTCCGGAGAGCCCTTGCACGATTTGGTCGTACGCCGGCGCCTGGCTGTCCGGTCCGGTCTGGCCAAACCCGCTGATCGCGCAGTAGACCAGTGCCGGGTTCAGCGCCTCGAGCGTGTCCCAGTCATAGCCCAGGCGGGTGAGCACGCCGGCCCGGTAGTTCTCGAGAAGTACGTCTGCGCCACGTACGAGGTCCTCGAATGCCGCCTTGCCCTCGGCATCCTTGAGGTCGAGCTCGACCGACTTCTTGCCGGCATTCTGCGCGAGGAAGGAGGCACCCAGGCCGACGTCGTTGAGTGCCGGGTCGGGACCGAGGTGGCGGGCCAGGTCGCCGGAGCCGGGCTTCTCCACCTTGACGACCTCAGCACCCATGAGGCTCAGTTGAAAGCTGCAGTAGGGACCCGCCAGCACGTTCGTGAGATCGAGTACGCGGATGCCGCTCAACGGTAGGTCTTCCACTCGTGCCTCTTCCTGTGGCCGCTCGGCCACGTGTCTTGTTGGGTCGGGTCTGTCGCTACGCCTCGAAGGGGTGCGTGAACCCTCGGGCGGTCATCTGTGCCGAGGCGGAGATGAGCTCGTCGACGAAGACAGCCACACGTTCGTCGGTGAACCGCGCGGTCGGACCGCTGAGGGACAACGCCGCACCGACGCGGCCGGACGGCGCGATGACCGGTACGGCGACGGCCGACACCCCGATCTCACGCTCGCCGTGGCTCACGGCGAATCCGTCCTCGCGGGCTCGCCCCACTGCCTCGCGGAGGTCCGGAAGGCGCTCGGCCCCTTGGGGGGACATGGCGGCCACCCGCTCGAGGGTGGATGTTGGTGCGTCGGAGAGCAGCACCTTCGAGGAGGCGCCTGCCCAGAGCGGCAGCTGGTCGCCCACCTGGACGACGTGGCGAAGCGTCTGAGTGCCCTGCTGCTGCGCGATGCACACACGCTGCAGGTCCCGAGTGACATAGAGGTTGATGGTCTCGCGCGTCTTCTGGCCGGTCTCGCGCATCAGGTGACGGATCTCCGCGGGGAGCTCCCAGCTCCGACGGGCGAGGTAGGCCCAGCGCCACAGCCCGGGTCCGGCCGTGACGCCGGCGCTCGTGGTCCACACGAGTCCGTTCTTTCCCAGCGTGGCGAGCATGCGGACGACTGTGGTCTTGGCGAGACCGGTCTCCTTGACGATCTCCCCGACCGTGACCACGGGACGGTCCTCGCTGAGCAGTGCCAAGATCTCGACTGCACGCTGAACGCTTCGCACCCCTCCGTGGTCGCCAGAACTCTTACCGCTTGCCGCCTCAGGCATCGTCATTCGTCCTCTCGTGTCGGGAGACGTGGGCTTGTGCCGCTGATTTTTCGCTCACAGTCTCATCCGACGGGGTCGATCGAATCCAATTGTGGTCGATCGCTTGCCAGTGGCCTGCCTCACGGCTTACGTTACCCCAAGACCGCACAGCGGTCCAGAAGGTCCGACTAGTGGTCCATGAAGGGGATGGCGTGCTCGATCAGATTCTCAGCGCCGCGGCAGAGGGACGTGTCATGGATGCGCCGTCGTACGTGGGCGGAGCCTGGACGAAGGACGGGGAGGCATGTGAACGATCCGGGCCGTGGTTGCGGGAGACGGTGACGGTCGCGTGGAAGCCGACGCCGGAGATCGTCGAGCGGGCGCTGGCGAATGGCCCAGCCGGTGCGCGCGCGGCGGCTCGTTACTCACCGGCGCACCGGGCCCGTGTCTTGCACCGTGCGAGCGAGCTCGCACGAGTGCACCGCGACGCGATCGCCACGGTGATAGCCCGTGAGCTCGGCAAGCCTGTCTCCGACGGCGGACGCGAGCTGGACCGGGTCGCCGACACGCTAGCCGTGTGCGCGGACGAGACGCGACGCATAGGAGGAGAGGTCCTTCCTGTCGCTGGTTACGACAACGGAGTCGGCAATACGGCGATGACCTTCCGTGCGCCCCTGGGTGTCGCGCTGGCGATCACCCCGTTCAACGCGCCGGCCAACCTCCTCGCGCACAAGCTCGGTGCCTCGTACGCCGCGGGCAACACGACCATCGTGAAGTCCCCGCCGCAGGCGCCGGCGACCACGGCCTGCGTTGTCGCGCTGCTCCTCGAGGCAGGCATGCCGCCCGAGGCCGTGCAGCTCCTCCATGGCGACGGCATGCTCGGCGCGACCCTGTGCGCCGCGCCGGAGGTCGCCGTCATCAGCTTCACAGGCAGTGTCGCGACCGGCAACGCCGTCGCCCGCGCTGCCGGGGCGAAGCCGCTCGTCCTCGAGCTCGGCGGTAACGCGGCCACCATCGTCTGTGACGACGCGGACGTCGATCGGGCGGCACGGATCTGCGCCCGTACGGGATTCTCCAACTCCGGCCAGAGCTGCATCTCGGTCCAGCGGATCTACGTTCACTCGTCGGTCCTCGACGCGTTCCTCCACGGGCTGCGGAAAGAGGTCGCGCAGCTGGTCGTGGGCGATCCGGCCGATCCGCGCACCGACGTGGGGTCGATGGTCGACGACGCAGCCGCTGCGCGGGTTGAGCGCTGGGTCGCTGACGCAGTCGACGGGGGTGCCGAGCTGGTGTGCGGTGGCACTCGCGACGGTGCCACCCTCGCGCCGACCGTCGTCGCCAGGCCGGCCGCCGACGCGACTCTCGTCACCAGCGAGGCCTTCGGAGCGGTCATCGCCGTCATGGCGTTCGACGACCTCGAGGAGGTCATCGACCAGTGCAACGACAGCCGGTACGGCCTCCAGGCGGGGCTCTTCACCGAGCGGATGGACCGCATCCTCCTCACGTGGCGCGAGCTGCAGGTCGGTGGCCTGATCGTCAACGGTTCCTCGAACTTCCGCCTCGACCACATTCCCTTCGGCGGCGTCAAGGACTCCGGCTTCGGACGCGAGTCTCCCGCTCACATGATCGACGACTACACGTCGGTCAAGACCCTCATCATCCGCGACCACACGATCTGGGGAGAAGAGCGATGACCATCTCGATCCCCACACGCGACCCCTCCGAAAGGCATCGATGACCACCACGACGACATCAGCCGGCACCGCCCAGGACGACGCGGGTGGGCCGGTCGTGACAGCGTCGGACGTCCTTGTCCGACAGCTCGAGGGCTACGGCGTCGAGTACATCTTCGGCACGTGCGGTCACAGCAACATCGCCCTGCTCGACGCGATCGGCCGCAGCTCGATCACGTTCGTGATCGCCCGTCACGAGCAGGCCGCCGCCCACGCCGCCGACGGCTACGCCCGCATCAGTGGCAAGCCCGGCGTGGTGCTCATGCACGTGGGCCCGGGGATGATGAACGGCGTCACCGGCGTCGCCACGGCCGCGTTCGACTCCGTCCCGCTGATCGCGATCAGCGGCGACGTGCCGTCGTACTACCTCGGTCGTCACCCGCACCAGGAGGTCAACCTGCACCAGGACGGCGACCAGGGGGCGATCTACCGGCCGTTCACCAAGCGGGTCTGGAATGTCACGCGGGTCGAGGACCTCCCTAGGTTCACTGAGCGGGCGTTCTGGACTGCCACCTCAGGACGGCCCGGTGCCGTCCTCCTGAACGTGCCGATGGACATGTTCTCCCGGCCCCTCGCCCTCGAGACGGCCGACGCGTACCCGGTCGTGGCGGTGTCGACGACGCCCGGAGTCGGCGAGGCGGAGGCGAAGCGGGTCGCGGACCTTCTCGTCTCGGCGGAGCGGCCGCTCGTCTACGTCGGCGGAGGGCTACGGACCGAGCGTGGGCGAGAGGCACTGATCGCCCTTGCTGAACACCTCGACATCCCGATCGCACACTCGTTGATGGCCAAGGGGACGGTGCCGGACAGGCACCCGCTCCTTATGGGTATGACGGGCTTCTGGGGGTTGGAGCTCACCAACGACTACACCCGTGAGGCCGACGTGGTGCTGGCCTTCGGGACCCGGTTCGCCGAGACCGACTCGAGCTCGTGGGACGACCGCTACACGTGGGGGCTCCCGCCCGGAAAGCTCGTCCAGGTCGATCTCGATCCTGCCGAGATCGGGCGCAACTACCCGGTCGAGGTCGGTATCGTGGCCGACGCGTCCCAGACCGTCGAGGCCGTTCTGGCGCAGTTGAGGCAGTCCTGTCCCGAGCGGCGTCCCCGTGCAGGGCTGCGCGAGGCGATCGAGTCGACACGGACCCGGCTGTTCGAGGACAGCCGCGACCGTGGTGCCTCCGACGCGTTCCCGCTCCGCCCCGAGCGGATCCTTCGCGACCTGCGTGACGGTCTGCCGGACGACGCCATCCTCGTCACCGACGTGGGGTGGAACAAGAATGGTGTCGCCCAGTGCTACGACCTGCCGCCACGGGGCCGCTTCATCACCCCCGGAGGACTCTCGACGATGGGATTCGGTCCGGCGGCCGCCGTGGGCGTCCAGGTTGCCGCACCCGACAAGGTCGTCGTCGCCCTGATCGGCGACGGGGGGATGAGCGCGCAGCTCCCGGCACTCCCGATGGCAGTGGAGCAGGGGCTACCGGTGGTCTTCGTCGTGATGAACAACCGTGCGCACGGCACGATCGCCGACCTGCAGGCGTCGAACTTCGGCGCATCGTTCGGTTGTGAGTTTCAAGACCCGGACGGCAACCCCTACAGCCCAGACTTCTCGGTGATCGCGCAGGCGTGCGGCGCCGACGGCTACCGCCCGGAGTCGGCGGGTGCCTTCTCCGAGGCGCTTGCTCAGGCGGTCACGAACCGCAGGCCCGCCGTCATCGATATCGCGATGGTCAACGAGCCGGTGCCGACGCCGGGCCACTGGAACATCAAGGACGTCTACCACGGCCGTTTCGCCTGATCCGGCTGCCTACACGAAGAAGTGAGGACACCCATGACCCCAACCCGAATGCTGATGGTGGCCGCCGCGGCCGGCATCCTGCTGACCACGACGGCTGCCTGCGGCACCCCAGGCGAGGACGACTCGAACGCCTCGACGACCGGCGACATCAAGATTGCCCTCGCCGATGCGCAGAGCGGCCAGCTCAGCGCGCTCGGCGCCTGGGAGCTGAAAGGGGTGGAGCTCGCCGTCGACGAGTGGAACAAGAACGGCGGAATCGACGGGCGCAAGCTCAAGCTGACCGTGTACGACTCCCAGGGCGACCCGACCACCGGTACGTCGATCGCGCGCAAGATCACGAGCGGTGACTACGTCGTCATGTTCGGCACGGCGGAGAGCGCCGTGACGCAGGCGATGAACCCGATCCTGCGCCAGGCGGAGATCCCGAGCATCACCTCGGGCCAGTCTCCGGCCATCTCGGAGCTGGGGAGCCCATTCCAGTTCCTCAACGGCCCGACCAGCGTGACGTACGACGAGACACTGGTTCGGTACCTCGTCGAGGACAAGGGATACAAATCCTTCGCCATGGTCACCAACAACGGCGGCTACGGCACCGGCGAGCACGACGCCTTCAAGGCTGCGCTCGCGTCGCGGGACATCGAGCCGACCCACGACAAGGTGGTCACCGCGGAGCAGAAGGACTTCAGCTCGATCCTCACCGACATCCGGTCGAAGAAGCCCGACGTCCTCTTCATCGGTGCCGAAGAGGTTCAGGCCGGCCTGGTCGCGAAGCAGGCCCGCGAGCTCGGTATCGAGGCGGTGTTCGCGGGCGCGGCGCCGCTCGCGACGAACGTGTACGTCGAGACGGCTGGCAAGGACAACGCCGAGGGCACGATCGTCAGCACCCCGTACCTGAGCAACGACGAGAACGACGCGTCGAAGAAGTTTGCTGCGGCGTACGAGGAGGAGTACGGCGAGGCAGCCGAGATGCACGGAGCCAAGGCGTACGACGGTGCGAACATCTTCTTCACGGCGCTCGAGGCGACCGGGGGGAAGGGCGGCAAGGAGCTCGCTGACGAGATCCGCTCGATCTCGTACGACGGCCTGCTCGGCACCTTCGAGTTCGACGAGTCGGGCGTGGGGATCCACGAGACGAAGGTCGGCACCATCCACGGAGGAACGCTGACGGCAGTGCAGTGACAAGAGCCCGGCGCTGCGGGGCGGTCTCACGACCGACCCGCAGCACGGCACGTCACCGCCCAAGCCCGACGCCGAACGGCTGTACCCCGAAAGGATCGGCATGCAAGTCGCACTCCAGACCCTGATGGGTGGACTGACGCTGGGAGCGCTCTACGCGCTCGTGGCGCTCGGCTTCTCGCTGGTCTACCGCACGATGGGGCTCGTCAACTTCGCGCACGGGCAGGTGGTCATGGTGGGTGCCTTCACCGCGTCGACCTTCTACATGACCGCCAACCTCCCCTTCCCGCTCGCCGTTGCGATCGCCGTCGTCATCACGGCGTTGCTCGGTCTCGTGATCGAGAGGGTTCTGCGCCCCCTCGAGGGTAGGGACTTCGACCTGATGCTGATCGGGACGATCGGCTTCGGCATCGTGCTCGAGGCGCTCGCCGTCATCATCTGGGGTGCCACGGGGCGCGCTGTGCCGACTCCGATCGACGCGGCCCCGCTCGACGTCGCGGGGATCAAGATCCGTACCTACAGCATCGTCGTCCTGGTCGTGGCCGCGCTGGCGACGCTGGCGCTCGTCACATTCCTCCACCGCACGAAGATGGGCACCGCCATGCAGGCGGTGGCGATGGACCCTGACGCCGCGACGTCTGTCGGCATCCACGTCGGTCGCAGCAACGCGATCGCGTTCGCGATCGGTGCAGGTCTCGCCGCGATCGCGGGCAGCCTCGCGGGACCCCTCCTGTACGTGAACGCGTCGCTCGGCGGCACGCTCGGCATCAAGGGCTTCGCGGCCGCGATCCTCGGCGGGTTCGGCAACATCCAGGGCGCCATCGTCGGTGGCCTGCTGATCGGGATCCTCGACGCCTTCGCCGCCGGCGAGTTCGAGGGCTACTCCGAGCTCGTCGTGTTCGTCGTGTTCACGATGCTGATCATGATCCGGCCCACGGGCATCTTCGGAGAGCGGACGGTGAACCGAGCATGAGTATCAAGATCAAGATCCCGGCCCTGGCGGTCGTGGCCGTGCTGCTGTACCTGCTGCCCTACACCGTCGGGCCATACCAGATTCACGTGGTCGACGTCACGATCATCTTCGCTCTCCTCGCGATCGGGCTCGGCGTTGCCCTCGGGCTCGGTGGCCAGATCAACCTGGCGCAGGTGGCCTTCTTCGGCGTGGGTGCCTATACGGTCGCCATCCTCACGACGGTTCAGGGCTGGGGGTTCTGGACGGCCGCGGTCCTCGGCGTGCTGGCGAGCCTGCTCGCCGGACTCGTCGTCGGCATCCCCGCGCTCCGCGTCCAGTCCCACTACCTCGGCATCGTCACCCTCGGCCTGGCCCTCGCCTTCACCAGCTGGGTGACGAACGCGTCGGTCACACAGGGCGCGAACGGGATCTCAGGGATCCCGGTGCCGCCGATGCTCGGGATCGACCTCAGCAGCGAGTACCTGTACTACTACCTCGAGGTCGTCGTCTTCGTCCTCGCGCTGGCGTTCGCCCTCTTCGTCTCGCACACCCGCCTCGGCCGCCGCATGAAGGCGATGAGGGACGACTCCATCGCCGCGAGTGCGCTCGGTGCGAACGTGCCGCTGCTACGGATCGTCGCGTTCGGCATCGCCAGCGTGTACGGCGGCGTCGCCGGGGTGCTGTATGCCGGGCTCATCCGCTACGTGGCCCCCGAGTCGTTCAACCTCGCGACGATGTTCCTCCTCCTCGCCATGGTCATCATCGGTGGCCGTCAGAGCATCATCGGCTGTGTTATCGGTGCGGTCGTCCTCTCGTTCGCCCGTGAGTGGCTCATCGACTTCTCCACCTACGCCCAGCTCGGGTACGGGACCGTGGTCGTCCTGGCGGTTGTCTTCGCTCCCACCGGGCTTGCCGGCATCCCCGACCGAGTGAGGGCGCTGCGGCGAGGCAAGCCTGCCGACCGCGCGACGATCAAGCCGTTCCGGGTCGACCCCGAGGCGCAGGCTGCGGCGCGGGAGCGCCCGCCTGCCGTCGTGCGGATCGATGGAGTCAGCAAGCACTTCAAGGGCGTGAAGGCGCTGCAGGATGTGTCCCTGACCGCCGACGCGGGTCAGATCCGGGGCATCGTCGGCCCCAACGGCTCGGGCAAGACCACGCTCCTCAACGTCATCAGCGGGCTCTACACGCCTACCGCGGGGCAGTTCTTCGTCGACAGTGACGACGTCACGTCATTGGGGGCCGCAACCCTGTCCCGTCGGGGGATCGCACGGACGTTCCAGAACCTTCGCCTGTTCAGCGCGCTGACCGTGCGGGAGAACGTCATGGTCGCGGCAGACCGCAGCACGCTGGCCTCGATGGTGGGCTACGTCTTCTGGCCGTTGGGCGTCGCACGCACCGACAAGCGGCTGCGACAGAGGGCCGATCAGCTCCTCGAGGAGTTCGGCATCTCCGAGTATGCGGACGAGACGCCGACGTCGTTGCCGTACGGGATCCAGCGGCGCGTGGAGCTGGCACGGGCGATGGCGACCGATCCGCGGGTCGTCCTCCTCGACGAGCCGGCGGCCGGTCTCAACGGGCAGGAGGTCGGGCAACTGCGTGAGATCGTCCACGCCATCCGTGACGGCGGCGTGACCGTGATCCTGGTCGAGCACAACATGGGCCTGGTGATGTCGCTCTGCGACGAGGTGACGGTCCTGGCGAGCGGCAAGGTGATCGCGGACGGCCCTCCCTCCGAGGTCGTCACCAACCCCGAAGTGATCGAGGCGTACCTGGGCGATGTCTCGCAGCTCGCCGATCTGGTGCCCGACAAAGCCGACATCGAGAGCGCAGAGCACGCGCCCGAGGAGCACGAGGAGCTGTCACGATGACGGACTTGGATTTCCGCTCGCGTGCCGACGCGCTGAGTCCCGCCGAGCTGGTCGTCGACGGCCTCACCGTCAGGTACGGCGGGGTCGTCGCGGTCGACGACCTGTCGTTCGCCGTCGCTCCCGGCGAGTGCGTCGGCATCATCGGCGCGAACGGTGCCGGCAAGACCTCGACGCTGCGTGCGCTCATGGGGCTCGCGCCACGCTCGGCACGCAGTCTGCGTCTCGGGGACGTCGACCTCGCCAAGGTCAAGGCGCGCAACGTCGTACGGCACGGTGTCGGCTACGTCCCCGAAGGCAGGCACGTCTTCGGTGGGCTCAGCGTGGAGGCGAACCTCGAGCTCGGCGCGTTCTCGCGTAAGCGGGGCGACAGCGGGACCGCGGACGTGCTGCGGCAGGTCTACGACCTCTTCCCCGTCCTCGCGGACATGAGGACGCGGCTTGCAGGCTCGCTCTCCGGTGGCCAGCAGCAGATGCTGGCGATCGGGCGCGCGATGATGTCGTCGCCGAGCATCCTGCTGCTCGACGAGCCGTCGATGGGGTTGTCGCCGAAGCTGGTGGGCGAAGTGCTCGCGGTGCTGCAACGTCTGCGCGAGAGCGGCATCAGTCTCCTTCTGATCGAGCAGAACGCCTGGCTCACCTTCGAGGCGACCTCGCGCTGCCTCGTCATGGAGAACGGTGCCGTGCAGATGGAAGGGCGCGCGGACGAGCTGAGGCACGACCCGTCCGTGCGTCGGATCTACCTCGGCCTCTGACGGTCTCGGCGTACGGGCTCGAGTGTGGTCGGTGGGACGTTCGCGCTCGCGCCCCTCGTCGGGGCGGCTGTGGTGGCGGGATCGACCGGCGTCTTCATGCTGTCGGAGTCAACAGACGCTCGTCGCCAACCGGTGCGTCGGCGCTGGACTCCCGTTTGGGGTGGTACACGTTCAGGGCCTCGCTCGGGCGGGCCCTCGGCCCGGGTTGCTCATCGTGGCCTGGCGGCTCTTCGGTGCGGCACGACACCGACCTCATGTTCCGTTCCGCGTTCAGACTCGGCTTCGGCATGGGAGTCGTGCAGCCGCGGTCGTTGCCCCTGCGCGGGGCTCACCCTCGACGAACGTCGGTAGAGCGGGTCGGCTCGTGATGTCGACACGTCGAAGGCCGGGCGCCTGGACAAGGCGCCCGGCCTTCACCGGATGACCGACCGCCCTTACTTGCAGAAGGGCTCCACCCCCATCGCGCTCAGCAGACCGTGGACGACGTGGTCCTTGAAGTACGCGTCGCCCTCCAGCGGCGCGTCGGTCCAGGCGGCGACGTCGTGACCGAGCGTGGTGAGCCAGGATTTTCCGCCGTCGTAGTACTGGCACCAGCTCACGAGGTGCTTGTCGCCGTGGCCGGGGTGGCCGGACGCGCGCTCGGGTGTCGAGCTCGTCTTGGCGTCGACCTTGGCGAGCTCGCGTACGAAGCTGGGGACCGGCTCGAGGTTGTACCACTCGTCGGTGAACGCCCACGTGCGTGGGAGGTTCTTGGTGGAGACGTCCTTCCTGTCCAGGGTCTGTACCGTGCCCGGCCGGTTCGGTCTGTGATCGTAGAAGTTCGTCCCGCCGAGGAGGCCCTCGTACCAGGGCCAGTTGTACTCGGCGCCGAACGCGTTGTGGATGCCGACGAACCCGCCGCCGCCGCGGACGTACTGACGCAGGTTCGTCTGGGCAGTGTCGTCGAGCGTGTCACGGTTGGAGCTCAAGAACACGACGGCCTGGTACTTGCTGAGGCCCGAGAAGCGGCTGACGTCCTCGGTCCAGTCGACCGTGATGCCCTGCTCCTCGGCCCACGCCTTGAGGCCGCGCTGCGCAACGTTGTCTTCGCCCAGGGGCGGATTGAGTCCGGGGGCGAGAGGTGTCCCGAGGTGGGCGTGGCGGGGGCCTGCGGTCCGACTGTAGATGAGGATCCGCTTCGTCTCGCCCTCGGTGTAGCCGTTGCCCCAGTCGTTGTAGCACTCCGGGTCGACCCCGCGGCAGACGCCGTAGTCGGTGATCGCGTCGGTGTATATCGCCTCGGCGTTTGTCGAGCCGCCTCCGTGACCGTGACCGGCCGGGCTGAAGGCCGCGACGGCTGCGACGGTGGCCGCCGCGCTCGTGACGGCCGACAGGGCGGCGGTGAGTTTGCCTCTCATGATGAGGGACTCCGTTCCATTAGATGGTTTAAAAGGTCCACTGCATGGACCTGAGGTTAGCGGCGAGCTTTGACTCCCCGCAAGGGTTTGCCGTGACCTAATTCACGAAGTGGATCGGTAGATCCACTAGACGGCAATGGGTTGCCGGACATGCGCTAGGCATGACCGGCAACCCATTGCGGTTCGCTACTTGACGACCAGTGCGGCCGTCGTGGAGGCCAGCTGCTTCTGTACCCCCTTACTGAGGAAGTTCGCCACCAGCGTCAGCGGCACGTCGCGACCTTCCGGCACGTTGTTGTCGAGATCGGCCTTGTCGAACTGGACGACCAGCCTCGTCCCTCCTGACGTGCCCTTCCACGGCCAGGCGCTCGCGACCGTGCGCACCTTCGTCGCCTTGACCGGGGTCTTCGAGAGAGGCGTCAGCAGAACGGCGTCACCGTCGTAGACGTAGCCGCGCGGCACGTCGAGCACGGCGGTGACCGTGCCGCGCACGCCGGTGAAGACCCCCGTCGCCGACCCGAGGCGCAGCGAGCTCGGCACGAACGTCAGTGCACCCGGTCGGTCCTGGGGCTCGAGGTAGACCTCGATCTTGCCCGCTGGGCGCGGATCGGTGCAGTCGTTGAAGAAGTACTCGCCCGCCCGGTCGAAGGTGTGCTTGTACGTCTCGCCCGGCTTGAGCCGCGGGTTGAACTCTCCCTCGAAGTACTGCGTTGCGCAGTGCTCCAGCTTGTTCGGGAAGTTCGGGAAGGTCTCCGCGCCCGGGTTGCGGAACGTGACGGTCGTCCCGACAGGGACGCGCAGGTGCGTCGGCGCCATCCCGCGCTGAGAGGTGCTGTCCTGCGCAGCGGCGGTGTCCGTGGTGCGGTCCACACGACCGAGCAGCACGGTGTTGTCCACCGTGTCGCCCTCGACCGGGTTGCCCTGCACGGGCCGGCGGATCGTCAGCGGAGCGGTGTCGGGGCCCTCCTGGCTGCCGGACTCGGTCGTGTACTTGCCGCCGAGCTTGAACGCCCAGAGGGAGTCGCCCTGGGTGACCGAGCCTCCGTACGGGTTGGTCGAGCCTGCGGCGAGCACGGCGACATACTGCTCACCGTCGATCTCGTAGGTGATCGGGGCGGCTGCGATGCCCGAGCCGGTCTGGAAGTCCCAGAGCGCCTTCCCGTTGGTGGCGTCCATCGCAAGGAGGTTGCCGCTGGCCTGTCCGACGAACAGGAGGTTGCTCGCCGTGGTCAGCGGACCCTGGCCGTGGGCCATGTCCGTGCCGAGGTGGTTCTTCCACCTCACCTTGCCGCTCGACGCGTCGTACGCCAGTATGCCGCCGGTCTGGTACTGGCCGATCGCCCTCTGGCCGTTAGAGCTGGCCCCGTTCCAGTGCGCGACCGGGTTGGTCCCGTACGGGAAGTACACGAGGTTCGTCCGGTGGCTGTACGAGTGGTTCGACCAGTCGCCGCCGCCGTTCGGGCTGGTGGTCGACAGGATCGGCAGGTCCCACTGGGGGTCATACATGCAGCCTTCGCGGTGATCCTGCCCCTTCGGGTACGTCAGGAACGGCTCGTCTGCCTTGACGTAGCTGTCCGGGTTGAAGACGAGGCGACCATCCTCGTTGGGCTGGTAGCCGTTGTAGTTCGGCACGCCTCGCCACGGGTCGCCGGGGATGTTCTTCGGTTCGAGCTTCTGCCATACGACGCACTCGGGCAGCAGGTTCTCCTTGGGGAAGGGTTGCGTCGCCGCGTGGTTCTGGCGGGAGTCGGTGATCATCGGCTTCTCGACGACGGGGAGCACCGGCTTGCCGTTGGTGCGGTCCAGGACGAACTGGTGTCCGGACTTGCTGCCGTAGAAGACGACCTTCCGCTTCTTCCCGGCGACCTTGATGTCGGCGAGCGTCGGCGGATGGACGTTGTCCATGTCCCAGACGTCGTGACGGATCGACTGGTAGTGCCACTTGTACGCCCCGGTCGTCATGTCGACGGCCACCATCGTGCTGGAGAACAGGTTGTCGCCCGGCCGGTTCGAACCGTCCTGTGAGCTGTTGCAGCTCCGCGCGTTGCCGAAGGTCATGTAGTACATGCCGAGCTCGGGGTCGACGGCTCCATGCATCCAGGGCGTCGAACCGCCCTCGAGTGAACAGTCGGTGCCGTCGGGCAGCCCCGGACCCCATGTGTCTCCAGCGACGACGGAGTTCCCGTTGACGTCGGTGAAGACGGCGCCGCGGTCCGGACCGCCGAAGAAGTGCCACAGGTAGGTGCCGTCGCTGGCGTCGAGCGCGACAACGGCGGCGCGATCGCCGTTGGCTGCGTGCGCATAGACGATGCCGTCGTGGTAGACGGTCGCGACGCGGTCGATGTTGCCGAGATCCTCGCCGTTCGGCCCCTTGGGCTCGACGACCCAGGCCTGCTCGCCGGTCTTCTGGTCGAGGGCGACGACCCGCTCGCTGCCGAGCGTGAAGATCTTGCCGTCGCCGGCCGAGACGCCACGGCGTGTGCCGGCTGCCGGGAAGCCGGTCGGCTCCCACTTCCACCGAGAGTCACCCGACTTGCCGTCGATCGCGATCACACCGCCGCTGGGAGTGTCGGTGTAGATCACGCCATCGACCACGATGGGCGTCGTCTGCTGCCCGACGTCGTCGGAGGCCGGCGCGACCGCGGAGACGTTCGTACGCCATGCGGGGCCGAGCGTGTCGAGATTGTGCTTGTTGATCTGCGTCAAGCTCGAGTAGTGCTGGTTGCCCAGGTTCCCGCCGACGGTGGGCATGTCCGCCCCGGCTGGTTCGACGCCGGTCAGGCCGGGTGGTGAGCTGCGTTCGGAAGCGATCACGAGGCCGGCGGCCGGGGAGGCAGCCAGCGTCACCGTGAGCACCGTCCCGAGCACCGCCGCAGTCCGCCTCTTCATCAGAGGTTTGCGCATCCTAGTTTCTCCTTGTCGGTCCGACGGGTCCCTCCCCGTCCGCCCGCGAGCTGCGAGCGCCCGGCCGGTACGACGATCCATCTAGCGGTTTGGTCAGACCGACTGGTGACTCGCACCGTAGTAGTCTCGACCGGTGGCTGGCAAGCACACCGGCCTCGCGAGCCCGGCGGTGACGAGTGCGGACGTCAGCACGACCGCCTGGAGCCTGAGCCGCACCGACGGTCGATCTACATCCCGGGGACGGTGACCGGCAGCCCGGCGTCGAGTGCGACCAAACGCCCGAGCCCGGTGGTCTCGAGCAGCGATTGGACGACCGTCGCGCCGAGGGTCTGGACGGGCACGTCGAGGAGCGCGCCCCCGTACCGGCCGACGGTCTACGCAGCGGGCGCAGACCACGATGTCGTTTATGCGTGACGGTGCGGGGTGGCGGGCGGCAGGAGCACGACCTTGGCCGCCACCCCGTCCCGCTGCGCCTTGACCGCCGCGTCGAACTCTTCGAGCCCGAAGGTGGTGACGAGCCGCTCCAGGGGGAGCAGCCCGTCCCGGTAGAGCGCGAGCAGCCTCGGGATGAGCTCGCCGGGCACCGCGTCTCCCTCGACGCAGCCTCGTATCTGAAGGCCGCGCAGCATCACGTCGCGCAGGTCGATCTCGCCGAGCGCCTTGCCCAGACCGACCAGGGCCGCGATGCCGCGCGGCGACAACGTCGTGAGCATCTGGGCGATCACGTCGGCCCGGCCCGTCGTGTCGAGGGCGTGGGTGACGGGCGGGAGATCGTCGAGGCTCGCGTACGCCGTGGCGCCCAGGGACCGCGCGAGGGCACGCCGGGGCTCCAGCGGGTCCACGACGACGGTCTCTACGCCGACGGCGGTCGCGGTCGCCGCCGCCGCAGCGCCCACGCCGCCCGCGCCGACGACCAGGAGGCGGTCGCCGGTCTGCGGGGCCAGGGTGTTGAGGACCGCGCCGGCGCCGGTGAGGAAGCCGCACCCCAAGGGCGCAGCGAGGTGCGCGGGCACGTCGGGGTCGATCCGGACGCACGACTGCGCCGGGGCGATCGCGTGGGACGCGAAGGACGACTGTCCGAAGAACGAGGCGAAGACCGGTCGGCCGCCGACAGTGAGGGTCGCCGAGCCATCCGGACGGCGGCCAGAGCTGTTGAGGTGAGGCGCCTGCAGGCAGTACGCGGGGTGGCCGGCGACGCACTGCGGGCACTGGCCGCAGAACCGGAAGGAGATCACGACGCGGTCGCCGGGCGCGAGGGTGGTCACGCTGTCGCCGACGCGTTCGACGGTCCCGCACCCCTCGTGGCCGAGCACGGCGGGGGCACCCCGGAGCCCGGCCAGCGTCACGAGGTCGGTGTGGCACAGCCCGGTCGCCTCGATCCGTACGAGCACCTCGTCGGCGCCCGGGTCGTCGAGCTCGGCGGCGACGAGCGAGGCCGCGTCGTCGCCTCGGTGCAGCAGGACGCTCGTCCTCACTCCCGCTCCAGGCCGAAGTAGAAGTGTGCGCCGTCGGCTAGCACGAGCGCCGGCTTGCCGTTCATGATGCCCATCAGCGTGCTGTCGTCGACACGCTTGAAGTGGTCGAAGACCGGCATCCCGTCGTACACCATGGTCGCGGTGACCTCGCCGCGGAACTCGACGTTCCACAGACTCGCCTCGCCGTTGCCGGACGTGACGTCGGAGAACAGGTTGCCGTCGTCGTCGGCGCAGATCAGCGGTTGGGCCTCGTGCACCGAGGCGAAGCGCTTGCCGTGCCAACGGGTCTTGGTGAGCCTGCGCTCGATCGGGTGGCCGGTGGAGAAGGCGAAGCCCGTCCAGCTCCCCAGGATCTCGCCGGCGTCGACGGTCGCGAGGGCGGCCCAGAGTGCGTCGAGCGCCTCGGTGTCGACCGGGCCGTCGTGGGCGCGCAGTGCGTCCCACCGGTCTCGAACAGCGTGCGGTGTCACGGTCATGATGTGAACCCCCATTAACAAATCCTCGGCTGACGCCTGACATTAGTGGGCATGCAGCCGTGGCGGAAGTGCTGAGCGGGGACTCGGCGTCACTCACGTCCTGGGGACGAGGGCCTCTGTCAGGACGGCGGTGAGCTCGCCGGCGGGGTGGACAGGCCAGGCCGTGGTGTGACGCGTCGGGGATGACCTCGAGGTGTCGCCTCGCCCGGGCGGTGTGCCGGATTTCTGTAGACGGTCCGGCATTCCGTACTTCGGAACGGACTTGGGGTTACTCGCAGGTATTCCGTACGGTCGAGGGTGGGGCGCGCGAGGTGCGTGTCCTTCGTCATGAGGGAGTGCCATGGACAAGATCGGTGTGGTCGGCTGCGGCCTGATGGGTGCGGGCATCGTGGAGGTGTGTGCGAGGTCGGGCGCCCATGTGATCGCGGTGGAGTCGTCTCCTGAGCGCGTGGAGGCGGGGCTGGCCCGGATCACGAAGTCGCTCGAGCGTGCTGAGTCGCGCGGCCGGATCGAGAGCGCGGCCGCCGTCCTCGAGCGCATCAGCATCGTCGAGGACATCAACGCGCTGCGCGACCGCGAGCTGGTCATCGAGGCGATCGTCGAGGACGAGGCTACGAAGGTCGCGCTCTTCAAGCAGCTCGATGCGCTCGTCGAGTCGCCGGACGCCATCCTCGCGTCCAACACGTCGTCGATCCCGATCATGAAGCTCGCGGTCGTGACCAGCCGGCCCGACAAGGTGCTCGGCATCCACTTCTTCAACCCGGTCCCGGTGCTCTCGCTCGTCGAGCTGGTGCCGAGCCTGCTGACCAGCGAGAAGACCTCCCTGCAGGCGCGGGCGTTCGTCGAGTCCCAGCTCGGCAAGCACGCGATCGTCAGTCAGGACCGCGCCGGGTTCGTCGTCAACGCGCTGCTCATCCCGTTCGTCCTGTCGGCGATCCGGATGCTCGAGTCCGGCTTCGCGACGGCCGAGGACATCGACGAGGGCCTCGTCCGCGGTGCCGCGCACCCGCAGGGCCCGCTCGCCCTCGCCGACCTCATCGGTCTCGACACGACCAAGGCGGTCGCCGAGTCGCTGTACGAGGAGTTCAAGGAGCCCCTCTATGCGTCGCCGCCGCTGCTCAACCGCATGGTCGACGCGGGTCTGCTCGGCCGCAAGACGGGGCGCGGCTTCCACACGTACGAGTGAGCCGTCCGGCCGGGCGCTGGCGGTGAGTACGGTCCTACGCGACGGGGTTGCGTAGGACTAGGGTCACCGCCGGTCCCGCCCGGTGGGCGTCATCCCCGGCGCGAGGCGAACCACGGCTCGTGGAGGTCGAGGTAGGACGCGTCGGCCATCGCGGACTCCATGTCGGCACGGATCTCGGCCGGCATGTCCTGCTGCTCCCCACGCCGCGCCGACTCCTCGTCGGTGAACGCGACGGTCTCGGTGAACGTGCCGTCGTCGGAGATCGCGAGCGAGGCGCCGATGATGTCCGGGCGGGCCTCGTGGAGCTGGTCGGTGTCGGTCATCATCGCCTTGAGCCGGTCGGCGTCGGAGACGCGACCCTGGATGACCTGCACGAACCCGGCCTCGTCCGACCCGCCATCGAGCGCGACCGTCACATCGGTGCAGTCGTGGAACATCGGCTCGCCGTCGAACAGCATCCGCGTCCGCTCCCACCACGCGCTCTGCTCGCGGCTGCCGGAGTTGGATCGCGCGGACTCCTCGGAGTCGAACCGAACGACCGCCACGAACGTGCCGTCGTCGGTGAACCCGTATGTGCCGCCGAGCCAGCCGACGACCTCGTCGGCACGCTCCGTACGCCACTGCTCCATGGCCGCGCGCATCTCGTCCTGGCGGCTGCACGGACCCTGGATGACCTGGATGAACATACGTGTCTCCCTCGCTGATCCGAGACCGTCGGGGGACACTCCGACCGTAACCCCGGAGGGGTCGTCCTTACTCGGGGATGCGAGGTTCGGTCTCCGGCGGCTCGTCGTGCGGGGGGACGTCGCCGGGTTCGGGATCGAGGCTCGGGACGACGTCCGGCTCGATCGTGTCAGGGTCCTCGGGGTCTGTGGTGGGAATCGACATGGGCGAGCGGTACCCGGCCCGTCGAGCGGCAAACCGCGGCTGTGGCCCGCCGACCGTAGCTGCGGTCGCGAGGTGGACCCGCCTTCCGCGAGGACATCGAACCCGTCTCCGTCGCCCCTCAGTCTTCGCTGACGGGCCGCCCCAGGCGCGCGGCGATCTCGGCGGCGGCGGCAGCGACGCGCGGGGCAGCGCGATCGGCGACGTCCTCGCGGCTCGTGATCACGGCGACCGCCGCACGGGTGCCCCGCAGTCCGTGGACCGGCGCGGCGATGCCGTACGCGCCGGGGTTGAGCTCGGCGAACGTCGTGATGACGCCGTCCGTGCGTACGGAGGCGACGCGTGCGGGCTCGTCCGGTGTCGCCGGGCCGGAGGCGAGCACCGCCAGCCCTCCGGCGCCGCGGTCGAGGGGGTCGCGGTTGCCCAGCCGGTACGAGAAGCGCGGCCCGTCCGTCGGCGGCTCCGCGACCACGGTCGTCACCGCAGCGTCGCCGATCGCCTCGATCAGGCTCGCGGTGGCGTCAAGCTCGGTCGCGAGCGCGTCGAGGACCGGGGCGGCGACGTCGTGGATGTTCGGGCGTGAGCGCGCCGCGAGGGTGGAGAGCGCGGGGCCGAGATCGTACCGGCCACTGCTGTCACGTGTCGCATAGCCGGTGCGCTGCAGGCTCACCAGCAGCCGGTGGGCGATCGAGCGGTGCAGCCCCGTACGCGTGGCGATCTCGCTCGCGGTCACGCCGCGCGGAGCGGCCGCGCCGATCGCCTCGAGCACCACGAGCCCGCGCTCGAGGGTCTGCGAGCCACCGCCGCCGTCCCCGACTTGTGCAGCGTGTCGAGGTCTCCCCGTCACGATTCCCCGGCTTTCTGCACAGATCGCGGACGAGGCGGAGGAGAGACACGCCCGCGGACCTCGCCGAGGGTGAGGGTGCCGGCCGTGGCGCGCAGGACCACCTCGTCGCCGTCCTCGAGGAACGTCCGCTGCTCGCCGCCGGCGGTCCACGGCTCACGCCCGCCCCACGACAGCTCGAGGAAGGACCCGCGTTCCTCGCGTGCGGGGCCCGACACCGTCCCCGACGCGTACAGGTCGCCGGTCCGCAGCGACGCGCCGTTGACGGTCAGGTGCGCGAGCATCTGGGCGGGTCCCCAGTAGTGCGTCCGGTATGGAGGGTGCGTCACCGTCTCTCCGTTCACCACGACCTCCAGCGCGAGGTCGTACCCGGCGGGCTCGTCGACCCGCAGGTACGGCAGCGGCTCGGGCTCCTGCGTCGGCAGCGGCACCCGTACGGGCTCGAGCGCGGCCAGTGGCGTCACCCACGCCGAGACCGAGGTCGCGAAGGACTTGCCGAGGAACGGGCCCAGCGGCACGTACTCCCAGGCCTGCACGTCGCGCGCCGACCAGTCGTTGAGGAGCACCACCCCGAACACGTGGTCAGCGAACGCGCTCGTCGGCACCGGGTCGCCCAGGCGGGTCGGCACGCCGACGACGAAGCCGACTTCGGCCTCGATGTCGAGCCGGGCGGTCGGCCCGTACGACGGTGCCTCGTCGGCCGGTCCCTTCAGCTGGCCGCATGGCCGTACGACGTCGGTGCCCGAGACGACGACGGTCCCGGCGCGCCCGTGGTAGGCCACCGGGAGGTGGCGCCAGTTCGGGAGGAGCGGCTCGGCCTCCGGGCGGAAGATCCGGCCGACGTTGCTGGCGTGATCGAGCGACGCATAGAAGTCGACATAGTCGGCGACCGTGAACGGCAGGCGGAGCGACACCTCGTCGACGGGGTGGAGGTGCGGGCTGACGCGCTCTGCAGCGGATGCGTCGGTGAGCACCTCGGTCAGCCACGCGCGCGCTGCGTCCCACGTCGCGCGCCCTGCGGCCATCAGCGGGTCGAGCGTGGGTGCGTCGAGGTAGGGCGCGAGGGCGGCGGGCGGCTCGGCGGCCCCTGCGTCGAGCACGAGGTCGCCGATCCGCACCCCGACCCGGGGGTGGTCGTCGTCGCGGGTGAAGACCCCGTACGGCAGGTGGTCGACGTCGAACCCAGAGCCTGCGGCTCCCTCGACCCACGTCGGTTGGACGGTTGACATACCGGCACCTTAGTCGAACGATGTTCTTTAAAGGAACAAGCAGTGACCGATTATCGGGAGGGAGCGTCATGGCGTACTACCGCAAGGTCGGCGAGGTCCCGCGCCAGCGCCACACGCAGCTGAGCGGCGAGGACGGACGGCTGCGCTACGAGGAGCTGATGGGCGAGGAGGGCTTCTCGTCCGACTCGTCGCTGCTCTACCACCGGGGTGTGCCGACGGCGATCGCCGCGAGCGAGCCGTGGGAGCTCCCGGACCTCGCGACCACGCCCAACTACCCGCTGCGTCCCCTCCACCTGCGCCTCCACACGCTGTTCGACGACGCCGAGGCCAAGGCGCTCGACCCGGTGACAGCGCGCCGTCTCGTGCTCGGCAACGGCGACGTGCGGATCTCGTACGTCGTGGCCGGCGAGACCTCGCCCTACTACCGCAACGCGATCGGTGACGAGTGCGTGTTCGTCGAGGCGGGCACGGGCGTCGTCGAGACGGTGTTCGGGGTGGTGCCCTATCGCGGGGGCGACTACGTCCTGATCCCGCGTGCGACCACCCATCGCTGGGTCCCTGCCGAGCTCAGCCGCCTGTACGCGATCGAGGCCAACAGCCACATCTCCCCGCCAAAGCGCTATCTCTCGCGGTTCGGTCAGCTTCTCGAGCACGCCCCGTACTGCGAGCGCGACCTGCACGGCCCGGACGAGCCCCTGCTGGTCGACGGCAGCGACGTCGAGGTGCTGGTCAAGCACCGCGTGAGGGGAGACGTCGTCGGTACGCGGATGACGTACGCGACGCACCCGTTCGACGTCGTCGGGTGGGACGGCTGCCTCTACCCGTACACCTTCAACATCGAGGACTACATGCCGATCACCGGCAAGGTGCACCAGCCGCCGCCGGTGCACCAGGTGTTCGAGGGCTACAACTTCGTCGTCTGCAACTTCCTGCCCCGCAAAGTCGACTACCACCCCCTGTCGATCCCCGTGCCGTACTACCACTCCAACGTCGACTCCGACGAGGTCATGTTCTACGTCGCCGGCGACTACGAGTCCCGCAAGGGATCGGCCGTCGCGCTGGGGTCGATCACCCTGCACCCGGGCGGGATGGCGCATGGGCCGCAGCCCGGTGCGGTCGAGGCGTCGATCGGAGTGCACGAGTTCGACGAGACCGCGGTCATGGTCGACACGTTCCGGCCGCTCGAGGTCGGCGAGGCCGGCACGCAGAGCGACGACGGCGTGTACGCCTTCAGCGCCGCACGAGGTCTGCGGGATCGGCGCGACTGACCGGTTCGACGAGCCTGGCTACCAGTGTCGCGCTGCCCAGGGCGAGGGTGGCCGGCACGGCGAGGATCGCCGCGAGCGTCGTCGACGACGCGGCACCTGAGGCCAGGGCGGCGCCCGCGAGCGAGACGTAGACCGACTGGGCGACGGTCGAGGAGAGCATGGCTGCCCCCGACATCTGACCCTGCGCGTCGGGCGGCGCGAGCGTGAGCACGTGGTTCGCGAGCGTCGGCGAGCCGATCCCCATGCCCGTCCCGGCGAGCGCCCACAGGGTGAGGCCGAGCCACACCGGGACGACGTCGAGCGCGACGAGGACCGGACCGACGACTCCGGCCGCGATCAGGCAGAACGACACTCGCATCCGCCCCACGGTCGTCGTCCGTCGCTGGACGGTCGCCGTCCCGTTGAGCTGGGAGCCGGCCGCCCAGAACACGCCGGTGATCGTGAGACTGGCGCCGGCGACGGTCGGCCCGAGACCGTGGACCTGCGTCAGCATGAGGGGGATGAAGGCGCCCGCTCCGGCGAACGCGGCAGCCTGAGCTCCGCGGAGTGCGACGGTCGCCGGGATCCCGGGCAGAAGCCGGAGCGTGCCGGGCGGGAGCACGTGGCGAGCGCCGACGGCGATCAGTGCCGTGCCTGTCAGGAGCGCCAGCACCCCGGCGCCGCGGCTGGAGGCGCTGGTTGCCGCAGGTCCACCCAGCGCCAACGCCGCGAGTCCGACGCTGACGAGGACCGCCGAGCCGATCGCCACGCGGTTGGCTGCGGTGGACGGTGCGGACGGTGCGGACGGCGCGGACGGCGCGGGCGGCGCGGCGTCGCGCAGGCGTCGCAGCGACGGCACCAGGCACGCCGTGGCCGGGACCATCAGCACGGGCGCCGCGGCGAAGACCACGCGCCAGCCGGCATGCTCGGCGAGCAGCCCGGCGACCGGTGGCCCGAGGAGCGACGGCAGCACCCACGCCGTCGCGAGCGCGCCGAACATCGCGGGCCGCAGGCCTGCGGGCAGCAGCCGCGCGACCATCACCGTGAGCGCGATGTCGAGGAACGCCTCGGCGACGCCGGCGACGACGCGCCCGGCGACGAACACGCCGATCGTTGGTGCGGTCGCCATCGCGAGCTGCGCGACGACGAAGCAGCCCATCCCCGTCAGCAGCGCCGGCGCCGGTCCGCGACGATCGCACCACTGTCCGGCGACGACCATCGCGATGACCGACGACACGAGCGGGGCCGCTGCTGCCGCGCCGAACAGGTCGAGCCCGTGAAGACTGTCCGCCACCGTCGGCAGCACCGCCATCGTCGCGCGGTTCTCGAACGCGCCGAGCGTGACGAGCGCGAGCGCGCCGACCACGAAAGGGAGATAGCGGGGATCACGAAGACGTAGTGGCGCACTCGGACGCGGCGGGGAAAGGGGCACCCGACGATGCTCGATGCTCAAGCGGACTTGAGGTCAAGCGGTGCCCCGTGCGACGTGGCGTCAGCGCATGATCGAGAGCGGGAGGTAGGCGCTGACAACCCAGTTCGGGGCGTCCACGACCTCGGAGATCTTGAGGTCCACTGCGACGCTGCACAGCACGTACGCGTCGCGCGGGTCCAGCCCGTACGTGTGGTTGAGGTGGTCGATCATCGCCCGGACGGCGTCCTTGGCCGCGTCCATCAACGACGGCGCGATCCCCGTCGTCGCGTAGTAGCCGGCGTCGTCGATGCCCGCGCGCAGCGGCCCCGGCGTACGGAACTGGGGCCCCGGGATGCGGCGCCCCTGATGCAGACGGACGCGCACGGCTCCCTGCGCTGCCCACTCGATCGCGCTCACGCACACCTCGCCGTCGCCCTGCGCGGCGTGCGGGTCGCCGAGCGCGAGCCGGGCGCCGGGGACCTGGACCGGGAGGAACACCGACGAGCCGACCACGAGGTCACGGCAGTCGAGATTGCCTCCGAAGTGGCCCGGCGGCATCACGGGCAGCGGGTCGACCGTGTCCGGGCAGACGCCGACCACGCCGAAGAACGGTCGTACGGGCACCCGCGCGACGTCGCCCATGTCGGTGTGGTCGCCGTCGATCTCCCAGCGGTAGAGGTACGACTCGTCGAAGTCGCCGGCAAGGAGCCCTTCGTCGGGGACCATCGAGGTCCAGCCGAACCCCTTGGTCCCGGCCGCCTCGAGGATCTCGACCTCGAGCACGTCGCCCGGCTGCGCGCCCGCGACCAGGATCGGGCCGGCCAGCGGGTACGACGGACGGGTCGGGTCGGATGCCGGCATCGCGCCGCCGGTGGCGACCTCGTCGTACCGACCGTTCACCGCGTCCTCGGTCGCGAACGCGATCGTGTCGCCGGAGACGACCTCGAGACGGGGCTCGTGGGTGGTGGTCCAGAGGTGGTGGGGCGCGCCGTCGAGGTCGTGGTGGGTCACGGCGTCATTGTGCCGGAGAACGGTGCCGCGCTGCGCCTCCCCGGAACCGTCGCACTCCCGTGGTCTCATGGCCGTATGCGCCGCCTGCCGCTCCCCGCGATCGCCGCCACTGCCGCCCTCGTCTGCGGCCTCGCGGGATGCGCAGGGGGTGACCAGAAGCCGTCGACTGCAGCCGATCCGACGCCGTCGGCGACCACCGCCACCGCCTCGGCGGCACCGCCCGCGGCAGCCGCACCCCAGGACCTCCTGTCGTTCTCGTGCCCTCGCGGTGCCGACGGAAAGACATGGTCGGCACGCGGCGTGATCGTCAACAGCGGACGCAAGGCCGACTACCGGGTCACGGTGCTGGTGGCGTCTCCGGGGTCGACGCAGGGCAAGGCGCGTCGTCTGGTCATCCCGAAGGTCCCGACGGGGGTGGACACGCCGTTCACGGTCGAACGCCTCCCGGTCAACGCCGGCGCCGCTCCTGCCTGTCGCGTGCAGCTGGTGCGGCTGAGCTGAGCCACTGTGCGGTCGGACGGCTGGGGAGCGACAGGTACCCTCGAGCGGGGCCGAGGGCCGCTCCCCGCGGCGCCCGCCCCCGCTGTCACGTCTCGGAGGAAGTCCCGCATGTCCCCGCGCCGCGTCACGGCGCCCGGTCTGGACGGCGTCCGTGCCCTCGCCGTCATTCTCGTCGTCGCCTTCCACGTCGCGCCGTCGGAGATGCCTGGCGGCTACGTCGGCGTCGACGTGTTCTTCGTCCTCAGCGGGTTCCTCATCACCGCCGTCCTCCTCGAGGACGCCTCGAGCCAGATGCGCTTCGACCTCCCCGCGTTCTGGACGCGACGCGCGCGCCGGCTCGTCCCCGCGGCGACGCTGATGATCGTCGTGGTCGCGGCGCTCACGCTGGCGGTCGGCCGCGACACCGGCGCCGGACTGCGCGCGCAGGTGCTCGGCGGGCTGACGTGGACGGCCAACTGGGTGCAGGTCGCCGGCGGGTGGGCGTACGCGGAGCAGGGGGAGCCGTCCGTCCTCAACCACCTGTGGTCGCTGGCGATCGAGGAGCAGTTCTACCTCCTGTGGCCGCTGCTGCTCGCCGTCGGGCTGCTCCTCCTCGCGCGCCGCCGGCTCGCGGTCGTCGTCGTGGCGCTCGCGCTCGCCTCGGTGGTCCTGATGAGCGTCCTGTACGACCCGGCGGACCCGACGCGTTCGTACGTGGGCACCGACACGCACGTCTTCGGCCTCTTGATCGGCGCCGCGCTCGCGCTCACCCGCCTCCCGCACCTGCTCCGCACCGACGGGTCTGCGACGAGCCCTGCCAAGCGCGCGGTGATCACCTGGATCGGGGTGGCGGGGCTGGTCGTGATCGCCTGGTACGCCGCGTCGGTGACCTGGTCGAGCGCCTGGCCGTACCGCGGGGGGCTGCTCGTCGCCAGCGTCGCGGCGCTCGCGCTCGTGCTGGCCGCAGCCAACCCGACCCCGTTGGCGACCCTGCTCTCCATCCCGCCGATGCGGTGGCTGGGTTCGCGCTCGTACGGGCTCTACCTCTGGCACTGGCCGCTCATCGTCTTCGCCACGCGGCTCGCGGCACCGGAGCACGCGGTGGCGGCGGGCATGGTCGCGGTGCTCCTCGCGGGGGCGGCGGCGGAGCTGTCGTACCGGTATGTCGAGACGCCCATGCGGGAGGACGGCATCGTGCTCACCCTCCGCCGGTGGGTGGCGCCCGTGGGCTGGCTCGTCGTCGAGCGCCGCCACCCGCGCCACCGCTGGGTCGTCACGCTCGGGACCGCGTGCGTGGTGGTCGCGGGGGCGGCCTTCGCCGTGGGGACCGCGCCGGACCGTAGCGCGCTCCAGGCGAGCCTGCTGCGCGGCCAGAAGGTTCTGGCGCACGCTGCCGACCCGGTGGTGGAGCAGGCCCCCAAGGCGGCCGCCTCCGCCCTCGGTGCGACCTGCCGGACCGTCGGCAAGACCGTACGGGTGAGCGCGTTCGGCGACTCCGTCCTCATCGCTGCCGCGCCTGCGCTCGTCAAGGCGATGCCGCGCCTCGACGCGACGGCCGAGGTCGGCTGGCAGTACGGCGACGTCGCGCGCGCGGTGCGCAGGGCGGCGGCGCGCGGAGAGCTCGGGAAGGTCGTGGTCATCGGCACGGGCACCAACGGGGTCATCGACCGGAAGGACCTCCAGCGCCTGGTCAGGCGGCAGCTTCGTGACAAGCAGGTGCTGCTGGTCTCGCCGCACGTCCCGGGACGCTCGTGGCAGCGGCCCGCGTCGTCGGCCGTACGGCGGGTCGCCGCGGACAACGACAACGCGACCCTCGTCGACTGGCAGCGTGCGGCGTCGCGCGCCGAGAACGTGCTCGCGACCGACCGGGTCCACCCGAACGCGGAGGGCGCCCGCGTCTACACCCGCACCCTCCGCAGCGCCCTCGGCGACTGCTGATCCGCCCGTCTCGTCCCCGGGAGTAGAGTTGAGCGGAATCGACTCAAGTTTCTGAGCGTTGATTCTGGTGACCTTTGACGTATCAGGAGAACCAGGGGAGATACATGGACGCTTCCAAGCTCACGACCCGGAGCCAGCAGGCGCTTGCGGCCGCGATCCAGGCCGCCGCCGCCGCCGGCAACCCTGCGGTCGACCCGTTGCACCTGCTCGACGCACTGCTCGACGCCGACGGCGGCACCGCCGTCCCGCTCCTGCAGGCCGCGGGTGCCGATCCGGCCGTCGCGCGCAGCCGTACGAAAGAGGCGATCGCGAGCCTGCCCTCCGCAGCAGGTCAGAGCGTCGCCACGCCGTCGTACGCGCGCGCCACGCTCGAGGTGCTGCAGCGCGCCCAGGACCTGGCCGGTGAGCTCGGCGACGAGTACGTCTCGACCGAGCACCTCATGGTCGGGCTCGCGACGGTGCAGTCGAAGGCCCGCGAGGTGCTCGACAGTGTCGGCGCGAACGCCGAGGCGCTCCGTGGTGCGTTCCAGACCGTACGAGGCTCCGCCAAGGTGACGAGCCAGGACGCGGAGGACACCTACCAGGCACTCGAGAAGTACGGCGTCGACCTCACCGAGGCCGCCCGCGAGGGCAAGCTCGACCCGGTGATCGGCCGCGATGCCGAGATCCGTCGTACGGTCCAGGTGCTGACCCGCCGTACCAAGAACAACCCCGTGCTGATCGGCGAGCCGGGCGTCGGCAAGACCGCCGTCGTCGAGGGCCTGGCCCAGCGGATCGTCGCGGGTGACGTCCCGACCTCGCTGCAGGGCAGGCGCCTGATCTCGCTCGACCTCGGCGCGATGGTCGCCGGCGCGAAGTACCGCGGCGAGTTCGAGGAACGGCTCAAGGCCGTCCTGCAGGAGATCAAGGACTCCGACGGCCAGATCATCACGTTCATCGACGAGCTCCACACCGTCGTCGGCGCCGGCGCGACCGGCGACTCCGCGATGGATGCCGGCAACATGCTCAAGCCGATGCTGGCCCGCGGCGAGCTGCGGATGGTCGGCGCGACGACGCTCGACGAGTACCGCGAGAACATCGAGAAGGACCCTGCGCTCGAGCGGCGCTTCCAGCAGGTGCTGGTCGACGAGCCGAGCGTCGAGGACACCATCGCGATCCTGCGCGGCCTCAAGGAGACGTACGAGGCGCACCACAAGGTGGAGATCTCTGACGCGGCGCTGGTCGCGGCGGCGGCACTGTCCGACCGCTACATCTCGGGCCGCCAGCTTCCCGACAAGGCGATCGACCTCGTCGACGAGGCAAGCAGCCGCCTGCGCATGGAGATCGACTCCAACCCGATCGAGATCGACACGCTCCGGCGCTCGGTCGACCGGATGCTGATGGAGGAGCTCCACCTCGAGAAGGAAACCGACGAGGGCAGTCGCGAGCGCCTCGAGAAGCTCCGCGCCGAGCTCGCCGACGCCCAGGAGCAGCTGCGTGGGCTCGAGGCCCGTTGGGAGCGTGAGCGCTCCGGGCTCAACGAGGTCGGCGAGATCAAGCAGCAGATCGACGAGAAGCGGCGCGAGGCCGAGCGGGCGCAGAACGCCGGCGACCTCGAGACGGCCGCACGGCTCAACTACGCCGAGATCCCGGCGCTGGAGAAGCAGCTCGAGTCGGCGGAGGCCGACGAGACAGCCGAGCCCGAGGAGAAGATGGTCAACGACCAGGTCGGGCCCGACGAGATCGCCGAGGTGATCGCGGCGTGGACCGGCATCCCGACGGGCCGTCTGCTCGAGGGCGAGACCGGCAAGCTGCTGCGCATGGAGGATGAGCTCGGCAACCGGCTGATCGGCCAGACCGAGGCGGTCAAGGCGGTCTCCGACGCCGTACGCCGCTCGCGCGCGGGCATCGCCGATCCGAACCGGCCGACGGGCTCGTTCCTGTTCCTCGGCCCGACCGGTGTCGGCAAGACCGAGCTGGCCAAGGCACTCGCGGAGTTCCTGTTCGACGACGAGCGGGCGATGGTCCGCATCGACATGAGCGAGTACTCCGAGAAGCACTCCGTCTCACGGCTCGTCGGGGCCCCTCCGGGCTACGTCGGGTACGACGAGGGCGGTCAGCTCACGGAGGCGGTGCGCCGGCGCCCGTACAGCGTCGTGCTGCTCGACGAGGTCGAGAAGGCCCACCCCGAGGTCTTCGACCTCCTGCTCCAGGTGCTCGACGACGGGCGCCTGACCGACGGGCAGGGGCGTACGGTCGACTTCCGCAACGTCATCTTGATCCTCACCTCGAACCTGGGCTCGGTCTACCTGGCCGACCCTGCGCTCGAGGAGGCGCAGAAGCGCGAGAAGGTCATGGAGGTCGTACGGGCGTCGTTCCGGCCGGAGTTCCTCAACCGGCTCGACGAGGTCGTCATGTTCGACGCGCTGTCGGTCGAGGACCTGACCCGCATCGTCGACCTGCAGATCGAGGCGCTGGCTCACCGACTGGAGTCGCGCCGGATCCGCCTTCGGGTCACCGACGAGGCCAAGTCGTGGCTCGCGACGACCGGTTTCGACCCGGCCTATGGTGCCCGCCCGCTGCGTCGCCTCATCCAGCAGGCGATCGGCGACCAGCTCGCGCGTGAGCTGCTCGCGGGCGACGTACGCGACGGTGACGAGGTCGTCGTCGATGTCGACCCGACCAAGGAAGGCCTGACCGTCGGCGCTGCATGACGCCGGCAGCGGTGAGCCAGGTCCCACCACGACCAAAGGGGTGGGACCAGGCTCACCGCGCACCACCACTCCCGTGATGGGATGACCCCATGGCGAACCCGACGACCGCCCGTCCGCAAAAGGTGATGATGGCCTGCCTCACGGCGGGGGTGGCGTCCGTCCTGGTCCTGATCAGCGTGTTGACGACCCTGTCGGGCTGGGGCTCGCTCGAGGTCCGCGAGCAGGTGGAGCGCACGCTCGACGCCTCTCCCATCACTGGGACGCTCACCGTGGACCAGGCGCTCAGCTGGCTGCGGGTGATCCTCATGGCCGCCGGCGCGCTCGCGACGACGTCGATCGTCCTCGCGGTCTGGACCGCCAAGCGTCACAAGGGTGCGCGCATCGGGCTCACGGTCTCCTCTCTCCTGTCGACCGTGACGTTCGCGTCGACGGGTGCCACGGGGATCATCCCCGCCATGCTCGGCGTGATGGTCGTCGTGTTCCTGTGGAGTGCGGAGTCCCGTGCCTGGTTCGCCGGACGGGAGATCGAGCCCGCAAACGCGGCGACCTCGCCGCGCGAAGCGCCCGCGCCTCGTCCCGTGCACACGACGACCACGCCGCCCGTGCGTGCGCCCGAGCCCGGTTCGGAGGCCTCGCAGCCCCCGCCGTCGCCACGCCCGTACGCCGCCGGCCCCGGCTCGTACCAGCACCCGTTCCCCGGCCCCGCGCAGCAGCAGCCGCCCGTGGCCCCGTACGGCCAGCCGCCCGCGCCGTACGGCCAGCAGACGCCGTACGGCCGCCCCGGGCAGCTCCCGCGCCCCCGTCCGCTGATCACCGCGGCCGTCACCGCGACCGTGCTGTCGGGCATCGTCGCCGCGGTGTTCGGCCTCAACGCGCTGATCTACCTCGTGTCGCCGTCCCAGTACGTCGACATGCTGACGAACCCGCCGATGTTCTCCGAGTCGGAGGTGCAGCAGCTCGTCGGGGACGACCCGCAGGGCTATGCCCGCGACATGTTCCTGATCTCGCTCACGCTCGGCGTCCTCGCGGTCGCCGGAGCCGTGTCGGCACTGACGCTGCTGGTGCGCAAGCCGGCGGCGCGCATCGTCTTCACCGTCGTCGCCGGCCTCAGCATGGTGGCGTCGGTGGCCCTCGCGCCGCTCGGCCTGGTCTGGCTCGTCGCCCAGGTCGCGTGCGTCATGCTCGTGTGGCGGCGCGAGGTCACCGCGTGGCTACGGGTGGGTCGCTGACCGTACGGGTCAGCTGACCTGGTCCAGCAGCGCCTGCATCCGCGCGATCTCGGCGCCCTGGCCCGACGCGATGTCGGCCGCCATCTCGCTGGCCATCAGGTCCGCGCCCTCGGTCTGCGCGCTGTCGGACATCGCCACCGCGCCCTCGTGGTGCTGGATCATCCCGCGCAGGAAGAGACGGTCGAACGCGGCGCCGTCGGCGTCGGCGAGCTCCTCCATCTCCTCCTCGGTGAGCATCCCGTGGGAAGGGTCGCGCATCGCGGTCGTGCCCCCGTGACCGCCGTGCCCTCCGTGTCCGGACGCGCCCTCGGGGACCGGCAGCTCGCGGACCTCCAACCAGGCGGCCATCGCGTGGATCTCGGGGCCCTGTGACGCGGAGATGCGGTCGGCGAGGCTCCGGACGCTCGCGTCCTCGGCTCGGGTCTTCGCGAGCTCGGTCATCTCGATCGCCTGCAGGTGGTGCGCGATCATGCCGGTCACGAACTCGACGTCGGCCTTGTTGTAGGACGTCGAGTCGGGGTAGTCGCTCGGCGCGAGCGTTCGGTTCGACTCCCCTGGAAGACCCGGTTGGATGACCGTGCTCTGGGCCGGTGGCGGATCCGTCGCGTCCGCCCCGTCGGCGTCGCCGTCACCGGAGCACGAGGCCAGGAGCGCCGTGCCGAGAGCGAGGGCGGAGAGCCTGACGACGACCGAACCACGCACGCGATCTACCACGGAGATGTTCCCTTCGACGACTCATTGCGACCTACGAAGCGTTGCGGAGTTAGGCATTTGGCGCAATGCTTCGATCAACATCTTCCAGGAAGGTCCTCCGCATGAGACCCACGCGTCGTGATCGACTACCCCGCGCCCTCGCCGTGACCGCCGGCGCCGCGGCGCTCGTCGTCAGCACCCTGGCAGGGGCAGCGCCCTCCATCGGCGTCCCCGATGACGGGAGCGAGTCGCCCGCACCGGTGGCCGCTCAGCGTCTGGCCGCCGTCGATGACGCCGACACCGAGCTCGGCGTCGGTGAGACGGCCTCCAGCCCGAACATGAAGCTGCTCGCGAACATCCCCAAGAACGGCGCCTTCGCCGAGGAGGCGGCGTTCAGCACCGACCTGGCGTTCAAGGGCAACTACGCCTACGCAGGCAACTACAACGGCTTCACCGTGTACGACATCAAGAAGGGCAGCCGCCCCACGCAGGTCGCGCAGGTCGTCTGTCCGGGCTCCCAGAACGACATCTCGGTGAGCGGCAACCTGCTGATCCTGAGCACCGACTCGAGCCGCAGCAACGCTTCCTGCGACAACATCGGCCAGTCGGCGTCGGTGAAGGAGTCGTGGGAGGGCCTGAAGGTCTTCGACATCAGCAAGCCCGCGTCGCCGAAGTACGTCGCGTCGGTCGAGACGAAATGCGGATCGCACACGCACACGCTCGCGCCGTCGAAGGACAAGAAGAACCTCTATGCGTACGTCTCGTCGTACTCGCCGAACGTCGCGTTCCCCGACTGCCAGCCGCCGCACGACCTGATCAGCATCGTGAAGATCCCGGTCAAGAACCCGGCCGCAGCCGCAGTCGTCGCTGAGCCGGTGGTGTTCCCCGACGGCGGCAACCCGCCCGGCGGCTACTCGTCGACGACGTCGGGCTGCCACGACATCACGGCGTACCCGTCGAAGGACATCGCCGCGGGCGCCTGCATGGGTGACGGCGTGCTGTTCGACATCAAGGACCGTGAGAAGCCGAAGGTCATCGAGCAGGTCCGCGACACGACCAACTTCGCGTTCTGGCACTCGGCGACGTTCAACAACGCCGGCACCAAGGTCGTCTTCACCGACGAGCTCGGCGGCGGCGGTGGCCCGACCTGCAACCCGACCGTCGGCGACGTCAAGGGCGCGGACGCGATCTACGACATCACCAAGGCCAAGAAGCTCGAGTTCAAGAGCTACTTCAAGATCCCGCGGACCCAGGCCAACACCGAGAACTGTGTGGCGCACAACGGGTCCCTCATCCCGATCAAGGGCAAGGACATCATGGTCCAGGCCTGGTACCAGGGCGGGATCTCGGTGTGGGACTTCACCGACTCGGCCAACCCGAAGGAGCTGGCGTGGTTCGACCGCGGCCCGCTCTCGGCGGAGCGGCTGATCCTCGGTGGATCGTGGTCGGCGTACTACTACAACGGCTACATCTACTCGAACGACATCCAGAAGGGCTTCGACGTGTTCGGGGTCAAGGACCGCAGGCTGGCGGGTGCGAAGGGCTACAAGTACGACGAGCTCAACCCGCAGTCGCAGCCGTCGTTCTCGCGTGGCCACGGCCACGGCGGCAGGCACTGATCGCCTGACGTACGACCCGACGAAAGGACCCGGCGTTCCGGCCAGCATCTGGTCGGAACGCCGGGTCTTTCAGCGTCAGAGGTTGATCATGTGGCCCGCTGCGCCGTGGATGACCTCCTGCACGGCCTCGGACAGCGTCGGGTGCGCGTGCACGTTGCGGGCGACCTCGTCGGCCGTGAGGTCCCAGCGCTGCGCCAGCGTGAGCTCGCCGAGCATCTCGGTGACCTCCGGGCCGACGAGGTGGGCACCCAGCAGCTCGTTGTAGGTCTTGTCCGTCACGAGCTTCACGAAGCCGGCCGTGTCGGCGAGACCCGGGGCCTTGCCGTTGGCCGTGAAGGGGAACTTGTCGACCTTGACGTCGAAGCCCTTCTCCTTGGCCTGCGCCTCGGTGTAGCCGAACGACGCGATCTGCGGGTGGCAGAAGGTCGCGCGCGGCATCATCACGTAGTCGAGCGGGAACGTCTCGACGCCACCGATCATCTCGGCCGCCACGATCCCCTGCGCCTCTGCGACGTGGGCGAGCATGAGCTTGGCCGTGACGTCACCGATCGCATAGATGCCGTCGACGTTGGTCCGCATGTACTCGTCGATCTCGATCGCGCCGCGCGGCGACACCGTCACGCCCGCCTTGTCGAGCCCGATGCCCTCGCTGCGCGGAGCGAAGCCGATCGCCTGGAGGACCTTGTCGGCTTCGAGGACCTCCTCCTTGGCGTTGCCCTCGGGATCGCGGGTGACAGTGACCTTCACCTTGTCGCCGGAGTCGTCGATCGCGTCGACGCGGGTCGAGGTGAGGATCTCGATGCCGAGCTTCTTGTAGGCCTTCGTGAGCTCCTTGGACACGTCCGCGTCCTCGTTGGGGACGGCGCGGTCGAGGAACTCGACGATGGTGACCTTCACGCCGTACGAGTTGAGGACGTACGCGAACTCGACGCCGATCGCGCCGGCGCCGGCGACGATGATCGACTCGGGCAGGCTGTCGGCGAGGATCTGCTCCTCGTACGTGACGACGCGGTCGGACAGCTGCGTGCCCGGGAGCAGTCGGGTGTAGGACCCCGTGGCGATGATGCAGGAGTCGAAGGTGACCTCCTGCGTCCCGCCGTCGTTGAGGGACACCGCGATCGACTGGGGACCGGTGAAGGCTCCGGTGCCGTGGATCTCGGTGATCTTGTTCTTCTTCATCAGGAAGTGGACGCCCTTGACGCGGCCGTCGGCGACCTCACGGCTGCGCGAGTAGGCCTTGCCGTAGTCGAGGGTGACCTCACCCACGCCGATGCCGAAGACGGACTCGGCCTCGTGCTGGATGAGGTGCGCCAGCTCGGCGTTGCGCAGGAGCGACTTGCTCGGGATGCATCCGACGTTGAGGCAGACACCTCCCCAGTACTTGGGCTCGATGACAGCCACGGACTTGCCCAGCTGTGCGGCACGGATCGCGGCGACGTAGCCGCCCGGTCCGGCGCCAAGGACGACGACGTCGAAGTGATCGCTCATGCCTCAATCGTAGGGAGGTGAGACAGATCACGTCGGAGCGGTCGGCGATTCTGCCCTCATCCGCGCCAGGTGAAACCGCGGCGTACGCTCGAAGTCATGGAAGAAACGCAGGTATTGCCGCGCCCGCGACCTCACGTCGTCGTCGTCGGCGGTGGCTTCGGTGGCGTCGCGGCGGTGCGAGCGCTCGGCAAGGCCGACGTGGACGTGACGCTGGTTGACCGGCACACCTACAACACGTTCCAGCCCCTGCTGTACCAAGTCGCGACGGCAACGCTCAATCCCGGCGACATCACGTGGTTCCTCCGCTCGATCCGCGCGAAGCAGGACAACGTACGTTTCCTCAAGGGCACGGTCGTCTCGATGGAGCACTCGACCCGCACGATCAGCCTCGACGGCGGTCTGACGCTCTCGTACGACTACCTGATCATCGCCTCGGGCGTCACCGCGAACTTCTTCGGCATCCCCGGGGCGGAGGAGTTCTCGCTGCCGCTCTACAAGCGCTCCCAGGCGCTGGCGGTGCGCGACCGGATGTTCGAGATCCTCGAGGACGCCGCGGTCAACGGCCAGAACACCGACTTCCGGGCGATTGTCGTCGGCGGCGGCCCGACCGGTGTCGAGACGGCGGGCGCGCTGGCTGAGATGCGCAACGTCGACATGCCGGTGACCTACCCGGAGATCGACAACGAGCGCATCCACATCACGCTCGTCGAGATGGCGCCGCACGTGCTCGGCCCGTTCGCGCCGAAGCTGCGCAACTACACGAAGAAGTCGCTCGAGAAACGTGGCGTCGACCTTCGTCTGGAGACGTCGGTGAAGGAGGTCCGACCCGACGGGGTCGTCGTGAACGACGGTGAGTTCATCCCGGCGGACATGGTCATCTGGGCCTCCGGCATCACGACGCACCCGATCATCGCGAACTGGGGCGTCCCCCTCGGGCGTGGGCGCCGCATCATGGTCGACGATCACCTGCGGGTCCAGGGTCTGGACAACGTGTACGCCGTGGGCGACATCGCCGTCGAGGACGGCGACCGGGCGCTGCCGCAGCTCGCGCAGCCGGCGCTCCAGGGTGGCAAGTACATCGCGAAGGACATCAAGAAGCGGCTCAAGGGCCAGGAGCACAAGCCGTTCCGGTACGTCGACAAGGGCACGATGGCGACCATCGGCCGCAGCTCCGCCGTGGCCGAGCTCAGGCCTTTCGGCAAGCTCACGGGCTTCGCTGCCTGGGTGACGTGGATCCTCATCCACCTGTACTTCCTGCTGGGCAACCGCAACCGGCTCGCGACGATGATCAACCTGGGCTCGCGCTACATCTTCTGGAAGGGCGGCCACAACGCGATCGTCGGCGAGACGCCGCCGGTCATCGCGCGGCATGCGCCGCCGAGGGCCGTCCTCAGCACGCCGGTCGGGGTGCTGACCGAGACGGTTGTGCCAGCCGAGGTGCCTGGGGTCGAGCCTGCGCCGAAGCCGGAGGAGCTGGCGGCCGGGCCGGCCGACGAGAAGGCGCCCGAGCGCGTCGAGGAGTCCGCGGACCGCACCGCGTGAGCGCCGCGCCGTTGCACGTCGCGCTGACGGACGGGTATGTCCTGCGCCGAGCGACACCCGACGACGCTCCCGCGCTGGCGGCGGCGGCACGGGGCGACCGCACGCATCTCGCGCCGTGGGAGCCCGTCAGGCCTGACGGCTACTTCACCGACGCTGCAGAGCGTGAGCGACTCGTCGCCCGGACGGCCGACGACGCTGCCGGTCGCAGCATCACGACGCTGATCGTTGCCGACGACGGCGCGGTCGCCGGTTCGCTCAACCTCAACGACGTCGTCGCCGGGGCCTACCGGAACGGCCACCTCGGCTACTGGCTGGGCTCGGCGCACACTGGCCGCGGGCTGATGACCAGGGCCGTCGACGCGGTCTGCGACCACGCCCGTGGCCTCGGTCTCCACCAGGTCCAGGCCGCGACGCTGCTCCACAACGAGGCGTCGCAGGCCGTCCTGCGGCGTACCGGGTTCGCGCACATCGGTCAGGCGCGCGACTACCTGTTCATCGCCGGCCGCTGGCAGGACCACCTGCTGTTCCAGCGGATCCTCAGCGACGAGCCGCCTCGCACCTGACTCGTACGGCTAGGGTGCGGCCATGCCTCGTATCACCGTCGCCGGTCGTGCCACCCAGAGCCACCCCGCCGAACGCGGCACCGTCCAGGTGCTCGTGAGCTTCGCCGGAGAGCGTCGCGCCGACGTGGTGGCGCGCTCCGAGCAGGCCCATGCCTCGCTGGTCGAGCAGGCCAAGGATGCGGTCGCCGGCGGTGCCGCGACATGGTGGGGCGCCGACCAGGTCGCCGCCTTCCCGTACGACGAGTGGATCAAGCCCAGCGCTCACGAGGACCAGATCAAGGTCCGGCGCTTCCGTACGAATGCGGCGATCCACGTGAAGTTCGCCGACTTCGCGGCACTCTCGTCCTGGGTCGGCGCGGTGTCGCTGGAGCCCGGTGTCACGATCCGGTCGATCGACTGGGCGCTGACCGAGGCACACCGCGACCGCGTCGTCGCAGAGGTACGGGCGGCCGCCGCACTCGATGCCGTCACGCGTGCGCAGGCCTACGCGGACGCGCTGGGGCTCGGCCCCGTCCGCCTGACCGCCCTGTACGAGGACGGGCTGCGACCCCACATCGGGAGCGGTGGCGCTCCTGGCCCGGGCGTGGCGATGCGCGCCGCCGCCGGGGGCGGCGGCAACGGCGGCGGCTTCGAGCTGCAGCCCGACGACATCGACGTCACCGCCGTCGTCACGGCCGACTTCGAGGCCGGCGCGACGATCTGATCCAGCGTCAGCGTCCGCGGCGGGTGCGCGCCTGGGACGAGAATCCCGCTGCGCCACCCGTACGCGAACCGCCCGACGCGGAGCCCGACCCGGAACGCTGCGCGCCGCTGCCCGCGCGCTGACCACCCGCGCTACGCGAGCTGTTCCCGCCGGAAGAGGCGCTCCCCGTGCCGCTGCCGCCACCACTGCGGCGGCGGCGGCGGCGTGCGACGTCGTTGCCGCCCTGGCCGCCACGGCCTCGGCCGTTGCCACGACCGCCGTTGGCGGAGGGCTGCGACGCCACCACGGGCGGAGGCGCGATCCGGTCGGCCTGCGGGCCGACGAGCTCGGCGAAGATCTCCGCACCCGGTGCCACGGCGTGCTCGGTCGGCTTGATCGCGGCGGCACGCATGAGCGAGCGCACGTCGCGGCGCTGCTCGCTGGTGGCGACGGTGACGACGATGCCGGAAGCGCCCGCACGTGCCGTACGGCCGGAACGGTGCAGGTAGGCCTTGTGCTCGGACGGCGGATCGACGTGCACGACGAGCGACACGTCGTCCACGTGGATGCCGCGGGCGGCGATGTCGGTGGCGACCAGGACGCGCACCGAGCCGTCGGAGAACGCCGCGAGGTTGCGCTGGCGGGCGTTCTGGCTGAGGTTGCCGTGGAGGTCGACCGCGGGGATCCCGGCGTCGGTCAGCTTCTTGGCCAGCTTCTTGGCGGCGTGCTTCGTCCGCGTGAACGCGAGGGTCTTGCCCTCGCCGCCGACGAGCTCGTTGATGACCGCGGCCTTGTCGTCGTGCGCGACGGCGAGGACGTGGTGCTCCATGTCGGGCACGTGCGAGGTGGCCTCGTCGACGGAGTGCGTCACGGGCGAGGTCAGGTAGCGCTTCACCAGCGCGTCGACGCCGTTGTCGAGCGTCGCCGAGAACAGCATGCGCTGCGCGTTGCGCGGGGTCTGGTCCAGGACACGCTTGACGACGGGCAGGAAGCCGAGGTCGGCCATGTGGTCGGCCTCGTCGAGCACCGTGACCTCCACTGCGCGCAGATCGCAGTGGCCCTGCGCGATGAGGTCCTCGAGGCGACCGGGGGTCGCGACGACGACGTCGACGCCGTTGCGCAGTGCGGCGACCTGCGGGTTCTGACCGACGCCGCCGAAGATCGTCATCGCGCGCAGGTTGATCGCCTTCGCGAGCGGGGCGAGGGTCTCGAGCACCTGGACGGCGAGCTCGCGCGTCGGGACGAGGATCAGTGCGCGGGGCTGCTTCGAGCGGCGCGGGCGCTCGCTCGACGCGAGCACGGCCAGCGTCGGGAGGCTGAAGGCGACGGTCTTGCCGGAGCCCGTACGGCCGCGGCCGAGGACGTCACGGCCGGCAAGGGTGTCGGGCAGCGAGGCCGCCTGGATGGGGAAGGGGGTCGTGATCCCGCGCTGGGCGAGGGAGTCAACGAGGGGAGCAGGCACGCCGAGGTCGGCGAAGGTGGGCACAGAGGTGTCCTTCTATCGTGGGGGTGGCCGTGATTGCAGCCACTCACGAATGAGGACGGGAGGGCGCATGGTGCGCGCCGCTCGAGCAGACGACCGCGGACGCAGGGTGCGTCCTGCTCTCCACAATACCCGCATGACTGAGCACGTGACGAATTCAGTGGTGGCCGTCACACGGCGGCCTGAGCCGGTAGTCCCCTAGATTGCAGGGCATGGGCACGACGGCCCGTGCGACCAGAGAAGGCGGGCCGGTCACCGATCCCGTCCCGCCGTACGCGCGCGTTCCCGTGCTCTCGGCCGCGGCCGCCCTTGCCGTGGTCCTGCTCGCGACGGCCAACCGGTACGGGTTCCACCGCGACGAGCTCTACTTCCGGATGCTCGATCCGGCGTGGGGCTACGTCGACCAGCCGCCGTTGATCCCGCTCCTCGCGAACGCAATGACCGAGCTCGTCGCCGACGAGCCGTGGGCGGTGCGCCTGCCGGCGATCGTGGCCGTGGTCGCCTCGACGCTGGTCGCCGCCGCGCTCACCCGCGAGCTCGGCGGTGGGGCGCTCGCGCAAGGACTGTGCGCGTGGACCTTCGCGTTCGCGTCGTTCCCGCTGGTGGCCGGGCACGTGCTGGTGACGACGTCGACGGACCTTCTCGCCTGGATGGTCGCGTCGTGGTTCGCGATCCGTGCGTTGCTGCGGGGCGAGGCGCGGTGGTGGCTGGCGGTCGGTGTCGCGGTGGGCCTGGCGACGTACGGGCGGCTGCTGATCCCGTGGTGGGTGCTCGGCCTTGTCGTCGGGCTCGCGCTCGTCGGTCCTCGACGCGTGCTCCGCTCGGGGTGGTTCTGGGCCGGCGGCGCTGTCGCGGCGGTCGTGGGGATGCCGAATCTCGTCTACCAGGTCGTCAACGACTTCCCCCAGCTCGAGATGGGGGCGGCGCTGGCCGAGAACAACGCCGACGAGGTCCGCGTGATGATGTGGCCGTTCCTCTTCATCCTCTTCCCGGCGATCTGGGTGGTTGGGTCGGTGTCGCTCTGGCGGCGACCGGAGTGGCGGGTGCTGCGCGCCTTCGTCGTCGCGTTCGTGGTCGTCCTCGTGCTGACGTACGTCGGCGGAGCGCAGTTCTACTACCCGGTGGGTCTCCTTGCCGTGCTCTTCGCCGCCGGCTGGGTGCCGGCCGCCGCGTGGCTTGCCCGCTCGTCGGTCGCCGTACGGGTCGCGATCGGCGCTGCGCTCACCGTCTACGCGGCGGTCAGCGTCGCCGTCTCCCTGCCCGTGATCCCCGTGAGCGCCCTCACCAGCACGCCCGTCCCGGACATGAACACGACGGTCGTCGACCAGATCGGCTGGCCGACGTACGTCCGTCAGGTCGCCGACGTCTGGGAGACGGTGCCGAGCGACGAGCGCGAGCGCGCGGCGATCTTCACGTCCAACTACGGCGAGGCGGGGGCGATCGACCGGTACGGGCCTGCGCTCGGCCTGCCCACCCCGTACAGCGGGCAGAACGCTCTCCATGAGCAGGCTCGACCGCCCAGCGACACCGAGACGGTGGTGGTCGTGGGCGGGCAGTTTGCCCAGGCCCGCATGCTCTTCGAGGGGTGCGAGGTCGTGGGGCGGCTCGCGAACGGCACCGACGTCGACAACGAAGAAGAAGGGCTGCCCATTGGGGTGTGTCGCGGGCCGCTGCACCCGTGGCCGGAGCTCTGGGACGAGCTCCAGCACTTCGACTGAGCGCGACTCGTCAGGCGTGCCGTTCAACGGCTCAGCGCCACCGCTCGTCGCACGTGCGGGACCGTACGCCGACCGCTCGGACGCGCCCACCGACCCCCGCGCATGTGATCTGGCACACAGCAAGTCGGCCGCCTTAGGTTCACGCGAAGAGCCCTGACCGTGCACCCCGAGAGGCGAAGCCGTGATCGAGAGAACCAGCGCGGCGCAGGATGCGGCGTACGAACGCATCCATGCGACCGAGGAGTTCCGCACCCTCAAGAGCAAGTACCTGAGCTTCGTCGTCCCCGTGACGATCGGCTTCATGGCGTGGTACCTGCTCTACGTCGTCTGCTCCAACTGGGCTCCCGGATTCATGGGGACCAAGCTGGTCGGCAACATCAATGTGGCCCTGGTCTTCGGCCTCCTGCAGTTCGTGACCACGTTTGCGATCGCCGTCTGGTACTCGAAGTATTCCGCCAAGAACCTCGACCCGATCGCTGACGAGCTGCGCGCCGAGTTCGACGAGGAGGTCGCCCGATGAGCGGGACGAACGTGATCCTCGCGGCGGGCGAGGAGGGCGGGCACCAGACACTGACGACGGTGCTGTTCGTCGGCGTCGTGCTGCTGACGGTCGCCATCACCTTTTGGGCGAGCCGCAACACCAAGACCGCGGCCGACTACTACGCAGGCGGCCGCTCGTTCAGCGGCTTCCAGAACGGTCTCGCGATCGGCGGCGACTACATGTCGGCGGCGTCGTTCCTCGGGATCTCGGGCGCGATCGCCCTGTCGGGCTACGACGGATTCCTCTACTCGATCGGATTCCTCGTCGCTTGGCTGGTGGCGCTGCTGCTGATCGCCGAGCTGCTGCGCAACTCCGGTCGCTTCACGATGGCCGACCAGCTGGCGTACCGGATGCGGCAGACGCCCGTCCGTACGGCGGCCTCGGTCTCGACCGTCGTGGTCTCGATCTTCTACCTGCTGGCCCAGATGGTCGGCGCCGGCGCGCTCGTGTCGCTGCTGCTCGGCGTCGAGGGCGACACGCTGAAGAACCTCACGATCGTCGGCGTCGGCATCCTGATGATCTTCTACGTCGTCGTTGGCGGCATGAAGGGCACGACCTGGGTGCAGATCGTCAAGGCCGTCCTCCTCATGGTCGGCACGCTGCTGATCAGCGTGCTCGTCCTCGCGAAGTTCAACTTCAACCTCTCCGAGCTGCTCGGCACGGCGGCCAGCAACTCCGGTCACGGGCAGGCGTTCCTCGAGCCGGGCCTGAAGTACGGCGCTGACTTCACCAGCAAGCTCGACTTCCTGTCGCTCGGCATCGCGCTCGTCCTCGGCACCGCCGGACTGCCGCACATCCTCATCCGCTTCTACACGGTCCCGACGGCGCGGCAGGCCCGCGTCTCGGTGAACTGGGCGATCGGCCTGATCGGCACGTTCTACCTGATGACGCTGATCCTCGGCTTTGGCGCAGCGGCGCTGCTGTCGGACAGCCAGTACGCGAAGGTCGCCGAGTCCGGAGGCAATCTCGCCTCACCCTTGCTCGCCGAAGCTGTCGGCGGTGGCGAAGGGTCGACGGGCGGCGCGATCTTGCTGGCGTTGATCGCGGCGGTGGCGTTCGCGACGATCCTTGCGGTCGTGGCGGGGCTGACCCTCGCGTCGGCGTCGTCGGTGGCCCACGACCTCTATGCCAACGTGATCAAGAAGGGCAAGGTCTCCGGGCAGGACGAGGTGAAGGTGGCGCGGATCGCGGCGTTCGTGATCGGTGGCGTCGCCATCGCGCTGGCGATCCCGGGACAGTCGCTCAATGTCGCCTTCCTGGTCGCCCTCGCCTTCGCGGTCGCGGCGTCGGCGAACCTCCCGGCGTTGATCTACAACCTGTTCTGGAAGAGCTTCAACACGCGCGGTGCGACGTGGAGCATCTACGGCGGCCTGATCTCCGCGGTCGGTCTCGTGTTCTTCTCGCCCGTCGTGTCGGGCAAGGTCAACCCGGAGACCGGAGAGAGCCTGTCGTTGTTCGGCACGGGCGTGGACTTCAGCTGGTTCCCGCTGGAGAACCCCGGCATCGTGTCGATCCCGATCGGCTTCTTCCTCGGCTGGCTGGGCACGGTCACCTCGAAGTCCAAGGCCGATCCGGTGAAGTACCGCGAGCTCGAGGTCCGGTCGATGACCGGAGCCGGCGCCGAGTGAGCGGCTGAGCGGCCACCAAGGCATACAGCTCCCCCGTTCCCGTGCGGCAGGCGCGCGAGAACGGGGAGTTGTACGTCCGCGCGGCCGCGTCGGTGAGGATGGTGGGTGTGATCGGGGTTCTCGAGGGGTTCGGCGTCATCACGGTGGTGATCGCCGTCGGGTTCGTCCTCGCCCACCTCGGCGTCGTCACGCTCGACTACCAGTGGATGCTGTCGAGGCTGGTCTTCTTCGTCGGCAGCCCGGCACTGCTCTTCTCGGTGCTCTCCGAGGTCGACGTGGCGGGTGCGCTGTCGCAGGCACTCGTGGCGAACGCCGTCAGTGTGGTCGTCGTCGCGGCGATCGCGCTCGCCCTCGCGCGCTGGCGGTGGCGGCGCGGGTGGGGCGATGCGACGTTGTCGGCGTTGACGGCGGGCTACGTGAACGCCGGGAACCTCGGCCTGCCGATCGCGATTTACGTCCTCGGCGACGCGTCGGCGGTCGCCGGCGCGCTGCTGCTCCAGCTGTTGGTGATCGCGCCGCTGGCGTTCGTCGTGCTCGACCAGTCCGGCTCGGGGGAACGGCCGACGGTGCTCTCCGTGCTGTCACGCCCGTTTCGCAACCCCGTCACCGTCGGCGCCCTGATCGGCGTGGTCGTCGCGGTTTCGGGGGTGTCGGTGCCGCGATGGGTGGCCGATCCGATCGACCTGCTGGCCGGCCTCGCGATCCCCGGCATGCTGATCGCGTTCGGCATCTCGCTGCGGCTCGGCCCGAAGCCGGGGGCGAGCGGTGCGGGTGGTCAGGTCGCGGTGCTGAGCATGCTCAAGCTGGTCATCCAGCCGCTCGTCGCCTACGTCGTGGCGCACTTGCTTCTCGGGCTCGACGGCAGTGCGCTGCTCGCGGTCGTCGTGGTCGCCGGACTGCCGACGGCGCAGAACGTGTTCGTGACCGCGGTGCGGTACGACCGCGCGGTGCCCGTCGTGCGCGACGTCGTCTTCGCGACCACGGTCCTCTCGTTCGTCACGATCCTGACGATCGCCGCCCTACTGGCGTAAGACCCGGTGGTTGAGCCTGTCGAAACCTAGTTCCGGTGGTTGAGCCTGTCGAAACCTCACCCGTTCGGCAGGACCACCGCACGCCCGCGGATCTGCCCGGCGTGCAGCCGCTCGTACGCCCGCGGCGCGTCGTCGAGCGAGTACGTCTCGATCTCGACATGGACCTGCTCGCGGTGCGCCATGTCGAAGACCTCGATCAGCTCGCTGCGCGCCCCCCAGTACGGGAAGCGGAATGTGGCGTCGTACGGGGTCACCCCGAACCCGACGGCCGCCGTCCCGCCGCCGAGCCCGACGATCTGGACGTCGCCCTCGATCGCCACCGACGCCGAGGCGATCGTGACGGTCGGCGGTGCCCCGACGAAGTCGAAGACCACCGTGGCGCCGAGCCCGCCGGTCAGAGCTCGGATCGCCGCGGGAGCGTCCGCGTTCGACAGGACTGCCTCGTGGGCCCCGACGTCCTTCGCGAGCGCGAGCTTCTCCTCGTTGACGTCGAGGGCGATCACACGAGCACCGGTGAGGGCGCGCAGGATCTGGATCGCGACGTGCCCGAGCCCGCCCGCCCCGATGACGACGGCCGTGCTGCCGGCGACGAGCTTGGGCATCGACGTCCGGATCGCGTGGTACGGCGTCAGCCCGGCGTCGGTGAGCGAGACGTTGCGGACGGGGTCGAGATCACCGAGGGGCACGAGGTGTCGCGCGTCGTCGACGATCATGTACTCCGCCATCGCCCCCGGCGCGCCCAGGCCCGGCGGCGCGATGCCGAGCTCGGCGGCGTAGGGGCAGGAGTTCTCCGCGCCGCGTGCACAGGCGTGGCACCGCCCGCAGCCCCACGGGCCGTAGACGGCGACGGACGTCCCCAGCTCGAGGTTGGCGACCCCGTCGCCGAGGGCGTCGACCGTGCCTGCTCCCTCGTGGCCGAGGGTGAGCGGGATCCCGAACGTGTACGCCTCCTCGGGCAGGCTCATCACGAACTCGTCGGAGTGGCAGACACCGGCGGCGGTGACCTTGAGGCGGATCTGGCCGGGGCCCGGCTCCGGGATGTCGATCTCCACGACACGAGGAGGCTGCCCGATCTCGAGGTACTGGAGTGCGCGCATCCGTCCACGCTAAGTCGGCACCCCCACCTCCGCCGGTCGAGCCACCTCCGCTGGTCGAGCCTGTCGAGACCCCTCCGGCACAATGGCGCGCATGACCTCACGCGCGCTGGTCCTGGGCGGTGGCGGCATCACCGGCATCGCCTGGGAGATCGGGATGCTGCACGGACTCGCCGAGGCCGGCCTCGACCTGACCTCGGCCGACCTCGTCGTCGGGACGTCGGCGGGCTCCGTCGTGGGGGCGCAGGTGACCAACGCGGCGACGACCGAAGCCCTGTACGCCCGACAGCTCGCGCCGCTCGGGACGCACGGGCCCGAGCCGATGTCCGCGATCGGCCGCGCCGTGACCGCCCAGTGGGTGTGGTCGGCGCTGCGGGCCGGGCGCGATCTCGAGGAACTCGGGCGTCGTCTCGGCGCGTACGCCGTCCGCGCTGCGGAGTCGGGTCGCCTGCCGTCGGAGGACGAGCGCATCGCAGTGATCCGTGACCGCCTCGTCTCGCAGGACTGGCCCACGCGCAATCTGCGTGTCACGGCCGTCGATGCGGCGTCGGGGCAGTTCCGTGTGTTCAGCGCGGCAGACGGGGTGCCGCTCGTGCGCGCGGTCGCCGCGAGCTGCGCAGTGCCGGGGGTGTACCCGCCGGTGTCGATCGACGGGCGGCGCTACATCGACGGCGGGACGCGCTCGTCCGCGAACGCCGACCTGGCAGTGTCGTACGACCGGGTCGTCGCACTGACGCCGCTGGCCAGCTCGTTTCCCGCCTCACGCGGTGCTGCCGCGCAGCTGCGCAAGGTGAGCGGGCGGACGACCGTCGTCGCCCCCCGTGCCGAGGCACGGCGCGCGATCGGCAAGAACGTGCTCGATCCTTCCGCGCGGGCGGCGACGGCTCGGGCCGGGTTCACCCAGGCGACGGGCATCGCTGCTCAGGTCGCGGAGGTGTGGGGCTGATGGCACGACGCCTCACCCCGCTGAGCGAGGAGCAGTGGGCGGAGCTGGCCGCGCGGCTCGACGAGGCGCGGGAGTCCGGCACCGACGCGACGCCGGCCGATCTGCGGGCCGCCACGAAGCACCTGCTGGCGCTGCTCGACCAGCGGGCGCCGGGCAACAGCGTCGAGGTACGGGTGCCTCCGTACGCCGCTGTGCAGGTGATCCCCGGGGCGCGTCACACCCGCGGCACCCCGCCGGCGGTCGTCGAGATGGACCCCGCCACATGGATCGCGCTCGCCACCGGGCGTACGACGTGGGCGGAGACGGTCGCGGCGGGGCGGGTCCACGCGTCGGGAGAGCGGAGCAACCTGACGCCGTACCTGCCGCTGGTGTGATCGAGCCCGGTCAGCGCCTGCCGGCCTGCAGCGACGCCCACAGGTTCGGCTCGGCGGTGCGCCAGCCCGGGAGCTTGACCTTCTTGCGGTAGGCCTGCACCGCCTTCTCCGTCGTGGTGTCGAACAGCCCCGTACGAGGCACCGACCGACCGAGTGCGGCGGTCAGCGAGCGCTGGAGCCGGTAGACGTACTTGCCGGTCGACCCGCGCTTGAGCACCGGCTGCGAGCCGTCGGACAGCAGGGCCACCCACGTCCGGCGGGTGACGGTCCCGGACTGCTTGATGCCGTGCGCCTTCTGGAACCGCTTGGTCGCGCGCTGCGCCTTGGCGTTGTGCACCTTGCTCTTCGTGGAGCCCTTGAAGTAGCCGCGCTGCCGCAGCAGGCACTTCACGGCCGGCGCGAGGTCGGGGCGGCGTTGGCCGGGCTTGACGGTGCGGTACTTGCTGATCTTGTGGGTCCCGCACTGCGCCTTCGGCTTGGTGGGGTTGGAGCCCTTGCCGACGTCGAGGAAGTTGCGGTCGATGTTGATCGTGACGCCGTTGTAGCGGGCGAGGGTGTTGCCGACGTACTGGTGGATGCGCTTGTGGTTGGCCCAGTACGCGTCGTCGAGGTAGGGCTCGGCCTTGGTGTTGGGCTTGCCGTTGTACCAGCCGATCCAGAGGTGGTGCGGGTAGTTGTAGCTGCGGACGCCCGCCTCCTTGAGCGCGTTCATCGAGGCGATGGCCGCGGAGGCGCTCGAGTAGAGGCCGGACTTGTAGCCGTGCTGCTTCAGGCGTGCCGTCCAGCCGTCCTGGAAGCGGATCACCGCGTTGTCACAGGCGGCGTTGGAGATCGGATACGCCTCGATGTCGAGGTAGAGGACGCGCTTCTTGCCGATGCCGAGCGCACGCGCCGCCGCGACGCTCTCGTTGGCGGCGGCGATGCCCTGGGCGCGGGCGGTTGTCGGGTTCGTCGACATCTTCTGCTTGTTGCCGGTGTAGCAGGGCGCCTGCATCCCGACGTGGAGCGGCATCAGACGCCACCCGCGCTTCGCCTGGGTCGACACCCAGCTGCGGGTGAGCTGCGGCTGGGCGCAGGCGCGTGAGGAGCCCGAGATGTAGACGCCGACCGCCGCGAACGGCGACGAGACCCACCAGGCATCCATCTGCGCCTGGGTCGGCGCGGTGCACGCGTCGAAGCCGAAACCGGTGAAGTTGCCCGGGGCCGAGACCGCGTGGGCCGGGCTGGCGGCGAGCGCCGGAGCGAGGAGCCCGGCGGCGAGCGCGAGCGACGCGACGACTGCAGTGAGCCCACGTCTGGATGCGTGGTGGATGCGTGCGAGATGCATGGACATGGTCCCCCGTATGGTGCCGACATGAGCCCTGAAGCGGTGCAACGCCTCCATAGCATCATGCCTTCGGTCCTCTCGGATTTGAAGGACCTCGTACGCATCCCGTCCGTGGGTGCCGATCCGGCACGGGCCGGCGACGTCCGGCGCAGCGCCGACGCGGTCGCCGCGCTGCTGCGGGACGCCGGGTTCGCGGAGGTCGACGTCGTCGAGGCCGGAGGCGGTCCCGCGGTGATCGCGAACCACCCCGCTCCCGAGGGGGCCCCGACGGTCCTTCTCTATGCGCACCACGACGTCCAGCCCACCGGTGACCCCGCGGCCTGGACGTCACCGCCGTTCGAGCCGACCGAGCGTGGAGAGCGCCTGTACGGCCGGGGTGCCGCCGACGACAAGGCCGGGATCGCGGCGCACCTCGCGGCGTTTCGGGCGTACGACAGCGAGCCGCCCGTCGGCGTGACGGTCTTCGTGGAGGGCGAGGAAGAGTCGGGCTCGGCGAGCCTCGGTGCGCTGCTCGACACGTACCGCGAGCGTCTCGCCGCCGACGTCATCGTCATCGCGGACTCAAGCAACTGGGACATCGGTACGCCAGCGCTCACGACGACGCTGCGCGGTCTCGTCGACTGCGTCGTCGAGGTGGAGACGCTGAAGCACTCCGTCCACTCCGGCATGTGGGGTGGCGTCTTCCCCGATGCGCTGATGGTGCTGACGCGGCTGCTGTCCACGCTGCACGACGACTCCGGCGAGGTCGCGGTCGCCGGGCTGCACGCGACGATGGCGGCTGATGTGGAGTATCCGGCGGATCGCCTCGTCGCTGAGTCGGGCGTGCTGCCGGGGGTGGAGCAGATCGGCAAGGGCTCGGTCGTCGAGCGGCTCTGGGCCAAGCCCTCGATCGCGGTCATCGGTATCGACGCGCCGTCGATCGCGGAGTCATCAAACACGTTGGTGCCACGGGCGCGGGCGAAGGTCTCGATGCGGATCGCGCCAGGCTCGGACACCGACGCCTCCATGGACGCGCTGGTCGCCCACCTGGAGTCGCACGCGCCGTGGGGAGCGAAGGTCACGGTCACGCCCAACGACCGCGGAGACGCGTACGAGGTCGACGCGACCGGACCCGCGTACGACGCCGCGCGCGAGGCGTTCCGCGAGGCGTGGGACGGCGTTGCGCCGATCGACATGGGGGTCGGTGGGTCGATTCCGTTCATCGCGGAGTTCGCCGACCGCTATCCCGGCGCGGCGGTGCTCGTGACCGGTGTCGAGGACCCGGACACGCGGGCTCACGGCATCGACGAAGGGCTGCATCTGGGGGAGTTTGCGAGGGTTTGTCTCGCGGAGACGCTGCTGCTGAGCAAGCTCGCAGAGAGGTGAGTGCTCGGCTCAACCAGTGAGAAGATATATCTGTAACCATATATCTTCCACGAATTCGTTCTACGTTCTTCTCAACGGCTGCTGCAGAGGTGGCCGCGGAAGGAGAAGACATGAAGACGACTCCGACCCGCCGTGGTGCGGGCATGATCGCGGCCGGTGCCCTGGTCGCAGGGGCGCTCGCGGCACTCCCGGTGACCGCGGCACAGGCTGCGGAAGCGACGACCGACTACTCGTGTACCTACGGGAGCTTCGGTTCGTTCGACGCCAAGCTCGTCGTCGACGCGACCGCTCCCGCGACGGCGCTGCAGGGCCAGCCCGTCGCGATCACGGCCGATGCCTCGCTCGCGTGGGGCGAATCCTGGAGCAACTACGGGCGCAGCCTCGAGATGAAGTTCAAGGACGCGTCTGCGGACGTCCAGGTGCTCGTGAACGGCACGCCGCTCGCAAGTCCGGGAAAGCTGACCTTCAAGGACGCTGACCTCGGTGTTCCGGCCGCGGGCAACATGACGTGGCCCGCCGAGGTGAAGCTGCCGCCGATCCCCACGAGCTCTGGGGCAGACGTCGTGGTCACCCTCGGCAAGGCCGACCTCGACATGCTGGTCGACCTCAAGTTCCCGCCGACGACCGAGTGGACCGCGGCAGAGCTTCCGTGCGCCGTCGTCGGCACGGCGCCGACGATCGCCTCGGTCGACGTCCTCCCGCCGGCAGCCCTCGCGCCCGCCGCGGCGCTGAAGGCCACGGGCAAGCCCGTCGTCGGACAGCGCCTCGCCGCGAGCGGTGGCACCACCAACCCCGCCAGCAGCGTCGCGTACCAGTGGCTCGTCAACGGCAAGGCTGCCGGAGCGGGTGCCTCGTACGTCGTGAAGCCTGCTGACCTCGGCAAGACCGTGGCCGTCCGGTCGACGGCGACGAAGGTCGGCTACGTCACGCGCGTCTCGAATGTCTCCGTCGGCAAGGTCGCCGCCGGATCGTTCGCGGTCAGGGGCAAGGCCGCCGTCAAGGGCAAGGCGAAGGTCGGCAAGAAGCTGACCGCCAGGCCGGGCAAGGCCGCCGGCGCGAAGGTGCGCTACCAGTGGCTGCGCAACGGCAAGGCGATCAAGGGTGCGAAGGCCAAGAGCCTCAAGCTCAAGAAGTCCTACAAGGGCAAGAAGATCTCGGTGCAGGTCACCTACACCAAGCCCGGCTACAAGACCGTCGTCCAGAAGTCGAAGGCCGTCAAGGTCAAGAAGTAAGGGCCTGACGCAAGACCCGACAAAAAGACCCGACGTTTCACCCCCATATCAGGAGTGAAACGTCGGGTCCTTTTGTCGGGGTGTACGCCAGACCCGTTGACCGACGTGGTCCCTCTTCGATTGGCGTGGCAAACCGTGGCCGACCGGTGTCTTGGCGGTGCGAGTTGGGGGCGTGCTTCCGGCTGTCCGTCAGATCTGGCGGCCGGTCTCCGCCCAGTACGACTTGCGCAGGTCGCGTTTGAGGATCTTGCCCGAGGGGTTGCGCGGCAGGAGCTCCACGATGTCGATCGTGCGCGGGCACTTGTAGCCGGCGAGCTGCTGACGGGTGAACGCGATCAGCTCCTCCTCGGTCACCGACTCGCCCTCGCGGAACGCCACGACGGCCTTCACGCTCTCGCCCCACCGCTCGTCCGGCACGCCGATGACCGCGACCTCCGCCACGGCCGGGTGCCCGGTCAGGATGCGCTCGACCTCGGGGGAGTACACGTTCTCGCCGCCGGTCACGATCATGTCCTTGATCCGGTCCTCGACATAGACGTAGCCGTCGACGAACCGACCGACGTCGCCCGTACGGAACCAGCCGTCCGGCATGATCACCTCGGCCGTCGCCTCGGGCTTGTTGAGGAAGCCCTTCATCAGCTGCGGCGTACGGAACCAGAGCTCGCCCGCCTCGCCCTCCGGCACGTCCTCCAGCGAGAACGGGTCGACGACGCGGGTCTCGACGCCTGGGATCGGCACGCCCGCCGACATGAGCCGCTCCGGGTGCTCGTCGTCCAGGTGTGCCTCGGGGAGCAGGTGCGTGATGACGCCGCACACCTCCGTCAGGCCGTACACCTGCATGAACTGCGTGTCGGGCCACGCCTCCATCGCGCGCCGCAGCAGCGGCAGCGGCATCGGCGCGGCGCCGTACGTGAAGAACTTCAGCTTGCCGAACAGCGCGACCGCCTCCGGCCCGCCGGACAGTGCCATCTGCGCGACGGCGGGCACGAGGAAGGCGGAGTTCGCGCCCTTCATGATCGCCGTCGCCAGCGAGACCGGGTCGGGCTCGCGCGTCATGATGCTCGGGAACCCGTCGTGGAGCGCGAACTGCACGTACGAGGTGCCGCCGACGTGGAACAGCGGCATCGCGACGAGACTCTTGTCGCCGGGCTCGAGCGCCCATCCGTCGTGCGCGTTGATCGTGTGCGCGACCATCGCCCGATGGGTCAGCATCACGCCCTTGGGTCGTCCCGTCGTCCCCGAGCTGTACATCACGAGGCAGACGTCGTCGGGTGTGTGGTCGGGCGACGGCCCCGTCGGCTCGGCCGCGGCGAGCCACGCCTCGTACTCGTCGCCCTCGGCACCGTCCGGCGTGACCTGGATGATCTCCTCGACGTGCGGCAGCTTGTCGCGGATGAGCTCGATCGCGGGCGCGAGCTCGGTGCCGACGAACAGGACGCGTGCGCCGGAGTCGTTGATCGTGTAGTCGAGCTCGTCGCCCGCCAGGCGCCAGTTGACGATCGCCGTCGCCATCCCGCGAGATGCGGCGGCCAGCGTGATCTCGACGCACGCGGGGTGGTTCTTGTCGAGGAACCCGACGACGTCGCCGCGCCCGAGACCGAGGTCGCGCAGGCCTGCAGCGGCGCGACGCACCCGCTCGTCGAACTCCCCGTACGTCCACGCCCGGTCGCCGTACGCCATGCACTCAGCGTCGGGAGTGGCGTCCGCCCAGTAGGCGAGGCGGTCGTCGAGGAACGTGGGCGTCGGAGGGGCTGCGGTCATGGACGGACTCCTCGGTGCGGCGCGGGTGTGGCGTCGGGCAGTGGCAAGACTGTGACACGGCTCACAGGGCGAGGCAAGGGTGGCCCGGCGGTGGGGGTCTCGACAGGCTCGACCGGCGGAGGTCCGGCGGTCGAGCCTGTCGAGACCC
>NZ_JBHUFT010000002.1:0-551557 GCF_042681565.1 Mumia zhuanghuii
CCGGCCACACGGGCCGGCCACACGGGCCGGCCACACGGGCCGGCCACACGGGCCGGCCACACGGGCCGGCCACACGGGCCGGCCGCGACGATATGAGGTCGAAGATGAGAATGGTCCGTTCACTTGCCACTGCGGGGGCGTTGTTCGCCGTCGCGGTCGTTGCGCCAATGACCGCGCAGGCATCGCTTTCGAGTGCACGGGTAGCAAGATGTGTGTCTGGGGGAACAACGACTACAAGCTGCTGATCGCTGCGCAGGCCGACGGCCAGGGCGTTGTCGATGTCTTCAACGATGCTAACGGTGAGGACAACCAGGCCGACTCGTGGCAGAACCGCTCCAACGACTACAAGGGCTGTCTCTATGACGGACGCAACGGCACCGGTGCCTTGCTGACCATGGGGATCGCGAGCCGGGACGACAACATGTCGGTCTTCGATTCGGACAAGACCTCGAGCATGAGGACCAACAAGGGATGCTGAGCATGGGGGGTCCAGGTCCGCTGGTCAGGGCGGTCGGGGTCGAGCGAGAGTTCGTCTCCCCTGCCGAGACCGTGAGGGCGGTGGGGGGAGTCGACTTCGAGGCGGATTCCGGGGAGTTCGTGTGCTTGTTCGGGCACAGCGGCTCGGGAAAGACGACGATGCTCAATCTCCTTGCGGGGCTGGACCTCCCGACCTCGGGTCGTGTCGTGGTGGCCGGGCACGATCTTGCGCAGATCGGCGCCGAGGGCCGCATCCGGCTGCGTCGTGACGAGGTCGGGATGGTGCACCAGTCGCACCAGCTCATCTCGGAGTTCACCGCAGCGGAGAACGTCGCCCTCCCGATCGAGGCTCGAGGGACGAAGACCGTTGAGGCTCTCGACGAGGCAGAACGGCTGCTCGAGTCGGTGGGTCTCGCCGGTTACGGACGTCGCTACCCCGACGAGCTGAGCGGCGGGCAGCAGCAGCGTGTCGGGATCGCCCGGGCGCTCTCGGGCGGGCGCAAGATCCTGCTGGCCGATGAGCCGACGGGCTCGCTGGACAGCCGCAACGCTGGCGCCATCTTCGACCTGCTGGGGGTGATGTCGGGCAAAGGTGTCTTGGTCATCGTGGCGTCGCACGATCCCGCATGCCGGGAGCGAGCGTCGCGGAGCATCGAGATGCTCGACGGCGTGGTGCACGGCGACGTGACGTCCCTCGCATGATCGGGACGATTCGGCGGCGTCTGCGGTCACGCACCATCGTCGCGACCGTCTTCGCGGCACCGATCCTGTTCATTGCCTTCCTTTTCGCTACCAACAGCTTCATGGACGCGCAGGGCCTGACACCGGCTCAGACTGCCGACGCCGAGCTGGGGAGTGCCTCAGCCGCCGTCACCATGTTCGACGTCGAGCTTCGTGCGAGCACTGACGACGGCGACAGGCTCCGGGGCGCTTTCGAGTCGCAGGGCTCAGGGTTCACCATGGCGTTGAACGTGATCGACTTCCCGCTCTTCCGATGGGGCCTGGACGGGGTCTACTACACCGAAAAGGACTGGGTCCGCAGTCCGGCGACACGCCAGTTCAGCTTGACCAACGGCAGGTGGCCGCGCGACGCCGGTGACGTGGTGCTTGCCGGCGCAGGGTTGACGGGCATGCGTGTCGGCGACGAAATTCCGACTGCAGGCGCGGCGCCTGATCTTCGCATCGTAGGGCTCGCGCGGGCAAAGCTCGACCGCTGGCCAAAGCTGCTGGGCGCCCCGGGGACCTGGCGCCAGATGGCGGAGGTTCGGGGGAGCGACGGCTCACCACTGCTGGCCTTTCCCACCTTCGAGACGACGCAAGACGACGCGGCGGCGCTCATCGACGCCGTCGACCAGGCTGTGGGAAGTACCGCCCTCTCCGCGTCCGGCGAGGGTGCGGCGATCTCCAGGGCGGCGATCGGTGAACGTGTTCAGATCCGCGCCGACCTCGAGGCGGAGTCGCCTCGTCCGTGGACCGCGCAGTCGCCGCTCAGCCTCTGGATTCCCGGGCTCTTGGCGCTGCCGGCCTTGCTGGTGATGGGATACGTGATCCTCGCGAGGCGACTGGAGTCGTCGGCAAGCGTGGCGATGGCGCAAGGCGTCGAGCGGCGCGACGCTCTGCTCGCGGTCTGGCTCGTCCCGCTGCCTCTCATCGTGGTCAGCGCGCTCGTCGCCGCCGCGGGAGGCACGGCGATCGGTTATGCCGCGGCCTTCTGGGGCGAGGGTCGGTGGGGATATTTCGTCACGAATGTCCGCGTCCCGTGGGCCGCTATCGAGGTCAGCGCGGTGGGGGTCGTGCTCGGTCTCACGCTTGGACTCGCCGCGCTCCGGGACCGGATCCTCGTCTCCGGCCGACGCCAACTGTCGGCGGGTACGCGTGGCAGGCTGCGTTCAGCTCGGCAACTCCTCGGCGTCGCGTGTGCGAGCACTACGCTCTGGCAGGCGCTGACCATGCGCGAGCCGAGTGGAGCGATGGCGCTGATCGGCCTCATGGCGCTGACGGCGGCAGCCCTCGGCCCCGAGCTGATCGACGGCCTGCTGCGGGTGATGCCTCGCCGCACCCTGACCCAACGGCTTGTGGCACGACAGATCTCGACGAACCATCAACGGTTGGCTGTCGTGGCTGGCATCTATATCGTGATCGTTGCTGCGACGGTCGGGATGCTCACCATCCTTTCGAGCGAGGTCGCGCTAGAACGCGCCCGGCGACCCGTATCGGTGCCCTCCGGAGACGTGCTGATGGACAGCTTCGGCACCCCGTTCCTGAAGCCCGACCCGGCTGTCGTTGCAGCCGTCGAGACAGTGCACTCGATCAAGCGGGCAGAGCCGATTCAGTTCTTCCTCATCGGCAAGCGAAGAGTGGACCCGTCCACCGGAGTGCTCGAGTCCGAGGAGACGGTCGGTACGCGAGACCGGCCGGGAGTGGCGTTCGCCTTCGACTCCGCGGACGATCTCGAGGGAGCGCTCGGCGTCGTGCTGACATCGGCCGACCGGGAGCTGCTCGCCGATGATGGCGCTCTGGTGATCAACCCCGACCTCGTTCGGGTGGCGCGCGGACGGCTGACGCTGATCGACAACGCGACCGGCAAGAGCGTGGCGAACGTGCCGGCACGCATCGTCGATCCTGCGCAGACCCGGTGGACCCAAGCTGTTCCCTTCGTCATGCTCAGAGCCACCGCGCAGCGTCTGGGGATGGCGACGACCCCCGCTGCGATGCTGTTCAAGGACATCTCCGCCGACGACCGCCGCGCTGCGCGCACGGCTTTGCGCGACAGGGGCCTCGATCCGCGATCGATCGGTGTCTACGAGACGCCCGTGCCCGTGGTTCCGCCTGCCGCGATCGTGGGATCGGTCGTCTTGCTGGTCGCGTTGCTCGTGGGTGTTTCGGTCCTGGCCACCCGCGCCCAGGTCCGCGCCATGCGGGGGTGGGCCAGCAAACTCACCCAGGTGGGCGTGCGGCGACGATGGGCAGCCCGAGCCATCAGCCGTCAGCATGTCTGGATCACCACGTTGTCCGTCGGAGTCGGGGCCTCAGTCGCGGTCGCATCACTGGTGGTCACGGTTGCAAGAGTCCCGCGGTACGACCTCGTGATTCCCTGGACGCTCATCGGTCTCGTGATCGCGGTGGTCGCGCTCTCGACGATACTCAGCGGAAAGCTTGCCTCGCGGCAGCTGGAACCCACCGAACGATGACGATTCAGGGAGGAGAACGCCCACCACGGACCTCCCGGCCACGGGGCGACGTCAAGACTGTGTAAAGCCTGGGGTTCGCGGCCACGGATGTGACACGGATCACGAGTACGTTACCCGCCATGCCCACCGCCGAGCGCGACACCCCGGTCGACCAGACCGACCTCGAACACCTCGCCTCCGAGTACGACGAGGAGCGCCCGTCGCGCCGCCTGTCCCGCCGCTGGGAGCACCTGATCACGCTCTGGTGCTTCGTCGTCGCGGTGTTCGTGCTGCGGCAGGTCTTCTTCCCTCTGCGCGAGGGCAACCAGTTCTATCTCGTCGTCTTCCTGGGCGTCACGCTGCCGCTGGCGTTCCTCCTCTACCGCGGTCGCGCGCGGCGCAGCACGGACGGCCGCGACGACCCTGGTCCGGTCGACTGGCTGCTCGCCCTGGTCGCCCTCGTGGTCGGTCTCTACCCGGTCCTCCCGCTGCCCGACTGGGGGCAGGGTGGGGGAGGGTTCAGCGCGTTCCTCGATCGCCAGGGCGCGCTGGGCACGATCGACGTCGTCGCCGGGCTCCTGCTGCTCCTGCTCGTGCTGGAGGCGACCCGCCGTACGACCGGGTGGGTGCTGCCGATCGTCTGCGCGGTGTTCCTCGCGTACGCCTACTACGGCGGCTTCCTCCCGATCTCGTGGGCGATCTCGCACCGCGGCGAGGACATCGACCAGATCATCAACGCGCTCTACAACGAGGCCAGCGGCTTCTTCGGCGTCCCGCTCGACGTCGCTGCGACGTACATCGTGCTCTTCACGATCTATGGCGCCGTCCTCGACCGGATGGGCGCGGGGCGCTTCTTCGTCGAGTTCAGCTTCTCGCTGTTCCGGAAGTCGGGCACGGCGCCCGGTCGTACGGTCGCGACCTCGGGCTTCCTGCTCGGCACGGTGTCGGGCTCCGGGACGGCGACCGCGGTGACGCTCGGGTCGTTCGCGTGGCCGATCCTCAAGCGTGCCGGCTATCCGCGCGAGGCCGCGGGCGGCATGCTCGCCGCCTCCGGCATCGGGGCGATCCTGTCGCCGCCGACGCTCGGCGCGGCGGCGTTCATCATCGCGGAGTACCTCGGCGTCTCCTACCTGCAGGTGCTCGGCTGGGCCCTCGTCCCCACCCTGCTCTACTACCTCGGCATCTTCCTCGCCGTCGAGATCGACGCCCGCCGCTTCGGCGCCCGGCGCGTGGACATCGACGTCAACAGCCCGTGGGCGCTGCTCGGCCGGTTCGGCTACCACTTCGTGAGCCTCGGCGTCATCATCGTGTTCCTCGCGATGGACGTGCCGCCGTTCAAGGCCGTCGTGTACGCCACCGCCGTGGCCGCCGCCTTCGGGCTGCTCGAGGCCGTCCTGTCGCGGCGCCGGTTCGTCGGTGGCATCGACGAGCGGCCCGAGGACGCCGAGCAGCTGCCGCTGGGGGAGTCGCTGCGGGACTACGTCGCCCGTCTGTACGTGGCGCTCGCGACCGGGATCCGCGGGGCGGTCCCCGTGATCGCGGTGTGCGCCGCGGCGGGCGTGATCACCTCGACGATCGCCAAGACCGGACTCGGGCAGGTGCTCTCATCCCTGCTCATCGACGCTGCCGACGCGCTCGCTCCCAACCACGCGTCGTTGGTCGTGCTGAGCGCGCTGTTCTCCGCCGTCGCGATCATCGTGCTCGGGCTCGCCGTCCCGGTGACCGCGTCGTTCATCCTCAGCTGGATCATCATCGGCCCCGCCCTCATCAGCCTCGGCGCAGAGGGGCCCGAGGTCGCGATGTTCATCTTCTACTACGCGGTCCTGTCGGAGGTGTCGCCGCCGACCGCGCTGGCGGCGGTCGCTTCTGCGGCGATCACCGGCGGCAAGGTGATGGCGACGATGTGGCAGGCGTGCAAGTACACGCTGCCGGCCTTCCTTGCGCCGATGGCGTTCATCATGACCGATAACGGCACGCACCTGCTCGGGCGCGGCGCGCTGATCGACGTCGTGTGGACGACCGCTGTCGCCGCCCTCGCTGTCGCCGCGCTCGCCGTCGCGACGTCCGGCTGGATGTTCGGGCCTACGCGTCGCCTCGAACGCCTGCTGTGCATCCCCGCGGCACTGCTGCTCCTCTACCTCGTCCCGGTCTCGATCGCGATCGGCCTCGCGCTGTTTGTGGCCGCGGTGGTCCTCCACCTCGTGGGCCGCCGTACGCAGCGCCCCACCACGTCACCGTCCGCCACACCCATCACCCAGGAGTGAAGAACCCATGAGACAGACCCGTAGGCTGCTCGCCGCCGGCGCGCTGACCGCCTCCCTCGCCCTCGCGGCGTGCGGGGGGCAGCAGGACAACAACCAGGCCGACGGCGACACTGACAGCTGCGACGCCGGCTCCGGTCGGATCGGGATCGCGACCGGCAACTCGACGGGCGTCTACTACGTCGTCGGCGGTGGCCTCGCCAAGATCATCAGCGACGAGACCGAGCTCAAGGCCACCGCGGCCGAGACCGGGGCGTCGGTGCAGAACGTGCAGCAGCTCGTCGCAGGCGACTACGACCTCGCCTTCTCCCTGGCCGACACCGCGGCGGACGCGGTGTCTGGCACGGGCTCGTTCACCGAGAAGCAGGAGGTCTCGTCGATCGGGCGCATCTACCCGAACTACACCCAGGTCGTCGTCCGCGCCGACTCCGGCATCACGTCGATCGCCGACTTCAAGGGCAAGCGCATCTCGACCGGCTCGCCGAAGTCCGGCACCGAGGTCATCGCCCAGCGGCTGATCGAGGCCGCTGGGCTGTCGCAGGACGACGTGTCGGCGCAGCGCCTCGACCTGACCAAGACCGTCGACGGCATGAAGGACGGCTCGATCGACGGGCTCGTGTGGTCCGGCGGTCTCCCGACTCCGGCGATCACCGACCTCTTCACGTCGATGGGCGACAAGGTCACCTTCCTCGACATCACGCCGGAGCTCCCGGCGCTGCAGGAGATCAACCCCGTGTACGAGGAGGGAAGCATCCCGGCGGCCACGTACGAGCTTGACGCGGACGTGCCGACGGTCGTTGTCCCGAACGTCCTGCTCGCGCGCAACGACATGGCCGACAACGTCGCCTGCGCACTGACGACGGTGGTCTTCGAGGACACCGACGCGCTGGTCGCGGTGCACCCCGCGGCGAAGGACATCCGCCTCGAGGACGCCACGCTGTCGGACCCCGTCCCCGTCCACCCCGGCTCGCAGCGCGCGATCGACGACCTGCAGAAGTAGCAGCCCCGGCCCCCGGCGCCAGCGCACTTTGCGTTGGCCCCCACTCAACGTGCGTGCCCCACCGGTTGTTTCCGGTGGGGCACGTGCTCTGCGGTGGGGTTGCCGAGCAGACGTCTACGATCCGCACATGAGTGAGACGCGCGAGCCGACACCGGCACCTCTGGACCTCCGCGACGACGTGGTCTGGCCCCTGGTCGCCATCGCCCTGGCCGTGATGCCCTTCTGGGTGTTCGGTGGCTCGTCGAGCACGACGACGGTCAACGGCGAGGTCGTCTCGGAGCAGAGCCTCAACCTCCTCGGCCTGCTGCTCGCCGCGCTCGCGATCGGGATCGGCGTCAAGCGGCTGCGGATGAGGGGCGGCAACCCTGTCGTACGGCGTTCGCTCGCGGCCGTCGCGATCGTCGCCGGCCTCGTTCAGCTGCCGATCTCGGCCGGTCTGTGGAGCCTCTGAGCGGCCTTGCGGATCTGAGTCGATTCGACTCGGGATGACCGCAAATGCGTGGTGTCAGTCACGCTGATTCAGGCCGATCCCCGTGTTTCCGAGGGATTTCGAACGTCGCGTCCATCTCGCGATGCGAGACGGGCGGCCAGAATGCGGGACTGCGGCGCAATCTCGAGGGAGGGGCGAACATCCCCGTACCCACCCGAACGAGGAGCACACGATGTCCGAGCAGGTCCCGCAGGTCGCACCGCCGAAGTCCCGCAAGGGGGTGTGGATCGTTGCTGCGGTCGTCGCACTCGCCGTGGTCGTCGGCGTCTTCTTCGCCGTCCGAGGTGGCGACGACGAGGCTGCCGGGATGACCAAGGTCAAGCTCGGAGTCGTCGGTGCGAGCGACCCGTACTGGAAGACCTTCAAGGACGAGGCCGCCAAGGAAGACATCGATGTCGAGGTGATCGACTTCGCCGACTACGCGCAGCCGAACCCGTCGGTCAGCGAGGGCGAGATCGACATCAACCAGTTCCAGCACATCATCTACCTCGCCGACTACAACGTGAAGAACGACGACGACCTCTATCCGATCGGGTCGACGGCGATCTATCCGCTCGGCCTCTACTCGCAGAAGGTCGACTCGGTCGAGGCGATCAAGGACGGCGACACCGTCGTCGTGCCGGACGACGACACCAACCAGGCGCGCGCCCTGCTGCTGCTCCAGTCGGCGGGCCTGATCTCGCTGAAGGACGGCGGCAGCCCGTTCTCCACCCTGAACGACGTCGAGGACTCCTCGCGCGTGAAGGTCCAGGCCATCAAGGCCGACCTCACCCCGACCTCGCTGCCGGACGTCGCGGCGGCGGTCATCAACAACGACTTCGTCGAGAAGGCCGGCCTGACGTTCGCCGACGCGCTCGTCACCGACGACGCGAAGGACCCGAGCGCGCAGCCGTACGTCAACATCTTCGCCGTCCGCGCCGAGGACAAGGACAACGCGACCTACCGCAAGCTCGTCGAGATCTTCCAGAACAGCCAGCCGGTCATCGACGGCCTGCAGGAGGTCTCCGGCAACACGGCGGAGATCGTCAAGCTCCCGGGCGCCGAGCTCGACGGCACCCTGAAGGACGTCGAGTCGAAGATCCAGGCACAGTAGTCGCCATGGCTCTTGTCGAGATGCGCGGCGTCTCGAAGGTGTTCCCGGCACCGTCGCGCGACGGCTCACCCGTGCGTGCGATCGACGACGTCGACCTCGACGTCGAGGCCGGAGACATCTACGGGATCGTCGGCTACTCCGGCGCCGGCAAGTCCACCCTGATCCGCCTGGTCAACGCACTCGAGAGCGCGACGGCCGGGTCGATCAGGGTGGACGGCACGGAGATCACCGGGCTGCGCGAGCGGCAGCTGCAGAAGGTACGGCTGGGGATCGGGATGATCTTCCAGCAGTTCAACCTGCTGCGGTCGCGCACCGTGTACGGCAACGTGATGTATCCGCTGCAGGTCGCCGGCGTCGGCAAGGACGAGGCGCACGCGCGCGTCGCCGAGCTGCTCCAGTTCGTCGGGCTCGCGGAGAAGGCGCACACCTACACCGACCAGCTCTCGGGTGGTCAGAAGCAGCGCGTCGGCATCGCCCGTGCGCTCGCGACCTCGCCCAAGCTGTTGCTCGCGGACGAGTCGACGAGCGCGCTCGACCCCGAGACGACGCAGGAGGTCCTCGCGCTCCTGCGTCGCGTCAACGACGAGCTCGGGATCACGATCATGGTCATCACGCACGAGCTGGAGGTCGTGAAGACGATCGCCAACAGGGTGGCCGTGATGGAAGCGGGGCGCATCGTCGAGCGCGGCCCCGTCTTCAACGTGTTCTCCGATCCTCAGCAGCCGGTCACGCGGCGTTTCGTCTCGACGATCATCGACGACGTGCCTGACCCGGAGGCGCTGGTCGCCCTGCAGGCTCGCCACCCCGGGCGGTTCGTCCGGCTCGCGTTCCGCGACGAGGGCTTACGACAGGCCGACGTGTTCGCCGAGCTGATCCGGCGGGACGTGACCTTCGAGCTCGTCCACGGCGGTATGGAGGATGTCGGCGGCAGGACCTTCGGCAACCTCACGCTGTCGCTGCGGGGCGCCGACCCCGACGTCGATGCGGCCCTCGACGCGATCGGCGCACGCATAGAGACGCGGGAGCTGCGATGAGCGCCGTCGAGATCCTCGCCGCCGACACCCAGATGGGCGAGCTCTGGCCGATCTTCTGGGAGTCGACCTGGCAGACGCTCTACATCGTCGTCATCGCGCTCGCGATCGGCGGTGCCGTCGGCCTCGTCCTCGGCATGGCGCTGTACGTCACGCGTCCCTCGGGGCTCTACCCGAACCGCGTTGTCGCCCTCATCCTGAACGTGCTCGTCAACTTCTTCCGCCCGATCCCGTTCGTCATCCTGATCGCCGCGCTCCAACCTCTTGCGCGCGTGGTCGTCGGCATCGGGATCGGCAACAAGGCGATCATCTTTGCGATGACCTTTGCGGCGGCGTTCGGGATCTCGCGCATCGTGGAGCAGAACCTCGTCACCGTGGATCCCGGCGTCATCGAGGCCGCGCGGTCGATGGGCGCGAGCCGGCTGCGGATCATCCGGACCGTCATCGTCCCCGAAGCCCTCGGTCCACTGATCCTCGGCTATACGTTCGCGTTCGTCGCGGTCGTGGACATGTCGGCGATCGCGGGTGTGATCGGCGGCAACACGCTGGGCAACTTCGCGCTGCAGTACGGCTACCGGCAGTTCGACCCGATAGTGACGTGGTCCGCGGTGATCATGATCGTGATCATCGTGCAGGTGGTGCAGTTCGGCGGGAACTACCTGGCCCGCAAGGTCCTGCGGCGCTGACCCCGTACCCCGTACGGCGAAGGGCCCGGCACGTCACATGACGTGCCGGGCCCTTCGTACGCTCACTTGCTGGGTTCGATGTCGCAGTCGATCTTCGGGTTGGCACCCACATAGTTGAGCGGGCCGGCGATGATCGTCACCGCGATCGTGCCGAGCTTGGCGCAGTTCGCGTCCGAGCCGCGGAAGTATCCGCGCTGGGCGGCCGCGAGGGCGCCGATCACGAGCCACACGACGACGATGACGGTGACGATCTGACGGGTGGACGCTTTGCTGGACGTTCTCGCCATGGAGGCCTCCTGCATGACATGTCCGCCGCGGGGTCGGCGGACGAGGGCGTCACGTTAGCGAACTTTGCCTTCGGTGCGCACGGCGGGAGGTCAGCCGAGCGGCTGCACGCCGCCCGCGGCACCCGCGACGCGGGCATTCGGGTCGACCAGCTGCCGGATCGTGAGGGTGATGCGGAACGACTTGACGTCGTACCGGCTGCCTTCGTAGGCGATGACGCCCCAGTAGAACTCCCCGCGGTCGTTGACGTAGGACCGCGCCCGCGCTCCGGTGGCGGCGAGCATCGTCCGCGTGCCGTACCGCGCCGGGAGTCGGCGCACCTTCCCGAGCTCGCGGTTCTTCTTCACGGAGTACCCCACGGCGACGTTGCGCTTGGCGCGGGTGTGCCCGCCGCCGACGACCTCCAGCCTCAGCGAACTCACGTCGTGCAGGGTCGGCCACCATGCTCCGAACGTCACCTCGACCGCGCCGTCGTACTTGCCGCCGCCGCACTTGTGGCGACTCGCGAGACCGACCGACTTCCTCCACGTCCTGCCCTTACGGGCGGGGCGGAAGACCTTGCCGCACTTGCCGGTGTACGTGCCGGTCGCGTACCGGCGTGGCTCCACCTTCTCGACGACCTTGCGTGTCACGAGCCGGGCGGCCGAGACCGTGACGTTGCGGGTCGGGCTGTGGCCAGTGAGACCGTCGGTGTCGAGGAAGCGGGAGCGGACTCGGTACGTCCCCTTCGGCAGGATCGCCCCGGCGCTGGAGCGACCGGTCCAGCGAGCGCTGCGTGCGGCGCTGGACCAGACGACGGTGCCGGCGCTGTTGAGGACCTGGAGCGATGAGGTCGCGGTGATCTCGCTCGTTGCGGCGGGGCCGGTGAGGGTGATGGCATCGCCGTACCCGTCCGTCCAGGGGAAGACGGCGCCGGCGGACACGCTCGGGGCCACGCCGGCGCGCGGAGGCGTGACGTTGGTGCGGACTGTGGCGTAGTCGAGGGGCGTGGAGCCGTCGATGGCGGGGCGGATGCTGGCGGTGTACGCGCCGTCGGCCACCGCAGTGCCGCCGGTGGTGCGGCCGTCCCACGTCGTGCTCGTGTCACCGGCCGGAAGGTCCGCCAGCGGCCGGGAGGAGACGACCTCGGAACGGCCTGCGGGGCGGATCTCGACGACGGCCGACGGCAGTGCCTCGGGGAGCGTGAAGGTGAGGGTCGCCGTCTTGCCGGGCGTGATGACGGCAGGCGTCGAGACGCCGGCGTGAGCGGGCGACACGGCCGTGAACGGCAACAAGGCGACGGCGAGGGCAGGGACAAGGGTGCGGCGCATGCGGTATTCCTCGGCGGGGATCGTGCTCGCCGGGGTTGGCGTGCGCCGCTCAGCGTAGGGCCGACGATCAGTGACGAGGAACCCTGTTTCCGAACCGTAACCATGCGAAACGATGAGGGTTGCCGCCGCGGGTCACCGCTGTTGACGACCCTCAGGCGCAGCTTCTTCGCGCTCGGCGCCTTGTACGAGACCGTGCCGGTGACGACAGTGTGTCAGGAACGTAAAAACACGCCCGTTCGTCCGGAATCGGTCACACACGCCCGTCGAGGTCCCCTTTTATGTCGGGGCGAGCGCAACCCTGGCCCGACCCTGCGGCCCTCGGAAGACTGACCGCCGTTGCTCCGCCCCGATCCTCCGAGGACCCCCATGCGCAGAACCACCGCCACCCTGACCGCCGCCGTCGCGCTGCTGATGTCGAGCTGGCTGTCGGCCTGCGGTGGCGCGGAGGAGGCCGACGCCGACGAGCCACTCAACGTCGGCTATCAGCGCTTCGGCGGCCTGAGCCTGGTCAAGGCCAAGGATGCGGCGCCGGACGCGAAGTGGTCGCTGTTCGAGAGCGGCCCGGCGCTGACCGAGGCCCTCAAGGCCGGCGCGATCGACATCGGCCAGACCGGTGAGGCGCCGCCGATCTTCGCCGCCGCCGGCAAGACCGACTTCACGATCATCGCGACGTCCGCGCCCGTCCCGAAGGGCGAGGCGGTCCTCGTCAAGGAGGAGAGCGGCTTCAGCACGTTCAAGGACCTCAAGGACAAGACCGTCGCGCTCAACAAGGGCTCCAACGTCAACTGGCTGCTCGTGAAGCTCCTCGAGGCCAACGACATGACGATCGACGACATCGACGTCAAGTACCTCAAGCCCGCCGAGGCACGACCGGCCTTCGACAACGACCAGGTCGACGCCTGGATCATCTGGGACCCCTACTTCGCGCTCGCCGAGCAGCCGGGCGTCAAGGTGCTCGTCGACGCGACCGGCCTGGCGAACAACCGCGAGTACGTGCTCGTGACCCCGGAGGCGCTGAAGGAGAAGCCCGAGCAGATCGAGGAGTTCCTCCGCACGTACCGCGAGACGACCGACTGGGGCCTCGCTCACCCGGCAGAGCGCGCGGACCTTCTCGCGCCGGAGCTCAAGATCCCGCTCGACACCACAACGCGCGCCCTCGCACGCAGCGCCCAGCCGCTGGCCGCGCTCACACCGGAGATCGGTGCCGAGCTCCAGGAGATCGCCGACGGCTTCGCCGACCTTGAGCTGATCCCCGGTCCGGTCGACATCGCGGGTCGGGTCGACGACCGCTACTCGGACATCCTCGAGTGAGCCGAGCACCGCTGGCCGCATCCGCGCCCGCACCCGCACAGTCCGGGGTGGGCGCGGAGCCCGTGGTGGCCGCAGGCGTTCGTACGGGGTCCGCGCGCCGGCGCTCCCGTACGGACGTCCGGCTCCGCCGGCTTCGCCTGGCCACTCCGCTCCTCCTCGTCGGCGCGTGGGAGCTCCTCGCCCGTACGGGCATCCTGTCTCCGGACAAACTGCCGCCGCCCAGCGAGGTCCTCGCAGCGGGCTGGCGTCTGACGCAGGACGGCAGCCTGCCCGCGCACGTGTACGAGTCGCTGACGCGCGCCGTGATCGGCCTGGCGATCGGAGGTGGTCTCGCGCTTGTGCTCGGCGCGTTCGCCGGGCTCCTGCGGGTCGGTGATGCGCTCGTCGACCCGACCGTCCAGATGGCGCGGATGCTCCCGCACCTCGGTCTCGTCCCGCTGCTCATCATCTGGCTCGGCATCGGGGAGCCGCTCAAGATCACGCTGGTGGCGCTCGGCGCGTTCTTCCCGATCTATCTGAATCTCTACGCCGGCATCCGCAACATCGACGAACGTCTGGTCGAGGCCGCCCGGACCTGCGGCCTGTCGGCACTCGGACGTGTCCGGCACGTGGTGATCCCGGGGGCGATGCCGTCGCTGTTCCTCGGGCTGCGCCTCGCGTTCGCGGCGGGCTGGTTGAGCCTGGTGGTCGGCGAGCAGGTCAACACCGACTCGGGGCTCGGTTTCATGATGATGGAGGCGCGCGAGTTCTCCCAGACGGAGATTGTGCTCCTCGGACTCTTCGCGTACGCGGTGCTCGGGCTGCTGTCCGACGTCGCGCTGCGCGCAGCCGAGAGGAGGGCGCTGTCGTGGCGACGCGGACTGCAGGCTTCGTAGCGGCGCGAGACGTACGCCGCAGCTTCGGCGACACGGTCGTGCTCGACGGGATCGACCTGCACATCGAGCGCGGCGAGGTCGTCGCGCTGCTGGGCGCGAGCGGGTCCGGCAAGAGCACGCTGCTGCGGATCCTCGCCGGGCTCGACGACGAGGCGACCGGCGAGCTCGACGTGCCGTCGTCCCACGCGGTCGTCTTCCAGGAGCACCGGCTCCTCCCGTGGAAGCGGGTCGCGGGCAACGTCGCACTCGGCGTGCGGGGCGCGGACGTGGCGGAGCGGGTCTCGGCGGCGCTGGCCGAGGTCGGTCTGGCCGATCGCGAGCGGGCGTGGCCCGGCGAGCTCTCGGGCGGGCAGTCCCAGCGGGTCGCGATCGCCCGTGCGCTCGTCCGACGGCCCGAGCTGCTGCTGCTCGACGAGCCGTTCGGCGCGCTCGACGCCCTCAACCGCCTCAAAATGCAGCGGCTCTTCCGCGAGCTCCAGACCGCGCACGACTTCGCGGCACTCCTCGTGACCCACGACGTCGACGAGGCGGTCCTGCTCGCGGACCGCCTGCTCGTCCTCGAGGATGGCCGGCTCATCGAGGAGATCGAGGTCTCGCTCCCGCATCCTCGCGCCGTCGACGACGCGGCGTTCGGCGCGCTGCGACGACGGTTGCTGACCCTGCTGAACGTTCCCGCGGAGGCGTAGGTCGTACGAGCGTCGATGTGACGTTCCCGACGCCGCCATATCTTGCACTCCAGATTCCGATTTAAGTAGCGTCGTGCCATGCAGCTGGCGCAGTTCACCGATCTGGGACTCCGGATCGTGATGGGCCTCGCGGTGCTCCCCGCCGGCGAGACGAGGCGTACGCAGGATGTCGCCGCTCAGATCGACGTCTCCCCGACCCACGCTGCCAAGGTCGTCGCCCGCCTCGCCTCGCTCGGAGTCGTCGAGACCCGACGCGGCCGTACCGGCGGTCTCTCGCTGACCGACGCCGGACGCGAGACGTCCGTCGGCTGGCTCGCGCGTCAGCTCGAGGGGGTGGGCGAGGTCGTCGACTGCGAGGGCGGCGTGCCGTGCCCCCTGCGCGACGCGTGCCGCTTGCGCGGTCTCCTCGCGCAGGCGCGCGAGGCCTTCTTCACGACCCTCGACGGACACACGATGGCCGAGATCGCCGGCCACCCGACAGGGACCGTCCTCCTCACGTTGGCGGCGCGATGACCTCGCCGTCACCGGCTCCGCGGCCCACCCGGCGCCGCTTCCACCCCTACGAAGGGAGCTCCATGCTGTCTGCCACCTCCACCGAGGTCGTCCGCGCCACCCTGCCCGCCGTCGGCGGCGCGATCGGCGAGATCACTCCGATCTTCTACCGACGGATGTTCGCCGCCCATCCCGAGCTGTTGCGCGACGTGTTCAACCGTGGCAACCAGGCGCAGGGCGACCAGCAGCGTGCGCTCGCCGGTGCCATCGCGGCGTACGCGACCCTCCTCGTCGACCCGGACGCGACGCCGGCGTCGGCACTGATGTCGCGGATCGCGCACAAGCACGCGTCCCTCGGCATCCTGCCCGAGCAGTACGCGATCGTGCACGAGCACCTGTTCGCTGCGATCGTGGAGGTGCTCGGTGAGGCCGTCACACCCGAGGTGGCCGCGGCCTGGGACGAGGTCTACTGGCACATGGCGGACGCCCTGATCGCCGCCGAGAAGGGCTTGTACGAGACGGCGGGTGTGGAGTCGGGCGACGTCTGGCGCACGCTCGTCGTCGCCGACCGTCAGCTCGTCTCCACCGACACCGTCGCCTTCACGCTCGCGGATCCCGACGGCCTGGCGCTGCCGGACTTCCTGCCCGGGCAATACGTGTCGGTGCAGGTCGAGCTGCCCGACGGCGCCCATCAGATCCGGCAGTACAGCCTGTCGGCCGCGCCCGGCTCCGGCGCCTGGCGCATCGGCGTGCGGCGGATCCCCGCAAACGCGCCCGACGGCACCCCGCAGCCGGCCGGGGAGGTGTCCAACCACCTGTACAACAACCTCTTCGAGGGCGACCGCGTCCGCGTCTCGCTCCCGTTCGGCGACCTGACGCTCGACGACTCGGCCGAGCCTCTGGTCCTGGTCTCGGCAGGCATCGGTGTCACGCCGATCCTCGGCATGCTCGACCACCTGGCGAGCGCGCGTGCGGAGCGTCGCGTCGAGGTCATCCACGCTGACCGCACGCCTGCCCGACATGCCCACCGCGCCGAGCTCTCCGCCCTGGTCGCGCGCATCCCTGGCGCCACGCTGCACACCTGGTACGAGGACCTCGGCACACGCGAGCCTCAGGGGCGTGTCCGTGCGGGACGGGTCGATCTCGAGTCGGTCGAGCTCCCGGCCGGCGCGACGGCTTACCTGTGCGGGCCGCTGCCGTTCATGCTCGGCGTGCGCGATGCGCTGGTCGCGCGCGACGTCCCCGCCGAGCGCATCCACTACGAGGTCTTCGGGCCCGACACCTGGATCGCCTCGGCGTCCTGACCGTCCGCGTCAGGCGAGCCCGGTGAGCTTCGCCAGCAGGTAGGGCTCCGTGCCGGCGAGGCCGACCGAGTAGAAGACGCACACCTGGTCGTGCGAGGTCCGTCCCGTCGCGGCCCCGTCGAGGACCGCCCCCAACTCCTGGAGGTGGTCCTCGACGCGCGTGCCGACGACGGTGGTCGGCGGGTCGTGCTCCAGCGCCTGGGCGCGCGAGTCGGTGACGACCACGTCAGCGGCCTCGAGGAACTCGGCGTCGACCTCGTGCCGCCCCATCTGCTTGGGGCCGAGCGTGGCGACGTACGCGCCGGGCGTCAGCCAGTCGTACGCGAGGACCGGCTCGTTGCTCGGCGTCGCGCAGACGACGAGGTCGGCGCCGTCGACCGCGTCGCGGGCCGAGCGGCTCGGGGTGCAGTCGAGCCCCAGTTGCTCGCGGGCGCGTCGCGCGAAGCCCTCCGCATGGACGGGGTCGCGGGTGAACACGCGGACCTCGGAGAGATCCCGTACGGCGTCGATCGCCCACAGCTGAGTCCAGGCCTGGGTGCCCGCGCCGATCAGCGCGAGGCGGGACGCGTCGGCGGTCGCGAGCGTGTCGGCGGCTGCGCCTCCGATCGCGCCCGTACGACGCGGGCCGAGCTCGGCGCCGACGGCCATCGCGTGGACCCGTCCGAGCTCCGCGTCGTGGACGACGACGACCTGGTCGCCGGCGACGAGGCCGAAGGTGTCGTACGCGCGGTAGCCGTACCAGTGACCGTCGAGGTGCCCGGCCGTCACGACCAATGAGCCGGCGCCGATGTCGGCCCGGATGCGGGCCGGCGCATGGAGCTGTCCGCGGTGCGCCGCGACGGCGGCGTCCTTCATCCACTGCACGGCATCGCGGGCCCGCAGCATGGCAAGAACGGCGGTGTCGGTCAGGAACTCGACCATGGCTACACCGTCGCAGAGACCGTGTGTACAGGCACGGCGAGGGCGATGTGGGGGCCATGCCGGGACGACGCAGGGAATGCCAGACGGCCCGATACACTTGACAGTTCTGTCCCTGGTGTCGCGAACGAGGAGCAACGTGCCAGAGCACCCCACCCAGCCGTCGGCCGAGCAGCGTGAGATCGCTGACGAGCAGGCATACGTCGACGTCGTCTACGGACGTCTCGAGGAGTCGACGAAGGCGGCGCAGGCGCTGGCCCGAGAGGGCTACGCGCGCGGGCACGTAGGCCACGAGGGTGGGCTGGTGGAGCGCGACGCGATGGTCTACCAAGCGTCCAAGCGCATCGCCGCGCTGAACGCCGCCCACGAGGGGTTGGTCTTCGGTCGCCTCGACCTCCTCGACGGCGACAAGCGCTACATCGGCCGAATCGGTGTCCGTGACGCCGAGCGCGAGGTGCTGCTCATCGACTGGCGGGCGCCCGCGGCGTCGGTGTTCTACCAGGCGACCGCGCAAGATCCGGCGGGCGTCGTGCGGCGGCGCGTGCTGCGCAGCCGCGGTTCGACCGTGGTCGGGGTCGAGGACGACCTGCTCGACGGCGACCACGCCCCCGACGACATGGTGGTCGTCGGCGAGGGAGCGCTGCTCGCGAGCCTGTCGCGCGCCCGTGACGCGTCCATGCACTCGGTCGTCGCGACGATCCAAAAGGAGCAGGACGAGGCGATCCGCGCACCCAGCCGCGGCGCCACCACGATCGGCGGCGGGCCGGGCACGGGCAAGACCGTCGTCGCGCTGCACCGCGCCGCCTACCTTCTTTACGTCGATCGTCGCCGTTTCGAGTCGGGCGGCGTGCTCGTCGTCGGGCCGTCGGGCGTCTTCATGAACTACATCGAGCGGGTCCTTCCGAGCCTCGGCGAGACGTCCGTGACGCTGCGCTCGCTCGGGGAGGTCGTCGACGGCGTCTCGGGGCGCGCGCACGACCCTGCCGACGTGGCGGCCGTCAAGGGCTCCGCCCGCATGCTCGAGGTCCTGACCCGTGCCGCGCGCGCCGCGCAGCCGGGGGAGCCGACCGGGTTCCGCTACTTCTACCGCGACGACGTCCTGCGCCTCGACGCCGCCGCACTCCACCGGCTGCGCCGCCAGCTCATTTCTGGGCAGCAGCGCAACCGTGCGTACGGGCGCGTCCAGAAGACGCTGCTCGACGCGCTCTGGGCACAGGTCGAGGGTGAGCGCGCGCTCGAGAAGGAGCGCGACGAGTTCGACAAGGTCCTCACCGGCGACGACGCGTTCCTCGAGTTCGCCGCCGCGTGGTGGCCGCCGCTCGACGCGGTCGACGTGTGGGAGTCGCTCGCCGACATCGACGTCCTGCGCCGCTACGCCGATGGCGTCCTCAAGCGCCGGGAGATCGAGCTGCTCGCGCGCGCCTGGCAGGAGGCGGACGGCGTGCCGTCGATCGAGGACGTGCCGCTCATCGACGAGTTGCGCTACCTGCTCGGCGAGGTGCCGCCGGCCGACGCCGACGACGACCCGTACGACGTCAAGCAGCTGATGTCGTTCGAGCGCGAGGACCAGTCCGTGCGCAAGCAGCGGTCGACCCAGTCGATCGAGGACGACTCCTACGCGCACGTGCTCGTCGACGAGGCCCAGGACCTGTCCCCGATGCAGTGGCGGATGCTCGGACGTCGCGGAAAGTATGCGAGCTGGACGATCGTCGGCGACCCGGCGCAGTCGTCCTGGCCGTACCCCGACGAGGCCGCGGCGGCGCGGGCGGCAGCTCTCGACGGCAAGGACGAGCACTTCTTCCGGCTGTCCACGAACTACCGCAACTCGGCCGAGATCTACGACCTGGCCGCAGCGGTCGCGCACGCGACGATCCCGGGCGCCGACACTCCGGACGCGGTGCGTCGTACGGGCCAGGAGCCGCGCCACGAGATCGTCTCGCCGGACCTGCTGCACGCCGAGGTCCGCAGCGGGGTGCGCGACCTGCTCGGCGCGGTCGACGGCTCGGTCGCCGTGGTGGTCCCGTCCGCCCGTCGTGACGAGCTGACGGAGGCGTTGTCCGAGGAGCGCGAGGAGTTCGAGCGCCTACGGGTGCTCGACGGTCTCGACACCAAGGGCCTGGAGTTCGACGCGGTGCTCGTGGTGGAGCCCGACCAGATCGTCGCTGAGTCCGTCGCGGGGTGGCGCACGCTGTACGTCGTGCTCACGCGTGCGACCCAGCTGCTGCTCACGGTCGGGTCGACCCGCAAGTGGCTGGACCGCATCGACGCGCCCTGACGCTCGCGAGTCACTGCGGTACGCACGCGGCGAGCTCGGTGGACAAGGCGCTTGAGCGCCTTCTTGGCCGCCGAGACGGTGCGCGTGTCGAAGGTTGCGCCGCGGTCGTGGGCCGACCTGCGCGTCGCCGCCTTCGACATCCCGAACGCGTGGGTCGGACCTCCGACGACGAGCAGCTCGGTGTCCGGATCGAGCGTGACCTGCGGGGACGCCTCCTCGATCGTGACGGCGTCGGTTGCCGAGGCGTACGGCAATCCCTTCACCGATCGCTCTGGCGATGGCCTCGGTGTTGCCCCAGATCGATTCGTAGACCACCTGGACGCGTGCCATCGGCGACACCCCCTGGGCTCACGCGAGGACGTGCGACGGTGGCTCGCGAGTGCGCAGGCTCCCTCGCCGTGCCGTTGACGGCTGCGTCGGACGAGGCGCCGCTTTCGTGCACCGAGCGACGCGGATACCCGTCGCTCGGTGCACAAAACCGAAGCCTCGCGAGCGGACTAGCTGAAGATGCCGAGCTCTCGGATCGAGATCCCGTAGTCCGTCGCGCGACTCACCCCCTGCACCCGCACGTACCGCGCCGACCGCGGCGTGAACATCACCGTGTCTGACCCGCCGTTCGAGGCGTCCACGGTCGCGGCCGTGCTCCACGTGCTCCCGTTCGTCGACACCTCCACGCGGTAGCGAGGTGCGTACGCCGCCTCCCAGTCGATCGTCACCCGCGACACCTGCCGTGCGGTGTTGAGATCGACCTGGAACCACTCGTCGTCGTGGCCCCACCGGCTGGCCCACCGCGTCGACAGCGATCCGTCGACCGCCTGGGCCGGCTTCAAGCGACCGAGCACCGTCCACTCGGTGGAGCTCGCGCTTGCCGCTGCCCCGCCGGCGAGGTTGACTCCACGAGCCCAGGTCGCCGAGGCGTTCCAGGTGTCGAGGTAGGACTGCGCGCCGGCCATGAGGTCGTCGGTGATCGCCGACCCGGCCGTGCGGCGCAGGCTCTCGATCCAGTCGGGGACCATGCCGTAGTGCGAGACGCCCTCGGTGTTGTAGTCCCACACCCGCTGACCCGTACGCTGCCGGTCGAGCACCGCGCCGCCATCGACCGAGGTGAACGGGTACGTGAGCTTCTGGCCGTCGTTCGCCGGGGGAGCGGGTGTGCCTCCGAAGCCGTTCATGTCCGTCCCGTAGCCGTACCCGACGCCGTACTTCGCGCGCAGCGAGCGGGTCGCCTGCCAGTCGGCGACGTACTCACCGACCGAGTGGCCGTACTGCGTCGCGAAGCCGCCGAGCTTGTAGAGCCGCTCCGTCGACGTGCCGGCGAGCCAGCTGTGGCTCGAGAGGGAACCGGGGTAGCCCGACGCCTCCATGAGCTCGAACGCACGGTCGGCCGACTTGGCACTCATGTGGTCCAGCTCGACCATCATGTTGCGCTGCATCATGCCCTTGAGCGCATACTCGCCGAGGTCCGAGAGCCCGCGGGGGTTGCAGTGAGGCCCGGTCGGATAGACGGGCAGCACGGCCGGCAACCCCGGAATGATCGACAGCTCCTTCGGGATCACCCCTCCGATGACCGTGTTGTCGGGCGTCTGACCCGGTTTGCACGGCTGCGGGTTCCACCAGGTGCCGGTGGTGAGGAACTGCCCGACGTTGACGATCAGCCCTGTGGTGCCGGCGTCGTAGCGCACGCCGCAGAGCGCGTTGTCGAACTTGTGGCAGAGGAACATGCTGCTCACGCCGAGGCCCTTGAGCTCGTCGAGGCCACGGTCGATGTCGCTCTTGTTGCACTGTGCGACCCCGAGGACCTGCTTGCAGCCGAACGGCTCGGACACCTCGACGCCCAGCACCACCGCGAGCTTGCCCTGCTCGACGACGCTGCGGGCCTGCTGGGGCGTCGTGACGACACGGAACCAGCCCTTGCCCGCGCCGCCGTACTGGCCGTCGATGTAGTCCTGGAGTGCGTACGTCTTGCGCGCCTCGCGCCGCACCGCGTCCATGTCGTTGCACGGTGCTTCGTTCGGCCCTGCGACGACACCGAGGATCGTGCAGAGACCGGTGTTGGAGACGAGGTCGTTGACCATGATCCGCTGGCCGCCGCGCCACGCCCGCTCGACCCACTTGTAGTACATCTGCTGGTGCGTGAAGGACGAGTACGTCGGCCACTCGGGGAATGTCGGCCAACCCGTCGTGTCGTGCTTGTCGAGCGGCCCGGCGCCCTTGACGGAGTTCGTGAGGTTCTCCAGCAGCGAGGCGCCGTGGCCGTCGCAGTCCTGCAGTGCGGCCGCGATGCCCCGCGGGTCGAACGTCTCACCGCAGACGGCGTGCCCGCCGAAGCCCTCGTCGGAGAACATGTGGGTGTGCGCGTCGACGAACCCGCGGACGTCGCCGTTCGGGGCGGTGCCGGTGAACGGTGCACCCGTCACGTTGACCTCGGACTCGACTGCGGGCGGGTTCGTCGGCTCCCACCACTCGCCTTGCGCGGCGGCCGGCGCACCCGCCGCCGCGACCGTGAGCGCCACCGCTGCCGCGATCGCACCAATGCCTCGTCTCGGGAGCCCTCTGCTCCGTCTGCTGCTCGCTCTCATCGCGTCCCGCCCTTCGTCCAGGTCCCTCCACTTGACCCGGAATGTTAGGTGCGTCACATCTTGGGCGCCAGTCCAAGTTGTGCAGGTGCCCGAGATGCGACGCCCGTCGCTGACGCGCCGTTGCCCGATGCGACAGACTGAAGGCGATGTCTGTGCCGAACGAGTCTCCCGTACCCGCCGATCCCTCGACCGTCACCGCCCGTCGCCGTCGCCGCTGGATCCCCGTCGTCCTCCTGGTCGCCGTCGGGCTCGCGGTCGGGAGCGTCGTCGCTCTGGCGACGTTCACCAACGCCCACCGCACTGTGCTCGTCGGTGCCCACTCCGGTGTCGTGACCCCGACCTTCGACGGCCACGCGACGCTCGACTTCGGATCCGTCCTCCCGCAGATCCGGATGCCCATCGACGCCCCGCTCGGGGTCGGCGTCTCGATCGACATCGGCGACACCGAGGCCGACAGCCTCGACGAGCTCGTCGCCCGCGACGCCGTGATCGCGTCGCAGCCCGAGGCTGAGGTCGAGCAGATCCGCACGGTCGTACGTGACGTCGCGGTGGCGTCCGCCCTGCGTGGTCTCGGTGCCGGCCTCGCGGTCGTCCTCATTCTCATGGCCGTGTGGATGCTCGTCGGCCGGCGGCGCCGCCACGAGATCGCGGCGCGCGTCCGGGGCGCCTTCCGTCGTCGCCAGGCTCCCCACTCACCCGTACGGGCGCTCGTCGCGTTCGCGCTCGCGGGCGTGCTCGCGCTCGTCCTCCTCACGTGGCCGCAGCCGGCCGTCGAGGAGGTCGCCGACAAGCGGTGGCGGCCGATCGAGGAGGTGTACCCCGAGATCCCTGACGACCTCGACCTCGGCGCCGTCGAGATCTCCTCGGGCAGTGCCACCGATGCCAGCCGCGCGATCGTCGAGTCCGCGATCACCACGTACGACACGTCGGTGAAGTTCTACGGTGCGATGAAGGACCGCGTACCCGAGATCGCCCCGCAGCTGCGTCAGCCGGCGGAGGGCGAGATCGTCGCAGTGCTCGTCGCGGACCGTCACGACAACGTCGGCATGGACTCGGTCGTCCGGGCCGTGGCCGACGAGGTCGATGCGTCGCTGCTCATCGACGCCGGCGACGACACGTCGACCGGTGCCTCGTGGGAGGGGTTCAGCATCCGCTCGCTCGCACGCCAGTTCCGCGACATCCCGACGGTCGCTGTCGCGGGCAACCACGACGAGGGCGACTTCGTCGCCGAGCAGATGAAGAAGGAGGGCTTCACCGTCCTCGACGGCGAGCCCACCGACGTCGAAGGCATCCGCTTCCTCGGCTACAGCGACCCCCGCAGCTCCGGCTTGACGGCAGGCTGGGAGCAGGGTTCGACGTCCATCCGCGAGCAGGGCAAGGAGCTCACGGAGACCGCCTGCGACGACGGCGACGTCAGCACGGTCGTCGTGCACAGCCCGACGACGGGGGAGGAGGTCGCGGCCTCCGGGTGCGTCGACCTCGTCCTGTCCGGCCACCTCCACGTGCAGCGCGGGCCGACGGTGACCACGGCACCCGACGGACGTCGTACGGTCTCGTACACGAACGCGAGCACCGGCGGTGCCGCATTCGCGTTCGCGCTGGGCAGCAAGCTGCGTCGGCAGGCACAGACGACGCTCATCACCTACCGGGACGGGCGTCCGGTCGGGTTGCAGCCGGTCAACTTCAACCCCGACGGCACGATCGCTGTCGCCGACTACGTCGCCTTCGACCTGGCGTCGGAGCCGTCGCCCGCGGACATCCCGACCACGACGCCGCCCGAGCCGACGACCACGACGCCGACGGCCACGACGCCGACGACCACGACCACGCCGGAGGAGTGAGGTGCCGGGGGTCGCTCGGGGTCGTCTCCGTGGTGTCACCGATGGGCGCAGCAGCCTCCGCGGTGCACCGTGGTGAGATGACTCCCGCGGCGCCTCTCGGTCCACGCCACCCGCTCGTCGTGGGCCCGGCGCTCGTCGCACCGCTGCTGGTGCTCGTCGCCGGCCTCCTTCGTCTCGTCGACGTGATGGACGGCGGGTACGGCGATGGGCCCGCGTGGGACCTCGGTCACGCCGCGCTCCTGTTCGCCTTCCTCCTGCTCGCCGTGCTGGTCGTGGGCCTGGCGCGCAGCGTCCCGCCCATCACCGGATCCGGCCGCGGGGTGACCGAGGCGGCGGTCGCCGTCGGGCTCCTCGGTGCCGTCGGCTCTATGTGGGTGGCGGTCGCGGCCCTTGCGCCCGAGAGCGCCGCGGCCGCCCACCTGCCAGGGTCGGTCTCGGGGGCTGCCGCCACGCTGCTCGTCGCAGGTCTTGCGACCTTGCTGCTCCTGCTTGTCGAGCACGGCGCGCTGGCGTGGTGGAGTCCGGCGGCCGTCGTGACCGGGGCACTCGCCGTCGCCTGGCAGGTCGACCTGATGCCGTTCGCCGCCTCGCTCGTCCTGCTCGGTCTGGCGCCGCTGACGTCGCTGCGCCTCCCGCTGCCCTCGGGTTCACCCGTCGTTCAGCGCTGAACCGCTCACGGCGTGGTCCTCTGCTCGGCACGTGCGCTACGCTCGCGCCCATGAACGCACGCACCACGCTCGGTTGGTGGCGCCACCTCTAGGTGGCGTCTCGTGCTTCATCCCCCAGACCCGCCTCTCGGCCGCGTCTGGGCAACCCGTCGGCCGACGAATCAAAGGACCGACGATGCCACCTCATGACGGCGCAGATCTCGATGTCTCCGCAGCGCTCGCGCACCTCGTCACGCTCCCGTCGTACGCGATCATCCGCGTGCGCGACTCCGACCGCGTGATCCTGCTCGGCGGAGCCCGTACGGACGTCGACTCGCTCATGGACGTGCCCGTCCCCGATCCGGTGCCCGGGCTGCCCGCCCAGTACGACAACCTCGTGCTCGTCCCGTTCCGCCAGGTCCGCGAACGCGGCTTCGAGGCGCACGACGACGGCACCCCGCTCTCGGTGATCGCCGCCGAGACGTCCCTGGAGGTCGCCCTGGACGACCTGCTCGCCGCTCTCCCCGACGGTGAGGTCGCGCTCGCCGACAGGGGCGGGTTCGAGACGGACGACGCGACGTACGCCGGCATGGTCCGCGAGGTGATCGACTCCGAGATCGGGCAGGGCGAGGGCGCGAACCTCGTGATCGGCCGGCACTACCGGGCGCGTCTCGCCGAGTGGGGGCCGACCGGCGCGCTGACGGTGCTGCGGCGCCTGCTCGAGCGCGAGCGCGGGGCGCACTGGACGTTCGTGATCTTCACCGGCGAGCGCTACCTGATCGGCGCGAGCCCTGAGCGGCACGTGAGCATCGACGCGGGCCAGGTCCGGATGAACCCGATCTCGGGCACGTTCCGGCTGCGCGGGCTCGAGACGCAGGCCGACCGCAAGCGCGAGCTGCTGCGCTTCCTCGACGACGAGAAGGAGATCTACGAGCTCTTCATGGTCGTCGACGAGGAGCTCAAGATGATGTGCGACATCTGCAGCGAGGGTGGCATGGTCCTCGGTCCGTACCTCAAGCCGATGACGCATCTCGTCCACACCGAGTACCTGCTCGCCGGTCGCACCCACCGCGACGTGCGCGAGGTGCTGCGCGACTCGATGTTCGCGGCGACGGTCACCGGCAGCCCGGTCGAGAACGCGTGCAAGCTCATCAAGAAGTACGAGGCCGAAGGGCGTGGCTACTACGCGGCGGCTGCGGCGCTGCTCGGGCGCGACGACGAGGGGCGCCCCACGGCGGACTCGCCGATCCTCATCCGGACCGCCGACGTCGACCTCGAGGGCAACCTCAAGGTCACGGCGGGGGCGACGCTCGTACGAGACTCCGACTCCGACTACGAGACCGCGGAGACGCACGCGAAAGCGGCCGGTGTCCTCAGCGCGTTCGGGCTCGTCGAGGCGGCGCCGCTGCCGTCCGAAGGGTTCGACGCGTTCGCGCACGACGACGACGTGCTGATCGCGCTCGGGTCGCGCAACCAGCGCCTCAGCCAGTTCTGGCTGTCCGACCAGTCGGGCGCGGCACCGACCGACCCGCTCGCCGGCAAGCGGGCAGTGATCCTCGACAACGAGGACGACTTCGTCAACATGCTCGGCCACGTCCTCGGCGTTCTGGGGATCACGACCGACGTGCTGCGGCACGAGGACTACGCGGGGCCGGAGGTGTTCGACGGCTACGATCTCGTCCTCGTCGGTCCCGGCCCCGGCGATCCACGCGAGCTCGACGACCCCAAGATCGCGACCGTACGACGCGCCGTCGACGACCTGCTCGCCGCCGGACGCCCGTTCCTCGCGGTGTGCCTCGGCCACCAGGTGCTGTGCGGCGCGCTCGGGCTCGACCTCGCGTACAAGGACATCGTCTTCCAGGGCACGCAGAGCGCGCTGCCCCTGCGTGGTCGTACGGAGACGGTCGGGTTCTACAACACGTTCGTCGCCCGGGTTCCTGGGTCGGGACTGCCCGAGGGCGTGAGCGTCGAGACCGACGCTGAGACGGGCGACGTGCACACCGTTGCCGGGCCGGGGTTCCGCGGGATCCAGTTCCACGCGGAGTCGATCCTCACCCAGCACGGCGATCGCATCATCCGCGACCTCGTCGCCGAGCTGCTCGTCTGACACCCCGGCCCCACGGGACGCAAAAAGGGGCCACGCGCACCGGGGGAAATGCGCGTGGCCCCTGCGTTCCTGGTGCGACCAGGAGTCTTAGGACCCCAACGAACCGCCGTCGGAGTCGAGGGTGACGTCGGCGGTGTGCTGCTCGCCGCCACGGGTGTAGGTCAGCTCGACCTTCTCGCCCGGCTGGTAGCCGCGGATCGTCGCCACGAGCGCGTCCGAGCTCGCGACCGGCTGGTCGCCCACACGGATGATCACGTCGCCGGTCTTGAGGCCGGCCTTGGCCGCGGCGCTGCCGTCGGTCACCGACTTCACCTCGGCGCCGATCGTCGTCATGCCGTCCGACTCGACGGCGTCGGCGACCGTCACGCCGATCCGGGAGTGAGCGACCGTGTCGCCCTTGACGAGCTGCGACGCGACGTTCTTGGCGAGGTCGATCGGGATCGCGAAGCCGAGGCCGATCGAGCCGGACTCGCTGCCCCCGCTGGTGCGGATCGCGGTGTTGATACCGATCACCGACCCGTTGAGGTCGACCAGCGGGCCACCGGAGTTGCCCGGGTTGATCGCGGCGTCGGTCTGGATCGCGGGGAACACGTTGCGCGACTCGTTGGTCTCGCCCGCGGTCACCGGCCGGTTGAGCGCCGACACGATGCCGGAGGTCACGGTGCTCTCCAAGCCGTACGGGGAGCCGATCGCGACGACGTCCTGGCCGACGCGCAGGTCGGCGGAGTTGCCGAGCGTCGCCGGGGTCAGGCCGCTCTTGCCCTCGGCCTTGACGACGGCGAGGTCGGTGACCGGGTCACGGCCGACGATCTGGGCGCGCGCGATCGAGCCGTCGCTGAAGGAGACGGTGATCTCGCCGCTGTCGGCGGCGGCCTCGACCACGTGGTTGTTGGTGAGGATCTCGCCGTCGGAGCTGATGATGATGCCCGTGCCGCTGCCGCTGCTGTCGCCACCGCGGACGTTCAGCTGGACGGTCGAGGGGAGCACCTTCTGGGCGACCTTCTCGATCTCGCCCTCGGAGAGCGAGGCGCTCGAGGTCGAGGTGTTGTCGAGCGAGGAGGTCGAGGGCGACGTGCCGGTGCTGTCGTCATTGAGCGCCTGGTATCCGGCCGCACCGCCGATGCCGCCGACGAGGCCGGCGACCAGGGCGCCTGCCACGACCGCCGCCGCGAAGCCGCCGCTGCGCTGCTTCTTGGGCGCGGGCTTGCCGGGCTCCTGCGGCGTGAAGCCGAAGGGGTACGCCTGGGTCTGCTCGCCCGGACGGTCGGTGGTGTCAGAGGCGGCGCCGTAACGGTGCGTGTACGGCGTGCTGCTCGGGTATCCCGTACTGGCGCCGCTGGCGGGCGCCGCGTACGGAGTGGTGGGCTGCGGCGCCTGCTGCGGGGCCGAACCCTGCGGGTCTGTAGGACGGGACTGATCGTTCATGTGCACCAGCATGCCGCGTACGACTAAGAGGCCGCTGAGACAGATCTGGGACGACCGGAAGAGGTTACTGGGGATCTGCTGAGAGTCCGCGACCCTCGGGCTCGCCCGGTCGGCCGGGAATCCGCAGCGTCATCAGCGCGCCGCCCGAGGACGCACGGCCCGCGCTGACCTGCCCGTGATGACGGTACGCGGCCTGGGCGACGATCGCGAGCCCGAGGCCCGAACCGGGGAGCCGTCGGGCGTCGCGCGAGCGGTAGAACCGCTCGAACACGTGCGGCAGATCCTCGTCGTTGATCCCCGGGCCCGCGTCCTCGACGGTGAGAGTGCCGTCGCGCAGCCGTACGCGGACCTCCCCGAGCGGCGGGCTCCATTTCGCGGCGTTGTCGAGGAGGTTGGTGACGGCCCGCTCGAGCGTGCGAGACTCGCCGACCACGATCCACGGCTCGGTGTCGACCTCGAACGCGATGCCGGGGGCCCGACGCTGCACGCGTTCGACGGCGGTCGCGACGACCTCCGACAGATCGATCGGCTCGGGGTCGGGGGTCCCCTCGTCGCGGGCGAGCTCGACAAGGTCGCCGACCAGGGTGGCGAGCTCGTCGACCTGGGCACCAACATCGTTGATGAGCTCGAGGCGGGCCGGCTGCGGCATCCCACCGCGGATCTCGGCCTGACCGAGCAGCTCGATGTTGGTCTTGAGCGAGGTCAGTGGGGTACGCAGCTCGTGGCCGGCGTCGGCGACGAGCTGACGTTCGCGCTCACGGGAGGCGTCGAGGGCGACCATCATCTGGTTGTACGCCACCGTCAGGCGCCCGAGGTCGTCGGCGCCGTGGACGGCGATCGGGCGCAGCTCGCCGGTACGGGCGACGTGCTCGACGGCGGTGGTCAGGCGTCGTACGGGGCGCAGGCCACCGCTGGCGATCACCGAGCCGAGGAGCCCGGCGATCAGGACGCCGAAGATCCCCACCGCCCACAGGACGACGCCGAGCCGGTCGAGCGCGGCGTCCATGCTCTCCATCGACTGCGCGACCACGAGCGCGCGCCCCGAGCCTGCGTACACGGCGACGACCCGGTACGGAGTGCCGTCGATGTCGGCCGTGCGCAGAGAGTGGGTCCGCTTGCCCGAGGCGACCTCCTCCTCGTCTGGTCCTACGTAGTCGGCGAGCCGCGGGTCGGGTTCGCCGTACGTGATGACGGTCATCTTGACGTCGGTGGCGAGGAGGGCCGACTGGGGGATCCCGCGGATCTCCCACTCGGTGGCGATGCCGGCCTGCACGGCGGCCACGGCGCGGCGCTGGAGGTTCTCGTCGAGGCTGGAGGTGAACTCGGCCTTCACGCTGACGTAGACGATCATGCTCACGAACGCGAGCGTGATGCCCACCGCTGCGGTGGTGAGCAGGGAGATGCGGGTCGCGAGAGGGAGCCCCTCGGCCTTGTCGTGCAGCCAGCGCCGGGCCGAGGCGATATCACGCGCCATCAGCGGTGCTCCGCGATCACGGCGCGGTCTCGCGCAGGACGTACCCGACGCCGCGCACGGTGTGGAGCAGGCGCGGCTCGCCGTCGGCCTCGAGCTTGCGGCGCACGTACCCGACGTACACCTCCAGGGAGTTGGCCGTCGTCGGGAAGTCGAAGCCCCAGACCTCTTCGAGGATGAACGAGCGCTCCAGCACGCGCTTCGGGCGCTCCATGAACAGCTCGAGCAGCGCGAACTCCGTACGGGTCAGCGAGATGGAGCGCTCGCCGCGGGTGACCTCGCGGGTGGCGGTGTTCATCGTGAGGTCGGAGAACTCCAGTACGACCTCTTCGTCCTCGTCGGCCGACCTCGAGCGTGCGGCGCGGCGCAGCAGGGCGCGGACACGCGCGAGCAGCTCGGCGAGCGCGAACGGCTTGGTGAGGTAGTCGTCGGCTCCGGCGTCGAGACCGTCCACGCGCTCGTCGACGGCGTCTTTGGCGGTGAGGACCAGGATCGGCACGTCGTTGCCGGCCGCGCGCAGCGCCCGCGTCGCCTCGAGGCCGTCGAGCCGCGGCATCATCACATCCATGATGATCGCGTCGGGGTTGATCATCGGGACGCGCGCGAGCGCCTCGGCACCGTCGGAGGCGACGTCGACGGTGTAGCCGTTGAACTCCAGCGAGCGCCGGAGCGAGTCACGGACAGCCCGGTCGTCGTCGACCACGAGGATGCGCATGGTGCCAGCGTGCCAGGTCGGGCCCAGCACCACCGGTGAGTCGGTGGCGCGGTCAGGACGTCGCTGCGTCGGTTCCGGCGAGAAGCTGCTCCGCCGCGGCGCTCGCCCGTGCCCCGTAACCGCCACCGAACAGTGCGGCGTGCACGAGGAGCGGGTGGAGCTGGTGCAGCGGAACCCGTTCACGCCAGCCGTCGGCCAGCGGGGTCGCCTCGTCGTAGCTGTCCAGGATCCGCTGCAGGTGCTGGATGCCGAACAGGGCGAGCATCGCGAGGTCGGTCTCGCGGTGGCCTCCGTACGCGGCCGGGTCGATGAGGAACGCCCGATCCTCCGTCGACCACACGACGTTGCCCGACCACAGGTCTCCGTGGACGCGTGCCGGTGGCTCGGGCGGCCCTGCGAGGTCGTCGAGGCGACGGACGACCTCCTCGATCGGCGCCGCCTGCTCGGCGGTCATCGCTCCTCGCTCGACGGCGACCTTGAGGTAGGGCAGCACGCGGCGGGTCGCGTAGAACTCGGTCCACGTCGCTGCGGGCTTGTTGGGCAGCGGGGCCAGGCCGATGTAGCCGTCCCGCGGGAACCCGAACTCCTCGGCGCCCGCCGCGTGGGTCACGGCCAAGGCGCGCCCGAACGCCTCTGCGGCGTCGGCGGTCGCCTTGGCCGGCTCCACCCACGACACGATCAGGCAGTCCTCGGCGACGCCGAGCACTTCGGGCACCGGAGCGCCGCCGGCCTGGGCCAGCCAGCCGAGCGCCTCGGCCTCGGAGGTGTAGAAGTCGTGCGGCGCGTGCGGTCGTGTCTTGAGCACCGCACTGCGCCCGTCGGTGAGTCGGAGTCTGATCGCCGTGTTGGTGTCCCCGCCGGCTACGGGTGTGGTGGCGACGACCCCTGCTCCGAGCAGGGCCTCCGCCTTCGCTGCTATGCCCCCCATGCGCGCCATGTGCTGACGCTACACAGCGCGGCGTCCGCGCGCCGGGCTCAGTGCGGAAGCTGTTGCACCAGCTGAGGGGCGCTGGCGACGATCGCGTCCGCGGTGCGCTCGATGAGGCCGAGCACGTGCTCGAATCCCTCCGGCCCGCCGTACCAGGGGTCGGGGACCTCGTCGTCACCCGGTGTGGCCGCCGGGTCGTACGAACGGAACATCTGGATCTTGGCGCGGTCGCTCGCGTCGCGGGCGAGCGCGGCGACGTCGTCGAAGTTGGACTCGTCCATCGTGAGGATGAGGTCGTGGTCCTTGAACCACTCGCGCGTGATCTGCTGCGCGCGGTGCCGGGTGGGGTCGTAGCCGTGCTCGGCGAGGACGGCGGCGGCCCGCGGGTCCATCGGCTCGCCACGGTGCCATCCGCCCGTGCCTGCCGAGTCCACGCGGACCTTGTCGGACAGTCCGGCGTCGTCGAGCTTCTGCTCCAGCACCACGTCGGCCATCGGGGAGCGGCAGATGTTGCCCAGACAGACGACGGCGATGCGGAGCGGGTGGTCGGCGTCGCCGGGCGAGGTCATGCCCTCACGCTAGTCCGCATCCACGCTAGTCCGCATCAATGAACAGCCGCAGCGCCATGTTGACGAGGGAGATCACGATCGAGCCCCACAACGCGACCCAGAACCCGTCGACGTGGAACTCGACCAGCACCGGCAGCGCGTCGGTCACCCAGGCGGTGAACCTCAGCAGGAGCGCGTTGAGGACGAGCAGCAGGATGCCGAGCGTCAGCACGATGAACGGGATCGAGACGAGCTTGAGGAGGCGTCCGACCGTCAGGTTGATCGCCGTGAAGACGGCGGCGACGATGAGCAGCGCGCCGGCCTTCTCCCAGCCGTCCTGTCCCGCGTCTCCGATGCTGATGCCGCTGAAGATCCAGGCCGCCACGGCGATGGCGGCGGCGTTGCACAACCAAGTGAGGACGAGCTTCATGGGTCCATCCAAGCAGACGCCCGTACGGCGCCGGACCGGTGTCAGCCGGCCACCTCCGGGACGGGCGCGGGGCTCGACGGACGTGAGAGCTGGGCGACGGCGATGCCGGCGACGACGAGCAGTCCGCCCACGATCTGCACCCCGTCGAGCGACTCCCCGAACCATGCCCAGCCGAGCGCGGAGGCGCCCACCGGCTCGAGCGTCGCGACCACCGTCACGACCGTCGCGGGGAGGTACTGCAGCGCGCTGAGCTCCATGAAGAACGGCGCGAGAGTGCCGAGCACGATCACCCATCCGAGCACGAGCCACAGCGGGACCTCGTAGGCGTCGAGGGCGCCAAGCAGGTTGGCAGGAGCGCCGAGGCCTTCCACGGTCCAGACCGGGCTGATGACGTTCATCGCGAGCGCCGCGAACGTGAACGCCCACAGGACCACGCGGATCGGGTCGGCGTCGCGCACACCCTGCTCGCCGACGAGGAAGTAGACCGCGAAGCAGACCGCGGCGCCGAGGCCCGCGAGCATCCCGAGCCCGTCGAACGCCAGGCCCTCGGAGATCTGGGCCACGAGAGCGAGCCCGAGCAAGGTCATCGCGACGGCGACCCACATCGTGCGACGGACCGGCTGCTTCTGGACGAAGCGTGCCCACAGGACGACGAGGACGGGGGCGAGGTACTCGAGGAGCAGCGCCATGCCGACAGGGATGCGGTCGATCGCGATGTTGTAGGTCCACTGGACGCCGGCGACCCCGACGATGCCGAGGAGCAGCAGCATCGCGAGCTCGCGTCCGCGCGGCAGCCGCAGGGCTGACCGGTCCGTGAGGGCAGCGAACGCGAGGAAGAGGAGCGCCGAGCCCGTCGTCCTCAGGCTCGTGAGCAGTGCGGGGTCGACGCCGGCCCGCATCGCGACCCGGGACACCCCCGCGTTGACGATGAAGAGGGCGGCGCCGCCGACGACGAGGCCGTACCCGATCCGTGCCGACGACTCACCGCGTGCCACCTCGGGATGCTCTCACGCAATGGCGGGCGACAGGGCTCCGGGCTACGCCCGCGGGACCCATCGCGAGGTGCCGCCGGGCCCCGCCGTCGCGACGAAGGGCGGCGACGGCTCCGTCCGGGTCTCGATGCCCGCCTTGCGCGCCGCCTTGGCGACGCGGTCGCGGAAGTCGAGCCACGCGGCCCCGTCGGGAGTGCCTCCGTCGTCAGGAGCGCTGAGCGGTGCAAGGGTGACGGAGCCGGAGTCCGTACGGACGACGCCTGCGGACGCGTCGTACCGGTCGAACCCGGTCACGAGCGCCCAGCGGCCGGCAGCGAGGGGCTTGGACACGGCGGCCCGCGCCACCTTGGCGACGATCTCGCCCGCGGTCTCGGGATCGGTCTCGAGCACCAGCCGGGTCGCCAGCCAGTCCTCGGACCCGCCGCCCCGCGGCTTCTCTCCCCGCTCGGCCCGCCGCCGCATCGCCGCGCGCCGCCGCCGCTGGTCCAGCACGAGCAGCACCACGAAGACGGCGACTCCGGCGAGGAAGGTCGAGGAGGGCACGCCGGGAGGCTAGCAGCCGTCGACATCTCGACCATCGGACGGCGGCGGGCCTAGGGTGCGGGCATGGGCGAACCCCGCATCAGAGCGGCGCTCGACGGCGTACCCGACTACCGTCCGGGGCGACCACCGAGCGCGGCCGACGACCGAGTGCCGTACAAGCTGTCCAGCAACGAGAACCCGTACCCGCCGCTGCCGAGCGTGCTCGAGGCCGTCCAGGAGGCGTGCGGGCACCTGAACCGCTACCCCGACATGGGCGCGATCGACCTGTACGCCGCGCTGTCGCGCCATCACCAGGTCCCGGTGCCCGATCTGGCGGCGGCGACCGGCTCCGTCGCTGTCCTCTACCACCTGCTCCAGGCGACCTGCGAGAGCGGCGACGAGGTCGTGTACGCCTGGCGGTCGTTCGAGGCGTACCCGATCGCGGTCCGTCTGGTCGGCGCGACCCCGGTCGAGGTGCCGCTGACCCCGACCGCGGAGCACGACCTCGATGCGATGCTCGGCGCGCTGAGCGACCGTACGCGCGTGGTGATCGTGTGCACCCCCAACAACCCCACCGGACCCGGCGTCGGTGGCGACGCGCTCGCCGCGTTCGTCGCGCGCGTGCCCGAGGACGTGCTCGTCGTGGTCGACGAGGCCTACGCGGAGTTCGCCTCGACCCCGACCCGGGCGCTCGAGCTGACGCGCGCGCGCGACAACGTCGTCGTGCTGCGGACCTTCTCGAAGGCGTACGGCCTGGCGGGCCTGCGCGTCGGGTACGCCGTCGCACCGGCCCGGATCGCGTCGGCCGTGCGCAAGGTCGCGCTGCCGTTCGGGGTGTCGGACGTGGCGCAGGCGGCGGCGGTCGCCTCGCTGGACGCCGAGAAAGAGCTCTTGGCCCGCGTCGACGCGTTGGTCGCCGAGCGTGACCGGACCGTCATGGCCGTACGCGACCTCGGCTGGGCCGTCCCGGACACGCAGGCCAACTTCTTCTGGCTGCCGACGGGGGAGCGGACGCTGGAGGTGGCGGAGGTGTTCGCCCACGACGGGCTGGCCGTACGGCCGTTCGCCGGGGACGGCATCCGGATCACCATCGGCGAGCCGGACGCCAACGACCGCGTGATCGAGGTGCTGCGGCGGCTCGCAGGCTAGAGCGGGGCCTCAGCGCATGTCGAGCGGCTGCGACGTCGACTCGAGCACCGAGAGCCACAGGTCGCCCTCGGGCGAGACCGAGTGGCGGCGCTCGATGACCAGCGGGATCGGCACGTGGACGAACCGGTGGCGACGTCGGCCGACCACCATGTCGGTACGGCCGGCCATCACGGCATGGACGGCGACCTGCGCGAGGCGCGCGCAGTAGACCGAGTCGGAGGCGTCGGCGGGGATGGCGCGGATGCCGTAGCCGGGGTCGAGGAACTTCAGCGTCAGTGCCTCGCCGCGGTTGCGGAAGTCCTTCTCGATGGCCTCGCGCACGATCGTCGCGATGTCGCCGAGACGGCTGTTGCCCGAGGCGTCGGACTTGCCGGTGGCGAGCGTGTGCTCCTGCCCGGCGCCCTCGGCGAGGACGATCACGGCGCTGCCGTGCTGGCGGATCCGGCGCTCGAGCGAGCGCAGCAGGCCGTTCTCGCCCTCGAGGCTGAACGGGACCTCGGGGATCAGCACGAAGTCGGCGTCATGGTTCGCGAGGGCGGCGTAGCAGGCGATGAAGCCCGCGTGCCGGCCCATCACCTTGACGAGACCGACGCCGTTGTACGCCGACTCGGCCTCGATGTGGGCGGCCGCGATCGCCTTCGACGCCTCCGCGAACGCGGTGGCGAAACCGAAGCTCTGGCCGATGTGGGGGATGTCGTTGTCGATCGTCTTCGGGATCCCGACCACGCCGATCGCGAGCGCGCGCCGGGTGATCTCCTCGACGATGCCGTGCGCGCCGTGCATGGAACCGTCGCCGCCGATGACGATGAGCGCGTTGATCTCGAGCTCGACGAGACGGTCGACGATCACCGCCGCGTCCTGGGCTCCGCGCGAGGTGCCGAGGATCGTGCCGCCGCGCTCGTTGATCGAGCCGACGAGGCCGGGCGTGAGGGGGATCGGCTCGAACCCGAGCTCCTTGTCGAAGCCGGCGTAGCCGTTGCGGAAGCCGGTCACCTGGGTCACGCCGTAGTGCGTGTAGAGCTCCAGCGTGACTGCGCGGATCACGTCGTTGAGGCCGGGGCACAGGCCGCCGCAGGTCACGACCCCGACGTGGGTCGTCGCGGGGTCGTGGAAGATCGCGGGGCGCGGGCCTCCCGGCTCGAAGGACGGCCAGCGTTCGACGGGCTCGCCGCGCTGCTCCAGGAGGGAGATCGTGTCGTCGTACAGGACGCGGTCGCCCTCGGAGACGTAGTACTCGTTGGTCTTGCGCCCGGCGACGTAGCTGCTGAGCGGTGACTCGTACGTGCATGGGCCGAGGGAGGAGACCTGGAGGTCGGCGAGGGAAGGCACAGGACGAGCGTAGGCGGGCAGGTGGGCTGGTCGCCTCCCACAGGTGTGGCATCGGGGTAGCAAACTGGAGTCCGTTCGGTGACGCGGGGTGCAGAATGCCGACTGATTCGCTCATCTCGATCGCAGGTTGCTATGCTCTGGACTGTCTTGTTTTTCAGGTTGCCTATTTTGTTGTTTCTCAGGAAAAAATGGATCCCTCGCTTCTCCTCGGCTTCGCGGGCCTGTGCGTGCTCCTCGCGCTGACGCCCGGTCCCGACACGTTCCTGGTGCTGCGCTTCAGCCTCGGCGGCACCCGTACAGGGCTGGCGGCCGCGCTCGGCTCGGCGACCGGCTCCCTGCTCTGGGCGCTCGCCGTCGCCGCAGGTCTCGCGACGCTGCTCGAGCAGTCGGCCGGGGCGTACCGGGTCGTCAAGATCGCGGGCGGGCTGTATCTGCTGTGGCTCGGTCTGCGGGCGCTGCTGCGCCGTGGGCAGGGGCTCGGCGACGTCGAGGGCGCGTACGGGGTCAAGGCCGGCGCCGCGATGCGGGCGGGGTTGATCTCGAACGTCCTCAACCCGAAGGTCGGCCTGTTCTTCGTCGCGGTCGTGCCGCAGTTCCTGCCCGGCCACGAGGCCTCGCTCGGTGCGACGCTGGTGCTCGGCACGATCTTCGCTGCGGTCGGGTTCGTCTACTTCGCCGCGATCGCGACCGTCGCGGGGCGGGCGCTGACGTGGCTGCGGCGCCCGCGGGTGCAGCGCGCGATCGACCGCGGCACGGCCGGCATCATTACCACGCTCGGGGTGTCCACCCTGGTCTCCGCCACGCGCTGACGGCGCCGCCGGTCGAAGGTCTCGGTCACGGACCGATCGGGCGGGGCTCCTCGCGGACGACCTCGCGCGGGTCCTTGTCGTCGCGCAGCCCCTGATAGCGGGGGTGACGCAGTCGGCCCGCGCCCGTCCACTCGCTGAAGCCGATCTCGACGACGAGCCGCGGCTCCACCCAGTGGGTCTGCGAGGGGCTCGAACGGCTGGCCTTGCGGATCTCGGCGGCCGACTCTGCGAACGGGTTCGTGTCGGTGGCCAGCGGCACCAGCAACGAGCCGAGCTGGGCGAGCGTGCGCTCGTCGAAGCCGGTGCCGACCTTGCCGGCGTACCGCAGCGCGTCGCCGTCGTAGTAGCCGAGCAGCAGGGCTCCGAGGCCCGACCGCGATCCCTGCGGGTCGGTCCAGCCGCCGACCACGAGCTCCTGGCCCCGTACGACCTTGAACTTGAGCCAGTCCGCCGAGCGCCGTCCGGGCTGGTACGACGACGCGGCGCGCTTGGCCATCACGCCCTCCCATCCGGCCTCCTCGGCGTGGTGGAACAGCGCGAGCCCGTGCTCATCCTCGTGCTCGCTGAGCAGGATCGTGTCCGAGAACGAGAAGGCGTCGCGCAGGGCGTCCTTGCGGGCGGTCAGCGGGAGCGGGCACAGGTCGTGGCCGTCGAAACGTGGCAGGTCGAAGGCCCAGTATGCGAGCGTGACGCCCGCGTTCGCGATCGTGCGGGGATCGGTGACGTGCATCCGCTTCTGGAGGTCCTCGAAGCTCGTCTGGTCGCCCCGCATCGCGCACAGCTCACCGTCGACGACCCAGTCCTTCGCGCCGTCCAGTGTTCGCAGGGCCTCGACGATCTCGGGATAGCTCGCGCTCACGTCGAGCCGGTTGCGCGTCCACAGCCGTACGTCGGTGCCGTCGCGGACCGCCATCAGGCGCTCGCCGTCGAGCTTGCGCTCGAACACCCAGGCGGGGTCGTCGAAGCGCCGCGACGACAGGGTCGCGAGCATCGGCGCGATCCACGCGGACGGCATGAGATGACCGTACGCCGGACTGTTCGGCCATACCTCTTGACCGACGTCGGTCGGGCGCGGAAGGGTACGCGACACCGATGGAACGCCGTTCCAACATATGGAGGGTCACATGCGCCTTGCCCGTCCCGCCCGCCTCGCCGCTGCCGCCGCACTTGCCGGTAGCGTCCTGGCCGTCTCCCCGGCCCCAGCCTCTGCGGAGCCCACCGTCGCGCACTACTCGAGCCAGGTGGTGAACGACGGCGCCGACGTCTACTACCCGTCCGACGCGCAGGGTGAGCTGCCGGTCGCGCTGCTCATGCAGGGGGCTCAGGTCCACCGCATGCACTACGCGGCGTACGCACGTGCCGTCGCCTCGTACGGCTTCGTGGTCGTCGTCCCGAACCACAAGCGCCTCGTCTTCTTCGACCAGGACTACTACCCGTCCCAGAAGATGCCCGCGGAGGCGATCGGCTGGATGGACGACGAGAACGCGAACTCTTCCTCGCCGCTCGCTGGCAAGATCGACACCGACACGCTCGTGCTGCTCGGTCACTCCTTCGGGGGCGCCGCTGCGCTCGGTGTCGCTGAGGAGAGCTGTGGCATCCCGTTCTGCACCACGCTCGGCTACTCGCTGCCCAGCGAGGTGAAGGCGGCGTCGCTGTTCGGCACCAACAACAAGTCCCCGCTGTTCGGCAACTCCGCGAGCATGGACAACCAGATCCCGGTCCAGCTCGTCCAGGGCACGGTCGACGGCGTCGCGCTTCCGGCCGACGCGGAGACCTCGTACACGAAGCTCGAGAACGGACCGAAGCAGATCGTCCGCGTCGCCGGTGCCAACCACTACGGCATCACCAATGCGCAGAACCCTGCCGGCGCCGATCCCGATGCGAGCGCTCAGCCGATCTCGCAAGCGGCGAGCATCGCGACGTCTGCCCGCTGGGCGGCGCTGTTCCTCAAGGCGCAGCTCGGTGACGCGGCGGCTGCCGACTACGTGTTCTCCACCGGCGACGCCGCCGACAATGGGGTGACGGTGACCAGCCAGACCTCCTGATGACGGGGCCGTGCGGCGCTCCCCAGTGCTAGCCTGACTGCACGGTGTGAGCATGCTCACACCGGTGGGGTGCGCGCCAAACACCAACAGGTAGGCGCCCCACGACTCACATCCGCCGGCCGCGGTGACCCCGGGCCGCCGAACGCGAGGAGTGCCGCATGGCCGACCCCGTCGACCCTCCGCTCGTCCAGCTGCTCACCCCTGAGGGCGAGCGGGTCGAGCACCCCGACTACCAGTACGACGGCGATGACGAGGTCGTCGCGGGCCTCTACCGCGACCTGGTGCTCACCCGCCGCATCGACACCGAGGCCACAGCGCTCCAGCGCCACGGAGAGCTCGGCATCTGGGCGTCACTCCTCGGCCAAGAGGCTGCGCAGATCGGTTCGGGTCGTGCACTGGCAGCCCAGGACTACGCCTTCCCGACATACCGAGAGCACGGTGTCGCCTGGTGCCGCGGCGTTGACCCGATCGCGCTGCTGCGGCTCTTCCGCGGCACCGACCAGGGGACGTGGGACCCCGACGAGCACAACTTCGGCCTCTACGCGATCGTCATCGGCGCGCAGACGCTCCACGCGACCGGCTACGCGATGGGTCTGCAGCGCGACGGCGCGGTCGGGACCGGTGAGGACGGGCGGGACGCGGCGGTGATCGCGTACTTCGGCGACGGTGCGACCAGCCAGGGCGACGTCAACGAAGCGTTCGTGTACGCGGCCGTGACCAACGCGCCGGTCGTCTTCTTCTGCCAGAACAACCAGTGGGCCATCTCCGAGCCGACGGCGCGCCAGACGCGGGTGCCGATCTACCAGCGCGCGGCGGGCTTCGGCTTCCCCGGTGTGCGGGTCGACGGCAACGACGTCCTCGCCGTGCACGCGGTCACGACCGAGGCGCTGCAACGAGCCCGCGAGGGGAGCGGGCCGAGCCTGATCGAGGCCTTCACCTATCGCATGGGGGCGCACACCACGACCGACGACCCGACCCGCTACCGCCACTCCGACGAGGTCGAGCGCTGGAAGCTGCGTGATCCGCTCGAGCGCGTACGGGCGTACCTGCGGCGGGTCCACGCCGTCGACGAGCAGTTCTTCACCGACGTCGAGGCCGAGGCGGAGGCCCTGGGCGAGAGGCTGCGCGCGGAGGTGCGGGCGCTCCCGGACCCGGATCCGACGACGCTCTTCGACCAGGTCTTCGTAGAGCAGACCTCGGAGATCGCCGCCGAGCAGGAGGAGTTCCGGTCCTGGTCGGCGAGCCTGGAGGAGGAGGTCGCGCGATGAGCCGCACGGTGACGATGACGATGGCCAAGGCGCTCAACGCCGGTCTGCGCGCGGCGATGGACCGCGACTCCAAGGTCGTGCTGATGGGGGAGGACATCGGCAAGCTCGGCGGCGTCTTCCGCATCACCGACGGCCTCCAGAAGGACTTCGGCGAGGATCGCGTGATCGACACGCCTCTGGCGGAGTCGGGGATCCTCGGTACGGCCGTCGGCCTCGCCCTGCGCGGATACCGGCCGGTGGTCGAGATCCAGTTCGACGGCTTCGTCTATCCCGCGTACGACCAGATCGTCAGCCAGGTCGCGAAGTACCGCTACCGCTCCGGCGGTCGCGTCTCGATGCCGCTGGTCGTCCGCATCCCGTTCGGTGGCGGGATCGGGGCGGTCGAGCACCACTCCGAGAGCCCCGAGGCGCAGTTTGCGCACACGCCCGGCCTCAAGGTCGTCGCGTGCTCCAACCCGCGCGACGCGTACGCGATGATCCAGCAGGCCGTCGCCTCGCCGGACCCGGTGATCTTCCTGGAGCCCAAGCGGCTCTACCACTCGACGAAGGCCGAGATCGACCTCGACGCGACACCGCCGCCGCTGTTCAGCTCACGCGTCGTCCGGGCCGGGAGCACGGCGACGGTCCTCGCGTACGGGCCGTCGGTGTCCGTCGCGATGGGTGCTGCGGAGGCGGGGATCGCCGACGGGCTCGACCTCGAGGTCATCGACCTGCGGACGCTCTCGCCGCTCGACATGGGGCCGGTGTACGAGTCCGTGCGCAAGACCGGACGCGTGGTCGTCGTCCACGAGGCGTACCGCAACCTCGGGATGGGTGCCGAGCTCGCGGCCCGCATCAGCGAGGAGTGCTTCTACTCCCTCGAGGCGCCAGTGCTGCGCGTCGGCGCGTACGACATCCCGTACCCGCCGAGCCGCGTCGAGGAGTCCTACCTGCCGGACCTCGACCAGGTCCTCGACGCCGTCGACCGAAGCCTGGCGTGGTGAGGCCCGTGACGACCCACGAGTACAACCTGCCCGACCCCGGCGAGGGACTGACCGAGGCCGAGATGCTCTCCTGGCACGTCGCCGTCGGCGACACCGTCAAGGTCAACGACATCGTCTGCGAGATCGAGACCGCGAAGTCGGTCGTCGAGCTCCCGACCCCGTACGCCGGCACGGTCACCGCCCTGCTCGTCCCTGCGGGGGAGACCGTCGCGGTCGGGACCCCGATCCTCGCGGTTGCCGATGACGCGGACGTTCCGTCGGTCGAGCCTGTCGAGACCCCGTCGGTCGAGACTCCGTCGGTCGAGCCTGTCGAGACCCCGTCGGTCGAGCTTGTCGAGACCCCGTCGGCCGAGGAGCCCACGCCCGTGGCGACGCTGGTCGGGTACGGCCCGCGCGAGCGGCAGTCCGTACGGCGCCGCCGCCGTCCGGCCGTCGAGGAGCGAGGCGCGTATCGAGGGCGCGACCTCCCGCTCCGGACGCTCGCCAAGCCGCCCGTCCGCAAGCTCGCGAAGGACCTCGGCATCGACCTCCGCGAGGTGCCGCCCGGCGAGGGCGGGATCGTGCGGCGAACGGATCTCGAGGCGTACGCGGAGGGAGCCGAGACGCCAGCGAGCGCCCCTCTCGCCCCCGCCCCTCTCTCACCCGCCGCTGCGCCACCGTCGGCCGAGCGCGAGACCCGCATTCCGGTCAAGGGTGTCCGCAAGGCCACCGCGGAGGCGATGGTGGCCTCGGCGTTCACCGCTCCGCACGTCACCGAGTGGCTCACGGCCGACGTCACCCGGTCGATGGAGCTCGTCGACCGGATGCGCCTCGACCCCGACCTCGCAGAGGCCAAGGTCTCGCCGCTCCTGCTCGTCATCCGTGCCGTGTGCCTCGCGCTTCGGCGTACGCCGGAGATGAACGCGACCTTCGACGGTGCCGCGCAGGAGATCGTTCTCAAGCACGACGTCCACCTCGGCATCGCCACGGCAACTTCGCGGGGGCTCCTCGTGCCGGTGGTCCGTGACGCGGACCGCCTGACGATGCCCGACCTCGCGGCCGCGATCGGCGACGTGGTCCGGACCGCCCGCGAGGGCAAGACGCAGCCCGAGGCGTTGACGGGCGGGACGTTCAGCATCACCAACGTCGGGGTCTTCGGCGTGGATGCGGGGACGCCGATCCTTGTCCCGGGCCAGACTGGGATCCTTGCTGTCGGGGCGATCAACCGCCGGCCCTGGATCGTCGACGACGAGATCGTGCCCCGGTGGGTGACGACGCTGGCGGTCTCGTTCGACCACCGCGTCGTCGACGGCGCGCAAGGATCGCGGTTCCTCGCCGACGTCGGCCGCCTGCTGGAGGACCCGGCGAGCGCCATGACGCTCTGACATCGCCCTATGGCGGGTCGATGACGGCGCGGACCTGACATACGGATGTCGTGAATGCGCCACTTCTGCCGTTTTCCTCTCCGCTCTGCCGTCCACTCGTTACCTTGCTTGAGGACAACCGGGGCCGGGGGGCGAAGGGGTGATCCGGTGACAGGTGAGTCACGTGACGTCAGCGCGTACGAACGCGTCGGCTGGCTGCTGCGCCAATGGCGGTTGATGTCTGCCGACACGAACCTCCGCAAGCTGCAGCCGTACGCCGAGGTGCTCGCGCGCCACGGCCACCGCGCAGACGCCTCTCGCATCTCGAGATGGGAGTCCGGCAGGCTTCGTGTCCCCGAGTCGGTCCTGCGGTCGTACGAGGAGATCCTCGGGCTGCCCCGGGCCGGCCTCGCGGCGCTGTGCGAAGGCGTGGCGCGCTCGTGGGGTGCACGGCCCCCGACCCGTACGACCGAGGTGTCCGACGAGATCCTGAGCGAGGCGTTCGCGACGGTGCAGGGCTCGGTCGTCGAGGGTGTCGACTGGTTCGAGTGGGCGGGCTGCGTCGCGGCACGCCACGCCGTCGACGACACCCTCGCCGCTGAGACGGGTCCGCTCGTGGCCCGGTTGGTCAGCGAGGCGTCGCGCGCCAACGGCCTCGCGCTCGTGACCCGCTACGAGGCGCTGCGGCGGTTGATCGAGTCGCCCACCCACCAGGGGCGGGTGATGCAGACGATCGGCGCCCAGGTGATCGACCCGACCGCGCAGGCGACGCTGATCCCCGTCATCCTGATCGCCGAGGTGCGGGCGGAGAAGGCCGTCAACACGCTCATCTCCCTGCTCGGTCAGCCGTCGGCGCAGCTGCAGCTCGGCGCGACGTGGGGGCTGCACCGCAAGCTCACCCGGCACGAGGTCACGCCGTCATCGATGGCTGCGCTCGAGGCACAGCTTGCACAGATCCTGTTCGACGGGTCTAACGAGAACGCCCTCGTCCGCATCGTGCCGTTGTTCGACGTCCTCCCTCCGCAGACCGCCGAGCGGCTGCGGAGGCTGCGTCCGCAGCTCTTCCCGACGCGTCCGCGCGGCGTGGCCGGCTCGGCGACGAGCCGCGCGACGATGCTCGCGACGGCGGTCCGCGGAGCGACCGCCCGCATCGAGTCCGTGACGGGACGCGAGGTCGACGCCGTCGGACGCGCGGTCATCGAGGACGCCTACAGCGCCACCAGCCACGACGTACGCCACCAGTCCGCGATGCTTCTCGCGCGCAGCCCGTACGCCCCGGTACTCGCCGAGGTGCTGATCGAGCAGACGCATCCCAACCGGTGCTTCGACGGAGCGCCGGGAGTGCTCCCGTACGTCGTGGGCAAGGCCGAGCGCGACGCGCTGATCACGCGGCTCGACGAGTCCGGAGCCGACCTGCGCCAAACCTTGGTGACGCTCGCGCACGTGCCCGGTGGGCCGGTCGCGGGAGTGGCGCCGCTGCTGGGCCACGCCGACCAAGGTGTCGCGCACGCGGCGCTGTTCGCCGCCGGGATGCAGCAGGACCCCGTCCTTGCGAGGTTGTCCCGAGATCGCCGCCGATCAGCCGAGATGCGCGCGGGTGCGCGGTGGTGGCTCGAGCACGGCGGCCGCGTCGACGACGCGCGGGTCACCTGACTGCTCGGTGCCCTCGGGGCGTACGGCAGCACGGCGGGCTAGGTTGGCGTCGTGTCGTTGAGGTTCGCGCTGCTCGCCGCTCTGCTCGAAGGCGACGCGTCCGGGTACGAGCTGAGCAAGGTGTTCGACGTGTCGTCGGCGCACTTCTGGTCGGCGACGCCGCAGCAGCTCTATCGCGAGCTCGATCGGCTCGAGAACGACGGTCTGGTGGACGTCGAGGTGGTGCCGCAGGAGCGGCGTCCGACCAAGAAGGTGCTCTCGCTCAACGAAACCGGCCTCGCGGCGCTGCGCGCGTACGCGTCGGCGCCGGCCCGTTCGCAGGCGATCCGCAGCGACCTCATGGTGAAGGTCCAGGCTGCGGATGTCGCCGATCTCGACGCGCTCCTCGCCGCGGTCGCGCAGCAGGCCGAGGAGTTCCGGGCCAAGCAGCACCTGTTCGAGGTCGTCCGCGAGCGGATGCTCGACGGTCGCGACTCGGAGACCTACCTCCGTGAGGCTGACCGGGTGGGGCCGTACCTGACCCTTGAGCGCGGCCTCGCCTTCGAGCGCGAGAACCTCGCCTGGACCGAGCGGGTGATCGCGGTGCTCACCGCGCGCCGCGACGCGGGCTGACGCTCGAGCGCGGACCACCGAAGCCGCTCAGCGAGCGGCGGACTCCTGCTCGTCGAGCCAGGCGTCGACCTCGGCGTTGTGCTGACCGAGCCGCGGCGGCGCGAGGTTCTTCTCGCGCGCACCCGCGTACGGGTTGTCGTCGAGCCGCAGGACGGGACCGGGGATCTCGATCGGCCCGAGGGTCTCGTGGTCGACCTCCACGAGAAGGCCCTGCGACAGGGTCTGGTCCCAGGCATAGACGTCGTCGAGCTGGCGCACCTTGCCCGCAGGGACGCCAGCCTCGGCGAGCCGCGCCAACCAGACCTCGGCGCCCTCGGAGGCGAACGCCGACTCGATCCGCGCCGTCAGCGCGTCGCGGTTGCGGACGCGCAGCGGGTTCGACGAGAACGCGGGGTCGTCGACGTCGACGCCGATGAGCGGAGCGAAGCGTCTCCACAGCCCCTCGGAGCCCACCGAGAGCTGTACGGGAGCGTCGGCGGTGCGGAAGAGCCCGTACGGGGAGATCGACGGGTGGTGGTTGCCGGCGGCGCGCGGGAGCTCACCGGCGACGGTCCAGCGGGTGCCTTGGAACGCGTGCACGCCGACCATGCCCGCGAGGAGGCTTGTCCGCACCACGCGGCCACGGCCCGTACGGTCGCGCTCGTGCAGCGCGGCCGCGATGCCGTACGCGGCGTTCATCCCGGCGAGGAGGTCGGCGATCGGGACGCCGACCTTCGTCGGGTGCTCGGCGTCGGGGCCGGTCATGCTCATCAGGCCGCCCTCGCCCTGCGCGATCTGGTCGTAGCCGGCACGTGTCGACTCCGGTCCGTCGTGCCCGAATCCGGTGATCTGGCAGATGACGAGCCGCGGGTTGAGCTCCTGCAGGTGCTCGTAACCGAACCCGAGCCGCTCGAGCACGCCCGGCCGGAAGTTCTCGAGGAGGACATCGGCCTGGAGGACGAGCCGCTCGAGCAGGCGCCGACCCTCCTCGCTCTTGAGGTCGGCGGTGACCGAGAGCTTGTTGCGGTTGCACGAGAGGTAGTAGGTCGCCTGCTCGTCGCCCTCGCTCCCCGTCACGAACGGAGGACCCCACTGGCGGGTGTCGTCGCCGCCGGGCGACTCGACCTTGATCACCGTCGCTCCCAGGTCGCCGAGCATCATCGCGGCGTGCGGGCCGGCGAGGGCACGGGTGAGATCGACGACGACGATGTCGGACAGCATCACGGCTCCTGGGTTCGGGTGCGGGGCCCGACCATCCTCACACCTGCGGCACACGGCCCCGTACGGCGAAAGGTGCCAAACCGTACCCGCTCCGCTGGCAGCGCCGGCCGCCTGCGATCATGTATGCAACATGTGTGCATCACCGGCCTCTGCCCTTCCGCCCACGGTCCCCACCGCCCGCACCTCCGCGACCGAACGCACGTACGCGGCGATCAAGCGTGCGATCCTCGTCGGCGACCTGCCGGGCGGGGACGAGCTCGGCGAGGTGGTGCTGGCAGAGCGGTTCGGCTGCTCGCGCACTCCGGTCCGCGAAGCGCTGCTGCGGCTGCAGACGGAGGGGCTCGTGCGGATCTACCCGAAGAAGGGCGCGATCGTCCTCCCGGTCACGAGTGCCGAGGCCGGTTCGATGTGGGAGGCGCGTGCCCTGGTCGAGCAGTGGGCGGCGCCGCGGGCCTTCGCCGAGGGGGCGCGGGTCCGTCCCGCCATGGACGCGCAGGTGGAGGCGATGGAGGAGCACCGTGCCGACGACGACCTCGCCGCGTTCACGGAGTCTGACCGTCTGTTCCATGAGGTCGTCGTCGACGCCGCGGGCAACGCGCACCTGTCGCGCTTCTACCGGAGCCTGCGGGAGCGGCAGATGATGATCAACGCGACGGCGATGGGCCCCTCGCCGGCGCGGATGGATCGCGCGATCCGGGACCACCGTGAGCTGGCCATGCTCATCGCGGGGGACGACCTCAGCGCCTTCGTCGCGGCGAACGACCGGCACCTCGCGACGTCGCGGCACGCGGTCCAGGGCGACGCCAACGGCGACGCGACGGTCGACGCGTGATCGCGACCGTCTCGCGACGTCTCGGCCTGCGGCGTGGCGCCTACGCGGTGTGGGTCGTGGCGCTGCTCGTCTACGTCCTCGCCGTCTTCCACCGGTCGTCGCTCGCGGTCGCGGGGCTCGACGCGACCGAGCGGTTCGGCATTGGCGCTGCGCAGCTCTCGACGTTCACCGTCCTGCAGCTCGTTGTCTATGCCGGGATGCAGATCCCTGTGGGGCTCGCGCTCGACCGGTTCGGCCCTCGCGCCGTGATCCTGACCGGTGTGCTGACGCTGAGCGTGGCGCAGGTCGGGTTCGCGTTCGCGACCTCGTACCCGGTGGCGCTCGCGGCCCGCATCGCAGTCGGTGCGGGCGACGCGATGGTGTTCGTGTGCGTGCTGCGCCTCGTGGCCAACTGGTTCGCTCCGCGCAGGGTCCCGCTGATGACCCAGCTCACCGGGATCAGCGGGCAGGCCGGCATGATCCTCGCCGCAGTCCCGATGACCTGGGCGCTGCACCACGTCGGCTGGACTACCGCCTACCTCGTGACGGCAGCGGTCGGTCTGGTGCTCGCGTTCGCGCTGGTCGTCGTCGTGCACGACCGGCCGGGCATGCGTCGTCACCTCGGTCCGCCGCTGGAGGTGCGGGGACTCGGGCGCCGGGTCCGTGACGCGTGGGCCGACGACGGCACCCGGCTCGGCTTCTGGACGCACTTCTCGACGCAGTTCAGCGGCACCGTCCTCGGCATCCTCTGGGGCTACCCGTTCTTCGTGCGTGGCGAGCACGCCTCGCCGGCGTTCGCGGCGTTCCTGCTCACCCTGCTGACGCTGGCGACGATGGCCTCGGGCCCGTTCCTCGCGTGGCTCACCTCCCACCGGCCGTACCACCGCTCGTCCACGACGGTGGCGATCATCGCCGCGATCGCGTGCGCGTGGGCGGCGGTCCTGCTGTGGCCCGGCGACGCTCCGTACTGGCTGCTCGTCGTGATGGTGGTCGTCACGGCGGTCGGGGGACCGGCGTCGATGGTCGGGTTCGACTTCGTCCGCACCTTCGGCAGCGCCGAGCGGGCGGGGCTCGCGACCTCGCTGGTCAACACCGGCGGCTTCATCGCGTCGCTGTGCACGATGCTCGCGATCGGGGTGGTGCTCGACGTCCTGACGCCGGCCGGGACCGATGCCTACCCGTCGGACGCGTTCGGCTGGGCGATGGCCGTGCAGGCGGTGCCGTGGGCGCTCGGGATCACCATGATCCTGCGGCACCGCGGCGTGATGCGGCGCAAGCTCGCGGCGACGGCGCCCGAGATGCTGGAGGCGATGCGGCGCGGCGAGTCGGTCTCCGTCTGATCCCCCACCCGGGACGTCATACCGATTGCGGGTCAGGGACCACGAAACGTATGACGTCCGGAGCGGCGGCGGGAGGATCAGCCGACGCGCTTGACCAGCATCGCGACCTTCTTGCCGTTCGGATGGTCGAGGCGGCCGACCTCGGTGTAGCCGCGGGCGCGGTGGAACGCGAGCGACGGCTCGTTCGGTGGGTCGACATAGACCTCGAGTGCCACGAGCTCGCGGGCACGCGCCCGCTCCTCGAGCACGTTGTAGAGGAGGGTGCCGACGCCACGTCGTCGGAAGTCGGGGGCGACGACGACGCGGTCGAGGTACGCATAGTCCTGGGCGTCGTACTCGTCCTTGTACCACTGGTAGTTGATGCTGTCGTACGGCGTGCCGGGCGGCAGCGTCAGCGCGAACCCGGTGAGCACACCGTCCGCGTCGGTGCTCACGACCGACTGGTCGGCGTACCCGACGATCTCACGGAGCCTGTCGGCCGTCAGCGCCCCGACACCGTCGATCGCACTCTGGTTGAGGGCGAGGACCGCGTCGAGGTCGGAGTCTTCCATCCGTCGTACGAGCATGGCCGGAGCCTAACCGCCTCGCGGCGCCAGCGGGAGAGAAGTACTCGGGAACACCGTCAGGTTGTGTCGAACGTCAAGCCCGCCGCGGCCTCGGACGCGGCCCACAGGTCGGCGGCGAGCTGCGGGTCACGCGCCGTCGAGGTCATCCCGACGAGCCGGGGCCGGCCGCGCAGCTGACGCGGTCCGGACGGCCCGACGTACGAGCCGCCGGGCAGGCCCGGCTCCGTCGCGGCGCGCTCCAGGGGCCAGGCGCCGGCGGCGGCCGACTGCGCGATCGCTCGGCTGACCTGGTGAACGAGGACGCGCTGGAAGGAGCGCCCGCCGAGCTCGAACCCCGATCGATCGAGGTGGGTGAGGGCCCAGCCGGGATGGGCCGCGACGCTCGTGACGTCGATCCCCGCGGCCCGCACACGGCGGTCGAGCTCGCGCATGAACAGCAGGTTCGCGAGCTTGGACTGGTAGTACGCCGTCCACCGGCCGTACCGGCGCAGCTCGGCGTGCGGCTGCAGCGTCTTGAGGTCGATGCCGCGGGCGAATGAGTGCATCAACGACGACACCGACACGACGCGCGCGCGGCTCGCGACGAGCATCGGCCACAGGTGCGCGGTGAGCGCGAAGTGGCCGAGGTGGTTGGTGGCCATCTGGAGCTCGAAGCCCTGCGCGGAGGTGCGGCGCGGCGACGCCATGACGCCGGCGTTGTTGAGGAGGACGTCGACGGTACCGGCGTGCGCCATGATCTCCGCAGCGCCCTCGCGCACGGAGCCGAGGTCGGCCAGGTCGATGCGGACGGCTGTCGCGTCGAGGTCGTGGACGCCGTGGCGCAAGGCGGTCAGCGCCTCCTCGACCTTGGCGAGGTCACGGCCGGTGGCCACGATGCGGGCGCCGTGGTGGGCGAGCTGGTAGGCCGCCTCGGTGCCGAGGCCGCCGGTGACACCGGTGAGGACGACGGCCTTGCCTGTCAGGTCAGGGATGTCCTCGGTGCTCCAGGACGCGGCGTCGGCACCGCGCGCTGTGCCCCCGGGAGCGCCGCTTGCTCCGGCGGGATCTCCGCTCACGGCGTCACCGCGATCTCGGCGAGCAGGTCGCCGACGAGGGTGGAGTCGCCGGTCCAGGTCAGGCTCAGAGGCTGGAGGGCCTCGCGACCGGCGACGAGCGTGACGAACGTGTCGGCCGTCATCGTGATCCGGACGTCGGCATCGTCGCTCGCGCCGTCGTGGAGCCGGCCGCGCCCGTCGTCGCCGACCCCGACCGTGACCGTACGCGTGATCGGCGTGGTGAGCTCGAGGACCAGGCTGGTGCCCCGAGCGGCCTTGAGCTTCTTGGCGAGCACGTACGGGAGCGCGAGCAGGAACCCGCTCACGACCAGTACCGCCGCCTTGCCGTCGTACCCGCCCGCGACGCCGGCGGCGACCCGGATGTCCTGCTCGTGGACCCACATGTCGATCATCCGGTTGCGCAGCAGCACCTCGTTGCTCCAGCCGATGCCCCCGGGGGTGTCCTCGGCCGGTGCCCGTGGGTCTTCGGGCACGGTGGCGAGCACGTCGCGGCGTACGGCGACCGCGATACGCAGCTCGTCGAGGAGCTCGGCGGTCGACATGTCGTCGCGCTGACGAACTCCTGCCTCGGTGTAAGCGGCCTCGACCTCACTGCCCACGGCGTGGAACTCGCTAGGGCCGCCCCGGCCGGTGTGCGAGAGCTCGGACTCGAGCGCAGCGAGGTGCGCGACCACGTCGCGGACCGTCCAGCCCGGGCACCCGGTGGGTGCGGCCCATGCCTCGGCGGGCAGGTTCGCGAGGAGGGCGAGCGTGCGCTCGGCCGACTCGGCCCAGGCGTCGACGTACAACGAGAGATCCATGCGCGGCAGCCTAGGGGACGCGGTGGTCCCCTGGCGCCCCTCCGCATGACAATAGATGAGGTGACGGACGGACTCAAGCCTCGCGTACGTGCTCCCGAGCTGCGGGGTCGCGGCTGGCTCGGCACCGGCGGTGAGCCCCTGACGTTGGCCGACCTACGAGGCCGCTTCGTGATCCTCGACTTCTGGACCTCCGGCTGCGTGAACTGCCTGCACGTCCTCGACGAGATGCGGCCGCTCGAGTCGACGTACGCCGATGCGCTGGTCGTCGTGAGCGTCCACTCACCGAAGTTCGCGCACGAGGCCGACGCCGACGCCCTCGCGGCCGCCGTCGCTCGCAACGGCATCACGCACCCCGTCCTCGACGACCCCGCGCTCACGACCTGGCAGGCGTACACCGCCCGCGCCTGGCCGACGCTCGTGCTGATCGACCCTGAGGGATACGTCATCGCCCAGTACGCGGGGGAGGGCCACGTGCACGCCATCGACGCGCTGCTCGCACGGCTCGTGCCGGAGTACGAGGCGCGCGGCACGCTCACCCGCGGCCGCTCGCCGTACGTCGCCCCCACGCCCGAGCCGGGGGACCTGCGCTTCCCCGCGTCCGTGATCCGGCTGCCGTCGGGCTCGCTGCTGGTCGCCGACGCCGGGAGCGGCAGCCTCGTCGAGCTCGCGGCAGACGCCACGACCGTGCTGCGCCGGTACGAAGGGTTCCGTGAGCCGAACGGCCTGCTCGTGCTCCCGGACGAGCTGCGTGACGTCCTCGGGTACGACGTCGTCGTCGCCGACACGGTGGCGCACCGGCTCCTGGGGCTGAACCTCGCCGACGGCGCCCTGCAGGTCCTCGCCGGCGACGGCCGTCAGTGGATGCAGGGCGACGGCACGGGCTCGCTCTCCTCTCCGTGGGACGTCGCGTGGTGGCGCGACCGCGTGTGGATCGCGATGGCGGGCATCCACCAGCTCTGGACGTACGACCCGATGTCCGGCGACGTCGAGATCGTCGCCGGGACGACCAACGAAGGCCTGGTCGACGGCCCGCTCGCCGAGGCGTGGTTCGCGCAGCCCTCTCGCCTCGCACCCGACGGCGACACCCTCTGGCTCGCCGACCCCGAGACGAGCGCGTTGCGTCGGATCGTCGAGAACGGTGGCGCACTCGTCGCCGAGACGGTCATCGGCAAGGGGCTGTTCGACTTCGGGTTCGTCGACGGTCCTGCCGGCGACGCGCTCCTCCAGCACCCGCTCGGCCTCGCCATGCTCCCGGACGGGTCGGTCGGGGTCGCCGACACCTACAACGGTGCCGTCCGCCGCTACGACCCGGCGACCGGCGAGGTCAGCACGCTCACGGCCGACCTCGCCGAGCCGTCCGGACTGCTCCTCGACGGCGCCGACCTGCTCGTCGTCGAGTCGGCCGCGCACCGCCTCACCCGTGTGCCGCTCGGCGCCTCGGCGCGGGCCACCGGCGCGAGCCACACCACCGGCCGCCCTGCGACCGAGGTGCGAAGCGGCGAGGTCGAGCTCGCGATCGCGTTCACGCCGCCTCCCGGACAGCACCTCGACGAGCGGTACGGTCCGGCGACCCGTCTCGTCGTCACCGCGACCCCGCCCGCGCTGCTGCGCGAGGGCGAGGGCCGCGGCACCGGCCTCGTACGACGCCTCGTCCTCGACCCGGCCGTCGGTGACGGTGTCCTCCACATCGCGGCGATGGCGGCCTCATGCGACGACGGCGACGAGATCGGTGCGGCGTGCCACGTCCACCAGCAGGACTGGGGAGTGCCGGTGCGCCTCACCGACGACGGCGCCGCCCGCATCGACCTCCCGCTCGGCGGGACGACCTAGGCCCGACGGACGGGACACCACCGCTCACCACGGGACCGTCCCCCCGGCATCGACGAAGGTGCCTGACGCGGCGTCCTCGGGGAGTGTGGCCGCCGCACCGATCACCTCGGCTGCGGCCTCGGTCGTCGTGGGTGCCTGCTCGCGGTTGCCGGGAGCGAGATCGGTCTGGACCCATCCGGGGCACACGGACGTGACCTTGATCGGTGTCTGCGCCAACGCCTTCGCCAGCGCGACCGTGACGTTGTTCAGGGCGGCCTTCGAGGCTTGGTACGCCGGCAGCACCATCGGGTAGTACGGCGACTCGGGATCGGACTGGTCGGTCAGCGATCCCATCGTGCTCGAGACGTTGACGATCCGGCCAGCCGCGCTCTTGCGCAGCAACGGCAAGAAGGCGGACGAGACCGCGACGGGCCCGAAGACGTTCGTGGCGAAGGTCTTCTCGAACATCGCGCGGTCCAGAATGCTCCCCGGTTCGGCCTCGGTCGCCTCGGGGAGGATGCCGGCGTTGTTGACCAGCACGTCGAGGTGCCCGAACTCCTCACCGATGTGGGCGGCCGCCGACCGGATCTGGGCTGGCTCGGTGACGTCCAAGGGGAGGCTGCTGGCGGAGTGTCCTTCCTCGACCAGGAGCTGCGCCGCCTCCTCGCCGTCCGCCGCGTTGCGCGACGCCACGATCACGTGGTGACCGTCCCTCGCGAGGCGGCGTGCAGCGGCGAACCCGATTCCTCTGTTGGCGCCGGTGATGAGTGCGATCTTCATGGGTGATGTCCTTCCGAGACGTGAGGGCCGCGGTCCTCGGCGGCCGTGGTGCGACCTCTATCCCAGCAGTGACGGGCCCCGCGAACTGGCGGGAAAAGGACGCCGCAGCACCGGCCTCAGACGGGCGCGTGCCGCTGCGCGCTCCGCCGCCGCAGGAACCACACGAGCAGCGCCGCGAACACGCCGAGGACCACGCCGCCGGTCCCGACCAAGAGCGCACCCACGGACAGGGCGAGCACGCCGAGCACCTGCGGCTGCTTGCCCGTACCCCACTGCGCGTCGGTCAGGCGCGCGTCCTCCGCGCCGCACGACAGTGTTGCCGGGGCACCCTCCCAGGTGCGCAGCGAGTCCTTCGCCGACAGGGCGACGAGGTGCCACCCCACGACCGACGCGGACTGGTTGCGCAGTGCGGGCACGTCGAGCGTGGGTCCGCCCTCCGGCGTCAGCGCGCAGGAGACACCGAGGTCGTCGCCGGTGCTGTCGGACGGCACGTCGGCCTTGACCCACACGGCGAACCGGTGGTCCGGCACCGTCAGCGCACCGTCCGCCGGCAGACGGGTCACCTCCGCGTCGCGGGCCACTCCCGCGGCTGCCAGACCGAGCATCACGGCGCCCACGACACCGACCAGCGCGAGCGCCACCCCGACTCCGTACCACGCGCGCGACGGCATGCCCCGAGACTAGGCGGTCGGGGAGCGGCTGAGGGAACCCGGACGCCCGTGGTGGACTCTTCTGGGTGTGAGCATCCATGCAGGAGACCGCCTCGACCCGCGCGCCGACCACGGGACGTGGGCTCAGCTCCGTACGGGCAGCGAGGCGGCCTTCGGCGAGCTGTTCTCCCGGTACGGCGACGCCGTCTACAACTTCGCGTTCCGGCGCGTGGCGTGCTGGGCGACCGCCGACGACGTCACGCAGGCCACGTTCGTGGCGCTGTGGCGGCGGGCGAGCGAGGGCCGGGTCGAGGAGCTGCGAGGCGACTCGGCGCGGAGCGTGCTGCTCGCGATGGCGTCGCAGGAGTGCGCCAACGCACTGCGTGGACGGCGCCGGCTCGCCGCCCTGCGGCGCAAGGTGCCCGCCGAGGAGGTCGACCGCGACCACGCCGACGGGGTTGCGGCCGACGTCGACAGCGAGCGGCGGATGCGGGAGATCCGCGCGGTGGTCGACCGCCTGCCAGCAGGCCAGAGGGCGGTCGTCGAGCTCGTCTGGTGGTCGGGTTGCTCGATGCAGGAGGCCGCCGACGCGCTCGGCGTGCCCGTCGGCACCGTGAAGTCCCGCCTCGCCCGCGCCCGCGCGCGACTCGGCGAGCAGTCCGTGATCGTGCGACGAGAGGAACTGGCATGAGGATCGACCTTCCGCCCGAGCGGACGCTTCCCGACAAGGACGAGCGGGCTGCGCGGATCGTCGCGACGGCATCTCGGGGCCGTCGCACCCGCGCACTCCGCTGGGCTGCCCCGGTCGTCGCCGCCGTGGCCGCGGCGACCGTCATCGGTCTGAGCCTCGTGTTCGCCGGCGACGACCCGGCCGGTACGGGGGCCGCAGCACCCGAGCCCGAGGTCGCGGCAGCACCGACGGCAGCACCCGAGGCTGCGGAGCCCGACGTCGCACTGTGGCTGCGTGACCTCCCGCACGACGAGGCGGCAACCCTTGCGACCCAGTGCGGGACCGGGATGGGGAGCACCCGCTCAGTGTTCGAGGCGGGCGAGGTGCTGTCCGCGCAGGTGCATCGCGCACTGGTCGGTCGCGGTCCGGTGGCCGTCGTCCTCGCCGAGGACACCGCGACCGGCGAGCGTCTCGGGTGCGAGATCGCCCTGCGCCCGAAGCGTGCCCCCGAGGTCCTCGGAGCGGCACTGATGGGGGGTCCGGGAAGCAAGTCCACCGTGAACAGCAACGACGCCACGCATCCGGCGATCCCGACCGACGGCCCGGGCGGACACTCGCTCGGCTACGCGGGCGGCACCTACCAGGTCGACGAGCGCGTCGCGTCAATGCGCCAGCGGTTCGTCGTCGACGGCGAGCCGGGTCCGTGGCACGTGGCCCCGGCCGTCGACGGATACGTCTATCTGCAGGCGAGGATCGCCGCGTCCATGCTCGACGGCGTGGGGGCGCTGCACCTGGAGACGCAGGTGCTCGACGGGGACGGCGAACTCCTCGACGCGCCGGGCGAGCAGAAGCACAGGGGAGGGATCACCCGCAGCCCCGGGACCACCCGTACGGACGATCGCAGCCGGGACCTCTGCAGCCTGCCGGCTTCCGGCGCCAGCTCCTCCACCTGCCTGGGCTGAGGTCCTGGCCGTCAGACCGGTCGGCGACTAGTCTGAACCCATGACGGCGAACGCACACGAGATCGGCGCGTACGAGGCCAAGACACGCCTGTCCGCTCTTCTCGACCAGGTAGAGCACGGCGACACGGTCACGATCACCAAGCACGGTCGTCCGGTCGCCCGGCTCGTCCCGATCGGCGATGCCTCGTGGACCCCGATCGAGGTCGTCCTCGACGACCTTCGCCACCGCCGGGTGCCTGGCCGAGACGGTGACCTCTCGATCAGGGAGATGATCGACGAGGGTCGGGCCTAGGAGTGTTCGTCCTCGACGCCTCGGCCGCGCTTGGCCTGCTGTTCGATGATGAGGACGGTGAGGTGGCGGAGGTGGCGTTTCGGACCGGACAGCGGGCCGTCGTCCCGCCGCTGTTCCTCCAGGAGGTCTCCAACGCCGTCGCTGTCGCGGTCCGACGGGGACGGCTGGCGCGAGACGACGCGCCCGAGGTTCTTGCGCGCCTCACGCGACTTCCGATCCACGTCTCGCCCGCGATCCCGCACGGCCAGGTGCTTCTCGAGCTCGCGCTCGCTCTCGAGATCTCCTCGTACGACGCGACCTACCTCGCACTCGCACTCGGTGAGGAGATCCCGCTCGTCACTGCCGACCAGGCGCTGTCGAGAGCCGCAGCCTCGCTCGACGTCTCGCTCACCCCTTGAGCGACAAAGGACCCGGCCGTTCCGACCATGGTGGTCGGAACGCCGGGTCCTTGTGTCGGGTCTTGCGTCAGATCAGAACGCGGCCTCGTCGAGGTCCATCACGTCGAGATCGACGGCCTCGGCGATCGCCTTCTCGGCGGCAAGCTTCGGGAGCACCTGGCGAGCGAAGAACTGTGCCGCGGCGACCTTGCCCTCGTAGAAGTGCTTGTCCGACGGCGAGACCTCACCGTCGAGCGCCTCGAGAGCGACCTCGGCCCCGCGCAGCAGCAACCACGCGCAGACGACGTCGCCGAGCGCCATGAGGAGACGGCTTGAGTTGAGGCCGACCTTGTAGACGTTCTTCGGGTCGCCGCCGTCGGCCGGGTTGGCCGACATCATCTGACCGAAGACCGCGCCGAGGATGCCCTGGGCGTCCTCCAGCCCCTTGGCGAGCAGCTCGCGCTCGAGCTTGAGGCGGCCGTTGCCGGCCTCGGAGGCGATGAAGCCCTGGATCTCCTGAGCGACGTGCGCGATGGCCTGCCCCTGGTCCCGGACGATCTTGCGGAAGAAGAGGTCCTGACCCTGGATCGCCGTGGTGCCCTCGTACAGGGTGTCGATCTTGGCGTCGCGGACGTACTGCTCGATTGGGTATTCCTGGAGGAAGCCCGAGCCGCCGAAGGTCTGCAGCGACTCGGTGCCCAGCAGGACCCAGGACCGCTCGGAGCCGTAGCCCTTGACGATCGGCAGCAGGAGGTCGTTGACGCGCTCGGCGAGCTTGTCCTCCTCGCCGTCGGCCTCGGCCTGCATGACGCGGTCCTGCCACGTCGCCGTGTAGATGACCAGCGAACGCAGCGCCTCGGAGTACGCCTTCTGCGTCATGAGCGAGCGACGCACGTCCGGGTGGTGCGTGATGGTCACGCGCGGGGCGTCCTTGGCAGGATCGAGCATGTCGGCGCCCTGAATGCGCTCCTTGGCGTACTCGAGCGCGTTGAGGTAGCCGGTCGACAGCGTCGCGATGGCCTTCGTGCCGACCAGCATGCGCGCGTTCTCGATGACCTGGAACATCTGGGCGATGCCGTCGTGGACCTCGCCGAGCAGCCAGCCCTTGGCCGGTGCGCCGTTGCCGACCGACGGATCGCCGAAGGTGACCTCGCACGTCGTCGAGACCTTGATGCCCATCTTCTTCTCGACGTTGGTGACGTACGCACCGTTGCGGGTGCCGTCGAGCTCACCGGTCTCGAGGTCGAAGCCGTACTTCGGGACGACGAACAGCGAGAGACCCTTGGTGCCGGGGCCGCCGACGCCCTCGATGCCGACCGGGCGGGCGAGCACCAGGTGGATGATGTTCTCGCTCATGTCGTGCTCGGCCGAGGTGATGAAGCGCTTGACGCCCTCGACGTGCCAGGTGCCGTCCTCCTGGAGGTACGCCTTGGTGCGGCCGGCGCCCACGTCGGAGCCCGCATCGGGCTCGGTGAGGACCATCGTGGCGCCCCACTGACGGTCGACCATGTGCTGCGCGATCAACTTGTCCCGCTCGGTGCCGTTGCGGTAGACGATCGAGCCGAAGTTCGGGCCGGCCGAGTACATCCAGACCGCCGGGTTGGCGCCGAGCACCAGCTCCGCCGTGGACCAGACGAGCGAAGGCGGCGCGGGCTGGCCGCCGAGCTCGACGGGGAGCTGCAGGCGGAACCACTCCGAGTCCATCCACGTCTTGTAGCTCTTCGCGAAGCCGGCCGGCATCGTGACGGTGCAGGCCTCGGGGTCGTAGACCGGAGGCGTGCGGTCGGCCTCGGCGAACGACACGGCGAGGTCCTCGCGAGCCATCCGGTCGATCTCGCTCAGGATGCTCTTCGCGGTGACCATGTCGAGGTCCTCGAAGAGACCTGTACCGAGGACCTCGTCGCGGCCGAAGACCTCGAAGAGGTTGAACTCGATGTCGCGAAGGTTGCTCTTGTAGTGGCTCACGGCGACGTGTTCCTTCGTGGTTGGTGCTGCCTCGGGAGGCCAGCGCACTTACTAGTCGGTAACACCAGTGTCCTACTCGCCGGTAACCCACGCAAGCCCGGGGCGCCCAACCAGAGTTCTCGTACGGATCTGGGAGACTTCACGCATGCGGGTTTCCACCAAGTCCGACTACGCCCTTCGCGGCCTGATCGAGATCACCAGCCGCGATGACGCGGGTCCCGTCTCCGCCGAGGAGATCGGCCGACAGCAGGACATCCCGCACGGGTTCTTGCAGGCGATCCTCGCTGATCTGCGCCGGTCCGGGATCGTCGTGAGCCAGCGCGGCCAGTCCGGCGGCTGGCGCCTCGCCCGCCCGGCCGACGACATCACCGTCGCCGACGTGATCAGGGCGGTCGACGGCCCGCTCGTCAGTGTGTACGGCCTGCGGCCCGAGGCCGTCTCGTACAAGGGCGGCGCGGAGGTCCTCCAGCACGTGTGGATCGCCGCCCGTGCGAGCCTGCGCGACGTGTTCGAGTCGGTGACCATCCAGCATCTCGCCGACGGCATCCTCCCCGATGCGGTCGAGGCGCTCACGAAGGACGACGACGCCTGGCAGCCGCACTGACGCGTCGGCGTGGACGACGGGGCTCAGCCCTCGGGCGACACGCCGTCCTCGAGGGTGAGCGGGGGAGCGCTCACGCGCCCGCGTTCGCGTTCGAGCAGGACGCGCGTCACCAGGACAGATGACGTGATCAGCCCCAGCGCGAGGAGCGCGATCTGGAGCGGGATCGGGCGGAAGCCCAACAGGGCGAGCGCGCCGGACCACACCACGACCAACGCGGCGTAGGCAGCGAGGATTCGCAGCACGAGCACGGGGGACCTCCTCGGGGGAAGGGGTCCTCCCGAGCCTAGTAGTGCGCCTCTTCGCCCCGTACGGCGGGGCGGCTAGCGTTGCTTCCATGACGACGACCGCGAACCCCTGGCGCGAGGCGCTCAACGCACTCGGCAGCGCCTTCATGACCTCCACGATCATTCGCTCGGCGTCGAAGGAGGCGGGGATGCCGGGCTCGGCGCTCTACTTCCGCGGACGCGTCGGCATCCTGGGTGACGTCTCGACCCAGACGGCGTACGACGTCCAGGCGATCTTCTCCCGTCGTGTCGTCGACACGATCTGGGAGCGCAGCGCCGACGTCACCTCCGACAAGGCGGTCGAGCTCTACGTCGACGCCTGTCGGCGCTGGGGTCGGGAGAACCTCGTCGAGAACGCGGCGGCCACCCGCGCGGCGGAGCTGCTCGAGTGCGTGCTGGACGAGGCCGAGCTCGCGCCGATGCTGCTCGCGCAGGGCTGGCAGCGCGCGCCGCGTGCCGACGACGTCCCCGCGCGGCTGGCCCAGGCCGCCATGGCGGTACGCGAGATCCGCGGCGGGCTCTACTTCGCGGCGCTCGCGCTCGTGGGGCTCCCCGTGCACCGCGCGATGCTCGCGGACCCCGGGGCCGGGCCGGACCGGATGACGTCGCTCGGATGGAACGAGGAGGAGATCGACGAGGCGAAGACCCATCAGCGTCCTGGTGACGGTGCGCGCTGGCGAGACGCGGAGCGCGCGCTCGACGGCGCCTTCCTCGGTCTGCTCGGTGACGTGCTCGGCGAGGACCGGCTCAACGACCTCGGTGAGGCACTGCTTCGGGTCGAGCGGAGCGACAAGGGCTGAGCGAGTGCCACGGCGCTGACGCGCCGGCGCCCCTGCACCCACGTGGGTGCAGGGGCCGCCGGTTTCTCCGAGGCCGGTCAGCGGATCAAGGCGTGACCGCTCCGCGTGGCCGTGCTCGGCGCGGAGAGCGCTTGCGCCTTGGCGGCCGCTGCCGCCTTGGCCTTGCGGCTGCCGTCGGGGAACAGTCCCGACCTCGACTTCGTCAGCGTCAGCGTGGCGTGCGCGGCGGCGTCGCCGAGTTCGTTGAGCGACTTCACGCTGAGGTTGGTGATGTCGTCGCAGGCCTGGTGGTAGCACGGGTCGTACGGCTCACCGGCCGTGCCGCCGTAGACCGCCGCCTGCTCCTCCGTCTTGATGCCCTCGGCGCCCGAGAAGAGGCCGCCGGCCGGGATGCCCGCCGCGATGAACGGCCCGTAGTCAGAGCGTCCGTCGAAGGCGGTCGGGTCGCTGGCCAGTCCCTTGCTGTCGAAGTAGTCCGTGAAGACGGTCTCGATGACGTCGGACCCAGGCGGTCCGACGGGGCCGCCGTCGGAGCCGTCGCCGTCGTACACGAACCGGACGTAGTTCGGCGAGCCGATCATGTCGAAGTTGAGGTTCGCGTAGATCTTCGACCGCTGCTGGTCGGTGAGCGAGGCGACGTAGTGCTCGGACCCGAGCAGGTTGGCCTCCTCTGCTCCCCAGAACGCGAAGCGCACCGGGCGGGCGAGCTTCTTGGTCAGCTTGAGCTTGGACATCTCCTGCGCGATCGTCAGGATGCCGGCCGTGCCGCTGCCGTTGTCGTTGATGCCCGCGCCGGCCGCGACCGAGTCGAGGTGTGCCCCGACCACGACGACCTGGTCCTTGTTCTTGATCTTCTTGAGGTCCTTCGCCGGGAGGTCCGCGATCACGTTCCAGGTGGTCCGGTTGGGATCGGTCTCGACCTCGGTCGAGACGTTCACGGTGACGGGACCGGCGGCGACCTGCCCGAGAAGGGCGACGGCGTCGTCGTACGACAGGCCCACGACCGGGACCGACTTCGGGTCACCGAGCGTGCCGATGGACAGCTCCGTGCGGCCCGGGTTGCCCTCGTTGAAGATGATCACGGCGTCGTAGCCGGCGGCCACGGCGTTGTCGACCTTGTCGGCGAAGTCGCAGCCGCCGCGCTGGACGAGCGCGACCGAGGGCTCTGCCGGTGCGGCGGTGAAGTCGCCGGCGGCGCAGCCCGCGGTGCTGCTGGGCTCCGGGGTCGCAGGGACGACGTTGTTGGTGGCCGGGACCACGACTCCGGTGACGTCACCGCCGCCCGAGTAGTCGAAGATGTCCGTCGTGTAGTCGGTCGGTGTGGGTGACACCTGGGACAGGGTCGGGTCGGAGAGCGACCGGAAGAACGAGAACGTGAACGCTTGCTTCGTGACCGAGTAGCCCGATCGACGCAGCTGCTTGGCGACGTAGTCGACGGAGGCCTCGTAGCCCGGGAGTCCGGATGCGCGCGTTCCTTCGTTCTGGTTGGCGATGACCTGGAGCGCGCGCGCGTGCTTCAGAATGCCGTTGACGGTGACAGCTTTGCGGAGCTGGCTCGTGTTGACGTCGTCGATTGCCGCTGCGGGTGTCGCGGTGGTCACCAGGGTTGCGGCGACCACCGCTCCCAGGGCTCCGGTGAGTGTTTTATTCACGTCGGACCTCCTCGTTGAGTCGGGTGTGACCCGCCCAACGTAGGTGAGACCTACGTCACATGCCCAGGGGTGATCGTGAAATTTGTGCGTACTCGCGAGGACGGTGTGACAACGACGAAGGCCCCGGACCATCGGTCCGGGGCCTTCGTGCGGGAGAGCGGGCGACGGGAATCGAACCCGCACTATCAGCTTGGGAAGCTGATGTTCTGCCATTGAACTACGCCCGCGATGCGTTGCCGCCGAGGCGACGCGGACCACTCTATACGACCTTGTCAGCCCACCGTCACGTGGACGTGGTCGTAATGGTTGGCCGTCGATGAGCCGCGATCCTCCATGGATCGCCAGCCCTCTGAGGCGCGCTGCGTGGTCCAGATCTGCTGGGCCCAGAGCACCTCGGTGACGCCGAGGCGCGAGGCGTTGGCACGGACGTAGTCGGCGATCTGGTCGCCCGTCGCACCGCTCACCATGATGTCGAGGGCGCGTCCGCTGCCGTGCTCGCCGCCGTCGCCCGAGCGGACGCCTCCGTACGACGTGACGCTGGGGAACTCGGCGCACACCGCGCGGTGGACCTTGATCGCGTTGGACGTGAGACCGCTCTCGACGGACGAGCCGCTCGCGCAGGGCTTGCCGGAGACCGACGTGCTCGGCGAGTCGGACTCGCTGCCGTCGGCGGACTCCCCGTCCTCCTCGGGCTCGGCGGTCGCCTCAGCGACGCCGGCGACCAGGCCCGCGCGTGCCTGAGGGAGGGCCTGGCGCTCGCTGGAGCGGCTGACCGCGACCTCGCGGCGCTCGGCGATGTGCTGCTCGAGGCTCGGGGGCGACGCGAGCACGTGGGTCTGGCCTACGTCTGTCGTCCCGCCGACACTCGCCGCGGTCGTCGTGACCACCTGCGGGGCGGACGCGGCGACGGTGGCGACCCCCGCGATCAGGAGGCCGGCCAGGGTGGCGGGCCGACGGCGGGTGGAGCGCAGCGGCAGCGCCTCGAGGCGTGCCTGCGGGGTCTCGCGTGCCGCCGTCTCGGGGGGACGGGTCCTGGACGACGTGCGGGTGACCAGGAGCTTGCGTGGCGCGCGGTGTGCCTTCCTGCGGCCGGGGGTAGCCACAAGATTCACCTTCCGTGGACTGCAGGGGGACCACGGAAGTGAAGCACATCCTCCCCGGCCGAGCCAAGGGGTCCTGCACAGGCTGGTCCGGGAGAAGCCGGTTCAGGAGGGTCCGAAAGCCGCACCGCTTGCCCCCGGTCATCGGCCATTTCAGACCGTGGCGATGAGTCGAATGGCACAGTTTGTCCGAGATGTCCACGACCGTACGAAAGGGTCGGGATCACGTCGGGCGGCCTTGCAGCGCGGGTCGCTTCGGGCCCTGCGCTACGGTCGGTCTGTGCTGCTCTCCGACCGCGACATCCGTACCGAGCTCGACAACGGACGGATCGAGCTCGATCCCTACGACGACGCGATGATGCAGCCGTCGAGCATCGACGTCCGTCTCGACAAGTTCTTCCGCGTCTTCGAGAACCACCGTTACCCGCACATCGACCCCGCCGAGGACCAGTCTGACCTCACCAAGGAGGTCACCGCAGCCGACGGGGCGCCGTTCATCCTGCATCCCGGCGAGTTCGTCCTCGGGTCGACCTACGAGCGCGTCGCGCTGCCGGTCGACGTGGCGGCGCGGGTCGAGGGCAAGTCGTCTCTCGGACGCCTCGGCCTGCTCACGCATGCGACCGCCGGGTTCGTCGATCCTGGGTTCAACGGCCACGTGACCCTCGAGCTCGCGAACGTCGCGACGCTCCCGATCAAGCTCTACCCGGGCATGAAGATCGGCCAGCTCTGCTTCTTCCGGCTCTCGTCGCCGGCCGAGCACCCGTACGGATCGGAGAAGTACGGCTCGCGCTACCAGGGCCAGCGCGGTCCGACCCCGTCGCGCTCGTACGCGAATTTTCACCGCACGCAGATCTGAGGTCAGACTGGGAGGATGCAGATCCTTCCTGAGGTCGCCGACGCCATCGCTGCCGGTCGACCCGTCGTCGCGCTCGAGTCCACGATCATCTCGCACGGACTCCCGCGCCCCCGAAACCTCCAGGCCGCTCGTGACTTCGAGCAGATCCTCCGCGACCGCGACGTCGTCCCCGCTACGATCGCGGTCGTCGATGGCGAACCGCGTGTGGGCCTGGACGAGAAGGCGCTGGAGAAGATCGCGCTCGACGAGTCCGTGGTGAAGGTCAGCGTCCGGGATCTCCCCGTGGCGATGGCGACCGGCGCGTCCGGCGCGACCACGGTGGCGGCCACGGCCTACCTGGCTGCGCAGGCGGGCATCCGGGTCTTCTCCACCGGCGGCCTCGGGGGAGTGCACCGCGGGGCCAGCACGACGTTCGACGAGTCGGCCGACCTCACCGTGCTCGCGCACACCCCGATCACCGTCGTCTCGGCGGGAGTGAAGTCGATCCTCGACATCCCCGCGACGCTCGAGCGGCTCGAGACGCTCAGCGTGACCGTCGTCGGCTACGGGACGGACCAGTTCCCGAGCTTCTGGCTGACGGAGTCCGGGGAGACCCTCGACTGGGCCGTCCCCGACGCGGGGGGTGTGGCCGCGGTGATGGCGGCCAACGACGCCCTCGGCCGCAGCAGCGCCGTCCTCGTCGCCAACCCGCTGCCGTACGACAAGCAGCTCGATCCACAGGTGCACCACGACGCGTTGGCCCAGGCGCTCGCCGAGGCCGAGCGGGACGCGATCACCGGCAAGGACGTCAGCCCGTACCTCCTCGCACGCATCGTCGAGCTCACCAGCGGCTCGAGCCTCGAGGTCAACCTCGACATCGCGGCCAACAACATCGCGGTGGGCGCCGAGATCGCGCGGGCCTGGAGCGCTCGCTAGCGTCACCGCCCCGTACGCACGAGACCGGTGACACCTCCCCTGCAGGTGTCACCGGTCTCGATGGTGCGAGCCGTACGGTCACGGGTTCACCGGGTGGCGGTGAGGTCCCGGGTGGGCGTACGGCGGTTGTCGTCGAGCAGGTCTGCCGTGTGGCGCAGCGTTGTGGCAAGCCGGACGCGCCAGGCGTGGCGCGGCTCGGAGTGACGCCGTTGCCGCTGCTCGAGCGTGCGGTAGAACTCGTCCTCGCGCATGCGCTCGAGGAGGAGATGGGTGTGTTCGGTCATAGCGAGTGCCCTCGTCATCGGGTCGTGCGTGTGTCCGCGCGCAGACGCGTGCGGCGGACGGAAGTGAGGCAGACCTCAAAGAGGTCGTGGGTCACCGCTGCGTGGAGCGGTGCGCGATGCGGCTGGGCGGGCCAGGAGTCACATCGGACGAGCCGGGGTCGTCGTCCCTCGGGGATCGACGTCCACCGTGTCGGCGAACCGGCGCAGAGCGTCGGCCGCGCGTCCGCGCCAGGAGGCGTGGTCGATGGTGTCGGCTCCCCTGCGTCCGTGCAGTCGGCGCAGCCGGGCCTCGCGCTGACGCGCAAGGATCTCGTGGGTGTAGTCGTCCATCTCTAGCCCCCCTTTCGGCACTCGTTCTTGTGCGACTGCACAGAGCCTAGGGGGAGGGCCGCCTCCTCCGCATCCGATTATTCGGCGGTACCGTTCCGTGCATGGCGCGCATCCTCGTGGTCGGTGACGTGGTCGACGACCTCATCGTCCGTCCGCTCACCGCCGTCACCCCGGCGAGCGACACTCCTGCCGTGATCCGCCGCCGCGACGGTGGATCCGCGGCCAACGTCTCGGCCTGGCTCGGCTGGCAGGGCGCCGACGTCATGTTCGTCGGCAGGGCGGGCCATGACGGCGCGGAGCGGCACACCGAGGCGCTGGCGCGCTTCGACGTCCAGGCGCGCATCGCCGCGGACGGGGAGCAAGACACCGCGACGATCGTGATCACGCTCGACGCGGTCGGTGAGCGGACCATGTACGTCGACCGCGGCGCCAACAGCGCCCTCACGACCAAGGACGTGCCGCTGTCGGCGTGGAAGGACGTGCGCTGGCTCCACCTGACCGGCTACACGTTCTTCGACCCGGTGACCCGTCCGGTCGCGCAGGAGCTGGTCGCCCGTGCTCGGGACCGCGGGGTGACGGTGTCTCTGGACCCGGGCTCGGTCGCGTTCCTGCGCGAGGCGGGGGTGGAGGAGTTCGCGCGGTGGACGTCAGGCGTCGACGTCGTGCTGCCCAACCTCGACGAGCTGCGGTGCATGACCGGGGAGGACGAGCCCGATCGTGCGGTGCTGGAGCTGTCCCGCTGGTATCCGACGGTCGTCGCGACGCTCGGTGCGGCGGGCTCGGTGCAGATGACGCCCGACGGCTTCCTCGTACGGCAGCGTGCCGAGGCCGCCGAGGTCGAAGACCTCACCGGTGCCGGCGACGCGTTCGCCGCGGGGTTCATCGCCGCGAGTGCGGACGGCCTCGAACCGCAGCAGGCGCTGCGTCGGGGTGCCGAGACGGCCGCGATCGCGGTGTCCCGTACGGGCGCGCGCCCTGTCCTCGGCGAGGTCAGGTCCGCGCTCTAGGGCGGGGATCGGTTCGGGGTCGGGTCAGGGCCGTACTGGGGTCATTCCCCGATGTCGGGGGCGATCAGGCCCGGCACGGTGGTCTCATGGATACCTCAGGCATCCGGGCGGCGATCGTATGATCCGCGCCCAGGCACTCACCAAGACGTTCGGAGACAAGACCGCTGTCGATGCGATCGACTTCACGGTCAAGCCCGGCAAGGTCACCGGATTCCTCGGGCCCAACGGCGCTGGCAAGTCGACCACCATGCGGATGATCCTCGGCCTCGATGCCCCGACGGCGGGCTCGGTGACGGTTAACGGCCACCGACACCTGACGTCGCGCGCGCCGCTGCGCTCGATCGGTGCGCTCGTCGAGGCCCAGGGGTTCCATCCGGGACGCTCGGCCCGCGACCACCTGCGCTGGCTCGCGGCGAGCAACGGCATCCCCGCCGCCCGCGTCGGTGAGGTGCTCGAGCTCGTCGGGCTCGAGAACGTCGCCGGCCAGCGTGCCGGTCGTTACTCGCTCGGCATGGGCCAGCGGCTCGGCATCGCCGCCGCCCTCATCGGGGATCCCCCGGTCGTCGTGCTCGACGAGCCTGTCAACGGCCTGGACCCGGAGGGCATCCGTTGGGTGCGCTCGCTCGCGCGCCGCCTGGCCGACGAGGGAAGGACCGTGTTCATCTCGAGCCACCTCATGGCGGAGATGGCGCTCACCGCGGACCACCTCCTGGTCATCGGGCGGGGCCAGATCCTCGCCGACTGCTCGACGGAGGACTTCATCGCGAGGCACGCCACCTCGTACGTGCGGGTCAAGTCGCCCGCACGTGCCGAGGTCGGTGCGCTGCTCGAGCGTGCGGGAGCCGACGTCGCCGCGGTCGACGACGCGCTCCACGTCCAGGGGATCGACGCCGCAGCGATCGGCGACCTCGTCCACGCGCAGGGGCTGGCCCTGCACGAGCTGGCACTGGTCCGGTCCTCGCTGGAGGACGCGTTCATGACCCTCACCGCCTCTCACGTCGAGTACGCGTCGAAGACCCGCGAAGAGGTGGCGGCATGAGCACGGCAGCGACCACGGCCGTGGCGGTGGCCACGGAGGACACGGTGGCCCGTCAAGGCTTCACCCAGGTGCTGAACGCCGAGTGGATCAAGCTGCGCTCGGTCCGCTCGACGTGGTGGACGGTCGCCGCGCTGGTCGGTCTCGGTGCGGGACTCACCATCGTGATGTGTTGGGGCAACGCCGACTGGCTCGCCAGTCCGGACGCCGACGAGTCGCCCGGTGCCTTCATCACCTGGGGCATGATGATCGCGCAGATCACGGCCATCGTGCTGGGGGTGCTCGCGGTGACGAGCGAGTACGGCACCGGGCTGATCCGGGCGACCTTCGCCGCCGTCCCGCGACGGCTTCGCGTGCTCGCCGCGAAGGCGCTGCTGGTGGCGGGTCTGCTGTTCGTGGTGGGCACGGCAACGGCCCTGATCGGCTACTTCGGGGGCAACTACTTCCTCGACCGTGAGGGCATCGGCATGGCGCTCGAGGGTGACGTGCTGCGGTCGATGTACGGCAGCGGTCTCTACATGGCTGGCCTCGGCCTGCTCGCGGTCGCTGTCGGCACGCTTCTGCGCCACACGGCGGCGGCGATCACGATCACCATCGCCGTCTGCTTCGTGGTGAGCAACATGGTCGCGCTGATTCCTGGCGACTTCGGCCTGTTCCTCGAGCGCGTCATGCCGGGCAACGCCGGCGCGGTGATCGCGACGCCGGTGTCGTTCAACCCGAACCTGCTGGACGCGTGGCTGAGCTTCGCGATCTTCGCCGGGCAGATCGCGGTGCTGATGACGCTGGCCGCGGTCTCGCTGCGCCGACGCGACGCCTGAGCTCGGCCCGGTGGTCGCGAGGTAGGCGACCCAGCCCCTGACATCGGTGATGTCGGGGGCTCTCGCCACGCGGTGCACAATGTGTCGACGGCACGAGGAGCGGTGGACCGATGAGCACGTTGATGGAGGAGGTCGTCCGCGGCCTCGCGGATGGGGGATACATCGCGCGGACCCGCCGTCACGAGCGGGGCCTCTTCGTGACGCTCGGCCACCAGGAGTGGCGCGGCGAGTGGCATCTCGACATCACGGCGCAGGACCTGGATGCCGCGCTGTCCCTGATCGACGGGGTCGAGCGGGCGAGCCCAGAACGAACGAGGACCGGCCGTCACGAGAACGTTGGCCGCCTCGTCGGTGCGATCTGGGCGGATCTCCACGTCTACCCGCCTGAGTGGGGACCGTTCAGATTCGAGGGCTTCTCTCTCGTGCCGACACAGCACCCTGACGAACGATGAGGGGTTCCGCCCAGCACATGGGCGGAACCCCTCATCGTTCGTGCACGCGTGGCGCGGGCCGCGAAGGAGATCAGGCCTTCGGGTGACCGTGGCCCTCGTCGTCGACGTGGACGTTGGACTCCTCGGCGATCGCCTCGTTCTCGGCGGCGCTGCCGACCTCGGGTGCGTCGAGCTTCTCGCCCTGACCCTCCGGGCGATCGAGCACCGCGGTCGCGGTCGCGGCCATACCCGCATCGGCGGCAGTCGCGTCCGGGCCCGGCTCGGTCGCCGCAGCGACGTCCGACCCGCGCTTGACGCCGGCGAGCAGCAGCTGCGCGACGTCGAGGACCTCGACCTCCTCACGGGCGTCGCCGTCGGCCTGCTTGGCCGTGAGACCGTCGGCGAGCATCACCCGGCAGAACGGGCAGCCCACCGCGATCTGGTCGGCGCCGGTGTCGATGGCTTCCTGGGTGCGGTTGAGGTTGATGCGCTCGCCGAGCGTCTCCTCCATCCACATCCGGGCGCCGCCGGCACCGCAGCAGAACGAGCGCTCGGAGTTGCGCGGCATCTCCTTGAACTCGGCGTTCGGGATGACGCTGAGCAGCTCGCGCGGCGCCTCGTACACCTGGTTGTGGCGTCCGAGGAAGCACGGGTCGTGGTAGGTGATCGTCTTGCCGCCCACGGCGCCCGCGGTCGGCGCCACCGGAGTCAGCCTGCCCTCGCGCACGAGGCGGTTGAGCAGCTGTGTGTGGTGGACGACCTCGAGCTCGACGCCGAACTCGGCGTACTCGTTCTTGAGCGTGTTGAAGCAGTGCGCACAGGTCGAGACGACCTTCTTGACCTTGGTCTCCTTGAAGACCTCGGCGTTCTGCATGGCGAGCTGGGCGAAGACGATCTCGTTGCCCGCCCGGCGCGCCGGGTCACCGGTGCAGGTCTCGCCGTCGCCGAGCACCGCGAAGGTCACGCCTGCGGTGTCGAGCAGCTCGGCGACCGCCTGCGTCGTCTTCTTGGCGCGGTCCTCGTATGCGCCAGCGCAGCCGACCCAGAACAGCCAGTCGACCTCGTCGAGATCCTCCACGTCGACACCGACCTGCTTCACCTCGAAGTCGAGGTCCTTCGCCCAGTCCATGCGGTTCTTGGGCGACATGCCCCAGGGGTTCCCCTTGCGCTCGAGGCCCTTGAAGATGTTGTTGAGCTCGGTGGGGAAGTTGGACTCGACGAGCACCTGGTAGCGGCGCATGTCGACGATGTGGTCGACGTGCTCGATGTCGACCGGGCACTGCTGGACGCACGCGCCGCAGTTGGTGCAGGACCACAGGACGTCGGGGTCGATCACGCCGTACATCGACTCGTCGCCGATCAGGGGGCGCTCGCCCTCCTTGAGGACCTCCTCGGGCAGACCCTCACGGCCGTCCTCGCCGGCGAGGACGTACGGGGACTTCGCGTACGCGTGCTCGCGCAGGCCCATCATGAGCAGCTTGGGCGACAGCGGCTTGTCGGTGTTCCAGGCGGGGCACTGGCTCTGGCAGCGGCCACACTCGGTGCACGTCGTGAAGTCGAGGATGCCCTTCCAGGAGAAGTCCTCGACCGCGCCGACGCCGAGCTTGTTGAAGTCCTCCTCCTCGAGGTCCTCCATCTTCTCGAGGTCGAGCGGCTCGCCCTTGATGTAGATCGGCTGCAGCGCGCCCAGTGCCGTACGGCCCGAGGACTCGCGCTTGAACCAGATGTTGAACCACGCGGTGAAACGGTGCCAGGCGACGCCCATCGTGATGTTGAGCGAGATCGTGATGAGCCAGGTCATCGAGATGACGATCTTGACCATCGCGACGGCGTAGATGGTCGTCTCGAGGGCGCTGGCCGACATGCCGGAGAAGATCTCGCCGAGCCAGAACGTGCCGGGGAATTGCACGAACGTCGCGTCGGAGGGGGCGTCGTGCGAGAACAGCGCGTACTCGAGGCCGCGCAGCAGGAAGCCGCAGACCACCACGGCAAGGATCACGGCCTCGACGAAGTACGCCTGCCAGAACGTCGAGCCGAAGAAGCGCGACTTGCGTCCGAGCGCGTTGGGCTTGTTGCGCTGCCGGACGAAGATCAGATAGAGGATGCCGATCAGCGTCAGCCAGGAGAACAGGTCGGCGACCCACTGGTAGACGACCCAGTGCCCGATGATCGGAAGCACGGCGTGGGCGTCGAAGACCTGGAAGTAGGCCGCGGCGACCATCGAGCTCAGCAGGATGAAGCCCGCGAACACGAACCAGTGCATGATGCCGATCCAGTGCCACTGGAGCATCCGGGTGTGGCCGATGGTCTCGACCAACATGTTCTTCCAGCGCGCGCCCTTGTCGTCGGTGCGCGTGCCAGGCGTGGGCCCACCCATCCGTACGACGCGCACCATCTGCGTGACCGCCTTGGCGGCGAGCGCGACGGCGACGGCGGTGATGGCCAGCGACACGATGATCGCGACGACCTGCATGCTCTTCTCCTGCCGAGAGATCTCCAGTCAAGCGAACTTTAGCCCGAGGTGATGGCGCTCCTACGGGTGAGGCTATCCAAACACTACCCGTCGGTAACATCTTGTGTCTCCCTGGCGGGGAGGGTCACGTGAGCGGGCGCTCCTCTTTGGCCGGTACGAGCGGTGCCGCGACGACCGGGAACAGTGCGACCAGGGCGAACATCACGGGGAACCCGGCCGCTGTCGCCACGGCTCCGAGGACCGGAGGTACGGCGGCCGCCGCGAGGTACTGGCCGGTGTTCTGGACGCCGAGCGCACGACCCGACCAGTACGGGCCGGCCCGCTCGGCGATGGCCGTGAACGCGAGCCCGTTGTCGGCGACCGTCACCACCGTCGCGACGACCAGCAGCGCGACGGCGACGGCATCCCAGCCGAGCCGGTCGGTCACCGCCAGCCCTGCCATCGTGACGGCAGCCGCGACCGCGACCCAGCGCATCGGACGCAGGCGGCTGGCGACGAGGTCGGAGACCTGTCCGGCGCCGATCCGGCCCAGTGCGCCGAGGAGCTGGGTCGCGGCGACCAGGCCGCCCGCCGCGCCCGGTGCCCAGCCGAGGTCGCCGACGAGCCAGACGAGCGCGAACGTCCAGACCGTGAACTGGGGGACGACCAGCAGCATCGAGGCGAGGTGGATGCGGGGGAGATACGGGCTCGTGTACGGGTGGCTGAGGTGGCCGGACGCCTGGGCGGTCGCACGGCTCGGACGGGGCGGGTCGGTGACGGCCGTGGCGCACGCGACGCCCGCGATCGCGGCGGCGGCGACGGGGACCCACAAGCCGGCGCCGAGCCCGGCGCCGGCCGCGAGCGGAGCCATTGTCGCGGCAGCGAGCCCGACACCGAGCGGCTGCGCCATCTGACGGATCCCCATTGCGAGGCCACGGCGGTGCGCGGGGAACCACCCCGCGACCACGCGACCCGATGCCGCCGAGGTGCTCGCCGCGAGCATCCCGGCGACGAGGAGCGCCAGGCACAGCGGGACGAGGCGATCGGCGACGACGACCGCGACCGCACCTGCCGCCGCGGTGCCGAGGGTGCCGCCGACGAGGACGACGCGCTCCCCGTACCGGTCGGCGATCGCGCCCCACGCGACCAGCGTGAGCATCGTCCCGACAAGCGGCATCGCGGCGACGGCCCCGGCGGTGGTGAGCGAGTGTCCGCGGTCCTGGAGTGCGGGGATGAGGAACGCGACGCCGTGAGCGAGGCAGGCGCCCGCCGCCTGGGCGAAGGTGGCGACGCCGAGCATCAGCCAGTGGCGTGCCGTGATCCGGGACGGCGCGGCTGCAGGCGCATCCATATGTTGAGACCCCGATCTCAGGATATGGAAATCGTAACGGCGTGTGCTGCTCGCGTAGGGTGGGGGCGGCCGTGAGGCCCCGGACGAGGGTGACGTACCCGGTGAAGCGAAGACGTCGCGACCGACTCGTCCGCGATCAAGGAGCTCGCCATGTCATGGCTCGTCCTCATCATCTCCGGCATCCTCGAAGCCGTCTGGGCCACCGCGCTCGGACGCTCCGACGGCCTCACCCGAGTCGTCCCCACCGTCGTCTTCGGCATCACCGTCGTGCTCAGCATGGTCGGTCTCGCCTACGCGATGCGCAGCCTCCCGACCGGGACCGCGTACGCCGTGTGGGTGGGCATCGGTGCCTCGTTGACCGTGGCGTACGCGATGGTGACGGGCGCCGAGCCCGTCTCAGCGTTGCGCGTCCTCTTCCTCGCGATGATCATCGGAGGGGTCGTCGGCCTGAAGGTCGTGCACTGAGGTCTCGACAGGCTCGACCGGCGGCGGGGTGGGTCTCGACAGGCTCGACCGGCGGGGGCGTGGGCGGGTCTCGACAGGCTCGACCGGCGGGGCGTGGGCGGGTCTCGACAGGCTCGACCGGCGGGGGCGTGGGCGGGTCTCGACAGGCTCGACCGGCGGGAACCCAGGCTCGACCGGCGGTCAGCCGCCCAGCAGCCCCAGGTAGCCGAGCGCCTGGCGCAGGAGCGCGCCGCGTCCGCCCTCCATCTCGGCGGCAACGGCGTCGGTCGCGGCCTCCGCGGGGGTGAACCAGGTGATCTCCAGCGCGTCCTGACGCGGGTGGCACTCGCCTGAGACCGGCACGACATACGCCAGCGCGACCGCGTGCTGACGCGGGTCGGAGAACTGCGAGGCGCCCGGGTAGGGGAAGTACTCGGTGACCGCGAACGGGACCGTGCTCACCGGCAGCACCGGGAACGCGGTGGGACCGAGGTCCTTCTCGAGGTGGCGCATGAGCGCGTCGCGGACCCGCTCGCCGTGCATCACGCGGCCGCTGACGAACGAGCGCGCGATCGTGCCGGTGTGCTGGGCGCCGCGCAGCAGCAGTCCGATCTCGGCGACGAGACCGTCGGGGTCCATGCGGACCGGGACCGCCTCGACGTACAGCATCGGGACGCGCTTGCGCGCCTCGTCGAGGTCGTCCTCGGAGAGCCAACCGGGATTGGGATCGGGCGTGCGTACCGTCATGGGCTCCATCCTTACCCATGGGGCCACAAGCGTGCGTACGGTGACGAGGTGGATGCCGTCGTTCGTCTTCGCACCGCGCCGGGGCGTTGGCTGCTGCTCGCGACCGTGCTCGGATCGAGCATGGCGATGCTCGACGGGACAGTCGTCAACGTCGCGCTGCCGACGATCGGCGAGGACCTGGACGCCGACGTCGGTGGTCTGCAGTGGGTGGTCAACGGCTACACCCTCGCGCTCGCCTCACTGATCCTGCTCGGTGGCGCGCTCGGCGACCGGTGGGGGAGGCGCCGCGTCTTCGTGATCGGGGTGATCTGGTTCGCGCTGGCGTCGCTGCTGTGCGGGATCGCGCCGAACGTCGAGATGCTGATCGCGGCGCGCCTCCTCCAAGGAGTCGGCGGCGCGCTGCTCACGCCCGGCAGCCTCGCCCTCATCTCGGCGTCGTTCGACCCCGACGACCGCGGCGCGGCGATCGGCGCCTGGTCCGGGCTCGGCGGAGTGGCGACCGCGCTCGGCCCGCTGCTGGGCGGATGGCTCGTCGAGGCGGTGAGCTGGCGCGCGGTGTTCCTCCTCAACCTCCCGTTCGCGGTCGCGATCGTGTGGATCTGCGGGCGTCACGTGCCGGAGAGCCGAGACCCCGACGCGCCCGCGCGCTTCGACGTCCTCGGCGTGGTGCTCACCGCGGGCGGTCTGGCGGCGCTCACATACGGGCTCATCGACTCGACCACGTGGATCGCGGTGGCAGGGCTTGTGGTGCTGCTGCTCTTCGTCGCGCAAGAGCACCGCAGCGCGAACCCGCTCGTGCCGCTCGGGCTGTTCGCCGACCGCGTGTTCGCGGGGGCCAACCTCGTGACGTTCGCCGTGTATGCGGCACTGGGCGCCGTCTTCTTCTTCCTCGTGGTGCAGCTGCAGGTCGTCGCGGGCTACTCGCCGCTGGCCGCCGGTGCCGCGACGCTGCCGGTGACCGTCCTCATGCTGCTCTTCTCGCCGGCGGCGGGACGTCTCGGGACGCGGATCGGCCCGCGGCTCCCGATGACGGTCGGGCCGCTCGTCGCGGCCGTCGGCCTGCTGCTCATGCTGCGCATCGGGGACGACGCGTCGTACCTCGTCGACGTCCTCCCCGGGGTGGTCGTGTTCGGCATCGGCCTGACGATCCTGGTGTCGCCGCTGACCACCGCCGTGCTCGCGGCCGCTCCGGACCACCTCGCCGGCACCGCGTCGGGAGTCAACAACGCGGTCGCGCGGACGGCGCAGCTGCTCGCCGTCGCGGCGCTGCCGCCGCTGGTCGGGATCGTCGGGGGAGCGCTGTCGGACCCGGTGCTCTTCGACGACGGGTTCGACCAGGCGATGCTCGTGTGCGTCGGGCTGCTCATCGCAGGTGCGGCGCTGGCGTTCGCGATGATCCGCGACCGCCCGAGCACGCACGCGATCCCGGTCGAGCAGCAGGCGGGCTGCGACGTCTGCGGGCCGCGGCCGTACCCGGTGGCGTCGTCGCGAGGAGCGCGGCCCGAACGCTAGGGCCAGAGACAGGGGTCAGAGAGCCGGAGGACTCAGACGGAGGCGGTCTCCGGCGCGGACGGGGCCGGCGGGGCGCCGTGGCTCGAGGCGGTGGCCGACGTGGCGAGAGCGGCGTGCACCGCGCGCTGGAAGGCCAGCACGTTGTCGGGGACGCTGTGGAGGCAGTTGCGCCCGTACGCCACATCGGCGCACCACTCCCGCATCCGTGCTGCCGAGGCCGGATTGCGCGAGGTCTCGGCGAGCGCGAGGAGGTCGGCGCCTCCGAGCACGGTGAGCAGCGCCGCCTCGCGCGGACCGAGCACCGGGTCCGAGGCCGACGCAGGCGTGCCCGAGGACGTGGCCAGGATGCTCGTGAGGTCGGCGCGCGCCGCGTCCGCCATCGCCGGGGCGGTCATGTGCCAGCGCACCAGGATCTTGAGGACGAGCGTGCGGTGCTCGTCGCGGCGGACCAGCCCCCGCACGGCCATCGTGTCGAGGACGGTCTCGGACAGGCCCGGGGCGAGGACGTGGATCGCGTCGCGCACCTTGAGCGGGATCTGGCCGGTGAGTCGCGACAAGCCGCTCCCGAGGACGGGGTGGCTGGGGCCGGTGCTGACGAGCTGGATCACGCCGTCGGAGTCGAGGCTCAGAGGGCCGGCCTGAGCGAGGTCGAGCAGCAGTGCGCCGGCGAGCGCCTGCTCGACGGCGGATGGATTCGCGCGCATCCTCCCGCTCTCGGGATCGAGCGCGAGCAGGGTGAGTTCCTCGGCGACCAGCATGCGGCGAGGCTACTCGTGATCTTGCTCACAGACCAGGGTCTTAGGTCCTGTCCTGCCCCCACCGGCCGCGGTGGACCACCTCCGACAGGGGGCGGCGACCACGTGCACGGGAGCCCTCGACGTCGTCCTCCGCGCGGTACCCGACGGTGATCGCGCCCACCGGGTCGTACCCGTCGGGGACGCCGAAGACGGCCCGGAGCTCGGCGGTACGCGCCGGCGGGATGCCGAAGAAGCAGGCGCCGAGCCCCTCGTCGACGGCGGTGAGGAGGACGAGGAGCGAGGCCATGCCGGTGTCGACGTACCAGTACGGGGCAGCCCATCGCGACTCGTCGCGGTCGGTCCAGCCCTTGTCGGCCTCGGCGTACCGGTCGAGGTAGGCCTCCTTGTGCGCGAGCGGCACGATCACGACGGGGGCCGTGCGCATGCCGCGCAGCCACCGCGACGGCGAGGCAGCGCGCTCCGGCGGGGTCGTCGCCGACCAGAACCGCGCGACGTCCTCCGGGGTGTCGAGCACGAGGAACGCCCAGCCCTGGCTGAAGCCGGCGCTCGGTGCACGGGTCGCATGCTCCAGCATCCGGTCGACGACCTCGCGAGGCACCGGGCGGGAGTCGTACGAGCGGACCATCCGCCGGCGTCGTACGACCTCGCGGAGCTCCACGTCAGGCCCCGAGGTCGTCGCTGTCGATCGCGAAGTGGGCGTCGGCCGCCTCCGCCTCCTCGTCGTACCCGTCCATCGGCCTGCCGAGCCGGGCGCGAAGGTTGCGCCGCGAGATCAGCAGCAGGTCCCACGTGCCGGTGTCGACCATGTCGGGGTCGAGGTGCTCGAGCGCACGGATGCCGATGTTGAGCCAGCGCTCGGCCGCCAGCGGCTCGCCGGCCTCGTCGTACAGGTCGCCCATGTAGTGGGCCGACAGCGGAGTGATGTGGCCGGACTTGCGGTAGCGGTCGGCGTACGGCGCGGGGTCGAGGCCGCGGCTCAGCGCGGCGCCCACGCGCACGACGTCGGGATGGATCGCGGAGACGCCGGCGGCGGCGTCGGCCATCGCGAGGACCTCCTCCTGGCGGTCGAACGCGCCGGCGTAGCCGAGGTACTCCGAGGCCGCGACGAGCAGCGAACGCGGGTTGACGTCGTCGACGAGCTCGTACTCGTCGGACGTGGCGAACTCGATGAGCTTCTCCGCCTTGTCGCGCGCCGAGAGGTCGGACTCCTCGACGGCATCGGCCTCGTCCCGCGTGATGCGCATGGCGTCCAGTATCGCCTGCGGGCCGCGGCGGTCCCTGCACCGGCAGGGCAGGATGGCGCGCATGGAGGCGTCGGTGGTGGAGTCCGGTCCGGGGTGGGCTTTGTGGCGTGCCGAGGGCGGGACGTTCCTCGAGGTCGTCGACGACCTGGCGCGCGTGCTGCCGGAGGGCGTCGACGCCGCGACAGTGGGGGCGGCGTGGCCGCGCGGGCGCTGGACGTTCACCTTTACGGGCACCCCGGTGCCGTACGAGGCTCCGATGGGTGTGCGGGCCGACCCGCTCCTCACGGCCGCGATGACGGTGCTCGCGGCGGCCAAGCAGGCGCGGCTGCACGAGGCCAGAGCCACGTTCGGCGAGCTGCGTACGGACGTGCCCGCCGCCGGCGTCGCCGCCGCGACCGTGACGGCGGTCCTCGACGTACGGGCGTCGCGCGAGGCCGACCGCGATGCGCTCGTGGAGGCCGTACGGGCTCAGGCAGCCGCGCGTGCGGAGCGTGACCGTACGAGCGTCGAGGTCACGGCGGGTGACGTGACCGGCGCCGTGGCTCTCGACGCCGATGCGGTGGCGGCTCTCGTGGCGGCGCTCGGCGCACCCACGGTGAGCTCGCCCGGCGCTGACCGTGCCGCTGCCCTCGCGGTCCGTGGGGAGCGGGCGGTCGCGCTCGTGCTGCGCCACCGCGACGACACCCTCGTCCGCGCCGCACTCGCCGCCCTGCCGTGAGGCCCCGTCAGCGCTTCGGCGGGAGAGGGAGGAAGCCGGAAGTGCGGCGCATGTAGTCGCGGTAGGCGGGGCGCTGCGACATCCGGCGCTCGAGCACCCTCTTGCCGGACCCGAACGCCAGCAGGTAGACCATGAGCGCCGGCGCGAAGACGGTCAGCGCGCCCGGCCAGCGGTCGGCCGTCACGAGGAACAGCCCGACCCACACGCAGGCGTCGCCGAAGTAGTTCGGGTGCCGCGTCCAGGCCCACAGGCCGCGGTCCATCACCGGCGGGCGCGCATCCTTCGGCTGGGCCTTGTAGCGGTCGAGCTGCCAGTCGCCGACCGCCTCGAAGACCATCCCGATGCCCCAGACCACGACACCCGCGTACGCCAGTGCGCCGAGCGGGGCGTCGAGGAACATCCCGACCTGGACGGGCGCCGAGATCACCCACGCGAGCACACCCTGCAAGCCGTACACGACGGCGACGATGCCGAGCTCGCCTCGGTCGCGCAGGAACTCCTCGTAGCGCGGATCCTCACCGGCCCCGCGGCTGCGCCGGCCGATGTGGACCGCGAGCCGCAGACCCCACACAAGCACCAGCACGAGGAGGAGCCAGCGGCGCGCATCGTCGCCGTGCCCCGCCGAGGCGACGAACGCGACCACCGCGACCGCGCAGAACAGCAGCCCCCACGCCACGTCGATGACGGCGTGCTTGCCGGCGACCTTCGACGCGAGGTACGTGACGGCGAGGACCGCGACGACGCCGAGCGCGGTCCACGGCAGCGCGCCCCAGAAGGCGCTGTCGAGGTGGGACGTCATGCGGCGGACCTCGTGACGAGCACCTGGTCGACCCCCATCCGGCCCTGCGCGAAGGCGAGTCCGCCGCCGACGAGATAGATCCGCCACATCCGGGCCTGCTCCTCGCCGACGAGCGCGACCGCCTCGTCGAAGCGCTTCTCGTACGCCGCCTGCCAGTCGGCGACCGTACGGACGTAGTCCTCACGCATCGCCTCGACGTCGAGGATCTCGAATCCTGCCCGCTCGACGTACGCGAGTGTCTCCGGCAGCGGTCGCATGTGCATGTCGGGCGCGATGTAGGTCTCGATGAAGGGCCCTCCACCCGGTGCTGAGCCGGCGCGGCGCGACATCTGCTGGACGAGCACCCGGCCGCCCGGCCGGACGTGGTGGCGCAGGACGGAGAGGTACGTCGCATAGTTCTCCTCGCCGACGTGCTCGCCCATCTCGATCGAGGCCACGGCGTCGAAGCCGCGCCCGTCCGCCGTACGGTCGAGGGCGTCGAGCACCCGGTAGTCCTGGCGCCGAACCTCGACGAGGTCGGCGAGGCCGCGCCGCTGTGCCTGCTCCGTGACGTACGCGTGCTGCTGCGCGGACAGCGTGATGCCGACGCCCCGGGCACCGCGGTGCTCGGCCGCGTGCAGCGCCAGCGAGCCCCAGCCGCACCCGACGTCGAGCAACGTCTGTCCCTCAGTGAGCCCGAGCTTGTCGCAGATCAGATCGAGCTTGGCGGTCTGCGCCTGCTCCAGGGTGACGTCGTCGGCGCGGTAGGAGGCGCTCGAGTACGCCATCGTCGGGTCGAGGAACAACGCGTAGAACGCGTTCGACAGGTCGTAGTGGGCGGCGATCACGTCGGCGTCGCGGCGGCGGGTGTGGCGTTCGCCGTCCAGCCGGATCTCGCCGGCCGGCGGACGTGGTCTGGGGCCGAAGGCGCCCAGGCGCAGCGCGGCCGGGAAGGCGCCCACCCACGTGCGCCAGCCCGGCCGCGTGGGCGCGGGACGGTCGGCGACGCCGTCCCACACTGTCCGCAGGCCGTCGGCGAGCGCGTCGGCCCCGCCCGGGACGTCGAGGTCGCCCGCGATGTAAGCCCGCGCGAGCCCGAGCTCGCCCGGAGACCAGAGGAGATGCCGCAAGGCACGGCGCGAACGGACGTCCAGCAGCGGCGCGTCGGACGGCCCCGCCGTGCTCCCGTCCCACGCCCGGACCCGGACGGGCGGTGAGGCGCCGAGAAAGGGGGTGACGAGGTCGAGGAGCCGGTGCGCGGCCCCGTACGGGGTGGTCTCGCTCATGCGGTCGGACCTTCCTGGGGATCGTCGGCCGGCTTCACCAGGCCGTACTGGACGACGTCGAGATAGCCGGAGCGGAAGCCGGCCTCGGAGTAGGCGAGGTAGAACGACCACATCCGCCGGAACACCGCATCGAACCCGAGCGCCGCCACGTCGTCGGCGCGTGCCTCGAAGCGGGCACGCCAGCGGCGCAGCGTCTCGGCGTAGTGCAACCCCATCGAGAACGCCGAGTCGATGCGCAGCCCCGCCGCCTCGGTGCACTCCGCGACGACCTCTTTCGACGGGAGGGCGCCGCCCGGGAAGATGTAGGTGAGCACCCACGTGCCGGTGTCACGGCTGGCGAGCATTCGGTCGTGCGGCATCGTGATCGCCTGGAGCCCGACCCGCCCGCCGGGCGCGAGCAGGCGCGAGAGGGTCGCGAAGTACTCGTCCCAGTGCTCCGCGCCGACGGCCTCGATCATCTCGACGCTGGCGATCGCGTCGTAGCTGCCCTGGGTGTCGCGGTAGTCCTGCAGCAGCACCCGCACGCGGTCGCCGAGCCCGGCGTCCAGGAGGCGCCTGCGCGCGAGCGTCGCCTGCTCCTGCGACAGCGTGATCGTCGTGACCTCGGCGCCGCGGTCGGCTGCCTCGAGCGCGAGCTCGCCCCACCCGGTGCCGATCTCGAGGAGCCGAGTGCCCGGTCCGGCTCCGGCGAGGTCGAGCACCCGGGCGACCTTGAGGCGCTGCGCGTCGGCGAGCGTCTCGGAGCCGAGATCGACAGGCTCGCCGAGCGCGTGGAGCGCGGGCTCCTCCGGGAAGAGGGCCGCGGAGTAGCTGAGGGTCGGGTCGAGGAAGGTGCGGAAGAGGTCGTTCGACAGGTCGTAGTGGTGCGCGATGTTCGCGCGCGACCCGTCACGCGTGTTGGCGTCGCCGCGGGGCCGGCGAGGCACCGCGAACCGTCGCAGGCGTTGGAGCGGACGCGGGACGAGCGTCGCCGCATGCTCCGCGAGCACCGTGAGGACTCCGGCGAGGTCGTCGGCCTCCCAGTCGCCCGCCATGTACGACTCCCCGAACCCGATCAGCCCGCGGGAGCCGAGCCGCTCGTGGAAGGCGTCAGGCCGGACGAGCCGGAGCTCAGGATCGTCCGGCCCGCCTGCGCCTCGTACCGTCCCGTCGGGCCAGCGCAGCCGAAGCGGGAGCCGTCGCGCGGCACCCGCGACGACCACGCGGGCCGCAACGGCGCGCAGGCGGCTCCGCGGGACCTCGGCGACGTACGGCCATCGCGCGGGATCGATGTCGACGTTGGCGCCGCCGAGGTGGTGGGTCGGGGCGAGTCGCAGTGTGGTCATGCGTGTCCTCCTCGAGGGAACGGGCGCAGGCCCTTGAGATAGAGGCGGATGCCGTGCCACCGGATCGCGGCGCTCACGCCGCGGGTGCGCCACGGTCGCAGCGGAGCACGCCAGAGCGACGCGTTAGCGCTGCGAGTGCCTGTCATGGTCGCGGTGAACGGCGGGTGGCCCGGCCGGTCGAGCGTGATGACGACGATCAGTGCGTCGTCGGGCTCGGGGACGCGCAGCGCATACCGGCCTTCGACCGGGTTGAACGGGGAGACGTAGAACGCCTTGTCGGTCTCGGCGCGGCCGTCGGCGTCGGGCTGGAGCAGATAGCAGTGGCGACCGCCGTAGGTGTTGCGCACCTCGGCGACGACGTGGCTGACCGCGTCGTCGGCCCCGTGGCACCAGAACACCGTCAGCGGGTCGAACGCGTGGCCGAGCATGCGCGGCTGCGCCAGCATCCTCACCCGAGCGGGCCGAGGAACACCGGACTCTGCGAGCCAGGAGTCGAGGTTCTCGCGGATCGTGCGCGCGGAGTCGCCGAGGTGGTCGGCGCTGTGGAAGCCGGTCAGCCAGCGCAGCCCACGTGGCAGCCGTGGCACCTCGTCGAGGTCGACGAGCCAGTACGCCTGCCGCGAGCGGAGCGCGTACCGGACGGGCCCGCGCCGCTGGTGTCGGACCACGACGTCGTAGCGCGCCGTCACCACCGCACCCCCAGGCTCTCGGCGGCCTGCACTCCCGAGCGGCAGCCGTCCTCGTGGAAGCCCCAGCCGTGGTAGGCGCCGGCGAAGGCGAGCACGCCGTCGTTCAGCGTGGGCAGCATCGGCTGAGTCCCGACGGACTCCGGGGTGAAGACCGGGTGTGCGTAGTCCATCCGAGCGAGGACGCGGTCCTCTGCGACCGCGCCGCCGTCGTCGTTGAGCGTGACGAACCATCGGGGCTCAGGATCGAGCCGCTGGAGGCGGTTCATGTCGTAGCTGACGCGGACCGCCGACGACCGGGCGTCGCAGGCAGGCATCCGGTAGTTCCAGGACGCAGCGGCGCGCTGGTGCCGCGGCATCACCCGGGTGTCGGTATGGAGCACGGTCGCGTTGCGCGAGTAGCGCCACGGGCCGAGCGCGGCGACCTGGTCCGGCGTCGGATCGGCGAGCAGGCGGAGCGCGTCGTCGGCGTGCGTCGCGACGACCGCGACGTCGAAACGGCGGTGGTCGCCGTCGGCGTCGTGGACGAGGACGCCGTCGTGCACGCGCGCCACCGCCCGTACGGGCAGGGACGTGTGGGTGGCGGTCAGCCCCTTCGAGAGCCGCTCGACGTATCGCGCCGACCCGCCGACGACCGTCCGCCACGGCGGTGAGCCGGAGACGGAGAGCATCCCGTGGTGGGCGAGGAACTGGAAGAGGTAGCGGGCGGGATAGGCGGCGGCGGTCTCGGCGTCGCACGACCACACCGCGGAGACGAGCGGGACCACGAAGTGCTGACGGGCGTAGGCGCTGAAGCGGTGGCGGTCGAGGAAGGCGCCGAGCGTGAGCCCGGTGTCGGCGCCGTCGTCGAGGTGGGCGCGCGCGGCACGGTGGAAGCGTGGGATGTCGGCAAGCATCCGCAGGTACGCGCCGCGGGCCAGGTGCCCCGCTGTCGGGAGCAGGCCCGGCAGGCCTCGTGCCCCTGCGTACTCCAGACCGCAGCCGTCGCAGCGGACGGACATGCTCATCTCGGAGGCCTGGGTCGCGACGCCGAGCTCATGGAAGAGCCGGACGAGGTGCGGGTAGGTCTGCTCGTTGTGCACGATGAAGCCGCTGTCGACGCCGACCGTACGGCCGTGCGCGTCGAGCAGGTCGTGCGTGTGGGCGTGGCCCCCCAGACGGTCGTCGGCCTCGTACACCGTGACGTCGTAGGCACGTTGGAGCAGGTACGCGGCCGTCAGGCCGGACACCCCCGCACCGATCACCGCCGCGCGGCGCCTCATCGGACCCCCCTGCGTCGTCCCATGCAGGTGGTTCGTCGCTCAGGCGCTCGAGGATGGGTCCCCGAGCGACTCTTCTGTGTCGTCGTGGTCGGCGAAGCCGCGCAGCAGGTCGATCGCCTCGGCGAGGAAGACGTGGATCTGGTCCGCGACCTCGTCGTCGAGCTCTCCGGTGAGGGAACGGATGGCCGTGATGAGCGGAGCGGCCGCGCGTGCGGCGTCGGTGTACGCCGAGTCGGTCGGGACCAGGCTCGTCCGGCGCTTGTCCGTCGGATGGGAGGCACGCTCCATGTGGCCCGACGAGACCAGGCGGTCGACGGCCACCGTCGCAGAGGCCGAGCGGATGCCGAGGTTGTGGGCGAGGTCGCCGACACCCATCGGGTCCGGGAGTGCCGCCATTGCGTGGTCGAGCGCCTGGGCGTCCGTGATGCCGATGCCGATGTCGGAGGCGAGGCGTGCATGGACCGACGGGGCGAGGCGGAGCAGCTCGCGCAGCTGCATCCCGACCTGGAAGCGGACGTCGTTCCGGTCGATGGGAGGCATGGGATCCACGGGCTCATGCTACGGGATGATACCCGTAGATTATCTATCTATCTTCGGAAGGGCCGACTTTCCTGTCAGAGGTCATGCGGTGAGGACCGTGCTGTGCCACCCCTTGCGCGGCTCGCCGGTGAGGTCCTGCATCACGTGCTTGGCCTGGGTGTACTCGTCGAACGAGTAGGTGCTCATGTCCTTGCCGTAGCCGGACTGCTTATAGCCGCCGTGCGGCATCTCGGACACGATCGAGATGTGGTCGTTGATCCACACGCAGCCTGCCTGGATCTCGGCCGCCGCCCGCTGCGCGCGATAGACGTCGCGGGTCCACGCCGACGCGGCGAGCCCGTACGGAGTGTCGTTCGCCAGTCGGATCGCCTCGTCGTCGGAGTCGAAGGGGAGCGCGACCAGGACGGGGCCGAAGATCTCGTTCTGGACGGCCTCCGCGTCCTGCGGGAGCCCGGTCAGCAACGTCGGCTCGTAGTAGAAGCCCGGGCGGTCGGGCGCGCTGCCGCCGCACACCACGTCGGCGCCGGCGGCGCGGGCGCGCTCGACCATCGCGGCCACCTTGTCGCGGTGCGCCGCCGAGCTGAGCGCCCCGAGGTCGGTCGCAGGATCGGTCGGATCGCCGATCACGACCTTGCGCATCAGCTCCGCCACCCCGTTCACGAAGTCGTCGAAGCGGCTCGCGTGCACGTACGCCCGGGTAGCCGCCGTGCAGTCTTGACCGCCGTTGATGAGCGAGCCGGCGACGGCGCCTCTGACGGCGGCCTCGAGGTCGGCGTCGTCGAAGACCACGAACGGCGCCTTGCCGCCGAGCTCGAGGTGGACGCGCTTGACCGAGGCCGCAGCGGTCGTCGCGATCTGCTTGCCGACCGCGGTGGAGCCGGTGAACGAGACCATCCGGACGTCGGGGTGGCCGACGAGTGCGGTGCCCGTCGACCGGCCGGGACCGTTGACCACGTTGAAGACGCCGTCCGGGATCCCTGCCTCGGTTGCCGCACGGGCGAACATCAGGGAGGTGAACGGCGTGATCTCGGCGGGCTTGAGCACGATCGTGTTTCCCGCGGCGATGGCGGGGAGGACTTTCCAGGCCGCCATCTGGAGCGGGTAGTTCCAAGGGGCGATCGAGCCGACGACGCCGAGCGACTCACGGCGGATCGACGACGCATGGTCGGGGGAGTAGCGACCGGTGGCCTTGCCTTCGAGGTTGCGCGCTGCGCCGGCGAAGAAGGCGGTGTTGTCGATGGTCCCGGGCACGTCGAACTCCGTCGACATCCGGATCGACTTGCCGGTCTGGAGGGTCTCGGCGGCGGCGAGCTCGCTCGCGATCTCCTCCAGGCGGGCCGCCAGGGCGTGCATGGCCGCGCTGCGCTCACCCGGCGTCGCGCCGGACCACTCGGGATACGCCTGCTCGGCCGCCGACACGGCGTCGTCGACGTCGGACTGCGTCGCCGACGCGAAGCTCCGGACCACCTCGCCGGTCGCCGGGTTCGTGACCACGACGTCCTCGGGTCCGGAGCCGTCGAGGAAGCGCCCTGCGACGTACTGGCCGGCGGGGATGCTGCGGGGATCGAAGGCGCGCGGTGCGGTCATGCGGCGATTCCAGCACGACATCCGGGCGCGGACAACAGCCGGTGTGTCACCGCGGCGAGGTCCGCCGTGACGTCCTGTCGCCGGTCGGACCGTCTGCTGTTCTCATCGGAACGGAGCGACGAGCCCCAGCAGGAGCGGCTACGGGAGGCTGCGGCCCATGCGCAGTCCTTTAGTCAGCGGCGCTGGTCGTGCACCATCAGCGCGACGCCGAGAGCCAGCCGGGAGTCGGGGTCGTCGAGGTCGACCTCGAGGATCTGCTCGAGCCGGTGGAGACGCTTGTAGAGCGCGGGGCGGCTGCGGTGGCTGACCCGGGCGAGCTCGGTCTTGTTGCCACCGACGGCGAGGTACTGGCGGAGCAGGGCGAGCATGCCGTCGTCGTGCGTGGCCTCGTGGACGAGCAGGTGGTCGAGCTCGGACTCCGCGAAGGCCTGCACCCGAGGGTCGTCGTGCAGCAGGGCGACGAGACCCCGGAGTCGGACGTCACGGGCGCGGAAGAACGGGCGCCGACGGCCGGGCGGGAGCGCATGCGCGACCTCGGCGACGTGCCGGGCGTGCCGCAGGCTCGCGCCGGCGGTGAGGAGAGTGGCGGCCGGCTCGCCTGCGCCCACGGCGACGGCGTCGAGGTCGGGTTGGCGCAGGACCTGCACGTGCAACGCGTCGGCGAACGCCTCCAGCGCGGTGTCTTCGGGGCGGCCGCCGGCGGCGAGGAGGACGGCGACCTCGGCCGGGCCGAGCGAGCCGAGGAGGACGGGGACCCGTACGGTGCGTGCCGCCTGGGCGACGCGCTCGAGGAGTCCGCGGGCGCGGCGGTGGACGGCGACGGGGTCGGTCGGGCTCGTGCCGCGGGGCGCCGATCGCACCACGAGCGCGACGTACGGGGCGGCGGGCGGCAGCCCGAGTGAGCGCGCTCGGGCATCGGCTTCGGCGTCGTCGCGGATGCGACCATCGGCCAGCTCGGAGAGGAAGCCGCCCTGCGCCTGGTGGGCGATGCCGAACCTGTCGCTCTCCGCCATCCGGCCGAGCTCGAGCGCCTGCGCGGCGCGTTCGAGGACCATCGCCAGACGTGCCTGGTCGGACGCGGGGTTGACGACGACGAGCCTGCCCCAGCGCTGCTGGAGCCCGACCGGCGTCACCATCCATCCCTCAGGTCCGGTCAGCCCCGCGGTCCCGGTGGGAGCAACGAGGCGGGAGCGCTTCTCCCAGTCCTTGAGCAGACCGCTGGCTGGCCGGCCGACGGCCGCGTACGCGACGACGTGCCGGGAGAGGTCCTCCAGGACGACGGAGGATCCGGCGAGCTCGGCGGTCGCCTCGACGATCGCCTGCGCGCCGGCGCCTTCGAGGCTGAGTGCGGTGAACCGCTCGTGCACCCGTCGCGCGAAGTCGACCCGCTCGTACTGCTCGGCGACGATCGCGCGGTGCACCTGCTCGGTGATCTCGACGAAGCGGGTCTTGCGCCGCAGCGCGATCACGGGGAAGCGGCGCTCGCGAGCCACGCGAAGCGCGGCGAGGGGGACCTCCGGGAACGCGTCGCCGACCTCGACGATCAGACCGGTTGCACCGGCCTCGACGAGATCGGCCACGTACGCCGCGGCGTCCTTGCCGCCGCCGCGCATCGCCAGCCCGGTCGAGAGCAGCAGCTCGCCGCCGGTGAGCAGCCCGGTCACCTCGCGCACCTCGCTCACGTGGACCCAGCGCACCGGGCGGTCGAGCCGGTCCGCACCGGAAAGGACCTCGGGCTTGGCGGCGCGGACGGCGTCCGAGGCGAGGACGGCGCGCAAGGTCGGGAGAGGCACGGGATCAGCGTACGGTTCGTCGCCGCCGCGCGTGAGCGGGGCGACGGATCGTCGGTAGTCGGCGCTGGTCGCGCGCGTGTGTGGAGGTTTGGCCGAGGAAAAGTCGCCAGATGTAGATTCCGCAGGGAGGTAGGCAGTGGATCGAGAGGTCCTCGGCATCGGTGCGCTTTCGCGGCTTCTCGGGCTGTCGGTGAGCCGCGTGCGGCAGTTGGCTGACGCAGAAGTGACCCCCTCGGTGCGGACAGCCGGCGGGCATCGACGGTTCGATCGGGCCCTCGCAGTCGCGTCGTACCGCGCTCATCGCCTGGCAGAAGTGGTCCCTGACCGTGCGAGAGTGCCTCGGTCACGCCAGAGGCTCGACCTGGCCGACCTGGCCGAGGATCTCGTCTGGCGCGATGTCCGCCTCACGCTCGGCGAGCTCGAGTCGCTGCCGGGTGCCCGTGTGATCGCTGGCTATGCCTTCACCGAGATCCTCAACAATGCCATCGATCACTCGAGCGGGTATCACGTCGACGTGCAGGTGGGGATCGACGGCGGTGTCCTGTGGATCGAGATTGCCGATGACGGGGTCGGCACGCTGGCGCATCTCCGGGACTCGTTCGAGCTCCCTGACCTCTTCGCTTCGATCGCCGAGCTGACCAAGGGGAAGCGGACGACGATGAGCGAGGCGCACACGGGGGAGGGCATCTTCTTCACCTCCAAGGCGGTCGACACGTTCGAACTGGCGAGCAACGGTCTGCGCTGGTTCGTCGACAACCTGCGCGACGACATCGGGGTCGGGATCTCCGAGGTGGTGACAGGGACGACCGTCAGGCTCGCGATCGCGCTCGCGACCGAGCGTCATCTCGCTGAGGTCTTCGCCGAGTTCACGACGAATCATGAGTTCGCCCGATCGAGGCCCGTGATCGAGCTGTTCGAGATCGGCTCGGAGTTCGTGAGTCGGAGCGAAGCGAAGCGGCTTGCGGTCGGACTGGAGGAGTTCGATCAGGTGGAGCTGGACTTCGACCGTGTGGACATGGTCGGTCAGGGGTTTGTCGATGAGCTCTTCCGTGTGTGGGCGAACGAACATCCCTCGACCGAGCTCATTCCTGTACGGATGAATCCTGCCGTCGCTTTCATGGTGGAGCGTGGCCTCCCGCGCCGGTGAGCTGCTCCGGACAGTCCGTCTCCTGCGGGAGGTTGTCGGTGACACGTCGTCAGTTGCCGTACGGGGGCCTGCGGGCTCACGCTCGTACCCATGAGCACTTCGACCCTGATCCCGCACTGGCTCGACGGCGCCCCGTACCTCGGCAGCGCCGAGACGGCGTCCGCCCGTACCGGTGACGTCACGAACCCCGCCACCGGCGCCGTGACCGCACAGGTCGCCTTCGCCGACGAGGCCGACGCCGAGCGCGTCATCGGCGCCGCCGCAGCAGCCGCCCGTGCGTGGGGCGAAACCTCGATCACCAAGCGGACCCAGATCGTCTTCGCGTTCCGCGAGATCCTCAATGCGCGCAAGGAGGAACTTGCCGCCCTGATCACCGCCGAGCACGGCAAGGTGCTCGACGACGCGCTCGGCGAGGTGACCCGGGGTATCGAGGTCGTCGAGTTCGCGTGCGGCATCCCGCACCTGCTCAAGGGCGGCTACTCCGAGGGCGTCTCCACGGGCGTCGACGTCCACTCCAAGCGCCAGCCGCTCGGCGTGGTCGGCATCATCAGCCCCTTCAACTTCCCGGCCATGGTGCCGATGTGGTTCTTCCCGATCGCGATCGCCGCGGGCAACACCGTCGTGCTGAAACCGAGCGAGAAGGACCCGTCCGCCGCGCTCTGGATCGCCGAGCGCTGGAAGGACGCGGGACTTCCCGACGGCGTCTTCAACGTCCTCCAGGGCGACAAGGTGGCCGTCGACGCGTTGCTCGACAGCCCCGACGTCAAGGCCATCAGCTTCGTCGGCTCGACCCCGATCGCCCGCTACGTCTACGAGCGCGCCAGCCAGTCCGGCAAGCGCGTCCAGGCCCTCGGCGGGGCCAAGAACCACATGGTCGTCCTGCCCGACGCCGATCTCGACCTCGCCGCGGACCAGGCCGTCAGCGCCGGGTATGGCTCGGCCGGCGAGCGCTGCATGGCCATCTCGGTCGTCGTCGCCGTCGGTGGCGTCGGCGACGAGCTCGTCGCGAAGATCGCTGACCGCACCCGCACGCTGCGTACGGGCGACGGGACCGAGGGCGCCGACATGGGCCCGCTTGTCACGCAGGTGCACCGCGACAAGGTCGCCTCGTACGTCGACGCCGGTGAGGAGGCGGGCGCCAAGCTCGTCGTGGACGGTCGTGACGTCGTCGCCGACGGTGGCGCCGACGGCTTCTGGCTCGGCCCGACGCTGCTCGACAACGTCACCACCGACATGAGCGTCTACACCGACGAGATCTTCGGTCCGGTGCTCTCGGTCGTCCGGGTCGACACGTACGACGAGGCTGTCGCGCTCATCAACGCGAACCAGTACGGCAACGGCGTCGCGCTGTTCACGAGCAACGGCGGTGCGGCACGCAAGTTCGAGTACGACGTCGAGGTCGGCATGATCGGCATCAACGTCCCGATCCCGGTCCCGATGGCGTACTACTCCTTCGGCGGCTGGAAGAGCTCGCTGTTCGGCGACAGCCACGCCCACGGCACCGAAGGCGTGCACTTCTTCACCCGTGGCAAGGTGGTCACCTCCCGTTGGGGCGACCCCGCGGTCAAGCCCGTCGGCGGCCTCGAGCTCGCCTTCCCGAAGAACAGCTGAGCGGGTTTCGACAGAGCTCAACCAGCGAAAGGATCTCGATGAGCAACCGCACGTACGAGCTCGACCGCGCGCACGTCTTCCACTCGTGGTCGGCGCAGGCGTCTCTGACGCCGATGGTGGTCGAGAGCGCCGAGGGGAGCTACCTCGTCGACGACCAGGGCCAGCGCTACCTCGACTTCTCGTCGCAGCTGGTCTACACCAACATCGGCCACCAGCACCCGCGTGTCGTGAAGGCGATCCAGGACCAGGCGGCGACGCTGTGCACGATCGCGCCGCAGCACGCCAACGCGGCCCGCTCGCAGGCCGCGCACCTCATCGCCGAGCTCGCTCCCGAGGGGATGGACCGCGTCTTCTTCACCAACGGCGGCGCCGACGCCGTCGAGCACGCGGTCCGCATGGCGCGGCTGCACACCGGCCGCCGCAAGGTGCTGAGCCGCTACCGGTCGTACCACGGCGGGACACAGACGGCGGTCAACCTCACCGGTGACCCGCGGCGCTGGCCGAACGACTACGCCGCCGACGGAGTGGTCCACTTCTTCGGGCCGTTCCTCTACCGCTCGGAGTTCCACGCGACGACTGAGGCCCTGGAGTGCGAGCGCGCCCTCGCCCACCTCGAGCACACGATCCAGATGGAGGGTCCGGCCACGATCGCCGCGATCATCCTCGAGACCATCCCCGGGACCGCCGGCATCATGCCGCCGCCGCCGGGCTACCTCGAGGGTGTGCGCGAGATCTGCGACCGCTATGGGATCGTCTGGATCGCCGACGAGGTCATGGCCGGCTTCGGGCGTACGGGCACGTGGTTCGCGCTCGACCTGTACGACGCGAAGCCCGACCTGATCACCTTCGCCAAGGGCATCACCTCGGGTTATGTCCCGCTCGGTGGCGTCATCATCTCCGAGCCGATCTACGACACGTTCGCCGAGCGCGTCTACCCCGGCGGCCTGACGTACTCGGGCCACCCGCTCGCGTGCGCGGCCGCCGTCGCGACGCTCGAGACGATGAAGGACGAGCGCATCGTCGAGGCGGCGGCGACGCTCGGGACCGACGTCCTCGGACCCGGTCTCGCCGAGATCGCCGCGAAGCACGCGTGTGTCGGCGAGGTCCGCGGCATCGGGGCCTTCTGGGCGCTGGAGCTGGTCGCCGACCCGCAGACGCGCGAGCCGCTGGCTCCGTACGGCGGCTCGAGCCCGGCGATGAACGAGATCGTGGCCGCGTGCAAGAAGAACGGGCTGCTCCCGTTCGTCAACTACAACCGCATCCACGTGGTCCCCGCGCTCAACATCGGCCACGACGACGCGCGCGACGGCCTGCGGATCCTCGACGAGGCCCTGTCCGTCGGCGACGCCCACGTGGCGCGTTAGCCATGGTGCGGTCGACCGTCTTCGAGCGACTCGCACCGCCCGCAGCAATCGTCGACGCGTCGCTCGAGGCGACGCGCGACGGCTGCTTCTGGCTCGACGACGTCGGTGACACCGTCGCGTACCCGCCGCTGGCCGGTGCGCACACGACCGACCTGCTCGTCGTCGGGGGCGGCTACACGGGCCTGTGGACGGCGGTGAAGGCCAAGCTGCGCAACCCTGGCACGCGCGTCGCCGTCCTGGAGGCGCAGACGGTCGGCTGGGCCGCGTCCGGGCGCAACGGCGGCTTCTGCGACGCGAGCCTCACGCACGGCGAGGAGAACGGCCGGTCACGCTGGCCCGACGAGTACGACACGCTCGAGCGGCTGGGGCAGGACAACCTCGAGTCGCTGTGCAAGGCGGTCGACGCGCTCGGCATCGACTGCGACCTGGAGCGCACGGGGTCGCTCGACGTCGCCGTGGAACCGCACCAGATGGCGTGGCTCGAGGAGGGGTCCGGCGAATTCCTGGACACCGACGCCGTACGGGCGCAGGTCGACAGCCCGACGTACCTCGCCGGCGTCTGGCACCGCGACTCGACGGCGATGCTGCACCCGGCGAAGCTCGCCAAGGAGCTCGCTCGCGTCGCGGCGGGTCTCGGCGTCGAGATCTTCGAGTACAGCGCTGCCGAGTCGCTGGAGACGTCCGGGCGCCGCGGGCCGGTGCTCGTACGGACGCCGCGCGGTTCGGTGCGGGCGGACCGGGTGGCGCTCGCGACGAACGTGTTCCCGTCGTTGCTCCCGCGGTACGACCTGTTCACCGTGCCGGTCTACGACTACGCGCTGATGACCGAGCCGCTGACCGCCGCCCAGCGCGACGCGATCGGCTGGGACAACCGGCAGGGCGTCAGCGACATGGCGAACCAGTTCCACTACTACCGGCAGTCTGCGGACGGCCGGATCCTGTTCGGCGGCTACGACGCGGTCTATCACTACGGCGGCAAGGTCCGATCGGCGTACGAGCACCGGCCTGAGACCTATCGGACGCTCGCGTCGCACTTCCTCACGACGTTCCCGCAGCTCGAGGGCATCGGCTTCACCCACCGGTGGGCAGGCGCCATCGACACGTCGACGCGGTTCTGCGCGTTCTTCGGACTCGCGAAGCAGGGGCGGGTCGCGTACGCGGCCGGCTTCACCGGACTCGGTGTCGCCGCGACCCACTTCGCGGCCGACGTGATGCTCGACCGGCTGGCCGGCGAGCGGACGCCGCGGACCGAGGTCGAGATGGTCCGCAAGAAGCCTCTGCCGTTCCCGCCGGAGCCTGCCGCCGCGGTCGGCATCAACCTGACGCGGTGGTCGCTCGATCGCGCCGACCACCACGAGGGCGTACGCAACGCGTGGCTGCGGGCGATGGACGCCGTCGGCCTGGGGTTCGACTCGTGACGGGCGAATGGGCGGCCGCGCGGCTTCTGTCTGGGGACGTCGAGGCGCACCCCCTGCAGCCCGGCGCCCTCGACCCGGCCGACGTCGTGCACGGGACCCCGGCCGTCGCGTCGACGGCACTCGCGACGTTCGGTGACCTCTCGGTCGGCCTCTGGGAGATCACCGCGGGCGCCGTGCGCGACACCGAGATCGACGAGGTGTTCGTCGTGCTGTCCGGAGACGCAACCGTGCGCTTTGAGGACGGCAGCGCTCTCGAGCTGCGTCCCGGCGTCACCGCACGTCTGTACGCCGGCGACCGTACGGTGTGGGAGGTCCGCGAGACGCTGCGCAAGGTCTACGTGGCCTGACCGTCGCGGTTCTGGCCCCTCAGGGCCGCGCGCGAGGGATCATGGAGTGGTGAGAGTCCTCCGTGCTGCCCGACCGCGCCTGCTCGACGCGTCGTGGCGGATGCGGGTCGCGGCAGTGCTCGTGCTCACGCTGCTGAGCGGTGTGCTGCTCCTGGAGCTCGGCGGGGGCCGTGCCGACGCCGCGCGGTGCGAGCGGTTCACCGCGGAGTCGGAGGCGCGCCGCGCGGCGGTGCCGTCCGCGGTCGGCCAGCGGGTCGTCGTGATCGGTGACTCGTGGTCGGCGGGCCGAGGGCTCGACGATGCCGGTGACGCATGGACCGCCCGGCTGTCCGGCCAGGTCCACGTCGACGCGTTCTCCGGGTCGGGCTTCAGCCGGTACGCGAGCTCGTGCGAAGGCTCGTGGTTCGCCGGGCGGGCCGCGCGCGCCGTGGCCGGCGGTGCCGACCTCGTGCTCGTCCAAGGTGGGCTCAACGACGTCGACCAGCCGCTGGAGGCCGTACGAGCAGGCTTCGCGCGGGTGATGCGTGCGGTCGAGGGGCTGCCCGTCGTCGTGGTCGGTCCGGCAGTCGCCCCTGCCCGTGAGGCGGGTGTGCAGCGCGTCGACGCCGACCTCGCCAGACTGGCCGAGGCCCACGGCGCCTCGTACGTCTCGGCGGTCGGGCTCGACCTGGCCTACCTCGAGGACGGGCTGCACCTCACGCGCGACGGGCACCGGGAGTTCGGCGACTTCGTGAGAGGGAGCATCGAAGGGATCGCCCGGTAAGGTCCCCGTTATGAGCGAGAGCGCGCGCCCTGATCCGGCGGTGGTCGAGCTCGCGCACCGGATGTTCGACCTGGCGCGCGACGGCGACGCCGACACGCTGCTGGCGTACGTCGACGCCGGAGTCCCCGTGGAGCTGACCGACTCCAGCGGCAACACGCTGCTGATGCTCGCGGCCTATCACGGCCACGCCGACATCGTGCAGCGGCTGCTCGACGCCGGCGCGGACGTCAACCGGCTCAACGACCGGGGTCAGAGCCCGCTCGCCGGCGCCATCTTCAAGGGCGAGGACCTGGTGGTGTCGGTCCTCATCGGCGCGGGTGCAGACCCGGATCTGGGGACGCCGTCCGCGCGTGCGACGGCTGCGATGTTCGGCCGCGACAGCCTGCTGACCTGACCTCTCCGACCCCCTCGTGACCCTCGCGCGGGGCGAGGAGGTGCCGTTCGTCCTGCCGGCCCGCTGACGCAGTGTGCGCGAGACGCGGTGTACGCGGAGCAGGCGGGGGGCTAGAGTCGACCCCACGACAGGGGAGCGCGGGTGCCTACGGGCACGGCGCGCTGAGAGTGCGGAAAGGCCGCAGACCCTCCGAACCTGCACCGGTTAGCACCGGCGAAGGGAGTCATCCATGGCTGAGGCCATTCGTTCTCGCGCGTCCGCGACCACCCGCTACCGCACGGTCGACCTCGTCACCGTGGCGATGCTCGGCGTCGCGCTCGGCGTGGTCTTCTGGGGCTGGAACCAGCTGTTCGCCGTGGTCAGCGGCACCGCGCTGTTCGCGTTTCCGCCGAGCTCGGGGCTCATCTGCGGCGTCTGGCTGCTCGGCGGCGTCGTCGGCGGTCTCGTCGTCCGCAAGCCCGGCGCCGCCGTCGGCACCGAGCTCGTCGCGGCAACGATGTCGGCGCTGCTCGGCAACCAGTGGGGCATGTCCGTCGTCGTCTCGGGGCTGATCCAAGGGTTCGGCGCCGAGCTCGTCTTCGCGGTCCTGCTCTATCGGCGCTGGGGTGTCGTCGCGGCCGCGCTCGCAGGCGCGTTGGCCGGTGCGGGTGAGGCCGTGTACGAGTGGTTCGCGTACTACGCGGACTGGTCGTTCGGCTACCAGCTCACCTACCTCGCGTTCCTCGTGGTCTCGGGTGCGCTCGTCGCCGGCGTCGGTGGGTGGGCGCTGGTGCGTGCGCTCGCCTCGACCGGGTCCCTCGACGCCTTCGGTCCGGGCCGCGAGCACCACGAGCGCGCGGCAGCGACCAGCCCCGCACAGGCGTGACCGGCTCGGTCTCCCTCCGCGGCTTCGGCTGGCGTCCGCTCGGTCGGCGTTCGTCGGTCGTGGCCGATCTCGACCTGCGGATCGAGCCCGGCGAGCGGGTGCTTCTCGCGGGCCCCTCCGGCGCCGGCAAGTCGACGGTGCTCCGCGCCGCCGCCGGGGTGCTCGCGACCGCCGCCGACGGTGACCTGCTCGGCGAGGTCGAGACCGTGGGTCGCGTCGGGCTGCTCCTCCAGAACCCCGGGGACGCTGGCGTCGCCGATCGCCTCGGGCGCGACGTCGCCTTCGGTCTGGAGAACGCCCGCGTGCCGCGCGACGCGATCTGGCCGAGGGTCCGCGCCGCCCTCGAGGCCGTACGGCTGCCGTACGGGATCCAGCACCCGACCTCGGCGCTCTCCGGCGGCGAGCTCCAACGTGCCGCGCTCGCCGGGGTGCTCGCGTCGCGGGCCGACGTCCTGCTCCTCGACGAGCCGACGTCGATGCTCGATGACGCCAACGCCGAGGCCGTACGCCACTGCGTTGCCGAGGTGGTGGCCGAGACCGGCGCGACTCTCGTCGTCGTCGAGCACCGGCTCGCCGCGTGGCTCGGCCACGTCGACCGGGTCGTCGTGCTCGGGCGTGACGGCGCGGTGGTCGCCGATACCGATCCGGCGACGTTCGCGGAGACGATGCGTGACGACCTCGCGTCGGCGGGGGTGTGGATGCCGGGTGCGCCCGCGCCGGTGGCGGCCCCGCCACCGGCTGCCCTCGTCACGCCGCGCGATCCTGCGCCGACCCTCGAGGCCGTCGCGCTGAGCGTCGACCTTCGCCGCAGCGACGTCCGGGGGACCACGCGCACACCCGCCCTCCGTGAGGTCGACGCCGTGCTCGTACCGGGAGCCGTCACCGTCCTCGGTGGGCCGAGCGGTGCCGGCAAGTCGACGTTGCTCGCGATGCTCGGCGGACTGCAGCGCCCGACCTCGGGGGAGGTGCGAGGACTGGGCGTGCCCCCACACCGGATGCGCTCTCGTGCGCTCGCCGCGGTCGTCGGGTGGGTCCCTCAGAATCCCGAGCACGGATTCTTGACGACCCGGGTCCGCGACGAGGTCGCGGCGACGTCTCGGCAGGTCGGGGCAGTGGTCGACGTCGACGCGGTGCTCGCGCACCTCGGTCTCGAGTCGTTGGCCGAGGTGAACCCGTACCGGCTGTCCGGTGGCGAGCAGCGCCGGCTCGCCCTCGCCGCCGCGCTCGCCCACCGACCGCCCGTCCTCCTGCTCGACGAACCCACGGTCGGGCAGGACCGTGGGACCTGGGCAGCGGTCGCCGGCTGGATGCTCGCGGCGGCCCGGGAAGGCGCGGCAGTTGCCGCGGCGAGCCACGACGGCGTGCTCGCGGCCCGCGCGGATCACCTGGTGCGACTCGCGGGCGGACGCAACGCCGAGCCGGCCAGGACTGCGGAGGACGCGCGATGAGACGCCTCGTCCCCGCCGCGAACCCCTTGGTTCTGCTGGCCGTGGGCATGCTCGCGATCGTGGCGTCGTTCGCCGTACACGACCTTCGTACGGCCGTCGTGGCCCTGGGTGCCTACGTGCTCGCGGGCGCGGTGCTGCTGCCGTCGCCGCGGTTCGCGCTGGCGCGGTTCACGGCGATCGCCGTGGCGTCGGTCTCGCTGGTGTGGTCGACGTGGTGGCTTGGCGGCCGCGACGTCGAGGTCGCACTGACAGCCGGTCTCAGGATCGTCGTCCTCGCTCTGCCAGGAGCGGTGCTGGCCGCCTTCGTCGACCCCTCGAGGCTCGCCGACCAGCTCGGGCAGCGGCTGAGGATGCCGGCGCGGCCGGTGGTTGCGTTCGCCGCGGCGATGCAGCGCTTCGGTGCCCTGCGCGAGACGTGGGGACAGCTCGACCGAACGCGACGTGCGCGTGGGTACGGGCCGACCCGCAACCCGCTCTCTCGTGCGCGGCACGCGGTGTCGCTCGCGTTCGGGCTGCTGGTCAGCGCGCTGCGTGACGCCGCGCGGATGTCGGTGGCGATGGATGCACGCGGGTTCGCCGGCGCGCAGACCCGTACGTGGGCCGAGCCTGCGCCGTGGACGCCTGCAGACTCCGGCCTGCTCGCGCTCGGTGTCCTCCTCGCCGCGGTCCCGTGGTTCGTACGGTGAGACGGCCGGTGTGCCGCACATCACGGCGGCACTCTAGGATCGGCGTGCCGTAAGCGATCGCTTAGTACGGAGGATTCCGGATGCGCACCTTCAAGAACCTCGCCGAGCTCGCGTCGTGCACGGGCGAGGAGCTCGGCGTCAGTGACTGGCACGAGGTCACTCAGGAGCAGGTCAACCTCTTCGCCGAGGCGACCGGCGACCACCAGTGGATCCACGTCGACCCGGAGAAGGCCGCACAGGGGCCATTCGGTCGGACCATCGCGCACGGCTACCTCACGGTGTCGTTGATCCCGAAGCTGTCGGCCGAGACCTACAAGGTCGAGAGCGTGAAGATGGGCGTCAACTACGGCTCTGACAAGGTCCGTTTCCCGGCGCCGCTGCCAGTCGGCTCCAAGGTCCGAGGGCGGGCGAAGCTCATCGAGATCGTCCCCGTCGCGCTCGGCCAGCGGGTCACGGTCGAGTTCACCGTCGAGGCCGAGGGCGTCGACAAGCCCGTCTGTGTCGCGCGGACGCTCGCGATCTTCGCCGAGTAGCCGCGCGCTTCCTAGAGGCTCTTGCCCCACACGTAGCCGAGGACCGCCAGCGCGACGGCGGCCGCCAGGATCCCGAACCCGTACGCGACGGCGAGCCCCCAGCGCTTCTCGCGGATCAAGGTGACGGTCTCGTAGCTGGCGGTGCTGAAGGTCGTGTACCCGCCGAGGAATCCCGTGCCGATGACGGCGCTGACGTCGGTCGAGGCGATGTTGCTCACGACCAGGCCGGTGAGGAAGCCCAGGACGAGCGAGCCGGTCAGGTTGATGATCGCGGTCGACCAGGGGAACTTCGAGTGGGTGGTCTTGGCCTTGATCATCGCGTCGACCACGTAGCGCACGGTGGCGCCGAGCCCGCCGGAGACGATCATCAGGAGGAAGAGTGCGAACGTCATGTGCCGGACCCCGTCCCCTCGCTCTTGCGTTCGTGAAGGGTCGACGCGAGCGCGATGCCGGCGAACGTCGCGCCCGCGCCGATGACGACCGTCCCCACGGCGTACAGGATGCCGATGCCGGCCCGGTCGTCGTCGAAGAGCACGGCGGTGTCCGTCGCGAGCGAGCTGTAGGTCGTGAGGCCGCCGCAGAACCCGGTGCCGATGAGCAGCTTGAGCCGTGAGGTCAACTCCGGACCAGGGGCGGTACGGGTGAGTGCCTCGTACAGGTAGCCGAGCACGAACGCGCCGAGAATGTTCACGATCGGGACGACTATGGGGATGTTGTCCTCGTTCGGAACGGCGAGCATGAAGCCCTCGCGTGCCGCTACGCCGATGACCCCGCCGACGAAGACGAGCGCGATCGACGCACCCTTCAGGTACGCCGGCCGTGCCCCAGTGGTCATCATTCGACCATAGTGCGGCTTCACCGAGGGTGCGCGTCGGGTGTCGCGCACCTCAGAGGCGGACGGCGTCGCCCTTGTCTGCGGCGTTGACGGCGCCGGGTGAGATGTCCTCGGTGAGCGCCAGCACCGTCTGGTTGACCAGCTGGAGCTCGCGCAGGACGTCCTTCGTGGCGCGGGAGGCCGCAGGCGTCAGCCCGTCTTCCTCCTGCCCGTCGTCGCCGGTGACGACGGGGTTGACCCGTCCTGGGAGGCTCCCGCTCAGCGCGGTCGTCAGTGCGGTGACGTTCTCACTGGTGGCGCCGCCGAGGTCGCGCCAGTCCTCGGCCGTCGTGCTGACGCCTGCACTGATCGCGTGCTCGACCGCTCCGACGAGGTGGCGGGTGTGGTACATCAGCGACCAGACCGCCGTGAGCCGGCTCTCGACACCGCCCACCTCGAAGGCACCCACCGCGAAGGCGCTGGGGGCGAGTCGCAGCGGTGCGGCGGCGGTGTCGATCGTGCGGACGTGCTGCTCGGCGAGGAAGAGCCGCTGACGGATCGCGGACCTCGAGATCGTCCGGTCGCCGGCGAGCCGGCTCAGGCTCGCGCTCACGATCGCATCGACGTCCTTCGCGAGGGAGGCGATGTCCTTGTTCACGACGGAACGGGTGCGTGTGGGCAGCACGACGACAGAGACGACGAGGGCGATCGCGGCACCGAAAAGCGTCTCCAGGACCCGGATCTCCAGCGCGAGCGTGGTGAGCCGACCGAGGAACTCGTACAGGAGGGCGAAGATCATCGTGGTCCAGAACGTCGACACCGCCGGGGCCACCGGGCGGTAGTACGTCGACCCGAAGACCGCGACGGCGAGCAGCGGGAGCACCACTGCGGCGTCGGCGTCGGTCGAGAGCACGACCCAGAAGCCGACCGCGGCGCCCGCGACGGTGCCGGCCACACGCTGCGCGCCCTTGACGAAGGTCTCGCCGTTGGTCCCACCCAGTACCTGGTACGCCGCGAGCGCAGCCCAGTACTGGTGGGTCGCGGAGACGACCTCGCCAATCGTCAGCGCGGCGCCCGTGGCGACGGCGGCCTGGGTGGCGAGGCGGGTCGTGGGGGACAACGGTCGGCCGCCGGCTGCGGCGTCCGGCGTCGGCGTCGCGACGGAACGGTCGGGCTCGCTGTCGACGCCGACGTCGTCGCTCAGGGCGGCGGTGAACGGGACGGTCGGGTCGAGGGTCGCCACCGCGACGGTCCGGAACTCGCGGGCGGAGCGGTGGAGGTCGCCGATCGCCTGGTACAGGAGCCGCGCCGCCTTCGGCCATGTCGGAGGTGGGTCGTCGTCGCTCCATGGGGCGAGCGGGGTCACGTCGCGTGCGGGCGCCTCCGCGCCCGGGATCCCTGGCTGTCTGGCCATCTGGACGAGGTGGGCCTGCAGTAGCTCGATCCGGCCCGCAAGTCGGCCACGCAGCTCCAGCGAGATCACCGTGCCGGTGACGTTGCGCGCCGCCATGACGAGGTTCGTGAGCGCGAGCTCGCTGTCGAACACCCGAAGCCGGAGCGCGGCGGCTCGTTCGGCGGGGATGTCCGTCATGCTTTCGTCGGCGCTCAGCTGACCCTCGAGGAACGCCGCGTCTCTGCGGAGCTGGCGCTCGCTGAGAGAGACACGCCGACGGATGTCGGGATCCCACCGTGCCCCGGCGACGGCGTCGAGGAGCGGGTCCAGCGAAGACAGGAGGCGGTGGCCGAACCCGTCGATCCCGCTGCGGAGGATCCGGCGGGGTCGCGGCGGGAGCAGGACGTGGTTGAACAGGAATGCCATCGCGACGCCGACCACGGCCGCGCAGAGGTACGGCAGCACCTCCGAGATGTCCAGCCGCAGGATCAGGGCGAAGTAGTACGACATGAACGTGACGCGGCCGAGCGATGCCCAGCGAGGGCCGAACCGCCCTGACCAGACGCCCAGCAAGGCGACCACGACGACGAGGACTCCGGTCAGCAGGACAGAGTCGGAGACGAGGGCGCCCAGGAGCACGACGACCCCGATCGGGAGGACGACGAGGGCACTGGTGATCCTCGCGGCGCGGGGCGTCGTGCCTCCTGAGGCCCCGGTGCTCAGCATGCCCACGAACCCGCAGAAGATGGCCGGCTGCAGGGCGGTACGGCCGGTCGCGTCGAGGAACAGATAGAGGAGGAGCGCGGCGCTGACGGCCGCGAGGACGGCTCGGCTTGCCGCGCGCAGACGCGCGTACCCGGGATCGACCTGGGAGTGCCGCAGGTCCAGCGACGACCACCAGCGCGAGAGGCGGGAGCCTGCGGGGGCCGGGAGCTCGCGCGCCGGGTCGGGCTGCGGACGGACCGGTGACGACTCTTCCGCCAGAACGGTCTGCATGGCGAGAGTGTCGTGGCTGTGCAAGAGCGAGATCGGTCTGTCCGTGACGATGGCGGGTTGGTAGTCGAGGTCCTTGCTCACGGCGAGGGCGATCTGCTGGGCCCGGTACGCGAACGGCAGCCACTGGCTGTAGCGCTGATAGGCGTCGTCGATGTCGGCGAGCGGCTCGACCTGGGCGAGCCGCGCCATCGACGCGTCGAGGTCGACGAACTGGCCGACCCAGCCGTCTCCCGCGTCACGTCCGTGATCCCGGACGAGGGTCGTGAACTCCTCGGCGCTCACGACTTCGGGTACGTCGCGACTCTTCCAGGGTGCGCCCCTCTTTATGTACTCCCCGAACTCGAGGAACTGGAAGGTGAGAGGGACCAGTCCGGGGTCGGTCGACGCGGGGTGCCCCGAAGGCAGGCCCCATCTGAGCGCCCCGAGCGTCCCGGCGAGCATGCGGAGCGCGTACGGGAGCGCGAACTGGTCGTGTCCGCTCTGGAAGTAGTACGCGGCGTGGTGGAAGCGGAGACCGTCGGTGTACGCGGCGAACGCGCCGACGATGCCATCGAGATGGCCGTCGAGTCCGTTGGGCTGCCCGTCGCGGAAGAAGGGCGAGAGACTCGCGACGGGGGAGCCTGCACCACGTTCGACGGTGAAGAAATAGCGGCACAGGGTGTTGAGGTCGCTGATGACCGAGTACACGCCGAGCAGGAACGTGAGGACGAGGGAGATCAGGATGACGCCGGTCAGCGTCTCGGTGATGCTGAGGAAGCGCAGCAGGTCGGTCTCGGCTGTCAGCGACGAGCCGCCGACGGTCGACAGCTGAGCGGCGCTGAAGTAGAGCGCGTCGAAGAGCGTGAGCCCTGCGCCACTGCCCGAGACGGAGAACGACGACTTCGACATCAGCCCGTAGTAGACCAGCCCGAACCCGAGGATGATCCCGAACAGCCAGACGGCGATCACGACGACGATCTGGATGCCGGTGACCTGGCGCAGGCCGACCGCTCGCCAGCGACGGGGAAGCCGCCGGGTGATCTGACGTAGGACGCGCCACTGCACACGCGTCACCACGCCGCTGATGAACCCGGCCTCGTCGTAGTTCAGTGCCGTGAGGAAGACGTCGAGCAGTGTCGCCGTCAGGACGACGACGCCCAGGACGAACCAGATGGCCTCCACCCGGTCAGGCTAACGGCGCGGGCGAGATACGCCTCGCGAATCCTTCGCGCTGGTCAGACGCCTCTTTCGACTTGCGGTGCACACGGCCCCAGCGAACTATCGGATGAGGTACGACACACCCAGGTTGGTGTCTGTCCGTCGCCAGCCGCGAACATGAAAGGTGGTCGAGGCAATGAATCTCACGCCACGAGAGATCGACAAGCTCTACGTGTACCAGGTCGCCGAGCTGGCCCGGCGGCGGCGAGACCGCGGCACCAAGCTCAACCTCAGCGAAGTCCAGGCTCTCGTCTCCGAGGCAATCCTCGAGGCGGCACGTGACGGCAAGTCGGTCGCGGAGTGCATGGAGCTCGGCAAGCATGTCGTGTCCGAGGCTGACTGCATGCCCGGCGTACGCGAACGCCTTGCCTTGCTCCAGGTCGAGGCGACGTTCATCGACGGCAGCAAGCTCGTGTCCTGTCACGATCCTGTGGCGGCCTGACGTAATGCCGACGGGGGAGCACGGCGCGGTCACGACGGTTCTCGTCGGTGGCCACGAGAGCGCTCAGGGGAGCGACCTTGTGCCGCTGCTCGACGCGCTGCCTGGTGCTGTGGTGACCCCGCCCGGACGCGCGTTGCGCGACGCCGTCACGACGCACCTCGCTGCGGATGAAGCCCGCGTGGCGGTCCTTCCCATGACGTGGGGCCGGGACCCGGTCATGGTGGCCGACGCCGCCAAGACGTTGAGCTGGATCGCAGCCAGCGCCGGCGCCGGACGCGTGGCTCTGTGCCCGAGCTTCGGGACCATCGACCACATGGTTGCCTGGCTGCGTCGTGCTGCGACGGAGACGGCACGACAGTGCCACGGCAGTGGGATGCTCGTCACCGCGCCGTCGTCCAACCCGTTCGACGACGCGGAGCTGCATCGCATCGCCCACCTCGTGCGCACGCACGGTGCCGGCGTCCAGGTCGAGGTGGCGTGCGTCGCTGCCACGGCGGACCTGGCACACGCCGTGGACCGGGCTCGCCTGCTCGGTTCCGACGACGTGGTCGTGGTGCCGGCCGGCTTCGCGCGGACCGCACCGGCGGGGCTGCCCTCCGAGCACGCGACGTTCTTCGGACCGCTGCTCTCGGAGCGGGCCGTGCTCGACGTCATCCGCCGCCGGGTGGGTGCCGCGCAGCACGACCTGAGCCACGGGCTCGACGGGATCGCTGCCGGCCTCCTCGCGGACCACGGTCACGGGTACGCCCACTCACACGCGTTCGAGGTCGATGCGGGAGGTCATTCCCACCCGCATCCCCGTCACCACGCACCGTACGAGACGTCTGCCGAGCGCGGCGCCTCCCACGACGAGGTCCTCACCTCGCCCCACTGAGCCATCGGGCTACGCCTCTGGCGCGGGCCCGCACAGAGCGGAGGGAACCACATGCTGGGAAGCCCTAAGTACCACCACCTCGACGACGACATCGAGATCAATGCCGGGCGCGAGAGCGTCACGATCGCCGTGAGCAACACGGGTGATCGGGCAGTGCAGATCGGGTCGCACTTCCACTTCTTCGAGGTCAATCGCGCCCTGCTCTTCGAGCGGGAGAAGGCGTACGGGATGCATCTCGACATCCCGGCCGGGACCGGCGTGCGGTTTGAGCCGGGCGACACGCGCAACGTCACGCTGACCGCGTACGCGGGTTCGCGGCGCGTCTACGGGTTCAACAACCTCGTCGACGGCGGGCTCGATGCCGGACAGACCCGTATCGACGCGATGGCCAGGATGACCGAGGGCGAGTTCAAGAACGGCAAGCCGGCGGCACGTTCCCGACCGGCCAAGAAGTCCAGCGCGGCGACGAAGTCGACCGCGGCGAAGAAGACCGGCGCCGCGAAGAAGACCGGCGCCGCGAAGAGGGCGAGGAAGAACTGATGGCTATCGTCTCGCGCAAGCAGTACACGGATCTCTTCGGTCCGACGACTGGCGACAGGGTTCAGCTCGCCGACACCAACCTCGTCATCGAGATCGAGAAGGACTACAACGAGGGGCACTACGGCGACGAGGTCGTCTACGGCGGCGGCAAGTCCGCACGCGACGGCATGGCGGCCGATCCACAGGCCACTGGCGCACAGGGTGCCCTCGACCTCGTCATCACCAACGCGATCGTCCTCGATCCCGTCCTCGGTGTGGTCAAGGGCGACATCGGGGTCAAGGACGGCAAGATCGTCGGTGTCGGCAAATCGGGCAACCCGGCCCTGCAGGAAGGGGTCGACCCCCGCCTGGTCGTCGGCGCTGTGACCGAGGTGCTCGCGGGGGAGCACTGCATCGCGACCGCCGGGGCGATCGACAGCCACGTGCACTACATCTCTCCGCAGCAGGCGCTGGCGGCGCTGTCGAACGGCATCACGACGCTGTTCGGCGGCGGCACCGGACCGACGGACGCCACGAACGGCGTCACCACGACGCCGGGTGCATGGAACCTCCACCGCATGATCCAGGCTGCGGAGGACGTGGGGGTCAACATGGGCTTTCACGGCAAGGGCAACGGCTCCCTGCCAGCGGCGCTCATCGAGCAGATCGAGGCCGGGGCCTCCTCGCTCAAGGTGCACGAGGACTGGGGCTCGACGCCAGCGGTCATCGACAACGCGCTGACCGTGGCCGACGAGTACGACGTTCAGGTGTCGATCCACACCGACAGCCTCAACGAGGCTGGGTTCGTGGAGGACACGATCTCCGCCATCGACGGTCGGACGATCCACACCTACCACACCGAGGGTGCGGGCGGTGGTCACGCGCCGGACATCATGAGGGCTGCGGGCTACCCCAACATCCTCCCGTCCTCGACGAACCCGACGCTCCCGTACACGGCGAACTCGGTGGACGAGCTGCTCGACATGGTGATGGTCTGCCACCACCTGTCGCACGACATCCCCGAGGATGTCGCTTTCGCGGACTCGCGGGTGCGTGCGGAGACCATCTCGGCGGAGACCGTGCTGCACGACGAGGGCGTCTTGTCGATGTTCTCGTCGGACTCGCAGGCGATGGGGCGCATCGGTGAGTCCGTGACGCGCGCGTTCCAGACGGCCCACCACAACAAAGAGGTGCGCGGCCCACTGCCGGAGGACGACGAGGGCAACGACAACTTCCGGGTGCTGCGCTACCTCGCCAAGGTGACGATCAACCCGGCGATCACCCAAGGCGTCTCCGACTACATCGGATCGCTCGAGGCCGGGAAGATCGCCGACATCGTGCTCTGGCCGGTCTCCTCCTTTGCCGCGAAGCCGCGGATGGTCATCAAGGGCGGCCTTATCAACTGGGCGCTCATGGGGGACCCCAACGCCTCGCTGCCGACGCCTCAGCCGGTGTACTACCGGCCGATGTTCGGCGGGTACGGCAAGGCGCAGCAGAAGACGCGGGTCACCTTCATGTCCCAGGCCGCCATCGACCTGGGCGTCCCGGAGCAACTGGGGCTGGAGAGCCAGGTGCTGCCCGTGCGGCGGTGCCGGGCGATCGGCAAGCAGCACATGATGTACAACGACCAGCTGCCGGTCATCGACGTCGACCCAGAGACATACAAGGTGACGTACGACGGGAAGCCAGCACACATCGAGCCGGCGGAGTCCTTGCCGCTGACCCAGCTGTTCTTCCTCGCCTGAGACCGCGATGACGTCGACCGCAGTGCGTGACCTCCTGGTGAGCCTCCAGCTCTCCGACTCCGCGTTCCCGAGCGGCTTCTACACGATGTCGCACGGGCTCGAGGGGTTCAGCCAGGCGCGTGCGGTCGACCAGGACGGGATCGAGGGTCTGCTCATCGGACTGCTGCGGCACTCCGTCGGCCCGGGGGACGCCACGGCGCTCGCCCGGGCGCACGAGGCGGTCGAGGACGGTGACTGGGAGCGCGTACGCCGGGTCGACGAGATGCTGTTCGCCGCGAAGCTCAACGCAGAGATGCGCCGGGCGTCGGTGCGCAGCGGTCACCAGCTCACCGACATCGCACTCGAGGCGATCGGGGGACCGGAGCTCGAGGAGTGGAAGCGGGCCGTGGCCGCCAAGGAGACGCCGGGCTGTCAGCCGGTCGCGACGGCAGTCGCCTATGCGGCGACCGGCGTAGGCACGGAGCAGGCGGTCGCCTCGGACATGTTCGCGTTCGCGGTGAGCTTCCTCGGGGCGGCTCTGCGTCTGCGGCTCTCCGACCATCGGCACGTGCAGGTCGTGCTGCACGCGGTCGGACCTGTCATCGCCGAGGAGGCCGCCGAGGCGGTCGGTCGTGACCTCGAGGACGTGGGCGGGTGCGTCCCGATGGCGGACGCCATGTCCGCCCAGCACGAGCGCGCGGAGGCACGACTCTTCGCGAGCTGACGACACCACAGCGAGGCAAGAGCGACGAGAACGAGGAGGACGAATGAGCGAGGACGTGCTGCGGATCGGCATCGGAGGACCGGTGGGCTCGGGCAAGACGGCGCTGACGGAGGCACTCGTGCCTCGGCTCTTCGCCGCCGGCCGGCAGCCCGCGGTCATCACCAACGACATCTACACGCAGGAGGACGCGCAGCATGTGCGTCGTGAGCTCGCGGGGGTTCTGGACCCGGATCGGGTGGTCGGCGTCGAGACGGGCGCCTGCCCCCACACCGCGGTCCGCGACGACCCGACGATGAACCTCGCCGCGGGAGCCGAGATGCTCGAGCGGTTTCCGCAGGTCGACACGCTGGTCTACGAGTCGGGCGGGGACAACCTGACGCTCACGTTCTCGCCGTCGCTGGCCGACGTCTTCGTCTTCGTCCTCGACACGTCCGAGGGGGAGAAGATGCCACGCAAGAGGGGGCCCGGGATCACCGACTCCGACATCCTTGTGATCAACAAGATCGACATCGCCCAGTATGTCCGGACCGATCTCGAGGTCATGGAGTCCGATGCCCGTCGGGTGCGCGACGGCAAACCGGTGGTGCTCACGAACTCGCTGACGGGGGAGGGTGTCGACGCGCTGCAGGACCAGATCCTCGCTGCGTGGGAAGCCCGCCCGGCGGTGCTGTCGCGATGAAAGCCGCCACCGTCCGCGCCGTGTCGCCCACACCCGCGAGCGGTCTGGCGCCGGCGTCGCGGTACGGCGGGCACCGGCTCGATCCTTCGTACTACGAGCCCGACCGGGTGCCGCGCGAGGTCGCACGCTTCAGCGGCGTGCCGGACACCCTGCCGTCCGGCAGCCCCGGGAAGGTCGGGGTGCTCCAGCTCGAGTTCGGCCGGACCGGCAATGGGACTGAGCTGGTCCAGCACTACCAGAAGTCGCCGCTGCAGATCATGCGCCCGCTCTACTACGACCTCGCCCGTCCCGACATGCCGTACACGTATCTCATGTCGACCGGGGCCGGGATCCTCCAGGGTGACCGGCTCCGTACCGACCTCACGTTCGGAGCGGGCACGTCGGCGTACGTGACGACATCGGCGTACACGAAGGTGCTGCGGATGGAGCACGACTACGCGGTGGCCCAGACCAACATCTCGGTCGCCGAGGACGCTTACCTCGAGTACCTGCCGGACCCGGTCATCGCCTTCGGCGGCGCGCGCCTCTATCAGCGCACGTCGGTGACGCTCGCGCCGTCGGGGACGCTCGTCCTGGGCGAGACGCTCATCTCAGGACGCCTCGCCCGCGACGAGCGCCACCAGTACACCGCGATCGCGTCGGACCTCGAGGTACGTCGTCCCGACGGGGCGATGGTCGCACTGGACCGGGTGCGCCTGACCCCCAGCGACGGGGTCACGGGTGGACTCGCGGTGCTGGACGATCACGACGTCCTCTCCACGCTGTACGTATTCACGCCACGCGCCTCGGTGGGCGAGGTCAATGACCTCCTTCACGAGGCGCTACGGCCGTCCTCCGCTGCTGGCCTCGTCCTCGGAGTCAGCGCGCTCCCCGCTGACGCCGGCGTCTGGGTCCGGCTCCTGGGCGATGACACTCAGGTCGTCCTGCATGCGATCACGCTGGCCTGGCGCGCCCTGCGATGCCTGCTCACCGGCATCGATGCCCCCGCCATCCGTAAGAGCTAGGAGCCGACATGTCGACGTCCGGAGCCACTGCGTCACCACTGACTACCTGGGTCACGTGGGCCTCCACGCTGCCGCGCGGGGTGTCCGAGATCTTCTTCCAGAACAACGTGTGGACCGGCCTCCTGATCATCGCCGGCTTCTTCTTCGCCGACTGGCAGATGGCGCTGCTCGTTGTCATCGGAGCCGTCTGCTCGACAGTTGCCGGTGCCCTCATGCGCGTCGGTGCGGACAACATCCGGATCGGGATGCAGGGGTTCAACGGCGCGCTCATCGGCGCCGCGATGTACACCGCGATGGGCGGCGAGGGGTGGGCGTACCTCTTCACCGTCATCGGGGGCGTCCTGTGCGCGCCGGTGACGTGGTTCTTCGTGTGGCTCTTCGCCACCGAGCCGCTCAAGCGTTTTGCTCTCCCGTCGACGACCGCACCGTTCTGCACGGTCGCTGGGATCATCTACGCCTCGACCCTCAACCTGCACGTCAGCGGATCGACCGTGCACGCCACCGACGGTACGGGGGAGTCCGTGCTGCGCTCGCTGCTCACCAACGTCTCCGAGGTCGTGCTGGTCAACAGCGTGTGGGCCGGCGCGCTGATCCTCCTGGGGCTCTTCATCGCCTCCTGGAAGGTCGGTCTCGCCGCCGTGATGGGCAGCGTGATCGGGAGCCTCTGCGCGCTTGCGCTCGGAGAGACCGACGCCACCATCGCGGAGGGCCTGGCCGGATACTCCGGCGTCTTGACGGCGATCGCACTGGCGGTCGTGTTCCTCAAGAGCAGCGCCGCCTCGTGGGTGTACGCCGCGGTCGGTGCGGCGATCACGGCGGTGACGACCCTCGTGATGACGGACCTGACCGATCAGCCGCACTACACGTGGCCCTACATCCTCACCACCTGGGTACTGCTGGTCGTCGCGGCGTTCATCCCGATGCTCAAACGCCCATGACGCCGCTGGGCAGGAGCGCGCGCCAGCCGCGACGACGCCCACGCGGTCGCTGACCGAGGGAGTGCGGACGTGCAGCTCGTGCTGGAGGACATCACGGTCTACGGGCGGCGCGGCCCGCTGCTCGAACTCGACCGGTTCACCGTCTCGACCGGTGAGTGCGTGCTCATGGCGGGGGAGCCCGGGCAGGGCCACACGGCCATGGCCCTCGTCGCGACTGGTCGCCTCGCCCCCTTCTCAGGTCGGGTCCGCCTCGTCAGGGACGACGGGTCGGAGACCGAGGACCGGACGGAGCGCCGACGCCTCACCGCCGTCGTCGACCTCCCCGCCGTCTCCGAGCCCGACGACGCCGTCCCGGTGGGGACCGTCACCGCCGAGGGACTCGCCCTGGCCCGCCGGGGTAGCGTGCCGGGCGGGCCGACGCGCTGGCTGGACAGGCACGACATGGGAGCGCTGCGCACCGTCCGGGTCGACGAGGTCGTGGGCGCCGTCCGCACGGCACTGCTCACCGCGCTGGCTGCCGAGCGGAAGGAGGTCCGCTTCCTCGTACTCTCCCTGCCCGACAGGCACGGCGGGGAGCCAGCGGACTGGTGGGAGATCGCTCAGGCGTATGCGTCGTTCGGGTACGGGGTGCTGGTCCAGTGCGGCCGCTCCTCGGCGCGGGACCTCGGTGCCGACATCCCGCCGGCCCGCGGGGACAGCGCACGCCGGGCGACACCACTGGAGGCCCTCCGGATCCGGCCGCCGTCGGCGTCGCGACCAACCGCCGCCGACCCCGACCGTCCGGCCCACGACGAGGCGCTCGACACCGCCTGGCTGTTCGGCGAGGCGCCGGCAGACGACCAGCAGGAGCCCGGTGCTCCCCGTACGAGGGAGAAGGATCAATGATTGCGATCCGCCTGGCCGTCTCGGAGATCCGGCGCATCAGTGCAGGCACGCTGCCCAAGCTGGCGATCCTCGCCATGGCCGTGATCCCTTCGTTGTACGCAGGGCTCTACCTGTTCGCCAACGAGGACCCGTACGGCGAGCTCCACCGCGTACCGGCGGCCCTCGTGGTGCAGGACCGTGGTGCGACCACGACCAACGCGATCAACGGGACGACCGAGAAGGTCGACTACGGAGGCGAGGTCGCCGAGCGCCTCTTGCGCGGCGACGGCGGATTCGGCTGGGTCGAGACGACGGAGGGCGAGGCGGAGTCCGGTGTGCGGAACGGACGCTACGACGCCGCGCTCATCATCGGTCCACAGTTCTCCGAGGAGCTGACGTCGTCCGCCCGGTTCGAGCCGGAGCGCGCAGGGCTCACCCTCATTACGAACAACGCGAACAACTACATCGTCACCCGGGTCGCCGAGACGATCGTGGGAGATGTGCGGGACACGATCGCGACACAGGTCGGCACCGTCGCCGCGAGCAGCTTCCTCGACGGCCTCTCCGTGGTGCACACCGATCTCACCAAGGGGATGAACGGCGCACAGGAGCTCGTCACCGGCTCCAGTCGGCTCACCAGTGGGACCGCCGAGCTCGTCGACGGGACGGCGACGCTCGCGCGTGGCGCTGAGGAGGCAGCGAACGGTGCCGCCCGCCTCGAGTCGGGTGCCGGTGAGCTGGCGACTGGGACGCGTCGTATTGCCAACGGCGCGACCACGCTCTCGAACGGGCTCGAGGAGCTGAAGCGTCGCACGGGGAGCCTGCCGGCGGACACGCGCAAGCTCGCGAACGGCGCGCAGGAGGTCGCCGCGGGAAACGCGAAGGTCGCCGCCGTCGGTGACGACGCGGCGGAGGTGGCGGGCGCGGTGGTCGACCAGTTCCGTGCCGCGCGAGCCTCGCTCGACGAAGGCCTCGACTCGCTCGTCGAGCAGGGGAGGATGACCGACGCCGAGAGAGACGCCCTGCTGGCGTTGTTCGCCGACGCCGAAGTCCCCGTCGACGCGGTGGCAGCGCAGATCGAGAGCGCCGCAGACCGGCTGGACGCGCTGAGCAGGGGATCCTCCGAGGTCGCCGCCGGCACCGAGAAGCTCGCGGGCGCGGCCCCCGTTCTCACGCGAGGCGTCAGGAAGGCCGCGTCGGGAGGAGCCGAGCTCGCCTCGGGGTCGGCGCGCGTCGACCGCGGCGCCCAGACGCTGGCACGTGGTGCCGGCACCCTGGCGGACGGGACGGAGGAGGTGGCGAACGGCGCTGAGCGGCTCGCCACCTCGAGCCTCGCGCTGCGCAAGGGCAGCGCGAGGCTCGAGACCGGGACCAGCGAGCTCCGGAACGGACTGCAGGACGGGCTGCGCAAGGTCCCCGACCTGGACAAGACGACCGCGCGTGACACCGCGGAGACGATCGGTGATCCGGTGGCGGTCAAGGAGGACACGCTCGCGCCCGCCGGGTCGTACGGTGCCGGCCTCGCCCCGTTCTTCATGTCGCTCGCGGCATGGATCGGGGCGTACGTGCTCTTCCTGCTCGTCCGGCCGTTGTCGTCGCGTGCCCTCGCGGCGAACGGCCCGGCGACCCGGACGGCGCTCGGCGGGTGGATCCCGCCGGCGGTCGTCGGACTGATCCAGGTCGCGGTCATGTTCACGATCGTCCGGTTCGCACTCGACATCGATCCGGTCTACGAGGTCGCGACAGTCGCCCTGCTCGTGATCGCGTCGATGACCTTCGTTGCGATCCTCCAGGCGCTCAACGCCTGGCTCGGCGAGGTGGGCGAGTTCCTGGGGCTCGTCCTCATGCTCGTCCAGCTCGTCACCGCGGGTGGCACCTTCCCGTGGGAGACGATCCCCGAGCCGCTGCGGTCGCTGCACTGGCTTCTGCCGATGTCGTACGGGGTCAACGGGCTGCGGCAGACGCTCTACGGGGGAGAGGCGTGGATCATCGTTCGCGACGTCTCGGTGCTGTTCGGCGTGTTCGTCGTCGCGATCCTCCTGACCGCGCTGGCGGCGCGACGGCAGAAGGTCTGGACCCCCAAGCAGCTGCAGCCCGAGCTCGTCATCTGACGGTGACGACCAGGTCGACCGTGCCGACTGCAGGCAGCACCCGGCGTACCTCGTCGGCGACGGTCGCCGTGGTCGCGTCGGCGGCCGCGAGCGGGGTGCCGGAGTCGGAGGTCGGTGACCGTCGAGCAGGCGGCGCCCGACGTCGCGGGCCGTCCCCCACAGCAGGACGAGGATGGCGAAGGTGATGAGCAGGCCGACGATCGGGTCTGCGAGCGGGAACCCGGACCAGATCCCGACTACTCCGAGGACGACAGCGAGGGATGTGAGTTCGTCGGTACGGGCGTGCAGGCCGTCCGTGACGAGGGCGGCAGAGCCGATCCGGCGACCGACCCGGATGCGGTAGACCGCGACGACCGCGGAGAGGGCGATCATCGCGACCACGCAGAGTCCGGCCAGGTCCTCGGCGCGTCCGAAGCCGTAGGCGTACCGGTCCGTGGCCATCCGGCGGCCGAGGGCGAAAGCGATCCACAGCGGCACGGCGGTCAGGGCGTCGGAGAAGTTGTGGACCGTGTCGGCCAGCAGGGCGACCGATCCGCTCCGCGACGATCGTGAGCTGCGCCATCGCGGTCGGGGCGAGGACGGCGAGCCTGATCGTGACTGCGCGGATGCCCTGCCCGCTTGCCTCCAGGACGTCGTCCACAGATCTTGCCGGGTCGTGCGAGTGCGGGACGAACAGCTCGTGAAATCACCACTCGACGAGGGCGAAAACGTTGGCGCTAGGGTGGAATGAAGTCGCGCTCACATAAGTTGATAGGATCAGACTCAATTAACTGAGTGCAGGCAAATCGGCGGGTCGCGAGCCCGCCCCGCGATCCATCAGGAGGAACTCATGGCCCGTGCGGTCGGAATCGATCTCGGCACGACCAACTCTGTCGTCGCCGTGCTGGAGGGCGGAGAGCCCACCGTCATTGCGAACGCCGAGGGTGCGCGTACGACCCCGTCCGTCGTCGCCTTCGCCAAGAACGGGGAGGTGCTGACCGGAGAGGTCGCCAAGCGCCAGGGTGTCACCAACGTCGACCGGACCATCCGTTCGGTCAAGCGTCACATGGGCACCGACTGGTCCGTGAAGATCGACGACAAGACCTTCACCCCGCAGCAGATCTCGGCGTTCGTGCTGCAGAAGCTCAAGCGCGACGCAGAGGCATACCTGGGCGAGCCGGTCACCGACGCGGTGATCACCGTCCCGGCATACTTCAGCGACGCTCAGCGCCAGGCCACCAAGGAGGCGGGCGAGATCGCCGGCCTCAACGTGAGCCGCATCATCAACGAGCCCACCGCCGCTGCGTTGGCGTACGGGCTCGACAAGGGCGACGACCAGACGATCCTCGTCTTCGACCTCGGCGGCGGCACCTTCGACGTGTCCCTGCTCGAGATCGGCGACGGCGTCATCGAGGTGAAGGCCACCAGCGGCGACAACCACCTCGGCGGCGACGACTGGGACCAGAAGGTCGTCGACTGGATCGTCGACAAGTTCAAGGCGAGCACCGGCCTCGACCTCACCAAGGACAAGATGGCCATGCCGCGTGTCCGTGAGGCTGCCGAGCGCGCCAAGATCGAGCTGTCCAGCTCGCAGTCGACCTCGATCAACCTGCCGTACATCACCGTCGACGCCGAGAAGAACCCCGTGTTCCTCGACGAGACGCTGACGCGTGCGGAGTTCCAGAAGATCACCGCCGACCTGCTCCAGCGCACCCGTGCGCCGTTCGAGCACGTCATCAAGGACGCCAGCATCAAGGTCGCCGACATCGACCACGTGGTCCTCGTCGGTGGCTCGACCCGCATGCCGGCCGTGTCCGACCTGGTCCGTGAGCTGCTCGGCGGCAAGGAGCCCAACAAGGGCGTGAACCCTGACGAGGTCGTTGCCGTCGGCGCGAGCCTGCAGGCCGGCGTCCTCAAGGGCGAGGTCAAGGACGTGCTGCTGCTCGACGTCACCCCGCTGTCGCTCGGTATCGAGACCAAGGGTGGCGTGATGACCAAGCTCATCGAGCGCAACACCACGATCCCGACCCGGCGCTCGGAGGTCTTCACGACCGCCGACGACAACCAGCCGTCGGTCGCGATCCAGGTCTACCAGGGCGAGCGCGAGATCGCGGCGCACAACCAGATGCTCGGCACGTTCGAGCTGACGGGCATCGCGCCGGCCCCGCGTGGCGTGCCGCAGATCGAGGTCACCTTCGACATCGACGCCAACGGCATCGTCAACGTCTCCGCCAAGGACCGGGGCACCGGCAAGGAGCAGTCGATGACGATCACCGGTGGGTCGGCCCTCTCCAAGGACGACATCGACAGGATGGTCCGCGAGGCCGAGCAGTACGCCGAGGAGGACCGCAAGGCCAAGGAGGCCGTCGAGGTCCGCAACCAGGGTGAGACGCTCGTCCACTCGACGGAGAAGTTCCTCGCCGAGAACGGCGACAAGGTCTCCGACGACGTCAAGACCGAGGTCCAGGCCGACGTCGACGCCCTCAAGGAGTCGCTCAACGGCGACGACACCGACGCCATCAAGGCCGCCATCGCCAAGCTCGGCGAGTCGAGCCAGAAGATGGGGACGGCGATGTACGAGGCCGCGTCGGCCCAGGCCAACGCCGCCGGCTCCGGTGAGGGGCAGGCGCAGGCCGAGGAGGACGACGTGGTCGAGGCCGAGATCGTCGACGACGAGGGTGAGAACAAGTGACGTCGGAGCGCGACGTCACGCCCGAGGCTGAGGGGGTGCCGGAGCAGGAGGCTGCTCCGGCCCCCGAGGCCACGGCCCAGGAGGAGGAGCTCGCCGCGTCCGACCTCGCGCGCCAGCTCGCCGAGCGGACGCTCGATCTCCAGCGCCTGCAGGCCGAGTACGTCAACTACAAGCGGCGCGTCGACCGCGACCGCGAGGTGCAGCGGGTGAACGCCACGGCGTCCGTCCTCGCCTCGTTCCTCCCGGTGCTCGACGACATTGGCCGCGCCCGTGACCACGGTGAGCTGGAGGGCGGCTTCAAGGCCGTCGCTGACTCGCTCGTCCAGGCCACGAGCGCGCACGGGCTGGAGCCATTCGGCAAGCACGGCGACGTGTTCGACCCGATGCTCCACGAGGCGCTCATGCACCGCCTCGACGCCGACGCGCCCGAGGGCGAGCCGACCGTCGACGCGATCATGCAGGTCGGATACCGGATTGGCGACAAGATCCTGCGCCCCGCGCGGGTCTCGGTCGTCGAGCACGATCCCGCCGGCGAGGCCGAGGCAACCTCGGAGGTCGACGGCGCGTCCGAGCCCACGGCGGAGTGATCCGCACGAGAATTCGATCGATCAGAAGTAGGGAGGTGGTCTCGTGAACAACGAGTGGTTCGAGAAGGACTTCTACAAGGTCCTGGGAATCTCGAAGGACGCGAGCGCGTCCGACATCAAAAAGGCGTACCGCAAGCTCGCGCGGGACCACCACCCCGATGCCAAGCCCGGCGACAAGGCCGCCGAGGACAAGTTCAAGGAGATCTCCGAGGCGTACGGCGTGCTCTCCAACGCCGAGAAGCGCAAGGAGTACGACGAGCAGCGGGCGATGTTCTCCTCCGGCGGGTTCGGCGGCGGGTTCGGCGGCGGCCGAACGGGCACCGGCGGATTTGGCTACGGCCAGAGCGGCGGCGGGGGGTTCGACTTCTCCGACCTGCTCGGCGGGGTGTTTGGTGGCGGCGGGGCACGTACGCGCTCGGCGCCGGCGCGTCGCGGTGCCGACCTCGAGTCCGAGACAACGCTGGCGTTCGAGGACGCGATCTCGGGGACGACGGTGTCGCTGCGGATGTCCAGCGACGAGCCGTGCCCGACCTGCCACGGCACCGGGGCCAAGGCGGGCACCGTCCCGCGGGTCTGCCCCCGCTGCGAGGGCAGTGGCATGCAGACCAGCGCGTCGGGCGGCGTCTTCACGATGACCGAGCCGTGCGACGTCTGCCGCGGCCGTGGCCTGGTCGTCGACGAGGCCTGCGACACGTGCCACGGGTCGGGACGCGCCGCGTCGTCGCGGACGATGCAGGTCCGCATCCCCGCCGGCGTCAAGGACGGCCAGCGCATCCGCCTCAAGGGCAAGGGTACGAAGGGCGAGAACGGCGGTCCCAACGGCGACCTGTACGTCACCGTGCACGTGAAGCCGCACCGGGTGTTCGGCCGCAAGGGCGACAACCTCACGGTCACCGTGCCGGTCACGTTCGACGAGGCCGTGCTGGGCGCCGAGATCGCGGTCCCGACGCTGGGCGGGGCGCCGGTCCGCATCAAGGTCCCGGCGGGCACGCCCAACGGGCGTACGTTCCGGGCCCGGGGCAAGGGTGCGCCGCGCAAGGACGGCACCAAGGCCGACTTGCTCGTGACCGTCGAGGTCCAGGTGCCCACGGCGCCGACCGAGGGGGAGCGGGCCGCGGTCGAGTCGTACCGGGATGCGCGCGACGGCGGCGACCCACGCGCGACGCTCTTCGCGGGAGGTGCGTGATGATGTCGCGCGGCAACGGTGACTTCGTGCCGCCGGGCCCCGAGGCGAAGGTCTTCGTGATCAGCGTCGCCGCCGAGCTGTCCGGGCTGCACCCCCAGACCCTGCGGACGTACGACCGGCTAGGGCTGGTCCGTCCCGCGCGCACGGGGGGTGGCGGGCGTCGTTACTCGCTGCGCGACATCGAGCTGTTGCGCTCGGTGGCGCGACTGACCGCCGAGGGACTCGGGCTCGAGGGCGTCAAGCGCGTCCTCGAGCTCGAGAACCAGGTGATGGCGTTGCAGTCGCGCGTCGCCGAGCTCGAGGACGAGCTGGAGTCGCGCGGTGCGGCGATGCCGCAGGTGCGCAACCTACCGGTGGCCTTCACCGAGGCGCCGACGTTCGTCGTACGGAGCACGCGCCGGCGCTGAGCGCGGCCTGGCCGGCGGCCTATCCCCGGTACGCGGGGGCGCGGGTGGTGCCGGGGCGTGGAGCGGACTCCAGCAGCGGCTGCACACGCCGTGCGATGAGCACCGACAGCACGACGATGCTCGTCGAGCGGACGATGCTCGGTGACTGGTCGAGCCGCAGCAGCGTCGCCTGGAGGTCCTCGTGCGACGCCGTGGCCACGAGGCACAGCACGTCGAACGACCCCGTCGTCACGACCGCCTCGACCACCTGCGAGATCGCGTCCAGAGCCTCGCGGACCTCGTCGAGCGCGCCCTGCGCGATCTCCAGCGTCACATAGGCCTGGACCGGGAACCCGGCACGCCGCAGGTCGACGTCCGGTCCGTACCCGGTGATCACGCCCTCCTCCTCGAGCCGCTTCAGGCGTGCCTGGACGGTGCCGCGGGCGACGGAGGTGGTGCGGGACAGCTCCAGCACTCCCGCACGCGGATGCGCGTGCATCGCGCGGATCAGGGCGAGGTCCAGCTCGTCGAGGGTCATCTGCCCACTGTCGTATGAACTGGGCTGGTCGTCCACCACAAAGGGGGATCGGATGGGCGATCTGCACGTTCTGGCCAGCCCGCGGCGCACGGGTTGCACAGCGGTCGACGAGACGCTGTGATCGGGACCACAACCGTTCACGGAGGGACCCGCGATGACCATCGAGCACACGCTGACCAGTGAGGAAGCTCTCGCCGGACTCGACGTCGACCAGCTCAAGCAGCTCGTCGGCCTGGTCGAGTACGACGAGCAGAACGATCCCTTCCCGGTGACCGGCTGGGACGCGGTGGTCTGGGTCGTGGGCAACGCCGCGCAGGCCGCCCACTACTACCAGTCGGCGTACGGGATGGAGCTCGTCGCGTACTCCGGTCCCGAGACCGGCAACCGCGACCACGCGGCGTACGTGCTGCGCAGCGGCGGGGTGCGCTTCGTCCTGAAGGGCGCCGTCGCTGCCGACAGCACCCTCGTCGCACACCACGCCGCGCACGGCGACGGCATCGTCGACATCGCCCTCGAGGTGCCCGATGTCGACCGCTGCGTCGCCCACGCGCGCGAGCAGGGCGCGACCGTCCTCGAGGAGCCGCACGACGTCACCGACGAGCACGGCACGGTCCGCGTCGGCGCGATCGCGACGTACGGCGACACCCGCCACACCCTTGTCGACCGCTCGCGTTACGACGGCCCGTACCTGCCCGGGTACGTCGCGCGCACCAGTGGTTTCGACCCTTCGACAGGCTCAGAACGGCGCAGGCTCAACCAGCGGGGGGACGGTGCCCCGCGGCGGATCTTCCAGGCGCTCGACCACGTCGTCGGCAACGTCGAGCTCGGCCGGATGGACGACTGGGTCGACTTCTATCACCGCGTCATGGGCTTCACGAACATGGCCGAGTTCATCGGGGACGACATCGCCACCGACTACTCGGCGCTGATGAGCAAGGTCGTGGCCAGCGGCAACCACCGCGTGAAGTTCCCGCTCAACGAGCCGGCGGCCGGCAAGAAGAAGTCGCAGATTGACGAGTACCTCGAGTTCTACGGCGGCCCCGGCGCTCAGCATCTCGCGCTCGCGACGAACGACATCGTGCGTGCGGTCGACATCCTGCGTGCTGAGGGTGTCGAGTTCCTCGCGACGCCGGAGTCCTACTACACCGACCCGGAGCTGCGCGCCCGCATCGGCGAGGTCAGAGTGCCGATCGAGGAGCTCCAGGCACGCGGCATCCTCGTCGACCGTGACGAGGACGGCTATCTGCTGCAGATCTTCACCAAGCCGGTCGGCGACCGCCCGACGGTGTTCTTCGAGCTGATCGAGAGGCACGGCTCGCTCGGCTTCGGCAAGGGCAACTTCAAGGCGCTGTTCGAGGCGATCGAGCGTGAGCAGGAGCGGCGCGGCAACTTCTGAGCCAGCGTGGGACGCCGGGTAATGGCACGTTGGTGCCATGGCCAAGCATTCGCGTCCTCTCGGGGTCGACATCGGTGGCAGCGGCATCAAAGGTGCTCCGGTCGACCTGAAGAAGGGTGAGTTCGCCGATGACCGACTGCGGATCGCAACGCCGCAGCCGTCGACGCCGGACGCCGTGGCGGAGGTGGTCGCCGAGATCGTCGACCACTTCGCGCCGGCCAAGGATGCGCCGGTCGGGGTCACAGTGCCGGCCGTCGTCACCCGCGGCCTCGTCCGTACGGCGGCCAACATCGACCGGAGCTGGATCGGGACCGACGCCGCACGACTGCTCACCGGACGCCTGGACCGCCCCGTCGTCGTCACCAACGACGCCGACGCCGCCGGCATCGGGGAGCTGGAGTACGGCGCGGGTCGCGGGACCTCCGGGCTGGTGATCATGACGACACTGGGGACGGGCATCGGCACCGCCCTCATCAGCGACGGCGTCCTCGTTCCCAACAGCGAGCTCGGCCATCTGCGCATCGACGGCGAGGACGCGGAGAAGTCGACGTCGTCGGCGGCACGCGAGAACGAGGACCTGTCGTGGGAGGAGTGGGCCGCGCGGTTGCAGACGTACTTCGCGCGGGTCGAGGACCTGTTGTGGCCCGACCTCTTCATCGTCGGGGGAGGGGTCGCCAAGCATGCCGACCACTACCTCCCGCTCCTGCACCTACGGGCCCCGATCGTCGCGGCGCGACTCGGCAACGCGGCGGGCATCATCGGCGCCGCGGTGCTCGCCGCTGGGGCGTACGGCTGAGCGGCTCGCCGCACGTCACGCAGCCTGAGGCCCGCTCTCCGGGGCGCCGTCGTCCTCGCCCTCGTACGTGAAGAACGAGATCCGGCCGTCCGTCTCCAGGACAGCGATCTCGACGTCACGCAGGCGCCGTACGCCCTGCTGGCGCGCGGAGGTGACCAGATCGGCCAGGCTCAGGCGCTGGTCTGCGAGCACCTTCATGCGCGGCTCTCCGTCGCGAAGGACCACGACCGGCTCGCCGCGGATGAAGCGCAGGCGCCGCGGCCACCGCCACGAAAGCCAGGACAGCGCGACCGTCAAGAGGGTGAACGTGCCGACGGCGAGCACGGCTCCCGTGACGGAGGAGTCCTGCTGGGTGACCGCGCCCTGGATGAGGTCGCCCATGACGATGAAGAGCACCAGCTCGAACGTGCTCAGCTCGCCGAGCGTCGAGCGGCCCACGGCCCGTGTGATGAGCCACAGGAACGCGAAGACGACGATCGCTCGGATGACGATCTCCATTGCGGGTCCTCGTTCTGACGGGGGTCAGGGAACCAGGCTCGTACGGATCCGGGTCGACGCGATCCGTCGACCGTCGTCGACCACCGAGACGGTCGCCTGCTCGCCCTGTTGGCTGGAAGGCTGGATGTACACGTCGAAGTCGATGCGCACCTCGGTGGCACCTGGTGCTGCGGCGACGGTGAGATAGAGGAGCTTTCCGTCCGTGCTCGAGTCGCTGGGGTCGGGGAAGATGCCTTGGTGCTCGAAGATCTCGAGGTACTCCTGCGAGATCGCGAGGACGACCTCCTCACCGACACCGTCGGGGTTCGACACCGTGATCGACAGCGGGGTGTCGAGCCCGGCGCGGGCGAGTCGCGGGTAGTCGACCGACAGGGTCCAGCCGTCCTCCTCGGTCGTCGCCGTCAGGTTGCGGACGCCGAACAGCCCGGCGGCTCCGGCGACGACGACCGCGCAGAGCACCACGAGCGTGATCCGCGTCGTCCAGCGCGCGGTGCCGGTCGTGCTGCCCTCGGGTACGTCGTCGAACGTCGTCACGGACGACATCCTGCCTTGCGCGGGCCGTGCTCGTCCCCGGCCCCCCATCGGGCTTGTCGCACTAACGTGGGGTGCATGGAATTCCGCTACCTCGGCGACAGTGGTCTGAAGATCAGCGAGATCGCCTACGGCAACTGGCTCACCCACGGCTCCCAGGTGGAGGCCGACATCGCGACCGAGTGCGTACGCCGTGCTCTGGACGAAGGCATCACGACGTTCGACACCGCGGACGTCTACGCCAACACCAGGGCGGAGTCCGTCCTCGGGGCGGCGCTGGCCGGCGTCCGCCGCGAGTCCCTGGAGATCTTCACCAAGGTCTACTGGCCGACGGGCCCCGGCGGTCCCAATGACTCCGGCCTCTCCCGCAAGCACATCATGGAGTCGATCGACGGGTCGCTGCGTCGCCTCGGCACCGACTACGTCGACCTCTACCAGGCGCATCGGTACGACGTGGAGACGCCGCTGGAAGAGACGATGCAGGCCTTCGCCGACGTCGTACGGTCAGGCAAGGCGCTCTACATCGGCGTCTCGGAGTGGACCGCCGACCAGCTCCGCGCCGGTGCGGCCCTGGCGAAGGAGCTGCGCATCTCCCTCATCTCCAGCCAGCCGCAGTACTCGATGCTGTGGCGGGTGATCGAGGAGGAGGTCATCCCGACGAGCGAGGAGCTCGGCATCAGCCAGATCGTCTGGTCGCCGATCGCGCAGGGCGTGCTCACTGGCAAGTACCAGCCCGGCCAGCCCGTGCCTCCGGGCTCTCGCGCGACGGACGCAAAGGGCGGCGCCGACACGATCGCCCGCTGGCTCAACGACGACGTGCTCGAGCGTGTCGCGCGTCTTGCGCCCGTCGCCGCCGACGCCGGCCTGACGATGGCACAGCTGGCGGTGGCGTGGGTGCTCCAGAACGACAACGTCTCGGCCGCCATCATCGGGGCCTCCCGTCCCGAGCAGGTGAGCGACAACGTCGCCGCGAGCGGGGTGCGGCTCGACGCGGAGATCATGGACGCGATCGACGACGTCCTCGCGGACGTGGTCGTGCGCGACCCTGCGATGACCGGCCGCAACGCCCCGAAGCAACGCCCCAGCTGAGAGGACGACCATGAGCACGCTCGACGACCGAGGACCACGCCGACAGCTCCTCCAGCTGTCGGCCGAGGAGTGCTGGGACCTGCTGCAGAACCAGGAGGTGGGACGGGTCGGGTTCGTCCACCACGGCACGCCGCAGATCTTCCCCGTCAACTTCCAGGTCCACGAGGGCCGCGTCCTGTTCCGGACCACCCCGTACGGAGCCGTGGCGCAGGCGGTCACCGACACGCCGATCGCCTTCGAGGTGGACATGATCGACCACCCCAACCAGACGGGATGGTCGGTGCTCCTGAGCGGGACGGGCCAGCACGAGACCGATCCTGCGGTCCTCAGCGAGCTGTGGGGACCCGACCGGGCGACGCCGTGGGCCGACGGCAGCCGGATCCTGTGGATCGCGCTGACGCCCAGCGAGGTGAGCGGACGGCGCATCGCCTGGGAGTGATCTCTAGGCACACGTCGCCGTGTCAGGCGATGATCGCGTCATGACCCAGCAGGTGAGTCCCGAGGAGTTCGACGACGTCCTCGAGCAGGTGCGTCAGTTCGTCCGCAAAGAGGTCGTTCCCCGCGAGCGCGAGATCGTCGAGTCCCGCGGTCCCCGACGACCTGCGGGCGATGGCGCGGGAGATGGGTCTGTTCGGCTACGCGATCGACCAGGAGTGGGGCGGCCTCGGCCTCGACCTCACCCAGGAGGTCGAGCTGGCGATGGAGCTGGGCTACACGACGCTGGCCTTCCGCTCGATGTTCGGCACCAACAACGGGATCGCCGGCCAGGTTCTCGTGAACTTCGGCACGGACCCGCAGAAGGCGGCCTGGCTGGAGCGGATCGCGAGCGGCGAGGTCGTCGCGTCGTTCGCGCTGACCGAGGCCGGTGCCGGGTCCAACCCTGCCGGCCTGCGCACCCGTGCCGCACGGGTCGAGGGCGGCTGGGCGCTGTCCGGCGAGAAGCGGTTCATCACGAACGCCCCGCTCGCCGACCTCTTCATGGTGTTCGCTCGGGTTGTCGGGGCCGACGGCGACGGGCAGATCGCCGTCTTCCTCGTGCCAGGTGACGCGCCAGGCCTGACGGTCGGCCCGCACGACAAGAAGATGGGCCAAGAGGGCGCGTGGACGGCCGACGTGCACCTTGACGACGTACGCGTCGACGACGACGCACTCGTCGGCGGCGCGGTCGAGGTCGGCTACCGGGCGGCGATGACCTCGCTGGCCAAGGGCCGCGTCCACATCGCCGCGCTCGCCGTCGGGCAGGCCCAGCGCGCGCTCGACGAGTCGGTCTCGTACGCCGCGACGGCGACACAGGGCGGGACGCCGATCGGCGACTTCCAGCTCGTCCAGGCGATGCTCGCCGACCAGCAGACGGGCGTGATGGCCGGTCGCAGCCTGGTTCGCGAGGCCGCGCGGGCGTACGTGTCCGGCGAGGACCGTCGGATCGCTCCGTCGGCGGCCAAGCTGTACTGCACGGAGATGGCCGGCCGTGTCGCGGACCTTGCCGTCCAGGTCCACGGCGGGTCGGGCTACATGCGTGAGAGCACGGTCGAGCGGATCTATCGCGACGTGCGTCTGCTGCGCCTGTACGAGGGCACTAGCGAGATCCAGCGCCTCATCATCGGCTCGAACCTGATCCGTCGGCAGCGCCAGAGCTGATCAGCCGAGCCGGACCTGGACATCGGCGCGGGTGCGTGACTCGGCGACGAGCCTCGCGTTCGCCTCGTCGCTTCGGCGTACCCACGCCTCGGCCTGCGCCGGCGACTTCCCGAACGCGACGTGCCGGGCGACCAGCCGTCGTCCGCGCAGGTCGTCTGGGACGTCGACGTACCAGACCTCGTCGAGCAGCGACCGGACGTCGCGCCACCCCGGCTCGTCGAGCAGCAGGTAGTTGCCCTCCGTGAGCACGAGGCCTGCCTCCCGCGGGACCGCGAGCGCCGCCGCGATCGGCTGCTCGAGGTCGCGCGCGAACCCCGGGACGTAGACCAGATCCTCGTCGCGCGTCGCGATCCGGCGCAGCGCCGCCGCGTACCCGCCGACGTCGAACGTCGCTGGTGCGCCCTTCACGTCGAGGAGCCCGAGCCGTGCGAGCGAGTCGTCGGCAAGGTGGAAGCCGTCCATCGGCACGTGCGCCACCGCGAGATCCACGCTGCGCGCGACGACCGCCTCGACCAGCCACGACTTGCCTGCACCGGGCGGTCCGGCGACGCCGAGCAGACGCCCGCCGTCGCGTACGAGGGCGCGGGCGCGCGCTGCGGCGGAGTCGAGGTCGGCCAGCACGGTGGTCACGAGCACCAGTGTGCGCATGGGTGACCGGTCGTGCGGGTATCGGGAAGCGGAGAGCCCGTACGAGAGGAGCGCGCCATGCCGGGTCGCAAGTCGCCGGGACCGAGCGTCAAGGACAAGGACCTGTACGAGGAGCTGCGCGACGAAGGCAACTCGAAGCAGAAGTCGGCGCGCATCGCGAACGCCGCCGCAGCGCAGGGGCGCGCGAAAGTGGGGCGCAAGGGCGGCAAGGCGGGCGACTACGACGACTGGTCTAAGTCCGACCTGTACGCGCGTGCGAAGGAGATCGGGATCGACGGCCGGTCGTCGATGACCAAGGGCGAGCTGATCTCGGCCTTGCGCAACAGCTGACGCGCGCCCTCGTGCGTCGCGACCGCCACCGCCCTACGCTCGGACCCTGGGCGGAGGGAGACGGCGATGGGAATCGTCACGCGAGGCTTTCGCGGACGCCGCGACCGCGATGAGGTCGTGCTGCCGCCCGGTCAGTACCTCGAGCACGGGTTCCCTGTGCTCTCGGCGGGGCCGACGCCGCAGATCGCACCGGGTGCGTGGTCGTTCACGGTGACGACGGAGACCGGGTCACAACGCCGGTGGAGCTGGGACGAGCTGCGGGCGATGCCGGCCGAGGACGTGACCGTCGACCTGCACTGCGTCACGAAGTGGTCCAAGCTCGGCACGCGCTGGCGCGGTGTCAGCGTCGACCTGCTGCTCGACGGCGTAGACACACAGGCCGCGTACGTGATGGCCCACTCGTACGGCGGCTACACGACCAACCTGCCGCTCGCCGACCTGCGCGACGGGCAGGCGTGGGTGGCGTTCGCGTACGACGGCGCGCCGCTGCGGCCCGAGCACGGCGGACCCGCACGACTGCTCGTCCCGCACCTGTACTTCTGGAAGTCGGCCAAGTGGGTGCGCGGCCTGGAGCTGATGAGCACGAACGAGCCCGGCTTCTGGGAGCGCGCGGGCTACCACGACTACGGCGATCCGTGGCGCGAGCAGCGCTATGCGGGCGACTGATGGCGGGGATGCCGTGGCGTCGTGCCGTGGTGCTGGCGCGCCGCGAGGAGACACCGACGGCGGCGACGCTGCTGCTGCACGTCGACGGTGACCATCAGGCCGTCGCCGGGCAGCGGGTGGAGGTCCGGCTGACCGCCGAGGACGGCTACACCGCCGACCGTGAATACTCGCTCGCGCGCGTCGGTGACCTCGACCGGGCCGAGATCACCGTGCAGGCGATCGAGGGGGGAGAGGTCTCGTCGTTCCTCGTCGACGACATCGAGGTCGGCGCCGAGCTTGAGCTGCGCGGACCGATCGGAGGGTGGTTCGTGTGGCGGCCCGAGCAGACCGAGCCCGTCCTGCTGGTCGCTGGCGGCTCTGGCGTCGTGCCGCTGATGGCGATGATCCGGGCCCGTCGTGACGCCGGCAGCAAGGCGCCGTTCCGGCTGATCTACTCCGTACGCTCACGTGCCGAGCAGTTCTACCGCCGGGAGCTCCGCGCGCCCGATCCGGGACTCGACGTCACGATCGCCTACACGCGTGAGGCGCCGGAGGGTGCTCCGCGGCCGGCGGGGCGCCTCACCGTCGCCGACGTCAACACCGGCGGGTGGCCACCGGACTTCGCGCCCACCTGCTATGTCTGCGGCCCCACGGGGTTCGTCGAGACCGTCGCCGACATGCTGGTCGCGTTGGGCCACGACCCACGCCGGGTGCGCACCGAGCGGTTCGGGCCCACCGGCGACGGCTGAGCAGGACGTTCGCGCGATGGCGGGGTACGGCCGCCCGCGCCATGATGAACGGAACGTGACGGGGGACGAGAGGGGACGGCGATGACGGCATCGACCGGCGTCGAGCTGCGGATCAGCGGCGGGCTGGCCGGGACGCAGACGGTGGAGGTCGCCGTCACCGAGAACGGCGCGGAGGCGCTGCTCGGCGTGCTCGACAAGCACGAGATCGGGTATGAGGTGCTCGACAAGAGGCTCGAGTCCCTCCCCGGCGGCACGGTGCTCTCCGTGGGCTCGTTCCACCTCGGCCCGAACGGGTCTGGGCTCGGTCAGGCTCTGCAGGACTTCGCGCGGGCGGTCGCCCCGATCGTCCCGGAGGTCACCATCGGCGGCACGCCGTACGAGATCGCGGAGTCGGGCGCGGTCGCGTCGGCGCTGGTCGCGCTACGGACCGCGCAAGACGCCGAGGATGCCGCAGCAGCCGAGGCCCGTGCGAAGTGGGAGCGTGGATACGAGATGGAGCAGGGTGCCGACGACTCCGAGGAGCCCAAGTAGCCCCTGAGCTCAGGCGGCGCTGTGGAAGAGCCTGGCGAGCTTGTCGAGCTCGCCCTCGGGCCTGTCTTCCGTCGGCGGTGCCGGGGGAGTCTCGGGCGTGGACGGCGTGGACGGCTGCTCGGGCTCGGGCTTGGTCGCTTCGGGCGCCTCAGGCGGCGCGGGAGGCCGCGGCATCCAATCGACGGGCACGGGCAGCACGGGCTGCGGTGCTTCGGGGCTGTCGAGGATCGACGTCATCCGCTCGATCTCCCGTGAGAGGTGCTCCTGCGGTGATGCGTCCTCCTCGACAACCAGATACTTCGCGGCGTTCTCCTCGGCGGCGAGCTTGGCGGGATCGCGCGGCGCCACAGGAGACGCCGGGGTCCACGGCACCGCCGGGCCCGGGAGCAGGAGCCCACGGCTGTCCTTGCGTGCCGCGGCCACCGTCCGTACGACCAGCGCGCCGGTCAGCAGCAGCGAGGCGGCCACCCAGGCAGTGACGAGCGCTTCGACGCCGGCGCGCGGCGCCAGCGGCAAGATCAGGTTGAACGGGACGAGCGCGGCCGCCAGCGCTACGAGAAACAGCGTCCCGAGCGGCTGATACCAGCTGCTCTCCCAGCTGAACAGCACCCGCTCCCGGTCGTCGACGCGGTGCCGGTACGTCGGCAGGTCCTTGCCGAGTCCCGCCAGCCAGCGTCGCTGGGTGGCAATGGTCCGCCGCTCGTCACGGCGTACGAGGAAGTCGGCGACGAGACCGCCGACCATGGTGGCGAGGAGGACGACCAGCACCGGGACGACGAGAACGTCGGGAAGACCCGTCCCCGACAGCAGGAGCGTGATTGCCGCTGCTCCTGTGGTCGTCACCAGCCCGGCCATCATCGGCCACGGGGTTCGTTCCTTGGTGCTCATGCGCTCCCTCCCCACGTTCGCGCGGCGCAAATCGCCTACAACCAGACAACGAGGTCTCGGTGACTCCATGTTTCCTTGCCCGGTGGTGAGACGCATCACGACGTCCGGCCCCGCGGGGTGGGACTGCCCGCCTACGATGGCTTCGTGATCGACATCGACGAGCAGGTGGCTCCCCGAGACGGTGCTGTGGAGGCGACCGGCGTCCGCAGCGTGCTGGCGTGGCTGATGGTCGTGGGTGGAGGGATCGGCCTGATCGCCTCGGGCGTCCTGACCTACGACAAGATCAAGCTCTTGCAGAACCCCGACAGCCAGCTCGCCTGCACGCTCAACCCGTGGGTCGACTGCGGCGGTGTCGTCTCGAGCTCGCAGTCGTCGCTCTTCGGGTTCCCCAACACGTTCCTCGGCCTCGTCGGATTCGCCGTCGTCGTGACGCTCGGCGTGCTGCTCCTGTCGGGCACCCGCCTGCCGGAGTGGATGTGGGGCGGCCTGCAGGTCGGCGTCGTGTTCGCGATCGGCCTCATCACCTTCCTCCAGTACACGAGCATCTTCACTCTCGTGAAGCTCTGCCCCTACTGCATGGTCGTCTGGACGGCCACGATCCCGCTCTTCGTCATGGTGACCGCGCGCAACCTCCGGTCTTGGGCGCCGGCGTCAGGCTTCACCAAGCTCGTGTCCAACTGGTCGCTGCTGATCGTGCTGCTCTGGTACGTCGCGGTGATCGCGACGATCTGGTTCCAGTTCGGTCCGGACCGCCTCTTCGCCTCCTGACCGACCGGGCTGCCCTCACCAGCCTCGGGCGATCCGCTCGCGGAACCACTCGTACGAGGCCTTCGGGGTGCGCTCGCCCGTCGCGAAGTCGACGCGCGTGATCCCGAAGCGCTGCGTGTAGCCCTCTGCCCACTCGAAGTTGTCGAGCAGCGACCATGCCAGGTAGCCGCGCACGTCGACACCTGCCTCACGGGCGGCGCCGACCGCCGCGATGTGGCGGTCGAGGTACGCGATCCGTGCCGCGTCGTCGACCGTGCCGTCGGGCCCGGGCTCGTCGGGGTAGGAGCATCCGTTCTCGGTGACCACTACCGGCGGCAGCGCCTCGCCATACGTCTGGCGTAGTCCGGTCAGGAGGTCGGTCAGGCCCTCGGGCACCACCGGCCACCCGAAGCCGGTCAGCGGATAGCCCTCGATCGGCACGAGCTCGAACGGCAGCGGGTTGTCCGGGCCGGGCGCCCTCACGAGCGTGGGGTTGTAGTAGTTCACGCCGAGCAGGTCGAGCGGTTGCGCGATGGTCGCGAGGTCGCCGTCGTGCACGACTCTCTCGGCTGCGTCGGCGAGCTCGTCGGGATAGGTGCCCCGCAGCACGGTGTCGAGGAACATCCGGTTGTGGAACGCGTCGTACACCGCCGCCGCGGCGGCATCCTCCGTCGACGGCGACGCGGCGCGTACGGGGGTCAGGTTGTTCACCAGCATCACCGGCGGTGAGCCGGTCGAGCCCTGTCCGCCGGTCGAGCCTCGTCCGCCGGTCGAGCCCCATCCGCCGGTCGAGCCCTGTCGAGACCCCGCCCGCAACGCCTGCGTCGCAAGCCCGTGCCCGAGCAGCTGGTGATGCCCCGCGGCGAACGCGTCGAGCAGCAGCGTCTCGCCCGGCGCGTGACTGCCGAACGCATAGCCCAGCGCCATGTGCACGAACGGCTCGTTGAGCGTTCCCCAGGCAGCCACCCGGTCACCGAGCGCCTCCGCGATCACGGCCGCGTACTCGGCGAACCGCTGCGCCGTGTCGCGCACTATCCACCCGCCGGCGTCCTGCAGCGGCTGCGGGAGGTCCCAGTGGAAGAGGGTGGCGAACGGCGCGATGCTGCGTGCGAGCAGGCCGTCGACGAGGCGGTCGTAGTACGCCAGCCCCGCGGCGTTGACCTGGCCGGATCCGGTCGGCTGGACGCGGGGCCAGGCGATCGAGAACCGGTAGGCGTTCGCGCCGAGACCGCTGAGCAGGTCGAGGTCCTCGCGCCACCGGTGGTACGAGTCGCAGGCGACCGCGCCCGACGAGCCGTCCGCGATCCGACCGGGCTCGGCGCTGAAGGTGTCCCAGATGCTGGGGCCTCGTCCGTCCTCGTCCACGGCGCCCTCGACCTGGTACGACGCGGTCGCGGCGCCCCACCAGAAGTCACCGGTCCCGCCGGTTGAGCTCGTCGAAACCCTGGCCTCTGCTCCGGTCATGGGCACATACTGGGCGTGTGTCCAAGATCACGCAACCCCCTGATGCTGTGGCACGGCGGGCGCGACTCGCGACCTCGGTCGGCTTCTTCCTCCAGGCGGCGATCCTCGTCACGATCCTGTCTAGGCTGCCCGACTTCCAGGACGAGCGTGGCGTCACTGAGGGCGACGTCACGCTCCTCCTGCTGCTGACCTCGGTCATCGCCGGCGGCGGGTCGCTGCTGGCTGAACGGATCGCGGTGCGCCGCTCGAGCGCGCTCGCTCTACGACTCGCGCTGCTGACGATCAGCGTGATGGTGGTCGTGATCGGGTTCGCCGAGTCCAAGCCGGCGATGTACGCGGCGTTCGCCGTGTACGGGATCGGTGTGGGTGCAACGGACGCCTCGACGAACATGCAGGGTGTGACCGTCCAGAGGCTGTACGGCCGCAGCATCATGACCAGCTTCCACGGGATGTGGAGCATCGGTGCGATCGTCGGAGCCCTATACGCCGCCGGCTGCGCGGAGCTCGAGATTGGGCTGATGCCGTCGCTGGTGGCTGTCGGAGTGGTCGGCGTGGCAGCCACCCTGGTGCTCTCCCCTTACCTGGTGCGTCCGGCCGTCGAGCACGAGGCGGGCGAGGTTTCGGAGGTGGAGCGTCCGCCGCTGCACGTGCCGTGGCGCCCGCTCGTCGCGCTCGGGCTCGTCGTCGTGGTCTTCTACCTGGCCGACACGTCGGTGATGAGCTGGAGCACGATCTACCTCCACGACGCCCTCGACGCCGCGAAGTCGGTCGCGCCGCTCGGTTATGCGGCCTACCAGGTCGGTGCCGTCATCTCCCGGCTGGCGGGTGACCGGTTCGTCGTCCGGTTCGGCGCGGTCGCCGTCGTCCGCGCGGGGACCGTGGTCGGCATCGTCGCCCTCGCACTCGTCGTCGTGGCGCCGACCCCGGCACTGGCGATCGCCGCGTTCGGCCTGATGGGCCTCGGCCTCCCGGTGATCATCCCGCTCGCGTTCGCCGCGGCCGGCAACCTGCCCGGCTCCGACGCCGACGTCGCGATCGCCCGCCTCAACCTCTTCAACTATCTGGGCAACATCATCGGCGCCGGACTCATCGGGGTGCTCGCCACCGAGGGCGCGCTCCGGTGGATCTACGTCGTGCCGCTCATCCTCGTGCCGTCCATCCTCTTCGTCGCCCGCACGTTCGCCCCGGCGAAGGAGATCGAGGCCGCCGCCCAGGCGCGCCCGTGAGGTCGCTCGTCGTTGCTGCGGGTCTCGGGTTCGCCGCGCTGGTCGCGTCTGCGGCTCCTGCCCACGCGATCTGTGCCGTGAACGCTCCGACGAGAGCGCCTGTGGTCTTCGTCGGCGTCGCAGCGGAGACTGAGCGCGGCTTCACGCGGCTCGCGGTCGAAGAGGTCTGGAAGGGCCCGGACCTTGCACCGGAGGTGTGGGTCCTGTCCGGACAGGAGGCACCGCCATGGCCGTTCTCGTGGAGGGCCGCCACGAGCTCGATCGACGCAGAGCTGGAGCCGGGTGAGCGCTACCTGGTCGGGACGAGCGAAGACTTCGCGACCAACGCGTGCGAGGTCGTGGCATATCCCTCGTCCGATCTCACGCAGCGGCCTGACGAGGCACGATCCGCGGTGGCCGCCGGTCGGGACGGAGCGTCGCCTCCGTCCCGCGTCGCCGACGTCGTCCCGACTGCCTCGTTCGTGCTCGATGCAGGTGTGCTCGCCTCGCTCCTGGTACGACGGCGCGGGGCGCGAGACGCGTAGTGACTCGTCAGCTGCGGCGTACGTGCACGACGCCGGTCTCCGTCCCCTGGTAGAGCGTCGCGTCGCGTCCCGTCATGCCGGTCATCTGCAGCGGGTTGAAGAGCAGCCCGAGGCCGAGCAGCGACGTCTTCACGACGCGGCCCGTGTGAGGGTCGACGACCGCGTACGAGTACGCGGCGAACGTGTGGCTCCCGACGATGTCGGTGGGCCCGCTGACGGTGACGGTGTAGGTCGGGTCGTCTCCGAGCGAGAGTTCGGGGGAGCGCGGCCGACTTCACGTCGGACTCCCAGACGACGTCGCAGCCGGACTCGTCGGCGCGCACGTCGACGCGGGTCATGCCCCCGGTAAACGACCCTGACGACGGCACGCTCGCTGGCGCGCCGTCCGGAAGGGCCGGATAGGGGTAGCCGAAGGTGTTGGTGACGAAGACGCTGCGCCCCGACGCGATCGGCGAGTCCTCGGTGCCGCTGTTCGCGGGATAGACGAGCAGTCGCGAGTGCGGGGCGGTGTTGTCGGTGATCGTCACCTACTCGGTGCCCTGGCGCGGGCCGAAGAACGTCGGCGTCGCGCCGCTGCCCCAGCTGAGCTGGCCGGGCTTGCGGCCCGGACCAGTGGCGTACGGGGCACGCCACCGCACCTCGGGTGTGCCGTCGGCGCGTGCGGAGAGGACGTACAGCGCATGCTCCGTGACGACGGCGGTGCGGCCCTCGACGGTGGAGATGCTGTTCTGGACGGCCTCGCCGAGGGCGATCGTCCGTACGGTCCCGTCCTCGGCGACCGTACCGACGGTGCCGTCGCTCGCAGCGATCCACACCTCGTGGTCCAGCCCGGGGAGAGTCCGACGACGGCCGCCCCGGTCCGGCAGCGCCGACGCGAGCGGAGTCGACTCGTCGACTGTGAGGCGCCACGTGCTGCCGTCGCGGTGGTGGCCGATCCGCAGCAGGTTCTTGTCGCCGTCGACCACGACGAGCCGGTCCTCGTGGTCCAGGTAGGCGTACACGCCGCCGAAGAGGCTTCCCTTCGTCAGCGGCAGCGAGGCGAGGCTCTTGCCGTTCGCCGGGTCGAGCAGGTGGACCGTCGGCGTCCGGTCGAAGATCGCGGTGCAGAGCGCGACCGATCCGGTGCCCGGACCTGCGTACGGCCGGGGTCGTGTCGCTGGACGCCGAGTCGCCGTGCATCGTCGCGGTGCCCGTGGTGGTGGTCGCGGGGTTCTGGGGAGGCCAGGGGAACGAGCAGACGGCGGAGGGCAGCGCGCATGAGGGGACGCTAGGGGCGCTCGCGCGGGGCGTCACGCCTTCTCCGCGTTGTGAAAGGAACCTGACCCTTCTTGCTGCCGAATTCGGTCAGGTTGCTTTCACCACGCGGACGCGGAGGGCGTCCAGGCGGCTCAGGGCCTCGGCGATCACCGGCTCCTGCTTGCAGAACGCCCACCGTACGAGGGGACGACCCGCGTCCTCGTCGTCGTAGAACACCTGCGTCGGCACCGCGACGACGCCTGCGAGCTCGGGCAGCGCGCGGCAGAACGCGATGCCGTCGTCGTAGCCGAGCGGGCGGATGTCGGTCGTCGCGAAGTAGGTCCCCTGCGGCACGTAGGTCGTGAAGCCGATCTCGGTTAGCCCGGCGCAGAGCTGGTCGCGCCGCGCCTGCAGCGTCGCCGCGAACCCTTCGAAGTACGCCGCGTCGTGCCCGAGCGCGTGCGCGATCGCGGGCTGGAACGGCGCGCCGGAAGTGTAGGTGAGGAACTGCTTCGCTCCGACGGCCGCCCGGACGAGCGCGGCAGGCCCGCTCAGCCAGCCGATCTTCCAGCCGGTGAACGAGAACGACTTGCCGGCGCTGGAGATCGTCAACGTCCGCTCGCCCATGCCGGGCAGCGTCGCCAGCGGCACGTGCGCGACCCCGTCGAAGGTGAGGTGCTCGTACACCTCGTCGGTGATCACCACGAGGTCGTGCGCGACGGCGAGGTCGCGGATCGCTTCGCGCTCCTCGGCGTTCAGCACCATCCCGGTCGGGTTGTGCGGGCTGTTGATCAGCATCGCCGTCGTGCGTGGACCGACGGCGGCGCGCAGCGCGTCGAGGTCGAGCCGGAAGTCGGGAGCACGCAGCGTGACCGGTTTGCGGATGCCCCCGGCAAACTCCAGGACCGCCACGTACGAGTCGTAGTACGGCTCGAGGACGACCACCTCGTCGCCGGGGTCGACCAGGCCGAGGATCGCCGCCGCGATCGCTTCGGTCGCCCCGGTCGACACCGCGATCTGGGTCTCGGGATCGAGAACGATCCCGTACCAGCGCCGCTGGTGCGCCGCGATCTCCTCGCGCAGCGCGGGGACCCCGAGGCCCGGCGGATACTGGTTGGCGCCGGAGCGCATCGCCTCGACCGCCACGTCGATCACGTCGCTCGGACCGTCGGTGTCGGGGAAGCCCTGGCCCAGGTTGACCGCGCCCGTACGGACGGCGAGCGCCGACATCTCGGCGAAGATGGTCGTGCCGAGTCCGGCGACGCGTGCGCTGCTGGTCTTCACCGTCCCGACTCTAGGCGCCACCACGTGCTTCGCAGCCCACGGGCGTACGCGGGGCACCGGTACGCCGCGACGATCGCGCCCCAGCACCTGCTCCCTGACGAGTCGCGCCCTCGGGTGGGGCGCGAGTCGTCGGGTGAGGGCGGAGACCTGCAGGCGCGCCGTCCACGCGTGCGAGCGGACATCGGGTCACGCACGGCGAGCCGTTCCGCCACTTCCTCGGGCTGCGCGAGGGCGACGAGGTCATCGTCGAGACACGCACGCACGTTTTCACGTACGTCCTGCGCGACGACGGGACGGACCGCGAGCTCGACTTCTCCGAGGGGTGGGTGCTCGACCCGGTGCCCGGGGAGCCGGGCGGGGTGCCGACCGAGCGGTTGATCACCCTCGTCACGTGCTCGGAGTTGTTCCACACCGACGCGCGGTCGGTGGTCTTCGGCGAGCTGGCGTCGGCCGTCGCGAAGTAGGCGCCAGCGGCTCGATACCCTCGAGCCATGAGCGATCGCGACGCCCTCATCGACCAGGTCAAGGACAAGGCCGTCATTCACGGCAAGGTCACGCTCTCCTCGGGCAAGGAGGCCGACTACTACGTCGATCTGCGCCGGGTGACGCTCGACCACGAGGCAGCACCGCTGGTCGGACGCGTAATGCTCGACCTGCTCGGCGACCTCGAGTACGACGCGGTCGGCGGGCTCACGATGGGCGCCGACCCCGTCGCAGCGGCGATGCTCCACCAGGCCGCGGCGCAGGGACGGGCGCTCGACGCGTTCGTGGTCCGCAAGGCCGAGAAGGCCCACGGGCTCCAGCGCCGGATCGAGGGGCCCGACGTCGCCGGTCGGCGGGTCGTCGCCGTCGAGGACACCTCCACCACCGGTGGCTCGGTGCTCACTGCCGTCGAGGCGCTGCGCGAGGCCGGTGCGGAGGTCGTCGCCGTCGCCGTGATCGTGGACCGCGAGACCGACGCGGCCGACCGCGTGCGCGCCGAGGGCCTCGACTACCGCTTCGCGATCTCGAAGACCGACCTCGGGCTGTAGCGCGCCACCCGCGCCGCGACGGCCTCGACGGCGACGTCCGGCTGGTCGGCGAACATCCCGTCCACGCCGAGCGCGAGCAGCGCGTCGAGCTCCCGGCGTACGTCTCCGGCGTCGCCGCCGATCTCGCTGGAGCGCAGGTCGACGGGTAGGAAGGCGTTCTCGCGCCGGACCGTCCAGACGTACACCTCGAGGCCGGCCGCGTGTGCGTCGCCGGTGAGGCCGCTGGGTGACCCGAGCTCGCCTGCCGGCGTCCGGGGGAGCAGCAGGTCTTTCGGCGCGCCGAGCACGTGCGCGTACTCGGCGACCCGCGCCAGACCCGTGGGGCGCACCATCTCGGCGTACGTAAGCGGGTCGCCCGCGCGCACACGGTCGTACGGGGCACCCACCGGCTCGACCAGCTGGACGAGTCGCAGCCGCGAGTCCGCGGCCAGCCGCTGAAGGTTCGCGACCTCGAACGACTGCACGGCGAACCCGGAGTCGGCGGCGTCGAGTCCCCATTCGCGCACGGCCCGCAGGAGCGGCTCTTCGAGCGGCAGGTCGCGCTCGCGGAAGTACGTGGACGTCTTGAGCTCGGGCACGACGCCGACGCGTCGCCCGAACTGGTACGACGCCATCTCGGCGAGCCCGAGGATCTCGTCGAGTGTCGGCACCTCGTACCAGCCGTCGTACGAGGTGTTGCTCGGGCGCAGCTGCGGGATCCGTTCGCGGGCGCGCAGCGTCTTGAGCTCGGCGAGCGTGAAGTCCTCGGTGAACCAGCCGGTCACCTCGCGGCCGTCGACGCGCCTGGTGGTCCGGCGGCCGGCGAACTCGGGGTGGGCGGCGACGTCGGTGGTGCCGCCGATCTCGTTTTCGTGGCGGGCGACCAGGACGCCGTCGGCGGTGCTGACGAGGTCGGGCTCGATGACGTCGGCGCCGAGCGCGACGCTGAGGAGGTACGACGCGAGCGTGTGCTCCGGGCGATAGCCGGAGGCGCCGCGGTGTGCAATCACGACCGGTCGGACGTTGCCTGCCGGTCCGGGGAGTCCAGACATAGCGGGACGAGCGTACGCCGCGTGGGCAAGCGCCCGCGGTCCGGCTCGCCGGTCCTCCGCTGGTCGAGCTCTGGCCTGCGCCGGTCGAGCCTGTCGAGACCTCCCGCCGGTCGAGCCCGCCTCCCGCCGGTCGAGCCCGCCTCCCGCCGGTCGAGCTCTGTCGAGACCCGTACGCTCGCCCCGTGGACGGTGACGAGGCGCACGAGACCGAGGTCGGAGTCGGCCCCTGGGAGGGGGAGTGGCCCGACGATCCGCGGTTCGACGTCGAGCTGCTGCGTGACGGCGACCGGCGCAACGTGGTCGACGCCTATCGTTACTGGACGGTTGAGGCGATCGTCGCCGACCTCGACACGCGCCGGCACCCGTTCCACGTCGTCGTCGAGAACTGGCAGCACGACCACAACATCGGCTCGATTGTCCGTACCGCCAACGCCTTCCTTGCCGCGGAGGTGCACGTCGTGGGGCGACGTCGCTGGAACCGTCGGGGCGCGATGGTGACGGACCGTTATCAGCACGTGCGCCACCATCCGACGGTCGAGGACTTCGTGGCATGGGCCCGTACGGAAGGGCTGCCGCTGGTCGCGATCGACAACGTGGAGCGGTCGCGCCCGATCGAGCGCGCCGTGCTGCCGCGCGCATGCGCACTGGTGTTCGGCCAGGAAGGGCCAGGGCTGTCGGAGGAGATGCTCGCGGCGGCCGATGCCGTGCTGGAGATCACGCAGTTCGGCTCGACGCGCTCGATCAACGTCGGCGCCGCGGCCGCCGTCGCGATGCACTCCTGGGTCCTGCAGCACGCGGAGATCTCGGGCTGAGCGTTCAGGTCTGTTCAGGATTCAAGTCTGTTCAGAAACCATGAACAATGGGCTATTCCGAACGCATGAACCGTCAAGAGACCTCGCGGCTGAAGTCGAGCGACCTCCGCAGGGAGAGCGGTCGAGCGTGCGGACCGCACCATCGGGTGGGCCAATGACTACGTGATGACAGTGCTGGGCTTCACTGAGGCCTATGCGAACGCAGACGTCGTGCGGCTGCGTCACGCAGGACGAATCGCCGTCCCGACCCTGGAGGCGCAGGTCGTCCTCAAACTGATCGCGTGGCGCGATCGCCACCGGCGCGATCCCAGAGATGCCGGCGACCTCCGCGCTCCTCGTTGCGGCCTCGCACGGCCCCAACGTTGACCGGCTCTACAGCGAGGGCGCCCAGGAGCTGGCGGACCACGACTGGGATCCCCGCTTCGCGGCAGCTGCTCTGCTCGGGCGGCTGGCCGGCGGGACGCTTGGCGCGACAGCTCGGGATCTGTCCTGGCAGAAGGTCCTGACCGGACATTCCGGCAGCGAGCACCGCAACCACCAGCCTTCCAACGAGGGCTCATCGCCGGCGGCGCCTAGGCTCGACCCATGCCCCGCAGACTTGTCGTGGTCGGAGGTGACGCCGCCGGGATGTCAGCGGCGTCCACCGCGAAGCGCGCGCTCAAAGACGCGCTCGACGTCGTCGTCCTCGAGCGCCAGCCCTGGACGTCGTACTCCGCGTGCGGCATCCCGTACTGGGTCGCCGGCGATGTCACCACGCTCGACGACCTCGTCGCCCGTACGCCTGAGCAGCACCGCGCCAACGGCATCGACGTCCGTACGGAGACGACGGCGATCGAGCTCGACCTCGATGCCGGCAAGGTCGTCGCGCGGACGCCTGAGGGTACGGAGACGTTCGCGTACGACGAGCTCCTGATCGCCACCGGCGCCGAGCCCGTACGCCCCGACGTCCCGGGCGTCGACGCCGACGGCATCCATGGGGTGCAGACGCTTGCCGACGGCCGCCGCGTGCTCGACGCGCTCGAGAAGGACCCGAAGCACGTCGTCATCGTGGGCGCCGGATACATCGGCGTCGAGATGGCCGAGGCATGCGTGCGTCGCGGCCTCGAGACCGTCGTCGTCGGCAGCCACCCGACCCCGATGCCGACGATCGACGCCGAGCTCGGCGCGCAGATCGCGACCGAGATGCGCACGGACGGCATCGACGTCCGCGCGCCCGTCACGGTGACGGGCTTCGAGTCCGACGTCGACGGCCGCGTACGGGCGGTGGTGACCGACCACGGCACGATCGAGACCGATCTCGTGATCCTCGGCGCCGGAGTACGGGCCCGGACGGAGCTCGCCGCGGGCGCGGGTCTGCCGACCGGGGTCAAGGGCGCGCTGCCTGTCGACGCCCGCGGGATGCTCGACGCCGACCGGCACGTCTGGGCCGCCGGAGACTGCGTCGAGTCGCGCCACCGGGTGAGCGGGCGCCAGGTCTACATCCCGCTCGGCACGCACGCCAACAAGCAGGGATGGGTCGTCGGCCGCAATCTCGCCGGGTCCGACGTCACCTTCCCCGGCGTCGTCGGTACCGCCATGACGAAGGTCGTCACGCTCGAGATCGCGCGTACGGGGCTGGGGGAGCAGGACGCCTCCGACACGGGCTTCACGCCCGTCGCGGTCACGATCGAGGCGACGACGAGCGCCGGATACATGCCGAACGCCCGCCCGCTGACGGTCAAGGTCGTCGCCGACCGTCCGAGCCGGCGGCTCCTGGGCGCCCAGATCGTCGGGGGAGAGGGAGCGGCCCTGCGGATCGACTCGTTCGCGCTCGCCCTGTGGAACGAGATGACCGTCGACGACCTGATGATGACCGATCTCGGCTACGCGCCGCCGTTCGCCTCGGTCTGGGACCCCGTCCAGCAGGCCGCACGCGCCGCGGTGTCGACGCTCGGCGCGCCCCTGCGATAATGGCCCCACTGCGTGGGTCATGAACTCACCGCCCCACGAACTGCACAGCCGAGCTCGATGAGGAGTCATCCATGCCCGTCGCAACGCCCGAGGTCTACGCCGAGATGCTCGACAAGGCGAAGCGCGACGCGTTCGCCTACCCCGCGATCAACGTCAGCTCGTCCCAGACGCTCAACGCCGCGCTCGCCGGCTTCGCCGAGGCCGAGAGCGACGGCATCATCCAGGTCTCGACCGGCGGCGCCGAGTACCTCTCCGGGCCGACCGTCAAGGACATGGTCACCGGCTCGTTGGCGTTCGCCGCGTACGCGCACGAGGTCGCCAAGAAGTACCCGGTGAACGTCGCGCTCCACACCGACCACTGCCCCGAGAACAAGCTCGACGGCTTCGTCCGTCCGCTGCTCGCCGCGTCCACCGAGCGCGTGAAGCAGGGCGGTCTGCCCTACTTCCAGTCGCACATGTGGGACGGCTCGGCCGTGCCGCTCGACGAGAACCTCCAGATCGCCGAGGAGCTGCTCGCCGCGTGCGCCGCGGCCAACGTCATCCTCGAGATCGAGGTCGGTGTCGTCGGCGGCGAGGAAGACGGCATTGTCGGCGCGATCGACGACAAGCTCTACACGACTCCGGGGGACGCGCTCGCCACCGTCGCCGCGCTCGGCACGGGTGAGAAGGGCCGCTATCTCACGGCGCTCACCTTCGGCAACGTCCACGGCGTCTACAAGCCGGGCAACGTCAAGCTGCGGCCCGCCGTCCTCGACGCCGCCCAGAAGGCGGTCCAGGAGAAGTACGGCATCGCGCGCGCGTTCGACTTCGTCTTCCACGGCGGCTCCGGCTCGACGGCGGAGGAGATCGCCGAGGCGGTCTCGTACGGCGTCATCAAGATGAACATCGACACCGACACCCAGTACGCCTTCACGCGCCCGGCGGCCGACCACATGTTCCGCAACTACGACGGCGTGCTCAAGGTCGACGGCGAGGTCGGCGACAAGAAGAAGTACGACCCCCGCTCGTGGGGCAAGGCGGCCGAGGCCGGCATGGCGGCGCGTGTCGTCGAGGCCTGCCAGCACCTGTCCTCGACCGGCACGAAGCTCGGCTGAGGCGGCGGACATGTCCAACCTGCTCGGAGAACCGACCGAGACCCTGCTTCCCGACGACCCGGCGGCGGGAGCCGACGGCACGCCGCAGGACGTCGCGCGGGCCTACCCGGCGTCCAGCCTGGCGTGGGCGCTGTGCGCGGACGAGGCGCTCGCGGCCGACGACGACGTCACGGCGTACGCGTTCGCCCGTACGGGCTACCACCGTGGGCTCGACGCGCTGCGCCGCAGCGGCTGGAAGGGTCACGGCCCGGTCCCGTGGTCGCACCCCGGCAACCAGGGCTTCCTGCGGGCGCTGGCCGATCTGGCCGAAGCCTCGGAGCGTATCGGCGATCTCGACGAGGCGCACCGCTGCCGGGAGTTCCTTCGGGAGTCGAGCCAGGAGGCGTACGACGTGCTCGTCCTGGGCGGTCGCGCAGGGGCCGAATAGCCTGTCCTGAAAGGCGTAACAGTGGCCGCGGACTGGAGCCATCCCCCGGTAGACTCCGTCGCGGCCACTGCCACTCACCCCATTGTGACCCGGATGGGGTCACTCCGCAATATGTCCTGTAAGACCGAGTTTCACTCGTCCTGGGTGGGCTTGTCGGGGCCCGAGACGAGCATGCGGTAGCCAGCCTGCTCGATCCGCCAGGTCCGCGTCCGAAGGCCGTCGCTGACCTCGCCGTCGGCGTTCCAGGTCATGGCGTCGCCGGAGATGGTGACCTCGCGGCCCCGTACGGACACGACGTCGTCGCGCTCGGTGTGCCGGCCCCGCAAGAGGCGCAGCCCGTACGCGAGCCGTCGTGGCAGGGCGTCCGCGTGGGAGATCGTGATGTCGAGCAGCCCGTCGCTCGGATCGGCGTCGGGGAGCAGCGGTGCGCCGCCCCCGACGTACCGGCCGATCCCGACCGCAGCCTGGACGACGTCATCACCGTGGTCGACGAGCCGCCCGTCGACCACGACCCGCAGCCGTTCGGGCGCCCCGACCAGACCTGCCTTGACGGCGCCCACGGCATAGCCGAGCGGCCCGAGCCGACGTTTCCACGGGCCAGCCTCCTCGCCGGCGAGCGCGCCGACGCCGACGTGGACGGCGTTCACGACGACGGCGCCGTCCTTGTCGACGGCGAGGTCGAGCGGCTGGGGCTCGGCGTCGAGCAGCCCGCGGGCCGCGTCGACAGGATCGTCGGGGAGCCCGAGCGTGCGTGCGAAGTCGTTGCCGGTGCCCATCGGGACCAGCGCAACGACCTGCTCGGGGAGCCGGCCGAGGGAGTGCAGCGCCTGCACCACCGCGTGCCACGAACCGTCGCCGCCGGCCGCGACCACCACGTCGGTGTCGGTGTGGGAGGCGAGCACGTCACGCAGCTCGTCCGGCTTGGCCGTACGGGCGACCTCGACGTCCCATCGGGAGCGCAGCACAGCGACCACCTCGTCGAGCACGTCGTCGTCGGCACTGCCTGCGGAGGTGTTCGCAATGAGGAGGGCGGAGGTCATGGAGACGGTCTACCACCTCGGGGGGCGCCGTCGGTCGGCGCGGCCCGGTAGACTCTGACCGTAAGAGCCCCGTCGCACGGGGCTTGTCGCATGTCTCAGGTGGTGCAGGTCCATGCCCGCAGTCGTGATCGTCGGAGCCCAGTGGGGAGACGAGGGGAAGGGCAAGGCGACCGACCTGCTCGGTAGCCGCGTCGACTATGTCGTCAAGTTCAACGGCGGCAACAACGCCGGACACACGGTCGTGATCCCCCAGGAAGACGGGACCAGCGAGAAGTACGCCCTCCACCTCCTGCCCAGCGGCATCCTCACGCCGGGCTGCATCCCGGTCATCGGCAACGGCGTCGTCGTCGACATCGGCGTGCTGTTCGAAGAGATCGACGGCCTCGAGGCGCGCGGCGTCGACACCTCGGCCCTGCAGGTCAGCGCGAGCGCGCACGTGATCCCCGAGTACAACAAGGTCCTCGACAAGGTCACCGAGCGGTTCCTCGGCTCGCGCAAGATCGGCACGACCGGGCGCGGCATCGGCCCGACGTACGCCGACAAGATGAACCGTCTGGGCATCCGCGTGCAGGACCTCTTCGACGAGAAGATCCTCACCCAGAAGGTCGAGGGTGCGCTGGAGCTGAAGAACCAGATCCTCACCAAGGTCTACAACCGCCGCGCCGTGACGGTCGAGGAGGTCGTCGAGGAGCTGCGGGGGTACGCCGACCGGCTCGCGCCGTACGTCACCGACACCACCTTGGTGCTCGATCGCGCGATCGCCGACGGCAAGACGGTGCTCCTCGAGGCGGGACAGGCGACGATGCTCGACGTCGACCACGGGACGTACCCGTTCGTCACGTCGTCGTCGGCGACCTCCGGGGGCGCGGCGACCGGCTCGGGTATCGCCCCGACGCGCATCGAGCGGGTCATCGGCATCGTCAAGGCCTACACGACGCGTGTGGGCGAGGGCCCGTTCCCGACCGAGCTGCTCGACGCGTCCGGCGACTTCCTGCGCGAGCAGGGCGGCGAGTTCGGCACGACGACGGGTCGGCCGCGTCGCTGCGGTTGGTACGACTCCGTCGTCGCCCGCTACGCCGCGCGGATCAACGGCGTCACCGACTTCGTCCTCACGAAGCTCGACGTGCTCACCGGCCTGGAGACCGTCCCGGTCTGCGTCGCGTACGACGTCGACGGCGTGCGTCACGACGAGATGCCGGTCGACCAGTCCGACTTCCACCACGCGGTGCCCGTGTACGAGGAGCTGCCGGGCTGGCCCGAGGACATCTCGGGGGCACGGACGTTCGAGGAGCTGCCGGCCAACGCGCAGGCGTACGTGCGTCGCGTCGAGGAGCTGTCGGGCGCGCGCATGTCCGTCATCGGTGTGGGCCCCGGCCGTGACCAGGCGATCGTCTGCCACGACCTGCTCTGAGGGTCACCGCGTCAGCGGGACGGGCGGCGCTCCGGTCCCGCTGACGCGGTAGCCGCCCCACGGGTTGCGCTCTCCGAGCCGTGCGGTCACCTCGGTGCCGCCGGGCGCCCGTACGCCGATCGGCTTGCGCCCGACCTTGGTGGCGAGCGCGGTGAGCGCGTCGGCGGGCTCGAGTCGCCCGGTCCAGTGGTACGCGCCGTCGATCGGCTGCATCACGCCGGACAACGTCCCCCGTGCGGCGACGACCTCGTCTCCCGCGACCAGCTCGAGCGTCCCGACGTACGTGGCCTCGTCCTGCTCCTCCGCGTCGCTCACGCCGTCTCCGGAACCGCGTCGAGCAGGCCTGCGCGCTTCCACAGCAGGCGGCTCGGGCCGGTGATCATGCCGATCTCCTCCAGCGTCGCGCGTACGCGTCGGGCCGCCCAGGTGCGGGTCGCTCGCGCGTACGGGTTGGTGCGGGCCACGCGCACCGCCGTCCGCATGTCGAGTCCGGCATCGCGATAGACGTGGGGGTGGACCAGGCCACGCGAGGCGAGGAACGCCGACGTGGCGATCGCGAGCTTGGACCACTCGCGGGTGACACGGCCCTGACCTTCGTACTCGAGGGCCGCCTCCTCGCGCGCGAACCGCATGTGCCGCGCTTCTTCGACGACATGGACGTGCGAGACCCCGCGCACGAGCGGCTGCAGCGACTCGTCGGCAAACGCCTCGCGCTGCATCTGGTCGAGCACCTCCTCGACGAACAGCGCGGCGGCGAAGCAGGTGGCGCCGTTGGACGTGGCCTTGAGGAAGCGGCCGCCCTCGTGCATGAAGCGCACCGGCCGGTAGTACGGCGCGTCGAGCGTCGAGAGGAGCTTGCCGAACATCACCGAGTGGCGGCACTCGTCGCCGATCTCGGTGAACCCGTACTGGACGTGGGCCGTACGAGGGTCGTTGTCGTAGAGGCGCCGCACCATCATCTGCATCAGCAGCGTCTCGAACCAGATGCCCATCGAGGCGATGCTCGCGAGCTCGAGGCGCGACAGGTCGATGCGCTGGGCGCGCGACATCGAGTCCCACAGGTCGGTCCCGTACAGGGTGATCCGGTGCGGCGGCGCGAAGAACGCGTCGTCGAGCAGCGGGGCGTCCCAGTCGAGGTCGACGACGGGGTCGTACGACAGCGCGGCGGACGACCTCAGGAGCCGCTGGCCGGACTCCTCACGCTGGGCGGCGATGCGCGACTGCTGCTCGTCGGTGGTCAGCGACATGCGCGGTCTCCTTCTGGCGAGGATGTGAGCCAGGTCTCATCGGGAATGTAACACTCGCACTGGCGGATTGCGATGCGCTGGCGCGAAGACGCCACCACTAGGCTGGTCGCCCGTGAAGACCCTCGTCATCGGCACCGGCGGCCGTGAGCACGCGCTCGCGCTCGCGCTCTCCCGCGATCCGTCCGTCACCGAGGTGCATGCCGCGCCCGGCAATCCCGGCATCGAGCAGGTCGCGACCCTGCACTCTGTCGACGCACTCGACGGTGCTGCGGTGGCCGACCTCGCCGCGTCGCTCGGCGTCGACCTGGTCGTCGTCGGGCCCGAGGCTCCGCTGGTCGCGGGTGTCGCCGACGCCGTCCGTGAGCGCGGGATCGCCGTGTTCGGACCGTCCGGCGAGGCCGCGCGGCTCGAGGGGTCCAAGGCGTTCGCCAAGCAGGTCATGGCGGCTGCCGAGGTGCCGACCGCGATGGCCCACGTGTGCGAGACGGCCGACGAGGTTGCCGCCGCGCTCGACGCCTTCGGACCTCCGTACGTCGTGAAGGACGACGGGCTGGCCGCCGGCAAGGGCGTCGTGGTGACCGACGACCGCGAGGCCGCCGTCGACCACGCCGCCCAGTGCGAGCGGGTCGTGATCGAGGAGTACCTCGACGGGCCCGAGGTCTCGCTCTTCGCGCTGTGCAGCTGGAGCGAGACGGACGGCGCGACCGTCGTCCCGCTCCAGCCGGCCCAGGACTTCAAGCGCGCGTACGACGACGACGCCGGCCCGAACACCGGTGGCATGGGCGCCTACACACCGCTCCCGTGGGCGCCTGGCGACCTCGTCGACGAGGTCACCCGCCGCGTCCTCCAGCCGACGGTGGACGAGATGGCGAAGAGCGGTCGCCCGTTCACGGGCCTGCTCTACGCGGGTCTGGCGCTGACGAGCCGTGGCCTGCGGGTCGTCGAGTTCAATGCGCGCTTCGGCGATCCAGAGACGCAGGCGCTGATGGCGCTGCTCGAGTCGCCGCTCGGCGCGCTCCTCGCCGGCGCCGCCGACGGCACGCTCGCACAGGTCCCGTCACCGCGCTGGCGCGACGGGGCTGCGGTCACGGTGGTCATCGCCGCCGAGGACTACCCGGCGTCGCCGCGCAAGGGCGACGTCATCACCGGGGTCGAGGCCGCCGACGCGCTCGAGGGCGTCGACGTCATCCACGCCGGCACCGCGCGCGACGCCGACGGCAACCTCGTCACCGCCGGTGGCCGGGTGCTGACCGTGACGGCACGCGGGGACGATCTCGCCGACGCGCGCCGCCGGGCGTACGAGGCCGTGGACCTGATCCACATCGACGGCGGGTTCTCGCGTCGCGACATCGCCGCGAAGGCGGCTGCCGTCTAAGCCCTCGCGCGACGCGCGAGGGCGGGTGCACACTGGCGGACATGCCGATCACTGGAGAGTACGTCCCGAGCGCGTGGAAGATGTCGCGTGACCAGGTCGAGGGGTACGAGGCGTCCGGCGGGCGTACGCACCGCACGATCGTGGGCAAGCCCGTCGTCATCGTCACCTATCGCGGTCGCACCACGGGCAAGGTGCGCAAGACGCCGGTGATGCGGGTCGAGCACGACGGCGTCTATGCGATCGTCGCGTCGCTGGGCGGTGCCCCGCAGCACCCGCAGTGGTACGCGAGCGTCGTCGCCGACCCGCACGTGATGCTCCAGGACGGGCCCGAGCCTGCGGACTTCGTCGCGCGCGAGGTGCACGGTGACGAGAAGGCACTGTGGTGGGAGCGGGCCGTCGAGGCCTTTCCTCCGTACGCCGGCTATCAGAAGAAGACGACTCGCGAGATCCCTGTCCTCGTGCTGGAGCCCGTTACCGGTGCTTGACTGGGCAGATGTCAGTCACCGGAGAGTACGAACCGAGCCCGTCGGCACGCGTGCGCAAGCACGTGGAGGAGATGGAGACGACGGGTGTCCCGACCGGCACGCCTCTCGACAAGCCGATCGTCGTCATGACGTTCCACAGTCGTCGTTCGCACAAGGTCCACAAGACGGCCGTGATGCGGGTCGAGCACGACGGCTCCTACGCCTTGGTCGCGTCCAAGGGCGGGGCGCCACAGCACCCGGCGTGGTACCACGCGCTCACCCTGCATCCCGAGATCGACCTGCAGGACGGGACGGAGAAGCGTGCCATGCGCGTCCGCGAGCTCCACGGTGACGAGCGCCAGGGGTGGTGGAAGCGGGCGGTCGAGGCGTTTCCGCCGTACGCGGAGTACCGGCGCCGCACCGACCGCGAGATCCCCGTCCTGCTCGCCGAACCGGTGTAGGAGCGGCTCAGTCGCCGAGGAGCTCCTTGAGCGCCGTGCGGTAGCGGCGGTAGGCCGCCCGGCCGGTCGCGGTGAGCGAGTAGGACGTGCCTGACCCGCGTCCGCGTCCGCTCTTGTGCACCTTCACGTAGCCAGCGGCATCGAGCGCAGACATCTGCTTCGACAGGTCCGACTCCGTGAGGCCGAGGTGGCCAGGAGGAACCGGAACGTCACGTGGTCAGAGGAGGTCAGCACGGCCATCGCGGCCAGCCGCTTCGGCGCGTGGATCACCGGGTCGAGGTCGGCGAGGGTCAACCGAGACGCTCCTTCGCCGCCGCTGCTGCCCGGGCGTACGCGCGCTCGTACCACCACAGTCCGGCCCCCACGGTGACGAACCCGACCGCTGCGCACAACCACCACGGGGCGACGGCGACCGTGGCCGCGTTGACCGCGAGCGCGACCGCAGCCCCCACGAGATAGCTACGCCCGACGCTCCGGATCTCGAACGGCTTCTTGCCGCGCAGCGAGGGCGGCGCCTCGTGGTAGCGCTGGTACCAGCCCAGGTAGACGCCGACCAATACCGACAACCCGACGTTGCTGGCGGCGGCCCAGATGCGGTACGGGTCGTTGCCGTACGTCAGCTTCGCGAGAGCCGCGAGGGCAGCGGACGCGAGCGCGGTTGTGGGGAGGCGCCACCGGGGAGTCGGCGGAGCGTCGGTGTAGGACGCAGGTTCTGCGCGCTCGAGGTCCCGGAGCTGGTCGCGGACCTCAGAGTCACTTTCCATGACGACGAAACCTATCGCGAGCGTTCTCCACCTGCGCAAGGGAAAGCGGTGACCGTCTCGCGGCGCCACGCTGGATCGGTTCTCGTACGGGGCACCTGGGACAATGGGGCGCGTGACGACTCCGAACGTGCTCGCGCTCCGCTACGCCTCGCCCGAGATGGTCCGCATCTGGTCGCCCGAGCACAAGATCGTGCTCGAACGCCGCCTGTGGATCGCCGTCCTCGAGGCTCAGCGTGACCTTGGCATCGAGACACCCGACGGCGTGATCGAGGCGTACGAGGGCGTCGTCGACCAGGTCGACCTCGACTCGATCGCCGCCCGTGAGCGCGTGACGCGTCACGACGTGAAGGCGCGGATCGAGGAGTTCAATGCCCTCGCCGGCCACGAGCACATCCACAAGGGCATGACCTCGCGCGACCTCACCGAGAACGTCGAGCAGCTGCAGATCCGGTCGTCCCTCCTCCTCGTGCGCGACCGTGCCGTCGCGGTGCTGGCCCGGCTGGCCGAGCGCGCGGCGGAGTTCGAGGCCCAGGTGCTCACCGGCCGCAGCCACAACGTCGCGGCCCAGACGACGACCGTCGGCAAGCGGTTCGCCACGGTCGCCGACGAGATGCTGGTGGCGTACGCCCGCGTCGAAGAACTGATCGCGCGCTACCCGCTGCGCGGCATCAAGGGCCCCGTCGGCACCGCGCAGGACCAGCTCGACCTGCTGGGCGGAGACCGAGACGCGCTCGCGACGCTCGAGCAGCGGGTCGCGGGGCACGTCGGCTTCGAGAACGTGCTCACTTCGGTGGGCCAGGTCTATCCCCGCTCGCTCGACTTCGACGTGGTGAGCGCGCTCGTCCAGCTCGTCAGCGCCCCCTCGAACCTGGCGACCACGATCCGGCTCATGGCCGGCAACGAGCTGGTCACGGAAGGCTTCAAGCCGGGTCAGGTCGGCTCGTCCGCGATGCCGCACAAGATGAACTCGCGCTCGTCCGAGCGGGTCAACGGGCTCGCGGTCGTGCTGCGCGGCCACCTGTCGATGGTCTCCGAGCTCGCCGGCGACCAGTGGAACGAGGGCGACGTCTCGGACTCCGTCGTCCGGCGGGTCGCGCTGCCGGATGCGTTCTACGCGACCGACGGGCTGTTCGAGACGTTCCTGACGGTGCTCGACGAGTTCGGTGCGTTCCCCGCGGTGATCGCGCGCGAGCTCGACCGCTACCTGCCGTTCCTCGCGACCACCAAGATGCTGATGGCGGCGGTCCGCCACGGCGTCGGACGCGAGGAGGCGCACGAGGCGATCAAGGAGCACGCGGTCGCCGTCGCGCTGGAGATGCGCGAGAAGGGGTCGACCGAGAACGAGCTGTTCGCGCGCCTCGGTGCCGACCCGCGCCTCGGGCTGACCGAGTCCGACCTCGGGACCCTGGTCGCCGAGCCGCTGACGTTCACCGGCGCCGCGGTCGCGCAGGTCGGCGCGGTCGTCGCGAAGGTCGCCGCAGTGGTCGAGCAGCACCCGGAGGCTGCGGCGTACTCTCCCGGCTCCATTCTCTGACAGCACCCGCACGGACGTCGAGGCACTCCGACCGATATCTGGTCGGAATGCCTCGTCGTCCTGCAGGGTCGCGCGTCAGCTGCTGGCGCGCATCGCCTTCGCCCCGATGACGAGCCCGACGACGCAGGTGATCGCGGCGGCGACCGCACCGGCGACCGCGTCGCCGTCCCAGGTGCCTGCGATCAGGGCGCGCTCGGCGTCGACGACGTAGGTCAGCGGGTTGATCTTCGAGGCCACCTCGAGCCATCCCGGAGCCCCCTGGAGCGGCAGGAGGATCCCGGCGAGCAGCATCAGCGGGAACAGCAGGGTCTGCTGCACACCCCAGAACGCCCACTGGTTCTCCTTCACGGCAAGCGCCAGCGCATATGACAGCGCGCCGAGCCCGACGCAGAACACCGACAGCACCGCGAGACCGACGACCAGCCCGGCGACGTCGGGACGGAAGCCGAACGGCACCGCGACGCCGACGATGACCAGCGCCTGCACGATCGTCGGGACGATCTCCTTCAGCGCGCGCCCGATCATCAGCGACGAGCGCGAGAGCGGGCTGACGAGCGTGCGCTCGTGCGAGCCGGTCTGCATCTCGAACTGTAGGTTGGCCCCGGTCGTGGACGTGCCGAACAACGACAGCATCACGATCACGCCCGGCACGAACCACTGCAGTGTGTCGGCCGTCGACTGACCCGACGACGCGACGAGCAGCGGCGTGAACAGTCCGAGGAAGAACAAGGGCTGGATGATCCCGAAGACGACCGAGAACGGGTCTCGGACGACGGGCCGCAGCTCGCGGCCGAAGACGAGCCCGATGTTGTGGAGCTGGCTGGTCGGTCGGCTCGTCGGCGCCGGTGCTGTGGCCGTACGGGTGGGGGTGTCGAGGGCGGTCATGCCGCCACCTCCTCGGTGATGTCGGTGGTCAGGTCGGTGCGAAGGTCCGTGCGGCCCTCGCGCAGGCTGCGGCCCGTGAGCGCGAGGAAGACGTCGTCGAGCGTCGGGCGCGCCACCTCGATCGTCGACGGCGCGATGCCTGACGCAGCGAGGTCGGTGACAAGCCCGCTCACGAGCCCGGCGCCTCCGGTGGCCTGGACATCGACCGCGGTGCCGTCGTGCGCGACCTGTGCGGCCGGGTGCGCGGCGATCGCCCGCCGTGCGGCACGCGCTGCCGCGTCGCGGCTCTCGAACGTCATCGCGATGCGGTCGCCCGCGTGGCGCGACTTGAGGGCCGCGGGGGAGTCGTCGGCGACGACCTTCCCGTCGTCGATGACCACGATGCGCTCGGCGAGGCTGTCGGCCTCTTCGAGGTAGTGGGTCGTGAGCACGACGGTCGCCCCGTGCTTGTGTCGCAGGTCCACGACGTGCTGCTGGAGGTTCGCGCGGTTCTGCGGGTCGAGCCCGGTCGACGGCTCGTCGAGGAAGAGCAGCCCCGGCGAGTGGATGAGGCCCATCGCGATGTCGAGCCGGCGCCGTTGCCCGCCCGAGAGCGTCATGACCTTCTGCGTCGCCTGGTCGGTGAGCCCGAGCGACTCGAGCATCTCGTCGGCGCGGGTCCGTGTCTCGGCGCGCGACAGTCCGTACGCCCGCCCGCTGACGACGAGCTCGTCGATCACGCGCTGCGCGTGGCCGGCGCTGTTGCCCTGGCCGATGTAGCCGATCGCCCGACGGACGGCGTGCTGGTCGCTCGTCACGTCGAACCCGGCGACGCGGGCGGACCCTGAGGTCGGGGCGAGCAGCGTCGTGAGCATGCGCAGCGTGGTCGACTTGCCCGCGCCGTTCGGCCCGAGCAGCGCGACCATCTCACCCGCCGCGATGTGGAGGTCGAGGTCCTTGACCGCGGTGACGGTCTTCTTGCCGGAACGGAACTCCTTGGTGAGTCCCTGTGTCTCGATCATCGTGTCCATGGCCTTACTGTCTCGTAGCTTCCGGACAGGTTCTGTCCTGATTGGTGCCCTAGGCTGAGAAACATGGCCGGATCGAGTGAACGCATGCTGCGGCTGCTGTCTCTGCTGCAGACCCACCGCTACTGGACGGGCCCCGTGCTGGCCGACAAGCTCGACGTCAGCGAGCGCACGCTGCGCCGCGACGTCGATCGGCTGCGCGGGCTCGGCTACCCCGTGGACGCGACGCGAGGGGCGGCCGGTGGCTACCAGCTCCAGGCCGGCGCGTCGCTGCCTCCGCTGCTGGTCGCGGACGACGAGGCGGTCGCCATCGCGGTCGGACTGCAGTCGTCGGCCGGCACGGGGGCGAGCGCGTTCGACGACGCCGCCGTCCGCGCGCTGAGCAAGATCGTCCAGGTGATGCCGCCGCGGCTGCGTCGCCGGGTGAAGGCGCTGCAGGACTACACCGACCGAGGCCCGATGTACGGCCCGTCGGTCGACGCGGTGCTGCTGTCGGTGCTCGCCCAGACCTGTCGCGACGACGAGCGCCTCGAGCTCGTCTACCACCGCGCCGACGGCGAGCGGACCCGTCGTACGGTCGAGCCCCACCGGCTTGTCTCGCTCGGTCGCCGCTGGTACCTCGTGGCCTACGACCTCGGGCGCAGCGACTGGCGTACGTTCCGCGTCGACCGGATGTCCGAGCCGCGAGCCACCGGCGTGCGGTTCCGTCAGCGCGAGCTGCCCGCGCCGGACGCGGCGACGTTCGTCAACGAGAAGATCGCCGCGCTGCGACCGACGACCGACGTGTCGTTCCTCGTCCACGCGCCGGCGGACAAGGTCGCACGGGTCGTCCGCTGGTGGGGGACGGTCGAGGCCGACGGCGACGAGCGGTGCTGCGTGACGATGAGCGTGGACACCTTCGACTGGGTGGTGTTCACCCTTGCCTCGGTCGGTGCCCCGTACGAGCAGGTCGAGCCACCGGCGCTTGTCGAGCACCTGCAGCGCGCGGGTGCACTGCTCTCCGGCGCCGGCTGATCTCGACCACCGCTCGAGCGCGCGCCGAGGTGGCGTCTGCGCTACCCCTGGACGGGCCCACGGGGTAGGGATTTCGTGCCACCGCCGCGATGAACTGGAGACATGAACGTCCCCCGTACGCCAGTACTGCCCGAGCCCGATCACGTCCGTCACCGTGGAGTGCGGTGGTTCCTCGCGTTGGCCTTCCTGGGTGCGTGGGTGCCCTGGCTGGTGGTCCATCTGGCCGGCGGTTCGATGGATGATCCGGTGATCCAGCTCGCGACCGCCGCGTTCGTGCCGGCGATCGCGGCGTGCGTGGTCCGGCAGTGGGTAACCCGTCAAGGCTTCGCTGACTCCGGGCTCCGTCTGCACCTACGCACGTCGTGGCGGCACGTCCTGATCGCGATCACGATGCCGTGGGGTGTGGTGCTCGCGGCCGTCGCCGTCGCGATGCTCGCCGGATGGTCGCCGGCGTCGGTCGACCTGAGCGCGACGTCATGGGCCTACCTGGCAGCAGGTCCGCTGGTGTGCCTGCTTGCGGCGCCTCTCTTCTGGGGTGAGGAGTACGGCTGGACCGCCTATCTCCGAGATCGTCTCGTCCCGGGGCGGCCCGTCGCGACCACCTTCCTCACGGGACTGGTGTGGGGCGTGTGGCACTGGCCGCTGCCCTGGGTCGGCTACCTCGGCGGGACCACCACCCCTGCCGACGCCGTGTGGGCCATGGTCTTGTGGGTGCCCCTGAGCATCCTGCTCGAGTTCGTCATCGGATGGCTGTGGTCCGAGACCGGCTCGGTGTGGCCCGGCGCGATGCTGCACGCCGGCGGCAACCTCGTCGCCTCGCAGGGTCTGTCCCTCGTGCTCGGTGACGCGTTCGGGCCGACCGGGTCGATGCTCCTGCTGTGCGCCGGGCTGACCCCGTTCGTGGCGGTGATCGTGCTGAGCGGGCACACCGCCGGTCCTCGACACGCTCGCCGCGGGCTGGCAAGGTAAGCGCACGCTTAGCCTCGTCCCTCAGGAGCCCCCATGGCCGAGATCCACGGCACGTACGACGACCGCTTCCAGCCGCTGATCGACGAGCTCGCACGTCGCTTCGATGTCGGCGACGAGGTGGGCGCCTCGCTTGCGGTCGTCCAGGACGGCCGTACGGTCGTGGACGTCTGGGGAGGCCATGCCGACGCCGAGCGGACGACGCCGTGGAGCGAGGACACCGTCACCAACGTCTGGTCGTGCACCAAGACGGTCACCGCGCTGGCCGCCCTCGTCCTGCACGACCGCGGGTTGATCGACGTGTACGAGAAGGTCGCCACGTACTGGCCCGAGTTCGCCGCCAACGGCAAGGCTGACGTCGAGGTGCGCCATCTGCTCGCGCACATGTCCGGCGTCCCGGCGATGGACCAGCCGTGCACGGTCGACGACCTGTTCGACGCCGAGAGCGCTGCCGCGCGGTTCGCGGCGCAGGAGCCGTGGTGGGAGCCGGGGACGGCGTCGGGCTATCACGCGATCAACTACGGGCATCTGATCGGTGAGGTCGTCCGTCGCGTGACGGGCCAGAGCCTGAAGGAGTTCGTCGCCGCCGCGGTCGCTGGCCCGCTCGGCGCCGACTTCACGATCGGCCTGCCAGCGGACGCGTACGACCGAGTCAGCCCGATCATCGCGCCTACGGGTGTCGAGATGCCGCCGGGTGTGGAGCCGGGCCCGCTGGCGCTCCGTACGCTCGGCGGGCCCCCGCTGCATGCGACGGTCGTCCTCACCGACGAGTGGCGCAGCGCCGACATCGGCGGCGCGAACGGCCACGGCAACGCCCGCTCGCTGGCGACGATCCAGTCGACCGTCAGCAACGGCGGCGTCGCGGGCGGACGCACGTTCCTCTCTGACGAGACGATCGCGCTGATCTTCGACGAGCAGGCGTCCGGGCCAGACCTCGTGCTCGGCGCGCCGCTGCGCTGGGGGATCGGCTATGCGCTCGTCGACCCGGTCACTCAGCCCTACCTCCCCGAGGGCCGGATCTGCCACTGGGGCGGCTGGGGCGGGTCATACGTCGTCAACGACCTCGACCGACAGATGACCGCGACCTACGTGATGAACAGGATGGGCAACGGCCTGCTCGGCTCGCACCGCGGCGCGGGATATCTGCGCGCGCTGTACGGGTGCGTGGACGCCTAATCACCTGGGCGGGCCGTCGTCGATCCGTCCGTCGCGCATCGCGAGGTGCATGCCGGTGAAGCGCGAACGCATCCGCCGGTCGTGCGTGACGACCACGAGTGCGCCCTCGTACGCGGCCAGCGCCTCCTCCAGGTCCTCCACCAGTGCGGGGGACAGGTGGTTGGTCGGCTCGTCGAGCAGCAGCAGGTCGAGGGGCTGACTGACCAGGCGGGCCAGCTCGATCCGGCGCCGCTGCCCGTACGACAGCACGTCGACGCGCTTCTGCAGATCCCCCGGCTCGAACAGCCCGAGCGACAGCAGCGCCTCCGCGTGCTCGTCCGCAGGGCCCGGCCGCCCGTACGCGAAGGCCTGGAGTGCGGTGGTCCCCGGCGGCCACGGCGCCTCGTCCTGGCGAAGGTGACCGACGGTGCCCGGGACCCGGACGCTGCCGGCGTCGGGGCGCAGCTCGCCGGCGAGGACACGGACCAGCGTGGTCTTGCCGGCGCCGTTGGGACCGGTCACGAGCACGCGGCCCCCGGCCGGGATCACCAGCGACGGCACGTCGAGCCGCTCGCCGACCCGCACGTCGGCGAGTCGGGCTGCCGGCTCGTGCGACCCGCCGTCGCCGGTCGCGATCCGCGCGGCGAGGGTGAGCGGGTCTGGCGGCGGAGCCAGCGGCGCCGCTCGCAGCCGCTCGGCACGCTGCTTCGCGTTGCGGATGCGGACCATGGCGCCGTGGCCGCGACCGCGCGTCCGGAACCCGCTGTGTCCGAACACGCTCAGCGGCAGCTTGCGCGGGATCGCATCCAGCCGGGCGACGTTCGAGGCGGCGAGCCGCTCGTTGCGGACGAGCTCGTCGCGCCAGGCCTCGTACTCCTGCAGGCGTCGCCGGCGCTCGGCGGCCTTCGCCGTGAGGTAGCCGTCGTACCCGTTGCCGAACCGCGCGACCCGGCCGCCGTCGATCTCGAGGACGGTCGTGGTGAGCCGTTCGAGGAACACGCGGTCGTGGGTGACGACCACGACCGTCCCGGAGTGGCGCAGCAGGTGGTCCTCCAGCCAGCCGATCGCCGCGTCGTCGAGGTCGTTGGTCGGCTCGTCGAGCAGGAGCAGCTCCGGCTGCGAGGCTAGGGTCGCAGCCAGCGCCAGCCGCGCGCGCTCGCCTCCGGACAGCGTGCCGAGCGGCCGCGCCGGATCCAGGTCGGGCAGGCCGAGCCCGTGCAGCGCGATGCCCACCCGGACGTCGGCCTCGTACCCGCCGCGCGCTTCGTACCGTGCGGTGAGGGTGGCGTAGGTCGCGGCGACGGAGGAGGAGGCGAACCGCTCCGGCGGCTCGCGGGTGAGGGCGTCCTCGAGCGCGTGCATCGCGGACTCGAGAGTGCGTAGGTCGGCGAGTGCGAGGTCGACGGCGTCCCGCACGGTGGCCTCCGGCGGGAGGTCGAGCGCCTGAGCGAGGTAGCCGATGCCGCCCGGTGCGCGGACGGTGACCTCGCCGTCGTCGGGGTGTTCGTGGCCCGCGAGGAGGCGGAGCAGTGTGGACTTGCCCGAGCCGTTGTCGCCGACGACGCCGACCTTTTCGCCGGGCTTGACCGTCAGGGAGACGCGGTCGATCACGCGGCGCTCGTCGTAGGTCTTGGAGACGTCGTGGAGGGCGAGCTGGGAGTGCGGTGAGGTGTGCAGCGGTACTCCTGCGGTCGGGTGAAGCGAGACGGTTCGTCTCGCTTCCTTGACTCTAAGGCGCGTTCGGTCGCCACGTCAAGACGGACCGTCTCGTCTAGTCACTTGCTAGGGTGGAGCCCATGCCGACCCAGCGTCCGAAGTCGACCTCTACCGCCCACGCGTCCCGCCGCAGCGAGTCCTCGCGGCGCGCGATCCTCACGGCCGCGTTCGACCTCGTGCAGGAGGTCGGCTACTCCGGGCTGAGCATCGAGGGCATCGCCTCGCGAGCCGGCGTCGGCAAGCAGACGATCTATCGCTGGTGGCCGTCCAAGGGCGCGGTGCTCTTCGACGCGTTCCTGATGCTCAGCGAGGGCGACGACGGTGACCCGGCGCTTCCCGACACCGGCGACCTGCGGGCCGACCTCGCCCTGGTGCTGCGTGCGACCGTCGACGAGCTCAACGACCCGCGGTACGACGTCCCGATGCGGGCGCTGACGCTGGAGATCGCGCGCGATCCCGCCCTCGCCGCCACCTACGCCGAGCGCCTGGGCGAGCCGATGAGCGCGCTCAAGAAGGAGCGCCTGCGCAGTGCCCAGCGCGCCGGCGAGCTGCGCGACGACCTCGACCTGGACGTGGTCGTCGACCTCGTGTGGAGCCCGCTGTTCAGTCGCTGGCTCCAACGCAGCGGGCCGCTCACCCACGCGTACGCCGACGGCGTCGTCGCCACCGCGCTCGACGGTCTGCGGCCTCGTCTACGCTGAGCGCGTGAGCGAGCCGTACGACATCCCCGGAGCCACCCACGTCTACTCCGGCAAGGTCCGCGACCTGTACGACCTGGCCGACGGCAACCTGCTGATGGTCGCCAGCGACCGGATCTCCGCGTACGACCATGCGCTCGACCCACCGATCCCCGACAAGGGGGAGATCCTCACCCGCATGTCGCTGTGGTGGTTCGACCAGCTGAGCGACGTCGCCCCCAACCACGTGGTGTCGACCGGCGTCCCCGATGTGGTCGCCGGGCGCGGCATCGAGGTCGAGCGGCTCGACATGGTGCAGGTCGAGTGCATCGCCCGTGGCTACCTCACCGGCTCCGGCCTCTCCGACTACCGCGCGACGGGCGTCGTCTCCGGCATCGCGCTCCCGGACGGCCTGACCGACGGCTCGCAGCTGCCCGAGCCGATCTTCACGCCGAGCACGAAGGCCGCGTACGGGGGCCACGACGAGCCCATCTCGTACGAGCAGGTCGTGGACCTGGTCGGTGAGGGCCTGGCCGCGAAGCTGCGCGACCTCACGCTGGAGGTGTACGTGCGTGGCGAGGCGCTCGCGCGCGAACGCGGCATCATCGTCGCCGACACCAAGATCGAGATCGGCCTGCGACCCGACGGCACGCTCGTGCTCGCCGACGAGCTGCTCACGCCCGACTCGTCACGCTTCTGGCCCGCCGACCAGTGGGAGCCCGGCCACCCGCAGTCCTCGTACGACAAGCAGTTCGTCCGCGACTGGCTGACGTCCCCGGCGTCCGGGTGGGACCGCGCGTCCGACACGCCTCCACCGCGCCTGCCCGATGAGATCGTCGAGCGGACCCGTGCGCGCTACGTGGAGGCGTACGAGACGCTCACCGGTTCCACGTTCTGAGACTGGCTGCCCGACCCAGCGTGACGTGCATCATGTGTCGCGTGTCACTCTTGGGCCGAACGTACTCGTCAGTAGCCGTGCGCTCTGACCGACCCCCCAGAACAGGAGCACCTGCGGTGAGCAACCTGGCTTCCTTCCTCGAGAACTCCGCCGCCCAGTACCCCGAGCGGACCGCGATCGTCTTCGGTGACAAGCGCTTCAGCTACGCGCAGGTCGACGGCGCCGCCAACCAGGTCGCCAACCTGCTGGCGTCCCGCGGGATCGGGCACGGCGACAAGGTCGCTCTCGCGGCACCGAACGTCCCGTACTTCTCGATCGTCTACTACGGCATCCTCAAGACCGGTGCCACCGTCGTTCCGCTGAACGTGCTCAACAAGGCGCGTGAGGTCACGTACTACCTCGACGACTCCGACGCACGCACCCTCTTCGCGTTCGAGGGCACCGCCGACCTGCCGATCGGCGCGGAGGCCTGGAAGGGCTACAACGACGCCGACGAGTGCGACAACTTCTTCCTCATCACGATCGACCCGACGGCCCCATCGCCGATCGAGGGTGCCGAGACGTTCGCCTCCGCCGTCGCGAACCAGCCCCCCACGTTCGACTCGGTCGAGACGGCCGACGACGACACCGCGGTCATCCTCTACACCAGCGGGACGACCGGGCAGCCCAAGGGTGCCGAGCTGACCCACGAGAACATGCGGAGCAACGCCCTCGTCGGCGACCGCCTCTTCGGTGCGGACGCCGCTCACCCCGACACGTACCTGTGCGTGCTGCCGCTGTTCCACTCCTTCGGGCAGACCGTGATCCAGAACGGCGCCTTCGCGTACGGCGGCACGATCGTGATGCTGCCCCGCTTCGAGCCGAACGCCGCGCTGCAGCTGCTCGTGGGCGAGAAGGTCAGCTTCTTCGCCGGTGTTCCCACGATGTACTGGGCCCTGCTCGGTGCGCTCGAGGGCAGCGGCATCGAGGCGCAACAGATCGCCGACAACCTCCGAATCGCGGCCGCCGGCGGTTCGTCGTTGCCGGTCGAGATCATCAGGGAGTTCAAGTCGCGCTTCGGCATCGACATCCGCGAGGGGTACGGCCTGTCGGAGACCTCGCCGGTCGCCAGCTTCGCCCCGCCCGGTGAGGAGCCGCGTCCGGGCTCGATCGGCACCCCGATCCCCGATGTCGAGATGAAGCTCATCGACCCGGACTGGGCCGAGGTCACCGAGCTCGGCGAGATCGGCGAGATCGCGATCAAGGGCCCGAACATCATGAAGGGCTACTACGACCGCCCGGAGGCAACCGCCGAGGTCATCAAGGACGGCTGGTTCCGGTCGGGCGACCTTGCCCGCAAGGACGAGGATGGCTTCTACTACATCGTCGACCGCGCCAAGGACATGATCATCCGCGGCGGCTTCAACGTGTACCCGCGCGAGCTGGAGGAGGTGCTGATGACCCACCCGGCGGTGTCGCTGGTCGCGGTCATCGGCGTCCCCCACGACAGCCACGGCGAGGAGGTCAAGGCAGTCGTCATCAAGAACGCCGGCGACGAGACCACCGAGGAGGAGCTGGTCGCGTGGGCCAAGGAGCAGATGGCGGCGTACAAGTACCCGCGCGTCGTCGAGTTCCGTGACGAGCTCCCGATGACGGCCACCGGCAAGATCCTCAAGCGCGAGATCTGACGCCCTCCCGTCCCGTCCCCGATTTGGGCACTTCTCCACCCTTCCCGCCTGGGTGCTCGGTGGGAAACCGCCCGAATCGGGGACGCGACGGCGGCCGGTAGACTGGCCCGGAATCCCGTCCCGCCTCCCAAGGAGTGCCACCGTGGCTCGTGTCGTCGTCGACGTCATGCCCAAGCCGGAGATCCTCGACCCCCAGGGCAAGGCCGTCCACGGCGCGCTCGACCGGCTCGGCTTCGGCGGAGTCGCCGACGTCCGGCAGGGCAAGCGCTTCGAGCTCGAGGTCGAGGGCGAGATCACCGAGGAGCGCCTCGCCGAGATCCGTACGCTCGCTGAGACCCTGCTCTCCAACCCTGTCATCGAGGACTTTGCGGTCCGCATCGAGCAGCCCGTCTCCGAGGCCGGGCTCGACGCATGAGGGTCGGCGTCGTCACCTTCCCGGGGTCGCTCGACGACATCGACGCCCAGCGGGCCGTACGCCTCGCCGGTGCCGAGCCAGTCGCGCTCTGGCACGGCGACCACGACCTCAAGTCGGTCGACGCGGTCGTGCTGCCGGGCGGCTTCTCGTACGGCGACTACCTGCGCTGCGGGGCGATCGCGCGCTTCGCCCCGGTGATGAGCGAGGTCGTGGACGCCGCGAACGGCGGCATGCCCGTCCTCGGCATCTGCAACGGCTTCCAGATCCTGTGCGAGTCCCACCTGCTCCCGGGTGCACTGATCCGCAACGACCACCGCAAGTTCGTCTGCCGTGACCAGCGCCTGCGCATCGACAACGCCGCGACTGCGTGGACCAGCGGGTACGAGGCGGGCGACGAGATCGTGATCCCGCTCAAGAACGGCGAGGGTGGCTTCGTCGCCGACGACTTCACCCTGGACCTTCTCGAGGGGGAGGGGCGCGTCGTCGCCCGCTACCTCGACGACAACCCGAACGGCTCGATGCGCGACATCGCCGGCATCACCAACGAGCGCGGCAACGTCGTCGGTCTCATGCCGCACCCCGAGCACGCTGTCGAAGAGCTCTGCGGCCCCGGGACGGACGGCCTCCCGTTCTTCACCTCGGTGCTCAGCGCGCTGGTGAACGGCTGACCAAGAAGGCCCACACGCCTGCGCCGAGCGCGAGCGAGACCGACGCGCCGCGCAGGTCCGGGGCGAGCAGCATCGGCGTTGTCGTCAGCAGCAGCACGTCGAACCCCGCGATCACGCTCCCGTAGAGGTTCGTCGGGATCGCGCCCGCCGGTGTCGCGATGAGTGGCTTGCTGTAGTCGGGGGGACGTCGCGTCACCCAGCGCACCCCCGAGGCCGCGACGGCGACGCCTACTGCGAGCCCGCACAGCAGCGCAGCCTCACGGTCCGCTGCGACGTCCTGGCGCATCGCCGCCGCCGTCGCCATCCCGTACGCCAGTGCCGCCACCGTCGGCACCGCCGCCGTCGCCGCCTGGGCGACCGCGCTCGAGAATGGCATCGCGCGGGCGAGCGAGGGGCCGCGCGCCATCACCCGCAGGCCGCTCAGCAGCGGCAGGCACGCAACGAATCCGGCAGTCGCGGCCACGAGCACGACGAACCGTCCCGCACCGGCAGCGGTCGCCGCGTACGGGACCGCTGCCGTCGCCGCCAGCACCACGAGCCGCTGCGGGCTGCGACGCAGCCGCAGGACGTCGCTCCCCACGAGCGCGAGCGCGCCGCCGGGTCCACCTCGGCGGGCGCGTACGCTGCCGCGCCCCTTCCAGCGGTGCGAGAGGACGACGTCGTACGCGAGGGCGAGGTCGAGGGTCGCGAGTGCACCCGACAGTCCGGGGGTCAGCTCCCCGCCGGTGACGACGTCGCGGTGACGCAGCCGGCCCAGCCGCCGCCAGGCCGCCGTACCGGCGAGGACGGCTGCGGCCGCCGCCACAACCACGGCGACGGCCGATGCCGGGTGATCCGCCGCGGGCAGCGGCATCCGGGGAGCTTCGCCGACGGCGATCGACAGGACTGCGCACCACAGCACGACGACGAGCACCCACTGCGACGCCGTGGCCAGCGCGCGTCGGTCCTGCTCCTGGGCGTACGCGGCCGCTGCCGCGGTCGCAGTCGCGAGCAGGGACGTCGCGGCGGCGAACGCGACGGCGGAGGTGAGGGCGGTCCCGGCCAGCACCACGCCGACACCCACCGTCGCGAGCGTCACGACGGTGGCAGCAAGCAGGATCTGCGTGAGCCGTGGCCGCAGGAGCGAGGCGCGGTCGAGCGGGCTCGACAGGAGCCACGAGCCGTCGGCCGGCGTCACGTACACCGGACCGAACAGTCGGGCCACGACGAGGATCGTGACCAGGCAGCCGCCAGCGACGAGCCAGGGCACGAGGCTGCGGGCGTCGCGGCACGCCGCCGAGGCGCAGAGCTGATCGGTGACGCCACCGACCTGGACGACCGCGTTGACGAACATCCCGCCGAGCATGATCGTCGCGAACACGGCGACGTAGGCGTCCTGAAGCGCGTCGACCAGCCGGACGGACGCGCGCCCTCGTCTCCAGTGGCGGATCTCGGCGCGCAGTGCACGGAGCTCGTGAGTGCTCAGCGCGGGGCCCCGAGAGTGATCACGCGGTCGGCGACGGCGTCGACGAGGCTCGGCTCGTGGCTGGCCATGAGGATCGCGGTGCCCGCGGCCTTCTCACGCTGGAGGCGCTCTGCGAGCCACGCGACGCCCTCGACGTCGAGCCGCTGCTCGGGCTCGTCGAGGATCAGCAGCCGGCGCGGCCGTACCAGCGCGCTGGCCAGGGCGAGCCGCCGACGCTGACCGGAGGACAGGGAGCCGGGCAGCTGGCTCGCCTGCGCCACCAACCCGACGTCACGCAGCACGTCGTCGACGACCGTCTCGGCATCGCTGACGCGATGGGCCCGTGCGAACAGGTCAAGGTGTTCGACGACGCTGAGGTCGGGGAAGTAGTCGAGGTCGTCCATCACAATCGCGAGCGCGGCGCGGACCCGCGCCGCTCGCTCGTCGAGCGGCGCGCCGTCCAGCGTGACCGTGCCCTCGGTCGGTGCGTCGGCACCGGTCACGCACCGCAGCACGGTGGACTTGCCGCTGCCGTTGCTGCCGACCAGCGCGACCGCCTGCCCGGCGTCGACGTCGAGGTCGAGACCGCTCACGACGTCGACCTCGGCATACCGCCGTCGCAGACCTCGTACCTCCAGGAGCGCCACGGCGCTCAGTATGGTGGACGCCATGATTGAGGACACTCGCAGCATCGAGGTCGTCGACAACGCCGAGGACCAGCGGTACGACCTCCTGGTCGACGGTGAGCTCGCCGGCACGATCGTCTACCGCGACCCCCGAGCCGGCGTGAGGCAGCTCGTCCACACGGAGGTGCGCCCAGAGCTGAGCGGGCAGGGGCTCGCCTCGATCATCGCGAGAGCGGCCCTCGACGACGCCCGTGCCAAGGGCCTGAAGGTCGTCCCGACGTGCCCGTACGTGGCCTCGTACGTGCAGAAGCACACCGAGTACGCGGACCTCGTCGTCGAGCGTTGAGGTCCGCCCGGCCCTTCGAGTAGCGCCTCGCCCGGTCTCGGGTGAGGATCGAGTGACCCCCCACGATGTAGGAGATTCCGAGCTCGGGGAGGGTCCGCTCGATGGTCGCCAAGCTTGTGACGTGGTCGGTCACCCTGTCAGCGATCGCCGCGCTCAGTTTCGTCGGTGGTGCGGGCCAAGGTCCGGCCGACGAGCCCGGCGAGAGCCTCGAGAGGATGCTCGTGGCGATGGGCAACCGCGAGTACGAGGACGCGTGCCGGCTCACCGCGCAGGACGGCGTCCCGGTCGACGGCGACGCGCTCACCGAGTGCGTCAGGACGATGCGCGTATACGCCGAGGGCCTACGCCCCGGTGCCATCCAGGTGCTGCGACAGGCTTCCGTTCCGGACGTCCCAGCGAAGGGGACGCACGTCGAGATCCCGGGCGAGCGGATCGCTGGGATCACGCAGCCGTTCGACGAGGGCTTCTTCGAGCTCGTACGGATCGACGACCGCTGGTACGTGGTGGTGACGACCTCGTGACCGGCACCGCGCCGCGTCACCGAGAGCAGCCCTTCCCGCGCCCCATGGCGATGCTCGCCGCGCTCGTCGCCGGCGTCGCGCTGGCCGCGGTCGCGAGCCTGACGACGAGCCTCGGGACGATCGGTGCGAGCGGCTCGCACGCACAGGCGGCCGGGGCACCCGCCCCGACGACGCCCGAGCGCAGCGTCGAGACGATGCTGCACGCGCTCGGCGAGGGTGACGTGGGAGCCGCCTGCTCCGTTGCCGCGCCTGACGGCTTCCCGATCCGTACGGGGACGGCATTGCAGCGCTGCGAGGACGGGCTCGGGCGGCTTCTGGACGACCTCGAACCCCGTGAGCTGAGCGCGTACCGCGAGGTCGTGGTTCGGGGTGCCCTCGTCGAGGGAGACGGTGCGACGGTCGAGCCTCGCCACCTCGCGCACGCGCCGGTCGCGATGCACAACGCGGTGTTCGTCCTCGTCCGCGCAGGAGGCGCGTGGTTCGTCGTGGTGTGACACGCTCGTCGCCTCCGAGACGGCGTTGGTCCATGCTGGGGGGCGTGTTCGTCCGCGCGCCCCGCCTCCCCAAGAGCGTCAGCCTCCTCGGCCCTGCCTTCGTGGCGGCCGTGGCCTACGTCGACCCGGGCAACGTCGCGACCAACGTCACCGCTGGCGCGACCTTCGGATACACACTGGTGTGGGTGGTCGTCCTTGCCAACGCGATGGCGGTGATCGTCCAGTACCTCTCCGCCAAGCTCGGCATCGTGACCGGGCAGTCGCTGGCCACGCACATGGGCGAGACGCTGCCGCGCCCGGCCCGTCTCGCGTACTGGCTGCAGGCCGAGGGCGTCGCGATCGCCACCGACGTCGCCGAGGTCGTCGGCGGCGCGGTCGCGCTGTCGCTGCTGTTCGACCTGCCGTTGCTGATCGGGGCGGTCGTCACGGTCGTCGTCTCGATGGTCGTCCTGCGCATCGGCGACCGGTTCGGGCAGAGCGTCCTCGAGCGCGTGGTCATCGGGTTCCTGCTCCTCATCGCGGCCGGGTTCACCGCCGGCCTCTTCGTGGCGCCACCGGACGCCGGTGCCGTCGCCGAGGGTCTCGTCCCCCGTTTCGAGGGGACGGAGAGTCTGCTCCTGTCGTCGGCGATCATCGGTGCGACCGTGATGCCGCACGTCATCTATCTCCACTCCGGTCTGACCGCGGGTCGGCTCGGTGTCCGCGGCCAGCGCCGGACGGTTGCCGAGCTGCTCGGCGCGACGCGCATCGACGTCGGCGTCGCGCTGCTGGTGGCCGGCACCCTCAACCTGGCGCTCCTGCTCACCGCCGCGACGAGCCTGGCCGGCAAGGAGGGCACCGACACGCTCGACGGCGTGCACGCGCTGATGAGCTCCGAGCTGGGCACCGGCGTCGCGCTCTTGTTCGCGGTCGCCCTGCTCGGTTCCGGCCTGGCGTCGACGTCGGTCGGCTGCGCGGCAGGGGCCGAGGTGATGCACGGGCTGCTGCGTCGGCGGGTCCCGCTGGTGGCGCGCCGGATCGTCACCGTGATCCCTGCGCTGATCGTGCTTGCCCTCGGGATCGAGCCGTCGTGGGCGCTGGTGGTGTCCCAGGTCGTGCTGTCGGTCGGCATCCCCTTCGCGCTCGTCCCGCTGCTGTGGCTGACGGCGCGCCGGTCGGTGATGGGGGAGTGGGTGAACCGCCGTGTGACCACGGCTGTCGCGGCGGTCATCGCCGGCCTTGTCATCGCGCTCAACGTGGCGCTTCTCGTTCTGACCTTTGCCTGACGGTGCCGAGCCCTAGGCTGCCGACATGGACCAACGTCTGAGCTTTATCACCCTCGCGGTCGCCGACGTCGCCCGCAGCCGTGCGTTCTTCGTCGACGGCCTGGGGTGGCAGGAGAGCCTGTACGTCCCCGGTGAGGTGCTCATGCTCCGGGTCGGGGAGCGTCTCGTCCTCTCGTTGTGGGACCGGGTGGCCTTCGAGGCCGAGGTCGGCCCGATCGCCAGTGGCACGGGGGTCCCACCGCTCACCCTCGCCCACAACGTCGCCTCTCCCGCCGACGTCGACGAGGTCATCGAGGAGGCTGTGGCCGCAGGTGCGACGCTCCGTTCGGCTGGTGCCGAGCGGGAGTGGGGCGGCTACAGCGGCTACGTCGTCGACCCTGACGGGTTCGCCTGGGAGATCGCGTACAACCCGGGTCCGATCGGTCAAGACCTGCTCCCGTGACCGGCGCCGCGCCGGTCGTGCTGACGACGGCACGGCTGATCCTGCGGGGCTGGACCGACGACGACCGTCCGGCGTTCGCCGCGCTCAACGCCGATCCTCGCGTGATGGAGCACTTCCCGAGCGCGCTGACGCGGGAGCAGTCCGACGCGATGGTCGACCGGATCATGGACCGGATGGCCGCGCAGGGGTACGGCCTGTGGGCGCTTGAGGAGCGCGCGTCAGGGAGGTTCCTCGGATTCACCGGTCTCAACCCTGTCCCGCCGGGGATCCTGGCTGCTGGTGAGCCCCCAGGCACAGAGGTCGGCTGGCGACTCTCGTACGAAGCCTGGGGGTGCGGCTATGCCACCGAGGCCGCACGTGCGGCGCTCGCACACGCGTTCGGCTCGGCCGGGCTCGACCGCGTGTGGTCCTTCACCGCCCGCACCAACGTTCGCTCGCAGGCCGTCATGCGGCGCCTCGGGATGGTGCTCGCGGCCGAGTTCGACCACCCGACCCTGCCGGTGGAGTCGCCGTTGCACCGGCACGTGCTCTTCAGAGTCGACCGTCCGGACGCGCGCGAGGGCACTTGACGGGTGCGGTTAGGGTTGCCTGATATGAGCATCACGGCGCAGCCGGAGTCATCCGCAGCACGGGGGCGCCGTACGCCCCTCAGGTTCGAGGTCGTCGCCAGCGAGCGACTCACCCGGCACATGCAGCGTGTGGTCTTCTCGAGTCACCAGTTCGACGAGTTCGCCCGCAAGTTCGGCGGATTCTCCGACTCGTACGTCAAGCTGGTCTTCCTCACCGAGGGTGTGGACTACCCCGATCCGCTCGACCTCGACTTCGTCAAGGAGTCCTACCCGCCCGAAGCGCAGCCGACGGTCCGCACATACACGCTGCGGGCGATCGACCTGGAGCACGGGCGGATCACGATCGACTTCGTGCTCCATGGCGATTCCGGTGTGGCGGGGCCGTGGGCCGCTACGGCCAAGGTCGGAGACACACTGCACGCGTTGGGTCCCGGTGGCGCCTACTCGCCCGACCCGATCGCGCCCTGGCACCTCGTCGCCGGAGACGAGGCAGCACTGCCCGCGATCCAGGCCGCGCTCGAGGCGATGCCGGCCGGTGCGCGCGTGCACGCCTACGTCGAGGTCGACGGGCCCGCCGACGAGCAGCCGGTCGTCAGCGAGGCCGACGTGACGCTCACCTGGCTCCACCGCGACGGCGCCGCTCCCGGGAGCACGACGCTGATCGCCGATGCCGTACGCGCCGACGAGTGGCCGCCAGGAGCGCCCCAGGTGTTCGTCCACGGTGAGGCCGGTCTGCTCAAGCAGCTCCGCTCGTACCTCCTCACCGAGCGTGGCGTCCCGCGCGAGCGCCTGTCGCTGTCGGGCTACTGGCGGCAGGGCGCGACCGAGGAGGGCTTCCGCGCCTGGAAGGCGACTCAGCCGAAGGCCTGACCGTCCGTCCTCAGAAGTAGTCGGTCATGAACGGCGTCGCCGCGAAGGCGGCGTCGAGCAGCGCGTCGTTGGACGGATCGCCGTCCTCGGCGAGCCCCGACGCCCGCAGGGTCGACACCGGCGTCCCTGCGAACAGCGCCGCTGCGCCGCGTGGGCCGAGCGCGATGCCTCCCGGGCCGTCCGAACGACGCAGGACTCCGCGGCCGCCTGAGACCGCGAGCACGAACGTCCCTGAGCCTGCGGCGTCGAGCGGGTCGGAGAGCGTGAGCGGCACCTCGACGGTGAGCCCGACCGGGAACCCACGCTCCGCGACCGCAGCGGCCGCGTCGACCAGCCGGAGCATCCACCACTGGCTCGCGGCGGCCGCGATCTCGTTGTCGGCGAGCATCCAGAACACCGGGTCGGTCGGCCCCAGGGCGACTCGGGTCGTCGCCTGCGTCGAAGAGCCCGACCCGACCAGCCGCCAAAGGGCGTGCAGCGTCTCGGGCGACGTCGCGCCGATCGCGTGGACCTGAAAGCGGTCGCCAGCGAACCCGTACTGGAGCGCGCCGTCGTCGGCGAGGTAGGTCAGCACCTCGTCGTCCGCGAGGTCGGCCGCGACCTCGGCCGGCTCCCAGTCGAAGGGGCCACTGTCGCCGCGCGCCTGCGTGGCGGCGCCGAGGAGCCGCACGACCTCCTTCGCGTCCTCCGCTCCACCGCGCCGCAGCGGCACCGAAGAGCCGGGCAGCCGTCGCAGGGCGTCGGTCGAGAGGTCGACCGTGCGGCGTACGCCCGCGAGCTCGTAGCCGGCGCGGCGGTAGGGGGCAGTGGTCGCGGGGTACAGCGCGGAGAGTGTGAACCCGAGTGAACGGGAGCGTCCGACGACGGCCTCCATGAGGGCCAGGCCGACGCCGGACCCACGGTGCTCAGGGGCCACGACCACCCCGCCGATGCCCGCCATCGGCACTCGTCGTCCGCCCCACCACTGCCCGAACGCGTTGATGCGGGCGATCGCGACGACCGTGCCGCCGTCGTACGCGGCGAGCACGCGACCTGCACCGATCGCGCGCGTCATCATCGTCTTCCACTGGTCGACGTCGCCCCCCGACAGCGGGCCGAACGAGCGCGAGCGGACGTCGAGGGCGGGGTCGAGGTCGTCGACAGCGAGGTCACGGATCTCCACTGGTCGAAACTAGCGGCTCGGCCGGGTGACGGTCGAAGGACTTTCTCGGCACCGAGCCGTTCAGCGGGCGGCGCGGTGGTCGGCCCGAAGGAGAAGGTCGGCGACATGGGCTACGCCGCGTACTTCGGTGACCCGGAGGGCAACATCGTCGGGCTCTGGGAGAACACCTGGCCGCAGTCGGACTAGCGTCGAGGACATGTACCTGATCGACGTCACCACCACCGACAACATCGAGGGCGCGGCGTACGGAGCCGGGATCTCGATCATCCAGGAGGACACCGACGTGGAGGGGAGCGGCCCGCGGCTGCACACCCATCCGTACGCGGAGACCTTCGTGATCCATGCCGGCAGCGCGCTGTTCACCGTCGACGGCGACGAGCTCGTCGGCCGCGCGGGCCAGGTGATCGTGGTCCCGCCGGAGACCCCGCACAAGTTCTCCGTGCTTCCGGGTGGCTACCGGGCGACCCACATCCACGCCAGCGACACGTTCGAGACCGACTGGCTGGAGTAGCCCTCTGGCGGCGACGACTACCCTGGTCCCGTGACCGACGCGCCTGCCGCCACCGCACCGACTCCCCAGACCCGCCTCGACACCGTCGAGCATGCCGCCGCCACTCCTGACCGGGAGCTGCCGTGGGCCGAGCTGGGACTCAAGCCCGACGAGTACGAGCAGATCCTCGAGATCCTCGGTCGCCGCCCGACCGGTGCCGAGCTCGCGATGTACTCGGTGATGTGGAGCGAGCACTGCTCCTACAAGTCGAGCAAGGTCCACCTCAAGAAGTTCGGCGAGCTGTCGCAGGAGACGCCGCTGGGCAAGACGCTGGCGGGCATCGGCGAGAACGCTGGCGTGATCGACGTCGGCCAGGGCTATGCGGTCACCTTCAAGGTTGAGTCGCACAATCACCCGAGCTACGTCGAGCCGTACCAGGGTGCGGCGACCGGCGTCGGCGGCATCGTCCGCGACATCCTCGCGATGGGCGCACGCCCGGTCGCCGTGATGGACCCGCTGCGCTTCGGCCCGCTCGACGCCCCGGACACCAAGCGCGTGATGCCCGGCATCGTCGCGGGCGTCGGCGGCTACGGCAACTGCCTCGGCCTGCCCAACATCGGGGGCGAGGTCGTGTTTGACGAGACCTATCTCGGCAACCCGCTCGTCAACGCGCTCTGCGTCGGCGTCCTGCGCCACGAGCAGCTCCACACCGCCCATGCCTCGGGCGAGGGCAACAAGGTCGTCCTGTACGGGGCACGCACCGGCGGCGACGGCATCGGCGGAGTCTCGGTGCTCGCGTCGGAGACCTTCGAGGCCTCGACAGGCTCGACCAGCGGCGGTCCCGCGAAGCGCCCGAGCGTCCAGGTCGGTGACCCGTTCATGGAGAAGCTCCTCATCGAGTGCACGCTCGAGCTGTTCGACGCCGGCGTCGTCGCAGGCATCCAGGATCTCGGCGGTGCCGGGCTGTCGTGCGCGACGAGCGAGCTGGCCAGCGCGGGCGACGGCGGCATGCACGTCGAGCTCGACACCGTGCCGCTTCGCGACTCGACGCTCTCGCCGGAGGAGATCCTCATGAGCGAGTCGCAGGAGCGCATGATGGCCGTGGTCGAGCCGCAGCACCTCGACGCGTTCATGGACATCTGCCGCAAGTGGGACGTCGAGGCGACCGTGGTCGGCGAGGTCACGGAGACCGGTCGCCTGGTCATCGACTGGCACGGCGAGACCGTCGTGGACGTGCCGCCGCGGTCGGTCGCGCACGACGGACCGACCTACCACCGCCCCTACGCGCGCCCCGACTGGCAGGACGCGCTGCAGGCTGACACGACCGCGTCCCTTGCGCGGCCGACGACCGGCGACGAGCTCCGTACGACGGTGCTGAGGGTGCTCGGTTCGCCCAACCAGGCCGACAAGTCGTGGGTCACCGACCAGTACGACCGGTACGTCCGCGGCAACACCGTGCTCGCGCAGCCCGAGGACGCCGGTGTCATCCGGATCGACGACGAGACCAACCTCGGTGTGGCTGTCTCGACCGACTGCAACGGACGGTTCGCCAAGCTCGACCCGTACGCCGGCGCGCAGCTCGCGCTCGCTGAGTCGTACCGCAACGTCGGTGTCTCCGGCGGGCTGCCGCTGGCCGTCACGGACTGCCTCAACTTCGGCTCGCCCGAGGACCCGGCGGTCATGTGGCAGTTCGAGCGCGCCACGTCGGGGCTGAAGGACGCGTGCGAGGTGCTCGGCATCCCGGTCACGGGCGGCAACGTGTCGTTCTACAACCAGACCGGCGAGACGGCGATCCTCCCCACGCCCGTGGTCGGCGTCCTGGGCGTGGTCGAGGACGTCACCAAGCGCATCAAGCAGGGGTTCTCCTCCGAGGGCGACGCCGTGCTCGTCCTCGGGACTACCCGCGACGAGCTCGACGGATCGGCGTGGTCGCAGGTCGCCCACGACCACCTCGGCGGCCTTCCGCCGCAGGTCGATCTGGCTGCAGAGAAGGCGCTGGCCGACCTGATGGTCGACGTCGCCAAGCAGGGCCTGGCCACGGCCGCGCACGACCTGTCGGACGGCGGGCTCGCGATCGCGCTCGCCGAGGCAGCGATCCGCAACGGCGTCGGCGCCACGGTCGCGCTCGACGGCGACGCGTTCGTCGGGCTCTTCTCCGAGTCGACGGCGCGGGCGCTGGTCACCGTGTCGCCCGAGCGTGTGGACGCATTCACAGCGCTCGCCGGCTCGTACGGGGTGCCGGTCGCACAGATCGGGACCACCGGCGGCGAGGCACTGTCCGTCGAGGGACAGTTCACGGTGCCAATCTCCGAGCTGCGCGAGACGTGGACCGCGACGATCCCCGCCGTGATGGGCGCCTAGCGAACGGTCGACCTGCGGCCGCGGTCGTCCTACGCTGAGGCGCGTGATCCCCTCCCGTGCGTACGTCCTCGACGCCGCTGCCATCGTGTCCCTGCGTGACGCGCTCGCTCGCTGGCAGGCGTCCGCCGGCATCGACCAGTGGCAGCCTGGCGAGGTCGACGTGCCGACGGTGCGCGACCAGATCGCGGCCGGGCAGTGGTGGGTCCTGCGTGACGACGGTGCGCTCAACGCCACCGTCCGGATCCTCGAGGACGACCCCGAGATCTGGGACGACCTCGTCGCACCGGGCTCCGGAGACGCGCTGTACGTGCACGGGCTGATGGTGCGGCGGCTCCACCGCGGACGCGGGCTCGGCGTGGTGCTGCTGGAGTGGGCGGAGGCGCGTGCCCGCGAGGCGGGGCGGGCATACCTGCGCCTCGACACGGCCGCGGCCAACGCTGCGCTGCGGACGTACTACCGGGACCGCGGCTTCGTCGAGCGCGGTGAGCGTGCGTTCGAGGAGCCGTGGGGGACGCTCGTGCGTCTGGAGAAGGCGCTCGCGTGAGGACGCCGTGGTCGCGCCGTTCGCTCGGGTCCGCCGAAGACCGTGCGACGTACGAGACCTTGCACACCGCGTCGTTGGCGGCGCCGGCACTGCGTCGCGGTCTCGACGAGGGCAGCGCTGAGAAGGCGCTCAAGCACCTGCGCACCCTCCTCGGAGCGCCGGCCGTCGCCCTCACCGACACCGAGCGGGTGCTCGCGACCGACGGCCCGCGTCAGCGTCTCACCGACGTCATGGAGCTGGCCCGCGAGGTGATCTCGGCCGGGACGACGCAGGCGTTCAGCACGCCGCGGGCCACCTATCCTCACGCGATCGTCGCCCCGTTGACCGTCGAGGACGCCGTGGTGGGTGCCGTCGTCGTCAGCTCGCCCACCGCGTCGGCGGGCCTGGCGAGAGCGACGACCGAGGTCGCGCGGTGGGTGTCGAGCCAGCTCGAGCTCGCCGAGCTCGACAAGTCACGCACGGCGCTCATGGAGGCCGAGCTGCGGGCGCTGCGGGCGCAGATCTCGCCGCACTTCGTCTACAACTCGCTGGGCGCGATCGCGTCGTTCGTCCGGACCGATCCCGAGCGGGCGCGCGAGCTGCTGCTGGAGTTCGCCGACTTCACCCGCTACTCGTTCCGGCGGCACGGCGAGTTCACGACGCTGGCCGACGAGCTGCGGTCGATCGAGCGCTACCTGGTGCTGGAGAAGGCGCGCTTCGGCGACCGGCTGCACGTCACGGTCCAGGTCGCGCCGGAGGTGCTGAGCGTGACGCTGCCGTTCCTCTCGATCCAGCCGCTGGTCGAGAACGCAGTCCGGCACGGCCTCGAGCGCAAGGCGGGCGGCGGCAACGTGGTCGTGATCGCGCGAGATGCGGGCAACGAGGCCGTGATCACGATCGAGGACGACGGGGTGGGGGAGGAGCCGGACCGCGTACGCCGTGCACTGGCGGGCGACCCGTCCACCGACTCCGTGGGTCTGGGCAACGTGGACGAGCGGATGCGCACGGTCTACGGCAACGCGTACGGGATCGTCATCGAGACGGCACCCGGCGCCGGGACGAAGGTGAGCGTCCGGGTGCCGAAGTACGCCCCCGGTGCCTCCCGCTGAGTCGGTGCGTGACGGGGACCACAGGTGCGGCCTAGACTCGTGCGCCATGGGTCTCCGCGTCCTCGTCGCCGACGACGAGCAGCCAGTCCTCGACGAGCTGGTCTATCTGCTCGGCCAAGACGAGCGCGTGAGCCAGGTCCGCGCGGTCGGGTCCGGCGCTGACGTGCTCCGCGCGCTGGAGTCCGACCCGGTCGACGCCGTGTTCCTCGACATCGCGATGCCCGCGCTCTCGGGGCTGGAGGTCGCCCGGGTCCTGGCGCGGTTCCGCACCCAGCCCAAGGTTGTGTTCGTCACCGCCCACGAGGACCACGCCGTCGGCGCGTGGGACCTCGACGCCGTCGACTACGTCCTCAAGCCGGTCGCCGAGGAGCGCCTGCGCGAGTCCGTACGCCGCGTGGTGGGCGCGCGCTCTCCCCAACCCGTGACGCCGGTTTCCGACGACGAGGTCGTCGCGGTCGAGCTCGCCGGGGTCACCCGGTTCGTCCCCCGCTCCAGCGTCGCGTACGCGGAGGCGCAGGGCGACTACGTCCGCCTCCACACCACCGAGGGCGAGAGCCACCTGCTCCGTACGCCGCTGACGACGCTCGAGCACGACTGGGCGCCGGCCGGGTTCGTCCGGATCCACCGGAGTCTGCTCGTATCGTCCGCACGGGTCCACGAGGTACGGACGGTCTCCGGGCGCTGCTCGGTCCTCGTCGACGCGGGCGGCCCTCCGTACGTCGAGCTCCAAGTCGCGCGCCGCCACACCCGCGACCTCCGCGATCTCGTGCAGCAGCGCGCCCGCACCGGCGGCGGCTGAGGTGGCGCCCGACGAGGCGCCCTCGCGGGTCCGGATCGCCAGCCCGCACACCACGGCACGCCCGCACCGGCGCCGGACGGTCGAGCAGGAGATCGACGAGGACACCGCGATCGGCGAGGTCTACATGCGCTCGCTCGTCCGCTCCCAGCTGCGGCTCGCGCTCGCGGTCGCTGCCCTGCTGGTCCTCCTCGTCGGGAGCCTGCCGCTGCTCTTCGTGCTGTCCGGCCTCGAGACCGTCACGGTCGCTTCGGTCCCGCTGCCGTGGTGGCTGCTGGGAGTGGCGGTCTATCCGTTGCTGTTCGTCGTCGGGTGGGGGTTCGTCCGCGCGTCTGAGCGCAACGAGCGGGCGTTCAGCGACCTGGTCGAGAGGCCGTGAACAGCTCGTACGCCGCCGTCGCCGTCACCGCGGTGGCGCTGCTGACGCTGGGGATCGGGCTGTTCGGGCTGCGCTTCAGCAGGACGACCTCGGACTTCTACGTCGCCTCGCGGTCGGTGAGCCCGCTCTGGAACTCCTCGGCGATCGGAGGGGAGTACCTCTCCGCGGCCTCGTACCTCGGCATCGCCGGGCTCGTCCTCACCTTCGGCGCGGACATGCTGTGGTTCCCCGTCGGCTGGACCGCGGGCTATCTCGTGCTCCTCGCGTTCGTGGCCGCGCCGCTGCGCCGCTCCGGGGCCTACACGCTGCCGGACTTCACCCAGATCCGTGTCCAGTCGAGCGTCGCCCGTGCCGTGGCGAGCGTGCTGGTGGTGGTGATCGGGTGGCTCTACCTCATGCCGCAGTTCCAAGGGGCCGGTCTGGTCCTCCACACCGTCACCGGGGCGCCGACCTGGGCCGGGTCGGTGCTGGTCGCGGCGATCGTCGTCGTCAACGTCGTCTCCGGAGGCATGCGGAGCATCACGTTCGTCCAGGCCTTCCAGTACTGGCTGAAGCTCACCGCGCTGCTCGTCCCGCTCGTCTTCCTCCTCCACGCGTGGACCGAGGACGGTCGCCCCACCCCGTCCGGCGCGGGCGCCACGGGGGCCTGGTTGTCGCCGATGTCGGGGGACAACACCTCGCTCGCCCTGTACGGGACGTACTCGCTCATCGTCGCCACGTTCCTCGGCACGATGGGCCTGCCGCACGTCGTCGTGCGCTTCTACACGAACCCCGACGGCCGGGCCGCGCGCCGGACGACGCTGATCGTGCTGGCGCTGCTGGGTGCGTTCTACCTGCTGCCGACGGCGTACGGGGTGATCGGTCGCGTGTACGCCGGAGACCTGGCCGGGACCGACAGCAGCGACATCGTCGTCCTCGAGCTGCCGCTGCGCGTCATCGGCGGGACGCTCGGCGACGTGCTCGGTGCGCTGCTGACGGCGGGGGCGTTCGCCGCCTTCCTGTCGACGTCCTCGGGACTGACGATGTCGGTCGCGGGTGTGCTCGCCCAGGGATCGCTCGGCCGTCGCGCACTCGGACCGGTCGCCGCCGTCCGGGCGGGCGCGGTCGTCGGGACGGCGTTCCCGCTCGGTCTCGCCCTCGCCTCGGACCAGATCGCGGTGGCGAGCTCGGTCGGGTTCGCGTTCGCGGTGGCGGCTTCGACGTTCTGCCCGCTGCTCGTCCTCGGGATCTGGTGGCGTCGCCTCACGGCTGCCGGCGCGGTTGCGGGGATGCTCGCCGGCGGCCTCGGGGCGGGCGGCGCGGTTGTCGCGACGATCGTCCGGGGGACCGACGACGGCTGGCTCGACCTCCTGCTGTCGCGGCCTGCGGCGTGGTCGGTGCCGCTCGCGTTCACCGCGATGGTGGTGGTGTCGCTCGCGACCCAGCACCGCCGGCCGTCAAATGTCGCCCGCACGATGGTGCGGCTGCACACGCCCGAGCGGCTACGCCTCGACCGCGCGGACCGATGACCGCCCGTTCCTAGCCGAGCATCTCGACCTCGAGCAGGCCGTCGGGGATGCCGAAGGCGTCGACGAGGTCGCCGGCGTACGGGCGCAGCCGCCCGCAGAGGGCGTTGACGGACGTCGTCACGTTCTTCGCCCGGCTGATGGACAGCCGGCGGTGCTCGAGGAACCATGCCTTGTCCTGCTCGACGACGCTCAGGGCGTAGAGGTCGCAGAGCGCGTCGAGGACCTGGCGCGTCTCGTCGTCCTCGACCTCGCCGACGACGGTGACGAACGACTCCAGCACGACGCGCTCCACGTGCGCGCGTCCCAGGTGGACGAGGTGGTCCTGAGCGCGGTTGAACGCATCGAACGCCTCCTCGCTCGAGGCCTTGCGTGCCGCCTGCATACGGCGCGCCAGCGTCTCCAGCAGGTGCTCCTCGCGGTCGGTGAGCAGGCTGAGCTGCGTCCCGCGGTCGAGCAGGTCGGGTTCGTCTCCCTCGCGCCTGGTCGCGTCGCGCAGCCGGGCGACCAGCGGTGCCACCGGCGTACGCTCCAGCACGACCTCGGCGGCATTGGACACCGCGAACGACACCATCCCGACCGGGTCGAGCCCGCGCACCTCGTCGGCGTACCCGGTCAGCAGCTCCTTGCCGACGAGCTGCATCAGCACGGTGTTGTCGCCCTCGAAGGTGGTGAAGACGTCGGTGTCGGCCTTGAGCGAGGTGAGACGGTTCGCGGCCAGGTAGCCGGCGCCGCCGCACGCCTCGCGGCTCTCCTGGATCGTCGCGGTCGCGTGCCAGGACGCGTACGCCTTCACGCCGGCGGCCAGCGCCTCGAGCTCGCGCTGCTCCTCCGGGTCTGCGGGACTGCCGCCGCCCTGGATCCGCGCCAGGGTGGCGACGAGATCGTTCTGTGCGGTCTGCAGGGCGTACGCGCGGGCGAGCGCGGGGAGCAGGCGGCGCTGGTGGGTGCGGTAGTCCATCAGCAGCACCTCGCCGTCGCTCCCGGGTGCGCCGAACTGGCGCCGCTGCAGCGCGTACCGGACGGCCAGCGCCAGTGCGTGCCGCGCTGCCGCGCCGCTCGCGCCCGCGATGCTCACCCGGCCGCGGATGAGGGTGCCCAGCATCGTGAAGAAGCGGCGGTTCGGGTTGTCGATGGGGGAGGAGTACGTGCCGTCCTCGGCCACCGATGCGTACTGGTCGAGCAGGTTCTGGCGCGGCACGCGGACCTGGTCGAAGACGATCCGGCCGTTGTCGACGCCGTTGAGGCCGCCCTTGACCCCGCAGTCCGAGGTGGTGACGCCAGGGAGATCGTTGCCCTCGGCGTCGCGGATCGGCACCAGCAGGCAGTGGACGCCCTTCGACTCCGGCGTCTCACCCGGCGCGGCGGTGACGAGCTGGGCGAAGACGGCAGCGAGCGTCGCGTCGTGCGCCGCCCCGCCGATGTAGTCCTTGCGGGCGGTCGGCGTGGGGGAGTCGACGACGAACTCGCCCGTCGTCGGGTCGTACGTCGCCGTCGTCTCCAGGCTCTGCACGTCGCTGCCGTGCCCGGTCTCGGTCATCGCGAAGCAGCCGAGGAGGTCGCCGCTGATGACGTCGGGAAGGTACGCGGCGTGGTGGCGGTCGGTGCCGAGGTTCTCGATGGCACCGCCGAACAGGCCCCACTGGACCCCGGCCTTCACCATCAGCGACACGTCGGAGTGGACGAGCATCTCGAACCCGACCAGCGTCGCGGCGATGTCGCCGGTGCCGCCGTGCGCGGTGGCGAAGCCGGCTGCGGACAGTCCGCTCGAGGCAAGGCCCTTGAGCGCCTCGCGGATGGTGGCGCGTTGCTCGTCCAGGGAGAGCGTCGGGTCGGTGAGGACGCCGGTCGCCGCCAGCTGGTCGCGCGCGGTGTCGCGCGCGGTGGCGTACGGGCCGTCGAGGGCGGTGCGGAGGGAGGTCGCGAGGTCGGCCATACCTCGACGCTACCTGGCGGCCCGGTGTGAGCGAGGCCACGTCCAGCGCGCTGCGGTTCTGGCGAGGCCCGACCTAACATCAGAACGAAACCGTTTCGTTTCGATTGAGCAGGAGCCCGTACCGCGTGAGCAGTCGACTGACCCCCGAGCGCACGGACGAGCTGTACGCCGCCACGCTGCGCCTGCTGGCCGAGGTCGGCTACGACAAGCTGACGATGGACAAGGTCGCCGAGGAGACTCGCTCCAGCAAGGCCACGCTCTATCGGCAGTGGGGGAGCAAGGAAGCCCTGGTCATCGCCGCGATCGACGCCGATGTGCCGGTCGTGCCCCAGAGCGTCGACACCGGTTCCCTGCGCGGTGACCTCCTCGCGCTCATCGAGGCACTGCCGCGTGACGAAGACCCGGACATCGCGCTCGCCGCCGCGATCCTCCATGCCTGCAAGACGCACCCGTCCCTCGCGCAGTCGTTCAGCGACCGCGTGGTCGCGTCGCGGGTGCAGATCGTCACCACGGTCGTCGACCGTGCGATCGCACGGGGCGAAGTGAGGGCCGACAACCCCGCCATCCCGCTGGTCGTCCCGGTCCTCATCGGGCCGGCGATCCTCCGTGACGCACTCACCAACGAGCAGTGCGGACCAGACTTCTTCGTCGAGATCCTCGACGCCGTGCTGCTGCCGGCACTCGGCGTCACCTCTCCCACACCCTGACCCACCACGCGCCCGCGGGCGCACGACCCACAGGAGACACCGTGTCCTGGTACCTCTACCGCCTCGGACGGTGGGCGTTCCGTCATCGCAAGGGCGTCCTCGCCGCGTGGCTGACCGCGCTCATCCTCGCCGGCACCGGCGCGGCGACGCTGTCTGGCAAGACCTCCGACAACTTCTCGATGCCGGGCCTGGAGTCCGTCGAGGCGTTCGACCTGATGAAGGAGCGCAACCCCGACGCGGCCGCGGACGGCGCCACGGCGCGCATCGTCTTCCAGGCGCCGGAGGGCTCGAAGGTCACCGACCCGGAGTACGCCGGCGTGATCGGCGAGACGGTCGAGTCGCTGGGCGCCGAGGAGGGTGTGGTCAGCGCCGTCGATCCGTTCCAGGCGAAGCAGGTGTCGCCGGACCAGACCGTCGCTTACACGACGATCACGTACGACACGCAGTCGATCGACCTCACCGAAGCGCAGGTAGAGGCGCTGGAGGAGGCGCCAGAGGCCGGGCGTGACGCCGGGATGACGGTCGAGATCGGCGGCGACGCGCTCATGGAGATCCCGGAGACAGGGGCCTCCGAGCTCATCGGCATCGTGGTCGCGCTCGTCGTCCTCGTCATCACCTTCGGCTCGCTGATCGCGGCCGGCATGCCGCTGCTCACGGCGCTGATCGGCGTCGGCATCGGGATCGCGGGCATCACGACCCTCACCGGCTTCATGTCGCTCGGCTCGACGACGCCGATCCTCGCGACCATGCTCGGGCTCGCGGTCGGCATCGACTACGCGCTGTTCATCGTGTCGCGCTATCGCCACGAGGTGATGATCGGCCGTAACCCGGAGGAGGCGGCGGGTCGCGCCGTCGGGACCGCCGGAAGCGCCGTGGTCTTCGCCGGCATCACCGTCGTCATCGCCCTCGCGGGCCTGGCGGTCGTCAACATCTCCATCCTCACCGAGATGGGTCTCGCGGCCGCCGCCACGGTGGCGATCGCCGTGCTCATCGCGCTGACGCTGGTCCCGGCCATGTTCGGGTTCGCGAAGCGGCGCATCGTGAAGGGCAAGATCCCCGGCCTTCGCCAGCACGACCCCGAGGCGGACGACCACTCCGGCGAGCCCACGATGGGGCACCGCTGGGCGGGCTTCGTCTCGCGACGCAAGTGGATCGTCGGCGTGCTCGGCGTGCTGGTCGCTGCCATCGCGTCGATCCCGGTGATGTCGCTGCAGGAGTCCCTGCCCGACGACGGCACCGCCGCGACGGACACGACCCAGCGCAAGGCGTACGACCTCATCTCCGACAGCTTCGGCGCCGGGGCGAACGGCCCGCTGCTGGTCGTGGTGGACACCCGTGAGGCCAAGGATGCGGAGGCCGCCGTCGGTGCGACCACCCAGGCGATCGAGGGCATCGACACCGACGTCGCCACGGTCGTACCCGGCCAGGTGATTCCTGGTGCCGACCTCGCCACGATCACCGTGATCCCCAAGAGCGGGCCGGCCGACGCCGAGACGCAGGACTTGGTGGCCGAGATCCGTGACGCGGTGGGAGGCATCCAGGACGACACCGGTGCCGAGGTCCTGGTCAGCGGCCAGACGGCCGTGTCGGTGGACGTGTCGGAGAAGCTCGCCGACGCCCTGCCGGTCTACCTCGCGCTCGTGGTCGGGCTGGCGTTCATCTTGCTGATCCTGGTGTTCCGCTCGATCCTGGTGCCGCTGTCGGCGGTCGTCGGCTTCCTGCTGACGATCGGTGTCGCCCTCGGCGCCACGGTGGCGGTCTTCCAGTGGGGTTGGCTCTCGGACATCTTCGGTGTGGACACCCCCGGTCCGATCATCAGCATCCTGCCGCTGCTCATGGTGGGCATCTTGTTCGGACTCGCGATGGACTACCAGGTATTCCTGGTGTCGCGGATGCGAGAGGACTACGTCCACACCGGCGAGGCGAATGCCTCGGTGGTCTCCGGGTTCAGCCACAGTGCCCGCGTCGTCACCGCGGCCGCGATCATCATGATCTCGGTGTTCGGCAGCTTCATCATCAGCCCGATGGCGATGATCAAGCCGATCGGCTTCGGGCTCGCCTTCGGCATCCTGGCCGACGCGTTCCTGGTCCGCATGACGCTGATCCCGGCGTTCATGGCGATCGTCGGCAAGTCGGCGTGGTGGCTGCCGAAGTGGCTCGACAGGCTGATCCCGAACCTCGACATCGAGGGCGACCAGCTCACGAAGCGCCTCGAGGCCCAGAAGCCGAAGGAGCCGGTGGAGGCCGGAACGCGCTGACGTCACCTGCGTCGGTCGAGGGTGCGTTCGCTGGGGTACCCCAGCGAACGCACCCTTCCCCGACTGTGCACCGTCGGGTGTCCTGAGGTTCGCTGGGGTACCCGACCCTGGTCGTACGCGTCAGCCCACGCGTGCGCCGTAGTCGTCGGCGGTGGCGAGCACCGAGGCGACGTAGGCGTCGGAGTGGTTGTACGACCTGACGGCGGCAGTCCACCCCGGGCCTGTGGCCAGGTCGTGTCCGTCCGCGCACAGGTAGCGGGCCGCGGCGTACGCGGCGTCGTCGATGTCCGTACGGTCGGTGCGTCCGTCGTCGTCGCCGTCAGCACCCCACCGGCGCCACGTGGAGCCGATGAACTGCATCGGGCCGACGGCCTGGTCCCACTCGGCGTTGCCGTGGGCGGCGGTGTCCTCGCTCTGGGCCCGGTGGGCGCCGACGCCGTCGCCGCCGTCGAGCGCGGGGCCGAGGATCGGGGTACGGGTGGTGCCGTCGGGCAGCAGTGCGTTGCCGTCGATCGTGCCGTGCTGCGACTCGACCCAGCCGATGGCAGCCAGCGTGGTCCATCCGAGGGTGCAGGTGGGTTGTTCCGTGCCGATCCGGAGCGCGGCGCCGGCGTACGCGGCAAGGGCGACGTCGCCGATCCCCGTACGGGCGGCCATGTCCGACACCCAGGCGCGAGCGACTCCCGAGCCGGACGTCCCGACACCGGAGTCGAGCGACGTCGCCGCGAGATAGGGCGTGACAAGAGGCTGAGCGGGCGCGTCGGTCGCGATGCTCGGCGCCTCGAGAGTCGTGACGCTCGCCTCGCTGACCTGGGCCCCGGCGCTCGCGCCCGCCCAGGCCAGGAGGCCTGCCGAGGCGCACGCGAGGCTCAGGACAGCCGGGATCACAACACCCTTGCTCGTCCAGACCCGGTCGCTCACGCCCGCCAGCGTAGACGGAGAGCGCGGTGTGCCCGGCCTCGTACCCTCGAAGGGTGGACACCCTGACCCCCGCTCCCGCCCTCGCCGAGGCCCGTACGCTGCTGGCCGGGCGCCGCGTCGTCGTGCTGACCGGGGCCGGGATCAGCACCGACTCGGGCATCCCTGACTACCGCGGCCCGGACTCCGTGCCGCGCCAGCCGATGACGTACCAGGAGTTCGTGGCGACCCAGCAGGCGCAGCAGCGCTACTGGGCACGCGCACACGTCGGGTGGCGCCACATGACCGGCGCCGCGCCCAACGCCGCGCACCACGCGCTCGTCGCGCTCGAACGCGCGGGCGCGGTGTCGGCCGTCATCACGCAGAACGTCGACGGGCTCCACGAGGCCGCGGGGCAGGACGCGCTCGTCACGCTCCACGGGCGGATTGCCGACGTCGTCTGCCTCGACTGCGGCGACCGTACGTCGCGGCTCGCGCTGCACGAGCGGCTGGAGGCACTGAACCCCGGGTACGGGGAGGGGGCGCACGCGATCGCGCCCGACGGCGACGCCGTCCTCGAGGAGACGAGCGGGTTCGTCGTCGCCCCGTGCGAGCGGTGCGGCGGGAGGCTGAAGCCAGACGTGGTGTTCTTCGGGGAGAATGTCCCGAAGCCGCGGGTGGAGCAGTGCCGTGCCTTCGTCGACGACGCCGGCGCGCTCCTCGTGGTGGGGTCGTCGCTGCAGGTGATGTCAGGCCTGCGGTTCGTCCGCCAGGCGGCGAAGGCCGGGACGCCGGTGGTGATCGTGAACCGTGGGACGACGCGCGGTGACGAGCTCGCGACGCTCAAGGTCGACGCGGGATGCGCAGAGACACTGGTCCCGCTGGCCGAGGCGCTCGCCCCGGCGTGACCGCGTCCGCCCCGCGATTTGACGCCTTACCCACCTTTTCCGGCCCGCGACACGTGGAGAAGGCGTCAAATCGTGGGGCTCAGCGCTGGTCAACGCCGCGGGTCGCGCGTCGACGTCGAGGGCTCGCGCGAGGTCGTGGGGATCCCGGCCTGAGAGGTCGTCACCTCACCTCGCGCACGCGTCGTCCCGCGAGACCAGCGGCGTCGCGCCCGCGGGTGCGAGCGCGTACAGCCGCCGACTGACGACCGCGAGGTCGGTGACCTTGGCCTGGGGGACCGGCGTCGACCTCCAGCGCACCCCGTCGGCGGACGAGACGAGGTCGCGCGACTCCTGCCCTGCGGCCACGGCGATGCAGGTCCCGTCGTACGCCGCGCGCGGCCGCGCCACGTACGCCTCGACCGCGACACGCGGCAGCCGGAGACGCCGCACGGCCTGCGCGTCGACCCGCCACGCGGACAGCCGGTCGCCGACCCAGCCGGCGACGACGCAGGCGTCCGGTCCGCAGGCGAGGTCCGTCGCCCCGCTGGAGACGCGGGCGCCTGCGGCCAGCGCGAGCCGGTCCCATCGCTGGAGGTCGCGGGTACGCCACGCCACGGCGGTCTGTCGCGTGCTCGTGGCGGTGGTGATCGTCTCGGTGCCCACGACCACGACCTGAGTGCGGGTGGCGGCCACCGCCGTCGGGAGCGCCTGGACTCCGCCCCGGTCCGCGAAGGCGTCGACGTCCGTACGGCGGAGCCATCGCCCGGCATCCTCGTGCCACACCGCGGGCGACAGCTGCTGGGACGAGGTCGCCCAGCTGCCGATCACCGTCGCGACCGGGGCTGAGGCGACGCCCGCGAGTCCGCCCGCCGACGGACCGCCGAACGTCTCGAACACCTGCGGCGTCTCCGTCACCGCTTCCAGCGTGCCCGACCACGCGGTCCAGCGCGGCATCAGATGGGCGCCTCCGGTGGCGTTGCCGAGCGCGACGACCCTGCCGCTCGGGGCGACCGCGAGCTCGACGAGGGAGGCGATCTCTCCGTACCCGGTCCGCGGCGTGAGCGGCACGTCCTCCCACCCGTCGCCGCCCCGTACGAGCAGGCGCGGCTCGGCGTCGTCGCCGATGCCCGCGCCTCCACCGACGACGAGGCGGCTGCCGTCGGTGGTGATGACCACGGGTCGCAGCCGCCCGGGCAGGGCCTCGGCCTGCCAGCCGCCCGGCAGCGCACGGGGCGGCGGCGTGGCGGTCGACGGCGTGGCGGTCGGGGTGGTCGGGGTGGGGGAGGTGGTGCGGTCGCCCGCAAGGTCGGCGGCCGACGAGCAGCCGAGGAGGACGCCCAGCCCGACGATCACGACCGCCGGTCGCCGCCAGCCGCCCGGCTCGGTCATGACGAGCCGAGCGCCTCGGCGAGGTCGTCGGGGAGCTCGCCCGTACGGGCGTAGTCGCGGTCGGCGACGTACAGCGCCTCGCGCCCGTCGGTCAGGTCGTACCGGGCCACGACGGCCTCGGTCGGATCAACGCCCGGGATGTGACGGACGCCCGCCGGCCGGAACTCCAGCGTCTCCATCGCGCCCGGATCGCAGCTGCGCGGCCCCTCGCCGGCGTTCAGCGGGTCGTCTGGGGTGACCAGGTCGTCGCGGGAGACCGGCCGACCGACCGAGTAGTAGGAACGGCCGTCGTACGTGATCCGGGCGCACTCGCCGGAGAACTCGTCGGCATCGGCGTCGTCCATGACCCACCACGTCCCTGCGATCGCGACTGCTGCGAGGAGCGCGGCGCCCAGCAGCGCGCCGATGATCACTCCGCGACGGTTCCTGCTCATCTCCGCACCGTATCGGCCCGGTCGGTCCGTGTCGCGGGGTCAGGCTCGCGTCGCGCGGGCCGACGTGCAAGGCTGCGGAGGAGCGCCGTCGGCGCGTGACGCACGGACGACCTTCAGGGCGAGAGGGGCGGACATGGGACACAGGGTGCTGGTGACCGGAGGCGTACGGTCGGGCAAGTCCCGGTACGCGGAGTCGCTCCTCCAGCAAGAGCCGGTGGTTACCTACATCGCGCCGGGCCCGGCGCCGGACGGGAGCGATCCCGAGTGGTCGGCGCGGGTCGCCGACCACCAGAGCCGCCGCCCGGACGGGTGGGTGACGACGGAGACCACCGACGTCGCGAGCGCGCTCGAGGGCACATCGACCCCGGTGATCGTCGATTGCCTCGGCACGTGGGTGACGGCGATGCTCGACGAGCTCGGCGCCTGGGACGCCCCGGACGCGCAGTGGCGACCGGAGGTCGGCAAGCAGATCGACAGCCTCGTCGAGGCGTGGTGCGCGCGTCGTCACCTGAGCGTGGCGGTCACCAATGAGGTCGGCTTCGGCGTGGTGCCGGAGCACCGCTCGGGCCGGGTGTTCCGCGACGTCCTCGGGCTCGTGAACCAGCGGGTCGCAGAGTGCTCGGACGAGGTTGCGCTGGTCGTCGCGGGGCGCGTGCTCTACCTCTGAGGTCGCGCGGCCTCATCGTGCCGCGGTGACGACGCAGAGCGCGACCAGGGCCAGCTCGACCGCGGCACCGATCACGTCGCCCGTGATCCCGCCGAGGAGCGTGACCGCCCGGCGTACGAGGAGCACGACGGCCGCCGCGGCTACCGCCGCGGCGACGAACCCCTGCCACCACGGTGCGCCGGTCGCGGCGAGTGCGAGCGTGAGGACAGCGGCGCCGACGAGGCCGACGCCGACGGCGGCCAGAACCGGGACGGAGCCGGCGACGGCCGCACCCAGTCCGCCAGGCGTGGCGGCGGGGACAGGGGTCGCGCACGTGACGACGACGACGGCCCGCGACACGCACACGAGGACACCGGCGAGCAGCCACCCGTACGGGCGTGAGGCGACGGCGCCGAGCACTGCGGCCTGGACGAGCAGCGCGAGGACGAGCGCAACGACGCCGGCGGGCCCGACGTCACCCGACTTCATGATCGCGAGCCGGCGTTCGCGGTCGTACGGGGCGCTGAGCCCGTCGACGGTGTCCGCGAGTCCGTCCAGGTGCAGCACCCGCGTCCCGACGGCGAGCGTGCCGACACCGAGCGCGCCGGTCAGCACGGCGGGCCAGGCCAGCGCGTCGCCGAGCGCGACGACCGCCGCGACGCCGAGCGCGAGCGGGAGCACCGCGAGAGGCGCGAGCAGCATCGCCGCACGTGCACGGGCCCGATCCACCGTCGACGGCGGCGCCACGGGGAAGACCGTGAACGTCCCGACCGCGAGCAGGACGCCGTCGGGGAGCACCCCGCGGCGCACCCCTGCGGTCACGACCCCAGGACGTCCGCGAGCAACGACATCTCGGCGAGCAGCGCCCCGGCCGAGCGCAGCACCGGCAGTGCGGCGACCGCGCCGCTGCCCTCGCCGAGGCGCATGTCGAGGTCGAGGAGCGGGTCGAGGCCGAGCTTGCTGAGCGCGAGCGCCTGCGCGGGCTCGGGGGAGCGGTGGCCCGCCGCGAACCACGCCGACGAGCCGGGCGCGTAGTCCTCCGCCACGAGCGCGCACGCGACCGAGATGACCCCGTCGAGGAGCACCGGCACCCCCTGCCGGGCGGCCTCGGCGAGGAACCCGACCTGTGCGGCCAGGTCTGCCGATCCGAGTGCGGTGAGGCGGTCGACGGGATCGGCGACGCGCTCGCCCGCGCGTACGAGGGCCCGCGCGACGACCTGCTCCTTGTGTGCGAGCGTCGCCTCGTCCACGCCCGACCCGCGGCCGGTCACGTCACGAGCGTCGAGCCCGAGCGTGGCGGCGATCAGGGCGGCGGACGGCGTGGTGTTGCCGATGCCCATGTCGCCCGGGATCAGCAGGTCGGCGCCCGCGGCGATCTCCTCCGCGGCGACGGTGGCGCCGACGGCGAGCGCCTGGTCGGTCTCGCCAGGCGTGAGCGCGTCCTCAAGGTGGAGGGCACCCGAGCCGCGTCGGACCTTGTGGACGCTCACCTCGGCCGGCAGGACGCCCGGCTCGACATCGACGCCGAGGTCGAGCACACGCAGTGCCGCACCGTGCTGGCGGGCGAGCACCGCGACCCCGGCACCGCCGGACAGGAACTGCCGCACCATCAGCGCGGTGATCTCCTTCGGGTACGCCGAGACGCCGTGCGAGGTCACCCCGTGGTCGCCGGCGAAGACGACGATGCGGACGTCGTCGAGCGGGCGCGGCGGGCATGCGTCCTGCACGGCCGACAACCAGACGGCGGCATCACCGAGCCGGCCCAGCGCACCGGCAGGCGTCGCGAGTCCGGCCAGCCGCTCGGCGGCCTGCGTACGGGCGCGGTCGGACGGGGGAGCGACGCGGCCTGCGGCGTCGGGACGGGTCATCGGGTGGTCCTCCGAGTGGGGCGAACGGGCCCTTCAGCCTAAGCCCGGCTCCGCCTGACCGGCGCACGCGACCGTCTGCCGCCTCGTACCGACCGCTCACCGACGTCGACGGCGCGGGCCGTGGACGGCGCACGGGGCCGGTGCCAGCCTGTGTGACCGCAGTCACACCGGGTACGTCCTCCCCGGGACCCCGCAATGCCTCGAGAGAGCGAGACGTGATGACCTCCGGAAACGACCGGGCCGACGACCCGACCCTGCACGAAACCACTCCACCGGCGAATCGTGCGCTGCTGACCCTCGCAGCCGTGCTGCTCGCCATCCCCGTGATCGCCCTGCTGTGGGTCGACTCGTACGCACGTGTCGACCCGAAGCTCGGTCCCTGGCCGTTCTTCTTCTGGTACCAGTTCCTCTGGGTCTTCATCACCGCCGCGCTGACGTACACGTCGTACCGGATCGTCCTCGTGGCCCGCCCGCACCGTCCGATGCACGAGGGCGACGAGCGATGAACGACATCAACGGGGTCGCCCTCACGATCTTGATCCTGCTCTTCGCGCTCGTCACCGTGATGGGCTTCTACGCGGCGCGCTGGCGCCGCCCGCACTCGATGGAGTCGCTCGACGAGTGGGGGCTCGGGGGTCGCAAGTTCGGCACCTGGGTCACGTGGTTCCTTCTCGGCGGCGACCTCTACACGGCGTACACGTTCGTCGCCGTGCCCGCGGCGATGTTCGCAACCGGCGCCGTCGCGGGCTTCTTCGCGGTGCCGTACACGATCGTGCTCTATCCGATCATCTTCGTGTTCATGGCGCGGCTGTGGTCGGTGAGCCACCGGCACGGGTACGTGACGCCCGCCGACTTCGTGCGCGGGCGCTACAGCAGCCGCGGCCTGACCCTCGCGATCGCGATCACCGGATTCCTGGCGACCATGCCGTACATCGCGCTCCAGCTCGTCGGCATCCAGGCCGTGCTCGAGGTCGCGGGTCTCGGCGGCGGCTCCAACTGGGTCGCCAAGGACGCGCCGCTGTTCATCGCGTTCGCGCTGCTCGCCGCCTACACGTACTCGTCGGGGCTGCGCGCGCCCGCGGTCATCGCGTTCGTGAAGGACGCGCTGATCTATCTGGTCATCATCGTCGCGATCATCTATCTCCCCTCGAAGGTCGGCGGCTGGGAGGCGATCTTCGGTGCGGCCGAGGAGAAGATGGCCACACCCAACCCTGCGACCGGTGCACCGACCGGCTCGTTCATCCCGACCGGCATTGACGCCCACTGGGCGTACGCGACCTTGGCGCTCGGCTCTGCGCTCGCGCTGTTCATGTACCCGCACTCGATCACGGCGACGCTGTCCAGCCAGAGCCGCAACACGATCCGGCGCAACGCGTCGATCCTGCCGGCGTACTCGTTCATCCTGGGTCTGCTCGCGCTGCTCGGCTGGGTCGCGATCGCGGCCGGGACGCAACCCGTCGGGCTCGACGGTGAGCCGAACGCGCAGCTGGTGATCCCGCAGCTGTTCGAGGACATGTTCCCGTCGTGGTTCGCGGGCGTGGCCTGGGCGGCGATCGCGATCGGAGCTCTGGTGCCTGCGGCGATCATGTCGATCGCGGCGGCGAACACGTTCACGCGCAACGTCTACAAGGAGTTCGTCAGACCGGACGCCACCCCGAAGCAAGAGGCGAAGGTCTCCAAGCTCGCCTCGCTCGTGGTGAAGGTGTTCGCGCTGGCGTTCGTGCTGACGCTCGACAAGCAGAACGCGATCAACTTCCAGCTGCTGGGCGGCATCTGGATCCTGCAGACGCTGCCGGCGATCGTGTTCAGCCTCTACACGAAGTGGTTCCACCGCTGGGGTCTGCTCCTCGGCTGGGCCGTCGGGATGGTGTACGGGACGATCAGCGCGTACCAGGTCGTCAACCCGGTCACGGGCGCGCACTTCGGAGGGTCGCTCGACCCGATCCCGATCATCGGGCACCTCGGATACATCGCGCTGACGGCGTTCGTCATCAACGTGGGGGTGGCGGCGGTCGTCACGCTCGCACTGCGGGCCGGCAAGGTCTCGAACGGGACCGACGAGACGATCGCGGGCGACTACTTCGCCGACGCGGGTGACCCGAGGGTCATGAAGACGCTGCCGGGGCTCGACGAGTCGGTGGAGGGCGTCTCAGACTCGCGATGAGTCGGGGTCAAGCGGCGGTGTAGGCCCGCCGGCGCCTTCCCGGGCGCCGGCGAGCATCTCACCGAGGGCCTCGGCGGCGTCGTGGCGAGGCTGCCACCCAAGCTCGGTCTTGGCACGCGCCGTCCCCAGCACGGGGACTCGCAGGAGCGCGTCGAAGAGGTCGCCGGGTGCGCCGGCGAGCCGCGCGCGCCACGCTCCCTCCAACGCGGCGCGCGCGATGCGTCGGGGCGCGGTGAACGTGTGCGCGCCGAAGACCTCGCCGAGCTCCTCGCGTCGTAGGAGACCGTCGGCGGCCACGTTGAACGCTCCCCGTACCGGCCGCTCCACGGCCTCGGCGTAGACCCGGGCGAGGTCGTCGGCGTGGACGGTCTGCAGACGCAGTCCCGACGGGATCGGGAGGAGAGGGAGCAGGCGGCGGTCGAGCATCCAAGGACGCAGCGCGGGAGCGCCGAAGATGCGCCGCTGCTCCGAGGCCGCCGAGCGCTGGAAGACGAAGGCCGGGCGTATGCGTACCACGCGCACCTCGGGGTGGGTGGCCTCGAATACGTCGAGCACCCGCTCGACGTAGGCCTTCTCACGGCAGTACGCGGCAGGAGACGGGCCGTCGGTCGGCCACGACTCGTCGACCGGGTCGTCGCCGCGCGCGGGGGAGTACGCGGCGACCGAGGACGCGCAAACGACCACACCGATGCCGGTCCGTGAGGCGGCCTCGAGCACCTTCCTCGTGCCGACCGCGTTCGCTCGCCACGTGGTGTCGGGATCGTGGGTGGGCTGGAACATCCAGGCCAGGTGCACGAGCGCGTCCGTGTCGACGAGGACCGGGTCGAGCGGCTCGTGGGCGACATCCGCGGCGTGCCAGTCGACGCCGTCCAGCGCCGTGCCACGGGAGCGCTCGGGTGAGCGCCGGGCAACCCCGGTCAGGGCGTGGCGCCTGCGGGTGAGCTCGCGCACCACGGCACTCCCGACGTTGCCGCTGGCTCCGGTGACGACGATCCGCACGTCCGCTCCCTCCGTCACCGGACGGGTACCCGGCGCAGGGAAGCATCAAACGCCGGTGGTCTCGGAGCCGGGGTCGAAGCCCGCGACCTTGCCGATCACCGTGATCGCCGGAGAGGCGATGCAGGCCTCGGCGATGCGCTCGGCGATCGTGGCCAGGTCCGCGCGGACCACGCGCTGCGTCGGCAGCGTCGCGTCGGCAACCGTCGCGGCGGGGGTCGCGGCGTCGAGGCCCTCGGTGATCAGTGTCGCGGTGATCGCCGGGAGCGTCGCCACGGCCATGAGCAGGACCAGGTCCGTGCCGGAGCGGGCGAGCGCTGCCCAGTCGAGGGTCGAGCGCGGGTCTCCCGGCGGCACGTGTCCGGAGACCACGGTGAAGCCCTGGCTCAGCCCGCGGTGCGTGACCGGGATGCCGGCCAGTGCCGGACCGGCGATCGCGGACGTGACGCCGGGGATGACGTCGACGGGGATGCCGGCGGCCACGCACGCCTCGAGCTCCTCGCCGCCCCGCCCGAAGACGAAGGTGTCGCCGCCCTTGAGCCGTACGACACGCTTGCCAGCCGCGGCGTGCGCGACGAGGATCCGGTTGATCTCCTCCTGCGGGGTGGTGCGCCCGCGAGGGATCTTGCCGACGTCGACGATCTCGCAGCCGAGGCCGTGCAGGACGCCGAGGGGCGCCAGCCGGTCCGTGACGACGACGTCGGCCGAGCGTACGGCCTCCAGACCCGCCACCGTGATCAGCCCCGGGTCGCCCGGTCCGCCGCCCACGAGCACGACCCGTCCCCGATTTGGGCGGTTCTCCACGCTTTCGCCCCCGTCAGAACGTGGAGAACTGCCCGAATCGGGGACGGAGCACCAGGTGCCGGTCTCGGAGGCGTCGGAGGAGACCCGGGCGTCGAGCTGGGGATCGCCGGTCGCGAGGACGACGAGGTCGTGACCGGTGACGTCGGAGGGCTCGTACGCCCGCGCGTGCCACGTCAGGATGCCCCGGTCCGCGAGGTCGCTGATCGACTGCACGGTTTGCGGCGCGACGACCGTGACGCGGGCGCCGCCGTCGCGCAGGGCAGCGACGTGCGTGAGCGCTTCGGTGTCGCCGCCGACCACCAGGACGCGGCGGCCGGAGACGGGAAGGGTGGCTCGGAACCCCTCGGCGCGTGCCATCAGCGCGGTCGTCCTCTCGTTCGCGGATGAGTCCTCGATGGTAGGCGCGGAATTCCCGCACGGGTCGTACCCGCCGCATCGCGGACAATCTGCTCGATCACACTCCGCCCGGGCTTGGGCTCTGCCCGCTCGGACGGATAGCGTCTGCACCCATGCAGCGGATCACGGTCGTAGGCATGGGCGCGGACGGCTGGGAGGGTCTCGCCATGGAGTCGCGCCGGCTCGTCCGTGAGGCCGAGGTGGTCATGGGCGGCAAGCGACACCTCGAGACCGTTCCGTGGGCGTGGTGGCAGGTCCGGGTCGAGTGGCCGCACCCGCTCGACGAGGTGCTGCCGGCTCTGCTCGACGAGCACGAGGGCAAGCGCGTCGTCGTCCTCTCGTCCGGCGACCCCCTCGTCGCCGGGATCGGGACGACGCTCGTCCGGATGCTCGGCGCCGAGTATGTCGAGATCGTGCCGACCGTGTCGTCGGAGGCGCTCGCACGCGCACGCATGCACTGGTCGTACGAGGAGACCTCGCTGGTCTCGCTCGTCGGCCGCGACGTCCGCCAGCTCGTCCCGCACCTCGCGCCCGGGCGCAGGCTGGTGGTGCTGTCGAACGACGGCGGCACGCCCTCGTCGGTGGCCGCGCTGCTGGTCGCCCAGGGATACGGGGACACGAGGATGACCGTGCTCGGAGACCTCGGCGGGCTCACCGAGTCGCGTGCCGACGCGACGGCGGCGTCGTGGAACGTCCGGGTCGCCTCCGAGCTCAACGTGGTCTGCCTCGACTGCGTCGCCGACGCGTCCCGCCGTTCCGCGATGTCGAGCGTCCCGGGTCTGCCGGACAGCGCCTTCGGAGAGGGAAGCGCGGTCGTGCCGCGCGACGTCCGTACGGCCGCGCTGGCGCGCCTCGCTCCTGCCGCCGGCGACCTGCTCTGGGGGCTCGGACCGGGAGCCGCCTCGGTCGCGATCGAGTGGGTGCGCGCCGAGCCGCTGGCCTCGGGCGTCGTCGTCGAGCCCGACCGCGCAGGCCTCGTCCGCACGAAGGAGTCGGCGGCCGACCTCGGCGTTCCCGAGCTGCGCGTCGTCGAGGGAACGCTGCCCGAGGCCCTCGACGCCCTGGCGGCACCCGATGCTGTCTTTCTCGGTGCCCGTGGCTCCGACACCGCGCTCGTCGAAGCCGCCTGGAGCGTGCTGCGCCCGGGCGGACGTCTCGTCGTGCACGCCGTCACGCTCGACGACGAGGCCGCGCTGATCGATCGCTTCCGCAAGCACGGCGGTGAGCTGGTCCGGATCGCCGTGGACGCCGTCTTCTCGGGCGGCGGCTCGATCGCCTGGAAGCCGTCCCGGCCCGTCATGCAGTGGAGCGCGGTGCGCTGACTTACGGCAGGACCCGGTCGAGCAGCCGGCGAGACACCTCCAGCGTCACCCCATAGACGGCGTGGCTGCCGCTCTCCCACAGCACGGCCGACGCCGGGAGCGTCCACGGTGGCTCCTGGATCCCCGCCGCCGGCAGCCCCGTCCCGTGGGTGGCTGCATAGAGCGCGATCCCCGCAGGCGCGCCGCCCCCGCGCGTCACGCCGGGGAAGCGCGCGGCAAGCGCCCCGTACGCGGCGCCGGCCACGGCACCGAACACGTAGTGGATCGCCGTGCTGGCACGGACCTTCTGGGCGGTGTCGAGCACGGTCCCGTCGCGCAGCTCGGCGACCTCCGCGGCGACGACGGCCGGCGGCATGTTCTCCGGGTGGCCGCTCGGGTCAGTCCCGACGAGGCGCTTCTGCCACACCTGCGGCGGGACCACCTGCTCCGCGGCGCGCTGCAGCGCAGGCTCGGTCACGGCCTTGACGTACGACGCGGGCAGCGACGCGAGGGCGCCGACGGCCGCGCCGCGGAGCATCCGGTGAGCGCTCATCCGGCCACGGTACGCGGGTCAGCCGCGTGGCGTGAGCGTCACCGAGGCGGGTAGGTGGTCGGAGGCCTGCGAGCCGCCGACGCGCGGCGCGGACGGAGCGAGGTCGGGGCTGACGAGCAGGTGGTCGATGCGTGCCGTCGGCCGGTCCGCCGGCGAGGTCGGGTCTGCGCCGTCGAGGGCGTCGACGAGCCCGAGGCCCACAAGCAGCGCGTACGAGGTGCTGCCCGGCTGCGTGTTGAGGTCACCGCCGAGGACGAGCGGGAGACCGTCGGCGAGCCGGGTCCGGAGCATCGCGGCGAGATCCTCGGTCTGCGGGCCGACGCCTTCATCGCCGTCGTTCGGCTGCAGGTGCGTCGACACGAACCACGTCGGTGCCCCCGCGAGGTCGAGCCGTACGGACAACGCCTGGGCTCCGGTCACCGCGCCGTGCGACGGCAGCGGGGTCCCGACCGACTCCTCGACCGGCAGCGCTGTGAGCACCGCGTCGCCCCACACCGGGTCGGCCGCGGGCGCGAACACGGCGTCGCGGTCGAGCATCCGCTCGAGGATCGCGAGCTCGTCCTGGCCGCCGTTGAGATACCACCCGCGGTCGACCTCGCTGAGCAGCGCGACCTCGCTCGACCGCAGGGTCTCGGCGACGAGGTCGGGGCGGAACGTGCCGTCCATGCCGTAGCCCATGCGCAGGTTGTACGCGGTCACGCGCACGCTCCCCGAGGCGGGCAGGTCGGGGCCCGCGACGTCGTCGAGCGCCGGGACAGTGAGCCCGGGGCCGAGCCACGCGACGGTGCCGGCGAGGAGGCCGAGGCCGCCCAGGAGGACGGGCGACACGCGCGCCGCCCCCGTACGGTCGGTGCCGGCCGCGCGCGGGGCCCCGGTCGCCGCGACGACGGCGAGCACTGCCGCTGCGAGGACGACGACGATGTCCGCACGGTAGCCGAGGTCGTACCCGGCGTAGTAGACGAACAGCAGCGCCACCCACACGAGCCCGCCGAGCGCCAGGGTCGCGGCACGCGCCGGTCGGCCGTGGTCGGAGGCGGCCCACAGGTGGGTGAGCGCGGGAAGCCCGACGGCGTACGCCGCCAGAGTCCACGTCGGCGACACCGCCGGGATGCCGTCGACGTCGGCGGTCACGAGCAGCGCCACGGCGCTCGCTGCGACGAGGACCACCGCCGCCGCCCACGCCGTCGCGCGGCGCGGCCGCACGGCCGCTGTCGCGACTGCGGCAACCGACGCGAGCGCGACGACGACCAGCCCGGCCGTCCCCGCGACCGCCGACGCGCGGCCCGCGTTCGCGAAGACGATGCCGGCGAGGAGGAGACCGGGCATCACCAGCCAGGCCGTACGACGCGCCGCTGCCCTCGACCGGTGGTCGCGCGCGAGCCGCCATGCCACCGCGGCGCCCACGACCTGGAAGACGAGCAGCACCCAGCCCCACGCGTCACCGCGCCAGACCGCACCCCACGTCCCGAGGGCCGCATGCGTCACCGTCCCGAGCGAGAGGCCTGCCGCGAGGCCGACGACGAGCACGTCACCGTACGAGACTGCCGCCAGCGAGAGCCACGCGATGCCCGCGGCGATCCCGAGCGAGGCGGCGACGAGCTGAGCCTGCCCGCCGTCGGTCAGCTGCAGGGCGGTCCGGCACACGAGCGCGACGGCCAGCGCGCCCGCGGCCACGCCCGTGGCGTGGCGCCGCGCGAGAAGCGCAACCACCGCGCCGACCGCGACGCATCCGAGCGCGTACGCGCCCATCAGCTCGGGCGGCGTCGACGCGGCCTGTCCGAAGATCGTGATCAGCGAGGGCGCCCACACGCGGACGAGGTCGCAGAGGACCCAGACCCCGACGGCGACGACGAGCGTGGCGGCGGTACGAGGCGGGAGCGTCATGGACGAGTTCTACCGGTACGGAGGCTGCTGCGGCCAGTGGCGCTTGGTGTCGGGCCTGCGTCGATGGCGATGCGGAGCGGTGTGAGCCGGCCGAGCGACGCCGGACGTCGCCGGGTGAGCACGAGGATCGTCGTGAGCCCGAGCACGACGACTAGCGCCGGGGGAGCCCCATCGACACCGGCACGACGAGGAAGAAGACGAGGTTCTCGCACGCGTAAGAGCGCGCCGAGAGGGGGATAGTCACGGCGACATCAACCGGCCGTCCGGGTCAGCCCTGGTGAGGCCGCTAGTGTCGGCCCCGTGAGCGCGCGTGATCGGCACGTCCCGGAGCCGGGGGAGGACCTCCCCGATCCGCTCGACCTGCTGGCCTCGTGGCTCGGTCCCGTCCCGGGCGCGGAGCCACCGCTGATGACGCTCGCCACGCGCGAGATCGACGGCGCGCCCGACGCCCGTACGGTCATGGTCAACGGGTTCGACGGCGAGCGGATCTCGTTCCACAGCGACAGCCGCGCCCGCAAGGTCGCCCAGCTCACGGCGTACCCGTACGCCGTCGGCGTTCTCGTGTGGCCGGAGGAAGCGAGGCAGCTGGTGGTCGCCGGCGCGACCGAGCGGGCGACGGACGACGAGGCGGCGCGGCTGTTCGAGGCATGTCCGCGTGACCTCCAGCTGCTGGCGTGGCTCAACGATCCGCGCCTTGCCCTGCTGCCCCGCGAGGAACGCCAGGAGGAGTGGCGCCGCTTCGACGAGGCCCATCCCGTCCTCGTGCCACCGCCGACATGGCTCTGCTTCCACCTCGTTCCGCAGCGCCTGACGTTCTGGGCTGGCGACGACGACGGACCGAGCACGAGGTGCGAGGCCAGGCGTGACGGCGACGACTGGACGGTGCACCGCCTCCCCGGCTGACCGGTTACGCTGAGTGCGGCAAAAGGGAAAGCCGGTCGAAGTCCGGCGCTGACCCGCAACCGTAGGCCTCCCCTAAGAGGCGAGCCGGAGCACCTGCTGCCAGCTCCGCGATCCGCTCCGCGATCCGGAGTCCACCTCCGTGTGCTGCCGAGGACAACGGGCCCCGCCCGTCGCAGCAGGAAGGAACCGCTCGCATGCGCACGCTCGCCGCTGCCGCCGCTCTTCTCGTAGGGGCCGCCCTCCCCGTCCTGGGGACCACCCAGTCCGCCCACGCCGCCGACGGGGTGTGCACCGACGCGTCGGGCACCACCGTCGTCGTCGACTTCACCGATCTCGGCGGCGACGTCGAGGTCAAGTGCGCCGAAGACTCCGCCGGCATGACCGGCATGCAGGCGCTCGAGGCCGCGGGCTTCGAGGTCACCCCGGTGACCGGCAGCGGGATGACGGGCGCCTGCCGCATCGACGGTCAGCCTGCGGAGGACGAGGCGCTCGACCTCGATGGTCGCCGCTACACCGAGAAGTGCCAGGAGTTCCCGCCCGGCGGGGCGTACTGGTCCTTCTATGTCGCCCCCGCCGACGGGACCTGGGCGTACGCGGCGAAGGGCGCCGACGTCAACGCCTCCGTCCCCGGCGGGTACGAGGGATGGCGCTTCCAGCTCAACCAGCCGGCTGAGTCCACACCGATGCCCGACTTCGACCCGGCGAACCCGCCGACCGCGGCGGCCTCGGACTCCTCGGACAAGGCCGACGCCGCCGCCGACACCAGCGACGAGGACGCCGACGACGAGAACGACGGCACCTCGATCGTCTGGATCGGGATCGCGGTCGCCATCCTGCTCGCCGTCGCGATCGCCGTCACTCTTGTGCGACGCCGCAGCGGCGAGGACGTCTGAGCCGTGCCCGAGCGCCGTACCCGGCGTGACCTGCATCCCGGAGCCTGGTGGGTGTGGGCGCTCGGGCTTGCGGTCGCGGCCACCCGCACGTACGACGTGCTGCTCCTGGGGCTCGTGATCGGTGTGGCCTCGCTGGTGGTCCTTGCGCGTCGGCCGGTCGCGCCGTGGGCGATGTCGTTCCGGCTCTATCTGGGCCTCGGTGCCCTGGTCATCGTGATCCGGGTGCTGTTCGGGGTGCTCCTCGGCGGAGCATCCACCGGCACCGTGATCCTCGATCTGCCCCAGGTGCCGCTGCCGTCGTGGGCCGACGGCGTGCGGCTGCTTGGTCCGGTCACGGCGGAGTCGCTGCAGCGGTCGTTCGCGGCGGGTCTCCAGCTCGCGGCGCTGATCATCTGCGTCGGCGCCGCGAACTCGCTGGCCAACCCGCGCCGCCTGCTCAAGTCGCTGCCGGCGGCGCTGTACGAGGTCGGAGCCGCCGTCGTGGTCGCGATGACGCTGTTCCCGCAGCTCGCCGAGTCGGTCGGACGCGTCCGTCGTGCCCGGCGGTTGCGGGGTGACTCGTCGCGCAACATGCGGGCGCTGCGGTCGATCGTGATCCCGGTGATGGAGGACGCGCTCGACCGCTCGATGCAGCTCGCGGCGTCGATGGACGCGCGCGGGTACGGACGCAAGGGCACCGCCGACGCCCGTACGCGCAGGCTCACCGGCGTCCTGCTGCTCGGAGGACTGCTCGGCGTCTGCGTCGGTGCGTACGCGACCGCCGACCTCACCGCCCCGCGGATCCTCGCGGCGCCGATGCTGGTCGCCGGCTTCGCCGTGGCCGGGATCGGGTTCTGGCGCTCCGGGCGCAAGGTAGGGCACACCCGCTATCGGCCCGACCCGTGGCGTGGCTGGGAGTGGTTCACCGCGCTGTGCGGCGTCGCCGTCGCGGCGACCTTCTTCGTGGACTACACGCTGTCGCCGGTCGTCCTCGCGGGGCTCGTCGTCGCCGCGCTGCCGGCGCTGCTGACGCCCGAGCCGACGTCCCCGTACGCCGCGCTGCGGACCGCCTCCACTGCCCGTGCGGCCGAGGGGGTGGCGGCGTGATCGAGATCGAAAGCGTCACCGTCACGTACGACGGTGCGACGCGTCCGGTGCTGCGCGACGTCGACCTGCACGTCGATGAGGGCGAGCTCATCGTCGTCACAGGGCCGACGGGCGCAGGCAAGTCGTCGCTGCTCGGGCTGCTCAACGGACTCGTCCCGCACTTCACGGGTGGCAATCTCGACGGGACCGTGACCGTGGCCGGGCTGCGGACACAGGACCACCCGCCGCGCGAGCTCGCCGCGACCGTCGGCTGGGTCGGGCAGGACCCGCTCGCGGGATTCGTCACCGACACGGTGGAGGAGGAGCTCGCGTACGGGATGGAGCAGCTCGGCGTCGACCCGCAGGCGATGCGGCGCCGCGTCGAGGAGGCGTTGGACCTGCTCGGCATCGCCGACCTGCGGGCGCGGTCGCTTCGGTCGCTGTCGGGAGGCCAGCAGCAGCGGGTCGCGATCGGCGCGGTGCTCACGATGCACCCGCCCGTGCTCGTGCTCGACGAGCCGACGTCCGCGCTCGACCCGACGTCGGCGGAGGACGTCCTCGCGACGCTGGCGCGCCTCGTGCACGACCTGGGGACCACCGTCGTGCTCGCCGAGCACCGGCTCGAGCGGGTGGTGCCGTTCGCGGACGTGCTCGTGTACGTGGGGACCGACGGCTCGGTGACCGCCGGTGCGCCCGCGGCGATCCTGGCGACGAGCCCGATCGCGCCGCCGATCGTCGATCTCGGCCGCTTTGCCGGGTGGGACCCGCTCCCGCTGACCGTACGAGAGGCCCGCCGCACCTCCAAGACCCTGCGCAAGGAGCTCGCCGAGCTCCCGCCCCCGTTCCGTCCCCGATCTGTGCACACAACGGGGACGGGACCGGCGGGGCCGCTGCTGACGGCGCGCGGGGTCGAGGTGCGGTACGGGCCGCTGCTCGCCGTACGAGGGGTGGACCTCGACCTTCCCGCGGGGTCGGTCACGGCACTGATGGGGCGCAACGGCTCGGGCAAGTCCACGCTGCTCTGGGCCTTGCAGGGATCGGGATCGCGGCACGGCGGTGACGTCCAGGTCGCGGGGGAGGACCCTGCCCGGCTGTCCCGCACGCAGGCGCGGCGCCGGATCGGCCTGGTCCCGCAGACCGCGAGTGACCTTCTCTACCTCGAGTCGGTGGCGTCCGAGTGCGCGGCGGCGGATGCCGAGGCGGGTGCCGACGACGGCACGTGCGCCGCGCTCCTCACCCGCCTCGCGGGCACGATCGACCCCGCGGCCAACCCGCGCGACCTCTCCGAGGGCCAGAAGCTCGCGCTCGTCCTCGCCGTCCAGCTCACCGCGGCGCCACGCGTGATGCTGCTCGACGAGCCGACGCGCGGTCTCGACTACGCGGCCAAGGATGCCCTCGCGACGATCCTGCGCGACCTCGCGGCGGGCGGCGGTGCCGTCCTGGTCGCGACGCACGACGTCGAGTTCGTCGCCGCCGTCGCGGATCGCGCCGCCGTGATGGCCGAAGGTGAGGTCATCGCGGCCGGTGACGTCCGCGAGGTCCTGGCGACCTCGCCGGCGTTCGCCCCGCAGGTCACGAAGATCCTCGGAGAGCCGTGGCTGACCGTCCGCGACGTCCGTACGGCCCTCGGGGAGCGCCCGTGAACGCGATCGCGCTCCGCCCCCGATCCACCGCCGTGCTGGTCCTCGCCACGGTCGCAGGGCTCGCGATGTTCGCCTGGCCGCTGCTGTTCGAGCCCGGGTCGAGCGGCCAGCAGGAGGCCCAGGCGCCGATGTACTTCGTGCTGCTCCTGCCGCTGCTCCTCCTCGTCGTCGCGGCCGAGCTGTCCGAAGGCGGGATGGACGCCAAGGCGCTCGCGATGCTCGGTGTGCTGTCCGCGATCCAGTGCGGGATGCGGGCGCTGAGCGCCGGGACGGCCGGGCTCGACCTCGTCTTCTTCCTGCTGATCCTCGCTGGACGCGTGTTCGGCGCCGGATTCGGCTTCTTGCTCGGGTGCACCTCGCTGTTCGCCTCGGCGCTGCTCACCGCCGGCGTCGGACCGTGGCTGCCGTTCCAGATGATGTGCGCGGCGTGGCTCGGGATGGGGGCCGGACTGCTCCCGAAGCACGTCACCGGTCGCTGGGAGATCGCGATGCTCACCGTGTACGGAGTCTTCGCGGCGCACTTCTACGGCGCGCTGCTCAACCTGTCCTTCTGGCCGTACCTCGCCGGCGTCGACCCGAGCGGCGAGCAGGGCCTCGCGTTCGTGCCCGGCGCGTCGCTCGCGGAGAACCTGCAGCGGTTCTTCTGGTTCACCCTGCTCACCTCGACCGGCTCGTGGGACACCGGCCGCGCGATCACCAACGCGGTCGCGATCGCCGTCCTCGGCCCCGCGGTGCTGATCACGCTGCGGCGTGCGGCACGGCGCGCGTCGTTCGGCCGTACTCCGACGTTTGGCGCAGCCGCGAGCCCTTCCGGCGTACGGCCGCGCTAGCTCAAGAACGCCCGCAGCAGCGCGGCGGAGCCCGCGAGATGCTCCTCCATCGCCGCGGCGGCACGGTCCGCGTCGCCGGTGAGGACAGCGATCACGATCGTCTCGTGCTGCTCGTCGGAGTGCGTTCATCGGCGTGCTGCTCAACGAGACCTACCGCCCGGCCGTGATCGCGATCGTCCTGATCTACGTGGTCATGCTGCTGCTCTTCGCCCTCTGGGGACGCCACCGCCTGGTGCTGTCGCCGGAGGAGGAGTACGCGGTGACCGGCGGTCTGCACGGGTACGACCCGGAGAAGGAAGGAGTCGGCGGGACCATCGAGGACGAGATCCTCAAGGGCCACACCGACTGACCCCCGTACCGGGGTGCGCCTCGCCGGATCACGGGGGGATTCGGTGCGGCGCACTCCCTCGGTCGGGTCACGTCGGTCAGTCGATCCGGCTCGGCTCAGTCGCGACTGGGAAAGACCCCCTCGACGCAGAGGAAGTACGTCATGCCGTCCGGCGCTGCTGCGCGCAGGTCCGGCAGCGCGAACGTCGTCTGCCCGTTGCCGCCGTACGTGGTTCCGAGGAGGGAGAACAGCGCGGTGTTCTGGGCGATCGGCAGCACCTGTCCGTTCGCGGGGACGCCGGTCCCCACGGCGCCGGCGAAGAGCCGCACCTCGCCGATGGTGCACTCGGTGCCCTTCCCAGCGGCGAACGTCCCGGTGCCGTTCCCGAACGCGGTCGTCCCCGCAGGGCCGGTCGCCCCGCGGGGTCCGACGGGTCCGCGCGAACCGACGGGTCCGCGGGTGTTGAGCGTGACCTTCTTCAAGCCCCTTCGGCACTTCCCCGACTTCGTGGCGCTGACGACGACGCCCTTCTTCGTCGTGCACACCTTCACCGTGCGTGCCGTCGTGGCCGCGTCCGCGACGACGACGCCACCGAGCACGAGTGCTCCCGCGCCGACTGTCGCTGCAGCGATCGATGCACCGCGCATCTCACCTCTCCTGTCCGCGGCACCGCGGTCGGGCGCCGCCAACCTGGAGTGTGGAGCGAGCGAGGGGTCGCCCGTACGGATCTTGAGGAGCTAGGGGACGAGCACGACCTTGCCGAGGGCCTCGCGGCTGTCGATGACCTCGAGTGCGCGAGACGCATCCTCGAACGGGAAGCGGCCGCCGATCGGGGGGATCAGCGCACCGGACTCCAGGTGCGCCACGAGCTCCTGCCACTGCGCCGCGATGTAGCCGGGGCGCTTCATGACGTACGCTCCCCAGCCCACGCCGCGGACGTCGAGGTTGTTGAGCAGCAGACGGTTCACCTTCACCTCGGGGATCGTGCCGGCGGTGAACCCGATGACGAGGAGGCGGCCGTCGTCCTTGAGGCTGCGCAGCGAGTCGGTGAAGCGGTCGCCGCCGACCGGGTCCACCACGATGTTGACGCCGTGGCCACCGGTGAGCTCCTTGACGGCGTCCTTGAACCCGTCGACGAGCACGTACGCGTCCGCGCCGGCGGCCACGGCGACCTCGCCCTTGGCGTCGGTGGAGACGACGGCGATGACCTGGCCCGCGCCGAACGCCTTCGCGACCTGGATCGACGCGGTCCCGATGCCGCCGGCCGCGCCCTGGACGAGCACGGACTCGCCGTTGCGCAGATGACCACGCTTGAGCAGCGCGAAGTGCGCGGTGAGGTAGTTGAAGGGCAGGCCCGCCCCCTGCTCGTACGAGACGTTGTCGGGCAGGTGGAAGGTCACGTCGCTGTCGGCGACGGCGCGTTCGGCGAACCCACCGAGGATCGTGAGTGCGGTGACGCGGTCGCCGGTGGAGAAGCCCGACCCGGACGGCGCCGACACGACTTCGCCCGCGACCTCGGATCCGGGGACGAACGGGAGGTCCGGCTTGTACTGGTACTGCCCGCGGCTCTGGAGCACCTCGGGGAACGACACCCCCGACGCCTTGACGTCGATGACGACCTGGTCGGGTCCGGGCTCGGGGGCGTCGATCTCGACGACCTCGACGGCGGACGGTCCTTCGAGTGAGGTGATCTGCACGGCACGCATCCTCGGAGCCTACCTAAGCGTGCGCTTAGTTGTCATCGAGTCCACGGCCTGAGTCAGCGCCCGTGCAGCGTCACGACGGCCTTGTGCTTCGGGACGTGGGTGATGTTGCGCAGCATCGAGACCTCTTCGCCGTCGACGGAGACGCGGTAGCGCGTGAGGACCTCCTTGAGCGCCACCGTCCCCTCCATCAGCGAGAACCCGGCGCCGATGCAGCGTCGTACGCCGCCGCCGAACGGCAGCCACGTGTTCGGCGCGATCGTCTCGTCGAGGAAGCGGCGAGGACGGTAGCGCTGCGGGTCGCCGAAGCTGTCGCTCGACGCGTGGGCGAGTGCAATCGACGGCGTGACAACGGCGCCGGTCGGCAACGACCAGCGGCCGATCTTCTGCGGCGAGGTGACGCGGCGTGCGACCTGGTCGATGATCGGGTGGAGCCGCATCGCTTCCTTGAGGCACGCCTCGAGGAAGTCGCCGTCACCCTGGTCCGCCGCGCGCAGCGCCTCGGCCTGGACGTCGGGGTTGGCGCCGAGCTCGTGCAGCGTCCACGAGAGTGCGGACGCTGTCGTCTCGTGGCCCGCGAGGAGCAGTGTGACGAGCTGGTCGCGCAGTTCGGCGTCGGTCAGCGGCTCGTCCTCGCTGGTCGCCCCGACCTGCAGCAGCCGCGACAGCACGTCCGTACGGTCGGCGAGGTCGCTGACGCCGCGCCGGTCGCGGATCTCGTCGTACAGGAGCCGGTCGACGGCGGCCTGGTTGCCGAAGTATGCCTTCCAGGGGCCGAAGCGGTGCAGCTTCGGGTAGGCCCAGCCGAGCAGCAGCAGCGGCGACACCTCCACCATCCGCATCACCCGTGGTCGCAGCGTGGAGAGGCGTTCCTCGTCGGTCACCCCGAAGACGACCTGGAGGATGATCTCGAGCGTGAGCGCGTTCATCCGCGTGTGCGTGACGAGGTGCTGGCCGTCGTGCCAGCGGTCGACCTCGCTCTTGGCGATGACCTCGACGAGTCCGCGGTAGCCGCGCAGCGACGCGCCGTTGAACGCGGGCATCAGCAGCTTCCGGGCGCGCAGGTGCTCGCTCTCGTCGGTGAGCAGCACCGAGTGGTCTCCCATGACGGGGCGGAGAATCTCGTTGCCCTCGCCGGCGTGGAAGTCCTCAGACCTGCCGGCGAACACCTGCTTGATCTCGTCGGGCCTGCTGATCCCGACGATCGTGCGCGGGCCGGGGAGGATCCGCAGGGTGAACGAGTCGCCGTACGTGCGCGAGAGATGGTCGAGGAGCGGGTTGCGGAACGCGATGAACGCCACCGTCTGGGCGACGGAAGGCCAGCGCGGTCCGGGTGGGAGGGTCATGCCGACGCGTTCTCCAGGTCCGCCTTCTCCGTGCGTCGGGCGCGGGTGAACACGTAGTCCTGGTCGCGCACCATGCGGGTGTCCCACCAGTACTGGAACGTGAACTTCGGCCAGATCGTCCGGTTTTTGCCAGCTGCGTCGAGGTACCACGACGTGCAGCCGCCCTGCGTCCAGATGCCCTTCTCGACCCGCGCCTGGATGTCGGCGTTGTACGCGTCCTGGGCGAGCTTGGTCGGCTCCATCGTCGTGGCGCGCTGGCGGTCCATCTCGTCGAGCGAGCGGACGATGTACTTCGCCTGCTGCTCGATCATGAAGACCACCGAGTTGTGACCGAGCGCGGTGTTGGGGCCGAGCATGAAAAAGAGGTTGGGGAACTGGTGGATGGTGATGCCGAGGTACGTCTCGACGCCCTGCGCGGCGAACAGCCGACCCAGGTCGGTGCCGCCGCGGCCGGTGAAGTTGAGGTGATCGAAGGCGTCGACGACGTGGAAGCCCGTCCCGTACACGATGACGTCGGCCTCGTGGAGCACCCCGTCGCGGTCGACGACGCCTTCGGGCACGATCTTGGCGATGCCCGTCGTCTCGAGCGCCACGTCGTCGCGGTTGAACGCCTTGTAGTAGTCGTTCGACTGGAGCACGCGCTTGCAGCCCAGGCGGTAGTCGGGGGTGAGCTTCTCGCGGAGCGCCGGGTCCTCGACCTGCCGGGCGATGTGGGCGTGGACGACCTTCTCGGCGATCTTCAGGAACGCCGGGACATGGCCGTTGAACGTGATGGCGCGCGACTCGAGCACCCAGTAGAGAGCATCGCGGTACACACGGTTGGCGCCGGGGACCTTCTCGAAGATCGCCTGCCTGACCGGGCCGATCGGGCGGTCGTTCTTCGGCAGGACCCACGGGGGGGTGCGCTGAAAGAGCGTCAGGTGTGATGCCTGCTCGGCGATGATCGGCACGAACTGGACCGCACTCGCCCCGGTGCCGATCACGGCGATCCGCTTGCCGGTGAGATCGACCGAGTGGTCCCACTCCGCGGAGTGGAAACGTGCTCCCGCGAAAGTGTCGGCGCCCTCGATCTCCGGGATGTTGGGGATGTGGAGCCCGCCGACTCCCGCGACGAGCACGCGCGCGTCGTACACGTCGCCGTCGGCGGTGTTGATCGTCCAGCGCTCGCGGGCTTCGTCCCAGTGGGCGCCGACGACCTCCTTGCCGAAGTGGATGCGCTTGCGGATGCCGCGCTCGTCGGCGACCTTGCGCATGTAGTCCCAGATCTCGGCCTGGCCGGAGAACGACTTGGACCAGTGCGGGTTGAGCTCGTACGAGAACGAGTACATGTGGCTCGGGACGTCGCACTCGCAGCCGGGATAGGTGTTGTCCCGCCAGGTGCCGCCCACGTCGTCGGCCTTCTCGAGGATGACGAAGTCGTCGCGCCCCGCCTCTTCGAGCTTCATGGCCATGCCCATACCGGAGAAGCCGGTGCCGATGATCACGATATCTTGGGTCATCACGGCTCAGATACTAATGGTATCTGAGCTGGATGCAACACTCTTGATGTCATATTCTTTTTTCGCGAGAGGGGTTCGATGTCCACTCGGGCAGAACGTCAGGCGATGACGCGCACGGCGCTGGTGGCGACGGCGCGCACCCTCTTCCTCGACGACGGCTACGGTGCGACGAGCCTGGATCGGGTGGCGCTCGAGGCCGGCTTCTCCAAGGGGGCGGTCTACTCCAACTTCAAGAGCAAGGAGGAGCTCGGGCTCGCCGTCCTGGACGAGATCCACCGCGAGATGGTGGCCGAGGTCGTGGAGGCCGTGGGGGTCGCTACCACGTACGACGACGCGATCAACGGCCTCGAGGGCTGGCTGAAGGTACGGCTCGGGCAGCCGCGTTGGACCGCGTTGGAGGTCGAGTTCGCCGCGGTGGTGCGGACGAGCCCGTTCGTGGCGACCGAGCTCGCCGCCCGGCACGTCCAGATCCGCGAGGCGATCGCGGCACTGCTGCTCGAGATCGGGCGCCGTACGGGGATGCGGCTCGTGCTGCCCGCCGACCAGGTCGCGCTGGCGCTCCTGAGCCTCGGGATCGGCATGGGGGCGCAGCGTTCGCTCGACCCGACCATCGACGTGCACGCGTTCACCGCCACGATCCGCTCGTTGCTCCTCCCGCCGGAGGCCGGCTGAGCGAGCGCCGTGGCGCCGGCGGAGCTCTGGCGCGTGTGTGGTCACCGCGCCCGACTCGCGTGACCAGCGAGCAGCCGACGCGCGCGGCGGTGGGTCGAGCGCGCGAGGCAGGATGGAGGCATGACCTCGACACCGCGCTGGTTCAGCGAGACCTCCGACGGCCACTCGCAGTGGTACATCGAGCGCTTCCGCACGATGGAGCGCGAGGGTGCGGACCTCGGCGGTGAGGCGCGGCTCGTGAACGCGCTCGTCCCGCCAGGTTCCCGGATCCTCGACGGCGGGTGCGGCCCGGGCCGCGTGGGGTCGCGCCTGTACGCGGCAGGCCACGACGTGGTCGGCGTCGACGTCGACCCGGCGCTCATCGAGGCCGCCGCGCACGATCATCCGGGTCCGACGTGGCAGGTCGCCGATCTCGCCACGCTCGACCTCCCCGGTGACCCGTTCGACCTCGCCGTCGTCGCCGGCAACGTCATGGTGTTCCTCGCGCCCGGTTCGGAGCGCGCCGTGCTCGAGCGGCTGCGGGCGCACATACGCCCCGGCGGCCGGATCGTGCTCGGCTTCCGGACCGACCGGCCGTACGGGGTCGAAGCGCTCGACGCGGACGCGGAAGCCGTCGGGCTGGAGGTCGAGCAGCGGTTCGCGACGTGGGACCTCGTGCCGTACGACGACACGGCGGACTTCGCGGTCACGCTGCTGCGCGTGCCGCAGTGAGCTTTCGTACGGGGGGCGTGTCGTCGCTCGGCCCGTACTTCGCGGTCGACGCACTCCCGGCCGACCCAGCGGCCGCGGGGTGGCAACCGCTCACGGACCTGCTCACGCCGGGCTCGCTGGAGGAGCGGGTCGTCTCCACGCGGGAGGCCCTCGGCGGGACCGACGTCGAGGAGCGGGTCGCCGCATCGACGGTGGCGCTCGGATTGTTCTCACGGCTGCTCTCGCCCGCGGTTGGCGCCGCCGCGCTCGGCGTGCCGGCACCGCCAGTGACGCTCGACGCGACGTGGTGGCGTCCGTTCGAGACCGGCCCGTGGCCGTTGGCGGTTGAGCCGCACGCGCGTGCCGTCGACCCGGGTGAGATGCTCACGCCGCTCGTCGAGCGGTTCGCCACGGGCTTCGCGTTGTCGCGCACGGTCCTGTGGGGCAACGCGACGTCGGCACTCTTCGGAGCGGTGGCCGCGCTCCGCTCCATGCATCCACAGCTCGCGCCGTCAGCCGCCACGTACGCGTCGGCGGTTCTCGCCCGCGCCCCGTTCGCCGGCACCGGTGACGTCGTACGAGGCAGGTTCGTACGCAGGTCGTGCTGCCTCTACTACCGCGTCCCGGGCGGCGGCTACTGCGGCGACTGCGTCCTCACCCAACCCCAGTGAGCCCCGTGTGCGGTCGATCGGTGTCACCGGGGAGCACCGATCGAAGCACAAGCGCCGCGACCCCTGGCCCGCCTAACATCTCGACCCGATGAGTCCTCGAACCGCGACGTCCGTCGCCATCTTCGGTGTGGTCGCGGCTGGGCTGGCCGCACGAGCCGTCCTTCCCGCACCGATTGCGGGACCAGCCGGTGACGCGCTCTACGCGACCCTGGTCGTCTTGCTCGTGGTGGCGGTCCGGCCAACTACGCCGCCGCCCGTGGCTGCGCTCGTCGGGTTCGCGGTGTGCGTCGCCGTCGAGCTCTTCCAGCTCACCGGCATCCCGGTCGCGGTGGCGGAGCACGTGCCAGCCGCACGGCTCGTGCTGGGGACAACGTTCTGGGCGCCTGACCTGCTTCGGTACGCCGTAGGGGCGGCCGTCGGCGGCGTGCTCTGCAGCGTTGTCGGGCAGCTCAGAACGCGCTGATCGCCTCCGGCATCCGCTCGCTCCGCGTCAGCGCGCTGGTGAGCGCCGCCTGCCCGTGGCGCTCGGCGGCGAGCTGGACGAGGAGATAGACGACCGGCAGATAGGCGTCGTCGGGGAACTCAGGCGTCGGCAGGTCGATGCTGCGGGCGAGGTCGTCGGTGTGGACGACGATCTCGAGCATCCGCGTCAGCAGGAAGTCGGAGCGCGTCAGGCTCCAGCCCTGCCACGGGATCGCGACCACGTCAGCGACCTCGCCGTCCTCGAGGAGCCGCTCGACGTTCGCGAGCGCCGCAGCGCATCGGACCTCAAGCGCTTCGAAGCCAAGGGCCGCCTCCTGCTCGTCGCGCGTGCGGTCGTGCGCGGGGTCGTCGAGGCTCGTCGCGGTCACCCACGCGGCACGACGGTAGTGCTCGGCCGTGTCCGGCAGCGGTGACGTGGCGCCGTCGACCCCAAGGAGGTCACCGGCAGCGACGGTCTGCCGCCCGAGGTGGCACGCGAGCATCCCCACCGTCATCCTCGGCAACGCGCTCGGTTCGCCCCACTTCGCTGCGACCTCGGGCCGCGTGAGGAGAGCAGCGGCGATGTGGGCGGCGGTCACGAACGCGGCATCTCGTGGATCCATGACACGCGATCCTAGGCGTGCGGGGCGGAGCTCAGACGTCCTTCACGTACCGGCGGCACAGCACTGCGAACCGCCCGCCGGCCACCTCCGCCTCGTACGCGAAGCCTTCGGCGTCGATCCACCCGCACCGCTCGTAGAAGCGGCGCGCCCGCGCGTTGCCCGGGGCCACCGCGAGCCACGCCTGTGGGTTTCCCGCCGCCGCGACCCGACGCTCGGCCTCCGCGAGCAGGGCCGATGCCACGTCGCTGCCACGGAACGCGCGGTCGACATACACCTGCTCGACCTCGTCGCCGGCGACCATGACGAACCCGGCCACGTCGTCCCCGACCACCGCGACGGTCGTGTCAGGCACGCGCGCGAGCGACCGTTCCTCGAACGACGCCCGTGTCCGCGCGGCGACCAGCGCCTCCGGGACCTGGCCGAGGTGCCCGTCTCCCCAGCCTTCGTGCCAGATCGCCGCGACCGCAGCCGCGTCCTCCGTGCGGGCGGGACGCAGCTGCGGGGTCATCCCGTCAGGCTAGGTGGTGCTGTGCGCCCAGCACTCATCAGTGCGCCCGCGCGTTGACCTCGTACGAGGTGTTGGTCGACTCGAAGAGTTCACCAGCTGCAAGGAGTCGTTCGCGGTCGCCATCCACTTCGCTTGATTCGCGGCGCGGTAGTGCGGCTCGAATTGAGCCCGAGGATCCCGCCGGGCAGCAGGTCGCGGTTGTACGCCTCCTCCATCTCCACCGCATCGAGGATCATCTGCCGGATCTCGTCGGCGAACTCAGGCGTCGCCACATCGGGGTTCTCGTCGAGCACGGTGAGGATGAGGTTGATCCCGAACTTCAGGCGCAGGCTCTCGTCACGCACGATCCAGTGCCCTCCAGGATCACGTTTTACGCGATGAGGTTGCGGACGAAGTCCTGCTTGCCTGCGGTGGTCGTGAGGGCGAGGGTCTGCTCGGTCATCCGCGTGATGTCACGGACCTCGAACGCCTCCTTCGCCGCCATCGACGGCACCTCGACGTGAGAGGCATACGCGAACGACATGCAGTGGTTCGCCTCCTCCCACATCTGCTTCGCGAGATAGAGGTGACACTCCGCGGCGTTGACGTACGGGTAGACGCCAAACGCGAGCGCCTTGTTGACCGTACGGAGAAGTCGGCACCTTCGAACCAGGTCGCCCCACGATTTGACGCCTCATCCACCGGTTCGACGCCGAACAACGTGGATAACCGCGCAAATCGTGGGGCGGGCGGGGGAGTGGGTACCTTCGGTCCATGAGTGACTCCACCCCCCGTACGACCACGCCCATGGACCAGCTCGCCGACGCATGGCTCATCGAGATGCTCGATCTCAACCCCGAGCTGCACGTCGAGCTCGGCCGGCCGGGTCGCGAGGGGGAGTACACCGACTTCTCCCCCGAGGGCGCCGAGGCCCACGCCGAGGCCGCGCGCCGGGCGCTCGCCCGCGTCCGTACGACCGAGGTGCGCGACGAGACCGACGCGATCACGCGCGACGAGCTCATCCGTACGCTCGAGCTCGAGGTGGAGCAGCACGACGCCGGCAACTGGCGGCGCGACCTCAACGTCATCGCGTCGCCCGCGCAGAGCGTCCGCGAGATCTTCGACCTGATGCCGACCGAGTCCGAGGCCGACTGGGAGCACGTCGCGAAGCGGCTCGGCAACGTTCCGACAGCCGTCGGCGGATACGTCGCGTCGTTGCGCGCCGGCATCTCCGCAGGCGACATCCCGGCCGTACGACAGGTCCGTGAGGTCGCGGAGCAGGCGCGCACCTACGCGGCGCCGGACGGGTTCTTCGGCGCCCTCGTCGCGAACCCCGCCGCGCCTGGGGGGCTGCGTGCAGACCTCGAGCGCGGGGCGCGTGCGGCCGCCGAGGCGTACGGAGAGCTCGCGACGTTCCTGTCCGACGAGCTCGCCCCGGTGGCGCCGACCGACGACGCGGCGGGGCGGGAGCGCTACGCGCTGGCGTCGCGCGGCTTCGTCGGCGTGCAGATCGACCTCGACGAGACCTACGCCTGGGGCGTCGAGGAGCTCGCGCGCATGGTCGCCGAGCAGGAGGTGGTCGCCGACCAGGTCTTCCCGGGCGCCACCGTCGCCGAGGCCGTCGCGTACCTCGAGGCGGACGAGGCCCGTCGCCTGCACGGCACCGACGCGTTGCGCGAGTGGATGCAGGCGGCGAGCGACCGCGCCGTCCTCGAGCTGGGGGCGACGCACTTCGACGTCCCCGACCCGCTGCGCACGCTGGAGTGCCTGATCGCGCCGACGCAGGAAGGCGGCATCTACTACACGGGGCCGACCGAGGACTTCTCGCGGCCGGGCCGGATGTGGTGGTCTGTGCCCGAGGGAGTCACGGAGTTCGACACGTGGCGTGAACTGACCACCGTCTACCACGAGGGCGTGCCGGGGCACCACCTCCAGGTCGGGCTCGCCACCTACAACAGTGCCGAGCTCAACGCCTGGCGCCGGCTCAACTGGAACTCCGGGCACGGTGAGGGCTGGGCCCTGTACGCCGAGCGGCTGATGGCTGATCTCGGCTACCTCGACGACCCTGCGGACCGCCTCGGCATGCTCGACGGGCAGCGGATGCGCGCCGCGCGCGTCGTCGTCGACCTCGGGGTGCACCTCGGGCTGCCCAAGCCCGACGGCTCCGGGCCCTGGACCGGCGACGACGCGCTGCCGTTCATGCTCGAGCACGTCAACATGAGCGAGGCGTTCGTCCGGTTCGAGGTCAACCGCTACCTCGGCTGGCCCGGTCAGGCGCCCTCGTACAAGGTCGGGCAGCGGCTGTGGGAGCAGCTGCGCGACGACTGGGTCGCGGCCAACGGCGCAGACGGCGCGGATCTCAAGGACTTCCACCGTCGCGCGCTCGCCGTCGGCAGCATCGGGCTCGGCACGCTGCGTCGGTCGCTGCTGGGGGAGTAGCAGCCGTGATCACGGTGCTCCCCGCGGCCGCCGACGACCGCACCCGCGTCCTCGACCTGCTGCGCGCTGGGCTCGCTCGCGACGCGGGCGACGATGGCGACGGCCTGGAGCACCTGCTGTGGGGTGATCCGGACGACCACGGCCTGGCCATCCTCGCCGAGCGCGACGGTGAGCTCGTCGGCGCCGCCTTCGGGAGCGTGGCCGAGCGCGACGGGGCGCTGCGCGCGTACGTGAAGGTTGTCGCCGTGGCCGACGGCCACCGGCGTTCCGGCATTGGCCGGCTGCTCCTGAGCGCGCTCGAGGACGCGGCGCGTGCGCGCGGTGCGACTGACCTCCAGGCCGGCGGCAGCGCACCGGCGTACTGGTGGCCGGGGGTCGACACCGCCGACCACGAGGCGACCGCGTTCTTCCTCGCCTGCGGGTACGAACCGCCCGGCGACTCCGTGGCGACCAACCTTGACGTCGACCTCGTGGCGCACCGCGACCTGATCACCGAACCGCCCCCGCCAAAGGTGCCGATGCGCCGCCTGACGCCTGAGGAGTGGCCGGCGTTCGAGGCGTGGATGATGCAGACGTGGGGCGAGACGTGGGCCGCGGAGGCCGGGGGAGCGCTGCGGCGCCGGCCGGTCAGCTGCTTCGTGACAGTCGAGGACGGCGTCTACCTCGGCTTCGCTGCGTACGACACCAACCGGGCGGGTTGGTTCGGGCCGATGGGCTCGTCCCCGACGGCCCGCGGACGAGGCGTCGGCTCGGCGCTCCTGCGGGCCTGCCTGTCGGACTACCTCGCCGCCGGGCGCACGACCTGCGAGATCGCCTGGGTCGGTCCGGTCGACTTCTATGCCCGGACCGTCGGCGCCGAGCTCGGCCGTACGTTCGTCGCGTTGCGCAAGCCGCTGACCGGCATCCCCGCGTCAGCGTAGGTCGGCGAGGCTGCGCACGACCCGCGCGAAGACCGCTTCGTCGACGGTCGCGCCGCTCTCGCGCAAGGCGAGGACGGCGGCGCCCGCGGTGCCCTCCTCGACGAGGTGCGCCGAGCCCGTACGCCCGCGGGCGCGCCACGCCTTCTCGACGGCCCGCGCCGCCGTCTCCTGACGGAGCAGGACGCTGCCCCCGAGGACGAGAGGACCGTCGACGTCCTGATCGATGGCGGCGACGATCGTCCGCGACAGGGCGGTGGTGGTCTCGTCCACGATCGCGCGGGCGACCGGGTCCGCCGGGTCGGCGAAGGCCAGCGGGGCGAACTGGGCGAGGCGGACCGGACGCATCGCATAGACGACGTCGACGAGCTCCTCCAGTACCGGCAGCCGTGGTCCGGTCGCCGTGGTCGCCGTGCCGGCCGCCGCGGAGAGCCCGAGCCTCTCGAGCAGCGCCGGTGTCATCGGCGTGGCCGGTCCGCGGCCGTCAAGGTCGGCGACCACGGCGCGGGTGACCGCGTGCCCGATCGAGAACCCCGACCCGGCATCGCCGAGCAGCCAGCCCATGCCGTCGACGACGTGCTCGACAACCCCGTCGCGGACCCGGATCGCGGCGGCGCCCGTCCCGGCGACCATCGCGTAGCCGTCGAGCGCAGGAGTCCCCGCGCAGTACATCGCCAGCAGGTCGGAGCGCAGGGCGAGCGGCGCGTGGATCCCGCACGCGGCGAGCGCGTCCACGAGCACCCGGTTGCGGGGGTCGTCGGCCGCCAGGTGCGTCGCCGCCCCGGCCATCGCGATCGTCGTCGAGGCGATCGTCGAGGGGTCGGCGCCCGCTCCCGCGATCGCGCCCTGGACCGCCGTGCTCAACGACTCCGCCGCCTCGCCAGGACCCGACGAGACCGGGTTGCCGCCCCCGGCCCTCCCGTACCCGAGCGTGCGGCCGCTGGTGTCCACCACGACCGCGCGCGTGGACGTGCCACCGGCGTCGACGGCGAGGAGCACCGGCATCGTTACTGATCCGATACCGCGTGTGATCTTGACCACGTCAGCCCCATGGGAATAGTTTTCAACGAATTCCAGATCTTTTGAGATGGATTTTCACGGAGCGTGATCATGGACCACCCGATCGACGGCGTGACGCTGACTCTCGGCGCGCTCGGAGTCGCCGATCGGATCCAGGCTCGACGTCCGCAGATGTCGAGCGCGATGGCCAAGATCGCCGCCTTGCTGGTCGAGCATCCCACCGCCCCTCTCGAGATGTCCATCACCGAGCTGGCGGCGCAGGCAGGCACCTCGGCCGCGACCGTCACCCGGTTCTGCAGGCTGATCGGCTACTCCGGATACGTCCCGCTGCGGGTGGGCGTCGCTGCCGACGTCGGACGCGGGGACGTCCACGCCTCGTGGCACGCCGACATCGGCAAGAGCTTCGACCCCGACGACACCTCCAGCGACGTCCTGCACGCGCTGCTGGGCTCGCACACGCGTGCGGTCCAGGCCACGGCGAGCTCGGTGGACCTCGAGCAGATCGACCGCATCGCGACCGCGATCGCCACGTGCCGCCACCTCGACATCTACGGCATCGGTGGGAGCGGCCTCATGGCCGACGAGCTCCAGTCGCGTCTCTACCGGATCGGCCTCAGCGCCCACGCCTGGACGGAGGTCCACGCCGGCCTCGCGAGCGCAGCGATCCAGGACGAGACCTGCGTGGCGCTCGCGATCTCCAACACCGGGCGCACCAGCGAGACGATCCAGATGCTCGGCCAGGCGAACTCCTCCGGCGCGTTCAGCGTCGCCCTGACCAACCGGCCCGACTCGCCCCTCGCCGCGGTCGCCCACGAGCACGTCGTGGCCGCCGCGCCGGAGGAGTACCTCCAGCCGGACGACCTCTCGGCCAAGCACTCCCAGCTCTTCCTCCTCGACCTGATCTACCTCCTCGTCGCCCAGCAGGACTTCGCGCGGACGACGACGAAGCTCGCGGCCTCCGCGATGGCTGTGCTCCCGCACCGCAAATCCGTACGCACCCGGTCCCGAACGCAGTGACCTGACCACCGATCCAGGAGAGCGCCGCATGTCCGACACCTCGCACCAGTTCCTGAACGAGACGACCAGCCGGCTCGAGCGGCTTGCGGCGGTCGCGGCAGAGGGCGGCCTCGACCCGGCCATCGACCTGATCGCGGGCGCGCTGCAGAACGGGGGGATCGTCCAGGCGTTCGGCACCGGTCACTCGCAGGCGTTCGCGATGGAGATCGCCGGGCGTGCCGGCGGCCTCATCCCGACCAACAACATCGCGCTGCGCGACGTGGCGCTGTTCGGCAGCCAGGACGTGTCGATCCTGTCCGACCCCAAGCTCGAGCGGGACCCGTCGGTGGTCGAGGAGCTGTGGGAGATCACGGCGCCGAGCCCGCAGGACGTCTTCGTGATCGCGTCCAACTCTGGCGTCAACGGGTCGATCGTCGGGATGGCGCTGGAAGCGAAGGCGCACGGCAACCCGGTGATCGCGGTGACCAGCATCGCCCACACGAGCCGGGTCACTCCCAAGCACCCGAGCGGCAAGCGTCTGAGCGAGGTCGCCGATGTCGTCATCGACAACCTCGCACCGTACGGCGACACGACCCTCACCACCGGCGACGACATCGGTGTCGGCGCCGTCTCGTCCTTGACCGCAGCCTTCGTCGCACAGCTGCTGACGATCGGGGTCGCCGAACGCCTGGCGGCCGCAGGCTCGGTCCCGCCGATCTACCTCTCCGCCAACATCCCCGGCGGGGACGACCACAACCACCAGCTCGAGGACATGTACGGCGACCGGATCCGGCGCCACGCCTGACACCACCACCATCACCACAGGAAGGCACTCCAGATGAGTATCGAGAGGAAGACGGTCGACCGGCGCACCCTGCTCCGAGGTGCGCTCGCGGCCGCAGCGGTCATCCCCCTCAGCAGCGCCCTGGCTGCATGCGCGGGGAGCAGCAACAACGACGACGACAACTCCACCAAGGGTGGCGAGAAGAGCACGGACAACCCGTTCGGCATGGCCGCCGACTCCACCACCGACGCCGTGATCTTCGACGGCGGCTACGGCACCGACTACGTCGCGTTCGCCGCGACGATCATGCAGAAGAACCACAAGGGCTCGACGGTCAAGGTCACTCCGACCACTGAGATCTCCCAGGAGCTCCAGCCTCGCTTCGTCGCGGGTGACCCGCCGGACCTGATCGACAACTCCGGCGAGAACTCGATCGGGTTCAGCGCGATCCTCGACCAGGTGGAGGACCTCACCGACGTCCTGGACGCCAACAACCTCGAGGGTACGAAGATCCGCGACACGCTCTTCGGTGGCGTCGAGGCGCCCGGCACCTTCGACGGCAAGCTCGCCGCCCTGAACTACGTGATGACGGTGTACGCGGTCTGGTACTCGTCGAGCCTGTTCGAGGAGAACGGGTGGACGCCCCCGAAGACGTGGGACGAGGCGATCGATCTCGGTGCCAAGGCGAAGTCCGCAGGGAAGTACCTCTTCCTCTGGGGCAAGGAGGCGGCGACGTACTACCAGACCCTCGCCATCGGCTCGGCGATCAAGCAGGGCGGCGACGAGGTCCGGCTCGCGCTGGAGAACCTCGAGGCGAACTGCTGGTCCAACCCCGCCGTCCAGCAGGTCTTCGAGGCCATGGGCAAGATCGTCGACGCCGGCTACGTCAAGCCCGGTGGTGCCGGCACGCAGTTCACGGCGGCTCAGGCGCAGTGGAGCAACAACCAGGACGCGCTGCTCTATCCGTCCGGGTCCTGGATCGAGAACGAGATGAAGGACCAGACCAAGGCCGGGTTCGACATGAAGGGCTTCCCGGAGATGGTCGTCAACTCCGACTCGGCGATGCCGTGGGAGGCGCTGCACAGTGCGGCGGGCGAGCCGTTCATGATCCCGTCGCAGGGCAAGAACGTGCCCGGCGGCAAGGAGCTGCTGCGGACGATGCTCTCCAAGGAGGCAGCGACCAACTTCGCCAAGACGAAGCTGGCGCCGACGATCGTCAAGGACACCGTCCCCGCTGACGGGTTCGGCTCGACCGCGCTCGTGTCGCAGAGCGAGATGCTCACGGCGGCGGGCTCGGACGTCTTCACCTGGAAGTTCGTCGACCTGTACGGCATGAACGTCGACCAGCTGGTGGTCTGGAACAGCTTCCTCGCCGGCAAGTCGAGCGTGAAGGACTTGACGTCGCGCCTGCAGGAGATCACGGACAAGGTGCGCGAGGACGACTCCGTCACGAAGATCCCCGCCACGTGATCGAGTCCCCTCTGGTCCCCACCGCGGACACCGGGAAGCTCCCGCCGCGCAAGAAGAAGCGGCGGCCGCTGACGTTCGACCGAGTGAGCTTCGTGCTCGTCTTCCTCGTGCTGCCGTTGGCGCTCTTCTCGGTGTTCGTGGTGTGGCCCTTCGTGCAGGCCTTCTGGTACTCCCTGACGGACTGGTCAGGGTTCACGCCCGACATGAGCTTCGTCGGGCTGGAGAACTACCAGAAGCTGCTCGATGACAACATCTTCATGACGTCGTTGCGCAACAACATCATCTTGGCGCTCGTCGTCCCGTTCGTGACCGTCGTGCTCGCCTTCGCGCTGGCGACGATGATCACGGTCGGCGGCTCCACGCACGGGGCGACCCGAGGGCTGAAAGGTTCGAGCTTCTACCGTGTCGTGTCGTTCTTCCCGTACACGATCCCGGCGATCGTCATCGGCCTCATCTGGCTGCAGATGTTCGACCCGTCGAACGGCCTGCTCAACGGCGTCCTCACAGGGATCGGGCTGGACGGGTTCGAGTCGTTCCCGTGGCTTGGCGACACCCGGACGGCGATGCCGGCGTCGATGTTCGTCATCATCTGGGGCTTCGTCGGGTTCTACATGGTGCTGTTCGTGGCCGCGATCAAGAGCGTCCCCGGCGAGCTGTACGACGCGGCGCGCATCGACGGCGCGGGCCGCCTCCGTACGGCGTTCTCGGTCACGCTGCCGCTGATCCGCGACAACGTCCAGACCGCATACATCTATCTCGGCATCCTCGCGCTCGACGCGTTCGTCTACATGGTTGCGCTCAACCCGGGCGGCGGTCCCGAGAACTCGACGCTGGTCATGCCGCAGCGTCTGCTCCTCACCGCCTTCGAGAAGGGCCAGTTCGGGCTGGCGAGCGCGATGGGCGTCGTCATGGCGATCGCGACGATGATCTTCGCCGCAATCGTCTTCACCGTGAACCGCCTCGTGGGCGGCCGACCCGAGGGAGAGCGCCGATGACCGCGAGCGCCGACACCAAGACCTCGCAGCGAGCGGCTGCCGCGAGCGAGCCCTCTTCGTCAGGCGAGAAGCGCATAGGCTCCGGCGACCGTGCGGTGACGACGGTCGCGCACGTCATCCTCGGCATCTGGGCGCTGCTCGTCATCATCCCGCTGCTGTGGACGCTGCTGTCGTCGTTCAAGACCAGCAGCGAGATCTTCCAGTCGCCGTTCACGCTGCCCGCGAGCTGGAGCTTCGACAACTACGTCTCGGCATGGACGTCAGAGGGCATCGGCCGCTACTTCGTCAACACCGTCGTGGTGGTCGGGACGGCGTTGGTGATCGTGATGCTGCTGGGCTCGATGTGCGCGTACGTCCTCGCGCGCTTCTCCTTCTGGGGCAACCGGCTGATCTACTACCTGATGCTCGTCGGGCTGACGTTCCCGGTCTTCTTGGCGATCGTCCCGCTCTTCTTCGTGCTCAAGGGCTTCGGGATCCTCAACACGCTGCCGGGCCTGATCGTCACCTATGTGGCGTTCGCGCTTCCGTTCACCGTCTTCTTCCTCTATCCGTTCTTCCGGATCCTGCCGCAGGACGTCTCGGAGGCGGCAGACATCGACGGCGCGGGGGAGTGGCGGAAGTTCTTCCAGGTCATGCTCCCGATGGCGAAGCCGGGCATCGCGTCCGTGGCGATCTTCAACTTCCTCGGGCTGTGGAACCAGTTCCTGCTCCCGGTCGCGCTCAACACCAAGCGCGACAACTACGTGCTGTCGCAGGGGATGGCGGCGTTCGCGTCGCGGGCGGGCTACAACACCGACTACGGCCGGTTGTTCGCGGCGGTCATCATCACGATCGTGCCGGTGCTGATCGTCTACGTGATCTTCCAGCGCCAGCTGCAGGGATCGGTGTCGCAGGGGGCCGGAAAGTAACGGTCGCGCACTTCCGCAGCCAACGACCCCGAGCGTCTCGTACGATCCGGCTGCCAGCCTTCCCCCAGGAGTGCCCGTGAACGCGTCCGCCCTCAGCCGCCTGCCCACCCTGCTGCGGGCCCGAGTCGTCGTCGCGACGGTCGTCGCAGGCCTCCTCGGCATCACAGGGCTCATCGCGCTCGGCGTCGTGGCGAACCACACGGTGGTCCTTCAGGCGAAGGCGGATGCGCTCGTCCGGCATGCGCCTCACCAGGTCGGGACGTACGTCCATGCGGACGACGACGCATCGGCGGGACTGTCGTTCTCGTGGGACAGCGACGAGAGCGTCCGCCTCGAGGATGGCAGGACGGTGGCGTTGTGGCGATCGGATCAACCTGATCGCAGCGTTTCCCTGACGCAAGGTGAGGAGATCGAGGTTATCGAGTTCCCCGGGCGCGACCTCGCCTTCCTGGTCGACGAGGTGCCCGCAGATCATCCCCTCGTCCTCCGGGTGATCGACTGGGCACTCTTGATGCCGGGCGCGCTCCGTGGCATCGCGATCCCGCTCGCCGCCCTGTACGGCATCGTCCGCCTCATCCTCGGCTTCACCCCGCGCGCGCTCCCTTCGCTGCTGCGCCGCCGGGCCGAGGTCACCGGGGTCGTCGACGGTTTCTGGCCCACGGTGGACGAGCGCCGCGGCGACCTGCACGTCGCCGCCGGGTCTGCCGCGTACGTGGCGCGGGTGAAGGTCCGTGGCGATCGGCCCCGTGTGGGCGATCCGATCACGCTGCGCGGGAGCGTCCGGCCTGGCGGCTGGGTGGTCGCCTGGACCGAGCGGGGCGTGGTGGTCCCGAGGGAGCCGCTCCGCGCAGACGTCCCCGTACCCCGCCCCTAGGCTGGCCCCATGGTGGACCCACGGGCCGGCACGCCGGCAGAGCCGAAGGACCTCGTCGATCTCGACGCCCTCGCTGCGGCGTACTACGACCGCGTCCCTGACCCTGACGACCCCGCCCAGCAGGTGGCGTTCGGGACGAGCGGCCACCGCGGGTCGAGCCTCGACGGCGCGTTCAACGAGGCGCACATCCTGGCGACCACGCAGGCGATCGTGGAGTATCGCGCGCAGGCGGGCATCGCCGGTCCGGTGCTCGTCGGCCGCGACACGCATGCCCTCTCGCTCCCGGCCTGGCATACCGCGCTGGAGGTGCTCGTCGGCAACGACGTCGTCACGCTCGTCGACACCGACGACGGGTTCACCCCGACGCCCGCCGTGTCCCACGCGATCCTTCGCCTCAACGGGCTGAGCGGTCACGCAGGGGGAGGCGCAGGACAGGTCGATGGCATCGTCGTCACGCCGTCGCACAACCCGCCCCGCGACGGTGGCTTCAAGTACAACCCGCCCAACGGCGGCCCGGCCGGCTCCGACATCACCGGCTGGATCCAGGACCGTGCCAACGCGCTGCTGCGTGACGGGCTGCGCGGGGTCAAGCGGGCGACGACCGACGAGACGCGTGACCGGGTGCAGGCGTACGACTTCCTCACGCACTACGTCAACGACCTGGGCTCGGTCGTCGACATGGAGGCGATCGGGCGGGCAGGCGTACGGATCGGGGCCGACCCGCTCGGCGGCGCCTCGGTCGCGTACTGGGGCCGGATCGGCGAGCAGTACGGTCTCGACCTCACCGTCGTCAACACCGCGGTCGATCCGCAGTGGGGGTTCATGACCCTCGACCACGACGCCAAGATCCGCATGGACTGCTCCTCCCCGTACGCGATGGCGTCGCTGGTCAAGCAGCGCGACCGCTTCGACATCGCCACGGGCAACGACGCGGACGCCGACCGGCACGGCATCGTCACGCCTGACGCAGGCCTGATGAACCCCAACCACTTCCTCGCCGTCGCCATCGCGTACCTCACCGAGCACCGCGGCTGGGACGCCGCGGCAGGGGTCGGCAAGACGATCGTCTCCTCAAGCATGATCGACCGGGTCGTCGCCGACTCCGGGCGTGCCCTGTACGAGGTGCCGGTCGGCTTCAAGTGGTTCGTCGACCCGCTCATCTCGGGATCGGTCGTCTTCGGCGGCGAGGAGAGTGCGGGCGCCACGTTCCTGCGGCGCGACGGTCAGGTGTGGACGACCGACAAGGACGGCCTCATCCTGGCGCTGCTCGCGTCGGAGATCCAGGCGGTCACCGGACGCAGTCCGAGCCAGCACTACGCCGGCCTGACCGCGCGGCACGGCGATCCCGCGTACGCCCGCGTCGACTCCCCGGCGACCCGCGAGCAGAAGGCCCGCCTCGGTGCGCTCGACCCGGCAGCGGTCACGGCGACCGAGCTCGCCGGCGACCCGATCACCCGCATCCTGTCGCACGCCCCCGGCAACGACGCCCCGATCGGCGGGATCAAGGTCGAGACCGCGGACGCGTGGTTCGCCGCCCGTCCGTCCGGCACGGAGGACGTCTACAAGATCTATGCCGAGTCGTTCCGAGGAGCCGACCATCTGGCGGAGGTCCAGGCTGCAGCAAGAGCCACGGTGGACGCGGCGCTGACGTAAAGTGCTGAGAAAGGCGGGTCAGGTCGTTGACCTGCGACGACGGGGGACATACGTGAGGCTCGCGACGGACCGCAGTGCGCGCAGGGTCGCGCCTCTGTTCGCCGTGGCCGCGCTGGCCCTCGCGGGGACGCCGGCCGTCCACGCGGATGAGACGCCCAGCGCCCACGATGTGCGTGACGCGCGGGCCGGGGTCGCCACCAAGTCGGGCGACGTCACCGACATCCGTGCCCGGATCGCCGCCGCGACGGCCCGTGTCGACGCACTCGCCGTGGAGGCTGCTCAGGCCGCTGAGGCATACAACGGTGCTCAGTACGCCCTCGAAGAGGCCTCAGCCACCGCACGCTCCGCCCAGAAGGCTGCGCAAACCGCCGCCCGCGACGCGGAGGCCCAGCGGCTGGTCGTCGAGCGGCTCACGGTTGCCGGGGTGACGGCGCGTGCCCCGTACCACCGCATCCGCAGCTTCTTCTCCGGCGGAGGGCCGAGCTCGCTGCTCGGTCAGATGAGCTCCTACAACGCGGTCGGTGACGCCAGCCGTGCGGCGCTCGCCACGTACGAGTCCAAGCGCGCCGTCGCCGTGACCCTGAAGCGTGAGGCCGACGCGGCGCTCGCGCGTCGCGAGAAGCTGGCGGCTGCTGCCACGAAGGCCAAGCACGACACCGAGAAGGCGGTCGCGGGTGCGGCGGCGGCGCGAGCCGGACTCCAGCGCGACCGCGACCAGCTCATCCGCGAGCTCGCCAACGCGGACGGCATCTCGGTGAAGCTGGCCAGCAGGCGTCAAAAGGCTCTCGAACAGCTCGCCCAGCAGGCCCAGGAGGCAGCCAACCGCCCGCAGACGGGCGCGCCCAGCCTGCCACCGACAGACAGCCCGGCGCCCTCGCCGACTCCTGCGCCCCCGACGCTGGACCCTGATGCCGACCCGCCGAAGCAGGCGAAGGGTGTCGAGGCGGCGGTTCGCTTCGCGCTGACGCAGGTGGGGGAGCCATACGTGTGGGCAGGGGCCGGGCCGGACGTCTGGGACTGCTCGGGCCTGACGATGCGTGCGTGGCAGGCCGCAGGCAAGGGACTCCCGCACTTCAGCGGCGCGCAGTACGCCGTGTCGGCGCCGATCGCGGTGCCGGAGGCGCGACGGGGCGACCTGCTGTTCTGGAGCCGTGGCGGTCCGGACTCGATCCACCACGTCGCGCTCTACCTCGGCGACGGCTGGATGGTCGAGGCTCCGCGGCCCGGCAAGAACGTCCAGGTGGTGTCGGTCTACTCGTGGACCGCGCCGGATCTTGCCGCCCGCGTGCGCTGACCTCCGTCCCGTCTGGGGTTCGTCAAGACGCACCAGAGGTGCGTCAGGGCCGACCCGCCCCGCCCGCCACGGCCTCGACGCATCCTTGCGGTGGTTGGCGCAGCTGGGCGCCGAGGACGACGAAGGCCGCTGACCCTCGCGGGGTCAGCGGCCTTCGTACGACGTCAGTGCAGGCTCAGTGGTCGGCGCCGTGCTCGGAGACGCGCTTGAACGAGGCTTCGACCTCGTCCTCGGCCTCGCGGCGGCCGACCCACTCGGCGCCCTCGACGGACTTGCCGGGCTCGAGGTCCTTGTAGACCTCGAAGAAGTGCTGGATCTCCAGGCGGTCGAACTCCGGGACGTGACGGATGTCCTGGAGGTGCTCCTGACGCGGGTCGTCGACGGGCACGCACAGGACCTTGTCGTCGCCGCCGGCCTCGTCGGTCATGCGGAACATGCCGATCGCGCGGCAGCGGATCAGGCAGCCGGGGAACGTCGGCTCGGACAGCAGGACCAGCGCGTCGAGCGGGTCGCTGTCCTGGCCGAGGGTGTTCTCGATGAAGCCGTAGTCGGCCGGGTACTGGGTGGAGGTGAAGAGGGTGCGGTCGAGCCGGATCCGGCCGGTCTTGTGGTCGACCTCGTACTTGTTGCGTACGCCCTTGGGGATCTCGACCGTGACGTCGAATTCCAGCACTGTTCCTCCATTGGTTCGTGCGAGTGGTCCGAGCAGCGCACGCAGGGCCTGTCCACCCGGGCACGCAAGACTTGTCTAGTCTCTCGTACGTGGGCAAAGACACGGGACACGGGGTTGGCCCCTGTGACGTACGCAACAGCGTATGCCCGCGGTGACGCCGCGGCTCACGGTGCTCGCGACGACGGATCTGCACGGTCAGGTCCGCGACCACGACTACGGCACCGACCGTCCGTACGAGGACGCGTACGGCAACCGCATCGGTCTCGCCCGGGTGGCCGGCGTGGTGCGTCGCCTCCGCGAGTCCATACCCACGGCGCTGCTCGTCGACGCCGGTGATGTGCTCGAGGGCAGTGCGCTGTCGCACGAGTACGCACGGCTGCTCGCCGAGGCGGCAGACGACGACGTGCCGCTGCACCCGATGGCGGCCGCGATGAACCACCTCGGGTACGACGCCGTGGCCCTGGGCAACCACGAGCTCGACTACGGCGTACGGGCGCTGGAGCGCTTCCGCGAGCAGCTCGACGCCCCGCTGTTGGCGGGCAACGCGCACGACGCCGTGACGGGCGAGCCTGCGTTGGCGGCGTCCGTCATGCGCGAGGTCGTCGTGGTCCCTGGCGAGCCGCCCGTACGGGTCGGGATCGTCGGGCTCACCACGCCGAAGGTGACCTCCTGGAACCGCGACGTGCGCGCCCACCTCCGCTTCACCGACGTCGTCGACGCGGCTGGGCCGCTGGTCGCCGAGGTGCGGGCGGCCGGCGCGGACGTCGTCGTCGCGGTCGTGCACTCGGGGATCGTGGAGCCGTCGACCCCGGAGAACGCGGCCCTCGACCTCGCGCGCTGCGTCCCTGGCGTCGATGTCGTCGTGGCGGGCCACGCGCACGTCGAGGTCGCCGAGCGGCACGTCACCGGACCGGACGGGCGTCCGGTCCTGCTCACCGAGCCGCTGTGCTGGGGGATGCGGGTGGCGGTGGTCGAGATCGACCTCGCACGCACGGCCGACGGCTGGGCCGCTCACGAGGCGCGCTCGCGGCTCGTCGACACCGCCGATGCCGAGGAAGACCCCGAGATCGTCGCGCTTGTCGCGCCCCAGCACGCACACGTCCGTGCCTGCGGCGACCGCGTGGTGGGCCACGCCGAGGCGCCGATCGAGACCGAGCCGGCGCGCTACCGGCCGACCACGGCGCTCGCCCTCGTCGCCGCCGCACAATCCGGCGCGCTGCGCGGGATGCTACCGGGCGACCTCCCCCTGCTCAGCCTCGTGAGCCCGACCAACCGGTACGCGAGGGTGCCGGCGGGCCCGGTGCGCCAGCGCCACGTCGCGGCGTTGTGCCAGTTCGACAGCGGGCTGGTCGTGGTCGCCATGACCGGGGCCGAGCTGCGTGCGCACCTCGAGCACGCGGCCGCGTTCTTCGCCGCCACACAGGCACCCGGCCCCCACCATCCCGACGCGCTCACCAACGCCCCCACCCCGCGGACGCCGCACGGCACGCCGGACTTCGACTACGACGTCGCGTACGGGGCCGAGGCGCCTCTCACGTACGACATCGACCTCGCGCGCCCGCTCGGTGCACGGATCGCTGCACTGTCGTACGACGGCCGTCCGCTGCGAGACGCGCAGCACTTCTACGTCGTCGTCAGCCGCCATCGTGCCTCGGGCGCCGCCTCGTACCCGCACGTCAGCGGTGCGCCCGTCGTCCACGAGCTCACCGAGCCGCTGCGGACACTGGTCGCCAGACACCTCGCCGACGGGCGCCCGTACGCGCAGGAGCCGCACTGGCGGCTGATCCACGACGGTCAGCCGCTCGCCGTCCTCGACCTTCCCCTCCTTGGCTAGGCTCGAAACATGCCTTCACACCACTCCGAGCGCGGCCGCGCCTGGCCGTACGTGCTCCTCGCGGTGGTGCTCGTCCTGACCGGCGGGGGCGTCGCCGCGTACAGCCTCGGCCACCTCGACCGCTGGCTCTGCGAGGGCGGCACCTGCGAGTCACGCGAGGCCGATCCCGCGTCAGTGCCTGTCACCCCGGCCGAGCCCGAACTCGCGCCGGTTCTCGCCGCGCCGCAGTCCCGTCCTCTCGACGCGGACCGCGTGCAGCGCGCGATCGCGCCGCTGCTCGGCCGCAAGGCGCTCGGCACGCACGTCGGGTTCGCCGTGTCGGATCTCTCTTCGGGGGAGCAGGTCTGGAGCTCCGGGACGGGCGCGTTCATCCCCGCGTCGACGCTCAAGCTGTTCACGTCGCTCGCCGCGATGCAAACGCTGGGGCCGGAGCACCGCTTCCGTACGACCGTGCTCCGTGACACCACCGGAGAGGATCAGCCGTCCGCGACCGACGCGGCACCGACGACCGGCGCGCCCGCACCCGGGCCCGCGAAGCTGGTCCTCGTCGGGGGCGGCGACCCCTATCTCACGGCGACGTCGAACGCCGCCGCACGGGCGTCGTACCCGCAGCAGGCCTCGCTCGCACAGCTCGCCCGCCAGACGGCCAAAGCGCTGCAGGCCGACGGCGTCACCGAGGTCTCGCTCGGGTACGACACCTCGCTGTTCACCGGGCCGGCGGCGAACCCGACCTGGGAGCCGAGCTACATCACCTCGTTCGTGACCTCGCCGGTCAGCGCCCTGTGGGTCGACCAGGGGCGTGACGGGTGGCGTCGCACCGCCGACCCGGCCCGCCAGGCCGCCGCGACGTTCGCCAAGCAGCTGAAGGCGCGCGGCCTGAAGGTGACGGGCGTCGCGAGCACGGGCCGGCCGGTGGAGTCCGAGGAGCTCGCCGCGGTCAGCAGCGGCACCGTCGCGCAGATCGCGCAGTCGGTGATCGAGCACAGCGACAACCAGGCGGCGGAGGTGCTGCTGCGCCACGTCGCGATCGCCGAGAAGCAGCCCGCGACGTTCGAGGGCGGGGCCAAGGCCGTCCGGGACGTGCTCACCGGGCTCGGGGTCGACTGGGAGGGCAACCGCGTCTACGACGGGAGCGGGCTCTCGCGCGACAACCGCGTCACGCTCGCCTCGATGCTCCAGGTCGTGTCGACCGCGTCGGAGCTCTTCGACCGCTATCCGATCGCGGGCTTCAACGGCTCGCTGGCGACGCGCTTCACCGACAGCGGTACGGAGGCGGGGCTCGGTGTCGTCCGTGTGAAGACCGGCACGTTGTCCGGTGTCCACTCCTATGCCGGCACGACCGCCACCCGCGACGGGACACCCGTCGGCTTCGTGATCTTCACCGACCGCGTGCCCGATCGGCGTACCCTCGACGCCCGGACGATGCTCGACCGCATCGCCGCGCGGCTGTCGGCCTGCTCCTGCGCAGCCGCCGCGTAGGCTCGCAGGCATGACGGACAGCATGATCGACTGGGACTTCGCGCTGACCACCGCCGCGCGGATGACCCGGCCCGGTCCCGAGATCGCCAGCGCCGAGGCCGAGCAGGTCGTCGCCGAGCTCCGTGAGGGCGCGGCGCGGTCGGAAGGCCCCGTACGCGAGTTCACCGGGCTCGTGGCGGAGTCAGCGACCGCACCCGTCCTCGTCGTGGACCGCCCGGGCTGGGTCACGGCCAACGTGTCGTCGTTCGAGGTCGTGCTCCGGCCGATGCTCGAGAAGGTCCAGGCGGCGGCTGAGGCGAAGGGGCAGGCTCCCGGGCGCTTCGGACGGGCGATCGGCGCCCGCGTGACGGGGGCGGAGGTCGGCGCTGCGCTGGCCTTCATGTCGACAAAGGTGCTCGGGCAGTTCGACCCGTTCTACACCGCACCCGCAGCAGACGGTGGGCTCCCGGTCGGCGGACGCCTCCTGCTGGTGGCCCCGAACGTCGTGCACGTCGAGCGCGAGCTGGACGTGGACGCGCACGACTTCAGGCTCTGGGTCTGCCTGCACGAGGAGACCCACCGCGTGCAGTTCACGGCAGTGCCGTGGATGCGGGCGCACATCCAAGGTCTCGTCGACGGGCTGATCGACGCCACCGACACCGATCCCGAGGGCGTCTCGCGCTCGCTCGGCGAGGCGTCGAAGGCGGCAGGCCGTTTCGTACGAGGCGAGCGCGTCTCCTTGATGGACGTGCTCCAGAACGATCGCCAGCGCGAGATCATCGCGCAGGTCACCGGCGTCATGTCGCTCCTGGAGGGCCACGCCGACGTGGTGATGGACGGGGTCGGGCCCTCGGTGATCCCGACCGTGCGCCACATCCGGCGTCGCTTCGACAAGCGCCGTCAGGGCGGTGGTCTGCTCGACCGGCTCGTACGCCAGGTGCTCGGCCTCGACGCGAAGATCCGCCAGTACCGTGACGGCGCCGCGTTCGTCCGATCTGTCGAGAAGTCGGTCGGTCGTGAGGGCTTCGACGCCGTGTGGGCCTCGCCGGTCAACCTGCCGTCCGCGGAGGAGATCGAGCAGCCCGACCAGTGGGTCGCACGCGTTCACGGATGAGATCGTCGCCGTGACCGTGCGCCGTACGCCGCCCCTCGACCCCGTGGTCGCGCGCGGGCGTCGTGCGGTCTCGGACGCGCTCGCCGACCTCCCGGGCGACGCCACGGTCGTGCTCGGCGTCTCGGGCGGCGCCGATTCGCTCGCGCTGGCCGCGCTGACGTCGTTCGTCGTTGCCGGCCGTGGCGGTCGTGCGCTCGCGCTCGTCGTCGACCACGGCCTGCAGGCGGGGTCGGACCAGGTCGCGCAGCACGCCGCCGCGCAGTCGCGCGACCTCGGGGTCGAGGCCCGCGTCGAGCGGGTCGACGTCGGGTCCGACGGGGGCCCGGAGGGTGCGGCGCGCGTCGCACGTCGTGAGGCGTTGCAGGCATGCGCCGACGAGCTCGGTGCCGCCGCCGTCCTGCTCGCGCACACCCGCGACGACCAGGCCGAGACCGTGCTCCTCGGGCTGGCCCGAGGGTCCGGTGCACGCTCGCTCGCCGGCATGGCACCCCGTACGGGAATCTGGCGGCGCCCGCTGCTCGGCCTCACCCGCGCCGACACCGAGCAGGTCTGCCGCGCGGTCGGCCTCACCTGGTGGGACGACCCTCACAACGACGATGCCCGCTACGCCCGGGTGCGCGTCCGTCGCACGGTCCTGCCGTTGCTCGAGCGCGAGCTCGGACCGGGCGTCGCAGCCGCTCTCGCGCGTACGGCTGACGGCCTGCGCGACGACGCCGACGCCCTCGACGTGCTCGCCCGTACAGCAGCGCGCGAGGTTACCCGCGACGACGGGGCGCTCGACGTCGCCGCGCTCGCTGTCCTCCCTCGCGCCCTACGGACGCGGGTGCTGCGCGCTGCCGCGATCGGCGCCGGATCGACCGCGAACGACCTCACGGCAGCGCACGTCGCCGGGGTCGAGCAGTTGGTCACCGCCTGGCGCGGCCAGGGCGGCCCGGCGCTTCCCGGCGGCCTGACCGTCCGCCGCGCGGGCGGTGTACTCCTCTTCATCCCGTCGTGAGCGGCGGGCCCCCGGACGCGTCGTCAGGGTCGCTGTGCGAGGCTGGCTCCGTGGACGCGAAGCAGATCGAGGGCGACCTCGCGCTGGACCAGACGTACATCCCCGAGGCCGACATCCAGGCCCGCCTCCGAGAGCTCGCCGCTGAGATCGCGCGCGACTACGAGGGCGAGGACCTGCTGCTCGTCGGCGTGCTCAAGGGTGCGGTCATGGTGATGGCCGACCTTGCCCGTGCGCTCGAGCGCGACGTCGAGATGGACTGGATGGCGGTCACCTCGTACGGGTCGGGCACGACCTCGTCCGGCGTCGTACGGATCCTCAAGGACCTCGACACCGACCTCTCGGGCCGGCACGTCCTGATCGTCGAGGACATCATCGACTCGGGCCTCACGCTGTCGTGGCTGACGTCCAACCTGCGCTCGCGCAAGCCGGCCTCGGTCGAGATCTGCACGCTGCTGCGCAAGCCTGAGGCGCTCAAGATGGCTGTCGACGTCAAGTACGTCGGTTTTGAGATCCCCAATGCCTTCGTGGTCGGCTACGGGCTCGACTACGACGAGCGCTACCGCAACCTGCGCGACATCGCGACGCTCGCCCCGCACGTCTACTCCTGACCCAGGCAGCCGTCACGGAGCAAGATCCGCGCGGCTTCTGGGAACATGTGGACGGGTGCCAGACGTTGAAGCACCAGGGGACAAGACTCGCCCTGCCCTCATGGCGAGGGCGTGTACCGTCGGTTCCCGTACCCATTCCTACGCAGGAGGAGCGAGGCGCGGCCTCGGATCATGGACGTCAAACGCATCTTCAAGGGCCCGTGGCTCTGGATCATCATCAGTGTCATCGCGGTTCTGGCCCTGCTCCAGCTGGTGTCGTCCAACAGCGGCTATCAAGAGGTCAAGACCGCGACGATGGTGCGGTACTTCGAGCAGGGCAAGGTCGCCGAGGCGACCTTCGTCGGCGCCGGCGACAACGAGATCCGCGCCACGCTCGACGATGACAAGAAGGTGCGCGCCAACTGGCTCGGCGACCAGGGCAACCAGCTGCGCAAGCTTGCGGATGAGAGCGTCTCCGACAAGGAGATGAAGACGTACGACGTCGATATCCCCAAGCCGAGCTTCCTCGGCAACCTGCTCGGACTCCTGCTGCCGTTCGCGCTGATCTTCCTGCTGTTCATCTTCTTGATGAACTCGATGCAGGGCGGCGGCGGACGCGTCATGCAGTTCGCGAAGTCCAAGGCCAAGCTCATCTCCAAGGACACGCCGCAGACGACCTTCGCCGACGTCGCGGGTGCGGACGAGGCCGTCGAGGAGCTCGGCGAGATCAAGGAGTTCCTGGCCGACCCACAGAAGTTCCAGGCGGTCGGTGCCAAGATCCCCAAGGGCGTCCTCCTGTACGGCCCTCCCGGCACCGGCAAGACCCTCCTCGCGCGCGCCGTGGCCGGCGAGGCGGGCGTGCCGTTCTACTCGATCTCGGGCTCGGACTTCGTCGAGATGTTCGTCGGTGTCGGTGCGAGCCGTGTCCGTGACCTGTTCGAGCAGGCCAAGGAGAACGCGCCCGCGATCGTCTTCATCGACGAGATCGACGCCGTCGGGCGTCACCGTGGCGCCGGCCTCGGCGGCGGGCACGACGAGCGCGAGCAGACGCTCAACCAGCTGCTCGTCGAGATGGACGGCTTCGACGTCCGCGGCGGGATCCTCATCGCCGCCACCAACCGTCCCGACGTCCTCGACCCAGCGCTGCTGCGCCCGGGCCGGTTCGACCGCCAGATCGCGGTCGAGGCGCCCGACCTCAAGGGCCGTCTGCAGATCTTGCAGGTCCACTCGCGCGGCAAGCCGCTGGCGCCCGACGTCGACCTCGAGTCGGTTGCGCGGCGCACGCCCGGCTTCTCCGGCGCCGACCTCGCCAACGTCCTCAACGAGGCTGCGCTGCTCACCGCCCGCAGCAACCAGGCGCTGATCGACAACCACATGCTCGACGAGGCCATCGACCGCGTCGTCGCTGGCCCGCAGAAGCGGACCCGCCTCATGAGCGAGCACGAGCGCAAGATCACCGCGTACCACGAGGGTGGCCACGCACTGGTCGCCGCAGCGCTGCCCGGCAGCGACCCCGTGCACAAGATCACGATCATGCCGCGAGGCCGTGCCCTCGGTTACACGATGGTGCTGCCCGACGAGGACAAGTACAGCCAGACGCGTGCCGAGATGCTCGACAAGCTGGCCTACATGATGGGCGGTCGCGCCGCCGAGGAGCTCGTCTTCCACAACCCGACGACCGGCGCCGCCAACGACATCGAGAAGGCGACCAACCTCGCTCGCGCGATGGTCACCCAGTACGGCATGACCGAGCGGATCGGTGCCGTGCGCCTCGGCGAGAACGGCTCGGAGCCGTTCCTCGGCCGCGACATCGGCCACTCGCGCAACTACTCCGAGGAGCTTGCGGCGATCGTCGACGAAGAGGTGACCAAGTTCATCAGCTACGCCCACCAGGAGGCGTTCGACATCCTCGCCGAGAACCGCGCCGTCCTCGACGACCTGGTGCTCGCGCTGCTCGAGAAGGAGACGCTCAACAAGGCCGAGGTCGCCGCGATCTTCGAGTCGCTCAAGCGTCGGTCCGCGCGTCCGGCGTGGACCGGTTCGGAGACCCGCAAGCCGTCGTCGTTGCCGCCGGTGCTCTCCCCGAAGGAGATCAACGGCCACGAGCCCGAGCGTGACGGCGACGAGGGCACGATCGTCCTCGCGCCCGGTCAAGGTGGCACCGACCTGCACGGCCCGGGTTCCGACCCGGCGGGAGGAACGCCCGAGCCGCCGTCGCCCGGAGCGCACTGACGTGGCGCAGGCCGAGAGCGGGGCGCTGCCCGAGTTCGACACGCCGCGTGCCGAGGCCGCGATCCGTGAGCTCCTCGCCGCGATCGGGGAGGACCCTCACCGCGACGGGCTCAAGGACACGCCGGAGCGGGTCGCCCGCGCCTACAAGGAGATCTTCGCCGGCATGCGCCGGGATCCCCAGGAGGCGCTGTCGCGCACCTTCGAGGTCGACCACGACGAGATGATCCTGGTCAAGGACATCGAGCTGTGGTCGATGTGCGAGCACCACCTCGTGCCGTTCACGGGGGTCGCGCACGTCGGCTACATCCCCGCCGAGGACGGCCGCGTGGTCGGGCTGTCCAAGCTCGCGCGGCTCGTCGACGTGTACGCCCGCCGCCCGCAGGTGCAGGAGCGGCTGACCACGCAGATCGCGGACGCGCTGACCGAGACCTTGCGCCCGCTCGGTGTGATCGTCCAGATCGAGGCCGAGCACCTGTGCATGACGATGCGCGGCGTCCGCAAGCCCGGGGCCAAGACGATCACCAGCGCCGTACGCGGACAGCTGCGCGATCCTGCGACCCGGGCCGAGGCGATGGCCCTGATCACGGGCCGCTGATGTTTGCGCGTCGCGTGGTGCCGCTGCTCCCCGACGCGGGTCGGTGCCAGGTGATGGGCGTCGTGAACGTCACCCCCGACTCGTTCTCGGACGGGGGGCTGTGGCTCGACGCCGACGACGCGGTCCGTCACGGCCTCGAGCTCGTCGCCGCCGGTGCCGACCTCGTCGATGTGGGCGGCGAGTCGACCCGTCCCGGGGCCCAGCGCGTCGACGCGGCCACCGAGCTGGCGCGGGTCGAGCCGGTCGTCCGTGCTCTTGTGGAGCGCGGTGTCGTCGTCTCTGTCGACACCATGCGCGCCGAGGTCGCGGAGCGTGCTGTCGCCGCAGGTGCGCGGGTCATCAACGACGTCTCCGGCGGGCTCGCCGACCCCGACATCCTCGAGGTGGCCGCGCGCACCGGTGTCCCGTACGTCGTCATGCACTGGCGAGGGCACTCCGACACGATGCAGGGCGACGCCGCGACGCACTACGACGATCTCGTGCCCGACGTCGTCGACGAGCTGGGCAGCGCCGTCGACCTCGCGCTCGCCAAGGGGGTCCGGCCCGAGCAGGTCGTGGTCGATCCCGGCATCGGCTTCTCCAAGCGAGGCCCCCAGAACTGGACCGTCCTCGCTCACCTCGAGGCGTTCGCCTCGCTCGGCTATCCGCTGCTGGTCGCGGCGAGCCGCAAGCGGTTCCTCGGCGAGCTGCTCGCGGACGACGACGGCCTGCGGCCTCCAAGGGAGCGCGACTCCGCGACGGTCGCAACCACCGCGCTAGCGGCGGCGGCGGGCGCGTGGTGCGTGCGTGTCCACGACGTCGCGCCCAGCGCCGACGCCGTGCGCGTCGCCGAGCGGTGGCGCGATGGCTGAGCGGCGTGACCCGGTCCTCGTGACCCACCAGGCGTTCTACGACGCGATCGAGCACGGTGACCTCGACCTCATGTCGTCGCTGTGGCTGCCCGGCGAGGACACGGTGTGTGTGCACCCTGGCGCCGAGCCGATCCTCGGCCGTGGCGCGATCCTGCGGTCGTTCGCGATGCTCATGGCCAACGTCGGCTACATCCAGTTCATCCTCACCGACGTCGAGGTGCGGCGTCGTGACGGCATCGCGATCGTGTCGTGCGTCGAGAACGTGCTCTCCGAGGCCGAAGGCGAGGCGCCCACGGTGTTCGCCGGCGGGCGCGGCGTCGCGACCGACGTCCTCGTCGAGACCGCGACCGGGTGGAAGCTCTGGTCGCACCACTCCGGGCCGGTGATGGAGGGATGACCGTGCCGAGCGGACTGGACCGGATCACCGTGACCGGGATCGAGGCGTACGGCTACCACGGCCTGCTCGCGTTCGAGCGCGACCGGGGCCAGCGGTTCGTCGTCGACGTCGTGCTCGGGCTGGACCTCGGGCGTGCGGCGGAGACAGGGGACTTAGAAGCGTCGGTTCATTACGGTACGTTGTCGGAGAGGGTCGCGGACGCCGTGGCGTCGGACCCCGTGGACCTGATCGAGACGCTCGCTCTCCGCATCCTCGGGATCTGCTTCGGTTTCGCACCGGTGCAGTGGGCGAGCGTCACGGTTCACAAGCCGGATGCACCGATACCGGTGACGTTCTCGGACGTCGCCGTGACGATAGAGCGGAGTCGTACGTGACCGAGACGCCCAACCCACACATCCCCGACGCGGACACGATGACCGGGGGCATGCGCCCGATCCGGCAGGCCGTGATCGCGGTCGGGTCCAACCTGGGGGAGCGGCTCAACAACGTCCAGGGTGCCGTCGCCGCGCTTGCCGACACGCCGGAGGTCACGGTCGTGTCGGTGTCGTCGGTCTACGAGACGGTGCCGGTCGGCGCGCCCGCGGGCTCGCGCGACTTCCTCAACGCCGCCGTCCTCATCGACACCACGCTGACCGTGCACACGCTGCTCGACCGCTGCCTCGCGATCGAGGACGCGTTCGGTCGCGAGCGCGGTGAGAAGAACGCGCCGCGCACGCTCGACGTCGACCTCATCGTCGTCGGTGACCGCGTCGCGCACGACGACCGACTGACGCTCCCGCACCCGCGTGCCCACGAGCGTGCGTTCGTGCTGATGCCGTGGCTCGAGCTCGACCTCGAGGGCGAGATCCCCGGCAAGGGCTACGTCGTCGACCTCGCGCAGGGCCTCGACACCTCCGGCGTCACGCGGCGCGAGGACCTCGAGATCCTCGTCTGATCTGATGGCTCGCCGTCCGCTACGCCGGTCGTCAGCAGTCCAGCTCGCCGTCCTCGGAGTCGTCGGTCTGGCTGTCGGACGAGCGATGCGTCCCTTCCTGGAGTGGCGCGACTCCGTCGTCCCCACGGTCTCGTGGGTCGCCGCGGGCACGATGCTCTTCCTCGCCGCGATCCTCGCCGTGCTCGCATGGACGACCTTCCAGTCGCTCCACCGCGAGCAGCGGACGATGCACGCGACGCGAGCGCTGCGGCTGCTCGCGCTCGCCAAGGCCTCGGCGATCGTGACGGCGCTGATCGCCGGCTACTACGTCGGGTTCGCGTTGTCGTTCGCGGGCGACATGGAGCTCGCGCTGCCCCGTGAACGGGTGGTCAGGTCTGCCGCTGCGGCCATCGCCGCACTCGTGGCGCTGGCCGCCGCGCTCGCCCTCGAGCGTGCGTGCGAGGTGCCCCACGATGACGAGGATTCCGACGAGGCCGCACAGGCCTGAACGCTTGGTGTCGGTAGGCCAGAACGGGTCTTCCGTAGCGTAGGGTTCTCACCATGTCGAACGATCGCCGCCGCCAGCGCTCCGTGCGCATCCTCGCCGCCAGCCTCATGCTGGCGGCTTCTGCCGTCTTCGTCGCCGTCGCAGTCGTGTCGGCCTCGCAGGGGGTGCTGGTCGCGGCGTCGGTGACAGCGGTGATCGTCGGAGTCGCAGCGGCCCGGGTCATCGCCGACGAGGTCCTCACCACCCGTCGCGCATGGTTCAAGGACCGCGCCGAGCAGGCTCAGGCATACCGCGACATCTCGGTCGACCGGACCCGCGAGAACATGGAGTTCATCGAGGCCGTGAACGAGACGCTCTCGATCACCACCAGGCGCATCACCGAGCTCAACGGCACCCTTCGTCTCGCCGAGGCGCGCGCCGACGAGTCCGACGCGCGCCGCGAGGAGCTGCAGCGCGAGGTCGAGACGCTGCGCACCGACGGCGACGACGAGGCGGCGCCGAGCACGATGACGCTGTGGGACGGCGCCGACGTGCCGACGATCGTCGACCTGCTCAGCTGGGAGGCGACCGCCGCTGCGCGTGCGCAGGCGGCCGACGAGGCCGCCGATGCGGTGGCCGAGGACAAGGATGCCAAGGACGCCGTCGAGGAGCTTCCCGAGGCCAAGGAGGCCTGAGCCGGCTCAGGCTCACGGGGCGCTGGACGGCTCCGTCGTCCGTACGGACCGGCGCAGCGCCGCGTGCAGCGACTCCGGTGTGAGGACGCCTAGGAAGCGTCGGTCGTCGTCGAGGACGGCAACCCACCCGGCGTCGTAGCGCAGCATCACCGACCACGCCTCCTTGAGCGTGGCGTTGCGGTGCAGCGTGGCCTCCATCGGACGCGCGCGCAGGGTCTCGGCGGTGGTGAGGTGCTCGGCGGCAACCCACCCCACAAGACGCTCGGACTCGTCGACGACGATCGCCCACGGCACGTCCGCCCGCGCGGCACGGCGGCGAACCTCATCGAGCGGCGTGTCCACGCGGACGACGGGCGCCTCCTCGAGCTCGTCGACGTCGATCGGTGTGACGGCGAGGCGTCGAAGCCCTCGGTCGGCGCCGACGAACTCCGCGACGAAGTCGTCGGCCGGCGCACCGAGGACGGCCGCAGGAGAGTCGTACTGGCGGAGGTCGCCGCCGTTGGCGAGCACCGCGACCCGGTCGCCCAGGCGCACCGCCTCGTCGATGTCGTGGGTGACGAGCAGGACGGTCTTGCCGAGCTCGTGCTGGAGGCGGAGGAACTCGTCCTGAAGACGCCCGCGGACGATCGGGTCGACGGCGCCGAACGGCTCGTCCATCAGCAGCACGGGCGGGTCCGCGGCGAGCGCGCGCGCGACACCGACGCGCTGTCGCTGCCCGCCGGAGAGCTGGTGCGGGTAGCGACCGGCGTACGCGGCAGGGTCGAGGCCGACGAGGTCGAGCAGCTCGTCGGCGCGGGCCCGTGCCCGCTTGCGGTCCCAGTGCAGCAGAGTCGGCACGGTCGCGACGTTCTCGCGGACGCTCTGGTGCGGGAACAGCCCGACCTGCTGGATGACGTAGCCGATGCCGCGCCGTAGAGCGACCGGATCGGCCTTCATGATGTCCTGCCCGTCCAGGAGGATGCGGCCCGACGTGGGCTCGATGAGGCGGTTCACCATCTTGAGCGTGGTCGACTTGCCGCAGCCCGACGGGCCGACGAGAGCGACGAGCGACCCCTGAGGGACGGACAGCGAGAGTTCACGTACGGCGACGGAGCCGTCGTCGTACCGCTTGCCGACGCCTTCGAGCACGATCATCGCGTCCTCGGTACGGTGCATGTCGTGAGCCTAGCCGTCGGCGCGACCTCGTCCGCACTCCTCGCGGCCGACCCACCGTGCTACGCACGCAGCGTCAACGCATGGGTGTGCCCGGAGTACGTGGAGCGCTATGCACCGGAGCTGGTCGACGCGACGATCCAGCACCTCATGCTGACCGTGGCGTCGGTGGCGCTCGGGCTCGTGCTCGCCGTCGCGCTCGCACTGGTGGCACGCAACCGGCCGAGGATGCGCTCGCTGCTCATGGGGAGCACCACGATCGTCTACACGATCCCGTCGCTGGCGATGTTCTCGCTGCTCGCGCAGGCGACCGGGCTGAGTCCGACCACGGTGATCGTGGGCCTTGGCCTCTACTCGCTCGCGATCCTCGTCCGCAACGTCCTTGCCGGTCTCGACGCCGTGCCCGCCGAGGTGGTCGAGGCGGCGACAGGGCTCGGGTACGGGCGCCTGCGGCTGCTGACCCGCGTCGAGGCGCCTCTCGCGGTGCCGATCGTCATGGCAGGCCTGCGGGTCGCCACCGTCTCGACGGTGGCGATGGTGACGCTCGGCACGATCGTCGCGTACGGAGGCCTCGGCAACATGCTCGCCAACGGGATCGACGACAGCTTCAAGGCGCAGGTCTTCACGACGAGCGTGCTGTGCGTCGTCCTCGCCGTGCTCCTCGACCTGCTCCTGGTGGCCTTCACCCGCCTGGTCACTCCCTGGGCGAGGGGGGTGGCGGCATGAACGAGCTCGGCGAGGCGTTCGCGTTCCTCCTCGACCCGGCCAGCTGGACGGGCACCGACGGTCTTGGCAAGCAGCTGACCGAGCAGGCGCTCCTCACGGTGACCGCACTGCTGGTCGTCGCGGTCGTGGGGCTGCCGCTCGGACTGTGGCTGGGGCACCGAGGACGCGGCGGGACGTTCGCGATCAACGTCTCCAACGTCGGTCGGGCGATCCCCGTGTTCGCCGTGCTCGCGCTGCTGTCCCTCGGTCCGGTCGGGACGGCCGTCCTTGGGCCGTACGGGCGTGCCGGCATGGCGACGCTGATCGCGCTGGTGCTGTTCGGGCTGCCCCCGGTGATCACCAACGCGTACGTGGGGGTGCGCGAGGTTGACCCCGAGGTGGTGGAGGCCGCGCGCGGCACCGGGATGAGCGAGTGGCAGGTGTTCCGTACCGTCGAGCTGCCGCTGGCTGCGCGGCTGGTCGCGAACGGTGTACGCCTCGCGGTCGTCCAGCTGTGGGCGACGGCCACCATCGCAGCCCTGGTCGCGGGACCGGGGCTCGGCAACACCATCACGTACGGGTTCAGCAACAACACGTACAGGTACGTCATCGGCGGGGCGATCGTCGTCGCGCTGGGTGCCCTCGTCCTCGAGGGGATCGCCGCGCTCGTCGAGCGGGCGGTCGACCCGATGCGCCGTGTCAGAGGTTCCGGCGATGATGGTCTGGTCCAGACACCGCAGATCACGACACCGTAGAAGCCATCGCGGCCGCCGGTCGTGACGACGAAAGGGACTCCATGGACAGCACGACACTGCGCCGCGTCCGCCGCGCAGCAGCCACTCTCGCCTGCGCCGCCGCGCTGGTCGCCCTGCCCGCCTGTGGTGGGGACGACCCCGACCCGGAGTCGGGGGTCAGGTCCAAGGGCCCGGTGACCGTGTCCGGCCAGAACTTCACAGAGATGCAGATCCTCGCCGAGCTGTACGGGCAGATGCTCGAGGACGAGGGCTACGACGTCACCCAGAAGCTCGTCGACACCCGCGCGGTCTACATGGACCAGCTCTCGAGCAACAAGGTTCAGGTCGTTCCGGAATACCTCGCCGGGATCGGCGACTACCTCAACACCCAGGCCAACGGGCCCTCGGCGAAGCCGGTGACCAGCAACAACGTCGAGCAGACCCTCGATGCGGTCAACACGCTCGCCGAGAGCGTCGGCATCACGCTGCTCGAGCCGGCCGCAGCGACCGACCAGAACGCCTATGCGGTCACGGAGGACTTCGCCAAGGAGCACGATCTGACCACGCTGTCCGACCTCGCGGCTTCCAAGGTGCCGGTCAAGCTCGCGGCGGCCCAGGACTGCAAGGACCGCCAGGACTGCGCCAAGGGGCTGCGTGAGGTCTACGGCATCGACATCACCGAGGTCCTGCCGCTCGGCTTCGGCAGCCGCGAGGGCAAGGACGCCGCGACCAGCGGTGAGGTCCAGCTCGTGCAGGTCGCGACGACCGACGGTGCTCTCGAGGACGACGGGCTGGTGCTGCTCGAGGACGACAAGGGCCTTCAGCCCGCACAGAACCTGATCCCTGCCGTCAACACGGAGTTCCTGGATGACAACCCGACGGTCGCGACCGCTCTCAACGAGCTCTCCACGGCGCTGACCACCGAGGATCTGGCCGAGCTCAACGTCAAGGTCGACATCGACCGCGAGAAGCCTGCCGACGTCGCCAAGGAGTACTTGGAGGATCAGGGCCTGCTGGGCTAGGCGCGCAGGCGACCGTCACGCCGGCTCGTCCAGGCGGACGAGCTGGCACGGTCCGCCGAGATAGATCCCGCCGTCGATGTCGAGGACGAGCCCGTCCGCGTAGAGCACGGGCTCGTCCTGCGGCGTCACGGTGCCTCCGCGGATGAGGGCGCCGATCGTGTGGCCGTGCACGATCCGGCGCCCGCCCAGCGCCTCGAGCATGCGGGTCGCCGTCTCGACGCCGTCCTCCCGTGCGAACGCGTAGCGCGAGGTCAGCCGCCGCCACATCTCCCACCACGTGTCGAGGTCGGGCATCTGCAGCTCCGCACGGACGGCGGCGTTGATCTCGTCGACGGCATCGCCCCACAGGAGGTAGGCGGTGGTGTCGGAGTGGAGGAGGAGCTGGTCGGCGTCCTGGCCGAGCGCGGGGCGCGTGGTGAGCCAGTCGAGGTGACGCTCGTCGAGACGTTCGAGGTCGCTCACGATGCCGCCGTTGCCGAACCAGTTCGCCTCGAAGCTGTAACGGTTGTCGCCCGGGACCGGTGTCGGGCCGTACCGGTGCATGCCGAGCATGAGGATCTCGTGGTTGCCGAGCAGCGCGGTCACCTGGCCGCCGGCTTGCTCCGCCTCGTCCTCGAGGCGCATCGCCAGCTCGATCACGCCGACCCCGTCCGGGCCGCGGTCGACGTAGTCGCCGAGGAGCCACAGACGTGCGTCACCGCCTGCCCAGTGGCCGTCTTCGAACAGGCCCGCAGCAGTCAGCGTTGCCTCCAGCTCGTCGCGGTGCCCATGGATGTCGCTCGCCGCCCAGACCTCTCCCACCCCCCGACCCTAGGGCGATCCGCGCGAGGCGGCCCGTCGAGGGTCGGTGGGCGCTACTTGTCGATGTCGCCGACGACGAAGAACATCGAGCCGAGGATCGAGATCAGATCGGCCACGACGCAGCCTCGTACGACCTCGGGCAGGACCGCGATGTTGTTGAACGACGCCGAGCGCAGCTTGAGCCGCCACGGCGTCTTCTCGCCGCGCGAGACGAGGTAGTAGCCGTTGATGCCGAGCGGGTTCTCGGTCCAGACGTACGTCGACCCCTCGGGTGCCTTCACGATCTTGGGGAGCTTCACATTGATCGGACCCTGCGGAAGGTCGCGCATCCGCGCGACGCAGGCATCGGCGAGATCGAGCGAGACCCGCACCTGGTCCAGCAGGCACGAGAACCGCGCATAGCTGTCGCCCTCGGTCCGAGTCACGACCTTCAGGTGCTTGTCGGCGGCCAGGTCGGCGTACGCGAGGTAGGGCTCGTCGCGGCGCAGGTCGAAGTCGACACCAGACGCGCGAGCGATCGGCCCGGAGACTCCGTACGCGTGGACGAGGTCGGGACTGAGAACGCCGACGCCCTTGGTCCGGGCCGCGAAGATCTCGTTGTCGAGGAGCATGTCCTCGATCTGGCCGAGACGGCCCCGTACGGCGCCGACGGCGGAGGTGACGCGGTCGAGCCAACCGGCCGGGAGGTCCTCCTTGAGCCCACCGACGCGGTTGAACATGTAGTGCATCCGGCCCCCGGAGATCTCCTCCATGACCTCCTGGATCGTCTCGCGCTCGCGGGTCGCATAGAACAGCGGCGTGATCGCGCCGAGCTCGAGGGGGTAGGAGCCGAGGAAGAGCAGGTGGTTGAGGACGCGGTTGAGCTCGGCCAGCAGCGTACGGGCCCAGGTCGCGCGCTCGGGCACCTCGAGCCCGAGCATCCGCTCGACCGCGAGGACCACACCGAGCTCGGAGGAGAACGCCGAGAGCCAGTCGTGGCGGTTGGCGAGCACGAGGATCTGGCGGTAGTCGCGGACCTCGAAGAGCTTCTCGACGCCGCGGTGCATGTAGCCGACGATCGGCTCGCACCCGACGATCCGCTCACCGTCGAGGGTGAGGCGCAGCCGGAGCACACCGTGGGTCGCCGGATGCTGCGGGCCGACGTTGAGGACCATGTCGGCCGTGCCGAGATCGACGCCGCCGCCCCGCTCGTGACCGAACCCGGCGGCACCCGCGCCGACGCCGACGGTGAGGCGGGTCGGGGTGCCGGGCTGGTCGCCTCCGGGCTCGCTCACGGACATGCCGTTCAGCCTAGCGGCGCGGGCGCCGCGAGCGAGCCCGGTGCGCCTCAGCAGCTCTCGAGCGGTGTCCCGTCGGCGACACGCCACTCGGAGCGCTCGTCGAACATCAGCGGGACGAGCGCGCGGTTGGCCTGCGCGAGGCTCACGACGTACGAGTCGGCAGCCCGCGTGGCCTTGAGGTCGTGCAGGTCGAGTGCCTGACGTACCTGCGCGAAGACCTCGGGCGTGATCCGGTAGCCGCACATCGGTTCCGGCTCGACCTGCTCGGGGAGGGTCGGCACCATGTCGTCCTGCCCGCCGAAGTAGACGATGCCGCCCTGCGACGCCCCCAGGTCGATCGCCCGCTCGGCGGCCGCCGCCGTCTCGCGCGCGAGCGTCCGGCGGTTCTCCGCGATCATCTGCGCCGAACCGAGCGCGCTGGCGTAGTTCGTGTCGACTCGTCGGTTGTTGAGGACACGGACGTCGGCCGCCTCGTCGTCGTTGAGCGGACGGGTGGCCGTCTCGCTCAGCATGCCGACGACGTTGACGAGCCCAGCGTAGTTGCGCAGGATGCGCACCTGCTCGTCACCGGCGACCTGGAGGAACGGCTCGCCGTCCTTGACGTAGTGACCGTAGATGCCGGCTGTGAAGCCTTCGTCGCGGGCCTGAGCGGCGGAGTACTCCTCGCTCATCTCCTCACTCAGGCTGTGGATGGTGTCGTCGACGTTGCGGTTGCGCGGCCAGAGGTGGAGGAGGTCGGTCCGGTAGTACTCGCTCGGACCGTACTCGTGGAGGTCGTTGAGCACGTCGGGGTTCCAGTCGCGGATCACCTTCGTGATGGCACGGGCCTCGGGCGTCGCGAGCCCGAGGTAGTCGCGGTTCACGTCGACGCGGTCGGCGTTGCCGCGGGTGTTGGCGACCCAGCCGTCCGGGTTGGCGTTGACGAAGAGCACCGTCGTACGCGAGAGGAGCCGGGTGACGGTGGAGGACTTGCTCGTGGCGAGGTCACGCGCGAGCTTCATGCAGGCCTCACGGCCGGACGGCTCGTTGCCGTGCACCGAGCAGACGAACATCGCGACGGAGCCCTCTGCGGCCTTCGCTTGGTTCTTCGGTGCGGGGGCGCCGATCGAGACGAGCTGGAGCGGGCGGCCCTGCGTCGTACGTCCGATGTCGCTGACCGAGACCCGCTTGCTGGACTGGTCGAGCTGGCGGTAGAACGCGAGCGACTCCGGGTGGGTCGTCCACTGCGCACCACCCGACCTCTCGAACGGGGTCTGCAGAGTGGCCGGCGCCTTGCCCGCGGCTGCGGTGAGGGCCTTCTCGAGGGAGTCGTCGCGCTGGTCGGCGCCGGCCGACGTCCCGCTTGCGGCGAGGAGCGATCCTGCCAGCGCCGCTCCCGCGGCAGTGGCGAGGACCTTGGACCAGGGGATGGGTCGTGTGGAGCGCAAGGGTGTTCCTTTCGCTGGTGGCAGACCGTGCCCGAGCGACGTGCTGTCCTCGCGGTTGCCACGTGAGGTTCCGCTCACGTTCGTGGACCGGAGCAGGCTCGGCAACCCGAGTTCGTGAAAATCGAAGACAAGATGGGCGTTGAGATGTTAAAAGGTCGCTCCCAGGTCACACCTTCGGAGGTTGCGATGCGCAGCACGATGCAAGACGTCCCGCTCGGGCTAGGCCGGCTCATGCAGTACGGCACGACCGTGCACGCCGAGGCCACGGTCGTGACGGCGACGGCCGACGGCACGAGAACGACCACGTACGGCGAGATCGGACGTCGCGCGGCCCGCCTCGCACGCGTCCTGCGCCGCCTCGGCGTGACCGGGGACCAACGGGTCGGCACGTTTATGTGGAACAACGCCGAGCACCTGGAGGCCTATCTCGCGGTCCCGTCGATGGGGGCCGTGCTCCACACGATCAACATCCGGCTGTTCCCAGAGCAGGTCACCTATGTCGTCAACCACGCCGAGGACTCCGTCGTCCTCGTCGACGCGTCGCTCGTGACACCGTTCGCGCCGCTGCTGCCGACGTTCGAGACCGTCACGCACGTGCTCGTGACCGGGCCCGGCTCCGACACGATCGACCTCGCTCCTCTGCAGACGTCGGGCAAGGCCGTGCTCCGGTACGAGGACGCGCTCGCGCTCGAACCCGACTGGTTCGCGTGGCCCGAGATCGACGAGCGTGCCGCGGCGGCGATGTGCTACACGAGCGGCACCACCGGCAACCCGAAGGGTGTCGTCTACAGCCACCGTTCGGCGTACCTGCACTCTATGGCGATGGCGATGGGCGACAACGCCGGCATCGGGCCGAACGATCGCGTCCTCCCAGTGGTGCCGATGTTCCACGCGAACGCCTGGGGCCTCCCGTACGCGGCCGTCCTCGTCGGCGCCTCGCTCGTGATGCCGGACCGGTGGCTCCAGGCCGAGCCGCTGGTGCGGTTGATCGAGGAGACGCGTCCCACGCTCACGGGCGGGGTGCCGACGATCTTCAACGACGTCCTCGGCTGGGTGGACGAGCACCCGGCCGACCTCACCTCGCTCAGGCTCGCCCTCTGCGGTGGGTCCGCGGTGCCGCTCTCGCTGCAGCAGGCGCTGTGGGAGAGGCACGGTGTGCGCGTCCAGCAGGCGTGGGGGATGACCGAGACCTCACCCGTGGCGACCTCGGGCATGCCGCCGGTCGGCGTCGCCGACGAGGAGGCCTGGCGATACCGCGCGAGCCAGGGCAGGATGCTCGGCGGGGTCGAGGGACGTCTCGTCGGCGACGACGGGCAACCGCTGCCGCACGATGGGGAGGCGGTCGGCGAGCTCGAGGTGCGCGGCCCGTGGATCACCGGCGCCTACCACCGCGACGACGACCCGGAGAAGTTCCGCGACGGGTGGCTGCGGACCGGCGACGTCGGCACGATCGATCCGCGCGGCTACGTCACGCTCACCGACCGCGCGAAGGACGTCATCAAGTCCGGCGGGGAGTGGATCTCTTCGGTCGACCTCGAGAACGCGCTCATGGCCCACCCCGATGTCGTCGAGGCCGCGGTCGTCGGGATCCCGGACGAGAAGTGGCAGGAGCGCCCGCTCGCGACCGTCGTGGTCCGGGCGGGTGCGACGGTCACACCGAAGGACCTGCGCGAGCACCTGTCGGGCTCGGTCGCGAAGTGGCAGCTGCCCGACGCGTGGACGTTCGTCGAAGCGGTCCCGCGGACCTCGGTCGGCAAGTTCGACAAGAAGGTGCTCCGCAAGGCGTACGCCGACGGCGACCTGGAGGTCGTACGGGGGGAGTGACTCAGCGAACGGGGGTGATGACCCACCAGAAGTCGCCGAGGCCCCCCGACGCGGTCAGCTCGGCCGCCTCCGACGCCGCGACGAGCGCGGCGACATAGGCCTGCGGGTCGGACGAGGCGAGCGAGAGCGGCGGGCGCGAGCCGTCGACGCCGAGATCGCGGAGGACGTCGCGCTGGCGGGCGAGGGTGCCGCCGACGGCGGTGGCGAGGGCGTCCACCGCCACGTGCGCGGTGACGTCGCAGCTGCCGTCGGGAACGACATCGGCCTCCACCCCGTCGCGGTAGGCTCGCAGGCTCCCGTACGGGGGCCGGTCGGCTGCACGGTGCCCGTAGTCGACGGCGATCGCCGCCCCACCCTCCACGCGTGAGACCACGTCGCGCCAGAGCGCCTCCCTGGCGATCCCGACCTCCGCCCGCTCACCGGGTTCGGTCAGCGGCCACCAGGCCTCGACCCACTCCAGCGTTCGAGGGTCGCGTACCGGGGCGCCCAGCTGCTCGGCGCCGGTCGCCGGATCGACGAGCACCGTACGGAGGATGCCGTCGCGGTCCCGCTCGACGATCTCGCACGGCACGTCGTCGAGCAGCTCGTTGGCGAACATGAGCCCCTCGAGCTGCTCAGGGAGGTGGTCCCTCCACCCGATCCGTTCGGGGAGCTCGGGGGGACGCGGACGGACGTCGACCCCGAGGAGTGCGAGCTGGCCCGGCGCCATCGCGTCGAGCGCCGTCAGCAGCTCTCCGCGCCCCGCGCCCACGTCCACCACCGCATGCAGGTCATGGCGGCGGACATAGGCGAGGATCGCGGCCGCGAAGACCGTCGACGCGTGCACGGACGTCCGGAAGTGCGTCGCCGGTGACTCGCGGCGATAGAAGCCGTCAGGTCCGTACAGGGCGTCGTCCCACGCCTCACGCCAGCCGATCACTGCTCCGCGTACCGCGACCGGAGGATCGCCCGTCGCCGGGTGCCTTCGCGGTTGTCGCCCTTCTCGATGATCACGAGGTTGTGGTAGCAGTGCACGGCGACGACGTGAAGGTCCGTGTAGGTGGGCTCGTACGACTCGTCCACGAACTCCTCGTAGTTCAGACCGTCGACGAGGGACTTGACCAGCGCCATCGTGGTCGTCGGATCGTCGAAGTCGTCGCTGCCGCCGCGTTCGGGCCAGTACGACGTCTGGGTGTCCTCGATCGCGTACAACCCGCCGTTGGCCAGCCTGGGGAACAGGTAGGCGAAAGTTGCGCGGACGTGCTCGGAGCGGTGGCTCCCGTCGTCGATGACGATCGTGAGCTCGCCGACCTCGTCAAGGATGCGTTGGAGCACCGCAGGGTCGGCCTGGCTGCCTTGGTAGGTCGTGATCCGTTCGCCGTCGACGAACGACTTGTCCTGGAGGTCGAGCCCAACGACCTGCGCATGGCGGAAGAAGTGCTTCCACATCCGCAGGGACTTGCCGCCGCGGCCCTTGCGGGCGTAACCCCCGATGCCGATCTCGAGGAGGTTGATCGGCTGGTCGCGGAGGGGCGCGAAATGGCGCTCGTAGTGCGGCGTGTAGCGGTGGGTCCCCCACTTGTCCGTGCGGAAGTGCCGCGCCAGTTGCGTGAGGTCCATCTCCGCGAGCCGCTGCGCGCGAGGCTTGCGGGGTGGCGCAGGCGTGGGGCGGCGCCGGAGCGGGTCGCGCAGGCGGCCCCACGCGGCGTCACCGACCAAGGGCTTGATCCACTTGACGGCGAAGGACTTCGCAGGCTGGCTCACGTCTGCCTCGTTCCGCGGGTCGGCTGCAGAACACTGTAGCCAGCCGGACGGTTCGTGCAGCCGATCAGGCGAGGTAGGAGTCCAGCGATTCGCTCACTGGCAGCGGCACGAACCCGGTCGCCTCGATCTTGGCGAGGTCCAGGACCGAATGTCGGGGGCGCGGCGCGAGGTCCTTGCCCTCGCCGTACGCCTCGGTGGAGATCGGCGTGACGTCCTCGGGGTCACGACCGCAGCGGGCGAAGACGTCGCGCGCCACCTCGTACCAGGACGCGGGCTCGCCGCCCCCACTGAGGTTGTACGTGCCGTAGGGGGCGCCCGTCTCGAGCAGGTGGACGATCCCGCGTGCGAGCTCGGTGGTGAACGTGAGGCGGCCGACCTGGTCGTCCACGACTGACGGGTTGACGCCGTCCTTCGCGAGCCGTGCCATGGTCCGGACGAAGTTGCTGCCGTCGCCGATCACCCAGCTCGTCCGTACGACGTAGTGGCGCGGGGTCGTCGACACCACCACGTCGCCGGCGGCCTTGGTCTGCCCGTAGACGCCGAGCGGCGAGAGCGGCTCCGACTCGTCGTGGACCTCGCGCGTGCCGTCGAAGACGTAGTCGCTGGAGATGTGCACGACCGTCAGCCGGTGGCGTGTGGCGGTCGTCGCGAGGTGCACGAGCGCGCTAGCGTTGGACGCCCATGCAGCGATGCGGCCCTCCGGGGTCTCGGCGACGTCGACCGCTGTGTAGGCCGCAGCGTTGATCACCGTGTCGTAGCGCGACCAGTCGACCGCGTCGTACGCCGCAGGGTCGGTCATGTCGAAGGTGTCGAGGTCGACGGCGTCGGCCTCGGGGAGCATCGCGCGCAGGGCACGCCCGAGCTGGCCGTACGCGCCGAGGACGAGCGCGCGACGGGGCTCCATTGGAGTGACGTCGGCCAGGAGGGGATTGGCGCGGTCCTTGTCGGAGACCTCCGCGTCGGCGAGCGGGATCGGCCAGTCGATCCCCAGGGCCGGATCGTCGAGGGCGACCGCCGTGTAGGCGACGTCGGGACGCCAGTGCTCGTTGACGAGGTAGGCATAGGTCGTGCCGTCCTCGAGCGCCTGGTAGGAGTTGCCGACGCCCCGGGGGACGAAGACTGCGACGCCCGGGTGCAGGTCGACGGTGACGGTGGTCCCGAAGTTCGGGCCGGGACGCAGGTCGACCCACGCCCCGAAGGCCTTGCCGGTCATCAGCGACACGAGCTTGTCCCACGGCTCGGCGTGGATGCCGCGGGTCGCGCCCGCGCTCGCGTTGTAGGAGACGTTGTTCTGGACGGGGCCGAAGTCGGGCAGGCCGAGCGCGAGCATCTTCTCGCGCTGCCAGTTCTCCTTGAACCAGCCTCGGCTGTCGCCATGGAGCGGAAGGTCGACGACGAGGAGGCCCTCGATCGAGGTGCTCCGGACGGAGGGGCTCGTGCTCACTGGCCAGCCTCGGCGTAGCGCGCCTCGACGGCTTCCTTCTTGGGGCGCCACCACGCGTCGTTGTCGCGGTACCACGCGATCGTCGCCTCCAGGCCCGCGCCGAAGTCGGTGAACTGAGGTGCCCAGCCGAGCTCGGTACGGAGCTTGGTCGAGTCGATCGCATAACGCATGTCGTGGCCGGGACGGTCGGTGACGAGGTCGTACGCGTCGGCGGGCTGGCCCATGAGCTCGAGGATGGTCTCGACGACCTCGCGGTTGTTCTTCTCGCCGTCGGCGCCGATCAGGTAGGTCTCGCCGATCTTGCCGTGCTCGAGGATCGTCCGCACCGCGCTCGAGTGGTCCTCGGTGTGGATCCAGTCGCGGACGTTGAGGCCCTGGCCGTACAACTTCGGGCGGCGCCCGTCGAGGACGTTGGTGATCTGACGCGGGATGAACTTCTCGACGTGCTGGTAGGGCCCGTAGTTGTTGGAGCAGTTGCTCAGCGTCGCCGGGACGCCGAACGACCGGACCCAGGCGCGTACGAGGAGGTCGGAGCCTGCCTTGGTGGACGAGTACGGGCTCGAGGGGTTGTACGGCGTCGACTCGGTGAAGCGTGCCGGGTCGTCGAGCTCGAGGTCGCCGTAGACCTCGTCGGTCGAGACGTGGTGGAAGCGGGTGCCGTGACGGCGGACCGCCTCGAGCAGCGTGAACGTGCCGATGAGGTTCGTCCGCACGAACGGGCTCGGGTCGGACAGCGAGTTGTCGTTATGCGACTCGGCGGCGAAGTGGACGACCGCGTCGTGGTCGGCGACGAGCGGGTCGACGACGTCGGCGTCCGCGATGTCACCGACGACCAGGCTCACCCGGTCGGAGGGCAGTGCGTCGATCGCCTCGCGGTTGGCGGCGTAGGTCATCTTGTCGAGCACGGTGACCGAGGCATCGGTCGTCTCGACGAGGTGCTGGACGAAGTTGGAGCCGATGAACCCGGCGCCGCCGGTGACGAGAATCGCGCGCATCGGACCAGGGTAGCGAGCGGTTGTTCGAGACGGAGACTGTAGACCCCACTTCGTCTCACGTGACGAGGTCCCCGGGCGGCTCAGGAGACGGTGTCGAGCGCGAGGCGGCCGCCGGTGGCCTGACCGCGTGCGACGTTCGTCATCCAGCAGTCGTTGTGCCACACGACGGCGAGGCGGAAGCGAACGGGCTGCTCGCCCATCGAGGTCGCGAGCGTAGGCGTGTCGAGGTCGCCCGTGATCCTGAACCCGTCCACCCATGGCGAGATTTTCGGGGCCCGCACGTCCAGCGGGGTCTGTACGACGTCCCCGGTTTCCTCGCCAATGACGTCGAGCGTCGCGGTCACCGTGCCGACGTGTGAGGCGCCCGTTCCGGTGGCACGAGTCCGAAGCCGGGCGCCGAACCGGTCTGCGCGGAGGCGTACGGCGTGGACCATGGCGCCGTGGAAGGTCACGCGTGAAGACGCCTGCGCCTTGACCGTGCGGAAGACTCGCGCCCAGTCCTCGGCGAAGCGCTGCGGTGAGTGCTCCGAGGCCTTCACATAGGCGGCGGCGCTCATCCGAGCCACGAGGTCGGGGTCGGAGGTCAGGTCCAGGATGCGGGCGGCGAAGGACTCGACGTCCCCGGGCGGCACGAGGTAGCCGTCGATGCCGTCGCTGATCTGCTCGCGCGGTCCATACCGGATGTCGTAGCTGATCACGGGGCAGCCTCGGCTCATCGCCTCCAGCGTGGCCAGCGGATATCCCTCGTGGACGCTGGTGAGGACGAAGGCAGCAGCTGTGGCGATCGCATCTCGGGCACTCGGGTCGTACCCGTGGAAGGTGACCGCGTCGTCGATCCCGAGATCTCGGGCCGCGGCCTCGAGGACCGCGCGGTTGGCTCCGTCGCCGTAGATGTCGAGCCGGAGCGCAGGGTCTGTGCGTCGGGCGATCTCGAGGGCGCGCAGCGCGTGCGAGACCCGCTTCTGCCCCTCCAGGCGGGCGACCGTCACGAGACGTTTGAGGTCGCGCGGAGGGGTCGGGTCTGGGAACGTGCGCGGCTCCACGGCGTTGGGGACGACGAACAGGTTGTTGGTCGCGCCCTCCCTGAGGGCGAGCTCGTCTCGGTGTCGTTCGGTGAGGAGCACGACGCCGTCGAGGGCGTGAAGACGCCCCAGCACTTTCGCGTAGGGGGCTTTGAGGGCAGAGTCCCACCGACCGCCGCCGGGAGTGTGGGGATTGTGGAACGCGGCGACCAGGTGCATGCGGCGCTCGCTGAGTCCGAGCAGGAGCGGCAGCACGCGCCGCGAGTCGGACACGACGAATCCGTCGCCAGGACCGACCAGCTCACGAAGCCACTGCTGGACGAATGCGGCGCGGCTCTCGTGGCAGCGCACGACGCGCGCGTCGTGGTCAACGATCTCGACCAGTCGCGGCGCGAGGGTCGTCCGGACGGCCACGGACCCGTCCGCCCGCAGGTAGTCGACCACCTCGGGCCTGGCGTCGGTCGCGGCTCCGGGGTGCCGGTAGACGACCTGGTACGGGGTGCCGTCGGCGCGATTCACCGCAGTTGCGGCGAGGTCGACCGCGGGGAGCGCCTCCGTGCCGGTGCCGATCGTCGCGGGGTCGCGGGTCGCGTAGTCGTCGTAGATGTTCGCGACCTCGACATGCTCGGTGAGCGTGCCGCGCTCCAGGAGGACCTCGCAGGTCCGGTCGAGATCGGGGAGATCGCCGACGGTGGCGATCACGCTCCTGACACCGTCGTGCTCGGCGAGCATCCGCGCCCGCATCAGCATCACCGCCGTCCGGCCGCCCTTGTCGAGCCTCAACGCGCTCGCGAACGACACGTACGTGCCCTCGGGAACGAGGGCACGGTGCGGGCACACGGTCGTCACCATACTCGCGCAACCCTTTTGCGCACCATGCGTGAAATCTCAGCGGAGCAGCCGCCGCAACGCCCAGCGGTGTCGTCGGAGGTTGAAGGTGAAGTCGTCGCCGAAGGCGATCTTGCGCATCGTGGGGTCGCGCTCCTGCGGGATGCTCCGGCCCCAGAAGTAGTGGATGTCGTTGCCGTTGACAGCGGCGATGAGCGCCTCGTTCTGTGCGCGGTAGCCGTCTCCGGAGATGAGGATGATCCGCGCCTGCGGAGCGTGCATCATCGTGAACATCCCGCTCCCGCCATACCCGGCGACGATCCGCGCCCGGGCGAACAGCTGCACCTGCTCGCCGTACGAGTACTGCTCGGGATGCACGATCGCGAACCCGCGGTCGGCGAAGAGATGCTCGATCGCCGGTCCCTGGTGGCAGAGGCGCCGCGAGCTGCGGGTGACGAAGATCCGTTCGGCGCGCAGAGGTGGCTCGATGTCGGCGAACGCCTCGCGGATGCGGGCCCAGGTCTGCGCGATCGCCGGCGAGACGTAGCGCGGGTTCTCGAACTCCGGGTCTGCGGCGACGAGGTTCTCCACGTCGAGCACCTCGTCTCCGTACTGGGTGACGATGCTCGACCGCGGGATGCCGTAGGCGGTCAGGATGTCGTGGACGTACTGGGGCACGCGCGACTGACCCGGGCGGAGGCTGATGAGCGGCCTGATGTCGGGGTGCTCCTCGCGGGCACGCTCCCAGCCCCACAGCCGCGACACCACCTCGGTGGACACGTGGCCGAAGTGCCCGGGGTACTCGGTGTCCAGGTAGTAGAGCGTGCCGTCCCACGTTCGGTGCTGGTCCGGACGCCACCGCGGCCGGATCACTGCCATGTCGTCACTGGACCGGACGAGCCCGGGGTGCCGCAGCCTGGGCGCGTACTGGTGTCGGAACGAGTCGGGGAGCCAGTAGTCGCCATAGGAGACGAGCTGCCGAGGGTAGGTCTGGGCCCGCGTGTAGTGCCGCAGCGCGAGCGGCGGGACGGTGAACGGCCCGGCGGCGACGTCGGGCCCCCTCCCGTGCGTGGTGACCTCGGCCCGTCCGGTGAACGTGGTGCCGGGGAGCTCGAGGAGGCCTGTCACCGGCGATCCTTCGCCGTACCGGGCCTCGAGAACCGGCACGGTCTCGGCGATGTGCAGCATGCGCAAGAGCGTGTGCCGCTTGGTCACGAGCGCGAGATCGCGGTGGTACGAGACGCTCTCGAGAGAGTGAGCGAAGGCGTCCAGCCAGCTCGACCAGCCGTGGGCAGCCGGTGGCTCGGGGGAGCGTCGTACGGCCTCCTCGATGACGGCCCTGACCGACTCTCCGACGTCGGCGACAGTCTTGTCCCCGGGGGTGCGATCGATGTGCTCGACCGCGAGCACCCCGCCTGCCTCGACGTATCCGTGGAGCTTGCGCAGCGCCGTCACCTGGCCCAAGGTCTTGCGATGCAGCGCGATCACCAGCAGCTGCGGGCGCGGCAGCACGGACAAGATGGCGCTGAACCCCCCGCTGCCGTGCCACGGGTGTCGACGCACGTTGTCGAGCGGTTCCTGGTCGGACACTCCCTCTGGGGGGTTCCACGGCGCTGCGAGCACGTGCACGGTCGCCTCCGGATAGCGCTCCGCGAACGTGTCGGCGAGCGCGGTGGCGTAGGCACGCCCGACGACGACCACCTCGGTCAACGGCATTGCCATGCCATCGACGGCTGCCTCGTACGCGTGGAGATGGTCGAGCGCGGCGGAGGCCTGCGGGACCCCCCGCCGCAGCCCGATCGCATCGAGCGACTCGTCCGTCATGCAGCCATCGTGCCGGTCTTGCGGGCTCGCGCCACTCGTTGTGCACGCGTGTCCCTCTACGATGGCCCGATGCGTGGCATCATCCTGGCGGGCGGCACCGGCTCGCGCCTTCACCCGATCACCCTCGGCACCAGCAAGCAGCTCGTGCCGGTCTACGACAAGCCGATGATCTACTACCCCTTGTCGACGCTGATCCTCGCCGGGATCCGCGACATCCTCGTGATCACGACACCTGAGGACGCGCCGCAGTTCGAGCGCCTCCTCGGCGACGGCTCGCGTTTCGGCATCTCCCTGACGTACGTCCAGCAGCCCAGCCCCGACGGGCTCGCGCAGGCCTTCATCCTCGGCGCGGACCACCTCGACGGTGGCGCGGCGGCACTCGTCCTGGGCGACAACATCTTCTACGGACCCGGCATGGGCGGCCAGCTCACCCGGTTCGATGCGCTCGAGGGCGCGGCCATCTTCGGCTACCAGGTCAGCGACCCGACGGCGTACGGCGTCGTCGAGTTCGACGACGCCGGCAAGGCGCTCTCGTTGGAGGAGAAGCCCGCCGAGCCGCGCAGCAGCTTTGCGGTTCCTGGCCTCTACTTCTACGACTCCGACGTCGTGGACATCGCCCGTTCGCTCGAGCCGTCGCCCCGAGGCGAGCTGGAGATCACCGATCTCAACAGGGTGTACCTCGATCAGGGCAGGCTCCAGGTCGAGATCCTGCCGCGTGGCACCGCCTGGCTCGACACGGGGACCTTCGACTCGCTCAACGACGCGTCGAACTTCGTCCGGACGATCGAGAGTCGTCAGGGCCTCAAGATCGGGTGCCCGGAGGAGGTTGCCTGGCGGGCCGGGTTCCTCTCGGACGACGAGCTGCGCGAGCGCGCCGAGCCGTTGGTCAAGAGCGGCTACGGCGCTTACCTGCTGGGCCTTCTCGGCTCGTGAGCGAGGTCGCCTTCGGCGGCGCCCTCCTCGGCCGAGCCAGCTGGAGCGGCCTACACGCGCTCGAGCTGCGTGGACGCCTCACCCGAGGCGGCGTGCCCGTAGCCGTCGCGGTCAAGGGACCGCACGGTGAGGACGTCGTCCGCGCCGACGTCACCGGTAGCGCTGACGCCTTCGTCGCCACGCTGGACCTGACAGCGCTGAGCCCCGTGCCTCGCCGATGGTGGCGGCGCCCTGCGCTGGACGGTCCGGCCCAGGTGCTCGTCGTCGTCGAGGCCGGCGGGCGCCGGCACGAGCTGCCCTGGGAGGCACGCCCGCGCGGGGCAGCGAGTCGTCGCCTGTCGTGGTCGGGGGCACAGGGCGGGCTGGGCATCCGCCTGCGTTGGGACGACGAGGCAGGTCTCATCGTGCAGTCAGAGTCGTGCGTCGCCGTGCTGCGCGAGGTTCGCGTCGACGGCGACGCCCTGGTGCTCGATGTGGAGGGCACCTACGACGCGCTCGGCGTCGGAGGACTCGAGGGAGCGGGTCCGACCCGGATCGCGGTGCGCGACGGTGCCGGGCAGGTGTCGGCGACCGATGTCCCCGACGGGTCGTCCCCGCTCTGGGCCCGTCGCCGCAGGACGTGGGAGCCCGTCACATGGGCGGTCGGGCATCCGGTGACGGGCGCGACCGCCGACGGCCTGCGTATCGACGCGATGCGCGACGGTCGGGTGCGGCTGGGCACGCAGCCGGCGATGCTCGCCGACGCGGTCGAGGTGACGGGCGGCGGATCGTCCGGGCGCGCCGTCGTCGTCCGGGGGCGGTCGGTCGGCCAGGTCGAGCGCCCGAGCGAGATGTGGATGATCGGTCCTCACCGACGCTTCTCGGCCTCGATCTCCTGGGACGGCGATCGGTTCTCGGTCCGGCTGCCGCTCGAGGTGACCGGCTGGTACGGCGAGCCCTCGACCCCACCGAGCGGCCGGTACGACCTCGCGTTCGACCAGGAGGGTGAACGGCTCCTCAAGACCACACCGTGTGGGCTGCCCGATGCCCCGGTCCGCGGAGTATGCGACCGGTGGTCGGCAGCTGTCCAGGTCACCACCGCCAACCGCGTCATGGTGGAGGTCGAGTCGCCGCTTCGCCTCGACGAGCGTGCGCCGGCCCTCCAGCGCGCACTGCACAACCAGTACCGCGCCACGTCGCCATCACCGCTGCGCATCGCCTACTTCGAGTGCTACAGCGGTTCGAGTGCGACCGACGCCGCGCGTGCGATCCATGACGAACTGCGCCGACGGGGGTCGGACCTCGAGCTCGTGTGGGGTCTCCAGGACTGGTCCGTCCCCGTCCCCGAAGGCGGCCGCGGAGTCGTCCGGTTCTCCCGCGAGTGGTGGGACGTCGTCTCCACGGCGTCGTACCAGACGTACGACGCGGCCGTCCCGGCTCAGCTCGAGCGCCGGCCTGGCCAGACCATCCTGCAGACCTGGCACGGCACGCCGTTCAAACGACTCGGGAGTGATCGCGGCGTCGTGCGCGCCAACCAGCCCCGATACCAGGAGGCATGGGAGCGCGCGATCTCCCGGTGGGACGTGCTGCTCTCGCAGAACCCGTGGAGCACGGAGGTCTTCCGTCGGGCGTGGAACTTCCAGGGTCCCATCCTCGAGCTCGGCTATCCCCGTAACGACGTCCTCGCCCTCGCGAGCGACGACGACGAGGCTGTGGCGCGAGTCCGACTGGGTCTCAACCGTGACGACCTGGTCGTCCTTTATGCGCCGACCGTGCGCGACGGCGACCGGGTGATGCCGATGCTGCTCGACGTCGAGCGGGTCGCAGCTGCCCTCGGACCAGGCGTGACCGTGCTCGTACGAGGGCACATGCTCACCCGCCGGTGGGCATGGGCGGGCACGAGCCGGTCGATCGTGGACGTGACCGACTATCCGGAGATCAACGATCTCTTCCTCGCCGCCGACGCCACGATCACCGACTACTCGTCGATCATGTTCGACTTCTCGGTCACAGGGAAGCCGCTGGTCTTCTTCGCGCCCGACCTCGAGGACTACCGCGACCGGCGTCGCGGCACGTACTTCGACCTCGCGGAGAGGGGCCCCGGTCCCGTCGCGTCCACCACGGAGGAGGTCGTGGCCGCGCTCGCGGACCTCGAGTCCGTCCGTGCACGGTACGCGGAGCGGTACGCCGCCTGGCGGGCCACGTACAACCCGCGCGACGACGGCCACGCCGCCGCACGTGTCGTCGACGCGGTGTTCGACGGCGGCTGATCAGACGAGGTCGTCCCGCCCCGCGTCGCGCCAGCGTGCGACGAGCTCCTTGACCTGCTGGGCGTGGGTTGTCGTGGTGACGAGCAGCGCGTCGGGCGTATCGACCACGACGATGTCGTCGACTCCGAGGACGGACACGGTCCGTCGATCGGTGACGATCAGACCGCCGCTCCGTACGGACTCGACGAGAGCAGGGTCGCCGAGCACGGTGATCTCACCCGGCTGTGCGCCGAGCGCCTCAGCGACGGCAGCGAAGTCCCCGACGTCGGTCCACTTGAAGGTGCCGGGGACGGTGGCGACGCCGCCCGCTGTGGCGACCGGCTCGGCGACCGCGTGATCGATCGCGATCCGGGTGAGAGTCGGCCAGAGTCGCTTGAGCGTCGTCGCGCGCTCCGGGCCGTCCCACGCGTCGGCGATGGCATCGAGGCCTTCGCGCATCCGCGGCTGCTGCTCACCGAGGTGGCGCAGGAGGACGTCGGCGCGGGCGACGAACATCCCGGCGTTCCATCGGAACGCATCCGACTCGACATAGCTGCGGGCCGTGTCGGCATCGGGCTTCTCGACGAATCGGGAGACGGCCGTGGCGTCGGGCGCACCGGAGAGGCCCAGAGGCGCGCCCGCCTCGACGTACCCGTACGCCGTCGACGGCGCGGTCGGTGTGATCCCGATCGTCGTGACGTAGCCGGACTGCGCCGCGGCGGTCGCCTGGCGCACAGCGTCGGCGAACTCCTCCTCGCCCTCGACGAGGTGGTCGGCAGCGAACGAGGCGACCACGGCGTCGGGGTCACGCCGCGCGATCAGCGCGGTCATGAGGCCGATCGCGGGCATCGAGTCGCGAGGCGAAGGCTCCGCGATGAGGTTCTCAGCCCGCAGGTCGGGCAGCTGGGCAGCGACTGCATCGCGGTGGTGGACGCCGGTGACGACGTTCACGCCCGCGGGCCCGACGAGCGGCACCAGCCGGTCGTACGTGTGCTGGAGCAAAGAGCGGCCACTTCCGGTCAGGTCGAGCAGAAACTTGGGCCGTGACCTGCGCGAGACGGGCCACAGCCGCGTGCCCGCGCCGCCGGCCGGCACGATCGCCTGCAAGGACGGGACGAGTTCGGACATGGCGCTCCTCGGGAGGTCGGACGTCGCTCGCCTCAGCGTAGGGGGCCGCCGCTTCACAGGCGCCCAGCCCACGGCGAGACCCGACTCGGCCACGGTCTACCATGCTCGGGATGTCCGCGACCGTTCAGAGCCGACGCGCTCTCCCCACGGTCGGGACACCTGCGTCCGCGAGCAGCTATCTCCGCCCGGAGATCCAGGGGCTGCGCGCGATCGCGGTCGGGCTGGTCGTGATCTTCCACCTCTGGCCCCACCGGCTGCCGGGCGGCTATCTCGGCGTCGACGTCTTCTTCGTCATCTCCGGCTACCTGATCACGGCCCACATCCTGCGTGAGTCCGACCGGACCGGACGGATCGCGCTCGGCAAGTTCTGGGCGCGACGGGCACGGCGGCTTCTGCCCGCGGCCTACCTCGTGCTCGGGGTGTCGCTGGTCGCGGTCTTCCTGTGGGTGCCCCGGATGCTGTGGCAGCAGTTCGTCCGCGAGGTCGGCGCCGCTGCGCTGTACGTCGAGAACTGGGCGCTGGCCGCCGACGCCGTGGACTACCTCGCTGCCGACAACGTCGCCTCACCCGCGCAGCACTACTGGACCCTGTCGGCGGAGGAGCAGTTCTACATCGTCTGGCCGGTGCTGGTGATCGCCGCCCTGTGGTGCGCGCCGATCCTGTCGACGCGGCTGGGCCAGCGCCGCCAGCACATCGCAATCTTCGCCATGCTGGCGACCGTCACGGTCGCGTCGTTCGTGTACTCGCTCCACCTCACCGCCACCGATCCCGCCACGTCGTACTTCGTCACGACGACCCGTGCCTGGGAGTTCGGCGTCGGAGCGCTGCTCGCCTTCGTGCCGGTGCTGGCCGGGCGCGCGAGCCTGCGGGCGCTGGTGTCGCTGCTCGGCCTCGTCACGCTCGCGGTCTGCGCGATGCGCATGGACGAGGCGACCCCGATGCCAGGCACGGCGGCGGTGTGGGTCGTGCTGGGGACGGCGGCGCTGCTGTGGGCCGGCCACCCGTCGTCGGTCGCCTGGTCGCCGACGCACGCGCTGTCCTGGCGCCCTGCGCAGTTCATCGGCGACATCTCGTACTCGGTGTACCTCTGGCACTGGCCGCTCATCGTGATCCTCCCGTACGCGACGGGCTCGTCGCTCGGGACGCTCGACAAGATCGCCATCGCCGTCGTGACCATCCTGCTGTCCTGGGCGACCAAGAAGTGGGTCGAGGATCCCGTACGCACGACGCGGCGCCTCGGCATCCCGCGCTCGGGCGTGACCTTCGGCCTGGTTGGCGCGACCGCCGGCGCCCTCGTCGCCGGCTGCTTCGTCGGTTGGAGCGTCGTCGACTATGACAACGCCGCCCGCGCGGAGGCAGCGGAGTCGCTCCTCAAGCAGCACGGCGCATGCTTCGGCGCGGCGGCGCGTGACCCGAAGCTCGCCGACACATGCCCGGACCCGGCGCTCGACAAGGTGGTGATCCCCGACCCGTCGGAGGTCAAGAAGGACCACGCCGCCTACCGCCGCTGCCTCAAATACCTCCGCGGCGACGACTTCGAGGGCTGCCCCTTCGGCACCCCGCGCCGCGGTGTCCCGCACGTCGCCGTCGTCGGCGACTCCCACGCCCGTGCGCTGATGCCGATGTTCGAGATCCTCGTCGACCAAGGCGTCCTCACCGCCGAGATGATCGCCTCGCCGAGCTGTGGCTGGTCGACCCTCCCCCCGGCGGCGGGCAACCCCGAGTCGCGCAAGGTGGCCTGCGCCGAGATGAAGGCCAACCTCGACGAGCTGCTGAGGGCCGAGCCGGACCGCTTCGACTTCATCGTCACCACCAGCCGCGCCTCGAGCCAGCGAGCGAGCGAGGAGGCACGCGTCCAGGGCGTGCTCGACGTCTGGGAGCCGGCCCTGAAGGCGAAGACGCCGATCGTCGCCATCCGCGACAACCCTGAGGGCGGTCGGCGTGCAGAGGACGACCCCAACATCTGCCTGGGCGAGGTCGGCGCCGCCCGCGCGGCCGAGTGCGCGCTGTCGCGCAAGGCCGCCATCACGGACGTCTTCGACCCGTACGAGCAGGCGGTCGAGCGCTCGAAGCGAACCACGTACGTCGACATGACGAAGTGGTACTGCGACAAGGACAAGTGCCCGGTGGTGATCGGCGGCGCGAACGTCTTCAGCGACAGCAACCACGTGACGATCACGTACGCCCGCACGCTTGCGCCGTACTACAAGGCGGCGTTCGCGAAGGCCGGGCTCCTCGACTGAGCCTGGATGTGACCCGCCCCACAACTCGGTTACAGCAAGGTTTCGCGCACGTAGACTTAAAGAGTCCATTTGTCTGGTACCCCGTACGGGGACTGGAACGAAAGGCACGTCGATGAAGTCCCTCCACGCCGTAGGTGTGATCGGCGCAGGTCGCGTCGGAGCGGTGCTCGCCGCCCGGCTGCGCGAAGCCGGCCACGAGATCGTCGCCGTCAGCGGCCGGTCCGCCGCCTCTCGCACCCGCACAGACACGCTGCTCCCTGGCGTCCCCGTGCTTGCGCCCGCACAGGTCGCGACCCGCGCGGACCTCCTCCTCCTCGCCGTCCCCGACGACGCGCTCCCCGGTCTTGTCGCCGAGCTCGCCCTCGACGGCCACCTGCGACCCGGCCAGGTCGTCGCCCACACGAGCGGACGCCACGGCCTCGGCGTGCTCGCCGCCGCCGCGCACGTCGGCGCGCGCCCCGTCGCGCTCCATCCCGCGATGACGTTCACCGGCACCGACGTCGACCTCGCGCACCTGTCCGGAGCCGTCTTCGGCCTCACCGCCGGCGAGGACGAGCGCGAGATCGCGGAGACCCTGGTCGCCGACCTCGGTGGACGCCCGATGTGGGTCCGCGACGAGGACCGGACGACCTACCACGCGGCGCTCGCTCACGGCGCGAACCATCTCGTCACGATCGTGTCGCAGGCCATGCAGATCCTGCGTCGTACGGGCGCTGCCGACCCGGCCGCGGTCCTGCGCCCGCTCCTGACCGCTGCGCTCGAGAACGCGCTCCTCTACGAGGACGCCGCACTCACCGGCCCGGTGGTGCGTGGCGACATCGAGACCGTGCGCGCCCACCTGGCGGCGATGGCAGACCAGCCCGTGCCGACGATGGACGCGTACGTGGCGATGGCACGTGCCACCTCCGCCCACGCCGTCGCCGACGGCCGACTCGATGCGGGTGGCGCGGTCGAGATCCGACGGATCCTGCGCGAGTCCGAGTGGGATGTCCTGGCGACCCTGGTCGCCGACGAGGGCACCCGGACCGGCGCGTGAGCGCCCCGGTCGTCGCCACGACGCGCGAAGAGCTCGACACCGCACTTGCCATCCCACGCCGCGACGGCCGCACCGTCGCTCTCGTCCCCACGATGGGTGCCCTCCACGAGGGCCACCTCAGCCTCGTCTCGTACGCCCGCGAGCGCGCCGACCTCGTGGTCGTGTCGATCTTCGTCAACCCGACCCAGTTCGGTGCCGGCGAGGATCTGGCCCGCTATCCCCGGACCTTCGAGCGCGACCTCGCCCAGCTGACCCGGGCCGGGGCCGACGTGGTCTTCCATCCGGCCGACTCCGAGATGTACCCCGACGGTCCGGACACGAGCGGCGTCACCGTCGACCCGGGACCTCTCGGTGCCGAGCTCGAGGGCGCCGTGCGGCCGGGCCACTTCCGGGGTGTCCTGACGGTGGTCGCGAAGCTGCTCGGCCTGACGCGTCCGGACGTCGCGGTCTTCGGCGAGAAGGACTACCAGCAGCTCGTGCTGATCCGCCAGATGGTGCGCGCGCTGTGCATGCCGGTCGCCGTCGAGGGCTGCCCGACCGTACGGGAGGACGACGGCCTGGCGATATCCTCGCGCAACCGCTACCTCGACCAGGCGCAGCGCGCGCTCGCCGTCACCCTGTCCAGGGCGCTTGCCGCGGGCCGCGACGCCGCACCGCTCGGTGGGGAGGCCGTGCTCACCGCCGCGCGCGAGGTCCTCGACTCCGAGAGCGCGGTCGTCGTGGACTACCTGGCCCTGCGTGCACCCGACCTCACGCCGCTCCGCCCGGGGTGCGACGCGCGCCTCCTGGTCGCCGCCCACGTGGGCGAGACCCGGCTGATCGACAACGTCGCCCTCGCCCTCGGACCGCCGGAGGACCGCTGATGCTCCGCACGATGATGAAGTCCAAGATCCACCGCGCCACCGTGACCCAGGCGGACCTGCACTACGTCGGCTCGGTGACGGTCGACGCCGATCTGCTCGAGGCGGCCGACATCCTGCCCGGCGAGCTCGTGCATATCGTCGACATCGACAACGGCGCGCGGCTCGAGACGTACACGATCGCGGGCGAGCGAGGTTCGGGCGTCATCGGGATCAACGGCGCCGCCGCGCGACTCGTCCACCCCGGCGACCTCGTGATCTTGATCGCCTACGCCCAGGTGACAGACGCGGAGGCCCGCGCCCTGGAGCCGCGGGTCGTCTTCGTCGACACCGAGAACCGACTCGTCGCCACCGGTTCCGACCCTGCCGAGCCCGTCCCGGGGTCCGCGACCGTACGCGGCGATGTCACTGCAGCCCGGTCGGTCTGAGGAGGGCCTTGCGCCATGATGGAGCGGTGAGCCTGCTCTGTCTCGACGTCCGCAACAGCCAGACCGTCGTCGGCGTGTTTGACGGTCTGCGGCTGGTCGCGAGCTGGCGGGTGGCGTCGGTCGACACGCGGACGGCTGACGAGTGGCACCTGATGATCAAGGGGCTCCTCGCCGAGCGGGGGATCGCGGACATCGACGCGGTCGCCCTGTCGTGCACCGTCCCGGCGATCCTGCACGAGATGCGCGCCCTGCTCGAGCGGCACTACGACGACTGCACTGTCTCGATCGTGGAGCCCGGCACCCGTACGGGGGTCTCGATCCTGATGGACAACCCGCGCGAGGTCGGTGCCGACCGGATCGTGAACGCCGCCGCCGCCGGCGAGCTGTACGGCGGACCGTGCGTCGTGGTCGACCTCGGCACCGCGACGACCTTCGACGTCGTCGACGAGCGCGGCCGCTACGTCGGCGGCTCGATCTCGGCAGGCATCGGCATCTCGCTCGAGGCGCTGGCGCGACGCGGGGCGCAGCTCCGGTCGGTCGAGCTCACCCGGCCCCGCGGCGTGATCGCCAAGAACACCGTCGAGGCGATCCAGTCGGGCATGGTGTTCGGGTTCGCCGGGCTCGTCGACGGGATCGTGTCGCGGATGGTGCGCGCGCTCGACCACGACGACGTCACGGTGGTCGCGACGGGGAGCCACGCCGACGTCGTCCTGGGGGAGTGCGCGACGATCACCCGGCACGAGCCCGACCTCACGCTCATCGGGCTGCGGATCGTGGCGGAGCGCAACGCCTAGCGCTCTAGGTGGGTTCAGCGCTCCCGGCGCAGGTAGCCCGATGGGTTCTGGGTGAGGAAGTAGCGCTCGCAGCGCGGATCGACCGCGTAACGGCGGTCTTCGGCGAGGAACTCCGCCACCGCCTCGTAGGGGCCTGGCCCGTGGTCGGGTGCGGCCGGGTGACCATTGACGTTCGTGTCCTCGACGATCAGGTACGAGCCGACGGTCACCAGTGGTGCGTAGGTGTGCAGCTCTGCGGCGACGTGCTGCTGGGAGTGGTCGGAGTCCAAGATGACCAGGACCGGGGAGCCGTCGGTGGGGATCCGCTGGCGGATCTCGTTGACGATGTCCGGCGCGACCGATGACCCGATCAGGTACGTCAGCCGCGGATGCGTCGGCCGCTCGTCGCCGTGGGGGTCGATGTCCACCGACACGACCTCGCCGTGGCCGAGCGTCTCGAGCCGGTCGGCGAGGAACAGCGCGCTGCCACCCCTGAAGGTTCCGGTCTCGACGACCAGGCCGGGACGGAGCTCGTCGATCAGCTCCTGGTAAACCCACATGTCCGTCGGGCACTTGTACGTTGCGATCCCGCGGTACCACGTGTCCTTCCAGGTCTGCCGGGACACGTGGTAATAGAGAAGATGGAACTGGTTGCGGATGACGTCGCCGACGATCGCGGGCGGCGGATCGACGGGCTGCGACTGAGGGCTCCAGAGTGCGGAGAAGGCTGCTGCGACGGCCTTCTGCTCCTTGGGAGTGAGGGCGCCCTTCCTGGCGCGCGCCGCGGTGGAGCGCAGTGCCATCGTGACGAGCGCATCGGCTGCCTCCCCTCGCTCGCTCCTCGCGATCAGGGTCTGTGCCCGGCCGAGAGCGAGATCGTCGATTCGGCGTACGAGGCGGGCACGAACGCGCTGGACGGGGGAGCGAGGCACGGGGGCTCCTTCGGGAGGGAGAAGTCGATCCCGCAAGGTAGCAGGGGCACCGTCCGCGGTCACGGGTCGTGGCCGACCTCGGACGTGCGGAAGGCTCGCACAGGCCGCCCGACTACCCTGGGACGCATGACAGACGCCGTCCCCGCCGTGCCCGCCGACGACCTCCCGGAGCAGATGCGCGTCCGGCGCGAGAAGCGTCAGCGGCTGCTCGACAAGGGCGTCTCGCCGTACCCGCTCACCGTGCCCTACACCCACACGATCCGCGAGATCGTCGCGGCGCACGACGCTGAGGCTCTCGGGCTCGACGCGCACACCGGCGAGGACGTCGCGACGGCCGGGCGCGTGATCTTCCTGCGCAACACTGGCAAGCTCTGCTTCGTCCGGCTGCGCGAGGGTGACGGCTCCGAGATCCAGGGCATGATCTCTCTCGCCGAGGTCGGCGAGGAGTCGCTCGCAGAGTTCAAGGCGCTCGTCGACATCGGCGACCACCTCGCGGTCGAGGGCGAGGTCGTCACCAGCCGTCGCGGCGAGCTCTCGATCCAGGTGCGTGCCTGGCAGATTGCCGCCAAGACGCTGCGGCCGCTGCCCAACGAGCACAACCCGTTGTCCGAGGAGCTGCGGGCGACGATGCGCTACGTCGACCTCGTCGTGCGGCCCGAGGCGCGCGAGGTCGTCCGCGCCAAGGCGACGATCCTCCAGTCGCTGCGCCGTACGCTCGACACCCGTGGATTCATCGAGGTCGACACCCCGGTGCTGCAGTTCACCAACGGCGGTGCCGCAGCGCGTCCCTTTGCCACCCACATGAATGCGTTCGACCAGGAGATGCTGCTCCGCATTGCGCTCGAGCTGCACCTGAAGCGCGCGCTGGTCGGAGGTGTGGATCGTGTCTACGAGATCGCGAAGACCTTCCGCAACGAAGGGGTCGACAACACCCACAATGTCGAGTTCGCGATGCTCGAGGCCTATCAGGCCTATGGCGATTACCACACGATGGCCGATCTTCTCCGTGACCTCGTCCGTGACGCCGCCCGTGCACTCGGTCGCACCGTCGTGACCGGACGCGACGGCAGCGAGATCGATCTCGAGGCCGAGTGGCGCTGGGCCAGCATCCACGAGCTCGTCTCCGAGGCCGTCGGTGCTGACGTCGCGCTCGACACGGACGAGGAGACGCTGCGCAAGCTGGCCGCCGAGCACGAAGTCGCGCTGCGAGACGGCTGGGGGCCGGGCGAGATCGTCCTGGAGCTGTTCGAGAAGCTCGTCGAGCACACGCTCATCCAGCCGACCTTCGTCGCCGACTACCCCCAGTCCGTGCGCCCGTTGGCCAAGCCCCACCGCAGCAAGCCCGGTCTCGCCGAGGCGTTCGACCTCATCATCAACGGCGTCGAGCTTGCGCCGGCCTACTCCGAGCTCAACGATCCTGTGCTGCAGCGCGAGCTGCTCACCGAGCAGGCGGCGCTCGCCGCAGCGGGTGACCCGGAGGCGATGGATGTCGACGAGGACTTCTTGCGCGCGTTGGAGTTCGGCATGCCGCCGGCCGGTGGAATGGGTCTGGGTGTCGATCGCCTTGTGATGCTTCTCATGGGCGTCGGTATTCGCGAGGCAATTCTTTTCCCGGCGTCTCGCGAGGCCTGATTTCGTCGCACCCCGTGTCGGTCATTGTCGGGATTTCTTGCGAGGCGTATTGTGCCAAGCATGGCTCAAAAAATTCAGGTGATCCTGGTCGACGATATCGATGGCGGCACGGCAGAAGAGACCGTTTCGTTCGCGCTTGACGGTGTTTCGTACGAGATTGACCTCTCTGCGAAGAATTCCAAGAAGCTGCGCGATGCATTTGCTCCGTACGTGGCTGAGGCACGCAAGTCGCGAGGCGGGCGCCGGAGGTCTGCGGCCGGCGGTACGAATCGTCGTCGTAGCGGCGGCGCGGGCAGCGCGTCCGAGATCCGCGCATGGGCGCGCGACAACGGCTATGAGGTGTCCGAGCGGGGACGCGTGAGCGAGGAGGTCCGCTCGGCGTACGAGGCGGCCCGTTGAGGGCACGGCCACGGCATCTGGTGGGGGTTGATGTCTAGGGTCGGCCAAGTCCGCGGTAGGTCCAGCCGGCGTTGCGCCAGGCCTGGGGGTCGAGCACATTGCGGGCATCGATGATGGTGGTGCTGCGGACCTGGATGGCGAGCTCGGTGGGGTCGAGGTCGACGTACTCGCGCCACTCAGTGAGAAGCAGCACCAGGTCGGCGTCGGCGACGGCTTGCTTCACGTCGGCGACATACCTGAGGTCCGGGTGGATCCGGGCCGCGTTGGCGAGCGCGTGCGGATCGGTCACCCGCACCTGGGCGCCGTGCCCGTGCAGCCGCGCGGCCACGTCGAGGGCTGGGGAGTCACGGACGTCGTCGCTGTTGGGTTTGAACGCCGCACCCAGCACCGCGATCGTGCGCCCGGCCAGGGACCCGTCCAGGACCTGCCGGGCGATCTCGACCACCCGGTCACGGCGACGCAGGTTGATCGTGTCGACCTCACGCAGGAACGTCAACGCCTGGTCCGCCCCAAGCTCCCCAGCCCGGGCCATGAAAGCCCGAATGTCCTTGGGCAGGCAGCCGCCGCCGAACCCGAGGCCAGCGTTCAGAAACCTACGCCCGATCCGGTCGTCGTGCCCGATCGCGTCAGCCAGCGCGCTCACGTCACCACCGGCGACCTCGCATAGCTCGGCCATCGCGTTGATGAAGGAAATCTTGGTCGCCAGGAACGAGTTCGCCGCCACCTTGACCAACTCCGCGGTCGGGTAGTCGGTGACCACCAGCGGCATCCCCTCGGCCAGGGGCGCCGCATACACCTCGTCGAGTACCGCCCTGGCTCGTTGCCCCGCAGGTCCTTCGGGCAGCCCGTAGACGATCCGGTCAGGATGCAGGGTGTCCTGCACCGCGAACCCCTCCCGCAGGAACTCTGGGTTCCACACCAAAGTCGCTCCCGGCTGCACCTCAGCGACCCGCGCCGCCAACCGCGTTGCCGTCCCCACCGGCACCGTCGACTTCCCCACCACCACATCACCCGGCGCCAGGTGGTCAGCCAGTGCGGTAAACGCCGCGTCGACATAGCGCATGTCGGCGGCGTTTTCGCCCGCCTTCTGGGGCGTCCCGACACACACGAAGTGCACCTGGGAACCGGCAGCGTCAGCCGACTTGGTGCTGAAGCGAAGACGCCCCGAGGAGAGCGCACGTTCCAGGAGTTCGCCGAATTCCGGCTCGAAGAACGGGGTCTCGCCTGCCGACAGGGCCGCGATCTTGGCCTCGTCGACGTCGATACCGACGACCTCATGACCTACCTCGGTCATGCATGCGGCGTGAACCGCACCGAGATAGCCGCACCCGACCACCGACACTCGCATGCCCGCGACCCTAGCAACCGCCCGGGAATCGCCTGATCCCGACCTAGCTCGCCCTAACGGCCACGCGGCGGAGCCTGCGCAGACACCTGCGCAGTGAGGAGGCCAGGCGGACCTCGGGACGGCGGGCAAGGTTCTCCTCCCGGCGCGTCGCCTGGTCCCGCTCGCGCCTCGCCGTGCGCACTCGCGAGCGAAGCCGCTTGATCTGCCCTGCCGTGCGGGTTCGCTCTGAGCGTGCGGCCTCGCGCTCTGCGAGGACGCCAGAGGTCATCGCCCTCACGGCCGCGTGCGCGGTCTCGCGGCAGCGCTGCGCGAGCGCGCTCACGTCCACCTCCGCGTCGGTCGTGCACAACCAGAACGGCTCGTTGCGTAGGATGCCGAGCAGGTCTGCCTCGAGCTCGTCGTACAGGTCGCCCATGGTCACGCGCTGGACCTTCAGCCCAGCACCCGCCAGTCGCGCTTCGAAGTCCTCGAGCCCGTAGTAGCGGACATGATCGGACTGCCCGAACCGCGCGATGCGCTCCTGCACGTCGGCGGAGGGGTCCTCGTCGGTCGGCACGCCTCGTCGTGCGGGAACCTGGACGAGCGCGAGACCGGACGGGGCGAGCACGCGTCGGATCTCCGCCATCGCCACGTGGTCATCGGGGATGTGCTCGAGCACGTGGAAGCACACGAGGAGGCCGACGCTGTCATCGGCGAGGGGAACCGAGGTGAGACTCGCCTGGACATCGACATCACGGTTGTCGGCGGCAGGATCGAAGTCCATCCCGACGTACGGCACGCCGACCTGTGTTGCCAGCGCCGCGAGACGCGTGGAGGTCAAGGGGGACGGGGCGACATCGAGCAGGGCACCCTCGCCGGCGACGTCACACATGCCGGCAACGATGCCGACCAGGCCACGGTGACGCTCGAGGCTGCCGCACTGCGTGCACGCAGCGTGCGGCCGGCCCCCAGGGCCCCGGCCAAGCTCCCCGAGGTGGCCGCAAGCGGGACACAGAACGATCAAGGAACGGAGCATCTCATCCTCCCAGAGCGGGCCTGACGGAGAGACCGAACCTACACCACTGTGCGGCGTCGGTCAGCCGTCTCGCTCGGTCGAGAAACAGGGTTGGCGCCGTCCTCCCTACTATGGGGCAGGGCGTCGGAGGTCGCGGGCCGCCGGTGGTCGCCCTTCCCCTATCGACAAGGAGCGAGTCATGCGCCTCGGCGGTGCAAGGCAACGCGACATGAGGCGTGCGATCCAGAGTCTGCGACGGCGTTTGTCGGCTCGGGAGCGCTCCGTCCTGATGGAGTCCGGCCTCTTCGACCGTGACTGGTACGAGGCCGAGGCCGGGCGGACGTTCGCCGACCTCGCCGACGCCGTCGACCACTACGTCCGCGAGGGAGCCGGGGCGCAGTTGTCCCCACATCCCTTCTTCGACCCCGGAGTTGTGCGGGAGACCGCGCCCGGCTCCACTCCATTCGAGACGCTCCTCACCCGCAAGCGGTTCCGCGGCCGCGCGCCGCACCCTGCGATCGATGTCGACGCCTACCTCGCCACGCATCCGCGGGCTGCTACCCATCCGTATGGCGTGTTCGGTCATCTCGCGGGTAGCGTCTCCGACGAGACCCTGCTCCCGATCGTCACGGCCGAGGGAGTGCGAGCGGTGCGGTGGGGTGCGGTCCGGTCCCGCTGGCGCGAGCACGCGACGACGTGGACGGCGACCGAGCGTCTCCGTCGGCCGGGCTTCGTCGAGGAACTGCCCGCGGGGCACGAGCTTCCGGCGTACCCGCCAGTCGAGGCGACCGCGCAGACGCTGGTGTCGATCATCATCCCGACCTGGAACCGCGCCACGAGCCTGCGACGCGCCCTTGCCTCGGTTCAGGCACAGACGTGGCGTCACTGGGAAGCGCTGGTGGTCGACGACGGCTCGGTCGACAACACTGTCGCGCTGGTCACCCACCTCGCCCAGCAGGATCCCCGCATCCGCCTTCTACAGCGACCGCACGAGGGGGTGTGCGCAGCTCGCAACGCCGGTCTTGATGCCGCGGTCGGCGGGTTCGTCGCGTTCCTCGACTCCGACAATGAGTGGCAGCCCGACTACCTCGACGCGATGATCCGCGCGATGCAGGCCGAGCGCCTCGACGTGGCGTACGGGACCCTCATGGCGCAGACGCCCGACGGCCCCCGGTATCGGGCGACGCCGGTGACGCGCGACGTGCTCATGGTCGCGAACCACGTCGACATGAACGTGCTCGTTGTCCGAGGGTCGCTGTTGGCCGAGGTCGGCGGCTTCGACGAGTCGCTGCGCCGCACCGTCGATTATGATCTCGTGCTCCGCCTGGCCGAGCACACCGATCTCGTGCACCTCCCGATCATCGGCGTGCACTACGACGACCGGCGTGAAAGTGCCGACCGCATTAGCGTCCGTGAGCCCGCGGCGTGGATCGACCGGGTGCGCTTGAAGCATGCCGTCGACTGGGCAGCCTTGCGCGAGACCGAGCGTGATCCTGGCCTGGTCAGCGTCGTCCTTCCGGTACGAGGAGGTGCGCGCGAGGTGCGGGAGAAGCTTTCGGCCCTCGCGCACGGGCTGGTCGGCCGCCGGTGGGAGATTGTCGTCGTCGACAGCGCCGAGGAGCGCTCGGTGGCCAGCACGGCGCTCGGCGCGTTCGTCGACGACAACCGCATCCGCTACGTGCGCTGGCCCATGCGGGTGTCGTTCGCCTACGCGGCCGACTTGGGCTTTGCGCGGACGAGCGGGGCAACGGTCGTCTTCGTCGACTTCGACACCCTTGCGACGAGTGATGCCGTCCAGGCTTTGCTCGACTACGCGGCGGAGGCAAGCAACCCGTTCGTGGTCCAGCCGGTGACCCTCGATCGTGAGTCCGTCGTCGTTACGGCGGGTGGGGTGCTCGGACCGCGCCACCGTCTTCCTGCGGCCTTCCTCGGGGACTTCCTGGCCGAGGACGTCGACAGGCTTGGCAGCGCTCCGTACGCGCCCCCGCTGGCCGACGGGCGGACCTTCGTCATCCCCGGCGACGCGTTCGCCGCGCTCGGGGGTCTGGACCCGTTGCTTGACGACGAGCTCGAGCTGGCCGACCTCGCTCTGCGCCTGGTCGGCACCGTGCCGTCAGCGCGCGTCGACCTGCTGCCGAAGGCGCGGGTGCTGCGCCGTGCGGGCGAGACGACGAGCCCGCGGTCGGTGACCAGTCGCGCGGTGTTCGCCGAGCGTCACGCGGCGACGCTGCGGGAGACGCCGCCCGAGGTGTGGAAGCCGTGGGATGCGCGGGTCGCCGGCTGGGAGCGGCTCGACGGTCGTGCCCACGCTTTGCGGCCGCTCCTGGTCCGTGAGCCGGGCGAAGGGCGGCGCTGGGTCCTGCTCGCCGGGGGCCGAGAGGCGACCGGCTGGGTTCGGATCTGGGCTCACGCCCTCGCGGCCGCGCTGGAGGACCTTGGCCAGGACGCGGTAGTACGCCGCGGGATGCGTGCCACGCGCAGGCTGTCGTCGCTCGACGACGTTGTGGTCGCGCTGCACGGCTCCTGCCCGCTCGAGTCCTCCGACCCCGAGACCGTCCAGGTGGCGTGGCTGGTCGACGATCCCGCCCCGGCGACCCGCTGGTCGCGGCGTGCCGACATCATCCTTGCTGCCGCTCCGGGACGTGACGAGGCGAGCGTCATCGAGGGCCCGATGACGGCCTCTGCAGAGGGGGGATGGGTCGGTGCGACGGTCGCGACCCTGCCTGACGTGGCCGTCGGTGCGGACGCGGCTGGGGAGGTGCTGCTCATTGGTGCAGCCGCCGAGGCCGGGGACGTCGTCCGCGCCCTGCGCGAATCCGGGGTAGAGCCCCACGCCGTCGGCCAGGAGTGGGAGCCACTTCTGGACGGGGCATGGACCTCGTGGCCGGAGGACGCCGACACGTGGGTGCGCCTGCTCGCCGGCGCGCGCCGCGTCGTCGTCCTCGTCCCCGCCGTGGTCGCCACCGAGGGCGTCCTCCCGCCACCGCTGCTCGACGCGCTGCTCGTCCGTGGAGAGGTGCTGAGCAACGCGCGCGTGGGTGAGCGGCTCGCTGGTGGCGTCACGACCTTCGTCGATGGTGACGATCTTGTGCGAAAGCTTCAGGACGCACCTCGTGCGCTCGACCGGCCGGCACGCGTGCAGCTGTTCGACCGGGTGGCGCCGGGCACGGTCGCTCGGCGTCTCGTCGCGCGCGTAGAGTCGACGTTCGAGCCAGCGTCATAGACTAGTCGATCGCCGCGGGCTACGGTGGCGCGCATGACGAATACCCCCGCCGCAGTGGAGCACGCACGTTTGTCGACCTTCGACACCATGCTCGGGTGGTTCCCACCGGGCAGGCTCGTCGACATCGGGGCGGGTCACGGCGCTTTCTCGACCCGGGCGGCCGATTGTGGCTGGACCGTTACCGCTGTCGACGCACGCTCGGTGCGCTTCCCCGACGATCCGCGCGTCACCTGGGTCGAGCGGGACGTCCGCGAGGCCGAGCTGTACGGCTACGACTTGATCGTCAACCTCGGTCTCCTCTACCACCTGACCCTGGATGACCAGCTGTCGCTGCTGGACCGCGCCAGCGGCATCCCGATGATCCTCGACACGCACGTTTCCCCGCCGAAAGCGCAAGGTTGGGGCCTGTCAGAGCCCACCAGGCTGCGTGGCTACACAGGGCGCCTCTACTCCGAGGAGGGTCTTCAGCACAAGCCCACCGCCTCCTGGGGAAACGACCAGTCGTTCTGGCCGACCCCGCGGGCACTGCGCAGGATGCTCCACGAGCGAGGCTGGAACGTCCTCACGCAGACGCCGTACTACATGCCGACGCGGACCTTCTTCCTCTGCATGCCTCGCTGACGCTCAACGCAGGGAGTGCGCCACGCCCCGCAGATCCAACACGTCGGCGAGCAGGGTTCTCGCACGAGCCGTGAACGAGTGCTCGGTGGCGATTCTGCGAGCGTTCTCCACGACTGCGGCGTCGTCGTGCCACAGTGATGTTGTGGGGTCGAGGAGCTCGCGGAGCTCCTCGACCGAGCGGTAGACGCGGACCGACGGTCCGAACACCTCCTCGAGCCCGGGTACGGGGTCGCTGATGACCCGCGCCCCGGCAGCCGCCGCGTCGAAGAGACGGTTGGAGAGGAAGCCCAGCCGCGCCATGTCCGACCAGTGGTCGTTCAGCACGAGCCGCGCGCCCCGATAGGCGTTGGGAAGCTGGTCGTTGGGCAGGTGCTCGGCGGCGATCCAGCGCGCCTCGAGGTACTCCTCCCACCCGTCTCCGAAGATGCTAAGTTCCGCACCCGCCGCGACGGCGTCGCGCACGATCGGACGGAATACCTTGCGCGTACGACCGACGAAGACGGTGTCGAGCCCCGCGAGAGCGGGACCCTCCGGGGTGAAGCGCCGGGTGTTCGTCGCCTGGAGCAGGGTGCGGATCTCACGTCCGCTCCTGTGCGTCATCTCCTTGGCCCAGGCCGGACCCGCGGAGTAGACGAGGTCGAAGTCGTCCCCGACCTCGTCGGGGACGACTTTGTCGGGGTGGCTGATCACCCACAGCAGGTTTGTTGCGCCCGGGAGGGCGTGCCCGCGGTCAAGGCCGCGGATCGTCAGCGCGACGTCGTCGAGGTAGTCCGAGGGCGGCCGCTGGTGCGCGTCGTGGCGGTCTATCACGACCTCCTGGCCCCACTGCCGCAAGGCGTGTGCGAGATCGTCGGCGAATGCGGTGTCACCCCAGAGGTCACCGCGCGGCCCGCCCGGAGCAGCGATCTTCAGTGCCCAGCGCAGGCGCGGCAACCCCGCCGCCGGGCCGTCGGGCACCACCGACGCGCGTCGGGTCACGACGGGGGTCACCGCTGTGCGGCGCCTGCTCTCCGGCAGCGGGTTCTGGACCGGGAGCGCCGCGAGCTCGAACCCGGCTGCCTGCCACAGGTGCGCCTCCGGGCCGGGCAGCTGAGGGCCCCACCGGTCCAGGAAACGGATTCGGTTGGCCTCGCTTCGTGCGAACCGACCTTTCGATTTGCTCTCGTGGTGCGCCACCCGGGAGGCCGCCGCGAGCGTGAAATACCCTCCCGTCTCGGCGACCAGCCGCAGGCAGAGGTCGACGTCCTCCATGCCGTTCACGAACAACGGGTCGAACCCGCGTGTCCGGATGACGGCGTCCGCCTTCATAGCCATACACGCCGCGGTGACCGCGTGCAGCCGTAGCGGCGACCTTGGGCAGTCCTCCGCCGGGTGCGATGCCAGCAGGTGTCCGGGGATCACGTGCTGGCCGTAGAAGACGGTTCCTGCCGTTTGGATGGAGTCGTCGGGGTAGAGGAGCACGGGTTGCGCACCGACAACACCGTCATCACGCAGTGCCTCGACGAGTGGCGGCAGCCAGCCGGGTCGAGGCTCGGTGTCGTTGTTGAGGAAGACGACCGTCTTCCCGGTCGAAGCGGCGAAAGCGAGGTTCGAGCCGGTGGCGAAGTTCGTGTTGCGCGGGACCCTGTGCACGAGGACACGCGGGTCCGCTGCGAACAATGACGTGAGCAGTCCCGTGACCTCGCGGCGCGAGCCGTTGTCCACGATCACGACCTCGACGTCCCCGTCGCCCCACTCCAGCGCTTGCGAGACGGCTCGCCGCGTCAGCTCCCAGTCGCGGTAGGTCGGTATCAGCAGCGATATGCGGCCGGCGACGCGGCCGTCGCCAGCGCGGGCGACGGCGTCCCAATCGATGAGGTGCTCCGCGCGCAGCAGATTCTCGGTTGTGCTCCTGAACCCCGGTGGAGCGGGGAGGTCGCCGAGGGTCGTACCGCGGACGCCGGTGAACGGGACGTAGGTCAGCGGCAGGTCGACGCGCAGCAAGAGGTCCCAGGCGTAGCGGTCATCGGCGGCGGGCCGGAACGGTCCGTCGAGCGACCGGAGGGCATCGCTCGGGATGAGCATGCCCGCGAGTGACCGCGGTATTGCCCACAGCGCTTCCTCCCGGGTCGGGAGCTCGCACCGCCACGTCACGTCGTCCTCGGGTGACTCGGGCTCGTCGGCGACGGCGGCGTATGCGCCGGTTCCGGGTGAGGTGGCGGCGAGCAGCCCGCTCAGGAGGTGAGGGGCCCACCGCTCGCTCGGCTGCCACGTCGTAACCCACGGCTCCTCGACACTCGCGACGAGCGCGTTGGCACGCTCGGCCCACTCCTCGGCGTTGGTGCGCACGACGTGAAGCCGGTCGCCGAGAGACTCGAGGTCGGCCGGGACCACGCCGTCGGTATCGACCGCCAGCCGGAGGACCCAGTTCGGGTGGCTCTGGCCGAGCAGGCTTTCCAGACTCACCGCGCCCTCGCCCCACGTGCGGGCGTCCGCCAGGACGGCCACCACGTCGTCGGTGCTCGTCTCGGGCGGTCTGGCGGAGTCGAGGAACCAAGAGGACCACCGGGTTGGTGCGTGCAGGATGAGCCGTCTCTGGGTGCCGTACTCGGTCGCGGCGGCGACAACCTTCGTACGGAACTCGTCCCACCGTGCAGGCTCGACACGGTTGCCGTCGCGAGGAACGGTCAGCGTGTCGGCGTCGGCGTGCTCGGCGAAGTGGCCGAGTGGCCCGCCTGGGTGCTGCGCCGCCTCGGGGTGGCGCTCCAGGTAGGTGAGGGCATGGAAGTGCGGTCCTGCCTCGCCCTCGACCTGGCCGGTCCGGACGAAGTGCGCGAAGGAGAGGACGGCCTTGCGTCCGGCGGTGCGGTGGTACCAGTCAGTCTCGAACAGCGGGTGCGGGGCGAGACGCTGAGGCTCTCCGACCTCGAGGTAGTGCCAGAGTGCCTGGAGATCGCTCGCGAACGCCGATCCGACCTGCAGTTCATAGTAGGCTCGGTCGAAGAGGCCGGAGGCCGTGATCGCACGGATCGCCCGCGACTGACGGGTGCGCAGCTCGCGGAAGCTGCGCCAGGTGCGTGGCCCGAGCGACGGCACCGGGCCCCCCGCGTGAGCGTGCTCCAGGTAGTAGCCGACAGGGCCTCCGGCGTGTTCGGCCGCCGCCGGGGCGGCCGCGACGAGGGCAGCGGCGTCGAGGAAGGTGCGGACGGGGTAGGTGCGCGCGGAGCCGTCGAGGAGGTCCCGGACGATCTCGTCGGCAGGGAGCCTCGTCGCGGCGAAGTCCGTCAGGGGGTTGGCCAGCAGCCCCTGGCGTGCGCCTCGAGCCAGGAAGTGCGCCGCGGCACTCGCCGGGTCCATGTTCTTGCACCGCTGGAGACCGTAGTACCAGGGATCGAAGAGACCGGTGGCCAGAAGTCGTGCCTCGTCGCCTCGAGCGCGACGGCGCGGTCGGAGTGCCGACACGCGTCGGCGGGAGCGAGCGGCGGCGCCGCGTAGGCGGTTGCTGGGGCCGGTAGGCATATCTCTCCTCGTACTCTGCTCTCAGCAGGATAGGGAGTCGTCTGTGCACCTCGGGCGTGGGCCGGGTGCCACGGCATCGGGCGCTCGCTCGTCAGGTCGTGGCTGGTAGCCTAGCGAGCGGCGCGAGGGGACACCCTGCTGGCCCGAGACCGAGGAGAGTTTGACATTGGCGGATGCCCATGAGGAGGCCGAGCGGCTCCGGGAGGCTCTCCGGCAGTGCCAGTTGGAGCTTGCCGCACTTCGCGCCGACCAGGAGACGTGGGCGGAGGAGCTGAGCAAAGTGAAGCAGCAGCGCTCACGTGCCCGTGCGCGCGCCGACAAGCTCGCGGCCCGCGTGCGCCAGCTTGAAGCCTCCTCGCGGCGATGGCGCCGAATCCCCCGTCGCGTGGCGCGTGCCGTGAGACGCTCTGACACCCGCTCATGACGAGCCGGCCGTCGCCCGGAGCCGCCTTCCTCGACGCGCGCCGCGAGTTCCTCGCGTCCTCTGGGTGGTTCGACGCCACCTGGTACGCCGCGCGGGTCGGCCGCGCAGGGTTTTCCGACGCGACCGAGGCGCTTGAGCACTTCCTCACGGTGGGCAGCGTTCGCGGCATTGCCCCGAACGCCGACATCGCCCGGATGCAGAGCGGACCGTACGCGGTGCGTGCTCGCGACGAGGACGAGACGGACGTCCCTGCCGCAAACGATCCTCAGCTACGGCGTGAGATCGCGCTCGTCGCCGCGTCCGGGATCTTCGACGCCGACTTCTACGCCGCGACCTACCCGAAGGTCGCCGAGCGTGTCGCCGACCTGGTACTGCACTTTTGCCGGTACGGATGGCGAGAGGTGAAGCAGCCCAGCGCGACCTTCGACCTCTGGCACTACTGGTACGCGCACCTTGACCCGGCGCGCGACGAGCTCAACCCGTTGATCCACTACCTGCTGATGGGGATGCCGGCCTCGTGGTCGACCCGGGCCGCGTGGAAGCCGCCGCGTCCTGGTGCTCGCCTGCCAGGAGACCGGCCAGTTCGGCGGGCATGCCTCTTCGCGGCCTACGACGCCGACGGCGTGCTGGACGACAGCCTCGTCGCGTACGTTGAGGAGCTCTCACGGCACTGCGACGTGTTCTTTCTCGCCGACTGCTTCGTGGAGGCCTCCGAGCTGGAGAAGGTAGCCGGGATCACCGAGGCGGCGTGGGCGATCCGTCACGGTGCCTACGACTTCGGCTCGTACAGCATGCTCGCTCGCGACCTCGTGGGGTGGGAGTGCCTGAGCGGGTACGACGAAGTGCTGCTGGTCAACGACAGCTGTTACCTGCTGCGTCCGCTCGACGAGGTGTTCGCCCGCATGGACGGCCGCGCTTGCGACTGGTGGGGGCTCCAGGCGACGAAGGGTGTCGCCCGCACGGCCACGCCTGTGCAGGATGTGACCGCTGCTCCGGTGCCGATGGACACGGTACGCGACGAGCTGCTCCGCGAGTTCGCCGAGGAGCCCGAGTACGACTTTCTTGTCGGCTCCTACTTCCTCGCGTTCCGGCATCCCGTCGTCGAGGACGCGGGATTCCGCCGGATCCTCGACTCGGTGCACCGTCAGCGGGGCAAGGCCGCGATCATCCACAAGTACGAGATCGGCCTCACTCAATATCTCCTATCGAAGGGCTTCGGCATCGACACCTTTGTCGATGCGCTGTTCCCGTTCCAGCCGGTCTTCACCAACCAGTACTTCCGCCTCTTGGCACAGGGCTTCCCGCTGCTGAAGAAATACTTCCTCTACCAGAACCATTACGACACCCCCGATCTCCGTGACTGGAAGAAACGCATCCGCGAGGTCGTGCCGGGTGCGCCGGTCGAGATGATGGAGCGCAACCTGCTGCGGACGTCCCCAGACGACCGTCTCCAGCGCAGTTTCGCGATCGTCACCGAGACCGATGGCAGCGTGTCGGTGCCCCACGAGAGGGACGCCGACGAGTTCCGAGAAGCCGATCAAGCGACCCCGGTCTTCTCGCACTGGTGGGCTTTCGTCGTCGGTGGGGACGGCTGGCTGTCGACGAGCAGCAGCGTCCTTCTCCACGAGGTCGCCCAGGATCCGTCGCTCAAGAAGATCGTGCTGACCCGGAACCGTTCCGTGGCCGTGGACGGTGAGAATATCGTCGTCGCCCCGATGGCGAGTCCGCAGGGTGAATACCAACTGTTGCGTGCCGGAGTCGTCGTGGTCTCGGAGGCTCCGCGGGTGACTCTTCCGCTCCCGCTCGACGACCGGCACCGTGTCGTCATGCTGCGTGACGGGGTCACGTTCGAGCGGCGCACGCCGCCAGCGGTGCGTCCGTTGCGGGTCCGCCGTGATCGGCACAGCCCCGTCAGCATGTTCTCCGCCGCCTCCGACGTCGACCGCGCGGCCGTGACCGCCGACCTGTACCCGGTGTCGTACGAGGCGGGCTTCGCAGGCGGGCTCCCCGCTCACGACGTCCTTCTTTGTCCGAGCGACGCGCTTCCGGCCGCCCTACGCGAGCAGGAGCAGCGGCTGTCTGCGCAGCTTCGGGGCAGACGCCTGGTCGTCGTGATCCCGCCGTCAGGCGATCCCGGCCATGCGTTGTTCGACGAGGAGGACGTCGCGTGGCTGAGCGACTGGAGCACGCGTCACGAGGCCGTGCTAGGCGTGCGCGACGACGCTGATGAGCACCGGCGCGCGACGTGGCGAGCGCTGAACGGGGTCGCCCTCGATCTCGGAGGACGCCGCTACCCGAGCACGACCGTCGTTTTGCGCATCGCCGACGCCGTGGTCGCCGCGCGCCCGGGCCAGGTCCTCGACTTCAGCATCACCGGCCGACCGGTGGTGCCGTACCTTCCCGACCGTGCGCCGGCCAGGTCGTGGTATCACGAACTAGACCACGCGATGCCCGCGCCAGTCGTCCGCGATCCGGCGCATTTGCGCACAACGCTGGAGACGCTCTTCGGCGAGCCTCCGGCGCCGGTGGACCGGAAGTACCAGCGTGCGCGGAAGCTCTTCGCCGGCTCGCCCGAGGCGCACTGCGGATGGCGTGTCGCTCAGCGGCTGCGACTCCTCGCCACGGAGGGGCGATGACCGGTAAAGAGCAGGACCTGGCTACGTGGTGGGCGTTCGCGCGTGCCTGGGACCAGGAGCGGCGATCCTCTCCCGAGCGCGCCGAGGAGATGCTGCGCGAAGCGATCGACGCGGGGCCTGCGACGCCCTGCGGCAAGGTATCGGTGGAGCGCCCCAGCGCCAGCATGCTGCGCAACTGCGCCGTCGCTCTTGTCCGGGCGAGCGGGGTGCTCGACGAGAGTGCCTACCTCGAGGCCCACGGCCTCGCGGGGGACGGGACCGTCGACGCGGTCGAGCACTTCTGCACCCGCGGGTGGCGTGAGCTCCTGAACCCCGCTCCGTCGTTCGACGTGTGGTGGTACTGGCACGAGCACCTGGACCCGGGCTCCGACGCGCTGAATCCCGTGGTCCACCACCTGCTCGTCGGGCGTCGTGCCGGCTTGTCCACCTCGCCGCTCGGCCCGGTTCCGGCGGACCTGCCGGCGACCGCTCCACGGGCTGAACCCCGGCGCGCCGTGTTATTCGCTGGCAGCGATCCCGACGGACGTCTGGACGAGACGACACTGTCGTACGTCCATGAGCTCGACCGCTTCGGTGACGTGCACCTGCTGGTCGGTGAGGCGACCAGCGCGTCGGAACTCGCCGCGCTGCCGGACTCGGTGGTCTCGGCGACGGCGCGGTCTTACGGCGACGGATCATCCGGAGCAGCCTTCGCGCTCCTCGCCGACGAGGTGGTCGGATGGGAGCGCCTCGCCGAGTACGACGAGATCATCCTCGTGGACGACTCCAGTTACCTGGTGGGCGCACTGGACGACCTGTTCGCGTCGGCGGCGCGCGCGACCGCCGATGTCTGGACGCCGCAACGCCTCCTGACCACCGCGACGTGGTCGGCGTCGCAAGCCTGGCTGCCGGGAGCCATGTTCGTCGTGTTGCGGCGCCCGGTGGTCGTCGACCGTGCGTTCCGCAAGCAGTTTCTGTCGTCCGTGTCCGGTGTGCCGCGCTCGATGGCCTCGACTGCCTTCTGGGCGGGCTTGGCACACCGCGTCCACGCCGGTGACCACCGTGTCGGCGGACGGTGGGAGGCCCCCGACGGCGAGGACATGCCGCTCACGGAGGATGCGTTCGCGCTCCTCGGCGACGGCTTCCCCCTGCTGCGGCGTGCCCTGCTCGCTGAGAATCCCTACGACGTCCCCGACCTCGCCCAGTGGGAGCGTCGGGTCCGTGCGGTCCTCCCGGAGGCGCCGGTCGAGGCGGTCGGGCGCCATCTGCGACGCGTCGCACCAGACGACGCGTTGCGGCGGAGCTTCGCCATCACGCGGCGCGAGACCGGTGAGGTCGTGGTGCCCGAGATGCTGACCGACGACGATTTCCGCGCCGCTGACGTCGCGTCGCCGACCTTCGAACACTGGTGGGCGTTCCCGGTCTGCGCCTACGACCACACCTTCGCCGGTAACGAGCGCGCCGTGTTCGAGGAGGTGCGCGACGACCCCTCGATCAAGAAGATCGTGCTCACGCGATCGCGTCGTGTCGAGGTCGGGGGCGAGAACGTCGTGGTCGTCCCGTTGCGGAGCCCCGAGGGGCAGCATCACCTGCTGCGTTCCGGCCAGGTCTTCGTCAAGCACACGCCGCTGGTGAACGTGCCCTTCCCGCTCTCTCCCGACCGCCACAACTTCGTCAACTTGTGGCACGGCATCCCGTTGAAGCGGTTCGGCTACGTGGCGCACGACACGACAACGCGTCGCGCGACGATTGTGCGGCACCACGTGGGCTGTCGTGCGGTCATCACTTCATCGCACACCGACTCGCTGTCAATGAAGGCGGCGTTCCATCCGTTGACTCTGGACCAGATGTGGCGCACAGGCTTGCCACGCAATGACTTCGTCACTCGCGAGGACTCGCGCCTTCCGGTCGACCTGCTCGCCTCCGTCGAACGGCTGCGCGGCGAAGTGGGCGACCGACGGCTGGTGATGTTCCTACCAACGTTCAAGAATGACCAGGCGAAGGCGTACTACGAGTTCTCCGACGACGAGATCGGCTGGCTCGCCGACTGGTGTGCGCGGGAGAACGTCGTGATCGGAATCCGCGAGCACATGGCCGACACCGCGCACAGTTACTCGCGCATGCTGGCGCCGCTGCAGCCCGTCGACATGTCGTCGCGTAAGTACCCCGACCTCGAGGTGCTCTACCGGGTCGCCTCGGGGCTCGTCACGGACTACTCGAGCTGTGTCGTGGACTTCCTTCTGACCGGCAAGCCGGTGGTGAGCTTCGCGTACGACTACGAGCACTACACGAGCACCGAGCGCGGGCTCTTCTACGACCTCGACCAGGTGCTGCCCGGGCCGGTCTGCCGCGACTTCGCCGCGTTCGGTGACGCTCTCGACGTGCTGTTCGTAGACCGCACGCCCGCCGAGAAGGAGGAGTATGCCTGGCGCCGGCAGGTGTTCTTCGACCATCTCGACGACCGGAGCGCCAGCCGCGTGGTCGAGCGGGTCAAGGCGCTCTACGTCGACGGGATCTTGTGCTCAGAGCCCACGTAGCTCCGAGCACACGGCGCGGACCGCCGCGTTCAGCGAGCCGCCCAGCGTGCTGGGAGCGTCCGGCGGGACGTGCGTGATCAACCGCTGTGCGCTCGCCGTGGCCGCGTGCAGCACGGCGACCAGCGAGCGGGCGTCCGCCGAATCGGCGACGACGAGCCCGTCGACCCACGACGTGCGGTAGCCCTCGAACGGGTTCGTGACGGTGGGGATCCCGGCCATCGGGAGCTCGAGTGCGAGGTGGCCCGGGTGCGGGCTGCTCATCAACGCCAGTCCGAGGTCGGTCTCGGCGAGGAGACCGTAGTATTCGGCATAACTGACCTTGCCGAGCGCCTCGGTTTCGATGCGCGGTCCGAGGTCGACGGCACCGAGCGGCTCGCCGGCGAGTCGTACGACCACGCGGGTCGTCTCGGGGATCTCGTCCGCCCACGCCCTGAGCGTCTGGAGCCCGAGGTTGAACATGTTCCGCGGTTTGGACGGGCGGGCATAGAAGAGGACACGGAGGGCGTGATCCTCGGCGGGGACCCACCGCTTCGCGGCCTCACGGAGGGGTTGAGGGTCGAGCTGCGGCGCGAAGACGCGTGCAGGGTCAACTGTCGTGCCGGTCTGGTCCTGGACGTAACGGGCGAGCGGCGCTGAGTTGACGACGTGGTGGAACCCGGCGTCGTAGGTGCTGAGGGTCTTCGTGCGCTGGTCGCCCCACGGGTAGAAGCCGGGCTCCCAATCCTGGACGAGATAGACGACCCGTCGACGGTCGACGTGTCCGGTGCGAGCCAGCTCGGCGAGGTTCCACGCCGTCGTCCAGTACGTCGCCACCCAGACGTCGGCGTCGTGGAATCCGTCCAGCGAGCCGAAGTTTGGTGCACTGAGCTGGACGTCGGACGAGAGATTGGTTGCGACCTCCTCGCGGACGAGCTCGGTGAGTGCCGTGAAGGCGTCGTCGGGTCGGCCCTGGAGCGGGTCGAACACCACCACGCGAAGCGGGCGCCCGAGCTCGCGTGCGATCTCTGCGGCGGCGAGGACTGCGGTTCTGATCCCCGCGAAGAGCACCTGCGCACCGAAGGTCTGGAGCAGCAGCACGACCTGTGGCCTGCTCCCGTTGAACCGGAGGTCGGCAAGGGCGCGAGCCCCAGCAGAGGTACTGTCCTGGCCGGTCAGCGGCGGCTTCGGTGGCGGGGTCCGCAGCGCGGTGACGTCCTTGCGTAGGGCGGCGACCTGCACCTCGAGCGGAGCGAGTCTGGCAGTCGAGGCTTTGACCGCCTGGGACGCGGCGGCAAGGTCCGTGGCGGTCGTGCGCACCGACTTGACGACCCGCATGGTCTGGCGCTGCTGGCGGCGGAGCTCGCGCACGCTCGCACGGACCTGCTTGGTCGCCTTTGTCTGGGCCTTCTGGAGGTCACGCGACGCGCTCTGCGCCGTGAGCGTCCGGCGGGCGAGCAGCGCCGTGAGCGCGCTCACGGCCACGGCGAGGACGACCAGCGCGAGGCACGCGGCGGCGGTGACGCGCACAGGCGCCAGAAGCCCGACGACGAGTGCGACGAGGGTGAGAGACGCGGCGGCGACGGCGGCGACGCGGACTCGTGAAGTCATGGGTCCTCCTAGTGTCGCCTCAGCGTAGTGGAGGGCCACATCGCCCCGGCAGGCCGAAGCGTGATTCCTACGCAGCAGGCTTGAGCAGCCTGCGCAAGGACCGCGAGAGTAGGCCGGGACGTGTCCGGATCCGTTGCCACGGACGCCGCACGTAGGCCGTCGCGAGGGCGGTGCTCGAAACGCCGTCGAGGCCGAGTCGTACGGGCAGACGTCCCGACACCGTCGCCGCGACCGCTCTCACCGAGGGGACCTTCCCAGTGACGTCCAGCGAGGCGGGCACCTCGGTGCCCCCGACAACGATGCTCAGCGCGGCGGCGTCGGGGTCGCGGAGATGGAGGTGAGGGAGATCGACGCTTACGGTGAGGTGGTGGCCGCGTCCCGACACGGCCACCGTTCCGGCGACGTCGTCGAGCAGTCGACGCGTCGCGCCGATGAACAGGGCGAGCCGGCCCTGCTCGTCGTTGACTGGGCGTACGGCGAGGCCGTCGACAAGCGCCGGCGGCGGTGCGGGAGCCTCGAGGCGCCGGCGGCTGGAGTACCCCAGCGCGCGTGTCCGCAGCAGCATCGTCCACCGCCCGGGCGCGAGCGGGGACCCGAGTGCTGCGGTGCCGGGATCGAGCCAAAGCGTTCCCGACGTCACGAGCTCGGTGACCCCATCCCGCTCGGTCGGTTGTAGCCGGAGGCGACCCGGAACGCTCCACTCCGTGCCGACCGTGGCCTGGCGGACGTACAGCTCCACGTCTGCATCCGAGAGGAAGGGGACGACGTCGTGCCGCCTGTCCACGTCGTCGGGCAGATAGAGCGCCTCGCCGCCGGCGACCAGGGCGAGTGCGGAGCCCGTGGCGTCGGCGAGCGTTCCCGTGACGGCGAGGCCGAGACGACCACCCGACCAGATGACCTCGGCGTCGTCGACACGAAGGTGAACGCCTCGGTCGACGTCGGCCAGTGCGACGAGCCCGTCCGCGTCGCCCGCTCGCAGCAGCGCGGCCCGTCGCGCGAGGACGGGCTCGAGACCGTCGTCGAGCGCTGCCGGGATCCGCTTGGCGGCGAGGTCGCCGATGATCCTGATCGCTTCGTCGCGGTACTCAGGGGTCCACTGATCGAACCAGTACGGCCCGAGGCGCTTGAGCATCCGCGTGGAGTACCAGAACTGGACGAGACGGGCACGCTTGGAGCGCTCGATCGGTGCCTGCTCGAGGACGTCGAGCACCTCGGCGAGGCTGTGGAAGTAGACGTCGAGGTCCCCGAGCGAGTCGGAGTTGTTGCTGCCGTCGGGGTAGATGACCCAGCGGTAGCACGGATAGCTCGCGAGGACCGCGACGCGATCGGTCAGGGAGTAGACGTGGGCGAGGAAGACATGGTCCTCCAGCCGCCGCCTGCCCTCGGGGAAGCGGATGCCGTGCTCGCGCAGGAAGGAGGTCCGGAAGAGCTTGTGCGGCGTGATGATAGCCAGCACGTGGTCGTCGAACAGGCCAGCACGGTCGTGGTCGGCGAGGAACGCCTCCGCGCCGATCGTCGCTGCCCCAGCGCGCACCTCCTTGCCGACGACCACGTCCGCGGTGGCCCGGTCCGCAACGGCGACCATGCGCTCCAGCGCTTCGGGGAAGAGCTCGTCGTCGTGGTCAGCGAAGAAGACATAGCGCCCGCGTGCAAGATCCATCCCGACGTTGCGCGGGCGTCCCGGCCATCCGGAGTTGGGGATCCGCTCGATCTGTAGGTTCTTCAGATGTCTGGCCGCCTCGACGAGCCGCTCCCAGGTGTCGTCGGTGGAGCCGTCGTCGACTATCACGATTTCGAACCGATCGGGAGGCAGCGACTGCGCGGTCAGGGAGTCGAGGAGGGGGGCGAGCTTGGGTCCCGTGTTGTAACTCGCAACGACCACGCTCACGTCGATCGACATCGTTTCCTCTCGCGCCGCGGCCTAACAGGAAGCGCCCCGATGGCACTCCCGGGTTCTACCCTAGTCGCGTGAACCTCGGAGCCGGAATGGTGCGCCGTCGTGCGTCCCGCACGCTCGGCCTCCTCCACGGCTGGTGGCGTGAGCACGCTGCCCCGCGCCCCGACGGCCTGCCTAGCGCGCTCGTCCTGTACGGCTTCCCCGTGCTCGTGCTCGTTGTGTTCGCGGTCGCGGTGGTGCTGGGGATCTCGGGGAGCTCGACCGGGATGTGGTGGCGACTGTTCGGGGAGGGCCCCGACCCGGACCTGATCGCGGGTGATCCGCGCGCGATCCGCAGCGACGAGTGGCTCGTCCAGGGCAGCTGGTTGCTCTCGCAGACCAGCCAGGGGTTCCCGGCGACAAACCACGTGTTCCCGGGAGGGATGGACGCGACCGTGATGAACGACGCGCCGTCGTGGGATTGGTCGACCGCGTTCCGTCCGCACCTGTGGGGATCTCTGGTGCTCGGCGTCGACCAGGGCATGGCGTGGCGCTGGTGGCTCCCGGCCTTCGCGCTGCTGGTCGCCGTCCATGCCTTCGTCGTCTCGATGCTTCCACGACAGGCGCTGCTCGGACCTCTCCTTGCGCTCGCCGTGCTATTTCAGCCGCTCGTCCAATGGTGGTGGCTGCCCGTGACGACACTCGCCGTCTCCTTCGCGTTCGCCGCGATGGTCGCGGTCGTGTGGGGGCAGCGCTCCGCGACCCTCACCGGTGTCGTCATCCCGGCGGCGCTTGCGGGTCTCAGCGCCGTCGCCGTGGCGATGAGTATCTACGTTCCGTACATCCTCGCGGTGGCCTACCCGGCATTGGCGTTCGCAGTCGGGTACTGGATGTACGAGTGGCGGGTGACGGGCACGGCGCTGCGGCGCGTGGCCCGACGCGCGATGCCGCTCGTCGGTGCCGCGCTCGTAGTGGTCGCGGTGATGGGCTTGTGGGTGTGGACGCGTCGCGACACGGTCGAGGCGCTGCTCACCACGGTCTATCCCGGGAACCGCCTGACTCCGACCGGCAGGGCAGACCTCGACTACCTCGTCGGTCTGCTCAGCGGCCCGTTCCAGGCGTCCCTCGCGGACGGGCGCTTCGAGGGTCTCGGGACCAACCAGTCCACGTCGTCGGTGGTCCTGTTGCTTAGCTTCTACCTGACGGTCCCGCTCATCTGGGTCGCGTGGGCACAGTGGCGCGGCCGCCGCGTCGTCGACTGGCTGGTGGTGGCGATTGTCGCGGTGCACGTCCTCGTGGTCGCGTTCCTGTTCCTGCCCGGGTGGGACGCGGTAGCGAAGATTCTTCTTCTCGATCGCGCACAGTTCGTGCGCATGCGGGCGGCGTTTCTTCCGTTGCTGGTGGTGGCGGTCGTCGTGCTCGCGGCGCGGCTCGGCAAGCTCGACCGAAGGGCGCCGTGGTGGGCGGCGACAGCCGCGGGTGCCACGGTCGTCCTTCCCACGGCGTGGGTGTGGGACAGGCTGGACGCGGCGGGATCGCCCGTGGTGCCGTCGACGAGCGCGCTTGTCGTCACAGCCGTGCTCACCCTCGCGGTAGTTCTGGTCTGCCTTCAATGCACGCGGGCCGGTGCGGTCCTCGTCCTCGTGGCGTCAGCCGTGATCGGCGCCGGCGTGAACCCGCTGTACCGCGGGGTGTTCGACCTGCGTGACGACACGGTGTCCGGCCGCGCTGTCGAGGAGATCGCTGCCCGCGACCCGCAGGGAGCGTGGGTGGGGGTGGGCTCACCGACGGCGATGGCGACCGTCTTCGCTGCGGGGGTCCGCGGCTACAGCGGCGTCCAGACCTACCCGTCGCGGGTGATGTGGAGTCAGATCGACCCGATGGCCTCGAACCAGCAGGCGTGGAACCGCCTCGCGCACATGCACTGGTCGAAGGGGCGCGGTGAACCTGACCCGCACCAACCCGCGCCCGAGCGGGTAGATGTCATCGCGATGACGCTCGACCCGTGTGGTCGATTCGCGCAGCGGTACGTCCGCTACGTACTTGCTGACAACGTACCGATGCGCGGCCGGTGCGTGGAGGAGCTCGGCGCCTACGCCCAAGGGAGGATGCGCCAGTGGATCTACCGGGTCGTCCCGTACCCCCGGCCGCGTCAGGCGACCGGCGTTGACCGTTCGCGCGAGGCGAACACCCATCGGCGGTAGGCCAGGGCGTTGAGGGGAAGCAGCACCAGCGTGGTGATGAGCTTGCCGCCGAGGAGCGCGGCGCCGCTGTCGCCCAGGAGGTGCTCCAGAGCCGCGGCGAACGCCGGGACCAACAGTGCGACCGCGACGGTGTTCGCGCCGAACAGCGCCATGTAGCGGATGATCTCGCCTGTGTCCGTGGGGGCACCGCCGCCGCGGAACACCGCACGGTTCATGAAGAAGTTGACGACACCCCCGGTCGCGAAGCCGAAGACGGCCGCGAGCGGGATCGCGACGCCGAGACCTCGGCCCAGGCCCCACAGGACGGCGGTGTCCACTAGCCAGCCGAAACCGCCGGCCGTTGCGACACCGGCGACCATCCCGAGCCGGGTGCGCCGCAGGTCGTCTAGGACACGCGATAAATCCAATATCCCGTCCCTTCGTTTCGTACGCGTGCCGCCCCGGTCAGACAGTCAGCCGAGAGCCGGCGGTCCGCGACAACCCAGCCAGGGTCGACCTGGTCGTGGACGACCGGATCGCAGAGGTCGACCGCGAGCCGCATGACGGCGCCTCTGAGCTGCGAGATCGTAACGTCCGTGCCCGGCGGAGCCGGCTCCCAGAGGTACTGCGCGTAGTTGTTCCACAACCGCTCATCGGCAGGCGCGAGGCGGTTCATGAGATCGGTATCAGGGTACGGCGTCGTGCCTGAGACGCTCTGCAGACCCGCAGCTCGGACGATCGCCACCGTGTCCAGCCCGCCTACCACGGCTACTCGCGGGTTCGTCTCGGCCGCCCCGAGGCGGTCGAGTGTCCTCGCCAGCGGGTGCGCGGTGAGCGGAGCGGTCCCTAGCTGGAGAGGGTTCACGATGATCCAGCTGGTGACGGTGTAGGCGGCAAGAAGGGCGGCCGCGGCCGCTGTCCGTCGTGCGGTGACCACAGCCATGAGCGCGCCGCCGAGGAGGGCCCCGCTGACGACCACCTCGAGGGCCGGCGCGAGCGTGTCGTCCCACGGCAGCGCGCGGGCCGACCACGACGCCGTGACGCCGGTGCCGGCCGCGGCAACCGCGACCACGGCCCAGCGGACGCGCGCCGAGAGGCGGGTATCGCCGGCCGCGACCGCGACCAGGAGAACCTGTGCGAACCCGAGCGCGAGCGCCGTCCTCGTCGGCTGGACCCGGTTGAGGGCCGTCACCTGGCCAAGCAGGTCGGGCAGCGGCAGGAACGTCCAGGCCAGGAGAAGCCCGATCGCGGCGAGCAGCAGCACGAGCGTCCAGTGCGCCGGTGCTGCATGGCCGGAGAGCCCGCCGACGGTGGAGTCCTCCGCAGTTGGCGGCCGCAGTCGGTGCCTGCGGACCGTCTCGACGAGCACGACCAGGGCGATCACGACGACGACAGGGACGGAGAACCAGCTCGAGGCCGACTCGGAGAGGTTTGCCCAGGGCCCACCTCGGCCGTCCGCGCCGAGCGTCGCCCCGGCATCGCCAGCGAGCCAGAAGTTCAGCGGTGCGTCGAGCAGCACCGAAAGTGAGCCGGAGCCGGCTTCGGTGATCCGCTGTCCTGGGTAGTAGGTACCGATTGTTGCGCTGATAGCGTCGCGGTTCTGCACGAGCCAGGTGAGCAGCGGGACACCTGCCACGGTCGCGGTCACTCCCAGCAACGCGACGACGTGACGCGCGCCTATGCGCTCGTCGATCACACGACCGAGGACCACGGCGCCGACCACCCAGACCAGCGGTACCTGCCACGGCGGGTAGAGGGCAAGCGCGAATCCGGCACCGGCCAGCCCCGCGAGAGCCGCGTACGTGATCCGCCAGGACTGGGTGCGGGCGCGCACCGCCAGCAGGAACAGGCCCCCCGCGAGCGCTCCGTACCCGACGAAGAGTGACGGGGGCGGAGCAGTCCACCACGCCGCGTACGGGGTGAACGTGGCAGCGATCGCAGTGAGCGCTGAGAGCGCGATCCGCCGGGTCAGGGTCAGGAAGAGCACGTACGAGCCGGCGAGCCCGATGGCGAACGACCACCACCAGCTCCACGCGAACCCCCGGTCCGCTCCGAGGAGGAGGTAGCCCCAGTCCTGTGGCTTCAACATAGTCGACCAGTCACGCGTCGGTCCGCCGTGGGCCGTCGCGGCCTGGTTGATCGGAGCAAGACCGATCCAAGGCGCCCTCGGGAAGTCCTGCTTGACCGAGGAGATCGCGATCGGCGTCCTGAGCCGGTACTCGTCGCTGCGCACCGGACGGGGCTCTCCGAGGATCAGGCCCGGCGGGTCGTCGTCCCCGGACAGCACGGCCATGGATGACCCATTGACGTTGGCCGCGACGAGCAGCAGCAGCGTCAGGCCGACCAGGAGAGGGAAGGCGAGGACTCTCGTCCGGGCCCTGCGATAGGAGCGCGCCGCCGGCGCTGAGCTCATTGCGCAGCGCCCTCGTCGTGCTCGACGCGCTCGCGCAAGATGGCGAGCTCCTCGACGAGTCTCTGGAGGCGCTGCTCGACCCGAGACAGTTCGACGCTGAGCTGGAGGGCGATCAGCAGCAGCAGGGATGCGCCCACGGTGAAGAGGAAGTTCGCCGGGACCGCGAACCCGAAGAGCTCCGACACCCATGCAAGGAAACCTGGGATCACCGCGACGACGACCAGGACCACCCCGACGCCCAGCCACAGGGCTGCGTACTTGAGCAGGAGGCGCCGTCGTACGACCAACTGAAGCACAGCCACCGCGATGGCGATCGCCGCGACCGCGCCGAAGACGGTGCTCGTCATGCGTCGGCCTTTCGTCGGATCAGGCGGGGTAGCGACAGGACGAGCATGGTGACGACACGTGCGAGGTAGATCGTCGAACTCAGTGGGTCCTGACTCGGAATGCCGCCCTGGCGCTCTCGCATGGAGACCCCCACCTGCACGACGCGCAGGTGGTGGCGCTGGGCGATGATCAGCGCCTCGACGGTGTCGCCGAGGTACTCGGGAGGGAGCTCCCGGCTGAGGACGCCCACGGCACGGGGGCCGAACGCCCGGAACCCCGACGTGACGTCGGTCAAGCGTGTGCGGTGCAGTCGCGACATGGTGAACGCGAGCAGACCCATGGCCCACTTTCGTGGACCTCGCACGCGGTAGTCGCCTGCTCCCGCAAACCGCGCGCCGATGACGATGTCGGCGTCGCCGAGGTGCTTGACCAGCAGCTCGATCGCCTCGGGCGGATGCTGTCCGTCGGCGTCGCACTGGACGACCGCGTCCGCGCGGCAGCGTGACGCGACCAGCAGCCCGGTACGGAGCGCCGCGCCGACCCCGGAGTTGTAGGGGAGCCGTATGACCCTGGCGCCGTGTGCACGTGCCACCTCCGCTGATGCGTCGGTCGAGCCGTCGTCGACGACGAGGAGTTCAGCCGTCGGAGCCACCGTGCTCAACTCGGCGAGGACACCAGGGAGCGCCTCCTGCTCGTTGTAGGTGGGCAGCACCACGAGCAGCCTCGGCTGTGTTGTGTGCGTCATACGTACTCTTCCGGTTCGTCTGGTTCGTCTGGTTCGTGTGGCATCACGAGGAGGGTAAGGCGTCAACCACCTGTCGTGCTGCCCCTCGCGCAGGCCAGCCACCCTCCTCGCGTTCGCTGTCGGCGAACATTGCCCTCCGTGGTGTTCGCCCTGCGTGAACACAGGAAGCCTGAAGGCCCGCGATCCCTTGTAATCAGGGAAATCCCAGGTGCTCGCGCGTGCCGCCGACGTTGGCAGCCACGACTAGCATGGAACGGACTGAGGGGCCCGACCTGGAGAAGGGTCTCGGATCAAGGGGAGTTGCATGTTCGAGAGGTTCACCGACCGCGCCCGTCGTGTTGTCGTGCTCGCCCAAGAAGAGGCGCGCATGCTCAGCCACAACTACATCGGCACCGAGCACATCCTTCTTGGTCTCATCCACGAGGGTGAGGGTGTCGCGGCCAAGGCGCTGGAGAACCTCGGCATCTCGCTCGAGGCGGTCCGCGAGCAGGTCGAGGAGATCATCGGCCAGGGCCAGCAGGCGCCGAGCGGCCACATCCCGTTCACCCCGCGTGCCAAGAAGGTCCTCGAGCTCAGCCTCCGCGAGGCGCTCCAGCTCGGCCACAGCTACATCGGCACCGAGCACATCCTGCTCGGCCTGATCCGCGAGGGCGAGGGCGTCGCCGCCCAGGTCCTCGTCAAGCTCGGCGCCGACCTCAACCGAGTGCGCCAGCAGGTCATCCAGCTGCTGTCGGGCTACCAGGGCAAGGAGACCGCGTCCGCCGGGGCTCCTGCCGGCGAGTCCGCGCCGAGCAGCTCACTTGTCCTCGACCAGTTTGGTCGCAACCTCACGCAGGCTGCCCGCGAGGGCAAGCTCGACCCGGTCATCGGGCGTGAGAAGGAGATCGAGCGCGTGATGCAGGTGCTCTCGCGCCGCACCAAGAACAACCCGGTGCTCATCGGTGAGCCCGGCGTCGGCAAGACGACGGTCGTCGAAGGCCTCGCGCAGGATATCGTCCGCGGCGACGTCCCCGAGACGCTCCGCGACAAGCAGATCTACACTCTCGACCTCGGCGCGCTGGTCGCCGGCTCGCGCTATCGCGGTGACTTCGAGGAGCGCCTCAAGAAGGTCCTCAAGGAGATCCGCACCCGCGGCGACATCGTGCTGTTCATCGACGAGATCCACACGCTCGTCGGTGCCGGCGCGGCCGAGGGTGCGATCGACGCCGCCAGCATCCTCAAGCCGATGCTGGCCCGTGGTGAGCTGCAGACCATTGGCGCGACCACGCTCGACGAGTACCGCAAGCACTTCGAGAAGGACGCTGCGCTGGAGCGTCGCTTCCAGCCGATCCAGGTCGCCGAGCCGTCGATCGCGCACACGATCGAGATGCTCAAGGGCCTGCGTGACCGCTACGAGGCGCACCACCGCGTGACGATCACCGACGAGGCTCTGGTCTCGGCCGCGACGCTCGCCGACCGCTACATCTCCGACCGGTTCCTCCCCGACAAGGCCATCGACCTCGTCGACGAGGCCGGCTCGCGGCTGCGCATCCGCCGGATGACCGCACCGCCGGACCTGCGCGACTTCGACGACAAGATCGCCGACGTGCGCCGCCGCAAGGAGAACGCGATCGACGTCCAGGACTTCGAGTCCGCAGCGTCCCTGCGCAACGAGGAGCGCGAGCTCCTGGCCGCCAAGACCGACCGCGAGAAGCAGTGGCGCGCCGGTGACATGGACGAGGTGGCCGAGGTCGATGAGGAGCTCATTGCCGAGGTCCTCGCGCTCGCGACCGGCATCCCGATCGTCAAGCTCTCCGAGGAGGAGTCGACCCGGCTGCTCAACATGGAGTCCGAGCTGCACAAGCGGGTCATCGGTCAGGAAGAGGCCATCAAGGCCCTGTCGCGGGCGATCCGCCGTACGCGTGCCGGCCTCAAGGATCCGCGTCGCCCCGGCGGCTCGTTCATCTTCGCCGGGCCCTCGGGTGTCGGCAAGACCTGGCTGTCCAAGGCGCTCGCCAACTTCCTGTTCGGCGACGACGACGCGCTCATCCAGCTCGACATGAGCGAGTTCTCCGAGAAGCACACCGTCTCGCGGCTGTTCGGCTCGCCTCCCGGCTACGTCGGCTACGAAGAGGGTGGCCAGCTCACCGAGAAGGTGCGCCGCAAGCCGTTCTCGGTCGTGCTGTTCGACGAGGTCGAGAAGGCCCACCCGGACATCTTCAACTCGCTCCTGCAGATCCTGGAGGAGGGTCGACTGACCGACTCACAGGGTCGGGTCATCGACTTCAAGAACACCGTCATCATCATGACGACCAACCTGGGCACGCGAGACATCGCGAAGGGCGTCAACCTCGGCTTCAGCCAGGCCAGCGACGTCCAGGGCTCGTACGACAAGATGAAGGCCAAGGTGTCGGAGGAGCTCAAGCAGCACTTCCGTCCCGAGTTCCTCAACCGTGTCGACGAGATCGTGGTGTTCCCGCCGCTGACGCAGGACGAGATCGTCGACATGGTCGACATGATGCTCGACTCGGTCGAGAAGCGGCTCAAGGACAAGGACATGGCGCTCGAGCTCACGCCGGCCGCCAAGCACCTCCTCGCCTCGCGCGGCTTCGACCCGGTGCTCGGTGCCCGTCCGCTTCGCCGGACGGTCCAGCGCGAGATCGAGGACACCCTCGCCGAGAAGCTGCTCTTCGGGGAGGTCCGTCCCGGCCAGATCGTGCTGGTCGACGTCGAGGGCGAAGGCCCCGCCGCGACCTTCACCTTCAAGGGGGAGGCCAAGGCCGAGCTGCCTGACACGCCTCTCGAGGCAACGGCGGGCAGTGGCAACGGCGGCACCAACGGTGGCACCGCAGCCGCCGGCTGACCGACGTCACGACGACCGAAGGGGACCCCGTACGGGGTCCCCTTCGACGTCTCCGGGGTGCGCTGAGACGCGTGGTAGCGTGAGCCACCGCCCCTGCAGACGACTGGCGCCGCGCGCGCCGAGGTGGATTCTCGTGCCTGATCCCGCGACCCCGACCGGCTCACGACTCGTGATCATCCTGGGGCCCGGTCGGAGCGGGACGAGCTCGATGGCGGGCACGCTCGCGCGGTTGGGTCTTCACGTCCCGAAGCCCGAGGTCCCGCCCAACAAGAGCAACCCTCGCGGCTTCTACGAGCCACAGTGGGTCATCGACTTCCACAAAGAGGTCCTCGACGCCGCCAGTGTCCGCACGCTCGACCTCGCCCCCGACGCTCCGGCTCGCGTCGACGCGGTGGTTCGCAGCGGCGACTACGCCCAGCGCCTGCGCACGTGGCTCGCCGATGCCCTGACCCAGTCGCAGCAGATCATCGTGAAGGACCCGCGGACCGTCCTCCTCTCGCGTCTGTGGCTCGAGACGGCCGAGGATCTCGGGATCACGCCGGGCTTCGTGACGATGATGCGGCACCCGGCGGAGGTCTCCGCGAGCCGCACCATGCACTACACGAAGTCGACCGACGACGACCGCCGCCGTGCCTTGGCCGTCCGCCAGATCGGGGGCTGGGTCAACATCGCCCTCGAGTCGGAGCGGGTGACCCGAGGGGCCCACAGGGTGGTCGTCCGCTACACCGACCTGCTCGAGGACTGGCGAGGCCAGGCCGAGCGCGTACGCCGCGGCCTCGACCTCACGTACGAGCCGGACCTGACGACCGAGCCGCACCCGGTCGACGAGTTCCTCGATGCAGGGCTTCGGCGCAACGTCGTCGACTGGTCGGGGCTCGAGATCCCCGCCGCGCTGGTGGAGCTCGGCGAGGGAGTGTGGCAGGCGTACGCAGCGCTCAGTGCCGCCCCCGGTGACCAGGAGGCCCTCACACCCGACCTCGACGACACCTTCGACGCGCTCGGCGCGGCGTACGCCGCCCAGCACGAGGAGGCTGTCGCCTTCGCCGCGGACCACTATCGCCGCGAGCGGGAGGCCGCGGTCGCCCGCGCACGGCGTCGGTCGGGCCGCGAGAGCGGACTGCGCTCGGTCGCGCGGCGCATCCGTCCTCCGCGGGCGAGCTGAGCTCAGCCGGGCAGACCGTAGACGTCGTCGTCGACCAGGGCCACGAGTCCGTCGTCCAGCAGGCCGTCGAGCGCGCGTTCGCGTTGGGTGGGGTCGTCCCAGACGGCGCGCAGGACCTCACCACCCACGGGCACGTCGGACTCGCGCAGCACGGCGAGCAGACGCCCGCGGCACTGACGGTCCGTGCCTGCATAGGTCTGCACCCGCCGCGCCGGACCCTCGTACGCCGGCCGCCCGGCATCGAACCAGTGGCACCGCGCGCGGATCGGGCAGTCCCCGCACCGCGGCGAACGTGCCGTGCAGACGAGCGCGCCGAGCTCCATCAGTCCGATCGACCAGGTCGCCGCCGTCGAGCGGTCGTCCGGCAGCGCATCCGCCGCGCGTACACGCTCGGCGGCGGTGAGGGCGGGGGAGGGGAGCGCCGACCCGTCGAGGACCCGTGCGAGCACCCGCCGAACGTTCGTGTCGAGCACCGCGTGCCGGTGCCCGTACGCGAACACGGCGACTGCGGCGGCGGTGTACTCACCGACGCCGGGCAGGGCGCGGAGCGTGTCGAGATCCTCGGGGACGACCCCGTCGTGCCGGTCGCGGACCGCGGTGGCGGCAGCATGCAGGCGCAGCGCCCGGCGGGGATAGCCGAGGCGTCCCCAGGCCCGGACCGCCTCGCCGCTCGGCTCGGCGGCCAGCGCCGACGGTGTCGGCCATCGGTCCACCCACTGCTCGTAGACGGGGGCGACCCGCTCCACGGGCGTCTGCTGGAGCATGACCTCGGAGACGAGCACGTGCCAGGCGGTCGTGGACCTGCGGCGCCACGGCAGCTCACGGGCGTGCGTGGCGTACCAGGCGACGACGGCGGTGTGGAGTGAGGAGGAGCTCGGGGCGACCATGGCGAGTCGATCCTGCCACGGCCGTGGTGACGGTTAGCGTGTGGGCGTGAGCTCGGTGATGCGGCCTTCGGGCAAGCTGCCCCCCGGTGTCTACTGGCGTCGACGGATCGTCGTGGCCGTCGTCGTGCTGCTGGTCGTCTGGTTGGTCTCGCGGGTCGTCGGCGGAGGCGACGACGCAGACGCGAAGGCCCCGAAGTCGCCCGCCAGCCCCTCGGCGACGCCGAGCGGGCCCGCGCCGACCACGCCGCCGCCCACACCGCGCAGCCGCAAGGCAAAGGACGTCGAGGTCGGGGTCCGGCTCGGTACGGTCAGCGGGTCCTGCGCCCCTGCCTCGGTCCAGGTCGTCCCGTCGGTCGCCGCCGGGACGCTGGCGGGTCGGGCGATCCCCGTGACCTTGCGGGTCGTCACGTCGGCGAAGGAGCCGTGCACGGTCCGGATCGACCCGACGACCTTCGTCCTTGAGGTGCGTGACTCCGACGGACAGGTCTGGGACACCCAGACCTGTGACCGGATCCGGGGTCTGACGGTCGATGTCCACCCCACCTGGGCGACGGTGGTGGACGTTCCGTGGAGCGGGCGGGCCGACGGTGACGGGTGCGACAAGGAGGGCGCATTCGTGAAGCCCGGAGCGTACGAGGCGAAGGCCGCGCTTCTCGGCGGTGAGCCGGCGATCGGCGAGTTCACGCTCGCCGCGCCTCCGACGCCCACGCCCACACCCACACCCACGCCGCCACCGACGACGAAGCCGACAGCGCCGGCGGCCACGGGCAAGCCCAGCACGAGCCCGTCGACGGCACAGACCCCGTGACGCAGTCCCCGTGAGCGCCCGCGGGGCTGTCGGTCAGACGTAGCGCTCGAGGATGCTCGCCTCGGCGAGGCGTGACAGACCCTCGCGGACACTGCGGGCGCGGAGCTCGCCGACACCCTCGACGGCCTGAAGGTCCTCGATGCTCGCAGCGAGGAGCTTCTGGAGCGTGCCGAAGTGCTCGACCAGACGCTCGATGACGCTGTTGGGGAGCCGGGGGACCTTGGCGAGCAGCCGGTAGCCCCGAGGAGACACCGCCGACTCCAGGTGCTCGCCGGTGCCGAGGCCGAGTGCGCGGGCGATCGCGGCCAGGTCGACGAGGTCGGTGGAGACGATCTCGGAGAGGTCGGCGAGGACCTCGGCCGGGGGCTTGCCCCGACGGCCAGCAGGGGCGTAGTCGCGGACGATCAGCTCGCGCTCGCTCTCCACACCGGTCACGAGCTCGTCGAGCTGGAGCGAGAGGAGGCGTCCGTCCGTCCCGAGCTCGAGCACGTAGTCCTCGATCTCGACGGCGATCCGGGTCACCATCTCGAGCCGTTGTGCGACCGCTGCGACGTCACGCACGGTCACCAGGTCTTCGATCTCGAGCGCCGAGAGTGCGCCGGAGACCTCGTCGAGGCGCAGCTTGTAGCGCTCGAGCGTGGCGAGCGCCTGGTTGGCGCGGCCGAGGATCGCGCCGGCCTCCTCGAGCACGCGGCGGTTGCCTTCGACGTACAGCGCGATGATGTGCATCGACGCCGACACCGAGATGACGGGGACGTTGGTCTGCCTCGCCACCCGGTCGGCCGTGCGGTGCCGGGTGCCGGTCTCGTGCGTGGGGATCGACGGGTCGGGCATGAGGTGGACCCCCGCCTGGAGGATCCGGGTCGCGCCCTTGTCGAGGATGATCGCGCCGTCCATCTTGGCGAGCTCCCGCAGAGCGGTCGGCGTGAACGGCACGTCGAGCACGAAGCCGCCCGTCGACAGGGCGTCGATGTCCTTGTCCTGGCCGAAGACGATCAGTGCGCCGGTGCGTCCTCGAAGGATGCGCTCGAGGCCTTCGCGCAGTGCCGTTCCTGGGGCCACCGAGGCGAGCGTCGCCCGCAGGATCGGCGGCGTGCCGCCCGCTCGATCGTTGATCGACACAGTTCCCCCGCGAGATTGGTTCAATGACTGCGATCAGTGTAGTGGCTGGTCCCCGCACCGACGCCGAGCTCGCGGAGCGCGCCTGCGAGGTCGTCGACCGCGACGACGGACAACCCAGGGACCTTGCGTGCGTCGGGCGTCGCGTCGGCGCCGTCGCGCGGCACGATCGCGCGCCGGAACCCGAGGCGGGCGGCCTCGCGCAGGCGATGCCCCAGGTGGGTCACCCGCCGGACCTCGCCGGCCAGCCCGACCTCGCCGAGCGCGACGAGATCGCTGGGGACGATCGTGTCGGTGGCCGCCGAGGCGACGGCGATGGCGGTCGCGAGGTCAGCGGAGGGTTCGCTGAGCCGTGCCCCGCCCACCGTCGCCGCATAGACGTCGCTGCGCCCGAGGACGAGGCCGCAGCGACGCGACAGCACCGCGAGGATCATCGCCATCCGCGAGCTGTCGAGCCCGCTCGTCGCGCGGCGAGGCTGGGGGAGCTCGGTGGCGGACACGAGCGACTGGACCTCGGCGAGCAGGGGGCGCCTGCCCTCCATCGTCACCGTGATGCAGGTGCCGGCAACCGGCTGGTGGTGGCGCGAGACGAACAGGCCCGTCGGGTCGGGGACCTCGACGATGCCTTCCTCGGACAGGTCGAAGCAGCCGATCTCGTCGACCGGGCCGAAGCGGTTCTTGACGGCACGGAGCAGCCGGAGCCGGGTGTTGCGGTCGCCCTCGAACTGGAGGACCACGTCGACGAGGTGCTCGAGCACGCGGGGACCGGCGATCGAGCCGTCCTTGGTGACGTGGCCGACGAGGACGGTCGGGATGTTGCGGGACTTGGCGACCTGGATGAGTGTCGAGGCGACCTCGCGGACCTGGGTGACACCGCCAGGCACACCGTCGATGCTGCTCGAGCCGATGGTCTGGACGGAGTCGAGAACCAGCAGCGAGGGCTTCACCTCGTCGATGTGGGCGAGGACGGCGCCGAGATCGGTCTCGCTGGCGAGGTAGAGGCTGTCGTGGACGGCCCGCGTACGGTCGGCGCGCAGGCGGATCTGAGCGGTCGACTCCTCGCCGGAGATATAGAGAGTGGTCGCAAGCCCACGGGCCCAGCGCGCGGCCACCTCGAGGAGGAGCGTCGACTTGCCGACGCCGGGCTCACCCGCGAGCAGCACCACCGCCCCCGGGACGAAGCCGCCCCCGAGGACGCGGTCGAGCTCGGCGATGCCGCTGGGACGCGAGCGCGACGACTCGACGTCGATCTGCCCGATCGGGCGCGCGGCTCGGGTGACGGACGTCGGCGTGGTGCGTGCGGTGGCAGGGCCTCCGGTCTCGTCGACCGTGCCCCACGTCTGGCACTCGCCACATCGGCCGACCCACTTCGTGCTCGTCCACCCGCACTCGCTGCACCGGAACGTCGTCGCGCTTCTCGCCATGACGGACACGCTAGGCGAGAGGGGTGACAGGTCGGCAGCGGCTCGCCCGACCTGTGGATCAGAGCCGGCCGCGCCAGGACCGCGCGCTGACGTCTTCGCGGCGCGTCTCGAGGTGGGCGCGGACGGCGGCGTAGATCGGCAGCCACGTCGACGGGACGAGCAACAGCACCGCGCCGATCAGCGGTGGCACGGCGTCGGCGGCCGCGTGGGTGCCGCCCTCGCTGACGAGCAGCCCGGCGGTGAGCACCGCGATCAGCCCGGGGAGATAGCCCCACAGCGCGGGACGCAGCTTGCCCGTCTGGCGCATCAGCGCCAGTGATCCGGCGAAGCAGCACAGCGCCACGACCGCGGCCATGACCGCCGCCGCGTCGTAGCCCGCCGCTCCGGCGCTCTGCGTGACCAGCAGGTTGATCCCCACGACCCCCAGCAATACCGTGGCGGCCATCGACACCACGACGGTTGCGACTGCGCCCAGGTGGCCGGTGATTCCGAGGACACTGCTCATGCTCTCCAGGGTGTGGCGAGCCTGAGCCTCAGACCATCCGTTGTAGTACTCAGTTCAACCAGTTCGGATCTCAATCAGTTCGACCACCTCAGATCCGGACGGTGCCTTCCGGAGTGCCGAAGGTGGCCGCGACGATTCCCGGCATGCCGTTCGGGGCGACCCATCGCACCTCGACGTCGGTCAGCGCGTCGAGGACCGACTCCCCGAGGTACTGCGTCACGCGCGCGGGGTCGCCGGCGATCTCGAGCGAGCCGAGCGACAGTGCCGCGGGGCCCGAGCGTGACGGGTGCTGCTCGTCGGGGACCGCCCACTGGACGACGAACGGCAGCTGAGGGTCCGCCTGCGTTCCTCGTACCCCGATCTGCTTCCACTCGAGGTTGAAGCCGTCGGGGCGTCTGCGGTTGCCGGGCACCGCGTGCCGGCCCATCCGGTGCTCGACCGGCGTCATGTCGTCGACGCGGACGACCCATCCGAGCCAGCCGCCACCGAGCTCGGTCCGTGCGCGCACGGCCTGTCCGAACGGAGCCTTGTCCGACGCGGGGTGGTCGAGCGCGGCCACGACCTCGACGTATTGGTCGCCCACCAACGGCAGGATCATGTTGCGGGTGCCGAAGCGGGGGTGGTTGCCGCCGTCCAGGAACTCCGCGCCGAGAAGCGTGCCGAGCCGGTCGGTGGTCGCGGCGAGGCCGTCTGGCCCGGCGGCGAACGAGAGATGGTCCAGTCGCATGTGCGTCATTGTGACCCGCGACACATACCGCCTCGAGGGTGGGGTCAGGCCCCGGGGTCGGCGCGGTGTCGCGTACGACGGTGCTCGCCGGCAAGGTGCTCCTCGCAGAGCTTGACGAGCTGCTTGTAGCCCTTTGGGCCCATCAGAGCAGTGAGCTCGTCGGCGTTGCTCACGTAGACGGGCTCGAGGCCGACATGCGCCTCGGTGTTGGACGAGCAGTACCAGTCGAGGTCGTGACCGCCCGGCCCCCAGCCGGCCCGGGTGTACTCGCCGATCGCGACCTCCGTGTACGAGGTGCCGTCGCCGCGCTTGACCTCGCGGAACTGGCGGCGGATCGGCAGCTGCCAGCACACGTCCGGCTTGACCGCGACCGGCGACTCGCCGTGGTCGAGGGCCCACTTGTGCAGGGCGCACCCGACGCCGCCGGCGAAGCCCTCACGGTTGTGGAAGATGCACGCGCCCTCGTAAGCGCGGGTCTTGAGCTCGCCGTCCTCGTCGCGCTCGGTCCAGCCGTGCTTGCGCCCCTCCTTGCGGTGCTGCCAGTCCTCGGGGCCGAGCTTCTCGACGTACGGGGCGACCCGCTCGTAGTCCGCCTCGTCGGCGAAGTGCGCACCGAGCGTGCAGCAGCCGACGTCGGGCGCGGAGGCGTAGATCCCGCGGCACCCGTTGCCGAAGATGCAGGTCCAGCGGGACGTGAGCCAGGTGAGATCGCAGCGGAACACCTGGTCGTCGTCGGCGGGGTCCGGGAACTCTGCCCACGTACGGGGGAAGTCGAGCATCACCTCGGGCACGCCTCCACCATAGAACGGATCGCCACATGTGGTCGGTACGCTCGATGTCATGCGCATCGGAGTGCTCGACATCGGCTCGAACACGGGTCACCTGCTCGTGGTCGACGCCTATCGTGGCGCTCCGCCGTTGCCCGCGTTCACCTACAAGGAGCCGCTGCGGCTCGCGGAGCACCTCGACGACGACGGCGCTGTCGACCCGCGCGGGGTCAAGGCGCTGGTGCGGTTCGTGGACGAGGCGCGTGCCGTCGCCTCCGAGAAGGGGTGCTCGGAGGTCATCGCGTTCGCGACGTCGGCGCTGCGTGACGCGGTCAACGCCGACGCGGTGCTCGCGAAGGTCGAGTCCCAGACCGGGGTGCGCCTCGACGTGCTGCCCGGAGACGAGGAGGCGCGGCTGACGTTCCTGGCTGTACGGCGCTGGTTCGGCTGGTCGTCGGGTCGCCTGGGCGTCTTCGACATCGGCGGCGGCTCGCTCGAGATCGCGACCGGGCGCGACGAGACTCCCGACGTCTGCACCTCGCTGTCTCTGGGCGCGGGGCGGCTGACGCGCGAGTGGTTCCCTGACGGGGTCCCCAGCGACGCCCAGTACGACGCCCTGCGGCTGTTCGTCCGCCAGCAGATCGCCGACTCGGTCGGGGCACTGCGCAGGGGTGGCGGGTTCGACCACGTGGTCGCGACCAGCAAGACCTTCCGGTCGCTGGCACGGCTGTCCGGTGCCGCGCCGTCGGAGGCCGGCCCGTACGTCAAGAGGTCGCTGCGCCACGACCTCCTCGTCGCGCACCTCGAGGAGCTGCGCACCATGTCGGTGGCCGAGATCGCCGAGCAGCCGGGGGTCTCGCCGAACCGTGCCCACCAGATGGTGGCCGGTGCGATCGTCGCCGACGCGGTGATGGACCTGTTCGAGCTCCCCGAGCTCGAGATGTGTCCGTGGGCGCTGCGCGAGGGCGTCCTGCTCGAGCGCCACGACCACATGTGAGACACCGCGTAACCTGGAGCAGTGACAGACCCTGTGCCGCCTGTCTCCGTGCCGTCCGCACGGGTGACGCTCTCGACCTCGTCGGTCTATCCCGAGTCGACGGAGGTCGGCTTCGAGATCGCCAAGCGGCTCGGCTACGACGGGGTCGAGGTGATGGTCGGGACGGACGCGACGAGCGCCGACATCGACGCGATCGTCGGGTTGCAGGAGTACCACGAGATCCCCGTCCTCTCCGTCCACGCGCCGTGCCTGCTCATCACGCAGCGCGTCTGGGGGACCGACCACTGGGTCAAGCTCGAGAAGAGCGCGGAGATGGCACGTGCCTGCGGAGCCGGGCTCGTCGTCGTCCACCCACCCTTCCGCTGGCAGCGCGACTACGCGCGCGCGTTCGAGGAGGGTGTGGCCAAGCTGGAGGACAGCACGGGCGTCGTCTTCGCCGTCGAGAACATGTACCCCTGGCGCACCGGCAAGCGGGAGTTCCAGGCGTACGCCCCGGGCTGGGACCCGGTGGTGCTCGGCTACGAGCACGTGACGCTCGACGTCTCCCACTGTGCGACGTCGGGCACCGACCCGCTCGAGATGGCCTCCGACCTCGGACGTCGGTTGGCGCACGTCCACCTCGGTGACGGGACCGGCTCGGCCCGCGACGAGCACTTGGTCCCCGGACGTGGGCACCAGCCCGTCGGCGAGCTGCTCGGCCTGCTCGCCGAGCACGAGTACGCCGGCGACGTCGCCGTCGAGGTGACCACCCGCAAGGCCGCCGACCGCCTCGAGCGCGAGGCCGATCTCGCGGAGGCGCTTGCTTTCACGAGGCTCCATCTGGCCTCTGCGGTCGCCTCGCACGATCTTTGATCGATGCATTTCGGCCCGTCGCGGACCAGTTCCGGTCGTACGCTTCGCCCATGGCGGGAAGGCGGCCGGGCACACCGGACACTCGCGGCGAGATCGTCGCCGCAGCGCGAGCAGAGCTCGCGCAGCGCGGGTACGACGGTACGTCGATCCGCGCCGTGGCTCGCCGGGCCCGTGTCGACCCGGCTCTCGTCCACCACTACTTCAAGGACAAGCAGCGGCTCGTCGCTGCGGCGCTCCAGCTCCCGCACGCCATGAGCGAGGCGATGGAGCCGGTGCTCGAGGCCCCGTACGAGGAGGTCGGCCGCACCTTCGTTCGTGTCCTGCTGACCTCGTGGGACGACCCCGTCAACCGGGAGGCCGTGGTTGCTGCCGCCCGCAGCGGCCTGGGCAGCGCGGAGCAGGGCGAGCTCACCCGTGACTTCGTCCTGAAGGGGCAGATCGCCGCCTTGGTCGAGCGCCACTGCCCGGAGGCCCCGCCGCTGACGTCCGCGCTGCTGGTGTCGCAGATGGTGGGCCTGCTGACGGCACGCTACCTGCTGGCGGTCGAGCCGCTGGCCTCGATGCCGGTCGAGGAGATCGTCGAGGTGGTCGCACCGACAGTGCAGGGCTACCTGGCGCTGCGCTCGTCCGAAGGGGCCGCCGCCACATGACGGACCGGTCGCCGGCCGGACGGAACGACGCCGTGACGGTCGACGGCCTCCGTGTCGTCCGCCAGGGTCGCGAGGTCCTCGCTGACCTTTCGTGCACGGTGCCGGTGGGGACGGTGACGGGGCTGCTGGGGCCGTCGGGCTCGGGCAAGTCCACACTCATGCGATCCGTGGTGGGGGTGCAGACGGTCGACGGCGGCGAGGTCCGCGTCTTGGGCGAGCCTGCAGGGTCCCCGTCGTTGCGCGACCGCGTCGGCTACATGACGCAGAGCCCGAGCGTGTACGGAGGCATCACGGTCGCCGACAACCTGCGCTTCTTCGCGCGGGTCCTGGGGGCCCGTACGGGCGAGGTCGACCGCGTGCTCGACCTCGTCGACCTGACCCGGTACGCCAGCACGCGTGTCGACCGGCTGTCCGGCGGCGAGCGCAGTCGCGTCTCGCTCGCGGCCGCACTGCTCGGATCGCCGCGGCTGCTCGTGCTCGACGAGCCGACGGTGGGCCTCGACCCCGTGCTGCGCGTGCGGTTGTGGGACCTGTTCGCGCGCCTCGCCGCCGACGGCATCTCGTTGCTCGTCTCCAGCCACGTGATGGACGAGGCGCAGCGCTGCGACGGCCTGCTCCTGCTCCGCGACGGGGCCTTGCTCGCCCAGGGCACTCCGGCCGGTCTGCTGCGGCGTACCGGCACGTCCGACGTCGAGGCGGCGTTCCTCGCCCTCGTCGCCGAGAAAGCGGGGTGAGGCGCGATGAACGGCCGCGTCACGGCTGCCGTCACCGTGCGGGTGCTCACCCAGCTCCGCCACGACCGCCGCACGATGGCGCTGATGCTGGTGGTTCCGTGCGTCCTCATGACGCTGCTGTGGTGGGTCTACTCCGACGCCGGGGCGCTGTTCGACGGGATCGGCCCGCAGCTGCTCGGGATCTTCGGTTTCGTCGTGATGTTCCTCGTGACCTCGGTGACGACGCTGGGGGAGCGGACCTCGGGCACGTTGGAGCGCCTGTTCACGCTGCCGATGGCCAAGCTCGACTTCCTCGTCGGGTACGCCTTGGCGTTCGCGGTGGTCGCCCTGGTGCAGGGCGCGCTGGTCGCCGGGCTCTCGGTGTGGCTGCTCGGGCTCGACGTCGCCGGAGGCATGGGGCGGCTGGTCGGGGTCGCGGTGCTCTCCGGCCTGCTGGGGACGGCACTGGGCCTGGCCGTCTCGGCGTTCGCAGCGACGGAGTTCCAGGCCGTGCAGTTCATGCCCGCGTTCGTGCTACCGCAGCTGCTGGTGTGCGGGCTGCTGGTGCCGACCGACCAGCTCCCCGACGTGCTGGAGTGGGTCTCGTACGTGACCCCGCTGACGTACGCGGTGGATGCGGCGTCGCAGGTCGCGGCGCACGCCGACTGGACGAGCGACCTCACCGTCGACGTGCTCGTGCTGGTCGGATTCGTGGTTGCCGCACTGCTGCTCGGCTCGGCGACGCTGCGCCGTCGTACGCCCTGACGCCCGACCGGCACAGGCGGCCGTCCCTCTATCCTCGGATCATGAGCACAGTTGCAGTGGTCGGTGCCGGTGCGATGGGAGAGGCGATCGTCGCCGGGATGCTCGCGCGGGGGTGGCAGCCCGCCGATCTCGTGCTGGCGGTGCGACGGCCGGAGCACGCCGAGGCGCTGCGGGAGTCGTACGGCGTCGAGGTGACCGATGCCGTCACAGCGGCAGCGAAGGCCGACGTGGTGCTCGTCGGCGTCAAGCCGTACGACGTGCACGGGGTCCTCATGCAGATCGGGCCCCGCCTGCGGCCCGATGCACTGGTCGTCTCGCTCGCCGTCGGACTCACGACGGCGCATCTGGAGTCCGCCCTGCCTGAGGGGACGTCGGTCGCCCGGGTCATGCCCAACACGCCGTCGCAGATCGGCGCCGGAGTCTCCGTCATCTCGGCGGGCGCGTCCTGCGACGACGCGCAGCTGGGCGTCGTCGACGACATCATGAGCGCCGTCGGCACCGTGGTCCGGGTGCCCGAGCAGCTCCAGGACGCTGCAGGAGCGGTCTCCGGGTCCGGTCCGGCGTACGTCTTCTTGGCGATCGAGGCGCTGATCGAGGCCGGCGTCCACCTGGGGCTGCCTCGTACGACCTCGACGCAGCTCGCCATGCAGACGTTCGTCGGTGCGTCGCGACTGGCTGCCGAGACCGGTGAGCACCCCGCCGTGCTGCGCGAGCGCGTCACCTCTCCTGGGGGGACGACCGCGGCGGCGCTCGGCGAGCTCGAGGCCCGCGGGATCCGGGCTGCCTTCCTCGCCGCCACGAGGGCCGCTCGCGACCGGTCGACCGAGATCGGCGGCTGACGCGGCCGTCGGGGGACACCGACACGGAGAGACCTGCCTCACACGCCAGGGCTACGCTGGGTGGCATGGATCAGGGACCCGGGAGCGCCAGCGTCGTCTGTGACGATCGCCTGACCGGCTACAACTTCGGGCCCACGCACCCGATGGCGCCGATCCGGGTCGACCTCGCGATGGATCTGGCCACCGAGCTCGGCGTGATCGGCGACGGCCTGCAGAAGGTGGGCGCCGAAGCCGCGTCCGACGAGCTGCTGGCGACCGTGCACACGCCGCGCTACATCGAGGCGGTCCGCGCGGTGAGCGCCGACCCCTCGCGCCCCGACCCTTCGGTCGGCATCGGGACGGACGACAACCCGGCCTTCGCCGACATGCATGCCGCCAGCGCGTTGATCGTCGGCGCGTCCGTTGAGGCCGCGCGGCGGGTGTGGACCGGCGACAGCCTGCACGCACTCAACGTCTGCGGGGGCTTGCACCACGCGATGCCCGACCGGGCGAGCGGATTCTGCATCTACAACGACGTCGCGGTCGCGATCCGCTGGCTGCTCGACCACGGTGCGCAGCGGGTCGCATACGTCGACGTCGACGCCCATCACGGCGACGGCGTCCAGGCGGTCTTCTACGACGACCCCCGGGTCCTCACGGTCTCCCTGCACGAGACACCGCAGACCTTGTTCCCGGGGACGGGCCTGGCCTCCGAGATCGGGGCCGGCGACGCCGAGGGCACCTCGGTCAACGTCGCCCTGCCGCCGGGCACCTCCGACGCCGGCTGGCTGCGGGCCTTTCACGCCGTCGTCCCCCAGGTCGTCCGCGAGTTCAAGCCCGACGTGCTCGTCACCCAGCAGGGCTGCGACTCCCACATGGACGACCCGCTCGCCAACCTCATGCTCAGCGTCGACGGCCAGCGCGCGTCGTACCTCGCGCTGCACGACCTCGCCCAGGAGGTCTGCGAAGGGCGCTGGGTGGCGTACGGAGGGGGCGGCTACGCCGTCCTCGACGTCGTGCCGCGGGCCTGGGCACACCTCATGGCAATCGTCGCGGGGCGCCCGATCGACCCTGAGACCCTCACGCCGGAGGCGTGGCGGCGCCGCGTCGTGGAGATCAAGGGCGGCGGCAGCGCGCCTCTGCGGATGACCGACGGGCGCTCGACGTCGTACCGGGACTGGTCTTCGGGCTACGACCCCGCGAGCTGGCTCGACCGGCAGATCCTCGCCACCCGCAACGAGGTATTTCCGTTCTGGGGCCTCGACCCGATGCCCTGATCTTCTCTCTGCAGGCAGGGGCGTTTGGCGCTCCTGCCCGCAGTGCCCGTACCCTTGGCTGGTCTGCCCCACGCCCGGGGCATGCGTCAGATACAGAGAAGGTGAACCGTGGGTTCTGTCATCAAGAAGCGCCGCAAGCGGATGTCCAAGAAGAAGCACCGCAAGCTTCTCAAGCGCACGCGCGTCCAGCGTCGCAAGCTCGGCAAGTAGCCCTCGGCGCACCGCGATGGGCCGCGTCGTCCTGGTGACCGGCGTCGCGCGCGATCTCGGCTCGAGGCTCGCGCGCCGCCTCGTCGTCACGCCCGGCGTGGACAAGGTGGTCGGGCTGGACGTCTCGCCGCCGAGCGGCGACATGCACGGGATCAAATACGTGCGCGCCGACATCCGCACGCCCGTCGTCGGCAAGGTCCTTGCCGTCGAGGACGTCGACACCGTGGTGCACATGAACGTCGCTCCTCCGCAGCGCCAGCTCGGCTCGCGCAGTGCGGTCAAGGAGATCAACGTCATCGGCACGATGCAGCTGCTCGCCGCGTGCCAGAACTCGCGGACCGTCGAGCGGCTCGTCGTGCAGTCGTCGACGGCTGTGTACGGCACGTCGGCGCGCAACCCGGCGATGTTCACCGAGCAGATGGCGGCGCGCTCCGGCATCGCCGTCGGTTTCCCGAAGGATGCGGTCGACGTCGAGGCGTACGTCCGGGGTTTCGGGCGGCGCCGCCCCGACGTGGCCGTGTCGACCTTTCGGCTGAGCAACGTGCTCGCGGCCGACGTCTTGTCGCCGTTCGGCGAGTACCTCAAGCTGCCGGTCCTCCCGGCGATGCTGGGGTACGACCCGCGGCTGCAGTTCCTTCATCCGTACGACGCGCTCAACGTGCTGGCCCTCGCGGCGACCGGTGACGTCACGGGCAGCTACAACGTCGTCGGGCCGGGGGTGCTCACGCTGAGCCAGATGGCCCGCAGACTCGGGCGCCCGCTGCTGCGACTGCCGTCGGTCGGCTTCAACGGCGTCACCGAGCGCGTGGTGCGGCTGATGAGCTCCGACTTCACGCCCGAGCTGACGAGGTTGTTCATGTACGGCCGGGTGGTCGACGGCAGCAAGCTGGAGCGTGAGCTCCAGTACGAGGTCCTCTACTCCACTCCGCAGACCCTGGACGCGTTCGCCGAGGCGATCGATCCGGGGCTCTTCTCGGCGCTGGGAGGCGCGCGTGGCTGACGTGCCGAAGGACGACGCCCCCCTCGGGACGCGTGGACGCCCAGGGCGAGGGACGGGCAAGGCGACCCCGTCCTCGGCCGCCCGGTCGCTGGCCGGCCCCGCGAAGAAGACGGCTGCCAAGAAGACGGCTGCCAAGAAGACGGCGAAGAAGACCACCGAGGCCGCCGGTTCCCCGGTCGAACCCGAAACGCCCGCCGTCCAGATCGCGCCGAAGGTCGATGTGCCGCCGATCGGGAGCCCGGTCGAGCTCATCTCGGTGACGCCGCAGGAGATGCCGTCGCCGCCCGAGTCCCCGGAGCCGCCCGAGCCGGAGCCGGTCGCGCCACGCCTCGAGCTGATCCGCAACGACGGCGAGGACGACGACGCGGACGCGTCGACCCCCCCTACCGGCATCCCGCTCTCCGACTGGGTGAGCGCGCTGACAGAAGGGGCGCAGAGCGTTCTCGGCGAGGACTGGGAGTCCAAGGCAGCGCAGCTCCTCGCGCAACTGCGCCGACGCCTGACCGGCGACTACGAGATCGACAGCTTCGGTCTCGACCCGCAGCTGCACGCGATCGGGATGGCCGCACTCCGTCCGATCGCCGAGAAGTGGTTCCGGATCGAGGTGCGCGGCGCGGAGCGCATACCGTCCGACGGCGGTGCCCTCGTCGTCGCCAACCACTCCGGCACGATCCCGGTCGACGCCGCGATGACCACGCTCGTCGTGAACGACCACGCGCACCGTACGTTGCGGCTGCTCGGGGCCGACCTCGTCTTCACCCTCCCGTTCGTCGGTGAGCTCGCACGCAAGATGGGAGCCACCCTGGCCTGCAGCGAGGACGCTGAGCGGCTCCTCGCCGAGGGGCACATCGTCGCGGTGTGGCCCGAGGGGTTCAAGGGCGTCGGCAAGCCGTACAGCGAGCGCTACAAGCTGCAGCGCTTCGGCCGCGGCGGCTTCGTGTCGGCCGCGATGCGTGCGGGTGTGCCGATCGTCCCGGTCTCGATCGTCGGGGCCGAGGAGATCTATCCGCTCGTCGGCAACGTGCCGTCGCTGGCGCGGCTGCTCGGGCTGCCGTACATGCCGATCACGCCGTTCTTCCCGTGGCTCGGCCCGCTCGGGATGATCCCGCTGCCGAGCAAGTGGATCATCGAGTTCGGGGACCCGATCCGTACCGACGCCTACCCGCCCGAGGCGGCCGACGACCCGATGCTCGTCTTCAACGTGACCGACCAGGTGCGTGAGACGATCCAGCAGACGCTGTACGCCCTCCTCGTCGACCGCGGCCACCCCTTCATCTGACGCGGGCTAGTGGCGGCGGGCGCGGGCCGCTCCGAGGGCGGCGCCGGTGACGGCCCCCGCGACCGCGGCGCCGACGAGCCCGGCCTTCGCCGCGCGACGCCCCGTGCGGAAGTCGCGGATCATCCAGCCCTCGCGCCTCGCGTGGTCGCGCAGGTGCGCGTCGGGATTGACGGCGCAGGGGTGGCCGACGAGCGAGAGCATGGGCAGGTCGTTGAAGGAGTCGGAGTATGCCGAGCAGCGATCGAGGTCGAGGCCTTCGTCGCGGGTGAGCGCGAGGATCGCGTCCGCCTTGGCGGGGCCGTGAAGCATGTCGCCGACCAGCCGACCGGTGTAGACGCCGTCGACGGACTCCGCCACCGTGCCGAGCGCGCCGGTCAGCCCGAGGCGGCGCGCGATGATGCGGGCGATCTCGACCGGCGCCGCGGTGACCAGCCAGACGCGCTGCCCGTCGTCGAGATGCCGCTGCGCGAGCGCGCGCGTCCCCGGCCAGATCCGGCTCGCCATCGTCTCGTCGAAGATCTCGTCGCCGACCTCCTCGAGCTCGCTGACGCGGTGGCCGGCGATGAACGCCAGCGCCGACGCGCGCGCGGAGTCGACATGCTCAGGGTCTTCGACACCCGCGTAGCGAAAGTATGCCTGCTTCCAGGCGGCGCTGGCGATCTCGCGGGTCGTGAAGAACCGACGCTTGTAGAGCCCGCGGGCGAGGTGGAACAGCGACGCGCCCTGCATGATCGTGTTGTCCACGTCGAAGAACGCGGCTGCCTCGAGATCGGGGGGCACGGCCAGTGTCGACTCGACCTCGGCCGCAGCCGCAGAAGCCTCGCCGGCGAGCATCGAGCGGGCTCGCAGGTTGCGAGGCGGTCGGTACCCGTTCGCGTCCACGGCAAGAGCCTACCGATCGCGTGACCGCGGCAGGCGATCGTGGCTGTGTCAGACTCGTCGCCATGACGGTGAACGTCGCGGAGCTCGCGGGCCGGCTGGCGATGGCCGACCCTCACGGCACAGCATTCGTGGAGGGGTACGGCGCGGAGCGCGCCCTGACCTGGGCGGCCTTCGACGACCAGGTCTCGCGCGTCGCGGCGTGGTTCTCCGGGCAGGGGCTCGTTGCCGGGCAGCGTGTCGCGCTCGTGCTCGGCAACCGCCTCGAGCTGCCCGTCACGTACTTCGCCGCGCTCCGCCTCGGCCTGATCGTGGTCCCGGCGAACCCTCGTGCGCCTCGCGACGAGGTCACCGCGCTGTGCGCCACCACGGGTGTCCGGCTCGTCGTCTGCGAAGCCGAGTGGGCTGACGCGTTCGCCCGGGCCGGGCTGCCGACCGTCGTCACAGGCCACGAGGCCCCGCAGGCTCCCGTACGACCGTTCTCCGAGCTCCTCCAGGTCACGCCCGGCCCCAACGGACTCCCGCCGGCGCCGCCGGATCCCGAGACCACAGCGCTGCTGATGGCGACCTCGGGCACCTCGACCGACCAGCGCGTCGTGATCCTCAGCCATCGCGCCCTGCTGGCCAACATGGAGCAGGTCGCGGCCATCGAGCCCGCACCCGTGCGGCCCGACGACGTCGTCGTGATCATGCTTCCGCTCTTCCACGTCTTCGCGCTCAACGCCGTGCTCGGGCAGGCCGTGCGTCAGGGTGCCTGCAGCGTGCTCGTCGACCGGTTCCACGTCGAGGGGACCCTCGAGGTGCTCGTACGCCACGGGGTGACCGTGGTGCCCCTCGCCCCTCCGGTCGTCGCCGCCTGGTGCGGCCGGCCGGGCGTCCAGGCGGCGCTCGCCGGCGTCCGGCTCCTGCTCAGCGGTGCGGCGCCGATCGAGGCCGATCTCGTCGAGGAGTTCGGCGTAACCTCGGGCCATCCGCTCCAGCAGGGGTACGGCCTCACCGAAGCGGCGCCGGTCGTCACGACCACGCTCGGGCGGCCGCGCGACAAGCCCACGTCGGTCGGTGCTCCGGTCGCGGGCCTCGAGCTCCGCCTGGTCGACAAGGACGGCGCCGATGCCGAGCTCGGTGACCCGGGGGAGATCTGGCTGCGTGGCCCCAACCTGCTCAGCGGGTTCTGGCCCGACGGGTCGGGAGGGCCGCAGGACGACGGCTGGTTCGCCACCGGCGACGTCGGCATCCTCGATGCCGACGGCGATCTGATGCTCGTCGACCGTCTCCGCGATCTCGTCATCGTGTCCGGCTTCAACGTCTTCCCGCGGGAGGTGGAGGAGGTCCTCGCCGACGCGCCCGGCGTGGCGGAGGTGGCCGTCGTGGGTGTCGAGGACCGTGAAACCGGCGAGGCCGTACGGGCGTACGTGGTCGCCTCGCACCCCGATGCCGACGCCGACGAGCTCGCCGCTTCTGCGCTCGAGCACGCCCAGGGCCGCCTGGCTCGGTTCAAGGTTCCTCGTGAGATCGTGGTCGTGGACTCGCTGCCGCACACGACGACCGGCGAGATCTCCAAGAGCCGCCTTCGGGCGGCCGAGGCGCGACGAGGAGTGCTGGGGCTGCAGTGAGCACGGACCCGACAGAGAGCCGGTCAACCGACACGGCACGAGTGGTCGTCTACTCCAAGCCGGGCTGTCACCTGTGCGAGGACGCGGTCGCGCTGGTCGGCCAGGTGTGCGCCGACCTCGGGGTCACGTGGCGCGAGGTCGACATCAGCGGCGACGCCGAGCTGATGCACGTCTATGGCGAGCAGATCCCAGTGACGTTCGTCGACGGACGTCAGCACGACTTCTGGCGGGTCGACCCGACGCGCCTGCGCACGGCCCTCACCGCCTGAGCAGCGAGGACGTGACCCGTCTCACGGTGTCTGGAGCCCGTCCTCGATTTTGTTCTCACGTTCACAAGCTCTTACAGTGGAGCAGCCGGTGTTCACCGGTGTTAACCCGCCGGCAACATTCCGGACCCCCTCCCGCGGTGCCAGGAGCGATGTGAACCAGCTGCGAGCGCAGGCCAACGGCCGGCCCGTCTCGGGAATCCCTGAGGCGACGGTCGCGCGGCTCCCGGTCTATCTACGCGCACTCACCGGTCTTGGTGAGACCGGACTCCGGACGGTGTCGTCCGAACAGCTGGCCGCGGCAGCGGGAGTCAACTCGGCCAAGCTCCGCAAGGACTTGTCTTATCTGGGATCTTATGGCACCCGCGGTGTCGGCTATGACGTGGAGTACCTCCGCTACCAGATCGCGCGCGAGATCGGCGTCAACCAGGACTGGGCCGTCGTCATCATCGGCATCGGCAACCTGGGTCAGGCGCTGTCCAACTACGGCGGGTTCCGCTCACGCGGCTTCCGCATCGTCGCGCTGGTCGACGGCGACCGCAGCCGCGTCGGTGAGGTCCACGGCGACCTCCCGATCCAGCACACCGACGAGCTCGACCGTCTCGTCACCGAGCACGCATGCTCGATCGGCGTGATCGCGACCCCGGGTGACGCCGCGCAAGAGGTCGCCGACCGTCTCGTCGCCGCAGGTGTGACGAGCATCCTCAACTTCGCCCCGGCGGTCCTCGCCGTCCCCGAGGGTGTCGACGTCCGCAAGGTCGACCTGTCGATCGAGCTCCAGATCCTCGCGTACCACGAGCAGCGCAAGCGGGCCCCCGGTGTGGAGGTCGAGGCATGAGCGTCCTCGTCGTCGGCGTCTCGCACCGTAGCGCGCCGGTCTCCGTGCTGGAGCAGGTGGCTCTCGATGGTGAAGAGATCGCCAAGGTCGCCCAGGACGCGCTCGAGGCGAGCCACGTCAGCGAGTCGCTGGTCGTATCCACCTGCAACCGCGTCGAGATCTACGTCGAGGCCGAGCGCTTCCACGGGTCCGTCGAGGACATCTCCGACCTGCTCGTCGAGCGCTCGGGGCTGACCCGCAACGACCTGCTCCGCCACATCTACGTCCACTACGACGACGCTGCCGTCGCCCATCTGTTCTCCGTCGCCGCCGGGCTCGACTCGATGGTCGTCGGCGAGAGCCAGATCCTCGGCCAGGTCCGTACGGCGCTCCAGCGGGGCCAGGACGACGCGACCGTCGGTCCCGCGCTCAACGTGCTCTTCCAGCAGGCGCTGCGCATCGCCAAGCGCGGCCACGCCGAGACCGAGATCGACCGCGCAGGGCCGTCGCTCGTGGCCGCGTCCCTCGAGCTGGTCGCCAAGGCCGGCCACCGCCTGGAGGACATGCGTGTCCTCGTCGTCGGCGCCGGTGCGATGGCGTCCCTCGCTGCGGCCACTGCGGCACGACGTGGCGTGGCGAGTGTGAGCATCGCCAACCGGACCCACGCGAGCGCCGAACGGCTCGCGCTCAGCATCGGCGCCACCGCGGTGCCGTGGACGGAGCTCGACGACGCGCTGGGCGTCGCCGACCTCGTGATCTCCTGCACCGGCGCGACCGGCACGGTGATCGGCGCCGACCAGGTGCGCCGCGCGACCACGGGCCGTGCAGCCCCGTACGTGATGATCGATCTCGCGCTCCCGCGTGACCTCGACGACGACGTCGCCGGCCTGCCCGGTGTCATGGTGCTCGGTCTCGCGGCGCTGCAGGAGATGCTCGCCGACGAGAAGGGCACCGCCGACATCGATGCCGTCCGCGACATCGTCTCGAGCGAGGTGGCGGCGTTCCTTTCGGCGCGGCACGCGGCCAAGGTGACCCCGACCGTGGTGGCACTGCGGTCGATGGCGACCGGTGTCGTGGAGTCCGAGCTCGCGCGGCTCGAAGGACGTCTGCGCGACGTCGATCCCGAGGTGGTCGCCGAGCTGCGTCAGACCGTGCGCCGCGTCGCCGACAAGCTGCTCCACCAGCCGACCGTACGGATCAAGGAGATGGCCGGCCGTCCGGACGCCCTGACGTACGCGAACGCCCTTGCCGACCTCTTCGCGCTCGACCCCGCGTCGATCGAGGCCGTCAGCTCGGTCGACAAGCCGCTCTCGAGCGGAGGTGGTCAGGCATGACCCTCCGTGTCGGTACGAGGGCGAGCGCACTGGCGACGACGCAGTCGGCGCAGGTCGCCGACCGCCTCAGCGAGCTCACCGGCGTCGAGACCACGCTGGTGACGATCTCGACAGAGGGCGACCGCAACAGCAGGCCGCTGACCGACTTCGGCGGTCAGGGCGTGTTCGTGTCGGCGCTGCGCGATGCGTTGCTCGCCGGCGAGGTCGACGTCGCCGTCCACTCCCTGAAGGACCTTCCGACCGCACCCGCCGAGGGCATCGCGCTGGCTGCGGTGCCGCCGCGGGTCGATCCCCGCGACGCCGTCGTGGCGCGTGACGGTCTGACGCTCGGCGAGCTCCCGCCCGGTTCCCGGATCGGGACCGGCTCCCCGCGGCGCGCCGCCCAGCTCAACGCGCTGGGCCTCGGCGTCGAGGTGGTCGGCCTTCGCGGCAACGTCGACACGCGGATCGGCAAGGTCCGCAACGGCGAGCTGGACGCGGTCGTGCTGGCCGCCGCCGGTTTGCGTCGCCTTGGCAGGATCGAGGACGCGACCGAGCTCCTCGACCCGCTGCAAGTTCTCCCCGCACCCGGGCAGGGTGCACTGGCGTGCGAGTGCCGTGCCGACGACAGCGAGGTCGTCGCCCTGCTCGCCCACCTCGACGACGACGCGACCCGCGCCGCCGTCACCGCAGAGCGCAGCCTGCTCGCCTCCTTGGAGGCGGGATGCTCGGCCCCCGTGGGGGCGTGGGCCGAGGTCGTCGACGACGACGGCACCCCCCAGCTGTGGCTCCGCGCCTTCGTCGGAGATCCCTCCGGCGCACCGTCCATCCGACTGTCCGCGACCGGATCCGTCCAGGACCCGGTCGGGATCGGCGAACGTCTCGCTGCCGAGATGCTCGCCGAGGGCGCCGACTCGCTGATGCGAGCCGTGGCCCCATGAAGACACACCCCCGTGAGTCAGTCCCCCTGAGGCAGACGAGGAATGAGAACCGTGAGCACCTCCACCGCCACCCGTAAGCGCAAGGCGAGCGAGCCCGAGCAGGCCGCGCCTGCTGGCAGTGCTGCCGACGACGCGACGGCCCCGGACGCCGTGACGCGTCCCGTCGGCCACGTGAGCTTCGTCGGGGCAGGACCGGGGGACGCCGACCTCCTCACGCTCCGCGCGAAGGAGCTGATCGACGCCGCCGATGTCGTGATCATCGAGTCCCCGGAGCAGGCGGCACTCGTGCCCGAGGGCGCAGATGTCGTCGACGGCGGTCACGGCGAGGACGGCGGGGTGCTGACCCCGTCGGCACGCGGCCGTCTGGTCGTGAAGCACGCCAAGGGTGGCAAGAACGTCGTACGGCTCCTCGTGGGCGACCCGTTCACCTTTGCGACGGGCCCCGAAGAGGCTCAGGCCTGCAACAAGGCGAACATCTCCTTCGAGATCGTTCCCGGCGTCTCGTCGGCGTCGGCCGTCCCGGCGTACGCCGGTGTCCCGCTGACGAGCCGCTCGCACCGCGAGGTCGCCATCGTCCGCATGGGCGAGACCAAGATCGACTGGGCCCCGTACGCCGGTGACCAGACCGTCGTCATCCTCAGCGCCGTCAACACGATCAAGGACGTCGCGAACGGCCTCATGGAGGCCGGCCGTGCCCCCGAGACCCCCGTCGCGATGACGCGGGTCGGGACGACCACCGAGCAGTCGACGCTGGTCTCGACGCTCGAGAAGGTCGCTGCCGACGCCAAGGCCGCCAAGATGGCACCTCCTGCGGTCACGGTGGTCGGCGACGTCGTCAACCTGCGCGACACGCTGTCGTGGTTCGAGACCAAGCCACTGTTCGGCTGGCGCGTCCTGGTGCCCCGCACCAAGGAGCAGGCCGCGACCCTCGCCAACCGTCTGCGCAGCTATGGCGCGGTCTCCGAGGAGGTCCCCACGATCTCCGTCGAGCCCCCGCGCAACCCGCAGCAGATGGACAAGGCCGTGCGCGGCCTCGTCGAGGGCCGGTACGAGTGGGTCGCCTTCACCAGCGTGAACGCCGTCAAGGCCGTCCGCGAGAAATTCGACGAGTACGGTCTGGACGCGCGCGCGTTCTCCGGCCTCAAGGTCGCCGCGGTCGGTGAGAAGACCGCCGAGGCGATTGCCGCCTGGGGCATCCGCCCGGACCTGGTCCCCAGCGGGGAGCAGTCGGCGCGGGGTCTGCTCGAGGACTGGCCGCCGTACGACGCGCTGCTCGACCCGATCAACCGGGTCTTCCTCCCGCGTGCCGACATCGCGACGGAGGCGCTCGTCGCCGGTCTGGTCGAGCTCGGCTGGGAGGTCGACGACGTGACGGCTTACCGCACCGTGCGCGCCGCGCCGCCGCCGGCGCCGACCCGCGAGGCGATCAAGTCCGGCAAGTTCGACGCGGTGGTCTTCACCTCGAGCTCGACGGTCCGCAACCTCGTGGGCATCGCCGGCAAGCCGCACGCCACGACCGTGATCGCCTGCATCGGCCCGGCGACCGCGCAGACCGCCGAGGAGCACGGCCTGCGGGTCGACGTGGTCGCGCCGTCGCCGTCCGCGGAGGTCCTCGCCGACGCGCTCGCGGACTTCGGCGCGAAGCGTCGTCGGACGATGATCGACGCGGGTGACCCGGTCACCAAGCCGTCGCAGCGCACCAAGGGCTCGCGCCGCCGGAGCTGATGATGGTCTCGCGCGACGGCGCCTTCCCCGATGTCCGGCCCCGACGTCTCCGCACCACTGCGGCCATGCGCCGGATGGTGTCGGAGACGTCGGTGGAGCCGCGCCAGCTCGTGCTGCCGATGTTCGTCGCCGAGGGGCTCGCGCAGCCGCGGGAGATCTCGAGCATGCCGGGCGTCGTCCAGCACACGCGTGACTCGGCGCGCAAGGCCGTCGTCGAGGCGGCCGAGCTCGGTCTCGGGGGCGTCATGCTTTTCGGGGTGCCGGAGCGCAAGGACGCGACCGGCTCCGGCGCAGTCGCCGACGACGGCATCCTCAACGTCGCGATCCGTGACGTCCGCGAGGAGGTCGGCGACGCGCTGGTCGTGATGTCGGACCTGTGCCTCGACGAGTTCACGGATCATGGCCACTGCGGCGTCCTGACCGCCGACGGACGGGTGGACAACGATGCGACGCTCGCGATCTACGCCGAGATGGCGCTCGCCCAGGCGCGTGCAGGGGCTCACCTGCTGGGCCCCAGCGGCATGATGGACGGCCAGGTCGGTGTCATCCGCCGGGCGCTGGACCAGGCGGGCCTCACCGACACGGGGGTGCTGGCGTACGCGGCCAAGTACGCGTCGGCGTTCTACGGCCCCTTCCGCGAGGCGGTGTCGTCGTCGCTGGAGGGTGACCGCCGGACGTACCAGCAGGATCCGGCCAACGGCCGCGAGGCGTTGCGAGAGGTGGCCCTCGACATCGCCGAGGGCGCCGACATCGTCATGGTGAAGCCGGCGATGGGCTTCCTCGACGTGGTGGCCTCGGTCCGCGCCGCGGTCGACGTGCCCGTGGCGGCCTACAACATCTCGGGCGAGTACGCGGTGGTCGAGGCCGCCGCCGCCAAGGGCTGGATCGACCGGGATGCCGCGATCGCCGAGACCCTGCTCTCGATCCGGCGCGCGGGCGCCGACATCGTGCTGACCTACTGGGCGAGCGAGTACGCCGCCCGCCTCGCGCGCTGAGGCTCAGACAGCGGCCGACGCGGCAGCCTCGGCGGCTTCCTTGCCGTTCGCGTACGCCGTGACGTAGGCGTCGACGCACTTCTGGAGCGTCTCGCCGCTGACCCCGAGCGTCGCGCAGAACACCTGGGCGAGCTCGGTCGCCGTGGGCTCGGGGTCGGGCTGCGTCGTCGTCGTCGGCGGGTCGGTCGGGTCCGGCTCCGTCGGAGTGCTGGGCTCGGTCGGCGTCGGATCCGTGGGCGTCGTCGGGTCTGTCGGCGTCGTGGGTTCGGTGGGATCCGTCGGCGTCGTCGGATCGGTCGGATCGGTCGGGTCCGTCGGCGTGGTCGGGTCCGTGGGATCGGTCGGCTTGGTCGGCGGGTCCGTCGGTTTCGTCGGCGGAGGCGTCGGCTTGCCGGGCTGGACCGTCAGGCTGCCCTTGGGGGGCTTGACGGGCTTGGGCGGCTTGACGGTGAGCTTCACGATCGTCGGGGTCGGCTGTGAGTTGCCGGCGCCCGGGCCACCCGGGAGCGGGGAGAGCGGCGTGGGACCCAGGGGGCCCAGCGGCAGGGAGGGCGAGCCGGGGAACGGGGCGTTCGGGAGCAGACCGATCGGGTTGGCGGAGCCGTAGCCGCGCGCGATCGTCAGGACCTGGTCGGCGTACGTGGTGGAGCGGTTGTACGACATCAGCGCCGCGCGGGCGCCTGTGTCGGTGCTCAGGTCGTGGCCGCCGACACAGAGGTAGACCGCTGCGCCGAGCGCCGCGTCGTTGATGTTGTTGGGGTTGGCCTTGCCGTCACCGTCGGCGTCGACCCCGACGGAGGTCCACGTGGACGGGATGAACTGCATCGGGCCGACCGCGCGGTCCCAGACCGCGTCGCCATCCCAGGCGCCCTTGTCGGTGTCGGGGATGCGTGCGGTGTTGTTGGTGCCGTTGAGGGGGATCCCGATGATGGCGCGCGTCGTCGCGCCGGTGCTCATGACGGTGGCGCCACCGAACTGGCCGTGGTTGGACTCGACGCGGCCGATCGCGGCGAGCAGCTCCCACGAGAGCTTGCACTCGGGCTTGGTCGCGGCCATGACGCTGGCGGCCCGCTGGTAGGCGGCGAGGGCGGGCGCGGGGATGTCCGAGGGGGCCGAGACCACGGGCGGACCCGCGACCTGGCTCAGTGACTGCTGCTGGACCGGGTCCTGACCGGGCGTGACCTGGAGGTTGGGGCCGCTCACGGGGACCTCGGGGGACCCCTCGTCGTACGCGGTGTAGGCGGCGGCGTCGACCGGACCGCCCTGGCCCGGCATCGCGACGGCGGCGCCCCAGGCGCCGGCGATGAGCGCGCAGGGGAGCAGCGCTGCGGTCGTCTGCCACCAGCTGCTGCTCTTGTCGCCGCGCTCGGTGCGCTCGTCGCGTTCCGCCATTCGCCTCATCACTCCTCGTGAGCCCGATCTCGCGATGTCCCGAACATGTGTTGCCACCACGTGTTCGGAGCCCACCTTAGGGAAGTGCAGGTGATCTGGCTAACAGTCACCTCAAAATTCAGCACTTCCTCAGCCTCCACACTAGACGGGACCTCGGGTCGCTACCGGCCGTCGTTCCCACGTCCGGTCACCATCGCATCACATCTCGGGGCTGCTGGCGAGGGAAGGACCGAAATGACCACCCGATCTGGATGCTTGTCCCGGTCGGGGACAATGGCCGGGTGCCTGGCTCCGAGATCTCGCAGACCTTGTTCGACCGCGCCCGCGCCGTCTCGCCGGGCGGAGTGAACTCGCCCGTCCGCGCCTTCCGCGCCGTGGGTGGGACGCCCCGCTTCATGCGCGAGGGCAAGGGCGCCCGACTCACCGACGTCGACGGCAACTCGTACGTCGACCTTGTCGCGTCGTGGGGCCCGATGCTGCTGGGCCATGCGCACCCCGAGGTCATCGAGGCTGTGCGCGAGGCGGCGGTACGAGGCACCTCCTTCGGCACGCCCAGCGAGCCCGAGGTCGCACTCGCGGAGGAGATCGTCGCTCGGACACCGGTCGACCTCGTGCGCATGGTCTCCTCGGGGACCGAGGCGACCATGTCGGCGATCCGGCTGGCGCGCGGCTGGACCGGCCGCGACCTGATCGTGAAGTTCGCCGGCTGCTACCACGGGCACGTGGACGCGCTGCTCGTCGAGGCCGGCTCGGGCGTCGTGACGTTCGGGCTTCCGGGGACGCCGGGCATCCCCTCCGCCTCGACCGCGCAGACGCTGGTGCTGCCGTACAACGACCGCGAGGCTGTCGCTGCCGCGTTCGCCGAGCACGGCGCCCAGATCGCCTGCGTCATCACCGAGGCGGCGCCGGGCAACATGGGCGCGGTCCCGCCGCTGCCGGGGTTCAACGCATTCCTCGCCGAGACCTGCCGCACGCACGGTGCGCTCTTCGTCTCCGACGAGGTCATGACCGGGTTCCGGGTCAGCCGCAGCGGCCACTGGGGTCTCGACGGCGCTCACGAGGGTTGGGCGCCCGACCTCATGACCTTCGGCAAGGTGATGGGCGGCGGCTTCCCCGCGGCGGCGTTCGGCGGCCGCGAGGAGATCATGCGCCAGCTCGCGCCGGAGGGGCCGGTCTACCAGGCGGGCACCCTCTCCGGGAACCCTGTCGCGACGACGGCCGGGCTGACGACGCTGCGTCTGGCCACCGACGCGGTCTACGCCCACCTCGACGAGGTCTCGGGCACGATCCAGGGCCTGGCGGCCAAGGCGCTCGACGCTGCCGGCGTCCCGCACGTCGTGCAGGCCGCGGGCAACCTGTTCAGCGTCTTCCTCGGTCGTACGGAGCCGGTCGTCGACTTCGCCGACGCCCAGGCCCAGAGCCAGCCGGCGTACAAGGCGTTCTTCCACGCGATGCTCGACCACGGGGTCTACCTGCCTCCCAGTGCGTTCGAGGCGTGGTTCGTCTCCGACGCTCTGGATGCCGACGCGCTCGAGGACATCGAGCGAGCCCTGGAGCCCGCTGCACGTGCCGCTGCGGCGACAATGGCCCCATGAGCAGCAGCGACCGTACGACCGTGCACCTGATGCGGCACGGCGAGGTGCACAACCCCGCAGGCGTCCTTTACGGCCGCCTTCCCGACTACCACCTGTCCGACCTGGGCCGTCAGATGGCCGAGCGTGGGGCCGAGTACTTCGACGGTGAGGACATCACCCACCTCGTCGCCTCCCCCCTCGAGCGGGCGCAGGAGACGATGGAGCCGATCGCCAAGACGCTCGGTCTCGACGTGACGACCGATCCGCGGGTCATCGAGGCAGGCAACCAGTTCGAGGGCAGGACCTTCGGCGTGGGCGACGGCTCGCTGAAGCACCCGAGCGTCTGGTGGATGCTGCGCAACCCGAGCACGCCGTCGTGGGGCGAGCCGTACAAGCAGATCGCCGCGCGCATGCTCGAGGCGATGGCCGACGCGCGCGACGCCGCGCGCGGGCACGAGGCCGTCATCGTCTCGCACCAGCTCCCGATCTGGGTGGCTCGGCTGACCGTCGAGCGCCGCCGCTACCTGCACGACCCGCGCAAGCGCCAGTGCTCGCTGGCCAGCGTCACGTCGGTCACGTACGAGGGCGACGTGCCCGTCGCGGTCGCCTACAACGAGCCGGCCGGCGACCTGATCCCGGCCAAGCTCCGCAAGAAGTTCGTCGGAGGCGCGTGACCGTGCGCCTCGCCCGCCTCGTCGTCACCGCCGCTGCCGTGGCGCTGCTCGCCGGCTGCTCGTCGTCCACGCAGGCCGACGAGACCACGGGTGGTTTCGTCGCCGGCGACGGCTCGATCACGGCCCCGGAGGTGGGCGAGCGCAAGCCCGCTCCCGCGCTCGAGGGGGAGTCGCTCGACGGCGATCCGATCGCCCTAGAGGACTTCGCCGGCAGGACGGTCGTGGTGAACGTGTGGGGCTCGTGGTGCGCGGAGTGCCGTGTCGAGGCGCCGGCGTTCGCGGCGGTCGACGCCGAGACGGGCGACGACGTCCAGTTCCTCGGCATCAACATCCGCGACTCGCGCGCGGCGGCGAAGGCGTACGACGAGAACTTCGGCATCACCTATCCGTCGCTCTACGACCCGTCGGGCAAGACCGTGCTCGGCTTCCGCGACAGCCTGCCCTCGATGGCGGTGCCGACGACGTGGGTGATCGCCTCGGACGGCACCGTCGCCGCGCGCATGCTCGGGTCCGTGTCCGAGTCGACGCTGCGCGGGCTGATCGACGACGCGAAGGCCAGCGATGGGTGACTGGGCGTACGACACCGTGCTCTCGGGCTCGCTGCTGCTCGCGACAGGCGTCGCGCTGCTCGCGGGTCTCGTGTCGTTCTTCTCTCCGTGCGTGGTCCCGCTGCTGCCCGGCTACCTCTCGTACGTCTCCGGCATGACCGCGGCCGAGGTCGCGGCGGACGGCAAGTCCGCCCGTCAGCGCGGACGCCTGGTGCTCGGCGCGGGGCTGTTCGTGCTCGGTTTCAGCGCCGTCTTCGTCTCGTACGGGGTGCTGTTCGGGTCGGTCGGGATGCAGCTGCGCGAGTACGAGCGTCCGATCTCGATCGTCATGGGCATCATCGTGATCTTGCTCGGACTGGCCTTCATGGGGTTCGTCCCGTGGCTGCAGCGTGACGTCCGCGTCCACGCGGTGCCGTCGGTCGGCCTCGCGGTGGCGCCGTTGCTCGGCGTGCTGTTCGCGATCGGGTGGACGCCCTGCATCGGTCCTGCGCTTGGCGCGGTGCTCGGCCTCGCGTACAACGAGGGCACGGCAGGGCGCGGCGCGTTCCTCACCGCCGTCTACTGCCTGGGCCTCGGCGTGCCGTTCCTGCTGGCGGCGTTCGCGTTCAGCCGCTTCGCGCGGGCGACGGCGTGGGTGCGTCGTCACCAGCGGGCGATCTCGCTCGTCGGAGGCGGCCTGCTGGTCGTCGTCGGCGTGCTCCTTGTGACCGGGCTGTGGGGGCAGCTGATGACCGAGCTGACCTCCTGGGTCGGCAGCTTCGAACCGGTGGTGTGATGTCCGAGAAGAGTCGCGGACCGAAGGGCAGGGCCACCGCGCCCGCGCTCTCGCTCCTCGAGACCCTGCGATGGGCGTGGCGCCAGCTCACGTCGATGAAGACGGCGCTGTTCCTGCTGCTGCTGCTCGCGCTCGCCGCGGTGCCGGGGTCGATCGTGCCGCAGCGCGGTGTCGACCCGCGTGCCGTCGCGGCATACGTCGAGCGGCACCCGGACCTCGCCCCGGTGCTCGACAAGCTCGGGGCGTTCCACGTCTACACGTCGGTGTGGTTCAGCGCGATCTACCTCCTGCTCATGGTGTCGCTGATCGGCTGCATCGTGCCGCGCGTCGGTGTGTACGCCCGTGCGCTGCGGGCCCGCCCACCGAAGGCGCCCCGCAACTTCTCGCGCCTGCCCGCGTCGGCCACGTACGAGACGACGGCGGACGTGGAGAAGGTCCTCGACGACGCCGCCAAGAGCCTCGGCCTCGCCCGCAAGGACACCGTCACCGAGACGGACGAGTCCGGGACGGTCGTCGCGGGCGAGGTGCGTGCCGAGAAGGGCTACCTGCGCGAGTTCGGCAACCTGGTCTTCCACGTCAGCCTCGTCGTCGTGCTCGTCGGCGTCGCATCGATGAGCCTGCTCGGCTACCGCGGCAACGCGATCGTCGCCGAGGGCGGCGGCTACTCCAACACGCTCACGCAGTTCGACGAGTTCACCGCGGGTGGGCTGTTCGACACCGACGACCTGCCGCCGTTCTCGATGACGCTCGACGAGTTCGACTCGCGCTTCGAGCTCGAGGGGCCGCAGCGCGGGGCGCCGCGCAGTTTCATCGCGTACGGCACGGTGACTGACAAACCTGGCGAGGAGCCGCGCCCGTACGAGCTCAAGGTCAACCACCCGCTGCGCGTCGACGGCGCGTCGGTCTATCTCGTCGGGCAGGGCTACGCGCCGGTGGTCCGGGTGAAGGACGGCAAGGGGCGTGTGGTGTTCGAGGACGCGGTGCCGTTCCTGCCGTCGGACCCGACGTACACCTCCAACGGTGTCGTGAAGGTGCCGGACGCACGTCCCACGCAGCTCGGCTTCCAGGGGTTCTTCCTGCCGACCGGCGTGTCGACCGGGGATGAGGAGATCCCGATGTCGGCGCACCCGGCGGCCGCGAACCCGGTGCTCGGGCTGTTCGCCTACTACGGAGACCTCGGGCTGGACGACGGCGAGGCGCAGTCGGTCTACGTGCTCGACAAGGACGAGCTGACGCAGTTCATGGGTGACGACGACAAGCCGCTGCGCATCATCCTCACGCCCGGTGAGTCGGTGTCGCTTCCCGACGGCAAGGGCACGGTCGAGTTCGTCGAGCTGCGCCAGTTCGCGCGGTTCCAGTTCAGCGCGCAGCCCGGCGTCATGGTGCCGCTGTGGGGAGTGTCGATCGGCGCGATCGGTCTCGTGCTGTCGCTGATGATCCGTCCGCGTCGTACGTGGGTGCGTGCCCGGCGCCGCGAGGACGGCACGACGCTCGTCGAGGTCGCCGCGCTCGACCGCGTCCCGCGCAGCGACGTCGAGCAGAGCGTCGACGACCTCACGGGGCGTCTCAAGGAACGCACGGGGCATACTGGATCGAGCTACGACACGGTGTCGGAGTCAGAGGCTGCGCCGACGAGTGCTGCACCGACGAAGGCCGCCACGACAAGGGACGAAGCATGACTCTCGAGGACTACGCGAACTTCTCGAACTACGCGATCGCGTCGGCGACGGCGGTGCTCGCGCTCGCCTGGCTCGCGTCCGTCGCGCAGTGGGCGTTCGGCTCGAAGGCCGTCCGCGCGCAGCGCTCCGTGCCGGTCGCGGAGCCCGCGCTCGTTGGTGCCGGTGCCGCGAGCACCGTCGACGGCGCGACCGCCGACGGCGGTGACGCAGTCGTCGCCGAGGAGCGCAGCGACCTCGCCGGACGCATCTCGCTCTCGCTGACCGTCCTGGGCCTGGCGGTCCTGCTGGCCGGGGTCGTCACGCGCGGACTCGCCGCCGAGCGGGTGCCGTGGGGCAACATGTACGAGTTCGCGATGACGGGCATCTCCGTTGTGCTCGTCGGCTACCTCGCGATGGTCGTCTGGATGAAGATCGACTGGCTCGCGCCGCTGGTGCTCGGCTTCTCCGTGGTGATGCTCGGCCTGTCGATGACGGTGTACGTCCCGGCCGGCCCACTGGTGCCGGCGCTCGACTCGTACTGGCTCGTCATCCACGTCGCCTCCGCGATCGTCGCGGGTGCCGGGTTCCTCATCGGTGCGGGCGCGTCGATCCTCTACCTGGTGAAGTCACGAGCCGAGGCGAAGGGCGGCGCGAAGGGTTATCTCTCGCGGCTGCCGAGCGCGGCCTCGATGGACCAGCTCGCCTATCGCGTGACGGCGTTCTCGTTCCCGGTCTGGACGTTCGCCGCGCTGATCTCGGGCCCGATCTGGGCCGAGCACGCGTGGGGACGGCCCTGGGGATGGGACCCCAAGGAGGTCTGGGCGTTCATCACGTGGGTCGCGTACGCCGGCTATCTCCACGCACGCGCGACCGCGGGCTGGAAGGGCAAGGCCGCCGCGATCCTCGCGCTGGTCGCGTTCACGACGTTCATGTTCAGCTTCGTCGGGGTCAACCTGTTCTTCCCCGGCCTGCACTCGTACGCGAAGTAGCCGCGCCGCGCCGCCGGTCAGAGGCCGCGGAGGAAGTCGGGGTCGTCGTCGGGCCCGCGGGTGATCGGTCGCTGCGGACGCGGCGGGCCGGACGGCTTCGTCCGCGACTTGCCGACCGTGAGCCACAGCAGCACCCCGAGCGCGGGGACGAGCGCGAGCAGCACCCACACGGGCTTGGGCAGTGCCCGGATGCGCTCGCGCGGCGTGGCGATCACGTCGAACAGCGTGTAGACCGCGAGTGCGACGACGATGATGATCGGGATCGCCTTTGCCATGCGCCCAGCCTACTCGTGCGGTCGAGGACTCTGCCTAGGCTGGAGGTATGAGCGCATCCCCCCGGCTGGTGACCCTCTCCGACATCGAGCACGCCTCCGAGCGGATCGCCTCGACGTGCCTGCGGACGCCGGTCGTCCCGCTGGTGCAACCCGACGGTGACGTGCCGTTGTGGCTGAAGGCGGAGTCCCTTCAGCCGACCGGGGCGTTCAAGCTCCGCGGCGCGACCAACGCGGTGGCGGTGCTCGACACGGCACAACGCCAGAGGGGCGTCGTGACGCACTCGTCGGGCAACCACGCGCAGGCGGTCGCGTACGCGGCGAGGGCCGCCGGCGTACGTGCCACCATCGTCATCCCCGAGAACGCGCCGTCGCTGAAGGTTGAGGCGACCCGCCGCTGGGGTGCGGAGATCGTGATCGTGCCGCCCTCGGAGCGGCTCGCCCGCGCCGAGCAGATCGCCGCCGAGACCGGCGCCGTCCTGATCCCCCCGTACGACGACCCGGACGTGATCGCGGGCCAGGGAACGGTCGGGCTCGAGATCGTCGAGCAGGTCGCCGATCTCGGCACGGTGCTCGTCCCGGTCAGCGGGGGAGGGCTGGTCAGCGGCATCGCGGCTGCCGTCAAGGCGCTGCGCCCCGACGTGCGCGTGATCGCGGTCGAGCCGGAGCTTGCGGGTGACCTCGCCGAGGGGTGGGCCGCCGGGGAGCGCCGCGTGTGGTCGGTCGCCGACACGTCCCGCACCGTCGCCGACGGGCTGCGGACGGACTCGGTCGGAGTCCTCAACTGGGCACACGTGCAGGCGTTCGTCGACGACGTCGTCACGGTGAGCGAGGACGAGATCCTCGCCGCCGTCGGCACGGTCGTACGAGGTTCCCGGCTGGTCGTCGAGCCGAGCGGCGCGGTCGCCGCCGCAGCAGTCCTGGCGGGGAGAGTCGGCCCGGTGGCCGGGACGACGGTGGCGGTCGCCTCTGGGGGCAACGTGCCGCCGGAGACGCTCGCGCGGCTGCTGGGGTGATCCCGCGAGATCAGACCGTGGTCTGATGGGTGGCCCGCCGAGGGCGCCTACCCTGACGTAGTGAGAGCGATGGTCGGGCGGATTCGGGCGCACCCGGGCTGGGTCGACGCTGCACTGACGGGGATGTTGATCGTCCCGCTGATCCCGTTCGCCCTCGGCATGTCCGCCAGTATCGACGCGGCGTACCAGATCCTGATCTTCCTGCCGCTGGCCTGGCGGCGTTCGGCGCCGGTGGCTTCGTTCGCCGCCGTATCTGCCCTCCTGGCCGGACAGCTGCTCGTGACCGACGTGCCGTACTACGCCGACCTCTCGCTGCTGCTGTCGCTGTACGCGATCGCCGCGTACGGGCCTTTGTGGGCTCGGCGGGCGGGTCTCGGCGTCGGGTTCCTGGGCGCGGTCCTGTCCACGGCCGACTGGTACCGCGACTCCCCGGGCACGAGCACGGTCGCGACCGTCGTGATGATGAGCCTCGTCGTGCTCGCACCATGGGCGATGGGGGCCTACATGCGGACGCGGCGCGAGTACATCGCCGGGCTCGAGGACCGAGCACGGCAGCTCGAGCGCGACGCCGCGCAGCAGGCGACGATCGCCGCCGCCGCGGAACGGGCTCGGATCGCGCGGGAGATGCACGACGTCGTGGCGCACAGCCTGTCCGTGATCGTCGTCCAGGCCGACGGCGCCCTGTACGCGTCGCGGACCCGCCCGGAGGTGGCGGTGGAGACGCTGCAGACCATCTCGCGCACTTCGCGCGCGTCGCTGGCCGAGATGCGAAGGCTGCTCGGGCTGCTGCGGGGGGACGAAGACGCGACCCAGGCCGAGCGGACGCCGATGCCGACGGCGGCCGACATCGGTGGCCTGGTCGAGCAGGTGCGGCGCAGCGGGCTCGATGTCCGTACCGAGCTCGTCGGCGACCCCCGGGAGATCGATCCGGCCGCCGGCCTCACGGTCTACCGGGTGGTGCAGGAGGCACTGACCAACACGTTGAAGCATGCGGCTTCGGGCGTACGGGCGCGGGTGCAGGTCGCGATCGCGGGTGATCACGTGCTCGTCCGCGTCGAGGACGATGGTGGGGCTGCCGCTCCGGCGGGCCGGCTGCCGGATGCCGCGGACGTGGGTCCGGTGCCGTCGGCCGGAGGTGGGCACGGGATCCTCGGGATCAGAGAACGGATCGCCCTCCACGACGGAACCGTCGAGGCGGGCCCGCTGCTCGGGGGCGGGTTCCGGGTCGAGGCGAGGATCCCGTACGACAAGGAGGGCACGTGAGCACGTCGTCAGGTGGTCCGGCGGACCGGCCTCTGCGGGTCTTCCTCGTCGACGACCAGCAGCTCGTCCGGGCGGGCTTCCGGATGCTCGTCGAGTCGCAGCCCGACATGGAGGTCGTGGGCGAGGCGGCCGACGGCCTGGACGCTGTCGAGCGCCTGTCGGTCACCGGCGCGGACGTGGTCCTCATGGACGTGCGAATGCCCCGCATGGACGGCGTCGCCGCGACCCGTGCCCTGACCGAGCGAGGTGTCACGGCACGGGTCGTGGTGCTGACGACCTTCGACCTCGACGAGTACGTGTACGCCGGGCTGCGTGCGGGAGCCTCGGCGTTCCTGCTGAAGGACGCTCCTCCCGAGGTGCTGCTCAGCGCGATCCGTGACGTGCACCGTGGCGACGCCGTGGTCGCGCCGAGTGCCACGCGCCGGATGCTCGACCGGTTCGCCGACCAGCTTCCTGACGACGAGCAGCCACCCGACCCGCGTCTGGAGGCGTTGACCGACCGCGAGCGCGAGGTCCTGCTGCTCATCGCCCAGGGCCTGAGCAACACCGAGATCGCCAGCAGCCTCTTCGTCGCGGAGCCGACCGTGAAGACACACATCGGCCGGCTGCTGTCCAAGACCGGGAGCCGCGACCGGGTCCAGCTCGTGGTCCTCGCGTACGACGCCGGCCTGGTGCGGCCCACACCCTGATCCGTACGACCACGGTATGACGGGGTCGCGCCGGGACCGACCCTCAGGCCGACGCTTCGCGGGGGTGCCCGAACCTAGCGTGACGGCATGACCTCTTCTTCTCGTCCTCGTACTCCCGGAACCACCCTCGAGCCGGAGGGAGCACCGCTCGACGCGATCGCCGTTCGCACCCGCGCGCTCGTCAAGAGTTATGGCCGCGGCGATGCGCAGGTGCGCGCTCTCGACGGTGTCGACCTCGACATCGAGAAGGCCCGGCTGACCGCGATCATGGGCCCCTCGGGCTCCGGCAAGTCGACGCTGATGCACTGCCTCGCGGGTCTGGACACGCCGACCGCAGGCGAGGTGAGCGTCGCCGGCATCGCGCTCGGCAGCCTGGACGACAACGCCCTCACACGGTTCCGCCGTGAGCACGTCGGCTTCGTGTTCCAGGCGTTCAACCTGATCCCGACCCTCACCGCTCGCCAGAACATCCTCTTGCCGCTCGAGCTCGCCAACCGTGAGCCGGACTGGCGGCGCCTCGACCAGCTCGTCGAGGTGCTCGGCTTGGCCGACCGGCTCACCCACCGGCCGCCGGAGCTGTCGGGCGGGCAGCAGCAGCGCGTCGCGATCGCCCGTGCGCTGCTGTCGTCGCCGGACGTGGTCTTCGCGGACGAGCCCACCGGCAACCTGGACAGCCGCTCGAGCGCCGAGGTGCTCGGATTCCTGCGCCGTTCGGTCGACGAGCTCGGCCAGACGGTCGTGATGGTGACGCACGAGCCGACCGCTGCCTCGTACGCCGACCGTGTGGTGCTGCTGCGCGACGGTCAGCTCGCGGGGACGCTGGTGCGTCCGAGCGCCGACGAGGTCGTGGCCGCCATCGCCGGGCTGGCGGGCTGACGTGCGCACCGTGCTGTGGGGGTCGCTGCGCGGCCACGCACGCCGGTACGTCGCGGCGGGGGTCGCGATCGTCATGGCGGTCGCGTTCATGGTCGCGGTCAACGCGCTCAGCGGTGCGGCCCGCGACGGGGCTCGTGCCGAGATCGTGGCGCAGTACGCCGGCGCGGACGCGGTCGTCGATGTCACGGACGCCGATGCGGCAACCGCGGCGCGGGTCGCCGCGGCGGTCTCCGACGTCGACGGTGTCGAGGCGGTCGTCGCCAACCGCAGGTCCTTCGTCAACGTCGTCGCGGGCCCGTCGCGCCACCTGATGAGCATCGGAACCGTCAGCGCGGACGACGGCCTGCGGTGGCAGGACGTCGTCGAGGGCCGGGCACCCGAGGGCCGCGGCGAGGCCCTGGTCTCGAGGTCGACCGCCGAGAGATACGAGGTGGCGGTGGGTGACGTCCTCGCGGTCGAGGGTGACGGTACGTCGCCGGAGGTCGTCGTCACCGGACTCGTGGAGGGTGCGGCAGGCGCACTCGGGTCCTCTCTCTACGTCGACGAGCACACGATGACGACGCTGGGCGACGTCGTGTCCTCGGTCGACGTGTCGGTGCGCGCGGCCGAGGGGGAGGCCGATGCGGTGCATGCCGTGCTGGACGGCTCGGCGGCCGTCGACGGGCACGTCGTGATGACGGGCGACGCCTGGGTCGACGACCAGATCGTCAGCGCGAGCCGCGACATCGACATCATCCAGCGCCTCGTCCTGGTGTTCGCGGCGGTCGCCGCTTTCGTCGGGGCGCTCGTCATCGCCAACACGATCACGATCGTCCTGGCTCAGCGCCGCAGGGAGCTGGCGCTGCTGCGCTGCGTCGGCGCGACCCGCAAGCAGATCGTCCGCTCGCTTCGTACGGAGTCACTGGTGCTCGGTCTCGCCGCGTCGGCGCTCGGCGTCGTCGTCGGCTGGGGGCTGGGGCTGACGGCCGTGGCGGCGATGCGGGCGTGGACCCCCGGCCTCACCCTCGGGTCGGCCTCGCTGACTGTCATGGGCGTGGTCGTGCCCTTCGTGCTCGGTGTCCTCACGGTCGTCGGCGCGACGGTGCTGCCGGCGCGCCGTGTGGCACGGCTCGCACCGCTGGAGGCGCTTCGCCCGCACGAGACCACCGGTCTCGACGGGCGCGCAGGACGGCTGCGGATCGGCGCGGGGGTGCTGCTGTTCGGTGCCGGGGCCGCTGGGCTGGCCGTCGGGACAGGCGACCGCCTTCCTGTCGGGCTCGTCGGAGGCATGCTGTCGTTCCTCGGCGTCGTCGTGCTGGCGCCGCTGATGGTCCCGGCCGCGCTGCGTCTGGTCGGTCCGCTGGTTGGTCGTACTGGCGTGGCAGGTCGCCTCGCGGCGGGCAACGTCGTGCGCAATCCCCGTCGTACGGCGTCGTCGTCCACGGCACTACTCGTCGGCGTCACGCTGATCACGACGGTCGTGGTCGGATCGGCGTCGCTGCGCACGACCGTGGACCGCGACCTGGACGAGTCGTACGCGCTCGACGTCGGTCTGGTCGCGACCGAGGGAGCGCTGCCGGTGGACGTCGAGCGTCAGGTCGCCGCGCTCGACGGTGTCGAGTCCGTCGCGGTCGTGGACGGTGCCCGCATCGAGATGGACGGGCACCGCGTCCTCGCGCTCGAGGTCGATGACGCGGCGCAGGCGGTGATGAGAGGTGATCACGCCGTCCCCGGTCCGGGCGAGATCGTCATCGGAGAAGAGCTCGCGTCCGCGCTCGACCTGTCGTACGGGGAGACAGCGGCCGTACGAGGGGGTGCGGACCTCGTGACGATGCGCCCGCGCGGCGGCGGCGCGGTGGGTGAGGTCGTGCTGGTGGCGCCAGGCACCCTCGCAGGACTCGGTGTCTCCGAGAAGCCCCGCGCGCTGTGGGCCCGCGGAGCCGACGGCGCACCCGCGGAGCAGGTGATGGCCGACGTGGCGACACTCGCGCCCGCGGGCGGGCAGCTGGTCGGTGGCCTGGAGCAGCGCGGGTGGGTGGTGCTGCAGCTCGACGTGGTGCTCGCCGTGACCGTGGGCCTGCTCGCCGTCGCCGTGCTCATCGCCGCAGTCGGGATGGCGGGTGCACTGAGCCTGTCGGTGCTCGAACGCACGCGAGAGAACGCCCTCCTGCGCGCGCTCGGGCTGAGCCGGAGGGGCCTGCGGTTCACGCTCGGCGCGGAGGCGCTGCTGATGGCAGGGGTGGGCGCGGTCCTCGGCACCGTTCTCGGGACGGCGTACGGATGGCTGGGCGTGCGGGCCACCACGGCCGGACTGATGGACGACGTCGGGCTCTCGGTTCCGTGGGGGCAGGTCGCGCTCGTCCTCGCGGCGGTGCTCCTGCTCGGCCTGGCGGCGTCCGTCCTGCCTTCCCGCCGAGCCGCTCGCATCGCACCCGCGGAAGGCATCGCGGCGCTCTGACCGGCTCGTCGGTTTCGGCCTGGCTCGCCGACCCCTCACAATGGAGGCGGGCGATCGCCGCCGCGGGGTACGGCGAGCCAGGACGAGAAAGGTGGGGCCGTCGTCGATGTCGGAGCCGGCGAACGACCGGGTCGGTGAGCTCATCGACGGGCGCTACCGTCTGTTGGCGCTCGTGGGGCGTGGCGGGATGGCCGACGTCTATCGAGCGCGCGACGAGCTGCTCGGGCGGGTGGTCGCCGTCAAGGTGATGCGCGCGGAGGCCGGGATCGAGGCCGAGGACGCGCTGCGGCGGCACGAGATGGAGGCGCGGATCGGCGCCGGCGTCTCGCACCCAGGGGTCGTCATCGTCTTCGACGTGCAGCCCGAGGGCGACCACCCGTACCTCGTCATGGAGTTCGTCCCGGGCCAGACCCTGAGCCGGGCGTTGCTCGGCGGTCCGCTCCCGTCGGAGGCCGTCGCCGACATCGGCGCCCAGCTCGGCGAGGCGCTCGGCGCTATCCACGATGCCGGCGTGATCCACCGCGACGTCAAGCCCTCCAACGTGATGCTCGTGGAGCGGACCGGTGGGTCGTACCAGGTGAAGCTCACCGACTTCGGGGTCTCCCGCTACCTCGAGGGGACGCGGCTGACCTCGCCTGACCTCCTGGTCGGGACGGCGCGCTACCTCAGCCCCGAGCAGGCGGTGCTCGACGACGTAGGCCCGCGCGCCGACGTGTACGCGCTCGGGCTCGTGCTGCTCGAGGCGCTCACCGGCGAGGAAGCCTTCCCAGGGTCGCGCGTCGAGACGCTGTCGGCGCGACTGCACCGTCCGCCGCGGATCCCGGCCGAGCTGGGCGCGGACTGGGCGCTCGTCCTCGGCGCGATGACACGCCGTGACCCCGAGGACCGGCCCGACGCGCGTGGTGCGGCGTCGGCGCTGCGCGCCCTCGCGTCCGGGGGCGACGTCGCAGCCGCGCTCACGGCGGCCGGGGTCGTGATCGGTGACCCGACGGGCGAGGAGACGGTCGTAGGGGGCGAGCCGGTGGACGATGACCCCACAGAGCGCGCGGCGACCGCCGTGGGAGCGACGGCGGTTCTTGCGGGAGCCGCAGCCGCGGCGGCAGCAGAGGCTGCCGCCGATACGGTGCCCGACGAGGGCGCAGAGGCCGACACCGCGGCCGACACGGCTTCCCAGCCGGCGGTCGAAGAGTCGACCCCGGCGCCGACCCCGACCCCGACTCCGGTGCAGACCGGCCCCACCGACGCGGACGGAGCGGATGGAGCGTGGGCGCGACGCGTCCCGTGGATCGTCGTCGCGCTCGTCGTGGTCGCGGCGGTCGCGGCCGTCTGGTGGGCGCTCGCCTCGGGTGATCGCGACCCGGAGTCGCCGACCGACCCGACGACCGATCCGACGACTCCGACGACGACCTCCCAGACGCCGACGACACCACCGTCGACCTCGACCACGGCACCCACGACGCCGACCCCGACGGCGACGCGGACGACCACCCCGCCACCGACGACGCCGACGCAGACCACCCCGACGACGACCGCGCCTCCGACGACGACGCCCCCTCCGACGACGACGCCGCCGCCCTCCACGACCGCGCCGCCCACCACGACCGCGCCCTCCCCGGAGGAGCCGACGCCGAACGACGACGGTGAGGCGCTGCCGACGCCGGGACCCGAGAACACCCCTCCTCGCACCGGTTGAGGTGGCGCGAGGGGGTCGCAGGTACGCTCGCAGCGTGAGTGCTTTCGCCCGTTACACCCTCGCCCGCCTCGGCTTCTTCGTCGTGGCCTTCGTCGTCGTCGGCCTCGTCGCCTCGATCTGGCTCGAGTGGAACTCCGTGACGGGCCTGTGGGTGGCGCTGATCGCGCTGGTCATCTCCGCCGTCGCCTCCCTGGTCCTCCTGCGCGGCATGCGCGACCAGGTCGCTCTCGCCCTCAAGGTGCGGGCCGACAAGATGCACGACCGGTTCGAGGCAGCACGCAGCGCCGAAGACGTGGACTGATCCCGTTGCCGCGCTCGTCGCCCGCCCGTCGGGCCTGGGTCGACGAGGCCGTACGCCGGGTCGACGCCGACGCCAACCGCAGTGCCGACACGCATCTGCACGTCTTCCCGCTGCCCGGCCCACCGGGGATCGAGCTCTATCTCAAGGACGAGTCTGTCCACCCCACGGGCTCGCTGAAGCACCGGCTCGCCCGTTCGTTGTTCCTCTACGCCCTGTGTAACGGCTGGGTCGGCCCCGACACGACGATCGTGGAGGCGTCCAGCGGGTCGACCGCGGTCAGCGAGGCCTACTTCGCCCGTCTCATCGGCGTCCCCTTCGTGGCGGTGATGCCGCGCAGCACGAGCTCGGCAAAGATCAGGCTGATCGAGTGGTACGGAGGCCGTTGCCACTTCGTGGACAGGCCGCCCGACATGTACGCCGAGGCCGCGAGGCTCGCGGCCGAGTGCGGTGGGCACTACATGGACCAGTTCACGTTCGCCGAGCGGGCGACCGACTGGCGGGGCAACAACAACATCGCGGAGTCGGTGTTCGTCCAGATGGCGCACGAGCGCCACCCCGTCCCGCGCTGGATCGTGGTCAGCGCCGGTACGGGAGGGACGTCGGCGACGATCGGGCGCTACGTGCGCTACCAGCGCCACGCGACGCAGGTGATGGTTGCGGATCCGGAGAACTCGGCCTTCCTCGACGGGTGGGACCTGGACACGTCGGACTACACGACCGGCAGCCCCTCCCGGATCGAGGGCATCGGGCGTCCGCGCATCGAGCCGTCGTTCGTCGGCGGTGTCATCGACGACATGCTGAGAGTCCCTGATGCGGCGTCGGTCGCAGCCATGCGGTGGTGCACGCGCCGCCTGGGGCGCAGCGTCGGTGCGTCGACCGGGACGAACCTCTGGGGTGCGCTGACCGTGATCGAGCGGATGCGCCAGGGCGGTGAGAGCGGGAGCGTCGTGACGCTGCTGTGCGACTCGGGCGACCGCTACGCCGCGACGTACTACGACGACGAGTGGCTGACGCTCCACGGCTTGGACATCGCTCCGTACGAGGCGATGCTGGCCTCGTACGAGGAGACCGGCGTCTTCGAGGGCTGAGCGCGGGTCACCGCCCGAGCGACAGCGCCGCCTCGGCGAAGGGGAGCGCGAGCGCCCGGTCGGCCTCGACGAGACCGACACGAGTCCGTCGCCCCAGCAGGTCGTCGACGTCGAGGGCACCCTCGTGCCGTACGGCGAAGGCGAGCTCCGCCGGCGTGGTCGGGATGTGCGGGGCGATCGGTGCGAGGACGTCCTGGTCGCCACCGGCTTCGGCGACTACCGTGAGCGCCTCCGTGCCGTACCGGGCGACCAGGCGCGGTGGGGCGTCGATCGCCGCCAGCGTCGTACGGTCGGCGGCTCCGACGAGCGGGAGGCGTGTCGTGCGAGAAGGGCCTGCCGTCCGGCGCGCAGCGGCCCACCCCGGTGTCGCGAGGGCGGCGTCGACGGCGTCCTCGGCCATCCGCCGGTACGTCGTGAGCTTGCCGCCGACGACGCTGACCAGGCCGTCGTCGCCGGTGAGCACCACGTGCTTGCGTGACAGGTCGGACGTCTGGTCGTCACCGGTGTCGAGCAGCGGTCGCAGGCCAGAGAAGGTCCCGATGACGTCAGCGCGGGTCAGTGGCCGCTGCAGAGCGCGCGAGATCGTGGCGAGCAGGAAGTCGATCTCGGCCTCGCTCGCCGTCGGGACGTCCGGGACCGCGCCGCGGACCTCCTCGTCGGTGAGCCCGACGTAGACCCGGTCGTCGTCGGTCGGCAGCGCGAAGACGAACCGCGTACGGTGCCCCGGGACCGGCGCCATGAGCGCCGACGTGAGCCCGCCGAAGGTCTCGGCCCGTACAACGAGGTGCGTGCCGCGGCTGGGACGCATCGTGATGCCGGGGGCGAGAGTGTCGGCCCACACTCCGGTTGCGTTGACGACGGTGCGCGCGTGGACGGTGAGCGACTCGCCTGTGAGCGTGTCACGCAGCACGGCCCCGCTGCCCGTCACCTCCACGGCCGCGGTACGGGTAAGGACGCGGGCGCCGAGCGCGGCGGCCGTACGAGCGAGGCCGACGACCAGGCGTGCGTCGTCGGCGAGCTGCCCGTCCCAGAAGGCGAAGCCGCCGCGCAGACCCGCGGCGCGGACGGTCGGCGCGACACGCTGGACCTCGAGCGCGGACAGGCGGCGCGAGCGCGGCAGCGTACGGCCCGAGGTGCCGGCGGCACGGCGCAGCGCGTCGCCCGCGAGGTATCCGGCGCGAACCATCGAGGCGGTCAGCGTGTCGACCGAGTCGAGGAGAGGGAAGACGTTGGGCAGCGCGCGGACGAGGTGCGGCGCGGTGCGCTCGATGAGGATGCCACGCTCGACGGCGCTCTCGTACGCGACGCCGACGTCGCCGGTCCCGAGGTAGCGCAGGCCGCCGTGCACGAGCTTGGAGCTCCAGCGGCTCGTGCCGAAGGCGAGGTCGTGCTTCTCGACGAGGATCACCGACAGGCCGCGGGAGGCCGCGTCGAGGGCGACGCCTGCTCCCGTGACGCCGCCGCCGACGACCAGGAGGTCGACCGGCTCGCGCTGCGCGGCGAGGTCGGCGAGGTCGCGGGCGCGCCGCGTGCGGTCGAGGGAGCTCGTGGGGGAGGGGCTCATGTGCGGCCGTCCTCGGGGTCGGGGGAGAGGTACTGGTCGAGGGCGGTGGCGAGCTGGGCGTCGAGGGCGTCCAGCTCCGGACCGGCTCCGGTGGTCGATCCGACGACGACGGGCGCGGTGACCACGAAGGACCACGCCAGCAGGAGGACGGTACGGGCCTGCAGGACAGGGTCGAGAACCCGTACGGAGCCGTCCTCATGGCCGGTGCGCAGCCCGTCCTCGAGCGTGCTGAGCATGTGCGCGGGCGTGCGACCGAGGCGCTGGAAGACGTACGGGACGAGGAGCTCGGGGTCGGACTCGACGATCGCCCGGTGGATCGGGTGGGCGCGGATCGTCGCGATCGTGCGGACGGCCCCGGTGACAAGCCGTTCGCGCGCGGTGGGCAGGTCGTGGGGGACGGACTCGGCCACGACGCGTGCCCACTCGCGGGTCAGCAGCGCGGCGACGACGGCGCGGACGTTCTCCCAGCGCCGATAGAGCGTGCCGCGCGCGACGCCCGCCCGTACGGCCAGGTCGGCCATCGTGAGCCTGTCCAGGCCGACCTCGAGGACGGCGTCGGCGGCCGCGTCGAGGATGCGGTCCTCGGGGATCGCCTTGCCTGACGCGGCCGGCTGGGAGCGGGCCCGCTCAAGATTCGACCGGCCAAGATTCGACCGTACATTTAAACGTTCTGGCATGATGTGTTCAACTTAGCACCGCCTGAGGGTGCGGACGCGTCGAGATCGGAGCACGTCGTATGTCGGAGCTGGACCTTCCTGTGGTGGACTTCGCCCCCGATCGCTGGGGCAACCCGGAGCACGCGATCACGCTCCCCGAGAGCCTCCAAGCCACGCTCGACGCGCTCGGCATCCACCCGCTCGCCGCGCCGGTCGCCCCCGAGGACGTCGCGCTCGGGGCGTCGGCGGTGCCGGCCGCGACCCGTACGGCGCTGGTCGAGGCGCTCGGCGCGCCGTACGTGAGCGACGAAGCCGTCGACCGCCTCCGGCACACCCGGGGCTGGTCGACTCCCGACATCCTCAAGATGCGTGCCGGCGACGCGTCCGATGCCCCCGACCTCGTGCTGCGCCCGGGCGGCCACGACGAGGTCGTCGAGGTCCTGCGGATCTGCAGCGACGCTGCGGTCGCCGTCGTGCCGTACTCCGGCGGCACGTCCGTCGTCGGTGGCCTCACACCCGACCACGAGGGCTTCCACGGTGTGGTCGCGCTCGACCTGGGGCGCCTGGAGGGGCTGACCTCGCTCGATGCCGTGTCGCGGACGGCGACCCTGCGGGCGGGGACGCGAGGCCCTCGCGCCGAGGAGCTGCTGCAGGCCGACGGCTTCACGCTCGGGCACTTCCCGCAGTCGTACGAGGGAGCGTCGATCGGCGGGTACGCGGCCGCGCGCTCGGCGGGTCAGTCCTCGGCGGGGTACGGGCGCTTCGACGACATGGTCGTCGGGCTGGTCCTCGCGACACCCCGCGGCACGCTGGAGCTCGGCACGGCGCCGAAGTCGGCCGCCGGACCGGACCTGCGCCAGCTCGTCCTGGGCTCGGAGGGGACGCTCGGCGCGATCACGTCGGTGACGGTGCGGGTGCGCCCGGTGCCGACGGTGCGCGTGTTCGAGGGGTGGCGCTTCGCGTCGTTCGAGGCGGGGGCCGAGGCGGTGCGCCGGCTCGCGCAGGACGGACCACTGCCGACCGTGCTGCGGCTGTCCGACGAGGTCGAGACGGCGCTCAACCTCGCCGATCCGGCGTCGGCCGGCAGCGGCTCTTCGGGGTGCCTCGCCATCACCGGGTACGAGGGTGCGCCAGACGAGGTCGCCGCGCGCCGCGCCGCCGCGACCTCTGTGCTTCTCGAGCTCGGTGGCGAGCTGCTGGGCGAGGAGGCGGGGGAGAAGTGGCGTACGGGCCGGTTCCACGGGCCGTACCTGCGCGACCCCCTGCTCGATGCCGGCGCCCTCGTCGAGACGCTCGAGACAGTGACGTTCTGGTCGAACGTCCCGCGTCTCAAGCAGGCAGTGACCGAGGCCGTCCAGGGCGCGCTGCTGGTGTACGAGCTGCCGTCGCTGGTGATGTGCCACCTCTCGCACGTGTACGAGACGGGGGCGTCGCTCTACTTCACCGTCGCGTGCCCCCAGTCGGAGGACGCGCTCGCGCAGTGGGGGAGCGCGAAGGCCGCCGCGAACGCGGCGATCCGCGGCGTCGGTGCCGCGATCACGCACCACCACGGGGTCGGGCGCGACCACCGCGACACGTACGCCGAGGAGATCGGCCCGCTCGGCGTCGACGTGCTGCGCGCCGTGAAGGCCACGCTCGACCCGGCCGGGATCCTCAACCCCGGCGTCCTGGTGTCGCGATGAGCACCGGTCGTACGGAGGCCCGTGGGTTCACCGCGCTGGTGAACCCGATCTCCGGCAAGCGCGCGGCGCAGGACGCGTGGGAGCCGGTGGCGGCGCTGCTGCGTGAGGCGGGCGAGGACGTCGTGACGGTGGTGACTGAGAGCGCGGTGCATGCCGCTGAGGCCTCTGCCGTCGCCGCGCGCGAGGGGCGGGTCGCCGTCGCCGTCGGTGGTGACGGCATGGTGCGCGACGTGGCAGGCGGTGTCGTCGCCGCCTCCGGGACGATGGCGATCGTGCCGGGCGGGCGGGGCAACGATTTCGCGCACAAGCTCGGGGTTCCGGACGATGCGGCGGGGCTGGCCGAGATGCTGCTCGGCGGCCGCGTGCGCGAGGTCGACGTGATGGAGGCGGACGGCGTCGTCGTCCCGGGCAACCTGTACGTCGGTGTGGACTCGCGGGCGACCCGGATCATCAACCGCCTTCGTCGGGTGCCGGCGATCGTGGCGTACCGGGCGGGCGGGCCGCTGGCGATGATCACCTGGCGGGCTCCGACGTTCACGCTCACGACCGACGACGGCACGCGCGAGGTGCGGGCGCACAGCGTGATCGCGGCGAACTCCGGCTGGTACGGCCACGGGCTGAAGATCGTGCCGTCGGCCGAGGTGGACGACGGGCTGATCGACGTGATGGTGGCGCGCACCGACGGGCTCGGCCGGCGCAACATGGCCTCCTACATGTCTGAGGCGCGGACGGGGCGCCACGTCGAGCGCGACGCCGTCGACGTGCACCGGACGACGGTGCTCACCATCAGCGCCGACGCCGCGGTGCCTTTGTGCATGGACGGCGACGAGATCGGCACGCTGCCGGTGACCGTACGGCTCCGTGCGGGCGCGCTGCGGCTGGTCGTGCCGGGGTAGGGCTGCGGCACATGCGGTCCGAACGCGGCCTCGACCGGCTCCTCGCCTTCAGCGACGCCGTCGTCGCGATCGCGCTGACGTTGCTCGTCCTCCCGCTGGTCGACGTCGTCTCCCGGGCGAACGGTGCCGACAGCGTGCTCGACCTGGTGTCGGACGAGGGCGACGCGTTCGTGAGCTTCGCGATCAGCTTCCTCGTCATCTGGGTGCTGTGGGGCAACCACCACGCGATGATGGAGCACTTCAGGTCGTACGACGGCGGGGTCGTCGCGCTGCACTTCGTGTGGCTGCTGACGATCGTGCTGCTGCCGTTCACCACCCAGCTGCTCGACGCCTCGGACGGGATCGCTGGCGCGGCACCGACCTACGTCGGGACGCTGCTGGTCGCGATCGCGGCGCTCGTGGCGCTGGGATGGTGGGGTCGGTGGCGCCCGACGCTGCTGCGTGACGACGAGGACACCGCGAGATGGGTGGCGGAGCCGTCGGGCGTCGCGACCGTCGCGCTGCTCGTGGTCGCGCTCGGCGTCACGATCGCCGTGCCCTCGATCGGGATCTATGCGCTGTTCCTGCTGTTCCTCACGGGCCCGCTCGAGCATCTGAGCGCGGCGTGGCGCCGGCGCGGCACCGCATGACGCTCAGCGCAGGTGCTCGGCGAAGAACGCGCCGATCCGCCTCCACGCCTGCGGTGCGGCCTCGGGGTCGGGGCCGATCCCGGCGACGCGCAGCACGGGCTGGAGCACGCGCGGCCCACCCTGCGCGTCGTTGAGGAAGGCGTGCCCCGCGCCGTCGTACTCGCTGATCTCGTGCGGGACGCCTGCCGCGGTGAGCGCGGTTTCGAGTTGCGCCGCGCCGTTGCGGACCGTGCGGTCCTTCGTGCCGTACGACGCCACGACCGGGCACGAGGCTGCCACGACGTCGTCGAGGTCCTTGGGGATGAGGCCGTAGTTCACGCTGGCCGCGTCGTAGCCGCCCCGGCCCGCGACGAGCAGCGCGAAGCCGCCGCCGAGGCAGAACCCGATCACGCCGACCTTGCCGGTCGTGATCTTGCGGTCCACCAGCCACTGGCGGGCCGCGTCGATGTCGGAGAAGGTGCGCCCCTTGCCGCTGAGGAACGCGCGGCAGGTCGCGACGAGGCACCGCCGCGCGCCGCCGTCGCTGTAGAGGTCGACCGCCAGCGTCGCGTACCCCATCTCCGCCAACCGGTCGGCGTGACGGCGCATGTTGTCGTCGAGCCCGAACGCCTCGTGGATGAGAACCACCCCCGGCCAGGGGCCGGGACTGGTGGGTTCGGCGAGGTAGCCGCGCAGGTGACGGGACGCGTCAGGGACTGCGGTGCGGCTCAGGTCGATGTCAGGCATGCCGACACGGTACGGCTAGCGGCGGTGGGGTGACAGGGTCCTCTGGAACAGCGCCGCACCCTCGATGTCGCGCAGGGTGACGGTCAGCTCCTCCGTACGCCCGTCGATCTCGACCTCGCCGAAGAACTGCCAGCCCTCCGCCGGCGAGGTGTTCGCTCGCGGGGGCGCCGCCACAAACTCCGTGCGGGGGCCGAAGGTCGCGTCGAGCGCGTTGGGGCCGAACGCCCCGGCGTTGAGCGGGCCGGAGACGAACTCCCAGAACGGGTCGAAGTCCTGGTACGCGGCACGGTCGGGGGAGTAGTGGTGGGCCGCGGTGTAGTGGACGTCCGCGGTGAGCCATACGTGGTTGCGGATGCCGAGCCGCTGCAGCGCGGTGAGCACGGGGGCGAGGTCGAGCTCGCGCCCGCGCGGAGCGCCAGGATCCCCCTGGCCGATGCCCTCCTGAGCGGTGCCGTCTGGGACGACGAGGCCGATGGGCAGGTCCGCGGCGATCACCTTCCACGTCGCCCGCGAGCGCTCGAGCTCACGGATCAGCCAGCGGGTCTGCGTGGGCCCGAGAACGCCGCCGTCGCGCTCGGCCTCGGCGCCGGGCGTGTTCGGGTCCTTGTGGGTACGCATGTCGAGGACGAACAGGTCGAGCATGGGACCGAGGTGCAGGACACGGTAGAGGCGTCCGTCGGGGTCCGGTGAGAGCGGTGCGACGGGCATGTACTCGTGAAAGGCGCGCCGCCCGCGCTCGGCGAGCACGTCGACGCGTTTCTCGGTGTAGCGGGCGTCGGTGAGGATCTCACCGGGATACCAGTTGTTGGTGACCTCGTGGTCGTCCCACTGCGTGACCTGCGGGGTGTCGGCGAGGAATTGCCGCCAGTTGTCGGCCATGAGGTTGTATTTGAACTGCCCGCGGAACTCGTCGAGAGTCTCCGCGACCTTCGTCTTCTCGTCGATGACCAGGTTGCGCCAGAGCGAGCCGTCGGGCAGGGTCACGGTCTCGGTGAGAGGCCCGTCCGCGTAGACGTTGTCGCCGCTGCACAGGAAGAAGTCGGCCTGACGACGCGCCATCGCGTCGACGATGCGGAAACCTCCGTACGAAGGGTTCACCCCCCAGCCCTGCCCCGCGATGTCGCCGGACCAGAGGAAGCGCACGTCCTCGCCCCGGGCCGAAGCCGTACGGAGGTGGCCGACCTCGGGGGCGCTCGAGCGACGCGGGTCCCGAAGGTCGACGGCGCGGATGCGGTAGTGGAGGTCGGCGCCCGCCGGAAGGCCCCGGACGGTGAAGCGACCGGTGAGGTCGGACTCGGGCGTGACGACAGGACCGCGGAGCGTGACGGCCTTGCGGAACGAGCTGTCGCGGGCAATCTCGGCGACGAGCCGCGCGGGACGGTCCGCGCGTGACCAGAGCGTGGCCTGCCGGGTGAGCACGTCGCCGGCCTGGACGCCGTGGGTGAGCGAGGGGCGGCCGGCCCGGACGAGCGCGGGCGCGGAGCGGGAGGTCGTACGGGCGGTGGCAGAAGCGGCGCCGGAGCCGAGGACGACGGCGCCAGCCCCGACGGCGGCCGCACCGCGCAGCAGCGCACGGCGGCCGAGGGCAGGTTCGGGCTGAGTGCGAGTCATGGCTCAGACGGTTCCGCGTCCGGGCGAACGTGGGGTGACGTGCGGGTGAGGATCGGGCGTCGTCCTCGCGCTGAACGTACGCCGGGCGATGGCGTACGTTGGCGCCATGTCTTCCTCCGCCATCGACCTCGGACGCCCCGTTTCAGGCGACGTCATCGACCTGATCCTCGACGACCACCGGCGCTTCGAGGACCTCCTGCGCCAGCTGCGCGACGCCAGCGCCGACCGCGACGCCGTACGACGCGCCTTCGCCGCGCTGCACGTCGCCCACGCGGAGGCCGAGGAGAAGGAGGTCTATCCGACGCTTCGACGTCGTGACGCCATCGACGCGCACGAGGAGGAGCACGGTGAGGAGGAGCATGCCGAGGGCAACCAGGCCCTGCTGGCCGTGCTGGAGCTGAAGGGGACGGACACCCAGGCCTTCGACGACGCCGTCGAGGAGCTGGCGCGGGTGGTGAACCACCACCTGACCGAGGAGGAGCTGACGATCCTCAACCCGGCACGCGAAGGCGTCGCGGAGCGCACTCGGCAGTCGCTCGGTGAGGCGTTCGCCCGCGAGCGGAACGCGCAGGTCGACTCCGACTGCGGGCGGCTCGAGAACGTCCGCGCGATCGTCGCGCGCGACAAGCAGAAGGGGCTCCTCGACGACGAGGAGTGATACCCGGCCGACGCGGCTGCGCGGTCAGGCGCCGAGCGTGAGCCCGACGGCGATCCCGATCGCGTACACGAGCTCGGCGATGCCGGTGTCGCGCAGCGTCGGCAGGAGACCGAGGCCGCGCTCGCCGCGTGCGATCGGCGTCGCCGCTCGCAGTGCCCACGGGAACGCGAGCAGACCGAACAGCGCGGCGGGCGTGTACGAGGCAAGCCACCAGACGGTGACGAGCGCGACGACGAGCAGGATCACGAAGAAGACCCGGGAGCCGCGGTCGCCGAGCACCACGGCGAGCGTCTGCTTGCCGCTGACGGTGTCGGTCGGGATGTCGCGGATGTTGTTGGCGACGAGGATCGCGCACGCGAGCGCGCCGATGCCGATCGACGCCGCGAGGCTCGGGCCGGTGAACTCGCCGAGCTGGACGTAGGTCGTGCCGAGCACGGCGACCAGCCCGAAGAACAGGAAGACGCTGACCTCGCCGAGCGCGTGGTAGCCGTACGGACGCGAGCCCCCGGTGTAGAACCAAGCGGCGGCGATCGCAGCGACGCCGACGAGCAGGAGCCACCAACCGGACGTCGCGGCGAGCACCAGCCCGAGTGCTCCGCCAACCCCGAAGCACGCGAAGGCCGCCTGCTTGACCGTGCTCGCGCTCGCCGCGCCCGACCCCACCAGCCGCATCGGGCCCACACGGTCGTCGTCGGTGCCCTTGACGCCGTCGGAGTAGTCGTTGGCGTAGTTCACCCCGACCTGGAGGGCGAGCGAGAGGAGGAGGCAGACGACCGCCTTCCACCAGACGGCGCCGTCGGCGTAGAGCGCGGCGCCGGTGCCGGCGACCACGGGAGCGACCGCGGCCGGGAGCGTACGGGGCCGGGCGCCTGCGATCCACTGCGATGCTGTTGCCACGACCGTCAATCCTTGCACCCGACCGATCACCCGCCGACGGCGGACCTTGCCTGCACGTCGCTTTGAGGGTGTCAGTGACCGTCGGCAAGCGACTGCTCGGCGTCACCCTCCACGCTGCCCGCTAGCGTGGAGGCCGTGGCAGACGACGAGTCCGGTGGCACGCTGCGCCCAGTGAGCGGGACCCCTCGCGAGGTCGAGACGGCACTGCGCGAGTGGCTCTTCGCGCAGGCCGAGCCAGAGTCGCTGATCATCCGCACCTCGGGCTCCACCGGCAACCCCAAGGACGTGCTGCTCTCGCGCCGCGCGGTCACGGCGTCGGCGCACGCAACCCACGCGCGCCTCGGCGGACCGGGCCAGTGGCTGCTCGACCTACCCGCCCAGTACGTCGCGGGCGTGCAGGTGATCGCCCGCTCGGTCCTTGCCGGCGAGCGGCCCGTCGTCGCGGCGGAGCACGCGAGCCTCGGCGACGCGATCGTAGCGATGGACGGTCCCCGCCGTTACGCCTCGCTCGTCCCCACACAGCTCCACCGCCTCGCGGAGTCCGGACAGCTCGGCGCGCTCGCCTCGCTCGACGCCCTGCTCGTCGGCGGGGCAGCGCTCGACCCCGCGCTCCGCGCCCGCGCAGCCGAGGCCGGGGTGCGGGTCGTGCGCACGTACGGGATGAGCGAGACCGCGGGCGGTTGCGTCTACGACGGGGTGCCGCTCGACGGCGTCGCCCTGCGGATCGACGTCGAGCGCCGGGTGTGGCTCGCCGGACCGGTGCTCTTCGACGGGTACGACGGCGACCCCGAAGCCACCGCCGAGGCGCTGCACGACGGCTGGCTCCGTACGTCCGACCTGGGCGAGCTCGACGCCGACGGGCGCCTGCGGATCCTCGGGCGTACCGACGACGTCGTGATCTCCGGGGGCGTCAACATCGCCCTCCCGCGCGTCGCGGAGGCGCTGCGCCGGGTCGACGGTGTCACCGATGCCGTCGCCGTCGGTGTGCCCGACCCCGAGTGGGGCCAACGGGTGGTCGCCGTCGTCGCCGGAGACGCCTCTCTCGATGCGCTGCGCGACGGGGTCGAGGCCGCGGACCTTCCTCGTACGTGGGCGCCGCGCCGCGCCGTCTTCGTCGACGCCGTCCCGCTGCTGGAGCACGGCAAGGTCGACCGCCGGGCCGTACAAGCGCTCGCCGAGAATGCCTGAGCGCCCCTAGCCTGGGCAGATGGTCCGACGACTCATCGCCGACGAGCGCGATGCCGGGCGCGCGGCGCGCAAGGTGATGCCGAGGCGAACCCACGGCGAGATCTCGTCGTACGACCGGGATCCGGTCGCGCTGCTCGACAGCCAGAACGCTCACCGCATCGCCGACCTTGTGCCGGTGCGGTGGGGGCGGATGCTGCAGTCGCCGTTCGCGTTCTATCGGGGGAGCGCGGCGCTGATGGCCGCCGACCTCGCGACCGGTCCGTCGACCGGCATGCAGGTGGTCGCGTGCGGTGACGCGCACCTGGCCAACTTCGGGCTCTACGCGTCCCCGGAACGCCGGATCGTGTTCGACCTCAACGATTTCGACGAGGCCAGCAACGCTCCGTGGGAGTGGGACGTCAAGCGCCTCGCCGCGAGCGTGGTCGTCGCGGGACGCGACCTCGGTTTCGACGATGCGACGACCACGCGGGCGGCGACGGGGGTTGCCGCGGAGTACCGAAGCCGCCTCGCCGAGCTCTTCGCGCGGTCCGCACTCGAGCGCTACTACGCCTCGATCGACACGACGTGGCTGGACGAGCACATGGCCGACCACGGTCGCGGGTTGCTCCGCAAGACGCTCAAGAAGGCGCGTCGCCGGACGTCCGAGCACGTGCTCCACTCGCTCACCACCACCGACGAGAGCGGCCGCACCCGGATCGTCGACGACCCGCCGCTCGTCCGGCACCCCCCGGTCGAGGCCGCCGCGCTCGCCGAGGACGTCCTGGCCGAGTACGCGAAGGTGCTGCGGTCCGACATCGCGATGCTTGTCGGGCAGTTCGCCCTCGTCGACGTGGCGATGCGGGTCGTGGGGGTCGGAAGCGTCGGCACGCAGGCGTACATCGCGCTGCTCGAAGGGCCCGGCGGACCACCCCTGTTCCTGCAGGTCAAGGAGGCGTCGGAGTCTGTGCTCGCCTCGTACGGAGGTATCCCGGCCGTGCCACCGGCCGGGACCCAGCTGCCCGCCGACGCCGGGGAGGGAGCGCGCGTGGTCGGTGCGCAACGCATCCTGCAGGCCGTCTCCGACCCATTCCTCGGCTGGTTCGCCGGGCCGCGGCGCTCGTTCTACGTTCGGCAGCTGCGTGACATGAAGGGCTCGATCGACCTGGCGGCGCTGACCGCGAGCGAACTGGTGAACTACGGCCGGCTGTGCGCCTCGCAGCTCGCCCGCGCACACGCGCAGAGTCCGACGGCGGCGTTCGTGGCCGGCTACCTCGGCAGCTCGGAGTCGTTCGACGAGGCGATTGCCCGTTGGGCCGTCGCGTACGCCGACCAGGTCGAGCGTGACCATGCCGCGCTGGAGGCGGCCGCCGACGCGGGGCGCATCCCGGTCGAGCGGGGGGTCTGAGGCGCGATTACCGTGGCCGTCGTGAGCGACCCCGACCTGACCTGGATCCCGTACACGACGCCGATGCGGACCCGATTCCGGGGGATCACCGTGCGAGAGGGGCTGCTGCTGCGCGGCCCGCAAGGGTGGGCGGAGTTCAGCCCGTTCTGGGACTACGACGCGCGTGAGTCCCGTCCCTGGTACGACGCGGCGTTCGTGAGCGCGACCCTCGCATGGCCTGAGCCCGTACGCGACGTGGTGGCGGTGAACTGCACGGTGCCCGCCGTCGGGCCGGAGACGGCCGTCCAGATCGCGACCGCCGGGCACGGCTGCCGTACCGCGAAGGTGAAGGTTGCCGAGCCCGGCCAGACCCTGGCCGACGACGAGGAGCGGGTCGCCGCGGTCCGCGACGCCCTCGGTCCGGGGGGGACCGTGCGCATCGACGCCAACGGCGCGTGGTCGGTCTCCGACGCGATCGACGCGCTGCGCGTGCTCGACCGTGCCGCGGGTGGCCTGGAGTACGTCGAGCAGCCGTGCCGCACCGTCGAGGAGCTCGCGGAGGTCCGTCGCGCGACCCAAGTCCCCGTCGCCGCGGACGAGTCGATCCGGCGTGCCGACGACCCGTACCGTGTGGCCGCCCTCGAGGCCGCCGACATCGCCGTCCTCAAGGTCCAGCCGCTCGGCGGCGTCGCCGCGTGCCTCGAGATCGCCGAGCGCATCGGGCTGCCCGTCGTCGTGTCGAGCGCGCTGGAGTCGTCGATCGGCATCGCGGCGGGTGTCGCGCTCGCCGCGGCGCTGCCGGAGCTTCCGTACGCGTGCGGGCTGGGCACGGTGACGCTGCTCGAGCAGGACGTCGTCGCCTCGCCGCTCGTCCCACGGGACGGGGTGCTGCCCGTGATCCGTCCCGAACCGTCCGCCGCGTTCCTCGCGCAGGAGCCGCCGCCGGACCTCTCCGTACGGTGGTCGTCGCGGCTCTCCGAGGTCCGGGCGGTGGCCCTGTGAACCCCTCGACCGCGCTCGGGCGCGTGCTCGTCGACGAGCTCGTCCGCAGCGGCGTGCGCGACGTCGTGCTCTCTCCCGGCTCACGCTCCGCGGCGCTCGCGCTCGCGCTGCATGCCGGCGACGCCCGCGGCGACCTGCGGCTGCACGTGCGCATCGACGAGCGCAGCGCCGGATTCCTCGCGCTAGGGCTCGCGAAGGGCTCGCACCATCCGGTCGTGGTGGTGACGACCTCGGGGACGGCCGCGGCGAACCTGTACCCCGCCGTCCTGGAGGCCTCACACGCGCGCGTGCCGCTGATCGCGCTCACCGCCGACCGGCCGTCCGAGCTGCGGGGGACCGAGGCGAACCAGACGACCGACCAGGTGAAGCTGTACGGCGCGGCGGTGCGCGCGTACGTCGAGATCGCCGCGCCGGAGGTGGTCCCAGCCTCGAGTGCCGCGTGGCGTGCGGCGGTCGCGCGCGTGGTCGATGCTGCGCGTACTGGGGGGCCCGTGCAGCTGAACGTGACGTTCCGCGAACCACTGGTGCCGTCGCCGGAGGACGTCGCCGCGCCGCTTCCCGACGCGCTCGCGGGACGCCCTGTCGGCGCTCCGTGGCGTGCGCCCGCCCCTGAGACCCCGCTGCTCCCGACGGTCCTGCCGCTCGGCCCGCGCACGGTCGTCGTCGCCGGCGACGACTCCGGACCCGCGGCGCGGATCCTGGCACAGGAGGCCGACTGGCCGCTGCTCGCCGAGCCGTCGTCGGGAGCGCGCAACGGGACGCACCCGATCGCCACGTACCGGTTGCTGCTCGGGTTGCCCGAGCTCGCGGACCGGATCGAGCGCGTCGTCGTCTTCGGCCACCCGACGTTGTCGCGGCCGATCTCGCGACTGCTGTCGCGTGACGACGTGGAGGTCGTCGCGGTCGGCTCGGCCCCGTACACCGATCCGGGCAACCGCCTCGCGGCCGCGTACCCGGCGGTGCGGGTCGAGGGCAGCGACGGCCTCGGCTGGCTCGAGGAGTGGCGACGCGCCGACGCGGCGACGCTGGCGGCCCTCGAGGAGCTGGTGCTGGAACGGGCGCCGCTCAACCCGTGGCAGGTGGCTCGGTCGGTGTCGCGTGCGGTCGGACCGTATGGGCTGCTCGTGGTCGGCTCGTCCAACCCGGTGCGCGACCTCGACCTGATGGCGGTCCCGTACCCGGTCGGCGAGCGGCGCATGGTGATGTCCAACCGTGGTCTGGCCGGCATCGACGGCGTGGTCTCCACCGCGATCGGCGCGGCGCTGGCGCGTCCGCGGTCGGCGGCGCTGGCGTACCTGGGCGACCTCACGTTCCTCCACGACAGCAACGGGCTCGTCATCGGGCCCGACGAGCCGCGCCCCGACCTCACGTTCGTGGTCGCCTCCGACGACGGCGGGAGCATCTTCTCGACGCTGGAGCAGGGGGACACCCCGTACGCGGAGGCCTTCGAGCGCGTCTTCGCGACGCCGACGCGGGTCGATCTCGGGCAGCTCTGTGCGGCGATGGGCGTGGCCCACGTCGTCGTCGAGTCCGTGGACGCGCTCGACGCGGTTCTCGCTGACACCGCCGAGGGGATCTGGGTCGTCGAGGCGCGGATCGGCCGTGCGGACCGGCGAGAGGCCGATCTCAAGATCGTGGCCGCTGCACGGTTGCATTGATACATCGACGATGTAACATAACCCGAGTCACGTCACTGGAGGCTTGGAGGGGTTATGACCGTCGCCGCTGTCGCGTTCCGCGAGACCGCCACGATCGACGACGTCACCGCACGTCTGCTGGAGTCGTCGGCCGCGCTGTCGTACGACCCGAACGTCGAGGTGAGGTGGGACGAGCCGATCCCCGACGACCACTACGGGCTCAACCCGGAGTGGAGCACGCTGTACGGCACGCGCCTGTGGGACGAGATGAGCGAGGAGCAGCGCGTCCTGCTCACCCGCCACGAGGTCGGCTCGATCATGCAGACCGGCATCTGGTTCGAGATGATGCTGCAGCAGCTCATCTTGCGCGACCAGTACGCCAAGAACCCGGCCAACAACGAGTTCCGGTTCGCCCTCACCGAGATCGCCGACGAGTGCCGTCACTCGCTGATGTTCGCCCGGACCTGCGAGGTCCTCGACATCCCGCAGTACCTTCCGCCGCGCGCGACCGTCGAGCTCGCACGCCTCCTCAAGACGACCGGCCGCGCCGAGCAGGCGTACGGGCCGATCCTCATCGCTGAGGAGATCCTCGACGTCATGCAGCGCGACTGGATGCGCGGTGAGAACGTCGTCCACATCGTCCGGAGCACGAGCAAGATCCACGTGGTCGAGGAGTCGCGCCACATGAAGTTCGCGCGGGCCGAGATCAAGCACAGCCTCAAGCACGCCGGCAGGTTCCGCCGCGAGATGTCCGCGCACCTGTTCGCAGGAGCGGCGTACTTCATCGCGCGCGCGATGGTCAGCCCCGAGGTGTACGCCAACGTCGGCCTCGACAAGCAGCGTGCCGTCGAGGAGGTCACGACCAACCAGCACCGCAAGGCCATGATGCGCCTCTCGTGCGTGCACCTCATGGACTTCCTCGCCGACTGCGGTCTGCTCACCAAGCGCGTGATGCCGATCTATCAGTCCGTCGACATGATCTGAGGCCGGACCCATGGCCTACGCCGTCACGCAGAGCTGCTGCAACGACGCCACCTGTGTCTCCGTCTGCCCCGTCAACTGCATCCATCCGACACCGCAGGAGCGCGAGGCTGGTGCGGTCGAGATGGTGTTCATCGATCCCGACACGTGCATCGACTGCGGGGCGTGCGCCGACGCCTGCCCGACCGGCGCGATCGTGCCGGTCGACCTCCTCCGTGGACCCGACACCGTCTTCGCCGACCTCAACCGCGAGTACTACGAAGCCCACCCCGAGTCGGCCACGTGGGAGGCACTGACCTTCCCGACGACCGTCCCGCAGGGCTTCGGCGCGCTTCGGGTCGCCGTCGTCGGCACCGGCCCCTCGGCCGCGTACGCCGCGCGGGCGCTGCTCACGACCTCGCCCGCGCACGTCACGATGATCGACCGCCTCCCTGTCGCCGGAGGGCTGCTGCGCTCCGGCGTTGCCCCGGACCACCCGGACACCAAGCGCATCGAGGACGCGTTCGCCTGGACGTACGACCACCTGCGGGCCTCCGTCCAGCTCAACGTCGAGGTCGGCACCGACGTCACGCACGCGGAGCTGCTCGAGCACCACGACGCGGTCGTGTACGCCGTCGGGGCCGCGGAGGACAAGGTGCTCGGCATCCCCGGCGAGGGCCTGGCCGGGAGCATGTCGGCGACGGCTCTCGTCGCTTGGTACAACGCGCAGCCCGACCGCGCGCACGGCGACGTCGACCTCTCCTCGGAGCGGGTCGTCGTCATCGGCAACGGCAACGTCGCGCTCGACGTCGCGCGGGTGCTGCTCACCGAGCCCGACGTGCTCGCCCGTACGGACATCGCCGACCATGCGCTGGACGTCCTGCGTCGCAGCGCGGTGCGCGAGGTCGTCGTGCTCGGCCGTCGTGGCCCCGAGGACGCCTCGTACTCGCGTTCCGAGCTCGTCGGCATGCGCACGCTCCCCGGCGTCGACCTCGTCGTCGAGGACCACCCTCGTACGGTCGAAGCGGTCGAGGCTGCGCCCGTCGGCTCCAAGGCGGCGATGCTGCGCGACCTGCCACGCGTGAGGCTCGACGACTCCGAGGCGCCCGCCGCCGGCAAGCGCGTGGTGCTGGCGTTCTGGAGCGCGCCGGTGGCCCTCGAGGGTGAGGGCGCGGTGACCGGCGTCCGGACGGCCGAGCGCGTCCTCGCCACCGGCCTCGTCGTACGGTCGATCGGCTATCGCGGCACACCCGTGCCCGGGCTCCCGTTCGACGAGACCACGTCAACGGTGCCCAACGAACGTGGGCGTGTCCTCGACGCCAAGGGTCGGCCGATCCCCGGGACGTACGTCGTCGGCTGGATCAAGCGCGGCTCGCGTGGCGGCATCGGCGCCAACCGTGCCTGCGCCCAGGAGACGGTCGAGGCGCTGGTCGAGGATGCGTCGGCGGGCCTGCTCCCGGCGCCGTCCGGCACGGCGGGCGACTTCGCCGCACTCCTGCGCTGGCGCCGCAAGGACGTCGTCGGGCTGCGTCGGATGCGCGCGATCGATCGTGCCGAGCGGCTCGCCGGCGCCTCGCAGGGTCGGCCGCGACGCAAGCTCGCGACAGTGCCCGAGCTGCTTGCGGTCGCCGTCCCTGGGCGGTGGCGGCGCTAGTTGACCTGGCGCTGCTGGCCCTCCCAGTACGGGGCGCGCAGCTTGAACTTCTGCAGCTTGCCGGTCGCCGTACGGGCGAGCTCGTCACGGAACTCGATGCGTTTGGGGCACTTGTAGCCGGCCAGGTGCTGGCGCGTGTGCGCGATGAGCACCTCGGCGGTCACGGCCTCGGCGTCGGGGTCGACCACCACCAGCGCCGTCACGAGCTCGCCCCACTTCTCGTCGGGGATCCCGATGACCGCCACCTCGCGGACGGCCGGGTGCAGCATCAGCGCGTCCTCGACCTCGATGGACGTGACGTTCTCGCCGCCGGAGATGATGACGTCCTTCTTGCGGTCGGCGATCGTGAGGTGGCCGTCCTCGAACGTGCCGCCGTCGCCGGTGTGGAACCACCCGCCCTCGAGGGAGGCGGCGGTGGCGTCGGGGTTCTCCCAGTAGGCGTCGAGGTTGTGGTTGGACTGCGCGAGCACCTCGCCCGTGTCGTCGATCATGATCCGTACGCCCACCGCAGGGGCCCCCGCGCGTCCGAGCAGCCGTGCTTGCTCCAGCGGCTCGAGGTCGTCCCACTCTGCGCGCATCCGGCTCATCGTGAGCAGCGGCGAGGTCTCGGTGAGCCCGTAGATCTGGATGAACTCCCAGCCGAGGTCGCTGCGTACGCGCTCGATCGTGCGGGTCGGCGGCGGGGCGCCGGCGACGATGATGCGCACCCTGTCGCGGCCGGGGATCTCGCCGTCCCACGTCTTCGCCGCGTCGAGCACGGCGGCGACGACGGCCGGCGCCGCGCACATGAAGGTCACACCGTGGCGCTCCACGCGGCGCAGGATCTCGGCGCCGTCGATCTTGCGGATCACCACGTGCTTCGCGCCCATGCCGGTGGCCGCGTACGGCATGCCCCATCCGTTCGCGTGGAACATCGGCAGCGTGTGCAGATAGACGTCACGGTCGTTCACCGAGGCCTGCCAGCCGAAGATGCTCGCGTTGGTCCACAGGTTGCGATGGGTCAGTTGGACGCCCTTGGGTCGCGCCGTCGTCCCCGACGTGTAGTTGATCGTCGCCGTGGCGTTCTCGCCTTGTCCCGAGCCTGTCGAAGGGTCAGGGTTCTCCCACGGCTGCGGGTCGCCGTGCGTCGCCCACATGGGCTCGTCGCCCTCGCCGATCACGATCACGTGCTTCGCGGTGACCGTGTCGAGGAGCGAACGGACCTCCGGGTCGATGATCAGCACCTCGGCGCCGCTGTGCTCGACGATGTACTTCACCTCGGCGGGCGCGAGGCGGAAGTTGACCGGGACCAGCACCCGGCCCCAGCCGGAGACGCCGAAGAACGACGTCAGCAGTCGCGCCGAGTTCTGCGAGACGATCGCGACGCGCCCGCCCCGCGGGACGCCGAGGTCGTCGAGGTATGCCGCCTGCGAGCGGGCGCGCCGCCCGAGCTCGGCGTACGTGATCTCGCCCCACGACGGCGCGGGCTGGTCGGGCTCGTCGACGACCGCGATCCGGTCGGGATAGACGGTGACGGCGCGGTCGAGGAAGTCGCGGACGGTCAGCGGGAAGAACATCGAGCACCTCGTACGGTCGGCGGCGGGCGCGGTCACGCGAAGTGACCCTGCTCACGTCCTATCACGCACGTCGCGGCCCCGGGAGGGGAGCGTGGCGGTGTCAGCCGATCTCGGCGATGACGTCGCCCTCCTGGACGATCTGGCCCTCCGCGACCTTGAGTCGTACGGTGCCCGCGGCGCCGGCGTGCACGGGGATCTCCATCTTCATCGTCTCGAGGACCGCGACGAGGTCCCCGGCCGCGACCCGGTCGCCCTCACGGGCCACGACCCGCCACACGTTCCCGACGATCTCGGCCTTAGCGGCGTACATCGGCACCGCCCTCGTGGCCGAGGGTCGCCATCGCGTCGACGAGACGATCGCGCGTCTCCTCGGGCAGGATCACGTCGTCGATGATCCCCGCCTCGGCGGCGACGTAGGGCCGAGCGACGTTCTCTCGGTACTCCGCGGCGAGCTCGTCCCGTACGGCCTCGGGGTTCTCGGCGTCGCGCAGCGTACGGCGGTGCAGCAGCGCCACGGCGCCGCCGGGGCCCATCACGGCGATCTCCGCACCGGACCATGCCCAGGAGTAGTCCGCGCCGAGCGAGCGCGACCCCATGGCGATGTAGGCGCCGCCGTACGCCTTGCGGACGACGACGGTCAGCAGCGGGGACTCGGTCTCGACGTACGCCTTGAGAAGCTTGGCGCCGTGCGTGATGACGCCGCGTCCCTCCTCGACGGTGCCGGGAAGGAAGCCGGGGACGTCCACGAACGTCACCACCGGCAGCCCGAACCGGCCGCAGAACTCGATGAAGCGAGCGGCCTTCACCGACGACTTGGCGTCGAGGACGCCGCCGCGCGAGGCGGGCTGGTTGGCGAGCACGCCGACGGGCCGGCCGTCGAGGTGGCCGAACAGGGTCAGGATGCTGGGCGCGTGGGCGGGCATCAGCTCCAGGCGCGGGCCGTCGTCGAGCACGCCGTCGATCACCTCGCGCATGTCGAAGACGACGCTGGCCCGGTCCGGGACCACGTACGGGAGGCGCTCGGCCGCCACCGCGTCAGGCCGGCGCGAGGCGACGAGCGGCATCGGGGCGCCGACGTGGGACGGCAGGTACGAGAGCAGGAGGCGTGTCGCATGGAACGCCTCGCCCTCGTTCGTCACCTCGAGGTGCGCGACGCCGCTGGTCTCGGTGTGCATCTGCGACCCGCCGATGTCCTCGGCGCTCGCGTCCTCGCCGGTGGTCGCCTTGACGATGTCGGGACCGGTGAGGAACATCTGGCCCTGCTCGCGGACCATGATCGTCCAGTCGGTCAGGGCGGGGGAGTACGCCGCGGCTCCCGCGCACGGACCCAGGATCAGCGAGATCTGGGGGATGCGCTTCTGGGCCTTGACGTTGAGCGCGAACATCTCGCCGCAGCCGTGCAGGGCGAGGATCCCGTCATGGATCCGGGCGCCGCCGGAGTCGTTGATGTAGACGATCGGGTAGCCCTTGTCGATCGCGAAGCGCTGGGCCTTCTGGATCGTCTCGGCCATCACGGCGCCGATCGCTCCGGAGGCCACCGCGGCGTCGTGGCTCGCGACGACGACACCGCGCCCGTCCACCCGGCCCCAGCCGATGACGACGCCGGCGCCCTTGCCATCACCGTCGATGCGCATCGGGCTCATCTCGACGAACGACCCGGCGTCGACGAGCATCTCGGCACGCTCGCGAGCGGTGTACTCGCGGCGTCCGCGCGGCTCGACGTGACGGAACCGCTCCTGGCGACGACGGGCCAACCGGGCGCGGTGGTCGGAGGTTGCGGGCTCTGTGTTGATCGTGGTCAACTTCGGTCTCCTAAAACATGAGGGAAGCCTCAGGACTGCTTACAAAGATGAGGGGTACCTCATGTTCTTGTCAACCCGCAGCGCGGCGTGTCCCCGTCTCAGCAGCTGATCGGCGGGTGGCTCCGAGTCGGTCTACGGTTGCCGCACACAACGAGACTGCAACCGGAGGACGATGCCCCCATGGTCAGTTCGGCAACCCCACCCCCGACCCGCCCGTACCACCGCTCTCGACGCCCCTTCGCTGCCGCAGCCGCACTCTGCGGCTTCGGCCTTGTCGCTGCCGCCCTGAACGCCGCTCCGGCGTCTGCAGACGCCACGCAGACCGCTGACGGCGAGCTGACGAGCTACGTCGTCAACAGCAAGCCGAACCCGGGCCAGACCCGTCTCGCCGAGCGCGCCGTGCGCGACGCCGGCGGTACGGTCGTCCAGTCCTGGCCTCAGATCGGCGTCGTGGTCGCCCACTCGACGAGCGGTTCGTTCCGCGAGGACGTCGTGGACGCCGCCAAGGGCCACGCGGTCCAGTCGGTCGGCGCCACGCGTACCGCCGCCGTCAAGACACCCGCCGATGCGCCGCAGGCACGCACGCTCACGCGGAGCACCGAGACCCGCTCGGCCTTCGAGGTCCGCCAGGGCGTCTCTGCGACCGAGCTGGTCGCCACCGACCCGCTCGAGGCGCAGCAGTGGGACATGACCCAGATCAAGGCCGACGTGGCAGGCGACGGCAGCCGCGACGTCACCGTCGGCGTCCTCGACAGCGGCATCGACGACACGCACCCCGATCTCGCGCCCAACCTCGACGCGAAGAACTCGGTCGGTTGCACCGCGTACGGCGTGCCGGACACCAGCCGATCCGCGTGGATCCCGACGACCAGCGACCACGGCACGCACGTCGCCGGCACGATCGGCGCCGCCAAGAACGGCGTCGGGATCGTCGGCGTCGCGCCGAACTCCCTGATGACCTCGATCAAGGTGGTCGACGACGACGGCTACATCTATCCCGAGTACGCGATCTGCGGGTTCGTCTGGGCGGCCGAGCACGGGGTCGACGTGACCAACAACAGCTACTACATCGATCCGTGGATGTTCTGGTGCAGCAACGATCCCGACCAGGCGGCTGCCAAGGAGGCCGTGCGCCGCGCCGTCTCGTACTCCGAGCGCAAGGGAGTCGTGAGCGCTGCCGCCTCCGGCAACTCCAACTACGACCTCGCCAACAAGACGACCGACGCGACCAGCCCGAACGACACGACGCCGGGCACACGTCCGATCGACGAGGGCTGCGAGGACCTTCCGGCCGAGCTGCCGGGTGTCGTGACGGTCGCCTCGACCGATCAGGCCGGAGCGAAGTCGACGTTCTCCAACTACGGCGACGGCGTCATCGACGTGGCGGCTCCGGGCAGCCGGATCCTGTCGACCGTGCTCGGTGGCGGGTACGGGCTCAAGTCGGGCACGTCGATGGCCTCGCCCCACGTGGCCGGTGTGCTGGCGCTGCTGAAGTCGTCGCACCCCGACGCCTCGCCGGGTGAGCTCGCCGCGCTGGTGCGGGCCCAGGCTGACGACAAGCCGTGCCCGACGGACGTGCGCTGCACCGGCACCGACGCGTACAACGGCTTCTTCGGTGACGGCCTCGTCGACGCGCTCGACGCCGCAGGCCGCTGACGCAGAGACGAGTCCGGCGCGGCGCAGCCTCGTACGGGGCGCGCCGCGTCGCCGCGTCTGCGCAACTCGCGTTTGCATCGCGGGCCACGCCTCCCCGCGCCGGAACTTACGCATCGGTAGGGTTGGAGGCGTGAACGCGACCGTCGAGATCCTCGAGCCGCGGCGGAGGCCGACGCAGGAGCGGAGTCAGAAGAAGTTCGACCTGATTCTGCAGACCTCGCGCGACCTGCTGCTCGAGGCCGGGTTCGAGTCGTTCACGCTCGAGGAGGTCGCGAATCGCGCGGGCATCCCGATCGGCACGATCTATCAGTTCTTCCAGAACAAGTACGTCGTCGTCTGCGAGCTCGACCGACAGGACGTGATCGCGGTGCGGGCCGAGCTCGCGCGCCTCGCCGCCGAGCTGCCGACGCTCGACTGGCTGCGGCTTCTCGACCAGCTCGTGGACCACATCGCCGCCCTCTGGGTCACCGACCCGTCGCGGCGCGCGGTCTGGCACGCCGTGCAGTCCACGCCGGCGACACGCGCGACCGCCGCCGTCACCGAGCGCGAGCTCGCCGCCGACGTCGCGCACGTGCTCGCGCCGCTCACGCCGAAGACGCCGCGCGCCCGCCGCAAGATCATCGCCGAGGTCCTCGTCCACGTGGCGTACTCGATGCTCAACTTCTCGATCCGTGACGGCCAGGAGCACGCAGAGGCCGTCATCGAGCTCAAGCGCCTGCTCGGCTCGTACCTGCTCGCCGCCGAGCAGTCCGGCTAACCCCCCGGCCGCGGGTCACTCCCTGCCCGCCGCGGGTCACTCCCTGCCCGCCGCGGGTCACCTTCTGGCGGCGCCGGGTCACTCACACTGACCCGCGGGCACCAGAAACCGACCCGGGAGGCGAAAAGAGGGACCCGGGGCGTCAGGACGTGAGGGTCACGTACGCGATCGCGTAGTCGCCGTCGTGCGAGAGCGATACGTGCAGCCGTGAGGCGTCGAGGTGCTCGCGTACGGGGGAGTGCAGCACGATCGCCGGCCTCCCCCAGGCGTCCTTGACGACTTCGATCGCGGCCAGCGCCTTGGCCTCGTCGACGACCGGCGGCTGCCCATACAGCGAGGCCGACCACGCCTTCACGACCGCCTCCTTGGCGGCCCACCGGGCGGCGAGGTGACGCGCACGGTCGGAGGAACCATCCGACGCGTCACCTCGCTCGCCGGGGGTGAACAGCTCGGCGAACCGGCTTCCCGGCTGCGCGAGCTGTTCGGCGAACGACGGGACGTGGACCAGGTCCACGCCCACCCCGAGCACGCTCACGGCGTGCCCGGCTCGCCGTCCCCGATACCTGGCGCGGACGATCCCTGGTCGTACGCGGCACTTCCCACTCCCACCGCGTACGTCCCGTCCGTGCCGAGGCGTGCCTGCGGATCGAGGAGGATGGCTGCCTCCCGCTCCCGCACGCCGGAGTCGCCGAGACGACGTCCGACAGGTCGCTGGTACGGGGCGGGGCCGCCGTACATCGCGTGCACGAGCCGCAGCCGGCCCGAGACCTCGCGGGCCCGTGCGGCGCGTTCGTACTCGGCCCGCTCCTCGGCACCCAGCGTCGCGAGGAATGCCGCCGGGTGCGCGAGCGCGACGAGCGCGGCCACGTGGCCGAACCCGAGGCTCGTCACCAGCCCCGCCCGCAGCGGCGCCGGCGCCGTGAGCGCGTCGCGCAGCCACACCAGGTGCGGGTTCTCGTCGAGGACGTCGTCGACGCAGTCGAGCGAACGGTTCGGCGGCAGCACCTGGCTCCCGAGGACCTGGCAGAGCCCGATCATCTGGAACGCGGCCGCGCCGCCCTTGGAGTGACCCGTCAGCGTCTTCTGCGAGATCACGAACAGCGGGTTGCCGTCCGATCGGCCCAGCGACGCGGCGATCCGCTCGTGCAGCTCGGACTCGTTCGGGTCGTTGGCCGCCGTGGACGTGTCGTGCTTCGACACGACAGCGACGTCGTCCGCGCCGAGACCGAGGGCGGCGAGCCCCCGGGCCAGCGGCGACTGCGCGCCACCGCGGGCCGCGGCCAGCGCGCCGAGACCCGGCGCCGGGATCGACGTGTGGACGCCGTCGGCGAACGACCCTGCGTACGCGACCACGCCGAGCACCGGCAGGCCCATCCGCACCGCGACGTCGCCGCGCGCGAGGAGGATCGTGCCGCCGCCCTGCGACTCGACGAACCCGCCGCGCCGCCGGTCGTTGGCCCGGCTCACGAAGCGCGGGTCGATGCCCTTGGCGAGCATCACCCCCGAGTCGGCCGTGGCGGACATGTCGGCGAACCCGATGATGCCCTCCGTCGAGAGGTCGTCGAAGCCGCCGGCCACGACGAAGTCGGCCTTGCCGAGGCGGATCTTGTCGGCACCCTCCTCGACCGACACCGCGCTCGTCGCGCAGGCCGCGACCGGGTGGATCATCGCGCCGTAGCCGCCGACGTACGACTGCATGACGTGCGCCGCGATGACGTTCGGCAGCGCCTCCTGCAGGATGTCGTTCTGCTTCGCCTCGCCGAGCAGCGTGTCGATGTAGAGCGAACGCATCGACGTCATGCCGCCCATACCGGTGCCCTGCGTGCTCGCGACCGCCGCCGGGTGGACCCAGCGCATGAGCTCGGCCGGGCTGAAGCCGGACGACAGGAACGCGTCGACGGTGCAGACGAGGTTCCAGACCGCGACCCGGTCCAGCGACTCGAGCATCTCCGCCGGCACGCCCCACGCACCTGGGTCGAATCCGGTCGGGATCTGGCCGCCGATCGTCCGGGTCAGCGCGAGACGCCGCGGGACGCGGATCTCGGTGCCGGCCTTGCGGGTGACGGCCCAGTCGCCGTCGGCACCGGGTGCGATGACCGTACGGTCGGGGTCGGCGTCGTACATCGCCCGCGCGGCCGCCTCGTTGCCGACGCTGAACGTGAGGTCGTCATCGAGGTACGCCCGGGCGAGCAGCGGCGTGGAGGTGTCGACCAGCGCGCCGTCGTCGGCGTAGCGGCGGATGCCGCACCGCTCGACCACGGTGTCGTGATAGCGCTCGTGGATCTCGGCCTCGGTGACGGGCTCGCCCGACTCGACGTCGTACCAGCCGCCGTTGTCGTCCCAGGCGACCAGCCCGGTCGACCAGGCGAGCTCGAGCACGCCGGCAGCCGAGAGCTCCTCGGAGACCTCGTACTCGAAGCGCGTGCGCGCCGACCCATACGGGCCGAGCTCGCCGGCACCGACGATGACGACGAGGTCTTCGGGACGGGCCGAGAGGCTCGGCCACGACACGTCGGGCCGTGCCGGCAGCTGCGCCGGGGACGGGGCGAGTGCGTCGATCGTCGCCTCCGTCGGTCGAGCCCCCTCCGTCGGTCGAGCCTGTCGAGACCCCGCCTCGCGCGCCAGGGCTGCGAGGTCCAGCTCGACCTCGCCCAGCCCGCCGGTCAGGTCGGCCGTCACCGGCGCCATACGGGCACTCGCCCGTGCGTCGACGGTCGCGTGGTCGAGCAGCGCGTCGGCCATCTCGTCGGTCGACCACGTACGGACGCCAACCTTCTCGACGGCGTCCACGAGCGGGTCGTTGCCCCCCATCAGCCCGGTCCCGCGGACCCAGCCGATGATCGCGTGGACGAGAGTGACGCGCTGGTTCCACGTCGACTCGCTCGACCACCGCGTGACCATCGCGTCGAGCGCGGCCTTGGCCTCGCCGTACGCGCCGTCGCCGCCGAACATGCCGCGGTTCGGCGAGCCCGGCAGCACGACGTGGAGCGTGGACGCCAGGTCGTGGTCGCGGCCACTGGTGGCGAAGGCGCCGACGAGGCGCTCGACCGACCAGAGCAGGATCCGCATGTCGACCTCGCTGCGCGGCCCCACCTCGGTGAGGTCGCCGGAGACCGGGCCCGCGGCGAACGGGAACACCAGCGTCGGCTCGAGAGCAGGCTTGGTCACTGTGGTCACGCCGCCGGCGCTGGACGTCTGCTCCTCGACCACCCACGACGCGAGCGCGTCCACGTCGGCGAACGAGGCGAGGTTGGCCGGTACCACCCACAGGCGGGCACCGCCGCGGGCGTACCGGCGGTAGAGCGCCTTGAACGACCGCAGCTTGCGCTGGTCGAGGCTCGACGTCGTGGCGACCACCGTCGCGCCGCCGGCCAGCAGCCGGCCGACGACAGCTGACGCGATCGAGCCGGAGCTCGCGCCGGTGACGACGGCGACGTCGTCGGCCCACTCGCCGGGCGCCGTGTCGAGCGCGGCCTCGGCGATGGCGGTGAGGCGGTCCGCGAGGACCGGGTCGTCGGTACGGGGCGCCCACCAGCGAGCCTGGGTGGCGACGTCCTCTCCGGTGCCGGCGAAGGAGCTGGTCGCAATGGCGACCTCACGGCCCGCGGCGATGCGCGCGACGTCCTCGCGGGCGCTCGCCCAGCGGTCGTCGAGCAGCAGCGCCCGTCGGGCATCGAACGCTGGAGCGGTCAGCCGCGCCCACTCGGTGCCGAGCTCAGCCTCGACCTGCGCGAGCACGGCGGCGTCGGCGTCGCTGGTCGCGCTCGCCGTCGTCTCCGCGGTCGGCGCCACGCCCAGCTTCGCGAGCAGGTGCCGTGCCGTGGAGGCCAGCACGCCGTCCGGACCGGTGATGCCGGCGGTGATCTCATCGAGCGCGGCCGCGTCGACAGTGACGTCGCCGCCACCCCCGGCGCTCGGCAGCGCGACCGCGACACCGTGGCGTGCACCGACGGCCTGGACGGCCGCGTCGACCGCCGCGTCGAATCCTGCGGCGACGTCCAGGTCACCGAACGCGCCGCCTCGTACGCTCGTGCCCTCGCGGGTCGCGAGTGCGAGCTCGGCCGTCACGTGGCTCGCCCAGCCGGGGCCGAGCTGCCACGCGCCGGTGACGCGCTCCGCGATCGCGGCCTGGCGCTTGCCGGTCGGGCCGAGGACCTTGGTCAGGTGGTCGCCGAGGGCGGTCGCGAGGACCGGGCCGAACGGCTTGTACGCACGAGCGAGTCCCTTGACCTGACCCGACAGCGTCGGGAGGTCGGCGTCGGCCGCACCGTCGATCGCGCCGAGCGACAGCTCGCCGCCAAGGTCGACGAGCAGCTGGTTGCGTCGCGAGGACGCGCCGTCGCACAGCGACTCGATGGAGTCGGCGGCACCGATCTGGTCGAGCCGCATCTTGGTCCACCAGGCCAGCAGGACCTTGGTGGCGTCGGCGGCGTCGAACGCGAGGTCGGCCGGTCGCTCGGCCGAGGAGGAGACCGGTGCTGCAGCGGGGGAGGGAACCGTTGCAGCCCCGGCAGACTGGGGGGTCTCGACAGGCTCGACCGGCTTGTCCTCGACCGCCGAGGGCTCCCGCTCCGGGTCGGTGTCGGTCGCGAAGACCGCCGCCGCGTCCCGCTCGATGTTGAGCACCTCGATCGGGCGGTCGGGCGAGGTCGGGAGCTTGAGGGTCGACGACGCGAGGTTGGCGACGGTCGGCGCGTTGCCCACGCCGACCTCGACGAACCGCTCGACGCCGAGGTCGCCGAACATCAGGTCCTGCGTCTCGATCCAGCGCACCGGGCTCGCGAACTGCCAGGCGAGCAGCTCCACGAGGAGGCGCCGCGCCAGCTGGCCCGGCGTCGCGGCCCACGCGTCATAGTCGGCGAGCACCTCGTTGAGCGGCTCCGACGGAACCGTCTCGGCGATCTCGGCGATGAACGCGCGGTCGAGCGTGAACGGCCGCGGCACCAGGTTCGGGACGTAGCGCCCGAGCAGGATCGCGGGATCGATCGTTTCCGGCAGCAGCTCCTCGAGGCGCGTACGGAAGTCCGGCACGCCACCACGCAGGACGCGGCTGTGGAACGGTACGTCGATACCCGGGACGAGGATGAACGCGGCCTTGCCGCCGAACTCGGCGCGACGCTTCGTGATGTCCGCCTCGAGCGCCGCGAGCCCCTTCACCGTTCCGGCGATCGCGTACTGCGAGCCGCGCAGGTTGTAGTTCGCGATCTCCAGGAACTCGCCGGTCTCCTCGGCGATGCGCGCCACGTACGGGGCGACCGCGTCGTCGTCGAGCCCGATCTGGCTCGGCCGGATCGCCGCGAGACGGTAGTCGCTGCGGCCCTCGGCGTCGCGCGGGACGAGCGTGTGCATGACCGAGCCGCGCTGGAACACGACCTCGATCACGGCCTCCAGGCTGATGACGCCGGAGACCGCCGACAGCGCGTTGTACTCGCCGACCGAGTGGCCCGCCAGCATCGCGTCGTCGACGAACGCGCCGGCCTCACGCAGCTCGGCGATCTGCGCAGAGCCGAGGACGGCCATCGCGACCTGGGTGAACTGCGTGAGGAACAGGACGCCGTCGGGGTGCTTGTGCGTCACGCCGTGGGCGACGACGACCGTCGGGTTGTCGCGCACCACGGTGAGGATCGAGAACCCGAGCACCTCGCGGGTGTGCGCGTCGGCCCGGTCCCAGGTCTCACGCGCCGCCTTGCTGCGCTGGTAGCCGGCCATCCCCATGCCGGCGTGCTGGATGCCCTGCCCGGGGAACGCGTACGCGGTCCGCGGGGCGAAGGTCCGCGCGGTCGCGGCAAGGACGAGCTCGCCCTCGCTGCGTCCGGTGACCTCGACGATCTCTGCGCCGGAGTCCAGCCCCGTACGGACAGCGCGCAGCTCGACCTCGGCGCCCGGGCGTACCGGGGCGAGAAAGCGCGTGGTCCAACCGTCGATGCGGCGCGGTGCCAGCAGGTGCTGCGCGGCCGCCGACAGCCACATGCCGTGGACGATCGGCTCGCCCAGCCCGGCCAGGCGGGCCGCGGCAGTGCTGGTGTGGATCGGGTTGTGGTCGCCGGTGACGGCCGCGAAGGCCCGCAGGTCGCTCGGGGCGACGACGGTCTTCTCGGCGCGGGTACGGCGCGGGGTGTCGGCCACCGGGCCGCGTGCCGCGCCGCCGGCGATGACGGGGTCGGTGAGGTCGGCGGCGCCGGTACGGCCGCGGATCGCGAAGCGCTCGCGCATCGTGGCGACCGCGGCACCGGCCTCCGTACGGACGGTCACGTCGATCGTCACGACGCGCCCGACACCGGTGTCGGTGACGTCGGCGAGGCGCGCCTCGACGACCAGCGTCGTCGTCTCGTGAGGCAGCTCGCCCGCGAGAGCGATCGCGTGGTCCAGGTGGACGAGGTCGAGCATGCCCTCGACGAGCGGTACGGCGCTGTCGCCCTGCGCGTGCGACAGCACGGCGAAGACGGCAGGCCACGCGAGCCCGACGAGTGCGTCGGGGGCGGGACGGGCGCCGGGGACGAGCGGTCCGGAGCTGACCGCGGCGTGGTCGGAGCCGAGGTCGCCGGACCACGTCACGGCCGCGCGGGCGACGTCGCCCTCGACCGTCGGGAGCGCGTCGCCGGCCGCGAGGCCCGCGAGGTCGCGCATCGCCGTCACCGCGTCGTCTGCGGTGATGACCGGGGCGCCACCGTCGGCGGCGTCGGCGACCTGGAGGCGGACGGTCAGGGTACGGCCGCCGCCGAGGCCGACCTCGAGCACGGCGGTCTCACCCTCGGTACGCAGGACGGCACCGGTCTCGGCGTGCTCGGCGCGTGCCGGCTCGACGATGACCCAGTCGGTGCCGAGGCGGTGGACGGGGTTGCGGACCGTACGGCCCGCCCACGAGACGTCCGGCGCGGCGAGGACGAGACCCAGCACGTCGTCGGCGGCGTCGACGCGACGGCGACCCGCGACGCGCGAGGTGAGCGCACCGGCGGTCAGGACGTCGTCGACCGTCTCGTCCTCGAAGCGGCGCAGGAGGTCGGCGACGGGCTCGTCGACCTGCGTGATCCCGGCGACCGCGACGGTCCCGGGGATGATGCAGACGGCGTCCGCGTCGTACCGCGCGTCGTGGGCCTGCCAGAGCGAGTCCGAGCGGTACCAGCGGCGGACGTCGCCGTCGAGCACCGGCACGAACGGCACCGGCTTGCCCGGGCGGCGGCACACCTCGACGAAGAACGGCACGTCGGCCGGGTGGAGGGTCACCTCCGTCGCCTTCGGGTACGAGGCGAGCAGCGTCGCGAGCGCGGCGTGCGGGTCCTCGACGTCCGCGCCCTCGGCGAACAGCGTCGCGATCTCGCCGTGGTCGGCGGAGTGGAGGCGGGCCTCGGCACGCTGGATCATCGCGTGGAACCGGTCGCGCAGGGTCACGTCGAGCCAGCGGTCGGTGTAGGCGAGGTCGGCGAAGCGCGCCAGCCAGGCCGTGTACGTCATCTCGGTGACGTCGCCGAAGTACGGCTTGGCCGTCGGGGCGATCGCGGCGATGATCTCGTCGCGCCGCTGCTGCGCGGCCTCGGTGTCACCGGCGACCTCGTCGAGGAGGCGTCCGGCGCGCGAGGCGGCGTTGTCGATCTCGTGGATGTCGGCGCCGAGCTGGCTGCGCCCGGATGCCATGCCGGCGTCGGCGCGGCCGGCTCCGACCCACTCGGGCGTGCCGGGGGTGTCGACGAGCATCTGCTTGACCTGCGGCGACGTGGTCGCCTCGAGCGTCGCCATCGCCGCGGTGCCGATGAGGATGCCGTCGAGCGGCATCGCCGGATAGCCGTGGCGGCGTGCCCACGCGCCGGTCAGGTAGGCCGATGCGGCGTCGGGCGTGCCGATGCCGCCACCGACGCAGACGACGACGTTGTCCAGCGCACGCAGCTGCGCGTACGTGGTGAGGAGGAGGTCGTCGAGGTCCTCCCAGGAGTGGTGGCCGCCGGCCTTGCCGCCCTCGACGTGCACGACGATCGGAGTGGGCGCGACCTCGCGGGCGATCGCGAGCACCTCGCGGATCTGCTTGACGGTGCCGGGCTTGAACACCACGTACGAGATGCCGGACTCGCGCAGCTCCTCGACGAGCGCGACGGCGTCGGCGAGGTCGGGGATGCCGGCGCTGACGACGACGGCGTCGACGGCGGACCCTGTGGCGCGGGCGCGCTGGACCAGGCGCTGCTGGCCGAGCTGCATCTTCCACAGGTACGGGTCGAGGTAGAGCGCGTTGAACGCGTACGTACGTCCGTCGTCGAGCAGGTCGTCGAGCGTGCCGACGTTCTCGGCGAAGATGCCCTCGGTGACCTGCCCGCCGCCGGCGAGCTCGGCCCAGAAGCCGGCGTTCGCCGCAGCGGCCACGATGGCCGGGTCGACGGTCGTGGGCGTCATGCCCGCGAGGAGGATCGGCGAGCGACCGGTCAGGCGGGTGAAGCGGGTCTCGAGCACCGTACGGCCGTCGGGCAGCGTGACGGGCTTCGGGGCGACGGACGCCCAGGCCTCGCGTCGGCGGGGCGCGGCGCCCGGCGTCGTGAGCGCGCGGTGGCCCTCACGGGTGGCGGGCGCGACGAGCCCGACGCCGCGGGCGGTCGCCTCGTAGTCGGCGAGCAGCGAGGCGAGGTTGCCCGGTCCGAGATCGAGGATCCACTCCGGGCCGGAGTCGAGCGCGGACTCCAGGGCGTCGACCCAGTCTCCGGGGGCGATGACGGCGCGGACGGCGACGTCGCGCGCCCACTCCGGGTCGAGCCCGCACGCCTTTGCCCAGGTGGCGACCAGCTCGCCGGCGGGGCGCAGCCCGTGGTGGTGGAAGGCCGCACGCGGGTCGAGGGTCTCGAAGACGGGCGAGAACGGCGTACCGCCGGTCACCTTGCGCTCGCGCAGGGCGGCCTGGGCCTTGGCCTCGGCCTCGAGGCGGCGCTGGACGGTGACGAGGTCGGCGGCGGGGCCGCTCAGGACGACCGTACGGCGGCCGTTGCGCAGGGCGAGGTCGACGTCGACGCCGTCGATCGTGGCGAGGAGGCGCTCGACCTCGGCCGGGTCGACGCGGCGTACGGCGAGCATCGTGTCGCCGAGCAGGCCGGCGCGCTGGGCGGCGAGCTGGATGCCGGCGCCGACGAGGCGGGCCAGCGCGAGGACGTCGGCGGGGTCGCGGCCGGCGAGCACCTCGGCGGCGAGCACGCCCTGGGAGTGGCTCACGACGGCGGTCGGCGGCGTCGCGGCGGCCTCCAGGCCCTGCAGTGCGAGCGCCTGGAGGCCGGCGAGCTGGGCCAGCGCGATACCGGGCACGGAGACGGCAGGCTGGGCGAGCAGGTCGGCGTCGGGGGTCGCGGGCGCGTCGTCGGACGCGGCGGACTCGGCGACGGCGAGGGCGTCGGCCCAGGCCAGCGGGGTGAAGGCGTACGGGAGCCGTGCGAGCTCACCCCATACGGGCTCGAGCCGGGACTCGGCGTCCGCGCAGAGGGCGTGCATCGAGGAGCCGAGGGCGAACGTACGGAGCAGCTCGCTCAGGGGTTCGAGCCAGGGGCTGCCCTGGCCGCCGAAGGCGACGGCGTAGGGCGTACCGCCGTTCAGAGCGTCGATCAGCCGCGAACGGTGGTCGACGTGCGTCGTCCGGGTGGTCGGGGTGTCGATGATCGTCACGTGTCCCTCGAACTTCCTCAGGTAGATGCCGGAAGGTCTCATGATGACCCAAACATGAGGGAAACCTCAACATTTTCGTGAGGCAAGCCTCATGTTTTCCAGGGACATGTGACACATGCCACACTTCCGCCATGACGTCGTACGACTACGTGGTGGTGGGTGCCGGCAGTGCCGGAGCGGTGGTCGCGACGAGGCTCACGGAGGACCCGTCCGTGTCCGTCCTCCTGCTGGAGGCCGGGCCGGTCGACGACGCCGACGAGATCGCGATCCCGGCCGCCTTCGCGAACCTCATCAAGACCCGCTGGGACTGGGGCTACAGCACGGTCGCTCAGAAGCAGCTCGGCGGCCGCAGGGCGTACTGGCCACGCATGAAGGCGCTCGGCGGCTGCTCGTCGATGAACGCGATGATCTACATCCGCGGCAACCGGGTCGACTACGACACGTGGCGCGATGCGCACGGCGCGACCGGATGGGGGTACGAGGACGTCCTTCCGTACTTCCTGCGTTCCGAGGGCAACACCCGCCTCGCGGGCCCGTACCACGGGCAGCACGGCCCGGTGCGTGTCGAGGACCGCGTCTACACCCACCCGCTGAGCGAGGCGTGGGTCGAGTCGGCGGTGGCCTCGGGCCTGAAGGCGACCGACGACTTCAACGGCGAGTCGCAGGAGGGCGCGGGGCTCTATCAGGTCACGTGCCGCAAGGGCCGGCGCTGGTCCGTGGTCGACGCCTATCTGCGCCCGGCGCTCATTCGCCCGAACCTCACCGTGCTGACCGGGGCGCTGGTCACGCGGATCGTGATCGAGGGCGGGCGGGCCACCGGCGTCGCGTACCGCGTGGCCGGCGGCGAGCAGATCGCCCGCGCCGAGCGCGAGGTCGTGCTGTCCGGCGGCGCGGTCAACAGCCCGCAGGTCCTCATGCTCTCCGGCATCGGCCCGGCGGCCCACCTGCGCGAGCACGGCATCGACGTCGTCGCCGACCTGCCCGGTGTCGGCGCCAACCTCCACGACCACCCGGCGCTGCCGCTCGTCTGGGCGACCAGGGACTCGACCGACCTCGCGGAGGCGTCGACGCTCGGCAACCTCCTGCGCTGGAAGGCGACCGGCAAGGGGCCGCTCGCCTCGAACGTCGGTGAGGCGGGGGCGTTCTTCGCCACCCGTGACGGGCTCGCGGCACCCGATCTCCAGGCGCACGTCGCGCCGAGCGCGTTCTACGACAACGGCATGCACGAGCCTCAGGTCCGGTCGATGACGATCGCGCCGACGCTGGTCAGCGTCGCGAGCCGCGGGTCGCTCCGGCTGCGGTCGGCGGACCCGACCTGGCACCCGGAGATCGACGCCGCCTACTACGACGACCAGTCCGACCTCGATGCGATGGTCGCCGGGACGCAGCGGCTCCTCGAGACCGTGGCGTCGGGGCCGCTCGCGCGCTTCCTCAAGGATCTGTGGCTGCCCTCGGCGCGGCGCGCGGTGCCGACCGAGGCCGAGCTTGTCGCGCACGCCCGGGCGCAGACCCAGACGCTGTTCCATCCCGTCGGCACCTGCGCCATGGGCGACGGGGAGGCCGCGGTCGTCGATCCGGAGCTGCGGGTGCGGGGAGTCGTGGGACTGCGGGTGGTGGATGCGTCGGTCATGCCGGTCGTGCCGCGCGGCAACACCAACGCGCCGACGATCATGGTCGGCGAGAAGGCTGCTGACCTGCTGCGGGGGCGCGTCCTGCCGCCGGCGCGGGTGGGCGGCGCGCGCGTCGGTGCGTGAGTGGTCACCCGCGCCGGCGCGGTGACCACGGAGTCACCAACGCGTGCGGGGTCAGGCGAAGAAGTCCGCGAGGATGGGCGCGAGGACCGTCGGATCGACGTCGTGGGTCTGGTCCGGGAGCGACTGGTACGCGGCGGCGCTCACGAGGCACGCCACGATCCGTGACGGACGGCGCAGCAGCTCCGGGCTCGCGGCGCCGTCGAGGACGAGCGTCGGGACGTCGACGTGCTCGAACCGGCGGCGTGGCACGATCCCGTCGCCGAGCAGTGCCAGGTCGTACGCGAGGGTCGGCGCCAACGCCTCGTACTCCCGCCACACGGGGGTGTGCCGTACGAGCGTCACCATCTCCTTCGGCATCCCGGTCAGTGACATGAGCGTGGCCACCGCGTCGCCGTACCGGGAAGGCCCGCGGTCCTCGTCGGCCAGGATCGCCTCGAGCTCGTTGCGTGTGCGGCGGACGTCGGCGGGGCCGGTGACCTCACCGGTGTACGGGGGTTCGTACACGGCCAGGCGTCGTACTGGGAGGCCTGCGGCGACCGCTTCCAGCGCGAGCGCGGCACCGGACGACATCCCGAAGAGGCAGGCGTCCGGGCCCGCCTGGGCGATCACGGCAGCCAGGTCCTCAACCTCGCGGGCGGGTGCGTACGGGGGAGTGTCGCCGCTGGTCCCGCGTCCGCGGCGGTCGTAGTCGTACACGGTGAAGCGCGCCTCGAGCGCCATGGCGAGCGGCCGGCCGGGATCGGTGCGGCTCGACGTGAGGGCGCCGTCGACCAGCACCACCGCTGGCCCGCTGCCGCGCTGGGTGACCCCGATCGCGGTGCCGTCGGCGGACAGGACGCGGGTGCGCGTCGTCGGAGGTGCGCTCATGCCCGTACGACCTGCGGTGCCCGCCGAACTCATCGCGAGATGGAAGTCCGGTTGTATCCCTTGTGTCATGGTTTCTGATCACGAAACGGTTACAACGCTGGATCTGGAATAGCGTTCCGATGGCTGTGCATGAGTGGATCGCCGGTATGGCAGCCAATGAGGCAGCTGATATAGACAGGCTGGGCGAACTATGACCAACGGTCCCATTTCACGCGCTCTTGTGGGCATCGTGCTGAGCGTTTCCTCGGCAATGGTCGCCGGTCTTCTTGCGGCCACGCCAGCAACGGCGGCAATTGATCAGTCGGAAAGATCGAATCCCTCCGCTGGAGTGACAGATTCGGACGGCGACGGCGTCCAGGATCGCCCCGATGCCGTCTCGGCATCACTGGCTGCACGGCTCGCGGACAAGAAGGTTGAGGATCTGTCGGCGCGCACGGAGTCGGCGCAACTCTTCGCGAACCCTGATGGCACATGGACAGAGGAAGTGGCCTCGGGTCCGGTGCGGGTGAGGGATGACGCAGGGAAGCCGGTTGTGAAGTATATTGCGTACGCTTGGGCGCGGGTTTTTGTAGGGAAGTACTTCCGAAGAAAATACCCGGTCTGGTTGGGCGAGTACGCCAATACCTTCACCGACTATGGGCGTATTAACCCGTTATGAGGTGTGTGTGAGGAACTTCGCTTTGGCCGACATGCTTGCCGTCGGTCTCATAACGTGTTTCCTATTGGCGGTATGGGGAACTGCGTTGGCTACTTGTGGCAGTCGTTTGAGGAGAAAATCTGGCTGGAGGCGTCAGACCGTCGGTGTGCTCGTGTTGTCTATACTCATCGTCGGAGGGCCAATCCTTTCCGCTGTTTACCTCTCGGCGCTCCTGGTCGGCCATTTGGCAGGGCCTCGCGTCAATGCCATCTCCAGGCGCAGGGAGGCCCCGCCTACTCAACACGACACGGCCTCCCAGTCATGATGTCCAGCCAGCCCGCAATCGTCGCCATCGAGATCGCCGAGTCCGCCTGATGAACAGCTCTGCAGTGGCCCGGTCCACCGAGCAGTAGTCTTCGCGATGACGAGGTTGTGTCCTGCATCGCAGACCCCTGGAGGACGAGATGGCGACCACGAACGCGAGCTCACAGCATACGAAGGCCCAAGAGAACACCGGGGACCAGCCCGCGCCCACGACCTTCGACTCGCTCAGCCCGATCACCGGTGACGTCGTCGGCACCTACCCGGTGAGGTCGCGCGAGGAGGTCGACGCGGCTGTGGAGCGGGCCCGTCCCGCCGCGCAGTGGTGGGGTTCGCTCGAGTTCGCGGACCGCAAGGAGATCCTCAACCGCTGGAAGGGCGTGATCACGCGCCGCATCCACCAGCTCGCCGACGTCGTCCACGCCGAGACGGGCAAGCCGCACAGCGACGCCGTCCTCGAGATCGCCCTCGCGATCGACCACCTCGCGTGGGCCGCGGGCCACGCCAAGAAGCTGCTCGGCCGCCGTACGGTCAACCCCGGCCTGCTCATGGTGAACCAGAAGGCGACCATCGAGTACAAGCCGCTCGGCGTTGTCGGGGTCATCGGCCCGTGGAACTACCCGGTCTTCACGCCGATGGGCTCCATCGCGTACGCGCTGGCGGCGGGCAACGCGGTCGTCTTCAAGCCCAGCGAGTACACGCCGGGCGTCGGCCAGTGGCTCGTCGACTCCTTCGCGGAGGTCGCGGGCGACCACCCGGTGCTCCAGCTCGTCACCGGCCTCGGCGAGACCGGCGCCGCGCTGGCGTCGTCCAAGGTCGACAAGGTCGCCTTCACCGGATCGCCGGGCACGGGTCGCAAGGTCATGGAGGCCGCCGCCAAGAACCTCACGCCTGTCGTCATCGAGGCCGGCGGCAAGGACGCCATGATCGTTGACGAGGACGCCGACCTCGCCGCGGCCGCCGATGCCGCACTGTGGGCTGGCATGTCCAACGCGGGCCAGACCTGCATCGGCATGGAGCGCGTATACGTCCACCAGAAGGTGTTCGACGCCTTCGTGGCCGAGTTGACCGCGCAGGCGGCGGAGGTGCGCGCAGGCAGCGACCCCGAGGCGAAGTTCGGCCCGATCACGATGCCCGGCCAGCTCCCGATCATCAAGCGCCACATCGACGACGCGCTCGCGCGTGGCGGCCGGGCCGTGGTCGGCGGCGCGGACGCGGTGGGGGAGCGGTACGTGCAGCCGACCGTGCTCGTCGAGGTCCCCGAGGACTCGGTCGCCGTGACCGAGGAGACCTTCGGCCCGACGCTCGTCGTCAACAGCGTCCCCTCGATGGAGGATGCGATCCGCCGCACCAACGCCACCTCGTACGGGCTGGGCGGCGCCGTCTTCGGCAAGAAGCGTGGCGCCGAGATCGCGCACCGGATCCGCTCGGGCATGACCTCGGTCAACGCGGTCACGGCGTTCGCGGGTGTGCCGTCGCTGCCGTTCGGCGGGGTGGGCGAGTCCGGGTTCGGGCGCATCCACGGCGAGGACGGGCTCAAGGAGTTCACCTACTCCCACGCGGTGACCGTGCCGCGGTTCAAGCCGATGATGGTGCTCACGAGCTTCAAGCGGACCGAGGCGCAGGACAAGAAGCTCACGAGCCTGCTGACCATGCTGCACGGCGGCAAGCAGCTCAAGGACTGAGCGCCGCACTTTCCGTGGGGCCCAACGGAAAGTGGGCGGGCGCGGTCAGCCGGTGGGCAGCTGCTGGGCCTGGATCGCGGTGATCGCCACGGTGTTGACGATGTCGCGCAACGTGGCGCCGCGCGAGAGGTCGTTGACCGGCTTGCGCAGGCCCTGCAGCACCGGCCCGACCGCGACCGCACGGGCCGAGCGCTGCACCGCCTTGTAGGTGTTGTTGCCCGTGTTGAGATCAGGGAACACGAACACCGTCGCGCGCCCCGCGACCTCCGACTCGGGCAGTTTCGTGCGCGCGACGGCGAGGTCGATCGCGGCGTCGTACTGGATCGGCCCTTCGATCATCAGCTCGGGCGCCCGCTCCTGGGCGAGACCGGTCGCGTTGAGGACCTTCTCGACGTCGGCGCCGCTGCCGGAGCTGCCGGTTGAGTACGACAGCATCGCGACCCGCGGCTCGATGCCGAACGCCGACGCCGTATGCGCCGACGAGATCGCGATGTCGGCGAGCTGGGTCGCGTCGGGGTCGACGACGACGGCGCAGTCGCCATAGACCAGCACCTGGTTCTCGAGGCACATGAAGAACACCGACGACACCGTCGAGACTCCCGGCACCGTCTTCACGACCTCGAGCGCGGGGCGGATCGTGTGCGCGGTGGTGTGGACCGCCCCCGACACCATGCCGTCGGCGTACCCGAGCTCGACCATCATCGTGCCGAAGTACGACACGTCGGTGACCGTCGTCCGCGCGTCCTCGAGGTCGACGCCGCGGTGCTTGCGGCGTCGGTAGTACTCCTGCGCGAAGTGCTCGCGGTCGTCCGACGTCCGCGGGTCCACGATCCGGGCGGCGGACAGGTCGACACCGAGGCTCGCGGCGCGTCCGGTCACCGCGATCGGGTCACCGAGCAGCGTCAGCTCAGCGACGCCGCGGCGCAGCAGGATGTCCGCGGCCCGCAGGATGCGCTCGTCCTCGCCCTCCGGCAGCACGATGTGGCGCCGGTCGGCGGTCGCCCGGTCCAGGATCGTGTGCTCGAACATCAGCGGAGTGACGACCGTCGTCCGGGACACCTCCAGCCGGTCGAGGAGCGCGTCGCCGTCGATGTGCTCGGCAAACACCGCGAGCGCGGTCGCGATCTTGCGCGGCGACTCCCGGGTCAGCAGCCCGCGCCGCCCCGTCAGTGCCTGAGACGTCGCGTGCGTGCCGAGGTCGGTGGCGACGATCGGCATCGTGGAGCCGACCCCGCGCAGCAGCCGCTCGACCTGCTCAGGCAGCGCGATACCGCCGTTGAGCACGACGCCGGCGATCTGGGGGAACTCGGTCGACGCATGCGCCGACAGCACGCCGAGCACGATCTCGGGGCGGTCTCCCGGCACGATCACGACGGCGCTCTCGAAGAGCCGGTCGAGCACGTTCGGCAGGGTCATCGCGGCCACGACGAAGCCGCTGGCCTCGCGTCCGAGCAGCCGCTCGTCGCCCCGTACGAGCGTGCCGTCGCACGCGGCCATGAGGTCGGCGACCGTCGGTGCGGACAGCACGGGCTCGTCCGGAACGGAGTACACGAGCACGTCGCGATCGACGAGCGTCGCCGGGTCGGCGGCGACCTCGGGGTCGGTCACGCGGTTGATGACGACGGCGAAGAGCTCGGCGTGGTTCGCCTCAAGCTCGGCCACTGCGACGTCGGAGATGCCCGCGACCTCGGCGCGCGTACGGTCGGCGCCGTTGAGCACGAGCAGCACCGGCGACGCGAGGTTGGCCGCGACCCGTGCGTTGTACGCGAACTCGGTGGGCGCGGCCACGTCCGTGTAGTCCGTGCCGACCACCACGACCACGTCGCACGCCGCGGCGACCGCCGCGTGGCGGTCGATGATCTGCTCCATCGCCGCGACGGGATCGGCGTGGATCTCCTCGTACGTCGTGCCGACGGCCTCCTCGTACGAGGTCGTCACCGCGTCGTGCGCCACCAGCATGTCGAGGACGTAGTCCCTGCCGCCTGTGGCCGCGACGTCTCCGCGCACGATCGGACGGAAGACACCCACGCGGCGTACCCGCCGTGACAGCTGTTCGACGACGCCGAGCGCCACGGTGGACTTGCCGGTGAACCCCTCGACGGACGCGATGTAGACGCTGCTTCCCACCCGCCCGAGCCTAGGGCGGTGCGGTGCGGCGTGCCCGTCCGGTCCCGCGACCACCCCTGCGGAGGTGAGCCAGGTCCCACCGCGGCGACGCGCGTGGGACCTGATTCACCGCTCCGGGTGGGAGCGGGATTCGAGCGTGAGCAGCATCGTGATGTCGTCTCGGTCGTCACCATGGCCGACGCGGATCGCCCCCGGAACGCGGCCGACCTCCTTGTAGCCGCAGCGCGCGTAGAAGTGCTCGAGCCCGAGCCCGCCACGGCAGCTGAGGCGTACGGCCTCGATGCCGGGCATGCTGCGCGCCAGCGAGCCGAGCGCGAGCATCAGCGCGAAACCGGCGCCGCGCCCCTGGGCCGTGGGGTGCACCATGATGGTCGTCGCCCAGACCCAGTGCTGCATCAGGCGATGGGAGTTCGACTCCAGGAACCCGGCGGCCCGCACCTGGTCGCCGTCGAGGCCGACAACCATCCGGATGCGGCCGTCGGCGACTGCCGCCAGCTGCTCGTCGAGGATCGGCTCGACGTCGAGCGGGGAGACCGGCGGGACGAACCCGATCGCACCACCGGCGTTCGAGGCGTCGGTCCAGGTCTTGAGCAGACCCGCCCGTACCGGTCGCGTGACGGTCGGATCGGCGACGAAGAAGAGAGCCACGGAGACACGGTACGAGGTGCCGTCCGGCGTCAGACGCCTGTGTCCGTCTGGGGGCCCACATCCGTGATCTGCACGACTGCCTCGCCCGCTTCGTCGGACGCGTCGAGGTGCACTGTGGCGAAGATGGCCCAGTCGCGGTCGCCCTCGGGGTCGTCGAGGATCTGGCGCACGTGCCAGACGCGGGGGGTCTCGACAGGCTCGACCAGCGAGGGGTCGGTGTCGACCGGCGAGGGGTCGGTGTCGACCGGCGAGGGGTCGGTGTCGACCAGCGAGGGGTCGGTGTCGACGACGAGCATCGCGGGGCCGCGCGCGTCGGGGCCGGTGCCGAGCGTGTCGTACTCGGCGAAGTAGTCCTGGATCGCCTCCTGCCACACGTCGGCGTTCCACCCGGCGGCACCGTCCATCGCGCCGAGGTCGATCCAGCGACGCAGCGCCATCAGCTCGACCCGGCGGAACAGTGCGTTGCGGACCAGCACCCGGAACGCCCGCTCGTTGGCCGTGACCGGAGGCGGGCCGGCGTCGAGGGCTTCGTGCTGGGCGATCACCACGTCGACCGAGCCGCCCTCGCCCGACGCGAGCGCCTCCCACTCGTCGAGGAGGCTCGAGTCGGTCTGGCGGACGACCTCGCCGAGCCAGTACGTGATGTCGTCGATCTCGTCGGTCACATAGCTGTCGGGGACCGTGTGGCGCAGCGTCCGGTAGATGTCCGACAGGTAGCGCAGCACGAGCCCCTCGGAGCGCGCGAGCTGGTACATGCTCACGTACTCGGCGAACGTCATCGACCGCTCCCACATCTCGCGGGCGACGGACTTCGGCTTGAGCTCGTAGTCGGAGACCCAGGGGTGTCCGGTGCGGTAGGCCTCGTACGCGACTTCCAACTCGTCGCGCAGCGGCTGGGGGTGCTCGACCTCCTCGAGGAGCTCCATGCGCTCCTCGTACTCCAGCCCCTCGGCCTTCATCTCGGCCACGGCCTCGCCCTTGGCACGGTTGCGCTGGGCGCTGATGATCGGGCGCGGGTCCTCCAGGATCGCCTCGAAGACCGAGACGACCTCGAGCGCGTACGTCGGTGACTCGGGGTCGAGGATCTCGAGCGCGGCGACGGCGAACGGGGCGAGCGGCTGGTTGAGCGCGAAGTCCGCCTGCAGGTCGACCGTCAGCCGTACGGTGCGGCCCTCGGCGTCGGGCTCGGCCAGCTCCTCAACGACACCGCCCTCGATCAGCGTCTCGAAGATCGACTCCGCCTCGGCGAGCATCCGCTCCTGGTCTGCCTCGCTCGCGTGGCTGTCCATGACCAGCGACTTCACGGCGGCGCGGGCGTCGCCGGGACGCGCGACGAGGTTCAGCACCATCGCGTGCGTCATCCGCATCCGCGACGCGAGCGGCTCCGGCTGGCCGGTGGAGAGCTTGTCGAACGTCCGGTCGGACCAGTTGACGAAGCCCTCGGGCGGCTTCTTGCGCTGGATCCGACGCAGCTTCTTGACGTCGTCGCCTGCCTTGCGGACCATCTTGGCGTTCTCGACCTCGTGCTCGGGTGCCTGGACGACGACACGGCCGATCGTGTCGTACCCGGCGCGGCCGGCCCGCCCCGCGATCTGCTGGAACTCGCGCACGTGCAGGTGCCGCTGGCGGATGCCGTCGTACTTCGACAGCCCCGAGAACAAGACCGTACGGATCGGCACGTTGATGCCGACGCCGAGCGTGTCCGTGCCGCAGACGACCTTGAGCAGGCCCTTCTGGGTGAGCCGCTCGACGAGGCGCCGGTAGCGCGGAAGCATCCCTGCGTGGTGCACGCCGATGCCCATCCGGACCAGTCGCGACAACGTCTTGCCGAACCCCGTCTGGAACCGGAAGTCACCGAGCGCGGCGGCGATCGTGTCCTTCTCCGCACGGGTCGTCACATTGATGCTCGACAGCGCCTGTGCGCGCTCGATGGCCGAGGCCTGCGTGAAGTGCACGATGTAGATCGGCGACTGCCCGGTCGCGAGCAGCTCCTCGACCGTCTCATGCACGGGGGAGGTGACGTACTCGTGGACGAGCGGGACCGGCCGCTCGGTGCCGGCGACGAGGGTCGTCTCTCGGCCCGTACGGCGGGTGAGGTCCTCTTCGAAGCGGGCGGTGTCTCCCAGCGTGGCCGACATCAGGAGGAACTGCGCATGGGGCAGCTCGAGCAGCGGGACCTCCCACGCCCAGCCACGGTCCGGCTCGGAGTAGAAGTGGAACTCGTCCATCACGACGAGCCCGACCTCGGCCGCCGCGCCCTCGCGCAGCGCCTTGTTGGCCAGGATCTCTGCGGTCGCCGCGATGATCGGCGCGTCGGCGTTGACCGAGGCGTCGCCGGTCATCATCCCGACGTTGTCGGCGCCGAACATCTCGACCAGCGCGAAGAACTTCTCCGACACCAGCGCCTTGATCGGGGCGGTGTAGAAGCTGCGCTTGCCCTTCGCCATCGCGGCAAACTGCGCGCCGGCGGCGACGAGGCTCTTGCCGGACCCGGTGGGCGTCGCGAGGATGACGTTCGAGCCGGACACGATCTCGATGAGCGCGTCCTCCTGGGCGGGGTAGAGGGTCAGGCCCTCACCCTCGGCCCACGTGCTGAACGCGTCGAAGACGACGTCGGCGTCGTCGGACTCCTCGGCGGCGGGGAGGTGGTCGACGAGGCGCATGATATGACCATCATCGCATCCGGAAACCACCGTCGAACGCCACCTCCACGGTCCGCGGGTGGGCCGGTGCGAGAATCGAGCACATGGTCAGCGAACCCGTGTACCACCGCTACGTCGCGCTCGGCGACTCGTTCACCGAAGGAGTCGGGGACCCCGACAAGCGCCGCCCCAACGGGCTGCGTGGTTGGGCCGACCGGGTGGCCGAGGTGCTGGCGACCAAGTCCGACGACTTCGGGTACGCCAACCTCGCCGTACGAGGTCGCCTGCTCAAGCCCGTGATCGCCGAGCAGCTCGAGGCGGCGCTCAAGCTGTCGCCGGACCTCGTGACGATCTATGCCGGCGGCAACGACATCCTGCGCCCGAAGGTCGACCTCGACCTCCTCGGTGAGCTGTACGACGCGGCCATCGGGCGGCTCGCCGTCTGCGGGGGGCGCGTGGTGATGTTCACCGGGTACGACCTGGGCTACGCGCCGGTGTTCGGCAAGCTTCGGGGCCGCGTCGCGATCTACAACGAGATCGTCCGCGAGATCGCCGACAGGCACGGCGCGACGCTGGTGGACTTCTGGCGGTTCCGCGAGTACCGCGACGACCGCTACTGGGACACCGACCGTCTCCACCTGTCGAGCTACGGCCACAAGCAGATGGCGTTCCACGTGCTCGACACGCTCGGGGTCAGCCACGAGCTCAAAAAGCCCCGTCTGCCGAAGGCGGCGCCGCCCACCAAGAAGCAGCGGCGCGACGCCGACCTCCAGTGGGCCAAGGAGTTCGCGGTGCCGTGGGTCCAGCGGCGGATCAACGGGACGTCCTCGGGCGACACGGTCAAGCCGAAGCGCCCCACGCTCGAGCGGATCTGACCGCCGCGAGGCACCGCGCTGAGGGGTTGCGGGCCTCCGTGACCCCTGCCACGGTCGGATGATGAGCCCCCGCATCCTCACCGTCGCCGCCGCACTCACCCTCGTCGCGCTCGTCGGGACGCCTCCCGCCCAGGCCCACCGGCCCGCTCCGGAGCCACCGCCCCCCGTACCGACCCCCACCTCGTACGGCACGGGCGGCGCGGTCTCGTCGGTCGACGCCACCGCGAGCCGGGTCGGACGTGACGTGCTGGCCCGTGGGGGCAACGCCGCGGACGCCGCGGTCGCGATGGCGGCCACGCTCGGCGTCACCGAGCCGTACAGCGCGGGGATCGGGGGCGGCGGCTACTTCGTCTTCTACGACGCGAAGAAGCGCAAGGTCTCCACGATCGACGGACGCGAGACCGCGCCGGCCGGCATCTCGCCCGAAGATGCGTTCCTCGACCCCGCGACCGGGCAGCCGTACCGGTTCACCCCGGAGCTCGTCTCGTCCGGCGTCGCGGTCGGCGTGCCGGGCACGGTCGCGACGTGGGACGCGGCGCTGGCGCGCTTCGGCACCCGCAGCCTCGCCCGAGCCCTCGCACCGGCGACGGAGGTCGCGGCAAAGGGCTTCCCGGTCGACCAGACGTTCCGCAGCCAGACGCTCGACAACAAGGCGCGGTTCGCTGCTTTCCCGGACACCGCCGCTCTGTTCCTGCCCGGTGGCGACGCCCCGCAGGTCGGCACGACGTTCCGCAACCCCGACCTCGCCCGCACGTACGCCGCGATCGCGAAGCGCGGGCCGAAGGCCTTCTACGGCGGCGCGCTCGCCGAGGAGATCGCCAAGACCGTCCAGGCGCCGCCGAAGGACCCGGCCTCCGCGCTGCCCGCACCGGCGGGCTCGATGACGACCGAGGACCTCGCCGCGTACCGCGTCCGTCACCAGGCGCCGAGCAAGGTGAGCTATCGCGGGCATGACGTCTATTCGATGGCGCCGTCGAGCTCGGGCGGGACGACGGTCGGCGAGGCGCTGAACATCCTCGAGAACTATCGCCTGGGCGGCGGCGCGGACACGGCACAGAGCCTGCACCTGTTCCTCGAGGCCAGCGCCCACGCGTTCGCCGACCGCAACGCGTACGTCGGCGACCCGGCTTTCGTGGACGTGCCGACGAAGACGCTGCTCAGCCAGCGGTTCGCCGACTCGCGCGCGTGCGTCATCGATCCGACGAAGGCCGCGATCCGGCCCGTGGCGCCCGGCGCGCTCAGCGGCACCGGCTGCGGCACGGCTGACCGTACGGAGAAGCCCGACACCGAGAACGTCTCGACGACCCACCTCTCGGTCGTCGACAAGTGGGGCAACGCCGTCGCCTACACGCTCACCATCGAGCAGACCGGTGGCTCGGGCATCACGGTGCCGGGACGCGGGTTCCTGCTGAACAACGAGCTGACCGACTTCACCGCGGTGTACGACGCGGCTGATCCCAACCGCATCCAGCCCGGCAAGCGCCCGCGCTCCTCGATGGCGCCGACGATCGTGCTCGACGACGGCAAGGTGAAGTACGTCCTCGGCTCGCCCGGCGGTGCCACGATCATCACGACCGTGCTGCAGATCCTCGTGAACCGCATCGACCTCGGCATGACGTTGCCGGAGGCGGTCGCGGCACCGCGCGCGTCGAGCCGCAACGCGGCCACGACACCAGCCGAGCCGGAGTTCATCGACGCGTACGGGGCGGCGCTCGCTCCGTACGGGCAGCGGCTCGTCCCGTCCGGCGACGCGTTCACGTCGGCCGCGCAGATCGGGGCGGCCGCGACGATCGAGGTCGGCAAGCGCGGTGCGATGACCGCAGCAGCCGAGCCCGTACGACGCGGCGGTGGCACGGGGCTCGTGGTGCGCCCGCAGCGCCGGTAGTCAGCGCCGCAGGAGCCGTCCCCGATTCGGGCGCTTCTCCACCTCATCGCGGTCGCGCAACGGTGGAAAACTGCCCGAATCGGGGACGGGGCCTACCGGCTCGCCGCGTAGGTCCGTACGGAGGACGCGGCCGCGCAGGGTGAGCCCGTCGTATGCCGACAGCTTGTTCTTGTGCGCGAGCGCCTCGGCGCGGACCTCGTACGAGCCGCCGGGTGACCACCAGACGAGGTCCGCGTCGTTGCCGACCGCGATCGCGCCCTTGCCCTTGATGCCGGCGATCCGCGCCGGGCCCGCCGACATCCACGCGCTGACCTGCGCGAGGCCGATCCCGCGCCGCGACGCCGCGTCCGCGACGGCCGCGAACCCGACCTGCAGCCCCGCGATCCCACCCCAGGCCTGCTGGAGGTCGCCGTCGCCGCGGGCCTTGTCGGCGAGCGTCGTGGGGGAGTGGTCCGAGACGACGCAGTCGATGATCCCCTCGACGAGGGCGTCCCAGAGCGCGTCCTGGTTGCCGCGGTCGCGGATCGGCGGGCAGCACTTGTACGCGGCGGCGCCGTCCGGCACGGATGCGGCGTCCAGCACGAGGTAGTGCGGGCACGTCTCGACCGTCAACGGCAGGCCCTCGGCCCGCGCCTCCGCGATCAGGTCGAGCGCACGCGCCGACGACAGGTGGACGAGGTGGGTGCGCGTGCCGGTCTCGCGTACGGCGTCGACGACACTCGCGATCGCGGCGACCTCGGCGCCGTCAGGTCGCGAGGCGACGAAGTCCGCGTACGCCCTGCTTGGCCGCGCCGACGCCGACGCCGACGCGATCACGCCCGGGTCCTCTGCGTGGACGAGCAGCAGCCCGCCGAAGCCGCCGATCTCGCGCATCGCCGCCTGGAGCTGGTCGCCGTCGAGCGGCGCGAACTCGGGGACCCCGGAGTCGACCAGGAAGCACTTGAACCCGTACACGCCCTCGTCCCATAGCGCCTCCAGCGACCCCAGGCTGTCGGGCACCGCGCCACCCCAGAAGCCGGTGTCGACCCGCAGCTGACCGGCCGCGCACTCCCGCTTGAGCGCGAGCGCCGCCGGGGTCGTCGTCGGCGGGATGCTGTTGAGCGGCATGTCCACGAGGGTCGTGACGCCTCCCCGCGCGGCGGCCTCGGTCGCGGTCGCGAAGCCCTCCCACGCCGTGCGCCCGGGCTCGTTGATGTGGACGTGGGTGTCGACGACGCCGGGGAGGAGGTACGCGCCGCCCCCGCCCCCACCGTCGGTCGAGCCACCCCCATCGCCGGTCGAGCCTGTCGAGACCCCCACCACCACCCCGTCCCGCACGGTGAGCGCCGCGGGCTGCAGCACCCCGTCGACGAGCGCCCGCTCCGCTCGGACGACGTGGGTGGCCATGGCGTCAGCAGAACCCGCCGGCCGAGGCCCACACCGCATCGGCGGGATCGGCGCCCATGCGCAGCACGCTGGCCTCGATCAGCCCGTACGGCCGGTCGGCCGCGAAGAAGACCTCGCCGGGGTTGTCGAGGCCGAAAGGCCCGAGGTCGACGAGGAAGTGGTGCTTGTTGGGCATCGAGAAGCGGACCTCCACTGCCTCCGGCACGGCGTCGAGCACCGCGCTCCCCATCGCGTACGCGGTCTGCTGCAGAGAGAGGGAGTGCGTGCCGGCGAACGCCTCGAGCATCGCGGCCCGCGCGGCGGCGTACGCCTCGTCGTACGCGACCGCTCCGCCGTACCGCCACCGTGCGGTCACCGACGTCGCGAGGACCCGGTCGGTCGCCTCGGGCAGCGTCGTGAAGCGGTCCCGCGGGAAGCCGACGAACTCCGACCCCGTCGACGCGAGCACGACGAGGTCCTTCAACCCCGCCAGCACCGTCGTCGCGTCGCCGTCACGGACCACGGCGGCCGTACGGACCTCGCCGCCGTCGCGCGTGAAGGCGTGGTCGTGCCCGGTGTCGCCCACCGCGATCCGCGACCACGCGTACTGCTCGGCCGTCCACCGACCGCCCGTGACCCACGCGAACGACCCAGTGAAGTGGTCCGCGAGGCGCAGCAGGAACTCCTCGGGAGCCCCGATGCCGTCGCGTGCGAACGCGTACACGGTGTTCTTCTGCGTGTCCGTCGCCACCACGTGCGCGTTGTCGCCCCCCTCGTGTGCCGCCTCGAAGTCGCCGGTCAGCTGGCTGGTGACCGACAGGTCGGTGAGCGCGTGGCGCGGCGTCGCGCGGTCCACGCGCAGCACCCGGACCTCGGCCTTGCCGTACCGGTTGGCGCCGAGCGCGTACGGGGGAGGCGGGCCCATCTCAGCTCCCTCGGTAGGTGGAGTAGGCGAACGGGCTCAGCAGCAGCGGCACATGGTGGTGCTCGGAGGAGTCGAGGACGAACGTCACCTCGACGAAGGGGAAGTACGCGGGCCGGTCGTCGCGGGCGAAGTAGGCACCGGTGTCGAAGGTGAGGCGATAGGTGCCTGCCGCGAGGTGCTCCGGGCCGAGGTCGGTGAGGCGGCCGTCGTCGTCGGTGGTCCCGACGGCCATGATCTCGACGACGCGCTCGTCGACGAGGCTGAGCGTCACGGCGACCCCCGTGGCCGGGCGGCCGAGCGCGGTGTCGAGGACGTGGGTGGTGACGTGGCTGGTCATGAGCCATCCTCCCGCGCGGCGTCGGTGGTGAGGGTCGTCGTTGTCACGGCGTCGCGCAGGCGCAGCAGCGCGATCTCGCGGAGCTGTCCCTTCACGACCTCGCGCTCGGTGGCGTCGTCGTTGCTGAGCCGCTCCTCGAGCAGCGCGAGGACCTCGTCGGCGTCGCGGCCGGCCGCCCGTACGAGGAACACGCGGTCGAACTGTTCCTCGTACGCCGCATTCGCCTCGCGCAGCCGAGCGGCGACGTCGCCGCCCGCCCGGACCCCGGACTGCTCGTGCGCCGACATCGCCGCCTCGGCCGCGGGACGACGGGAGCGTTCTCCGATGCGCGGGTGCTGGGCGAGCGCGTGCGTCACCTCGTCGTCCGTCCACGTGGCGGCAAGCGAGTCGGCGTACGAGAGCAGCGCGTCGACCGACTCGTACGGGCGATCGTCGACGAGCGCGTCGACCCACCGGGGGACGTCGGCGCAGGACGTCAGCGACGCGGCGAGGATGTCGCGCGGAGCGTCGTTGAGAGCGACGAGGTCCATGCCCACGAGCATGGCCCTCTCGTGCCGTGGCGCATCCCGTGTTGGACTCGCTCGACGGTGATAGCAAGTGCTATCGTCGTTTCGTGAGGTCATCGCTCGAGGAACGGTTCGCCCGGCTGATCGAGGCCGGCGCGCGTGCTGACCTGCTTCGGGACACGGCCCACGCGCTGCTCATCGATGCCGTGCACGACGCGGTCGAGGCCGGCGCCTCACAGCGGCAGATCGCCGAGCGGCTAGGGCGCTCACAGCCAGAGGTTTCACGCCTGGCGAAGCTTGCACGAGAGGAGTTCCGTGGAACGACGCGGCTCGGCCGGCTCGTGCGCGAGCACCGCACGGCGATCCGCCGTGCAGTCCGGGAGGCGGGTGCGAGCAACGCACGAGTCTTCGGATCGGTGGCACGCGGCGAGGACGACGAGCAGAGCGACGTGGACATCCTGGTCGACATCCCTGATGACTTCACACTGTTCGATCTCGGCGATCTGACGGTGCGTGTCGGAGACATTCTCGGGGTTCCTGTTGATGTGGTCCCCACTCGAGGTCTGAAGGGGCAGATTCGCTCGACCGCGTTGAATGAGGCGGCAACGCTGTGACTCGCGCGCCGTCGGAGCGGATCCGGAACGCGCTCTCGCATGTCGCGATCCTGCGTCAGCACCTTGAACGGGGCCCGATCGACGACCTCCTGATCTTCGATGCAGTGTGCCAGCGACTCGCTGCCAGCATCGAAGAAGTCATGGCGTTGCCGGAGGAGCTCGTGATTGCTGAGTTCGGCGCGCGGTGGCGCGGTATTCGCGCGACACGCAATGCGCTCGCGCACAACTACAGGTTTGTCGACCACCTCGCAGTCCGCCAGACGGTCAGTGACAACCTCGACGACTTCGAGCAGGGGCTCCGCCGTCTGCAGGTGACGATTGCGGCCGGGGGTGGATAGGGCGAAGCCCCTGTAGGGAGAGTCGGCTTCTCAGAACTCCGCCGCCACCGCCAGGACGGCGGCCTCGAACGCGTCGATCGCGAGCGCCACATCGTCCAGTCGCACCGCCTCGTCCGGGTGGTGCGAGATGCCGTCGCGACAGCGGACGAGCTGCATCGCCACCGGCGTCACCGCCGCCATCGCCATCGCGTCGTGCCCGGCGCCGCTGAACAGCACCGTCACCGACTCTTCGCCGGTCGTCGCGCGGATGCCTGCCGCGACGGCGTCCCGCAGTGCCGGATCCATCGCGACTGCCTGGGCGCGATGCGTCTCGACCGCCTCGAAGACCAGTCCCCGTTCGGTGCAGCGTTTCTCGACGGCGCTCGCGATCAGGTCCCAGGCCCGGTCGCGGTCGGCGTCGTGCTCGGCCCGCAGGTCGAGCGTGAGGTCGACGTGCCCGGGGACCACATTCGCCGCGCCCGGGTGCACCTCCAGCGCACCGACGGTGGCGACCACGCCCTCCGTACGGGCGATCCGCTCGACCTCGATCACGGCGTGGCTCGCGCCAACCAGGGCATCGCGGCGGCGCTCGTACGAGGTGCCGCCGGCGTGGCGCGCCTCGCCGACCACGCGCAGCGCGAAGCGCCGAGCGCCCGCGATCGCGCTGACGACGCCGAGCGGGCGGTCGGCGTCCTCCAGGGACGGGCCCTGCTCGATGTGCGACTCCAGATAGCCGACCAGCGACTCCGGCGGCCGGGCGGCCTCACCGACGCGCGCCGGGTCGAGCCCGAACTCCACGAACGCCTCGCGCAGCCTCACCCCACCGGCATCGACCTGCGCCCACCACGCCTCGTCCCAGGTCCCCGCGAGGCCGCGGCTCCCCGTCAGCGCGGCGCCGAAGCGGGTCCCTTCCTCGTCGGAGAAGCCGACGACCTCCAGCGCGAACGGCAGCGAGGCGACGCGTGCGTGCAGCCGCACGGCCACCGCGAGCGCGATGGCGACGCCGAGCGGCCCGTCGTACCGGCCTGCGTCGGGCACCGTGTCGAGGTGTGACCCGAGGAGGAGTGCGGGCAGGTCGGAGGTCAGCCCCTCCAACCGTCCGCACACGTTGCCGACGGCATCGACCCACGTCGCCATCTCCGTCTGCGCCATCCACGACGCGACGAGGGCGTTCGCCTCCGCATGTGAACGCGTCAGCGCGAACCGGTCGATCCGGCCCGACCGGGCACTCAGCGCGGCGAGAGCGTCGCAGCGTGCCAGTGCCGTACGGGCGTCGGCGAGCGCAGTCTCGGACGGCCTCACGTCGCGTACACCTCTCTGGCCGCGGCCACACCCGATCCCGGCGTCGGCGAGGTGCCCGCAGCTCGCAGCACCTGCTCGAGTGCCGCCAGCGTGGTGAGTACGGCGTCGTGGCGGGCGTTCCAGCCCATCGTGCCGATCCGCCAGACCTTGCCGTGGAGCGGTCCGAACGACGTCCCGATCTCGATGCCGAAGTCCTCGAGCATCGCCGTCCGCCCCGCGTCGCCGTCGACACCGTCGGGGATCTCGACCGCGACCACGTTGTGCATCTTGTGCCGCTCGTCCCCGAAGACCGCGAGCCCGAGCGCCTGCACGCCCGCCGTCATCGCCGAGCCGTGCAGCCGGTGACGCTCGACGGCCTCGGGCATCCCTTCCTCGACGAGCAGGCGGGCGCACTCGCGCGCCCCGTACAGCATCGTCGTCGCCTCGGTGTGGTGGTTGAGCCGCCGCGGACCCCAGTAGTCGAGGATCATCGCGAGGTCGAGGTAGTTCGAGCCGATCCGCGTCCCACGGTCCACGTCGCCGGCCTCGCGCAGTCCCGCCTCCACGTGCCGCCGCCCCTCGACGACCGCGACGGCGGCGTCCGACAGGGTGATCGGGGCGCTCCCCGACGGCCCGCCGAGGCACTTCTGCAGGCCTGCGGTCGCGACGTCGAGCTCCCACCCGTCCATCGCGAACTCGTTGCCCGCGAGCGACGCGGTCACGTCGACGTACGTCAGCACGCCGAGCTCGCGGCAGGTCGGCCCGAGCGAGGACAGCGGCTGGCACATCGAGGTCGACGTGTCTCCCTGGACGGTCGCCAGCACCTTCGGACGGATCCGGCGTGCGGCGTCGACGAGCTCCTCCTCGTCGAACACCGTGCCCCACGGCGTCTCGACCACGTGCACCTCGGCGCCGCACCGCTCGGCGATCTCGCGCAGGAGGTGGCCGAACCTCCCGAGGATCGGCACCAGCACCCGGTCGCCAGGCTCCAGCAGCGAGACCAGCGCCGCCTCGATCCCGGCCCGCGAGGTGCCGTCGACGAGCAGCGTCGCGGCATTCGTCGTACGGAAGACCTCGCGGTAGAGCGCCCTCGTCTCGTCCATGGTGGCGAGCATCCACGGGTCGTACTGGCCGACGAGCTGCGCCGACATCGCTCGCAGCACCCGCGGGTCGGCGTTGACCGGTCCCGCGCCCATCAGCAGCCGCGGCGGCGGGGAGATCGGTGCAGCGGGCACGGTTCCTCCTCGTCCGGGATCGGGCCGACGGCGGGCGCGGCGTGCGTCGCCTCCCGTCAACTCTGACATCGCCGCGCCGACTCGCCCTTCGGAACGGGTGTGTGTCCGGGTCGACACACCGGGCCTCGCCTGTGGACGACCGGCCCGGTAGTCAGGGGCGCGACCTAGTCTTGACAGGTGCTGACCCTCGCCGACCTCGCCGACCTGGCACTGCTGCGTCGGCACATGGACGAGGGCACCATCGACCGCGGCAAGGCGTACGCCCGCGGGGGATACGTGATCGATCTCGACGTCGCCCGCAACCGCGACGGCTACGTCCTGCAGAGCAGCGTGGCGGGCAGCGGCGTCGCGACCTACCAGACCGTCGTCTCCGCGCGGCGCGACCACGACACGCCGATCGAGCTCTACACGGCGTGCTCCTGCCCGGTCAGCCACTTCTGCAAGCACGCGGTCGCGACCGTGCTGGTGGCCCATGCACGCGAGGTCGCGCCGACGTCCGCCCCGGCAGCACCGGGGTCGAGCTGGGAGCGGATCCTTGACGAGCTCGTCGCCGACGTCGACGAGGGCCCGTCCTCGCCCGGGCCTGACGGCCGCCGTGCCAGCGGCGAGCTCGCGCTCCGTTTCGAGGTGGCCCCGCACCGCCACGACGAGCGACGGTTCGGCCGCGGCGCCCCGTCGTCCGCGCGCTCGCCCCTGCACCTGCGCCCGGTCACGCGCGGGCGACGCGGCGAGTGGATCAAGAAGGGCGTCGAGTGGCGCGACCTCGTCGTCGCCGACCCGCGCGACGGCCGGTACGTCCCCGAGCACGTCGACGTGCTCCGCGCCATCCACGGCACCCATCGAGCTCGGATGTCGTACGGGTTCGGGTCCGAGGACAACCTCCCGCTCGCCAAGCTGGGCGCCTCCCTGTGGCGGCTGCTGCGCGAGGCCCACGAGGTGGGGTTGCCGCTCGTCGCGTCAGGGTTCGCCGAGCTGCGTGTCGCGTCGCAGCCGGCGCGGCTGTCGATGGATGCCCGTGCCGACGGTGGTGGGGGAGCGGTCCTCCTCGCCGGTGCCGGGGTCGGCGGCTCGTGGGTCCCCGCGGAGGACGCGACGCTGCTCGGGTCGCCCGAGCACGGAGTCGCGCTGTGGGAGGGCGAAGGCGACGACGCCGTGGTCACGCTCGCCCCGCTCGACCGTGCGCCGACGGCCGCGGTGCGTGAGCTGTTCCTGACTGGCCGCACGGTCGCCGTGCCGCGTGAGGGCATGGCCGACCTCCTCCACACCTATCTCCCTCGCGTCCGCAGGCTCGTCGAGGTGACCTCGCGCGACGACTCCGTCCAGGTGCCCGAGCCACCCGCTCCCCACCTCGTCCTCGCGCTGACCTGGGTGGACGGCCACGAGGTGCGCCTGTCGTGGGCGTGGCACTACCGCTCCCTCGCGACGGGCCAGACCGTGCGCGTGTTCGCTCTCGACGAGGAGCCCGCCCCTTACGGCATGCGCGACGCCGACCTCGAGCGCATCTCCCTCGACCGCCTCGCGCTCGAGGACGACGCCGCCGTCCTGCTCCTCCGTACGACCACGGCGGGCCCCCGTCCGTACCCCGAGCTCGTCCTGCGCGAGATGGACGCGGTCCGCTTCGCCGAGGACGTCCTCCCCGGTCTCCGCGACCACCCCGCCTTCGAGGTCCACACCGACGGCCAGCCGCAGTTCCGCGAGGTCGTCGGCAAGCCCGAGATCCAGTTCACGTCGGCGCCCGCGCCCTCCGGCCGTACGGACTGGCTCGACCTCGAGGTCGTGGTCACGATCGGCGGCCGCCAGGTCGGGCTCGCGACGATCATCGAGGCGATCGCGACCGGCCAGGACAAGGTGCTGCTGCACAAGACCGAGCCCAAGGGCACCTACCTCTACGTGAGCGTCGACCATCCCGAGCTCGACGCGCTCGCGCGGATGCTCGCCGACGCCCGCGCCCTCGACGACCGACCCCGTGACGTCGCGACCATGAGCCTCGCCACGCAGGCCTTCGACCTCTGGGACGAGCTCGGTGAGCTCGGCGTCGTCGACGTCGAGGCGGCACGCTGGGTCGCGCTCGCCCGCACGCTCGTCGGCCAGGACGGCGTCCCGGACGTCGCGCCGCCGGTCGGTCTCAAGGCGACGCTGCGCCCCTACCAGCGCGAGGGCTTCTCGTGGCTCGCATTCCTCGCCGAGCACGGCCTCGGCGGCATCCTCGCCGACGACATGGGCCTCGGCAAGACGCTGCAGACCCTCGCGCTGATCGCCCACGCCCGTGAGCGCGAGCCCGACGCGCCGCCGTTCCTGGTGGTCGCGCCGACCAGCGTCGTCGGCACGTGGGCGAGCGAGGCCGCGACGTTCGCGCCCGACCTCGAGGTCCGTACGGTCACCGAGTCCGCCGCGCGGCGCTCCCAGCCGCTGAGCGACGTGGCGGCCGGAGCCGACCTCGTCGTCACGTCCTACACGCTGCTGCGGCTCGAGGCCGACGCGTACACCCGCCTCGCGTGGTCCGGCCGCATCCTCGACGAGGCGCAGGCGGTCAAGAACCACCGCGGCAAGACCTATCAGGCCGTACGCCGGGTCGAGGCGCCGTTCTCGCTGGCGATCACCGGCACACCGGTCGAGAACGACCTGATGGAGCTGTGGTCGCTCCTCTCGCTGACCGCGCCCGGGCTCTTCCCCTACCCGCTGCAGTTCGCCAAGACCGTCGCCCATCCGATCGAGAAGGGCGGCGACGCCGACCTGCTGGCGATGCTGCAGCGGCGGATCCGTCCGGTCCTCCTGCGCCGCACCAAGGACCTTGTCGCGTCCGACCTCCCGCCCAAGCAGGAGCAGGTTCTCGAGGTCGCCCTGTCGGCGCGCCACCGCAAGATCTACGACACCCACCTGCAGCGTGAGCGTCAGCGCATCCTCGGGCTTCTCGAGGAGGCCGGCGACGACGAGGTCGCACTGCGGCGTCACCGGATCACGATCTTCGCGGCCCTGACCCGCCTGCGGCAGCTCAGCCTCGACCCCGGCCTGGTCGACGCCGCGTACGACTCCGTCGGGTCCGCCAAGCTCGACCTGCTCGTCGAGCACGTGCGCGAGCTTGCCGCCGAGGGGCACCGGGCCCTGGTCTTCAGCCAGTTCACGTCGTTCCTGAGGCGTGTCCAGGATCGGCTGGAGCGTGAGGGCCTCACGACGTCCTACCTCGACGGCAGCACCCGTGACCGGGCTGCCGCCATCGACGGGTTCAAGGCCGGCGACCAGCCGGTGTTCCTCATCAGCCTCAAGGCGGGAGGCGTCGGTCTCACCCTCACCGAGGCCGACTACGTCTTCGTCCTCGATCCCTGGTGGAACCCCGCGGTCGAGGCGCAGGCCGTCGACCGCGCCCACCGGATCGGGCAGGAGTCGCCGGTCATGGTCTACCGGCTCGTCGCCACCGGCACGATCGAGGAGAAGGTCGTCGAGCTCAAGGCGCGCAAAGCCGAGCTCGTCGCGAGCGTCCTCGACGGTGGCGCGTCCTCCGGGGGCCTGACCGCCGACGACCTCGCCGGGCTCTTCGGCTAGGAGTCCTCGGTCCCTGCGAGGGCGTCGCGGACCGGGACGAGCTTGGCCTGCGACTCCGCGAGCTCGGCCTCCGGGTCGGAGTCGGCGACGATCCCGCACCCCGCGAACAGCCGGACCCGTGCTCCGTCGTACTCCGCCGAGCGCAGGGCGATGCCCCACTCGCCGTCACCGTCGGCATCGATCCATCCGACCGGTGCGGCGTAGCGGCCGCGGTCGAGCTTCTCGATCTCGTCGATGAGCGCGAGCGCGTCGGCGCGCGGGGTGCCGCCGACCGCCGCCGACGGGTGGAGGGCGGCCGCGAGGTCGAGCGCGGTCGCCGTCTCGCGCTCGGCGTCCACGACGCCCGCGACGTCGGTCGCCAGGTGCATGACGTTGGGGAGGTGGAGGACGAACGGTGCCTCGGGCACGTTCATCGACGAGCAGTACGGCTCGAGGGCGTCGGCGACCGAGCGCACCGCGTACTCGTGCTCCTCGAGGTCCTTGCTCGAGCGCGCCAGCGAGCCCGCGAGCGCGAGGTCACGGGAGTCGTCGCCGGTGCGCCGGATCGTGCCGGCCAGCACCCGCGAGGTGACGAGGCCGCGTTCGCGCCGTACGAGCATCTCCGGCGTGGCGCCGAAGAGGCGGTCGACGTGGAACGTCCAGCAGTTCGGGTACGACGCGGCGAGCCGTCGCAGCGGAGCGCGGACGTCGAGGGGAGCGGCGAGCTCGGCCACGAGGTCGCGTGCGAGGACCACCTTGTCGAGGTCGCCGGCCTCGATGCGGCGGACGGCCTCGGACACGATCGACTCCCACTGCGCGCCCGAGGTCGAGCCGTCGGCGAACGCGACGTCCTCGGGGGCGACGGGATCCTCGGTGGCCCGCAGCTGCGGAGCGGTCGCCAGCGCGGACTCGCGGATCGTCGTGACCCAGGCCGTGCCGCCACGGCGTCCGACGACGACGCTCGGCACCACGAGGACCGAGCTCCCGTCCGCGCGCCCGCGGGTGGCACCCGAGGCGTCGGCGAAGGCGAAGGACCCGAACGCCACGAGGCCGCTCCCGGCGACCTGGACCTTGTCGCGGACGACGGCGTGGGCGGAGATCTCGCGCCACCACGCGCTCGCGTCGGCGAAACGCTGCGCCCCGGTGGTCTCGACCCGGGCGGCCTCGCCCCACGCGACGAGCCCGTCGCCGTCGCGCACCCAGGCCAGCGCGCCGTCGGAGGGGAGCAGGTTCACGAGCGGGACGCCGTCCAGCGTGGAGGGGGCGAGCGGGACCGTCTGCGCCACGAGACGGAGCGGTCCCTGGAGGGGCACGACGGTGTCGGTCACGTCTGCCAGGGTACGACCCGTGGCATCGCGAGCGTCGCGGTGCGTGACACAGTTGGGCACGTGAGCCGAGCGAGCCTGGACAAGCAGCCCCACGAGGTCGCGTCGATGTTCGACGCCGTCGCACGTCGCTACGACCTGACCAACGACGTGTTGTCGCTGGGGCAGGACCGGGCGTGGCGCCGCCGCGTCCGCGCGCTCGTGGGCGCCCGTACGGGGGAGAAGGTGCTCGACCTCGCGGCAGGCACCGGCACCTCGTCGGTGCCGTTCGCCGACGACGGGGCGTACGTCGTCCCGTGCGACTTCAGCCTCGGGATGCTCCGCGAGGGCAAGCGTCACCACTCCGCCCTGCCGTTCACCGCGGGCGACGGGATGCGTCTGCCGTTCGCCGACGAGACGTTCGACGCCGTGACGATCTCGTTCGGTCTGCGCAACGTCCACGAGCCCGCGGTGGCCCTCGAGGAGATGCTGCGCGTGACCAGGCCGGGTGGGCGTCTGGTGGTCTGCGAGTTCAGCCACCCGACGTTCGCGCCGTTCCGCAAGGTCTACCTCGAGTACCTGATGCGCGCGCTCCCGCCGGCCGCCCGTGCGGTGTCGTCGAACCCCGACTCGTACGTCTATCTCGCCGAGTCGATCATGTCGTGGCCCGACCAGCTCGGGCTCGCCAAGGTCATCGCCGAGTCCGGGTGGGGGCCCGTGCGCTGGGAGAACCTCTCCGGCGGCATCGTCGCGCTCCACACCGCGACCAATGGCTGACCTCCGCGCCGCATGCCACCCTCCGACGTCGTACGGAGGGTGTTTCCGCGCCCCCGTACGCGTGCTGAATTACGCAATGTATTCCGCGCGAAATCGCAGGTCGGACGGCGTTCGCAGGGGAGTCCTGCGACCTTCACCACCCCCTGTCGTGAGTGTCCTGCGCCCGTGGCATAGTGACGGGAAACACAGGATCTCACCGACCGTGAGAGCCTGTGGACAGGCTCGTGAAGGTTTTCACGAAGGGAGGATGCGGTGACCGAGTACACCCCGATTCTGGTGCTCGCCGCCATCTCGGGAGCATTCGCGGTTTTCTCCGTGCTGATCGCTCCGATCACGGGGCCGAAGCGCTACAACCGCGCCAAGGTCGACTCGTACGAGTGCGGCATCGAGCCGTCGCCCCAGGCGGCGGGCGGTGGACGCGTCCCGGTGAAGTACTTCATCACCGCGATGCTCTTCATCGTCTTCGACGTGGAGATCATCTTCCTCTACCCCTTCGCGGTGGAGTTCGACCTTCTCGGCTGGTTCGGCATCGTCGAGATGCTGCTGTTCATCGCGACGGTCTTCGTCGCGTACGTCTACGTCTGGCGCCGCGGCGGACTGGAGTGGGACTGACATGGGTCTGGAGGAGAAGCTCCCGAGTGGAGTCCTGCTGACGACAGTCGAGGGACTCGCGGGCTACTTCCGCAAGGCGTCGTTCTGGCCGGCCACGTTCGGCCTCGCCTGCTGCGCGATCGAGATGATGGAGTTCGGCGCGCCGAAGTACGACTCGTCGCGCTTCGGCATGGAGGTCTTCCGCGCCTCGCCGCGCCAGGCCGACCTGATGATCGTCGCGGGCCGCGTCAGCCAGAAGATGGCGCCGGTTCTGCGGCAGATCTACGACCAGATGGCCGGCCCCAAGTACGTCCTCGCGATGGGCGTCTGCGCGAGCTCGGGCGGGATGTTCAACAACTACGCGATCGTCCAGGGCGTCGACCACGTCGTCCCGGTCGACATGTACCTGCCCGGTTGTCCGCCGCGCCCGGAGATGCTCATCGACGCGATCATGAAGCTCCACGACAAGATCCAGCACACCAAGCTCGGTGCGCACCGTGTGGCCGAGATCGCCTCCGACGAGAAGATCGCCCTCGAGGCCGTCCCGACGTCGGCGATGAAGGGGCTGCTGCGATGAGCGGGGTTTCGACAGGCTCAACCAGCGGGGGCGGCTCAACCAGCGGGGGCGGCGAGGAGGTCGTCCCGTCGCAGGCGCGGATCCTCGAGGTCGTCGAGGTCCGCGAGGGTATGTTCGGCGTCGACGGCACCGGCGACACGTCCGGCTACGGCGGTCTGCAGCGCCCCGTCGCGATGCCGGCGGCCTCGCGTCGTCCGTTCGGCGGCTGGTACGACGACCTCGCCGACCGGCTCGAGGCTCTCCTCGGCGAGACGATCGGTGAGGGTGCGATCGAGTCCGTGGTCGTCGACCGCGACGAGGTCACGCTGCACCTCCACCGCACGCGCGTCCGCGAGGTGTGCCAGCACCTGCGCGACGACGCCCTCCTGCGCTACGAGCTGTGCAGCGGCATCTCCGGCGTGCACTACCCGCATGAGATCGGCCGCGAGCTGCACGCCGTCTACCACCTGCTGTCGATGACCCACAACAGGCGCATCCGCCTGGAGGTCGCCGCCCCGGAGTCCGATCCGCACATCGAGTCCGTCGTCGCCGTCTACCCGACCGCCGACTGGCACGAGCGCGAGACCTACGACTTCTTCGGGATCATCTTCGACGGCCACCCGGCCCTGACCCGGATCCTCATGCCAGACGACTGGCCGGGGCACCCCCAGCGCAAGGACTACCCGCTCGGCGGAATCCCCGTCGAGTACAAGGGCGCAACCATCCCACCGCCGGACGAGCGGAGGTCGTACTCGTGAGCACCACAGACACCGGCGCCAGCGCCGACCCGTACGCACAGAGCCAGGACACGACGGCCGGCCCGGTCTTCACCGTCACCGGTCAGGACTGGGACGACGTGGTCGCGGGCGTCGACCCCGACGCGTCCGAGCGCATCGTCGTCAACATGGGCCCGCAGCACCCGTCGACTCACGGCGTGCTCCGGCTGATCCTCGAGATCGAGGGCGAGTCGGTGACCGAGGCCCGTTGCGGCATCGGCTACCTGCACACCGGCATCGAGAAGAACATGGAGTACCGCAGCTGGACGCAGGGCGTGACGTTCTGCACCCGCATGGACTACCTGTCGCCGATGTACAACGAGGCCGCCTTCGTCCTCGGGGTCGAGAAGCTCCTCGGCATCACCGACCAGGTCCCCGAGAAGGCCTCCGTCCTGCGCGTGATGATGATGGAGGTCAACCGGATCTCCTCGCACCTCGTCGCGCTCGCCACCGGTGGCATGGAGATCGGCGCCCTCACCGTGATGACGGTCGGCTTCCGTGAGCGCGAGCTGTGCCTCGACCTGTTCGAGCTGTTCTCGGGGCTGCGGATGAACTCGGCCTACCTCCGCCCCGGCGGCGTCTCGCAGGACGTCCCCGACGGCGGACTCGACGCAGTCGACCGGTTCGTGGCGCTCATGCGCAAGCGGCTCCCCGAGCTCGCCGCGCTGTGCAACCAGAACCCGATTTTCAAGGGCCGCCTCAAGGAGGTCGGCTACCTCGACCTCGCCGGCTGCCTCGCGCTCGGCGTCACCGGACCGGCGCTGCGCTCGACCGGCTACGACTGGGACCTGCGCAAGAAGCAGCCCTACAGCGGTTACGAGACGTACGACTTCGACGTCATCACCCGCGACGAGCCCGACGCGTACGGACGCTTCCGCATCCGCCTGGACGAGATGGACCAGTCGCTGCGCATCGTCGAGCAGTGCGTGGCGCGGCTCCGTACGCTCGAGGGCGCCCCGGTCATGGTCGCCGACAAGAAGATCGCCTGGCCCGCGCAGCTGTCGGTCGGCCCTGACGGTCAGGGCAACTCCCTGGAGCACATCCGCCACATCATGGGCGAGTCCATGGAGGCGCTGATCCACCACTTCAAGCTGGTCACAGAGGGCTTCCGCGTTCCGGCCGGGCAGGTCTACACGAGCGTCGAGTCGCCCCGCGGCGAGCTCGCGTGCCACCTCGTCTCCGACGGCGGGACACGGCCCTACCGGGCGCACTTCCGCGACCCGTCCTTCAGCAACCTGCAGGCGACCGCCGCGATGTCCGAGGGCGGCATGCTCGCGGACGTCATCGTCGCGATCGCCAGCCTCGACCCGGTGATGGGAGGCGTGGACCGATGAGCAGCCTGGACTCCGCCCACGTACGCGACGACCTGCAGGCGATCATCGCCCGCTACCCGCAGAAGCGTTCGGCCCTGCTGCCGATGCTGCACCTCACACAATCGGTCGAGGGCCGGGTGACCCCGGAGGCGATCGAGCTCTGCGCTGAGCTGCTCGACATCTCGACCGCCGAGGTGAACGGGGTCGCGACCTTCTACACGATGTACAAGCGGCGCGAGGTCGGCGACTACCACGTCGGCGTCTGCACCAACACGCTGTGCGCGGTGATGGGCGGCGACGCGATCTTCTCCCGCCTGCGCGAGCACCTCGGTGTCGGCAACGACGAGCGCACGGCCGACGGCAAGGTGACGCTCGAGCACATCGAGTGCAACGCCGCCTGCGACTACGCGCCGGTGATGACGGTCAACTGGGAGTTCTTCGACAACCAGACGCCCGACTCCGCCGTCGAGCTCGTCGACGACCTGCGCGCCGGCACGCCCCGTACGGCGACCCGCGGCGCCCGCATCACGACGTGGCGCGAGGCCGAGCGGGTGCTCGCGGGCTTCCCCGACGGGCGTGCCGACGAGGGACCGTCCGCCGGTGACCCGTCGCTGGCCGGGCTGCGGCTGGCGCACGAGCGAGGGTGGGTCGCGCCGGGAGAGGACGGATCTCGACAGGCTCGACCGGCGGAGGATGCCGAGGCCGCCGTCGCGCAGGCCGACACCCGCCGGGCCGAGTCCGAGACGTTGGTCGACGACAGCACGACCCCGCCCGCGCAGCGCGAGGAAGCGGAGGACACCGAATGACCGTCGCACCTCTCACTCCCGTCCTCACCAAGGACTGGGACCACGAGCGCTCCTGGACTCTCGACTCGTACGGCGACTACGCCGGGCTGCGCGCGGCCCTGCGCATGGATCCCGACGAGGTGATCGCCCTCGTCAAGGACTCCGGCCTGCGCGGCCGCGGCGGGGCGGGCTTCCCCACCGGCATGAAGTGGGGCTTTATCCCGCAGGGGCCCGAGCCCGACGGCACCGTCAAGCCGCACTACCTCGTGGTCAACGCCGACGAGTCCGAGCCGGGCACGTGCAAGGACATCCCGCTGATGATGGCCACGCCGCACACCCTGATCGAGGGGGTGGCGATCACGTGCCATGCGATCCGCGCCAAGAACGCGTTCATCTACGTGCGCGGCGAGGTCCTGCACGTCATCCGCAGGCTGCAGGCCGCGGTCGCGGAGGCGTACGCGGCCGGGGTGCTCGGCAAGGACGTCTTCGGCTCGGGGATCGACATCGACGTGGTGGTCCACGCCGGCGCCGGGGCCTACATCTGCGGTGAGGAGACCGCGCTCCTCGACTCCCTCGAGGGGCGTCGCGGCCAACCGCGGCTGCGCCCGCCGTTCCCCGCCGTCGCAGGCCTGTACGCCGCGCCGACCGTGATCAACAACGTCGAATCGATCGCATCGGTGCCGTGCATCGTCGAGCGTGGTGCCGACTGGTTCGGGTCCATGGGCACCGAGAAGTCCAAGGGCATGACGATCTACTCGCTCTCGGGCCACGTGAAGAACCCCGGCCAGTACGAGGCGCCGCTCGGTATCACCCTGCGCGAGCTCCTCGACATGTCGGGCGGCATGCGTGAGGGATCCGAGCTGAAGTTCTGGACGCCGGGAGGCTCCTCGACCCCGCTGCTCACCGCCGCCCACCTCGACGTGCCCCTCGACTACGAGGGAGTCGCCGGAGCCGGGTCGATGCTGGGCACGAAGGCGCTGCAGCTGTTCGATCAGACGACCTCGGTGGTCCGCTGCGTGCTGCGGTGGACCGAGTTCTACAAGCACGAGTCCTGCGGCAAGTGCACGCCCTGCCGCGAAGGCACGTGGTGGCTGGTGCAGACCCTCGAGCGGCTCGAGGCCGGCAAGGGCACGGAGGGTGACATCGAGCTCCTCCTCGACCAGTGCGACAACATCCTCGGGCGGGCGTTCTGTGCGCTGGGAGACGGAGCGACCAGCCCGATCACCTCGGCCATCGAGCACTTCCGCGACGAGTTCGAGGCCGGGATGCACACGCCGGCATGGGACCTGTTCCCGTACGTGGCGTCCACCGCCTGGAAGGGAGTCTCGGCATGACCGTCACCCAGGACAACGACTCCGGAGCAGAGCTCGTCGACCAGAACCTCGTCTCGCTGACGATCGACGACGTCGAGGTGAGCGTCCCCGAGGGCACGCTCGTGATCCGTGCGGCCGAGCTGATCGGCGTCGAGATCCCGCGCTTCTGCGACCACCCGCTGCTGGCTCCGGTCGGCGCGTGCCGCCAGTGCCTGGTCGACGTCCCCGACGCCGGCAACGGGCGCGGCTTCCCCAAGCCGCAGGCGTCGTGCACGCTCCCGGTGTCGCCGGGCATGGTCGTCAAGACGCAGGTGACGTCGCCGGTGGCCGACAAGGCGCAGACCGGGATCATGGAGTTCCTCCTGATCAACCACCCGCTCGACTGCCCGATGTGCGACAAGGGCGGCGAGTGCCCCCTCCAGAACCAGGCGCTCAGCCACGGGCAGGGCGAGACGCGCTTCGAAGAGACCAAGCGCACCTATCCCAAGCCGCTGAGCATCTCGCAGCAGATCCTTCTCGACCGCGAGCGCTGCATCCTCTGCGCCCGCTGCACGCGCTTCTCCGAGCAGATCGCCGGTGACCCGTTCATCGCGATGGCCGAGCGCGGCGCGCTCCAGCAGGTCGCGATCTACGAGAACGAGCCCTTCTCGTCGTACTTCTCCGGCAACACGATCCAGATCTGTCCGGTCGGTGCGCTGACGAGCACCGCCTACCGGTTCCGCTCGCGGCCGTTCGACCTCGTGTCGACGCCGTCGGTGGCCGAGCACGACGCCTGCGGTGCCGCGATCCGGGTGGACCACCGGCGCGGGAAGGTGCTGCGCCGTCTCGCCGGCGACGCCCCCGAGGTCAACGAGGAGTGGATCAGCGACAAGGACCGCTTCGCGTTCGCGTACGACCGCCAGCCCGACCGCCTGACCCGGCCGCTCGTCCGCGATCCCGAGACGGGTGCGTTGGAGCCCGCGTCGTGGCCGGCCGCGTTCGCCGCCGCCGCCCGTGGGCTGCTGAGGGCTGCGGGCGGGGTCGGCGTCCTCACCGGCGGGAGGCTCCCGCTCGAGGACGCGTACGCATACTCCAAGCTCGCACGCACGGTGCTCGGCACCAACGACATCGACTTCCGTGCCCGCCCGCACTCCGAGGAGGAGGCGGCGTTCCTGGCCCATGCGGTGGCCGGCACCGGGCTCGGGGTCACCTACTCCGACCTGGAGGCGGCCCGCAAGGTCGTGCTCGTCGGTCTGGAGCCCGAGGACGAGGCAGCCACGATCTTCCTGCGGCTGCGCAAGGCGTGGCGCAAGAACGGCACCGAGGTCGTCGCGCTGGCCAGCCACGCGACGCGGGCGCTCGAGAAGACGGGCGGACGCCTGGTCCGTACGGTGCCGGGCGACGAGGCCAAGGCGCTCGGCGAGGCCGGTCTCGAGACCGGCACGATCGTGCTCCTCGGCGAGCGGCTCGCGAGCGTCGAGGGCGCGTTCTCCACCGCGCTCGTCGCCGCCCGCCGCGCCGGCGCCCGCCTGGCGTGGGTCCCGCGCCGCGCCGGTGACCGCGGTGCGGTCGACGCCGGCTGTCTGCCTCACCTCCTGCCGGGCGGTCGCCCGGTCGCCGACGCCGAGGCACGCGCCGACCTGGCCGCCGCCTGGGGTGTCGCGTCCGTGCCCTCGTCCCCAGGTCGCAGCACCGACGAGATCTTGGCCGCCGCACGCTCGGGGCAGCTCGGTGCGCTCCTCGTCGCCGGTGTTGAGGTCGACGACCTCGCCGACCCGCAGGGCGCGATCGAAGCGCTCGACGCCGCGGGCTTCGTGGTCAGCCTCGAAGTACGCGCCAGCGCGGTCACCGAGCGCGCCGACGTGGTGCTGCCGGTCGCCTCGACCTCCGAGAAGGCGGGATCGTTCATCTCGTGGGAGGGTCGTCGCCGGCCGTTCGACGAGGTCTTCTCGCTGCCGAACACGCTGTCGGACACCCGTGTCCTCGCCGGGATCGCCGAAGCCGCCGGCCGCGACCTCGGATTCCGTACGACGGGAGCCGCCGGTGCCGAGCTCGACGAGCTGGGTGCCTGGGACGGCGCCCGCGCGCCACGGCCGGAGGTCGTCCCCGGACGCGCCGCCCGCACCGATCCGAGCGAGGTCGTCCTCGACACCTGGCGCCGGCTGATCGACGACGGCCGCGGCCAGGACGGCGACCGCCACTACCAGGCGACGGCCCGTCCCTCGGTGGCGCTGGTGTCGGCCGCGACGGCCCGCGCGATCGGCGTGCACGACGGCGACGAGGTCGTCCTCGGCACGGAGCGGGGTGCCGTCGCGGTCCCCGTGGCGGTGGCCGACATCGCCGACGGGGTCGTCTGGACCCCGACCAACTCCAACGGCTTGTCGCTGCCACGCATCCTCGGCGCCGCGTACGGAGACGTCGTGACGCTCGAACGGTCCCCGCACGCCCGACCGGACGACCGGACGGCGGCCGAGCCCGCCGAGGTGCTCGAACCCCTCGAGTCGGCCGACCCGTCGACGGCCCCGGCGTTCGAGAGCAAGGAGTCCGAGCTGTGAGCGAGTTCTTCGGCAACGAAGCCTGGTGGGTCGTCCTGATCAAGGCCCTCTGCATCTTCGTGCTGCTGGTCGTCTTCACGCTGTTCAACATCTGGTTCGAGCGGCGGGTCGTGGCGCGCATGCAGCACCGCGTCGGCCCCAACGTGTGGGGTCCGTTCGGGCTCCTCCAGAGCCTCGCGGACGGCGTCAAGCTCGCGCTCAAGGAAGAGATCTTCCCGAAGAACGCGCACAAGGTCGTCTACTTCATCGCCCCGGTGATCGCGACCGTGCCGGCGTTCCTCGCCTGGGCGGTGATCCCGCTCGGTCCCGAGGTGACGATCCCGTTCACCGACACCCAGACACCGCTCCAGCTCACCGACATGCCGGTGGCGGTGCTCTACATCCTCGCCGTCACCTCGATCGGCGTGTACGGCATCGTGCTCGGCGGCTGGTCCTCCGGCTCGACCTATGCGCTGCTCGGCGGCATCCGCTCCTCGGCCCAGATGATCTCGTACGAGGTCGCGATGGGTCTGTCCCTGGTCACCGTCTTCATCTACGCCGGCTCGATGTCCACGTCGGAGATCGTGGCCGCGCAGGCGGCAGACGGGTGGTTCGCGCTCCCGCTGCTGCCGTCGTTCCTCATCTACATGATCGCCATGGTCGGTGAGACCAACCGCGCGCCGTTCGACCTCCCGGAGGCCGAGGGCGAGCTCGTCGGCGGCTTCCACACCGAATACTCGTCGTTGAAGTTCGCGCTGTTCTTCCTCGCCGAGTACATCAACATGGCGACCGTCTCGGCGCTCGCGACGACGATGTTCCTCGGCGGCTGGAGGGCTCCCTGGGGCATCTCGCAGATCGACGGCGCCAACGAGGGCTACTGGCCGGTGCTGTGGTTCCTCGGCAAGACGCTGCTGTTCATCTTCGTGTTCATCTGGCTGCGGGGCTCGCTGCCGCGGATGCGCTACGACCAGTTCATGAAGTTCGGCTGGAAGGTCCTGATCCCGGTCTCGCTCGCATGGATCGTCGTGGTCTGCGTGATGCGCCGCCTGATCACCGACGGCGACCTCGATCCGACGATGATCCTCGTCATCGCCGGTGTGGTCGTCGCGGCCCTGCTGGTCGTCCAGTTCCTGCCCGAGCGGCGCTCGCCCGAGGAGCCGGAGCCGTCGCGCGACGCGTTCGCCGGCGGATACCCCGTACCCCCCATGCCGGGTGAGCCGCCCGTCACGACCGCCGTGCCGGCTGGCACGCGCGGCGAGAAGGAGGACTGATCGCGATGGCGACGCTGAAGGAGCAGCTCTGGGACCCGATCGCCGGCTTCGGCGTGACGTTCCGGACGATGTTCAAGAAGCCGGTCACCGTGCAGTACCCGTTCGAGAAGCGGCCTACCGCGCCGCGTTTCCATGGTCGGCACCAGCTCAACCGGTGGCCGGACGGACTCGAGAAGTGCATCGGGTGCGAGCTGTGCGCGTGGGCGTGCCCTGCGGACGCGATCCTCGTCGAGGGCGCGTCCAACACCGAGGACGAGCGCTTCTCCCCGGGTGAGCGCTACGGCCGCGTCTACCAGATCAACTACCTGCGCTGCATCCTCTGCGGACTGTGCATCGAGGCGTGCCCGACCCGCGCGCTGACGATGACCAACGAGTACGAGCTCGCCGACACCAGCCGCGAGTCCCTGATCTACGAGAAGTCCGACCTGCTCGCACCGCTGCTGCCGGGCATGGAGGCGCCGCCCCACGAGATGCGGCTCGGTGACACCGAACGCGACTACTACCGCGGTGACGCCGCGGCGCGGGCGGTCGCTCACGGGAGTGTCGCGGCGGGAGACGAGCAGTGACCGCGTTCTGGTTGCTGGCGCCGATCATGGTGCTGGCGGCGCTCGGTGTCGTGCTCGCCCGCAAAGCGGTGCACTCGGCGCTGCTGCTCGCGGTCGTGATGATCTGCCTGGCGATGATGTACGCGATGCAGGACGCGCCCTTCCTGTTCGCCGTGCAGATCATCGTCTACACCGGCGCGATCATGATGCTGTTCCTCTTCGTGCTGATGCTCGTCGGCGTCGACAAGACCGACTCGCTGGTGGAGACGATCCGCGGACAGCGCCTCGTCGCCGTCGTCGTGGGTGTGCTCTTCGGCTTCCTCCTCGTGACCGTGGTCGCGCAGACGACCGTCGGTCCGGTGATCGGTCTCGGCGAGGCCAACGCGGACGGGAACGTTCACGGGCTCGCACGGCTCCTCTTCAACCGTTACGTGTTCGCCTTCGAGGCGACCAGCGCGCTGCTCATCACCGCTGTGCTCGGGGCGATGGTGCTCGCGCACCGCGAGCGCCTCGAGCCGAAGCGTTCGCAGCGCGACCTGGCGCTCGAGCGCATGCAGCGCTACGCCGAGCACGGCGAGCACCCCGGCAACCTCCCGACTCCGGGCGTCTTCGCACGGCACAACGCGGTCGACGTGCCGGCGCTGCTGCCGGACGGCTCGCCCGTCGAGCAGTCGACGTCCAAGACGCTGCGCGAACGCGGCGTCGTTCGCGAGGGGGCGTTCGACGGAGACGTGGCGCTGACCTTGCGCAAGCTCGAGGCCGACGGGTCGCCGCGCGAGCGCGGTGTGATCGAGTCGGCTCGACCGGCCGAAGGCGAGGAGGACCTGTGAGCGTCGAGCCCTTCATCGGGTTGTCCGCCCTGCTGTTCACGATCGGCGCCGTCGGCGTCCTCGTGCGGCGCAACGCGATCGTCGTGTTCATGTGCGTCGAGCTGATGCTCAACGCCTGCAACCTCGCGTTCGTCACGTTCGCGCGGGCTCACGGCAACCTCGACGGCCAGATCGCGGCCTTCTTCGTGATGGTGGTCGCCGCGGCCGAGGTGGTCGTGGGCCTCGCGATCATCGTGTCGATCTTCCGTACCCGTCGCTCGGCCTCGGTCGACGACGCCAGTCTGCTGAAGCTCTGAGGGGGCGGGAATGACGAGTCTCTCCAGCGTCGTGCTGGCCGCGAGCGAGCACGCCGAGGTCGTGCCGGTCGCCGCCGACGGCGTGTTCTCGTGGGTGTGGTTGGTGATCGCGATCCCCGCGGTCAGCGCCGCGATCCTCCTGATCGGCGACGGCGCGGGTGATCGCGGTCCGCTCGACCGCTTCGGTCACCTCCTCGGCACCGCGGCCTCGATCGCCTCCTTCGTCGTCGGTGTGGTCGCCTTCGTCGCGCTCCTCGGACGCGACGCCGCCGAGCGGGCGATCACGCAGGACCTGTGGACCTGGATCCAGGTCGGCGGGTTCGACGTGACGATGAGCGTCTACTACGACCAGCTCGCCGCACTGTTCGTCCTGCTGATCACCGGCGTCGGGTCCCTGATCCACGTGTACTCGATCGGCTACATGGCGGACGACCCACGCAAGCGCCGCTTCTTCGGGTTCCTCAACCTCTTCATCGCCGCGATGCTCGTCCTGGTCCTGGCCGGCGACTACCTCGTGCTGTTCCTCGGCTGGGAGGGCGTCGGCCTGGCCTCCTACCTGCTCATCGGGTTCTGGCAGGAGAAGCGCTCCGCGGCGGTGGCGGCCAAGAAGGCCTTCGTCGTCAACCGCGTCGGCGACCTCGGCCTCGCCCTCGGCATCATGCTGATGTTCGCGCAGTTCGGGACGACGAACATCCACGACGTCGGCCTGAACGTCCAGAACGCCACCCAGGGCGTCGCGACCGCGCTGGGCCTGCTGCTCCTGCTGGGTGCCTGCGGCAAGTCCGCCCAGGTCCCCCTCCAGAGCTGGCTGCTCGACGCGATGGAGGGCCCGACCCCGGTCTCGGCCCTCATCCACGCGGCGACGATGGTCACTGCCGGCGTCTACCTGGTGGTCCGTTCGGCGGCGATCTACGACCTGTCCGAGGTCGCCCGTACGGCGGTGATGATCGTCGGTACGGTCACGCTGCTGGTCGGCGCCTGGATCGGCTGCGCCAAGGACGACATCAAGAAGGCGCTCGCCGGTTCGACGATGAGCCAGATCGGCTACATGATGCTCGCGGCCGGGCTCGGTCCGGCCGGCTACGCGTTCGCGATCTTCCACCTGATCACGCACGGCTTCTTCAAGGCCAACATGTTCCTCGGCGCCGGCTCGGTGATGCACGGCATGAACGACGACGTGGACATGCGCCACTACGGCGCGCTGCGCAAGCTGATGCCGCTGACGTTCGCGACGTTCGCGATGGGCTACCTCGCGATCATCGGCTTCCCAGGGTTCTCGGGCTTCTTCTCCAAGGACAAGATCATCGAGTCGGCCTTCGCGACGAACTTCTGGGCCGGGCTGGCCGCGCTGATCGGCGCAGGCGTCACCGCGTTCTACATGACACGCGTGATGATCTTGACGTTCTTCGGCGAGAAGCGCTGGCGCGACGACGTCCACCCGCACGAGTCGCCCAAGATCATGACGATCCCGCTGATCGTGCTCGCGGCGCTGTCGGTCGCCGGAGGTGCGCTCACGTTCTCGAGCTGGATCAGCGACTGGCTGGCCCCGGTGACGGGGGAGGAGCACCACGACCTCCCGGTCCCGGCGATCGTGATCACGGCGATCATCGTCCTCGTGGTCGCCGCAGGTGTCGCGCTCGCGTACGTGCTGTTCGCGACGCGCCCGGTGCCCGACACCGCTCCACAGAACGTCTCGGTCTTCACTCGCGCCGGCCGCGCCGACCTCTACGGCGACGCCGTCAACGAGGCGCTGTTCATGCGACCAGGCCAATACCTCACCCGGTCGCTGGTCTACGTCGACGGCAGCGGGATCGACGGCGCCGTCAACGGCACCGCCGAGCTTGTCGGTGACGGTGCACGTGGCCTGCGCCGGCTGCAGACCGGATTCGTCCGGACGTACGCCGCCGAGATCTTCGGCGGAGCCCTCGTCCTCGTCCTGGCCCTCCTGGCGGTGAACCTCGCGTGAGTGACATGTCCTTCCCCTGGCTGACGGTCCTCTTGGTCGTCCCCCTCGTCGGCGGCGCAGTCGTCGCCTTCCTGCCGCGCAGCCGTCCCGAGCTGGCGAAGTGGACGGCGCTCGGCGTCTCCCTCGTGACGCTGGCTCTCTCGTTGGCGGTGCTGGCGCAGTACGACCTCGGCGCCTCCGGCTACCAGCTCGGCGAGCAGCACGCCTGGATCGAACCGCTCGGCGTCTTCTACTCCCTCGGTCTCGACGGCATCGGGATCACGCTCGTGCTGATGACGACGATCCTGGTCCCGATCGTCATCCTGGCCGGCTGGAACGACGCCGACGGCGCCCGCTGGAGCGTTCGTACGTTCTTCGCACTGATGCTCGCGCTCGAGGGCCTCGTCCTCGGCGTCTTCATGGCGACGGACGTGTTCCTCTTCTACGTCCTCTTCGAGGCGGCGCTCGTCCCCGCCTACTTCCTCATCGGCGGCTACGGCGGCGCCCGGCGCTCGTACGCGGCCCTGAAGTTCCTCATGTTCTCCCTCGCCGGCGGCCTGCTCATGCTCGCCGCGGTGATCGGCATGTGGGTGATCTCCAACGGCCAGGGCGACCCGTCGTTCCTGCTCGCCGACATGAAGGATCTCTCGGTCGGCACGGTCGAGGGGCGGTGGCTGTTCATGGGCTTCTTCCTCGCGTTCGCGGTGAAGGCCCCGATGGTCCCGCTGCACACCTGGCTCCCCGACGCCGCGTCGGCGGCCACCCCCGGCACGTCCGTGCTGCTGGTCAGCGTCCTCGACAAGCTCGGCACGTTCGGCATGATCCGCTTCTGCCTCGGGTTGTTCCCCGAGGCGTCGCAGTGGGCGAGCCCCGTCGTCATCACCCTGGCCGTCATCAGCATCCTGTACGGAGCGCTGCTCGCGATCGGTCAGGACGACATGATGCGGCTGATCGCGTTCACCTCGGTGTCGCACTTCGGGTTCATCGTGCTCGGCATCTTCGCGCTGACGTCGCAGTCGGCGTCCGGCTCGACGTTCTACATGTTCAACCACGGGTTGTCGACGGCGGCGCTGTTCCTCATCGCGGGGTTCTTGATCCAACGTCGGGGCTCGGCGCGGATCTCCGACTTCGGCGGCGTCCAGAAGATCGCCCCGATCATGGCGGGCCTGTTCCTCATCGCGGGCCTGGCCTCGCTCTCGCTCCCGGGCCTGTCGACGTTCGTCGGCGAGTTCCTGGTGCTCGCGGGCACGTTCACGGTGTCGACGACGGCCGCGGTGTTCGCCACGCTGGGCATCGTCCTGGCGGCGCTCTACATCCTCCTGATGTACCAGCGGACAATGACCGGCCCGCTGCGCGAGGACAACCGCGGGATCACGGACATGGTGCCGCGCGAGATCATCGCGATCGCGCCCGTCATCGTCCTGCTCATCGGGTTCGGCCTCTTCCCGCAGGTGATCCTCGACGTGGTCAACCCGGCCGTGTCAGAGACGCTCGACCACGTCCAGGTCGGCGACCCCGAGCCTGAGACACCGTCCTTCCCGACCGCTGAGGGGAGCTCGAAGTGAGCGCCGTGTCCCACCTCGCCCCGATGGCGCCGTCGCCGATCGACGCGCCCGACATCGACTACGCGACGCTGTCGCCGTTGCTGATCGTTCTCGGCGTGGCGGTCGCCGGCGTGCTCGTCGAGGCGTTCGTCCCGCGGGCGTACCGGTTCGTCACCCAGGCCGTCGTGGCCGTCGCCGGGCTGGTCGCCGCCTTCGGGGCGACCGTGTGGGTCGCCACCGACCTCACCGAGGTCGAGGGTGACGTCCCGGCGCGCGGCGGCCCGTCCGCAATGGGGGCGCTCAGCATCGACGGCCCGGCCGTGTTCACGTGGGGCACCCTGCTGCTGTTCGGCGTGCTCGGCATGCTGCTGTTCGCCGAGCGGCGCCTCGACGGGGGCCTGAGCGCGTTCACGAGCCAGGCGTCGACCGCGCCGGGGAGTGCCGACGAGCGTCGGGCCACCAAGCTGCGCATCGAGCACAGCGAGGTGTTCCCCCTCGCGGTGTTCGCGCTCGGCGGCATGATGTTCTTCGCCTCGGCCAACGACCTCCTCGCGATGTTCGTGGCGCTCGAGGTGCTGAGCCTCCCGCTCTACCTGATGTGTGGCCTGGCGCGTCGTCGCCGGCTGCTCAGCCAGGAAGCCGCCATGAAGTACTTCCTCCTCGGTGCCTTCTCGTCGGCGTTCTTCCTGTACGGGATCGCGTTCGCCTACGGCTACGCCGGCTCGTTCGACCTCGGCGAGATCTCGACGGCGGTCAGCAACCGGATCGGCGGCGAGAACCTCCTCCTGGCGGGCATGGCGCTGATCCTCGTCGGCCTGCTGTTCAAGGTCGCGGCGGTGCCGTTCCACGCGTGGACGCCCGACGTCTACCAGGGCGCGCCGACCCCGGTCACGGCCTTCATGGCAGCCGGTACGAAGGCTGCCGCGTTCGTGGCGATGCTCCGGATCTTCTACGTGGCCTTTGACGGCGCACGCTGGGACTGGACGCCTGTGGTCTGGGCCGTCGCGATCATCACGATGCTGTTCGGCGCGATCGTGTCGATCGCCCAGACCGACGTCAAGCGGATGCTCGCATACTCCTCGATCGCGCACGCCGGCTTCGTCCTCGTCGGACTGGCCGGCCTCGTGACCGGCACCGGCCTGACGAGCGTGTCGGCGATCCTCTTCTACCTCCTCGCGTACGGCGTGGCAGTGATCGGTGCTTTCGCGGTGGTCATGCTGGTGCGCGACGCGGGCGGCGAGACCACCCACCTCGGCCGCTGGGCAGGGCTCGGCAAGGAGTCGCCGCTGGTGGCGATCGCCTTCACCCTCTTCCTCCTGTCCTTCGCAGGGATCCCGTTGACCGGCGGCTTCATCAGCAAGTGGTCGGTGTTCGCGGCGGCCTGGGAGGGCGGCGCGTGGCCGCTCGTCGTGGTCGGCGTGGTGGCGTCCGCGATTGCGTTGTTCTTCTACGTCCGTGTGGTCGTCCTGCTCTTCTTCGCGGCGCCGCAGGGCGATGGCCCGACGGTCGCCGTGCCCAGCCCGCTGACCTCGTCGGTCATCGTCGTCGCGGCGGCTGTCACAATCGTCCTGGGTGTTCTTCCCGGTCCGGTGCTCGAGCTCGTGCAGCAGGTCGGGGCGTTCGTCCGTTGACCTGCCGCACGACCGAGGGAGCAGCAGCCGTGGCGTCAAACGCCTGGGGCATCGCCGAGTCCGACCCCACACTCGTTGCCCGTGTCAGCGACCGGATGGACGAGGTCGAGAAGCAGCTCAGTGCTGCCGTGCACGACGACGACGGGTTCGTCGGCGAGGCGGCGAGCCATCTGCTGGATGCCGGAGGCAAGCGGTTCCGCCCGCTCGTCGTCCTGCTGGCGGCCGAGTTCGGTGAGCAGCCGGGCTCCGTCGACGTCCCGCCTGCCGCTGTCGTCATCGAGCTCACGCACCTCGCGACGCTCTACCACGACGACGTCATGGACGAGGCGGCCCTGCGGCGTGGCGCGGCCTCGGCCAACGCCCGCTGGGACAACTCGATCGCGATCCTCACCGGTGACTACCTCTTCGCGGTCGCTTCACGGGTTGTGGCCGGGCTCGGCACCGACGCCGTCCGCATCCAGGCCGAGACGTTCCAGCGGCTCGTCCACGGACAGATCCACGAGACGATCGGCCCGCGCGACGGCCAGGACCCGCTCACGCACTACCTCGGTGTGGTCGCCGACAAGACAGGCTCCCTCATCGCCTCCGCCGCCCGCTTCGGCGCCATGACCAGCGGGGCCGATGCCGAAACGATCGAGGTGCTGACGGAGTTCGGTGAGCGGATCGGCTCGGTCTTCCAGCTCGCCGACGACGTCATTGACATCGCTAGCGCCACCGCCGACTCGGGCAAAACCCCGGGCACGGACCTGCGCGAGGGTGTTCCGACCCTGCCCACGCTGCTCGTCCAGCAGGCCGCGCGCACCGAGGATGCCCGGCTCCTGGAGCTGCTCTCCGGACCGATCGCCGAGGACGCCGCCGTCGACGAGGCGCTGTCCCTGCTTCGCGCCAACCCGGCGCTCGACGCGGCCCGGGCGTTGGTCCACCGCGACGCGGAGGCTGCGCGTGCGCTGCTCGACCGGCTCCCGGCCAACGCCGCCCGCGAAGCCCTCGCCGGGCTCTGTGACCGCGTGGTGACGCGCGTGGGCTGAGGTGGGCCGCATACTGGCATCACACGGCGTGGAGGTCGCAGGTGAGCAGGCACAGGTCGAACGCAGGTCTGGCGCTCTTCTCCGTCCTCACGCTGGCCGCGGCCGCCGGGATGGCCGCGTACGCCGCCTCTCTCGACCTGGGTCCGTCGTCGATGCTCCCGCTGGCCTGCCTGCCGGTCCTGGTGCTGGTGGTTGCGGCCGCTGAGGCCTACCAGGTCGAGGTCAGCGGCCCCACCAGCCCGGCGCGCTTCACGCTGGTCACGTCGACGATCGCACCGCTGATCTACGGGTACGACGTGGGGATGGTCGCCGCCGCTGTCGCTCTCGGCCATCTTCCGGGGCTGTTCTCGCGGTCGCAGCCCCGGCTTCGTGGCCTCACCCTCATGGCGCGGTGGACGTTCGGTGCGACGGTGGGCGCGATCGTGGCCGATCTGCTCGGTGTCGATGCGCGGCTCACCGTCCCCGTGGTCGTGGCGACCGTGGTCAGCCTGGCGGTCATCACCCTGGTCAACCTCGGGTGGGTGCTCGCCGAGGCGGCCCTCACCGATCCTGTGTCATGGCCGTACGCGGTCCACAAGCCGCTCTTCCTCACCGTGGTGGCTGCTGCCAGCTGGGTGATCAACACCCTGTTCGGCCTGCTGTTCGTCTTCGCGCTGGCGGGGAGTCCGCTCGGCGTGCTGCTGGTGCCGGTCCCGTTGCTGCTCGTCTTCTTCACCGCGCGCCTCTACACCGACGCGTACGCCGATCGCGGCCGTGTCGAGACCCTCAGCGAGGCGAGCCGGATCCTCTCCGAGCCGGTCGACCCGATGACCGCCGTCCGGCCGTTCCTCGAAGAGATCCGCGAGCGCTTCGGGGCGCGCATGGTCGCCCTGGTCATGGTGAGCGAGGACAACCGTCCGTCGGCCTTCCGGTGGTCTGCCGACGGCTCGTACGAGGACGAGGCACCGGTCAACCCCCTCGAGCGGCGGCTCGTCAAGCGCGGCGCGCTGACTCGTGTGGCAGCGAGCGACAACTCCGCGCTCGCGCGTCTGCTGCGTGAGGACGGTCGGCAGTCGTGTGTCTCGGCGCCGATGCAGCTGGGGACGCGCATCGTGGGCGTCATCGTCCTGTACGACCTGCAGGGGCCCACGCCGTACGCCGAGCGCTACCAGGTGTCGGTGCTCGAGACGCTGGCGCGCCAGACCGTGCACACGCTCAGCCGGGGCTGGGCGGTCTCGAAGGTCGTCCAGAACGAGCGTGCGCTCGCCGAGATCCTGCAGAGCACCTCGGACGGCATCTTCACCATCGACGCCGCGGGCGCGATCACGACGTGGAACCCTGCGTGCGAGCAGATCACCGGCCTGGCAGCCACCGAGGTCCGAGGGCGGCGCGATGCCCTCCCGCGCCTGCACGCCCGCACAGCATCGGGACGTCCCGTCGACCTCGTCAACTGGCGGGAGGTCGCGGACTTCCCGCGGGAGATGGTCATCACGGCGACCAACGGGGAGCAGCGTCAGCTGGCGTGCTCGTTCACGCGCGCCGAGAACAGCGACGGGACCCGTAGCCTGGTCGTCGTCGCGCGTGACATCACGCCGGCGACGGAGTTCCACGAGCTGAGCGAGCAGTTCAAGAAGCTCGTCGAGATGCAGGCCGCTCAACGCCTCGTCGTGGACCACCTCCAGCAGGCGGTGGCTCCGGAGCCGCCCGGGATGGAGGGCGTCGACATCGCGGTGGCCTACGTGGCGTCCGACCCGACCGCACCCACCGGCGGCGACCTCTTCGACTGGCACGAGCTGCCGACGGGCGAGCTGCACGTGGCGGTCGTCGACGTACTCGGCCACGGCGTCACGGCGACCCGCGACGCGCTGAGCGTGATTCACACCCTGAGGCACGTCGCCGTCGAGGGGACGCCGCTCGAAGACGTCGTCGCGCGTGCCGACATGCTGCTCGGGGCGCAGGACTCCGAGCTCGTCGCGACGGTCGTGGTCGCACGGTTCAATCCGAGCACCGGTGACCTCCGGGTGGCTTCGGGTGGCCACCCGCCGGCCGTGATCGTGGCACCAGACGGCTCCGTACGCCAGGTGGCCGGCAGCGGTGGCGCGATCGGGTGGCCGGGTGTCGGGAGCAGCGGCATCGCGGTTACCCGCCTGGAGGAGGGGGAGTCGCTCATCCTCTACACCGACGGTCTGGTCGAGGCACGGCGCGACATCATCGCCGGGATGGAGCAGCTCGAGAAGATCGCCAGCGAGATCGCCGGCCTGCCGGCCCAGGAGCTCTCCGACACGCTCGTCCAGCGCTCGCTCGAAGGCGCCGAGCGCCACGACGACGCGCTCGCGCTGGTGGTGCGCCGCGCTTCCAAGCCCGCCCTGGCGTCGTTCGCGCGCTGGGAGCTCAGCCCGCAGGCGACATATCTGCTCAGCCGCGTACGCCGGGAGATGCGTGAGTGGATGGCCGCGCACGAGATCGTCAGCGAGGATGCCCTCCTGGTCGCCGACGAGCTCCTGGCCAATGCCCTCGACGCCGCGCGCACCCGAGCGGTCCTGTCGGTGGAGGTCGCCGACCGGACCCTGACCATCGAGGCCACCGACGACGGCAGGGGCGATCCCCTTCTCAACGAGCACGGGAAGACGCGGCCCCCCGATGGCCGTGAGCGTGGCCGGGGCCTCTACATCGTGCGGCGGCTCTCGCGAGAGGTGCAGGCACTCAGCACCGTCGAGGGATCGGTCGTCCGCGCCCAGGTCGTCGCCGGACCTCGCGCGGACGCCTCCGTGAGCTGACGTCCGTCAGACGACGTTGGCGGCGGCGGCCCTGAGGGTACGGCGCCGGTGACGCGCGGCTTCGACGGTGATGATCACCAGCGCCAGCCAGACGAGCGCGAACCCGATCCAGCGGCCGGTGGTCATCTCCTCGTGGAAGAGCAGGACACCGAAGGCGAACTGCAGGATCGGCGCGAGGTACTGCAGGAGGCCGAGCGACGTGAGCGACAGGCGAGTCGCTGCCGCGCCGAAGAGCAGCAACGGGGCGGCGGTCACGACCCCGGACGACGCGAGGAGCAGGGCGTGGCCGACGCCGTCGGTGCCGAACGTCGAGGCGCCGGTCACGGCCAGGAACACGACGTAGCCGAGCGCGATCGGTGCGACGGTCGCGGTCTCCAGCGCGAGCCCCTCGACAGACCCGATCCCGGCCTTCTTCTTCATCAGCCCGTAGACGCCGAAGGTGAGGGCGAGGACGAGCGCGATGTACGGGACGCGGCCGTACTCCCAGGTCAGCTCGGCGACCGCGACGGCGGCGATCCCCAGCGCGACCCACTGCACAGGCCGCAGCCGCTCACGGAGGAAGAGCACGCCGAACGCGATGGTGATCAGCGGGTTGATGAAGTAGCCGAGCGAGGACTCCACGACCTGGCCGGAGTTGACGGCGTAGATGTACGTCCCCCAGTTGAGGGCGACGACGAACCCGCCGACCGCGACGTAAGTCAGCCGCCGCCGGTCGCGGACGACGACCATCGCGTGGCGCCACCGCCGCGCGGCCAGCAGCAGGACCGCCACCGTGACCAGCGACCACAGCACCCGGTGGGCAAGGATCTCGACGGGCGGTGAGGGCTCCAGCAGCGGCCAGTAGAGCGGAAACAGGCCCCACAGGAGATAGGCGCCAGCGCCGAACGCGAGACCTTCGGCGGAGTCGGTACGGCGCTGGGTCACCCCGGCAGGTTACGGCGAGGGCGTGCCGGTGTGCTGAGCGCGGGTGGCCCAACGTGCGAGCCGTCGTACGAGCTCACGGTGCGTCGCCGCCTCGTACGACCTCCCGTGGTGGCCGAGGGCGTCGTGCGCGACGCGTCCGCCGCCGATCTCGCGGATCCAGGCCAGCGGCTGGCGCCTGCCGCCGACGACCGTGCTGGCCAGCGGGACCACGTCGGTGGCGACCGCCAGCGCGGCGTACGCCTCGTCGTCTGTGGAGAAGTCGTCGAGGTCGGCGACCAGCTCGTGGGAGGAGCGTGAGACCTCGACCGTCATGGAGCCCACCGGCGGGTGGTACGACCGGTCCCAGTCCCAGCAAGCCCCCAGCATTCGCGGCCACTCGTCCCAGTCGTCGAAGCAGAGGGTGGCGGTGTGCATGGCGAGCACGCCGCGCCCGGCGGCCAGGTGCGTGGATAGCGCGTCTTTCAGCTCGAGCGGGGTGCAGAACCCGTGCGCGGCGGCCTGAGCCGCGTACCGCTCGGGTCGTCGCATCGTCCAGCGCAGGGTGTTGAACACGGCCAGCGACGCTCCCGGGAGGCGGGCGACGAGCTCGGACGCACTCTCGGTGACAGTCACGCTCCAGCCGTCCGCCGCGAGGATCGCCGTCAGAGCGCCGCTGGTCGTCACGAAGTCATGGGTGACACCGCCCGAGTAGACGACGGCGCTGCGCGTCATCGGAACGCTCATCGGCCGCTCCCGATACTTGACGTCAGAAGACTAACGACTGCATGCTAGCCGAACGGCCTCGGCGCGTGCCGTGAGCGGTTCGCGGAGGGAGCGGGCAGATGGCGGAGCAGGAGAGTGTCGTGGAGACGACGTTCGTCGTGGACACCTTCGAGATGGCCAAAGAAGCCTACCGTTGCAAGGATCTGCGGCAGTCGCTCTACGACGAGGGTGAGGTCGTCATGGCCGATGTCCTCGTGAACCTCCACGGGCTCGAACACCGCACCCGACGTCGCGCCGAGAACCGGATGTTTCGTCGTGAGACGTTCGACTACTACGAGGGTGAGCTCTTCCCTGAAGTGATCGAGAAGACGATCGCCCCGTACGTCGAGGCGGGGGCGGTGGACCTGGTCCACCTCGGTCACGAGCTGATGCTGAACCTCGCGGCGCTCACGGCCGGCGTCGACCGGCCCGAGGGCACGACCGAGGAGACGCAGCGGCTCTACGACCACATGATGCTCTTCGTGAAGGGAGCCACCCTTGCCCACGCCACGGGAGACAAGGACGCTCAGCGCGCATGCGTGTTCGAAGGCCTCGTGCAGTGGGACGAGGAGTTCCTCCAGCCGTCGGTGCGCAGGCGGGCCGCGATCCTCGACCAGATCGCCGCGGGCCAGGCGTCGGAGTCCGACCTGCCTCGCGACGTCCTGTCGGTCCTGCTGAAGGATCGCGAGGAGCTCGCGCTGAGCGACGAGATCATCCGGCGGGAGGTCGCGTTCTTCCTGCTGGCCGGCGCCCACACCAGTGCCACGGCCTTCGTACGTTCGATCGACCACATCCTCGGATGGCTCGAGGAACATCCCGAGGATCGCGCGCTGCTGACGTCGAGGGCCTTCGTCCAGCGGTGCATCCACGAGACCATCCGTCTCAACCCCTCGAGTCCTATCGGCAAGCGTCGTGCGCTCGCGCCCGTGTCGTTCAAGTCCGGCGACGAGGTGCCAGCGGGCGGCACGGTCGTCATCGACCTCATGCAGGTCAACCGAGACGTCTCGGTGTTCGGCCCGGACGCTGCCGTGTTCAACCCGCACCGAGTGCTCCCGCCGGGCGTCGGGCCGTTCGGGCTCTCGTTCGCCGCCGGGATGCACGTGTGCATCGGGCAAGACCTTGCCGCCGGCGTCCTGGGCAACGACCCGGACGCGTCCGACGGGCAGCTGTACGGCCTCGTGACGTCCGCGGTCCAGCGGATGTTCGACGCAGGTGTCGCCAGCGACCCGGACAACCCGCCGCAGCGGGACGCGAACACCGCGCGCCCGTACTGGGGCGTCTATCCGGCGACCTTCCCGGTGGGGGCCTGACGTGGGCTTTCGGCACGTCGTCCTCTTCCGGTGGGCCGACGGCGCCACGGCGGCGCAGCAGGACGACGCGCTCGCGGCCCTCGTGCGTCTGGGTGAGCAGATCGCCGACCTGGGCAGGTTGACGGTCGGTCGTGATGCCGGGTCGACGCCGGGGAACGCTGACGTCGCGGTGACGGTGGACTTCCCGGACGCATCGGCGTACGAGGCGTACGCGACCAACGAGCATCACGTGCGCGTCGTCACGGAGAAGATCCGGCCGATCCTCGCCGAGCGGACCGCCGTGCAGCACCCGACCTGACATTCGCGCTCGCGACGGGTCGTGGTCGTGATCGTGCGTGCGACAATCGGGACCGTCATTCCAGTCAAGGCGAAAGGCTCCTCCTAGATGACCCAGGAAACCGTCATCGCCGAGCTGCAGCGGCTAGGCATGTCCGGCTACGAGGCCAAGGCGTACATCGCGCTGGTGGCGGCTGGCGCCCCGCTCAACGGGTACGAGGTGGCCAAGCGATCTGGTGTCCCGCGCAGCACCGTGTACGAGACGCTCAACAAGCTCTGCACGCGCGGCGCCGCGTACGAGGTGCGCACGGGCGACGACAACGTCGGCTACCTCTCGTTGCCGCCCACCTCGCTGCTCGACAGGCTGCGCCGGGACTTCGAGAGCTCGATCGAGGTCCTCAGCGCGCAGCTCCCCGAGATCACGGCCCCGCCCGAGGTTCGGTTGCTGCACGGTCTGGACAGCCAGCCCGGACTGGTGCTCCGTGCCCAGGACGTGGTTGCCGCTGCTCGTCACGATCTCTTCGTCTCCGGCTGGCCGTCCGAGATCGAGACCCTGAAGGACCTGATGAAGGAGGCGGCCGGGCGCGGTGTCGAGGTCTCGGTGGTCAGCTTCGGCCGCGACTCGGACCCGGTCGGCAGCACGACCGAGCACCGCTACTCGGAGCCGGACGTCGTCCTGGAGAACCTGGGGTGCCGGCTTCTGGTGGTGGCGGCCGATCGCAACCAGGCCGTGATCGGGGGCCTGACAGAGCGCGGCGCGTGGGGTGTCTACACCGACGACCCGGCCGTGGTTCTCGTCGCCGTCGAGTTCGTCAGGCATGACATCGCAATGCATCTGGTCGTCGACCGTCTCCTCGACCCCGCGGCCTTCGAGGAGTTCTGGGTGAACGACGACGCGATCAAACGCCTGCGCGCCGACCACGGTGCCGCAGCCGAGGTCCTGCGACAGACCTACCGCCATTCGCAGCACGGCCGAGGAGCCTGACGGCGTCCTTCCTGAGATCTGGCCAGCATCCTCTTGACGTTATAGAACTAACGACTAATGATGTGGCGAGAGACGACGGAGGGCACGATGGCGTACAGGGTCGAGGTCGACCAGGACCTCTGCATGAGTTCTGGCAAGTGCGTCGCGGACGCGCCGCAGGTCTTCGCTTTCGATGAGGACGAGATCGCCGAGGTCCGCGCCGAGCCGGGTGAGGTGTCCGACGAGAAGCTGGTCGAGATCGCTCGCCACTGCCCGTCCGGTGCGATCCGTCTCCTCGAGGGCGACCGCGAGGTCCTCGTCTGACCCAAGGTGGTCACAGGCGCAGGAGCCTCGTGGCGTTGCGGGACAGGGCGTCGGCGAGCTTGCCGGGCTCGGGGGCCTCGGCGCCGTCCCATCCGGCGAAGTTGGTGCCGAACACGAGGTGGTCCGTCCCGACCGCATCGATGAGGCATGCGAGCGCACGGTCGCTGTGGACGTGAGTGTCGAACCACAGCCTGCGCAGCTGGCGCTCGAAGCCGCCGTCCGCGAGGTCGGGTGCGGCCCAGGGGCGCCGCCGCGCCGCGCTTGCCAGCCGGCCGGCCAGCAGCGCGGTCGCGCCGCCGCCATGGGAGACACAGACGTCGAGGCCGGGATGTCGATCGAGCACACCGCCCAGGATCAGGGTGGACACCGCCAGCGTCTCGTCGTACGCGAAACCCACGAGGAGGTCGAGGTCGAAACGGCGCAGTCGACGGTCAGCCGGAGGGCCCTCGGGGCCGAGGGGGCTGGGGTGCAGGAACAGTGGCACATCGAGCTCGACGAGGGTCTCGTAGAACGGGTCCATCGCGGGGTCGTCGAGGGCGCGGAGGGGATCGGTGTCGATGGCGGCTGACACCAGTCCGAGGTCGCTGACCGCTCGCCGGAGCTCGGCCACTGCGGCGTCGACGTCTTGCAGAGGGAGCTGCGCCGCACCGCACAGGCGGTCGCGGTGGTCGCCGACGACCGTGGCGAGAGCGTCGTTGTGCTTGCGGCAGTAGGTCACCGCGTCGTGGACGGCGAGGTCGCCGAAGTAGGTCAGCGGGTTGGGCGACAGCATCTGCAGGTCGATGCCGACCTCGTCCATCCGCGCGATCCGCAGGTCCGGGTCCATGAACGGGCTGTCGCGATAGCGGACGCCGTGCAAGACGTATCCACCGACGCGGTACCACGGTTGATCCGGGTCGGCGCTGAGCTCGGGACCTGCATCGCCGGCCGCTCCGAGCGTCTCGGCGAGGACCGCGTGGGCGTGGACATCGATGACGCGGAGGGTGTCGTTCTCACCACGGGGAACGGGACTCATCTCGGCCTCCGGTAGTCGCGCGTATCGTCACGACGTCCACCCTAGAGGCTGGACAGGCGGCGCCGCCGTTCCTATAGTCGTTAGGGCTACCACCACGTACGATACGGGAGGTTCAGTGAACATCGGCGGGTGCCCCGGGTCGGTGACCTCCTGCGATCTGACGGGCTACCAGGAGGTCTGGGACGCGCTTCGGCAGCGCGACCTGCGCCAGGCCCTGTACGACGTGGGCGGGGTGGTCATGGCCGACTGCCTGCTCGATCTGCACGGCGCCGACCACCAGGCCCGGCGCAGACTCGAGAACCGACTTTTCCGTCGGGGAACGTTCCGCTGGTGGGAAGCCGAGCTCGTCCCCGCGATCATCGCCGGCGCGATCGCTCCGTACGTGGCCGCGGGCGGGGCTGACCTCATCGAGCTCGGTTACCGCACCACCATCAACCTGACCGCCCAGGTCGCGGGCATCGACCGGCCCCTCGGCACCCCGGCTGAGACCGACGCCCTGCAGGACTTCGCGGTGAGGTTCAGCGAGGGCGCCGTGCTCGTGCACTCGACGCGAGACCACCGTGAGGTCGAGGCCGAGGTCGCAGACGCTCTGGACCGTTTCGACGAGATGTTCCTGCAGCCGTCGATCGCGCGACGTCGCCAGCTCATCGCCCGCCATGCCGCTGGCGAGATCACCGATGCGGACCTGCCGTCCGACGTGCTCACAGCGCTCCTGCGCAACCTCGACGCGCTCGAGCTGACGCCGGACGTCGTACGCCGCGAGGTTGCGTTCTACCTGCAGGCCGGGTCGCACAGCACCGCCGACGCGTTCGCACACTCGGCTGACGAGATCTTCGGCTGGCTCGAGCGCAACCCCGAGCATGCCGACAGGCTGAGCAGCGACGTGTTCCTCCAGCGCTGCGTTCACGAGACCTTCAGGCTGCACCCGGCCAGCCCGGTCGCCTCGAGGCGCGCGCTCGCCGAGGTCACGCTGCGAGACGGTCGCCAGATCCCGGCGGGTGCCTCGGTCCAGCTGGACCTGCGGGCGGCCAACCGCGACGTCGAGGTCTTCGGTTCGGACTCCGCCTCGTTCGACCCCGACCGACCGATCCCCGACGGTGTGCAGCCCTGGGGGCACACCTTCGGCGGCGGGATGCACGCGTGCATCGGCATGGAGCTCGACGGCGGCACGGTGTGGCGCGACGACGCCCCGTCGGACCACGTCCTCGGGACCGTGCCGCTGATGGTGCGCGCACTGCTCGACCACGGCGCCCGTCCCGACCCGGACCGCCCTGCGACCAAGGATCCGCACTCGGCGCGTGACCACTTCAGCGCGTACCCCGTGGTCTTCGGCCGATGAGCCGGCCCACGCGACACCCCAGCGACAGGAGACGCACGCGATGAACTGGGCTGTAGTGACCGGCGCAGCCAAAGGGATCGGCGCCGTCATCTCCGAGCACGCCGTCAAGGCGGGCTATCTCGTCTCTGCGTGGGACGTCGACGCCGATGCCGTTCACCGACTGGCCGATCGCGTGGACGGGGTGACGCCGTGCGTCGTCGACGTCACCGACGAGGTCGCGGTGAACGACGCGATGGCGGCTCTCCCCGAACCGCCCGCGCTGGTGGTCAACAACGCGGGTATGGTCCGCTTCGGGCCGCTGCTCGACCTCGCACTCGAGGACTGGAACGCCGCGCTGCAGCTCAACCTCACCGGCACGTTCCTGGTGGGGCGCGCCGCCGCGAGACGGATGAGCGACATCGGCGGCAGCATCATCAACCTCGCCTCGATCAACGGGGTCGCTGCCGCTCCGAACGCCGGCTCCTACACGGCGAGCAAGGGAGCGGTCATCCGGCTCACCGAGCAGATGGCCATGGAGTGGGCGAGTCGTGGGATCCGGGTCAACACGGTCGCACCCGGTCTCATCGATGCGGGCATGTCCGAGCCGATCTACGCCGATCCCGACGCGCGCCGGCAGCGGACGTCGCACGTGCCGACCGGCCGCCTCGGGACGGCCGAGGACGTCGCCGACACCGTGATGTTCCTGGCCTCGGAGAAGGCGTCGTACATCACGGGTCAGAACCTCGTCGTGGACGGTGGCCTCACCAAGGCGGTCCTTGCCGGCCTGGCGCGGCCACGGTCGGTGGACGGAGGTCCGCGATGAGACCGGTCAAGGGAGCCTCGGTGATCGTCACCGGAGGCGGCTCCGGGATCGGTGCCGGAGTCGCGCGGCACCTCGTCGAGCACGGCGCGCGGGTCACGATCGCCGGGCGCCGCAAGGCGAAGGTCGAGGAGGTTGCCGCGTCGCTGGGTCCTCGGTGCGTGGCCGTCCAGGCGGACGTGACATCGACAGCAGACCGGGCCCGCCTCGTCGAGGTCGCGGTGAGCCATGGCGGCGGGATCGACGCGCTGGTGAACGCGGCGGGCAACATGTATCGCGGCCCGCTCGACGACCTCGACGAGCACGAGACCCTCGCGTTGTTCCACACCAACGTCGTCGGCCCCATGCAGCTGGTCCGCGACTGCCTGAGCCACCTGCGGGCGAGCCACGGGTCGGTCGTGTTCTTCGGCTCGGCGCACACGCAGCGCGCGTTCCCCGGGGCATCGCCGTACGCCGCGACCAAGGGGGCGCTCGAGACGCTCACGGGCGTTCTCGCTGCGGAGCTGGGGCCGCAGGGGATCCGTGTGAACTGCCTGCGGCCCGGTGCGGTCTTCACCGAGCTCAACCAGCGGGCCGGGCTGTCCGACGACGCCTCCGCGCTTGCGCGGCTCAACGGGCTCGCCCCGGCGCACGCGCTCGGACGGATCGGGACGGTCGAGGAGATGGCCGAGGCCGTCGAGTACCTCGTCCGCGCGGAGTGGACCACTGGGAGCATCCTGACTGCTGACGGCGGCCTCGTCCTCGGCGTCACGAACGCCTAGCCGAGAGGGAGAGTGGCATGACTGACCTGCTGATCGAGGGAGGGACGCTCGTCGACGGGACGGGAGCCGAGCCCGTCCCGAACGTGGCGATCCTCGTCTCGGGGGACCGCATCACCGCGATGGGGCAGCACGCTCTCGACGCGTGCCGCGAGCGGAGCGACGTCGAGCGGATCGACGCCACCGGCAAGACCGTGATGCCGGGACTGATCGACGCGCACACCCACCTGACGTTCGGGGAGCCGACCGGCAACGACGAGCTCTTCTACCACCGCACCGAGGCGTACAGCTCGATGCTCACGGCCTACAACGCGCGCAAGGTGCTGCGGGCCGGGGTGACAGGGGTCCTCGATGCCGACTGCCTGTGGAACATCGGGGTCGAGCTCCGAGACGCCATCGAGGCAGGCATCGTCGAGGGGCCGCGGGTCGCCTCCGGCGGGAACGCCTTGATGACGTCGGTCGGGGGCACCGCCGGACGCCTCATCAAGGACGAGGGACGGACCGGGTACGCCACGGTGGTGCAGGACCGCAGCGTGATGGTGAGCGAGATCCGGCGCCAGATCAAGCACGGAGTCGACTGGATCAAAGTGCACGTGACCGGGGTGATCCCCTCCCACAAGGGCCCCGAGATGAAGGTCTGGACCTTCGACGAGCTCAAGACCGTCTGCGACACCGCGCACGACCTCAACACGCGGGTCGTCGGCCACGCGCGCAACTCGCTCAGCACCAAGGAGTCGGCCGAGGCCGGGATGGACCTGATCTACCACTGCTCGTATATGGACGACGACGCGTTGCAGGCCGTGATCGACAACGGCTCGGCGATCTGCCCGACGTTCACGCTGCTGGGCAACCTCGCCGACTACGGCACCAAGATCGGGACCGCCCCTGAGCTGCTTGACCTCTTCCGGGCCGAGATCGACGCCACGGGTGAGATGGTCCACAAGGCGCACCGGGCCGGCGTGAAGGTCCTGGCGGGCTCCGAGACCGGATTCGCCGTCACTCCAGTGGGGGAGTGGCACGCTCGCGAGCTCGAGATGCTCGTCGAGTACGCCGGCCTGACGCCGATGGAGGCGATCGTGGCCGCGACGGGCAACGGTGCGCTCGCGATGCGCCTCGAGGGTGAGGTCGGCACTCTCCAAGAGGGGTGGCTGGCCGATGTCGTCGTCTTCGACGGCGACCCTCTGCGCGACGTTCGCCTGCTCGCGGACAAGACGCGCTTCGCCGAGGTCATCAGTCGAGGGAAGCGGATCGACATCACGACACCGATCCCCGAGCGCAAAGTCCGCGCGTCCGAGCAGGTGCGCTTCCTGGCGGCGTGCCCGCTCACCCAGTCCTTGGCGCTCAGCGAGGACGACCTGGTCGCGCTCTCGCTTGCCTGAGGGGTGGCGCTCAAACCACCTCCGCGAGGGCGCGAGCCGTCATCACCCGTGCGAGGTGACGGCGGTACGTCGCGTCGGCCCGAAGGTCCTTCGAGGGTGCGGTGCCCACGTCGGCCAGCGCAGCGGCGTCGGCGATGCCTGCGCCGTTCGTGAGGGCTTCCTCGACGGCGCGCGCCCGCACCGGGGTCGCGGCCATGTTGACCAGGGCCACCCTCGGCGAAGTGCCACCGACGGCCGCGACGCCGACGATCGCCCAGTCCTGCGCACGCTGATGGAACTTTACGAAGCTGACCGGAAGGTCGACGCTGCTCGGCACGGTGATCGTCGTCAGGACCTCGTCGGGTTCGATGGCGGTCTGCCAGAAGTCGACGAAGAAGTCCGAGATCGCGACCTCGCGAGTCCCACGAGGACCCCGCAGCGTGACCGTGGCATCGAGCGCGAGCAGGGCCGCCGCGAGGTCGGCAGCGGGGTCGGCGTGGACGACCGACCCGCCGATCGTCCCGCGGGCACGGACCTGAGGATCGCCGATCGTCGCCGCAGCCTTCGCCAGCAGGGGCGCCATCCGTGCGACGTCAGGGTCGTTCTCGAGCTCCCGGTGCCGGGTGGCGGCACCGATGAGGAGTCGGTCCCCATCGGCCCGGATGCCGCGCAGCTCCGACAGCGTACGGATGTCGACGAGCGTCGTCGGATTGGCTAGCCGGAGCTTCATCAGCGGCAGCAGGGAGTGGCCACCGCAGAGCAGCTTCGCCTCGTCACCGTGCTCGACGAGGAGATCGAGCGCGTGGTCGACCGACGATGCGCGGCGGTAGGAGAACGGGCTCGGGATCATGAGGACGCGCCCTCTCGCTCAGCGGTTGCGACTGCGCCTGGTCCGCCGTTCTCGGCCGCCCAGCGCACGGACTCCACGATCATCTGGTAGCCGGTGCACCTACAGAGGTTGCCCTGCAGGCCGGTGCGGATCTCGTCGGGCGCAGGGTCGGGGTCGTCGAGCAGGAGCCCGGTCGCGGCCATCACCATCCCCGGGGTGCAGTAGCCGCACTGAAGTCCGTGGCACTCGCGGAAGCCCTGTTGTACGGGGGTGAGGGAGTCCCCGCCGCCGCCGAGTCCCTCGATGGTCAGGATCGAGGCGTCTGCAGCCGCGACGGTGAGGATGGTGCACGACTTCACTGCCTCGCCGTCTACGAGCACCGTGCAGGCGCCGCAGTTGGACGAGTCGCAGCCGACGTGGGTCCCGGTGAGCCCGAGGTCTTCGCGCAGGAAGTGCACGAGCAGCTGCCGTGCCTCGACGGTCGCGGTGACCGACGTCCCGTTGACCGTCAGCTCGACGTCGTGTTTCATGCTTCCTCCTGCAGGTCGGGGTTGATCGCGCGCCACACCTTCAACGGCGTCAGGGGCATGTCGAGCGTGCGGATCCCGAGATGGCTGACGGCATCGACCACGGCGTTCACGACCGCCTGCGGCGCGGCGGTGGCGCCGGCCTCGCCGAGTCCCTTGGCTCCCAGAGAGTTGCCGGTGGTCGGGACTTCCAGATGGAAGGTCTCGAGGTCGGGCATGTCGGCGGCGGACGGGACCGAGTAGTCGACCAGGGTCGAGGTGACCGGCTGCGCCCCCTCACCGAACGTGACCTCCTCGAGAAGTGCCTGTGCGATGCCCTGAACCACGCCGCCGTGCACCTGTCCACGCGCGAGCAGAGGGTTGATCACCACCCCGCAGTCGTCGACCGCGACGTAGCGGAGGATCGAGACCTCTCCGGTCGCGCGGTCGATCTCCACGAGGCACCCGTGGGCGCCGCTGGGGTAGGAGAGGTTCGTGGGCTCGTGGTAGCTGACGAACTCCAGCCCGACCTCGCTGCCCTCGGCCAGCTTATGAGGCTTGTACGCCGTCATGGCGACATCACCGAGCTGAACGCTCGAACCGGGGACCCCCTTGACCGCGAAGACACCGTCGTGAAGCTCGATGTCGTCGACCGAGGCCTCGAGCATGTGCGCCGCGACCTCGACCAGGCGCTCTCTCAGCTTGCGGCTCGCCATCTGCACGGCCGGGCCGGCCACCGGAACCGCGCGGCTGCCCATGGTGCCGATGCTCTCCTGGATCGCGGCGGTGTCCCCGTGCTCGACGACGATCCGGTCGAACGCGAGCCCTCCGAGCTCGTCGGCGGCGATCTGGGCGAACACCGTCTCGTGGCCCTGGCCGTGCGGGCTGGTGCCGACGCCGAGGAGCACCGAGCCGTCCGGGTTCATCCGGACCTTCGCCGACTCCCAGCCGCCGACGTATCCGAACTGCTCGAAGAACGCCGACGGCCCGAAGCCGGCCATCTCGACGAAGACCGAGAGCCCCACGCCCAGCAGCGGGGCTTCGGGGTCCTGGCGCCGTACCTCCTGCTCGCGGCGGACGCCTTCGTAGTCCAGCTTCTCGAGGAGCATCTCGAGGAGGCGTGGGTAGTCGCTCTCGTCGTAGACCACGATCGGGAACTGCGTGGGATAGGGCATCTCCTCGGGCTGGATGAGGTTGCGGCGGCGGAACTCCGCCGGGTCGATCCCCAGATCGCCGGCGGCGACGTCGACGAGGCGTTCGATGAGGTAGGCCGCCTCAGGTCGGCCGGCCCCTCGATAGGCGGCGACGGGCGTCGTGTTTGTGGTGACGCTGCGGAAGGACGCGCCGATCTTCGGGATCTTGTAGCAGCCGCCGGCCATGAACGAGGTCAAGGTGGGGAGCCCGCTCCCGGTGACGTCGGGCCACGCCCCGCAGTCCTGGATGATCTTGACCTGCAGCGCCAGGATCTTGCCCTCGTCGTCGTAGGCGAGGCAAAGATCGTGGGTCTGCGCACGACCGTGGGTCATCGCGACCATGTTCTCGCTGCGCGTCTCGACGTACTTCACCGGTCGTCCCAGCCGTCGTGACAGCTCGAGGGTCAAGAGGTACTCGGGATAGAACGAGGCCTTCGACCCGAAGGCGCCGCCGACGTCCGGCGCGACCACGCGCATCTGCTGCTGGGACAGCCCGAACATCTCGCACAGCTCGTTGCGGATCGGGTGCGGCGCCTGGACGGTCGCCCACAGGGTCGCCCCTCGCGCTGACCAGTCGGCGACGCAACCGATCGGCTCGATCGGCACCGGAGCGACGCGCTGGTTGACGAGGTGGAGCCGGGACACGTGGGGAGCGGCGTCGATCTCGGCCTGCGCGTCGTCCTCGGTCAACGCCATCTCGATCACCACGTTGCTGGCCTGTCCCGGAACGATCGGGGCTGCGCCCGAGGACATCGCCTCCCCGATCGTGGTCAGGACCGGCAGCGGGTCGTAGTCGATCTGGACCTTCTCGGCGGCATCGACCGCTCGGGCGCGATCGGTTGCCACGACCACCGCGACCGGCTCGCCGACGAACCTGACGGCATCCTTCGCGAGCGGGTACCGCTCCATCGTCGGCACGGAGCGGATGGCGGGGAGGTCGGCGAGATCAGCGGCCGTCCACACCCCGAGCACCCCCGGCATCGCCCGCGCCTCGGTGGTGTCGATGGCGAGGATCGTGGCGTGGGCGGCCTGGCTGCGGACGTAGACCATCGTGGTCATCCCCGGCAACACGATGTCGTCGACGAACCGACCACTCCCCGTCAGCAACGGCAGGTCTTCTGACCGTCGAACCGGACTTCCGACTAGTGGCGCCACGAGACCCTCTTCTCTGTCGTACGGGGGGAAGGTCGTGTACGAGCACCTCGCCGCTGTGTCCTGGATCACACTGTGGAGATGTCAGGGAGAGAAATCAAGGCTTTTTGAAGAAATAGTCGTTTGTTGGGACACGACGCTTTTTGTGCTGCAGTGCAAGCGTGTTGGACCGGGCTACGCCAAGGCGTCGTTCCGGCTCTTGCTACCAGGCCGTGCCAAGCACCCGGACATGCGGACGGGCCCCCGACCGCGGTCGGGGGCCCGTCTGCATTTCTGTCAGGCGATGGTCCAGGTGTCGCTGCCGGTGAGGAGCTTCTGGAGGTCGCCCGGGCCCTGGGCCTCGGCGGCCGCCGCGAGCTGCGCGCGCGCCTGGTCGTCGTACGTCGGGCGCTCGACCTGGCGGAAGATCCCGACCGGTGCGCGGTCGAGGTAGCCCCCGTCGGTGAGACGGCTGATCGCGAAGGCCAGCGAGGGGTCCTCGGCGTGCGCGTCGTGGACCAGCAGGCTGTCGCGGGTGGTCTCGTCGACCTCGACCACCGAGACCGCGCCCGAGGCAGGGTCGCGGACCAGGCCGTGCTCGCCCTCGGGACCGAACGTGATCGCCTTGCCGTGCTCGAGCCGGATGACCGCGTGGTCCTTGGTCGCCGGGTCCTTGATCGCGTCGAACGCGCCGTCGTTGAAGATCGGGCAGTTCTGGTAGATCTCGACCAGCGCCGTCCCGCGGTGGGCGGCTGCCTCGCGCAGCACACCGGTGAGGTGGTTGCGGTCGGTGTCGATGGTCCGCGCCACGAACGACGCCTCGGCGCCGAGCGCCAGGCTGATCGGGTTGAACGGGGTGTCGAGCGAGCCCGTCGGCGTCGACTTCGTGACCTTGCCCGGCTCCGAGGTCGGGGAGTACTGACCCTTGGTGAGGCCGTAGATCCGGTTGTTGAACAGCAGGATCGTCATGTTGACATTGCGGCGCAGTGCGTGGATCAGGTGGTTGCCGCCGATCGACAGCGCGTCGCCGTCACCGGTGACGACCCACACCGACAGGTCGTCGCGCGACGTCGCCAGGCCCGTCGCGATCGCCGGCGCACGGCCGTGGATCGAGTGCATGCCGTACGTGTCGAGGTAGTACGGGAAGCGCGACGAGCAGCCGATGCCCGAGACGAAGACGATGTTCTCGCGCTTGAGACCCAGATCGGGCAGGAACCCCTGGACGGCCTTGAGCACGGCGTAGTCGCCGCACCCGGGGCACCAGCGGACCTCCTGATCGCTGGTGAACTCCTTGCCGGTCTGCTTCAGGTCCGTCGTCGGGATCCCGGCGAGGCCCTCGCGGGCGAGGGTGGGGGGAGGCAGGTCGATGCTCATCGGTGGTTCTCCTGGCTGGGACGGTCCAGGCTCGGCGTGTCGAGCGACTTGACGGCTTGCGCGATGACCTCGGCGAGCTCCTCCGAGCCGAACGGCATGCCGGTCACCTTGTCGTACCCCTGGATGTCGACCAGGTACTGCGCGCGCAACAGCAGCGCGAGCTGGCCGAGGTTCATCTCCGGCACGATCACCTGGTCGTACGCGCGGAGCACCTCGCCGAGGTTGCGGGGGAACGGGTTGAGGTGGCGCAGGTGGGTGTGGGCGACGTCGATGCCCTGCGCCCGCGCGGAGCGGACTCCGGCACCGATCGGCCCGTACGTGGAGCCCCACCCGAGGACGAGGACGCGTGCGTCTCCCGTCGGGTCGTCGACGACGAGGTCGGGGATGGAGTCGGCCACGCGCGCCACCTTGGCGGCGCGGTGCCGGACCATGCGGTCGTGGTTGGCCGGGTCGTACGAGATGTTGCCGGTGCCGTCGGCCTTCTCGATGCCGCCGATGCGGTGCTCGAGGCCCGCGACCCCGGGCGGTGCCCATGCGGGGGCGTGGGTCTCCGGGTCGCGCGCGTACGGCATGAAGGTCTCGCCCTCGCCGGGTGCGGTGGCGAAGCCGGGCTCGATGCGGGGGAGCGTCGAGGCGTCGGGGATCTGCCACGGCTCGGAGCCGTTGGCCAGGTAGCCGTCGGAGAGCAGGATCACCGGTGTGCGGTAGGTGACGGCGATCCGGGCCGCCTCCAGCGCAGCGTCGAAGCAGTCGGCAGGGGACTGCGGAGCGATCACCGGCAGGGGAGCCTCGCCGTTGCGGCCGAACATCGCCTGCAGCAGGTCGGACTGCTCGGTCTTGGTCGGCAGGCCCGTCGAGGGGCCGCCACGCTGGACGTCGACGACCAGCAGCGGCAGCTCGATCATGACGGCGAGGCCGATGGTCTCCGACTTCAGCGAGATGCCGGGGCCGGAGGTCGTGGTGACACCGAGCGCTCCGCCGAACGACGCGCCGAGGGCGGCGCCGATGCCGGCGATCTCGTCCTCGGCCTGGAACGTCGTGACGCCGAACGCCTTGTGCTTGGACAGCTCGTGCAGGATGTCGCTGGCAGGGGTGATCGGATACGCGCCGAGGAACACCGGCAGCCCGGACTGCTGGCCGGCGGCCACGATCCCGTACGACAGCGCGGTGTTGCCCGTGATGTTGCGGTAGCGGCCCTGCGGCATCGGCGCTGGCTTGATCTCGTACGAGACGGCGAACGCCTCGGTGGTCTCGCCGAAGTTCCAGCCGGCCTTGAACGCGGCCAGGTTGGCGTCGCGGATCGCAGGCTTGCTCGCGAACTTCTTCTCGAGATAGGTCGTCGTGCCCTCGGTCGGGCGACCGTACATCCACGAGAGGAGGCCCAGGGCGAACATGTTCTTCGCGCGGGCTGCGTCCTTGCGTCCGAGCCCGAACTCCGAGACCGCCTCGACCGTCATGCCGGTGAGGTCGACCGGGTGCACCTGGAAGTCGGCCAGGGAGTCGTCGTCGAGCGGCGAGGAGGTGTATCCGGCCTTCACGAGGTTGCGGCTGGTGAAGTCGTGGCTGTCCACGATCACGATCCCGCCGGGGCGCAGCGCGTCGATGTTCGCGGCGAGCGCAGCGGGGTTCATCGCGACGAGCACGTCGGGACGGTCACCGGGGGTGAGGATGTCGTGGTCGGCGAAGTGCACCTGGAACGACGAGACTCCGGGAAGCGTGCCCTGGGGGGCGCGGATCTCGGCCGGGAAGTTGGGGAGGGTCGAGAGATCGTTGCCGAAAGCTGCAGTCTCCTGGGTGAAGCGGTCACCCGTCAGCTGCATGCCGTCGCCCGAGTCGCCCGCGAACCGGATGACCACCCGATCCAGCTGTTCGACCTGCTTGCCGTCGATCGCCAAGGCTTGGGGCCCTTCTGTGCGTTGGTGCGTTGAAACCAGCCTAGGCGATGATTTTGGAATGCCGTTGCGACTCCGAGATTTGGACGCAAAGAAGTCCGCTGGCGGCCCCCGTCCGGCGCTCAGCGCACCCGGAGCCGCAGGGTCCTGGCACTCGCCGTGAACCCGGGGGCAGGCCGATAGGTCACCCGGATCTTGGACGATCCACGCTTGGTCGCCTTGAGCGTGACGGTGGTGATCCCGGTCCGCTTCAACGTCACGTGCCGGGTCTTGCCCCGGTATGTGACGGCCGCGGCGCCGGTCGGCGTCACGCCCGCCGCGCTGACGCGCAGCTTGACGGTCACCTTCGCGCCGCGCTTGACCGAGCGCCTCACCTTGGCCGCGACGCGGCTGGCGGCGGGCGCGACGGCGAGGGTCGGGGCGGACGTCACGGCACCTTGGAGGTGGCCTTCTTTGTCGCCGACGACGTGGACCGTGACCTTCTTGCCGGCGTCGGCCGGTGAGAGCCGGTACGACGCGCCGCGCGCGCCGGCGACCGGGGTCCCGTCACGCCGCCACTCGTACGACGCGGTGGTGCCGGCGACGTCCCAGGGCGCGGGGATGGCCGTCAGAACGGCTCCGACGCGGGCAGTCCCGCTGACCTGGGGGGCCCGCGTCGCGACCGGGGCAGGCCTGGCGGCGACCTCGACGGTGGTCGCGCCCAGATCCGACTCGATCGTCGAGCCGTTGTCGGCACTGACCGCCTCGAACGTCGACGCCTCGACCGACGCCTTGCCGGGCTTGAGCGTCCGGAACGTGGCGGTCGCGAGGGTGGCGGCACCAGAGACGCCCGAGCTGCCCAGCCCGGTGTGGACGACGTGGAGCGCACCTTCGCTCGCGATCCCGAAAGTCCTTCCCCCCGTGTCCGTGGACGCGCTGTCCTCGACGTACGCGAGCGTCTCCGGGTCGTAGGCGAGCGCGAGCTCGTACGCGTGGACGTCGCGCAGCCCGTCGGCGGCGACGGTGACCGTCACGGTGTCGCCGAGGGTGAGCGAGGACGTCGAGGTCGACACCGCGTACGCAGGGACGTCCTCGACCGACGCGGAGCCGATCGCGAGACTTGCGGCGACCAGGCTGACGGTGGCGAAGCCCGTCGCGGCACCGAGCCAGGCCTTCTTGTGGGGCGTCATAGTCCTCGTATTGTCCTCGACATCGCCCGGGACCGTGGAGAATCCCGGGCGATGTCGTGCGGACCCTCGGTGCTAGCGGCTCGCCCGGTGGAGCGGACCGCCGTGGCCGAGACCCTTGCCGTGGCCGCGGCCGTGGCCGCGGTGCGGACGGCGCGGCGGCTCGACGCCGTTGACGGTCGACGTGTCGTACGCGAAGGTCCACGTCGCCGCGGCGATCGCGTCGGAGTTCACGTCGAGGGCGTGCTTGTTGACGTTGCCCACGAGTCGATAGTGCTCGCGCAGCTGGTCGTACAGCGCCACGTCCTGACCGTCTCCACGCAGGTTGTCGCAGAACGCGTGGTAGCACGGGTCGTACGCCGCGCCGGCGACTCCGCCGTAGAGGGCCGCCTCCTCGGCGGTCTTCTCACCTTCGGCCCCGGTGAAGAGGCCACCGGCCGGGACGCCGACCGCGATGAACGGCCCGTAGTCCGAGCGCCCCGAGAACTCCGTGTCCTGGAACGGTTCGCCCCGGTCGGCGTAGAACTTCTCGAAGACGTCCTCGATCGCGTCCGACCCCGGGGGGATGGTTTCGGGGTCGGCGGTCCCGCTGGAGTTGTCGCCGTCGTAGACGCCGAACATGTAGTTCGGGGAGCCGACCATGTCGAAGTTCAGGTAGAGCGCGATGTCGTCGAGCTCGTCGGGGCTCAGCGCTGCGACGTAGTGCTCGGACCCGAGAAGACCGGACTCCTCCGCACCCCACCACGCGAAGCGCACGGTGTTGTTCGGCTTGGCGTGGCGCATCTGGATCGCGGTCTCGAGCAGCGCGGCGCTGCCGGTGCCGTTGTCGTTGATGCCCGCGCCGTCCTGCACACCGTCGAGGTGCGCTCCGGCCATGACCACGTTGGAGTCGTCGCCCTTGCGGGTCTCGGCGACGACGTTGTAGGCCGACCGGGTCTCGGCCACGTAGTCGACCGTGACCGTCACCGTGGAGCCGGCGACGCGGGCGAGGTCCTCACCGGCCGCCGACGTGGCGAACACGGTGGGGATCGCCAGACCGGTCGCGTCGCCGATCATGTTGATCAGGCCCGTGCGGTCGGTCTGACCCTCGTTCATGATCACCACGCCGCCCGCGCCTGCGGCCTGGGCGTTGAGCGCCTTGACCGCGAACCCGCACGTGCCGCGCTGCATGAGGGCGATGCCGCCGGGCTCGAGGTCGGCGAAGTCCGCCGCCTCGCAGCCGCTGGTGTTGCTGTTCGGAGGGAGACCGGCCGCCGGGACGACCAGGTCGATCGGGGTGAGGGGGCCGGTGACCGTGCCCTCGGGGCTCCCGGTGTCGAAGGCGTTGCGGAGGAAGTCCGTGCCCTGCTCGAACGTGCGCGCCTCCGGGCTCACCCGGATCAGCTCGGAGTTCTCCTCGACGTAGTCGAACGGGAACTCCTGCACCTGCGGGTCGTACCCCGCGCGCCGCAGCTGCGTGACGACGTACTGCACGGAGGCGGCATAGCCGGGGCGCCCGGCAGCGCGGTCGCCGTGCTCGTCGGAGACCTCCTGGAGCTCCTCGAGGTGGTCGAGCACCGCCTTGAGCTTGACGGCGTGGGTGATCTTCTTGGTCGACCGGTCGTCGTGGTCGCGAGACCCGGCGCTTGCCGGCGCAGCACCGGCGGCGACGAGGGTGGCGATCGCAAACCCCGCGCAGATGGTCGTCATGGACGTACGTGTCACGTGAACGAGCCCTTCCTGTGAAGTGCTCGGCCCTTGCCCGAGACCGCCGAACGGCACGAGCGTAGGGCGTACGCGGCCGCGCCGCCGTTCGTTGGCAGCTCCTCAGGAGCTGGGTGACGAGTCACGGGCGCTCGTGTCGCCGGCGGCGATCATCGCGCGGACGCCCTCGAGCGACTCGCGGATCGTGGTCCCGTAACCGTCGTGGGGGAGGACGTCGACGCGTGCGGCCGTGTGCTCGACGTGGGCGCTCGCCTCCTCGAAGCGGCCGAGCCGCCGCAGCACGTCGGCGAGGTTGAGGTGCAGCGACGGGAAGAACCCGGCGATCGCCAGCGACGCGTGGTAGGACCGGGCGCGCTCGTCGGTCGTCTCGTGCGCCGCTGCGAGAGCACGCTGGTCCCAGGCGAGCTCCTCCTCGGCGTCGGGCGTGACGTCGGCGAGGTAGTGGGCGATCACGCACCGGTGGAAGGCGTCGCCGTCGTCCCCCACCTCCGCCCAGAGCGCGAGGAGGGCGGATCGGGTCGCCTCGCGGTCATCCTGGTGGCCGAACGCCACTGCCTCGGTGACGCGCTGCATGACGGGGTCGGGGGCGGGGGCGGGGGACGCGTCAGTCATGGCCCCGAGCGTACGAGAGGGCGAGGACACGATTCGCGTCCTCGCCCTCTCGCGCCGTCATCGCGGCGTACTCGCTGTGGTCACCCTCAGCGGACCAGCAGCCTGACCGGCCGGGACACCGAGCTCTTGAACGCGGGGTGCTTGGCCACGTACCTCGCCGTGATCTTGTGCTTGCCGCGCTTGAGCTTGGTCGACGACAGCTTGAGCACGGCCTTGCCCTTCTTCACCTTGACGGTCTTGATCTTCTTCTTGCCGTCACGGAAGACCACCTTGCCCTTGATCGGGCCGGCCGCCACGCGCACCCGCGCGACCAGCTTGGCGCCCGACCTGCCGTAGCTGGTCCTCTTGGGTGAGACCTTCAGGCGGACGCTCGTCCCGACCTTCGCGACGCGGACGCCCGCGGTGCCCCGCCACAGTCCCGGCGAGCCAGCGCCCTTGCGGCCGGCGACCTGGGCCTGGACGACGGCACCGCCATCAGCGGCGGTGATGCGGTACGAGGTGCCGGTGGCGCCCGGGATCGGCTTGCCGTTGCGCATCCAGCGGAAGGAGTACGAGGTGGGGCCGCCGGTCCACGTGCCTGCGGTCGTGGTGAGCACGCTCCCGCGACGGTTGGTGCCGCCCAGGACCGGGGGCTTGGTCGAGAACGACAGCTTCGAGACGTCCAGGACGCCGGTGCCGCACGCCGTGGTGTTGCAGTTGTGACGACCGTTGGACAGCTGCGGGAAGGGCTTGACGGCCCAGCGCAGCGCGTGCTCGACCGTCGCCGGGCTGTAGGCGCCATGGGAGGAGATGAGCGCGGCGGCCGCGGCCACGGCCGGCGCGGCCATGCTCGTCCCGGCCATCTCGCCCCACGTGGGGCCGCCGGGGGTCGAGGTCCCGGTGTTCAGCGTCGAGTAGACCTGGTTGCCGGCGACGGCGTCACCGCCCGCGGCGGACAGATCGACGACGCGCCCGTAGTTGGAGTAAGGGAACCACTGGGTGCCTCCGCTGCTGCCCGCGATCTGCCCGACCTTGTTGGTGGAGCCGACCGTGATCACGCCGGGGCAGTTGGCCGGCGAGTAGGAGGCCGCGTCCCGGAATTCGTTGCCGGCGGCCACGACCACGGCGGTTCCCCGCGCACGGGCGGCGTTGATCGCGTTGCGAAGGACCGCGGGGCAGTAGCTGGAGGCGCCGGCGATGGAGAGGTTGAGGACGCGTGCGGGCGTCTTGTTGCGGGCCAGGCCGCGGACCTTCGCGCCTGAGCCCCAGAGGATCGCGGTGGCGATGTCCGACATCGTGCCGCCGCAGCGGCCGAGCACGCGCAGGTGCTGGACACGGACGCCCGGCGCATTGCCGGCGATCCCGTAGCCGTCGTTCGTGCGCGCACCGACGATGCCGGCGACGTGGGTGCCGTGCCAGCTGCTCCTGGTCGCCGGAACCCCGGCCGCGCACTCGTTGGCGGCCACCCAGTCACCCTGGTCCTGCGGGTTGGAGTCGCGACCGTTGCCGTCACGAGACCGCGACGCGCTGCTGATGAAGTCCATCCCGGCGACCGTCTTGCTGTCGAGGTCGGGGTGGGCGGTCCGGCCAGTGTCGACGATGCCCACGACGACCCGTCCGGTCGTCGACGGCCACGCGGCGGTGGCCTTCGACCCGTACGTGCCGTGGATGTTCCACTGTCGGGACCACTGCGGGTCGTTCGGCGCAGCTGCCGCCGTCATGACGAGGTCGGGCTCGACACTGGCGACACCGGGCATGTCGGCGAGCTCGGCGGCGGCCTTCTCGGCCTCAGCGAGCGTCGTCGTCTCCGTGAAGGCCAGCGCCTCCACGTCGTCGGTGACGGGGGTCGTGGTCGGTGCGGTGTCGACGCCCTCGGCCTCGACGACGCGGCGTGCCGCGGCGACGGCGGGGCGCGCCCCGGGCTCGTAGGTGATGACGAGGCCTGCCGCGCGAGGCGACGGAGAGGCCAGAGGCGAAGGGGTGGTGCCCCATGTCTGGGGCTCGTCGGAGGCAAAGGACGGTGCGACGGCGGCGAGCACGAGGCTGGCGCCCGCGACCAGCGCACACACGCGGGGGAGTCGTGACATGGGCCATAGTCTGTCGGGTCCGGGGGTCGCGGCCTCCAGGGCCCGCGCGGGGTCCGTGTCACCCCCTAGACTCAGGCGCATGTCCGACTACGCCGACTACCTCGCGTCGTACGCCTCGGTGGCCGCGATCGTCGGCGTCGGCGTGGTCGTCGCGGCCGGGATGCTCGGGGCCAACCGGCTGTTCCGGCCGGTCGTCGCCGACCCGGCGAAGCTGCTGACGTACGAGTCCGGGGTGGATCCGGTCGGTTCCGGATGGGCGCAGAGCAACGTGCGCTACTACGTCTACGCCTTCCTCTACGTGATCTTCGCGGTCGACGCGGTCTTCCTCTTCCCGTGGGCAGTCGTCTTCGCGGAGATCGGCTGGCCGGCTGCGGTCGAGATGGCGGTGTTCCTCGGGTTCATCGGACTCGGTCTGGTCTACGCGTGGCGCAAGGGGGTGCTCACATGGACGTGACCCCTTCGTCGGTCAACCTGGGTGTCCCGACGATCCAGCGCCTGGACACGCCCGAGCTCGGTGTCGGGTCGGCGCTCGCGCCGCGTCCCGTGCGCTACCTCCTCAACTGGGGCCGGCGCTACTCCCTGTGGGTGTTCAACTTCGGGCTGGCGTGCTGCGCCATCGAGTTCATGGCCGCCTCGATGGCCCGCCACGACTTCATCCGCCTCGGCGTCATCCCGTTCGCACCGGGCCCTCGCCAGGCCGACCTCATGATCGTGTCGGGCACGGTCACCGACAAGATGGCGCCCGCGATCGAGCGCCTGTACGCGCAGATGCCCGACCCGAAGTACGTCATCTCGTTCGGCTCGTGCGCGAACTCCGGCGGGCCCTACTGGGACTCGTACTGCGTGACCAAGGGCGTCGACCAGATCATCCCCGTCGACGTGTACGTGCCGGGGTGCCCGCCACGACCGGAGGCGCTGCTCCAGGGCATCGTCACGCTCCAGGACAAGATCGCAGGGGAGGACCTGGCCCAGCGGTACGGCCGTACGGGTCTGCGCCGCTCGCTCTCGTCGCTCCTGCGACCACCTGTGACTCCCGAGCAGGACGGATAGCCGGCGTGGGGTGGGCCGAGGACGTCCTCTACCTCGGTCGCGCGGTCGCGGGTGACCGGGTGACCGCGTCGCAGGAGTTTGGGCAGCAGACCCTCACGGTGCCCGCCGGGTGGTGGCGACCGATCGTGATGATGCTCCGCGACCAGGGAGGCTGCCAGTTCTTCGACTGGCTGAGCGCCGTCGACGAGGCCGGCGCCCCGAGCCCATACCCGGACGAGCCCTCGCTCACGGGAGGCCTGCGCATCGTCTGCCATCTCGCGGCGCTCTCGCCCGGCGTGGGCCGGACGGCCGTGCGCCACCTGCTCGTCCAGACCCACGTCCCTCGGACGCAGCCCGTCCTCGACTCGATCGTCGATCTGTACGCCGGTGCGGCGTGGCACGAGCGGGAAACGCACGAGATGTTCGGCGTCGACTTCCGGGGCGGCGTGCCGCTGGAGACGCTGCTGCTGCCCGACGCCTTCGAGGGCCACCCGCTGCGCAAGGAGTTCGTGCTGGCCTCGCGCGTCGTGAAGCCCTGGCCGGGTGCGAAGGAGCCGGGCGAGTCCGACCACGACGTCGCGGCGGCCGACTCCTCTCCCGGACGACGCCGGGTGCGGCCGCCAGGTGTGCCCGACGCCGAGCAGTGGGGGCCGCGCGAGCCGGGCTCGTCCGCGCCTGACCCGCTGTCCCACGCGACAGCGGGCCCGGCCGCCCGCCCCGCCCGGCCGCGCCGTACCCGCCGTGCCGATCCGCCGCCCGAGCCCTCCTCCGAGGACCCGGCATGATCGACCTCCTCGACCTCCTCCTGCGGTGCGGGCTCGTGCTCGTGGCGTTCTTGGTGCTGCCGCTGGTCGTCGGTCAGCTCGAGCACAAGACGATGGCGCACATGCAGTCGCGGGTCGGCCCGATGTATGCCGGTGGCTTCCACGGCTGGGCACAGCTGATCGCCGACGGCGTGAAGTTCGCCCAGAAGGAGGACGTGACGCCGCGCGCCGCTGACCGCCCCGTCTTCGCGCTCGCGCCGGCCGTCGCGCTGGTCCCCTACCTCGTGGTGCTCTTCGTGATCCCGCTCGGCCCGAGCGTCGTCGGTGCCGACCTCGACCTCGGTCTGTTCTTCGCGCTGGCGGTCATGAGCGTGGGCGTGCTCGGCACCCTGATGGGCGGCTGGGCGAGCGCCAACAAGTACTCGCTGCTCGGCGGTCTGCGCACCGCCTCGCAGCTGATGAGCTACGAGCTCCCGATGGTCCTGGCGGCGGTCTCGGCGGCGATGATGGCCGGCTCGTTGTCGCTGGTCGGCATCGCGCAGGCGTGGGAGTGGTCGTGGCTGGTGTGGCAGCTCCCAGCGCTGTGCGTGTTCGTGGTGGCGGGGCTGGCCGAGCTGCAGCGGCCGCCGTTCGACATGCCGATTGCCGACGCCGAGGTGATCCTCGGCCCCTACACGGAGTACGGCGGCATGCGGTTCGCGATGTTCCTCCTCGCCGAGTACGCCGGCATCGTCGTGCTCGCGGGGCTCACGACGACACTGTTCCTCGGCGGCTGGCGCGGGCCGTCGTCCGAAGAGCTGGGCTGGCTGTGGGCGTTGCTCAAGACGTTCGCGGTGGCGTTCTGCGTGGTGTGGTTCCGGGTGGCCTGGCCGCGGATGCGCGAGGACCAGCTCAACGCTCTGGCCTGGAAGCTGCTGGTGCCCGTCGCGCTCGGGCAGCTGGCTCTGACGACGGTGGTGGTGCTCGTATGAAGGGACTCCTCAAGGGCCTGCAGGTGACGTGGCACAACCTCACCCGGCGCGCTGTGACCCAGCAGTACCCAGACGTCCTCCCGGAGCTACCTCCGCGCAGCCGCGGGGTCATCGCCCTGCAGGAGGAGAACTGCACGTCCTGCATGCTGTGTGCGCGTGAGTGCCCGGCGTGGTGCATCTACATCGACTCGCACAAGGAGACCGAGCCTCCCGTGACCGAGGGCGGCCGCGAGCGCTCCTTCAACGTGCTGGACCGTTTCGACATCGACTACTCGCTGTGCATGTACTGCGGCATCTGCGTCGAGGTGTGCCCCTTCGACGCGCTCCACTGGTCGCCGGAGTTCGAGTACGCCGAGCTGGACATCCGCGACCTGACCCACGACAAGGACCGCCTCCGTGAGTGGATGTGGACGGTGCCGCCGCCCCAGCCGCTCGATCCCGCGGCCGAGCCCCCGAAGGAGATCGGGGTGGCGGAGAAGGCGGCTCATCGGGAGGCGGAGAAGGCGCAGCGTCCCCCGGAGCCCGGCGCATGACGGCCGTCACGGTGGTCTTCGCGGCGCTCGGCCTGATCACGCTCGTGTCGGCGTTCCTCGTCGCGACCAGCGACCAGATCGTCCACGCCGCGCTGTGGCTCGTCGTCACCCTGGGCGCCCTGGCAGGGCTGTACGTGCTGCTCGCGGCCGAGCTGGTGGCGTGGGTGCAGGTGCTCATCTACGTCGGCTCGGTGATCGTGCTGCTGCTGTTCGCGCTGATGCTGACGCGCGCGCCGACCGGCAGCGGCTCGGCCACGGCGACCGCCAACCAACCGCTCGCCGCCGTGATCGCCGCTGCGGCGACGGTCGCGCTCGGCGCCGTGATGTGGGCCGGGTTCGGCGGCGAGGTGATCGACGAGGACGAGATCCGGATCGGCACCGCCGGGCGGCTCGGCGACGCGATCTTCCGGACGTGGGTGCTGCCCTTCGAGGTGCTCTCGGTGGTGCTCCTGGCGGCGCTGGTCGGCGCGATCGCCCTCACGCGCAGGGGGGAGCGCTGATGCCGCTGATGCTCCCGCTGACCGTCTCGTGCGGCCTGTTCGGTCTCGGCCTGTACGCGGTGCTGGCCCGGCGGCACGCGGTGATGGTGCTGCTGGGTGTCGAGTTGATGCTCAACGCCGTCAACCTCAACCTCGTCGCGTTCGACACCTGGTGGGCCGACACGCTGCACACGGGCCAGTCGCTCACGCTGTTCGTGATCGCCCTCGCCGCGGCAGAGATCGGCCTGGGCCTCGCGCTCGTGCTCGTGCTGTTCCGTACGGTCGGCAACGCCGACGTCGACGGCCAGGAGAGCCTCCCTCAGGTGATGCCGGACGGGGGTGACGAGCTGTGAGGCGCCGTGACAGCGCGTCGACGGTCGCGATCACCGCGCTGCTCGCCGTGTGCGCGGCGGTCGTCGCGTTCCCGCAGCTCGGCGAGCGGACCGGGCCGTACGGCGTGCCGGCGGGCGCGCAGACCACCCTCGTCGACGGCGGCGATCTCCTCGGCGTCTCGGTGACATTCTTCGTCGACCACCTCAGTGCGGTGATGCTGCTGCTCGCGGCCGGTGTCGGACTGCTCGTCCAGATCTACTCCGTCGCGTACATGGCAGGCGACTCGCGCTACCGCGCCTACGCGACGATCATCCAGCTCTTCCTCATCGCGATGGCCACCGTCGTGACCGCCGACAACCTGTGGATGCTGCTGGTGGGCTGGGAGGTCATGGGCCTGTGCTCTTACCTGCTGATCAGCCATCACTGGGAGCTCTCCCCAGCACGCGCCGGGGCCGTGAAGGCCTTCCTCCTGACCCGGATCGGCGACCTCGGCCTGCTGGTGGCGATCTTCGGGATCGGCCACACGTTCGGGACGTACGAGATCAGCGAGGTCCTCACGGCGATGGCGTCGCCGGGTGCGCCCGAGGGGCTCACCTGGATCGGCCTGCTGCTCGTCCTCGCGGTCGTCGGCAAGTCGGCGCAGTTCCCGCTGCACACCTGGCTCGCCGACGCGATGCCGGGCCCGACACCGATCAGCGCCCTCATCCACGCGGCGACGATGGTCGCGGCGGGCGTCTTCCTCGTCGCACGCCTCTATCCCGTGCTCGCCGCCTCGGCGGTGACGATGACGGTGCTCGCGGTCATCGCATGCGTGACGATGCTGCTGGCCGCGCTCTTCGCGCTGACGTCGCGCGACCTCAAGCGGGTGCTGGCCTGGTCGACCGTCAGCCAGCTGGCGTACATGTTCGCGGCCCTGTCGGTCGGCGGCTACGACGCGGGCATCGACCACCTGCTGTCCCACGGCGCGTTCAAGGCGCTGCTGTTCCTCGCGGCCGGGTCGGTCGCGCACGCCGTCGGCTCGACGGCCCTGTCGGACCTGGGCGGTCTGCGCGCGGTGATGCCGTGGACGTTCGTGACGGCCACGATCGGGTTCGCGGCGCTCGCCGGGGTCGTGCCGACGGTCGGGTTCTTCAGCAAGGACGCCGTGATCGAGGCGGCGTGGCACGGGATCGGGCACGAGGCGCCCGTCGCGCCCGCCGTGGCCGCGCTGGTGCTCGCGTGCGGGCTGGTGACGGCGGTCGTGACGGTCGTCTACGCCTTCCGCACCTGGTGGGTCACGTTCGTCGGCGGCGAGGGCCGTACGGCGATGGCTGAGGCGGGATCGCGGTCGCCCGCCCTCCACGAGGCCCCGCCGCTGATGGTCGGTCCGCTGGTCGTGCTCGCGGCGGTGAGCCTCCTGCTGAGCCTGGCGATGCCGCTCGAACCGCTGACCGGTCTTGTGACGACGGTCCTGGTCGTCGCCGCGGGGTGGCTTGCCTGGCGCACGGTGGCCGCCGGTCGCGACCCCGCCGACCTGCTCGGAGCCGTCCGTCCGGCGTTCGACCGCGAGCTCGCGATGGACGTCGCGTACGACCGTGCGGGCGTGGCTGCTCGCGGGGCGGGTGACGCCGTGGTGGCGACCGACCGCGACATCCTCGGGTTCTACCCGCGGGCGGCCGCGTGGGTGACGGTGTCCCTCTCCAAGGGGTTCGCGCGTGCCCAGTCCGGCAACGCCCAGGTGTACGTCACCGTGCTCGCCGTCGGAGTGCTCGTGATCGCGGGCCTGGTGGTGGTCCGATGAACGGGCTCGTCGTCGCGCTCGTGGTTCCTGCGCTGACAGCGGCCCTTCTGGGGCTCGCCCGCACGATGGTGACCGACCGCGTCGCCGCGCGTGCCGGCGTGGCCGCATCGGTCCTTTCCGGGCTGTTCGTCCTCGGGGCGTGGCTCGTGCACGACGGCGGAGGGTACGCCTCCGAGATCGACGTGGTGTGGGTCCGGGCGATCGGAGTGCACCTCCACCTCGGGATGGACGGCATCTCCTTCCCGCTGCTGCTGATGACGACTCTGCTGTCGGCCCTCGTGTGCTGGGCACTCGTCGACGATCCGCCGGCAGGCGACAACGCGACGCCCGCCCTGGTCGCGCTCGTGATGGTCGTGCTGTCGGCGGCGATCGGGGTGTTCGCGTCGCTCGACCTGCTGCTCTTCTTCGTGTTCTTCGAGCTGGCGCTGATCCCGATGTGGTTCGTGATCGCGCGCTGGGGAGACCCGCGCGACCCGGTCGGACGCCGGGTCGCCGCCACGCGCTTCCTGCTCTACACCGTCATCGGGTCGGCGTTCATGCTGGTCGGGTTCGTGACCGTGTGGGCGCTGACCGGCACGCTCCAGATCCCTGAGCTGGCCGCGCGCTCGGGCGTGCTCGACGGCGGCTGGGCGCTGTTCGCGGCGTCCATGATCGCGGTCGGACTCGCGGTCAAGACGCCGATCTGGCCGTTCCACCTGTGGCTCCCCGACGCCCACGCGAAGGCCCCGACGGTGGGCTCGGTCCTCCTGGCGGCCGTGTTCCTCAAGCTCGGCACGTACGGGCTGCTCCGCGTGCTCGTCTCGGTGCTGCCGGGCCCGGCGCGCGAGCTCGCCCCGTGGTTGGGGGTGCTCGGCGTGATCGGCATCGTCGTGGCTGCGCTCGCGTGCCTGCGGCAGAGCGACCTCAAGCGCCTCATCGCGTACTCGAGCGTCGGCCACATGGGCTTCGTCGTCCTCGGCATCGCCACGCTCACCGACATCGGCGTCGCCGCGGCGGTGTTCGCCAGCGTTGCCCACGGTGTGGTGACCGGGCTCCTGTTCTTCAACGCGGGTTCGCTCAAGCGTCGCTTCGGCAGCGCCGAGATGGCCGTGCTCGGGAGGGGCCTGTACGCCCGCATGCCGGCGCTCGCCGTGGTGCTGGCCTTCGCGGCGTTCGCGAGCCTCGGACTTCCGGGGCTGGCCGGCTTCTGGGGGGAGATGATGGCGCTGCGCAGCGCGTACGAGGCGGCGGTGGACTCCGGAGCGGGGCTCGTCCCGGTGCTCGCGGGCGTCCTGCTCGTCGCCGCGCTCGTCGGTGTGCTGCTGACGTCGGCCTACTTCCTGCGGATGATCCGGCGCACCCTCCAAGGCGTGCCGACCCCGCATGACGCCGACCTCGACCTCGCGGGCTCCGAGCGGGGCATCGCCGCCGTCCTCATCGTCGCCGTGCTGCTCCTCGGGCTGGCGCCGGGCCTCGTGATGGGCGTGGTCGAGCCGAGTATCCCGGCGATCCTCGGGAGCGGACGATGACCCCGGACGCCGTCGACTGGGCCTCGGTCGGCGTGCCGCTGATGGTGGCCGTCGGCGCGATCGTCGCGCTGCTCGTGGACGCGTTCTGGCCCGCGGGCGGGTGGCGCCGCCAGGGTGTCGTCGCCGGGGCGTCGCTGCTCGCGGCCGGGGCGTGGCTCGCCGACACGGGCTCGAGCGGTCCGCTCGTCGCCGGCTTCTCGTGGGTCCTCCTGGTGTCGGCGCTGGTCGTGGTGGTCCTCACGCAGTCGCTCGAGGACGACCCCGCGATGCCGCCGGGGGAGTCGACGTTCCTGGTCCTCTCGGCCACCGCTGGAGCTCTGACCCTTGCCGCCGCGCAGGACTTCGTGACCTTGGTGGTCGCCCTCGAGCTGTTGTCGCTCCCCTCGATCGCCCTGGTCGCGATGCGCCGCGACCGCCGCGAGTCGGTGAGCTCGGCGTGGACGTTCTTCCTCGCGTCGGCCACCGCCACCGCGGTCACGCTGATGGGGCTCTCGCTGCTCTACGGGCTGACCGGCACCCTGACCTACGACGGTGTGTACGCGGCCCTGCAGACGTCCGAGGCCCCGGCCCGCGTCGCCGCCGCGGTCGTCGTCCTGCTCCTCGTGGGCCTGGTCTTCAAGGTCGGCGCCGTGCCGTTCCACCTGTGGATCCCCGATGCCTACCGCGGCGCCCCGATCCCGGTCGCCGGCTTCTTGTCGGTGGTCTCCAAGGGCGGCGCGCTCGCCGCGCTCCTCGTCGTCCTCGCGTACCCGCTGGTGTCGCTGCAGCCTCGCTGGGACCTCTTCGTCGCCCTCGTCGCTGCGCTCTCGATGACGGTCGGCAACATCGGGGCCCTGGCTCAGCGCGACCTCGTCGGGATGCTGGCGTGGTCGTCGATCGCGCAGGGCGGATTCGTCCTGGCCCCGATGGTCGCACTCGCCGTCCGCGCCGACATCGTGCTGACGGCGCCGCTGCGCTACCTCGCGGTCTATGCGATCGCCAACCTCACGGTCTTCGCCGTCGCGGCGGTCGCGCTGCGCCGGTTCGGGGGGACCACCTACGCCCACCTCGCTGGTGCGGGCCGCCGAGACCCGGTGCTCGGCGTCGCCCTCGTGCTCGGGCTGCTCACCCTCGCCGGGTTCCCGCCGGCGGTGATCGGGCTGGTCGCGAAGTACGTCGTGCTCCAGCCCGTCATCGTCGCTGGGTACGCCTGGCTGGCGGGCGTGATGGCGGTCAACGTCGCGCTCGGCCTGGTCTACTACCTGCGGCTCGTCGTCGTCGCGTACGCGCCTGCGGACCGGGTCGGCGACGCGGCGGACGCGCCCCCGGTGACCAGCGTGCGCGAGGGGCGCGGGGCCCGGCTCGCGTACGCCGTCGTCGTCGTCGGCGCGGTCGCTCTCGCCGCGACCTCGATCGCTCCGACGCTGCTTCTCGGTCCTCTGCCCTGACGCGCCCCCGCCCGAGCGCCGATGGGACTCCTGGCGTGACTAGGGTTCCGGTGTGCCCGACGAAGCGACAGTGACGATCCATACCGACGGCGCCTGCCTGGGCAACCCAGGACCGGGTGGATGGGGTGCCGTGCTGCGCTATGGCGACCACGTCGCAGAGCTCCACGGGGGCGACCCGGCAACGACCAACAACCGGATGGAGCTGATGGCGGCCATCCAGGCGCTCGAGACCCTCACCCGGCCGGTGGGCGTCGACCTGCACACCGACAGCAGCTACGTTCGCAACGGGATCATGTCGTGGGTCACGAAATGGAAGGCCAACGGCTGGCGTACCGCCGCCAAGCAGCCGGTCAAGAACGAGGACCTCTGGCGCCGCCTCGACGAGGCGGCCCAGCGGCACGACGTGCGGTGGCACTGGGTGAAGGGCCACGCGGGCGACCCTGGCAACGAGCGCGCCGACGAGCTCGCCGGCCGCGGCGCGCTCGAGGCGAAAGGCGGCGCGGCGCGCTAGCGGTAGTTGACGAACTGCACCGCGAAGTCGAGGTCGGCGCCCTTGACCAGGGCGATGACCTCCTGCAGCTCGTCGCGCTTCTTGCCCGTGACCCGCAGCTCGTCGCCCTGGATCTGGACCTTGACGCCCTTGGGGCCCTCCTCACGGATCAGCTTGGAGACCTTCTTGGCCTGCTCCTGAGTGATCCCCTCGGAGAAGGTGCCGTTGATGACGGACTCCTTGCCGGACTGCTTGGGGTCGCCCGCCTCCAGCGTCTTGAGGGAGACTCCCCGCTTGACGAGCTTGTCCTTGAGCACGTCGAGCACGGCGAGGGCCCGCTCGTCGGCGTTGGCCTTGATGACGACGTCGGTGGAGCCGCTCTTCTCGATCGAGGCCCCGGTGTTCTTGAAGTCGTACCGCGTCGAGATCTCGCGCGCGGCCTGGTTGATCGCGTTGTCGATCTCGGCGTGGTCCAGCTTGCTCACGATGTCGAACGACGAGTCCGCGGCCATGATGATCCTCTCGGTCAGGCAGCTGGTCACCCGATTTCGGGTGCGCTGGAGCGCTGCGCTAAAGTCGTGCTGTTGCTCGCGCAGAGTAACAACCCCTGGCAGGTTGCCCGAGCGGCCAATGGGAGCTGACTGTAAATCAGCCGGCAATGCCTTCGCAGGTTCGAATCCTGCACCTGCCACGGTCGACGAGCCCGGTTCCGCACGTGCGGGGCCGGGCTCGTCCGCTTATGCGGACCGTGCGGGCGCCTCATCGCATCGCGTCGAGGACGTCGGCGGTGAAGGCGTCCGCCGACAGGGCCTGCGGGTCCTGCGGGGCCGCGCCCATCCGTACGGCCACGATCCCGTCCGAGGGCACCACGGCGACGATCTGGCTGCCCAGACCGAGCGCCCAGAACGCGTCCTTCGGCGCGTGTGGTGCGAGCCGGCTGCGGGTGGGAGCCTCCCCGGCGTCCGCACCGGCTCCGGAGGCCGTACGCGCCCCGTGGACGGGCCCCTTGCGGTTGACCCACCACAGCAGCCCGTACGCGGCGTTGAGCGGGGACGAGGACCGTCCGGTGGCCTGCTCCACGTACGCGGAGGAGACGACCTGGCGTTCGTCCCAGCGTCCGTCGCGCATCATGAGCAGCCCGAGCCGCGCCAGGTCGAGGCACGACGCGTCGACGCCCGAGAACATCAGGGTGTTGCCCGCCGCGTCCTCGCTCCAGGACGTGCGCGACATCCCGAGCGGGCCGAGGAGCTTCTCCTGGGCGTACTCGCGAGGGTTCTTCCCGGTGGCGACCTGGAGCACCTCGTCGAGGGTCTGGATCGCGGCGTTGTTGTAGCGCCAGACCGTGCCCGGCCGGGCGTCCTGCGCGAGCGCGATCGAGAAGGCGGTCTTGTCACGCGCGGCGATCGCCATCTGCTGGTAGTCGGTGGCGAAGTCCCAGTGCCGGCCGGACACGTTCGCGAGGAGGTCGCGGATCGTGACCCGCGCCGCCGGCGTGCCCCGCCAGGCGCGGACGTACGCGGACGCCCGGTCGTCGAGCTCGAGGAGGCCCTCGTCGGCGGCGATGCCCACCAGGACGGACGTGAACGACTTCGTGACCGAGAACGCGGGGCCCGTCGAGTCGCGGTCCGCGTCGCCGAAGGTCGCCTCGTGGACGAGCGCGCCGTCGCGGGTCACGACGACGCAAGAGGACCCGGCGGCGGCCTGGTCGCGGTCGAGCGCACGCAGCGCCGCGGGGTCGAAGCCGGCGGTCACCGGGTCGATCGTCGCCCAGTCGTCACCGGGCACGACGTCGGTCGGCGCGGCGCTCGTCGGGCTCGTCGTCGGGGCTGCCGTCGGGTCACCGGACATCGATCCGCTGCCGCCGGAGCTGCAGGCGCTGACGAGCAGCAGGGCTGCGGCCGCGAGCGCCGTACGACAGGTGGGCATGGTCGTATTATGTGACCGGAATCATGGGGGAGACCCCCGATTTCGGTTCGTCGCAGCGGCCGTGTATCTTTGCTTCTCGGTTCGCCGATCGCCCCTTTAGCTCAGTCGGCAGAGCGTCTCCATGGTAAGGAGAAGGTCTACGGTTCGATTCCGTAAAGGGGCTCTGAGTCTCACCCGCTCCCTCCGCCCGGTGCGAAGGGCGGCGGGATGACGCATGGCGGGGTAGCTCAGGTGGTTAGAGCACACGGCTCATAATCGTGGTGTCGCGGGTTCGAGTCCCGCCCCCGCTACAAAAGACGACAGAAGCAGTTCCAGCGAAGAAGAGGCAGACTCGTGGCCAGCAAGAGCTCTGACATCCGCCCCAAGATCACCTTGGCGTGCACCGAGTGCAAGCGACGCAACTACATCACCAAGAAGAACCGTCGCAACGATCCCGATCGCCTCGACCTCAAGAAGTTCTGCCCGCACGAGCGTCGTCACACGGTCCACCGCGAGACCCGCTGACCCACCTCGTACGACTTCCCACGTACACACCGTTCACCAGGGTCCCGCCGAACAGGCGCGGACCCTGGTGTCATGTTGGGAGCCTTCTCGATGCGTGACCTGACCGTCCTCGCCCCGCTCACGACGCTGCGGATCGGTGGACCCGCCCGTGAGATCGTCGAGGTGACAGACGCCGACGATCTTGTCGACACCGTCCGCGCGCTCGACGAGGCCGGTGAGCGGGTCCTCCTGCTCGGGGGCGGCAGCAACGTCGTCGTCGCCGACGAGGGCTTCGACGGCACCGTCGTCCTCATCCGTACCCAGGGCCTGGTCGCCGACGTCGACCGCTGCAGCGGTGCCACCCTGACGGTCGCCGCGGGGGAGGTGTGGGACGACTTCGTCGCTCACGCCGTCGAGCAGGAGTGGGTCGGCATCGAGACCCTCTCCGGCATCCCCGGACGGGTCGGAGCCACGCCGATCCAGAACGTCGGTGCCTACGGCCAGGACGTCGCCCAAACCATCGCCCGGGTCCGTACCTACGACCGCCGCGACCGGCGTGTGGTCACGTACTCCGCGGTCGACTGCGGCTTCGGCTACCGCACGAGCCGCTTCAAGGCCGAGCCCGGACGCCACGTCGTGCTCGAGGTCACCTTCCAGCTCGAGCTCGGCTCGCTCGGCGCCCCGGTCCGGTACGCCGAGCTGGCCAAGACCCTCGGCATCGCGGTCGGCGACCGTGCGCCGCTCGCGGACGTCCGCGACGCCGTCCTCGACCTGCGTGCCGGCAAGGGCATGGTGCTCGATCCGGACGACCACGACACGTGGAGCGCGGGGTCGTTCTTCACCAACCCGGTCCTGTCGGCCGACGCCGCAGGTGCGCTGCCTGCTGACGCGCCGCGCTTCGGGCAGCCCGACGGGCGTGTCAAGACCAGCGCCGCGTGGCTGATCGAACACGCCGGCTTCGGCAAGGGGTACGGCGAGACGGCGGCCCGCGTCTCCACCAAGCACAGCCTCGCGCTCACCAACCGTGGCGGCGCCACCGGCTACGAGCTCCTCGCACTGGCTCGCGAGATCCGCGACGGGGTCGAGGCGAAGTTCGGCGTACGCCTGGAGAACGAGCCGGTCCTCGTCGGCACCGAGCTCTGAGCCCGACCGGCTCCCGCTCGCTCAGCGACGTCTTGACCCTCACGGCGTCCTGGACGAACCGACGCTGAGGTGGCCGTACAGGCGCTGTGCTCGCGCGAGCTCACGACGCAGTCGCGCTGCCGTGCGCTCGGCGTTCTCGGGGGCCAGGTCGGCCCACGTCAGCCGGACAACGTGGTATCCGAGATCTCGGACCTTCAGCTCACGCTTCTTCTGGGCCCAGACGGTCGTCCTGGCCTCGTCCTCGTCATCGTCGTCGTACGTGACCCGCCCGTCGAACTCGACCACCAGGCGCTGCACCGGCCACAGGAAGTCGACCTCTGCCCGACGGCCGTCGACGAGCGCGAGCTCCCGCCCTGCTGTCGTGCGATCCGCTGCAACCGTTCCACCCGAGAACTGTGGTCTACCGGCGGCACTCTCTGCAGAGACCCCTGTGGACAACAGAGGGCGGCCCGCTCCACGCGTCGGGGAGCGCTGTTCCGGCACCCTCGGCGTCGGCTCGTCCAGGACGTCGAGCGGGTCACACCGTCGTCGACTGGCCCGTCGCGTCAGTCGGGGTCGGCGGCGAGCCAGGCGTCGATCGCGGCGAGCGCGGTGTCGCGAAGCTCGTCCGGAGCGTACGAACCACGCAGCGACATGCGGGCGAGCTCGGCCAGCTCGGCATCGCTGAAGTCCTGAGCCGCCCGCAGCGCGGCGTACTGGCCAGACAGGCGCGCGCCGAACAGCAGCGGGTCGTCCGCGCCGAGCGCGACCCCGACCCCGGCCTCCATCAGCGTCCGGACGGGCACCTCCTCGAACGTGTCGTAGACGCCGAGCGCAACGTTGGACGAGGGGCACACCTCCAGCGTGATGCCGGCACGCGCGACGGCGTCGAGCACCGCGGGATCCTCGACGCAGCGCACGCCGTGGCCGATCCGGTCCGGCTCGAGGTGCTGCAGGACGGCGGCGACGCTCTGCGGGCCGCGCAGCTCGCCTCCGTGGGGCATGCTGCGCAGGCCCGCGCGGCGCGCGATCGCGAACGCGGGCGCGAACGACGCGGTCTCGCCGCGCCGCTCGTCGTTGGACAGCCCGAACCCCACGACGCCGCGTCCGGCGTATTGCGTGGCGAGCCGAGCGAGCGTACGGGCGTCGAGGGGATGGCGGGTGCGGTTCGAGGCGATGACGACCGCCATCCCGATCCCGTACGTGGCGCTGGCGTCGCGCACGCAGTCCAGGACGAGGTCGGTGAACGCCGTGATCCCGCCGAACTTCGCTGCATAGCCGGAGGGGTCCACCTGGATCTCCGTCCACACCGAGCCTTCGGACGCGTCGTCCTCGGCGACCTCGTGCACGAGGCGCCGGACGTCGCCGGGGGTACGCAGGACCGAGCGCGCGGTGTCGTACAGGCGCTGGAAGCGGAACCAACCCTTCTCGTCGGTCGCGCGCAGCAGCGGGGGCCACTCCTCGACCAGCGCGGGCGGGAGCCGGACCCCGTCGCGCTCGGCCAGCTCGACCAGCGTGGTGTGCCGCATCGACCCCGTGAAGTGGAGGTGAAGATGGGCCTTCGGGAGACGGTCGATCGAGCGCATCGCTACGGCCATGCGGTCATCGTGCCAGCCGGTTCGACTCCGTGCCGGGGCACCCCGTACACTTGACGACCGGTGGATGTTTCCACTGTGTCGTCATGCCCGCGCGCCTCCCCAACGGCCGTGGTGACGAGGCAGCGGAGCGGCCATCGACGAAGGGCAGTAGCTCAACTGGCAGAGCATCGGTCTCCAAAACCGAAGGTTGGGGGTTCAAGTCCCTCCTGCCCTGCAAAGGCCTGGTCCGTCCCGACGGCGGACCGATGACAGGCACCACGATCGAAGGGAACGGTCAGCATGAGCGAGACGTCAAGTGCTCCGACCGAGAGCACACGCTCCGGGCGTACGTCTCCGATGACCTTCTACCGTCAGGTCGTCGCGGAGCTCCGCAAGGTGGTGTGGCCGACCCGTTCGCAGGTCGCCAACTACTTCGTGGTCGTGCTCTTCTTCGTGCTGGTCATGATGGCCATCGTGGCAGGCCTGGACTACGGCTTCGGAAAGCTGATGTTCTGGGTCTTCGCCTGACCCGCGACCCGCGGGTCAAGACGAGACGAGGAAAGAGGCGCTGTGTCCCAGCCGTATGACGAGTTCGACGACGCCCCGCGCGACGCCGTCGCTCCTACGAGCAACCGTGCGCCGTTGGACGACGACGAGCAGGAGCTCGAGGTCGAGGAGGTCGAGGAAGGCCTCGACCTCGCCGAAGACGAGACCGAGCAGGTCGATCCTGAGCCGCTGACGCCGTTCGAGGAGCTCTCCGAGGCCGACGAAGAGCGTGCCGAGATCGAGGCCGCGGACGCCGAGGACGAGATCGAGGACCTCGCCGACGAGGTCGTCGAGGAGGCGCAGGAGATCGCCGACGCCGCCGCGACCACCGAGGACGTCCTCGAAGCCGTCGCCACCGAGCTCGATCCGCTCGCGGCGTTCCGCGAGCAGCTCCACAACCAGTTCGGCGACTGGTATGTCGTGCACACCTACTCCGGCATGGAGAACAGGGTCAAGTCCAACCTGGAGAACCGCATCACCTCCATGCACATGGAGGACTACATCTTCGAGGTCGTCGTCCCGACCGAAGAGGTGGCCGAGATCAAGAACGGTCAGCGCAAGCTCGTCAAGCGCACCGTGCTCCCCGGCTACGTCCTCGTCCGGATGGACCTCACCGACGAGTCCTGGTCGACGGTGCGCAACACGCCGTCGGTCACCGGCTTCGTGGGCAACGCCCACCAGCCCGTGCCGCTGACCCTGGCCGAGGTGGAGAGCATGCTCGCTCCCGCCGTCGAGGCTCAGGCTGCGGTCGATGCGCCGGCAACGGCGTCCTCGTCGACGGCGCAGTCGCAGGCGCCGAAGGTCGAGTTCACCGACTTCTCCGTCGGCGACTCGGTCATGGTCGTGGACGGTCCGTTCGCGACGCTGCACGCCACGATCACCGAGATCAACGTCGACGCCCAGCGTGTCCGGGCGCTCGTCGAGATCTTCGGTCGGGAGACCCCCGTCGAGCTGAGCTTCGCGCAGATCCAGCGGGTCTGAGCCAGCAGGTACGCTCGAGAGGGCTTCCGCGCAACACCAGTGGGAGGGCCGAGGCAGGCCCACCGAGACCACGAGAAGGAAAAGAGATATGCCTCCGAAGAAGAAGATCGCTGCCCTCGTCAAGGTGCAGCTGCAGGCCGGAGCGGCCACGCCGGCCCCGCCCGTCGGTACCGCCCTCGGTCCGCACGGCGTCAACATCATGGAGTTCTGCAAGGCGTACAACGCTGCGACGGAGTCCATGCGTGGCAACATCGTCCCGGTCGAGATCACGATCTACGAGGACCGGTCGTTCACCTTCGTCACCAAGACGCCCCCGGCTGCGGAGATGATCAAGAAGGCTGCAGGTCTGCAGAAGGGCTCGGCCGTCCCGCACAAGGACAAGGTCGGCTCGATCAGCAAGGACCAGGTCCGCGAGATCGCCCAGACCAAGCTCCCCGACCTCAACGCGAACGACATCGACGCCGCGATGGAGATCATCGCCGGCACCGCTCGCTCCATGGGCGTCACCGTCGACTGACGGCGGAGCAACCCGACCGACCGCACTGTGGCAGGGCCAGCTGGGCCCGACGACCACGACTGGTAGAGAGAGAAGAACCAGAATGCCTCAGCACAGCAAGGCGTACCGCAACGCCGCTCAGAAGATCGACAAGGACGCGCTCTACACGCCGCTGCAGGCGATGGAGCTCGTCAAGGAGTCGGGTTCGAAGAACTTCGACTCGACCGTCGACGTCTCCATGCGCCTGGGTGTCGACCCGCGCAAGGCCGACCAGATGGTCCGCGGCACCGTCAGCCTGCCGAACGGCACCGGCAAGACCGCTCGCGTCCTCGTGTTCGCGACCGGTGCGAACGCCGAAGCCGCTCGCGAGGCCGGCGCCGACTACGTGGGTGCCGACGACCTCGTCGAGAAAATCTCGGGCGGATGGCTCGACTTCGACGCCGTCGTCGCCACGCCGGACATGATGGGCAAGGTGGGTCGCCTGGGTCGTGTCCTCGGCCCCCGCAACCTCATGCCGAACCCCAAGACCGGCACGGTGACCCCGGACGTCGCGAAGGCCGTGAAGGACATCAAGGGCGGCAAGATCGAGTTTCGTATCGATCGCCACGCCAACCTCCACTTCGTGATCGGCAAGGCCTCGTTCAGCGCCACGGCGCTGGCCGAGAACTACGCCGCCGCGCTCGAGGAGGTCCTCCGACTGAAGCCGGCCAGCTCCAAGGGCCGCTACATCAAGAAGATCACCGTCTCGACGACGATGGGCCCGGGTGTGCCGATCGACCCGAACCGCACCCGCAACGTCGCCTCCGACGACGAGTGACCCTCACGCACGCCTGTACGCGTGACGTGAGCTGACACAGACGCCGCCTCCCCACAGGGGATGCGGCGTCTGTGCGTCTGACGAACCATGCACGAGGTAGCGTGGTCGTCATGCGTACCCGAACGATCTCGGCCGCTGTCGCGGCTCTCGCCCTCGCACTCACCGCCGGCTGCGGGAGCAGCGCGGACGTCGCCGACGGCGGCGACGGCGGCGCCGGCGCCACCCCCTCGACCTCGTCGCAGGGCGGGTCGTCGGACGAGGGAGCGACCGAGCTCACCTCGGCCAACTTCGCCGACACGCTCGGCGGCGCCCAGACGGACGCGAGGTCGGCGCACATGACGATCTCGATGGAGGCGGCAGGCCAGAAGATCGACGCCGAGGCCGATGTCATCACCGACAGCGACCCGAGCAAGACGGCGATGCGCATGACGATGGACGCGAGCGGACAGAGCATCGAGATGACGCTTGTCGACGGCGCGCTCTACATGAAGGCGCCGGGCATGCCCGAGGGCAAGTGGATGAAGCTCTCCCTCGACGCCGCCGCGGGTGCCGCAGGCGAGTCGTTCGGCCAGCTGCGCGACTCGATGGATCCGACCAAGAGCATCGAGAACCTCAAGGACGCGCTCAAGTCCGTGACGGCGACCGGACAGACCGAGACCATCGACGGCGTCGAGGCCAGCCGTTACGACGTCGTCGTCGACACGTCCAAGATCGCCGGCATGGAGGCGGCTGCAGCAGCGCAGCTGCCCGCCGAGATCACCTACGAATACTGGGTCGGCCCTGATGACCTCCCGCGCAAGGTCGTCATGGATGTGGCCCAGATCCCGATGGAGATGACCTTCACCAAGTGGGGCGAGGACGTCGAGATCACCGCGCCCCCGGCCGGCCAGGTCGTCGACGGCTCGTCGATGATGGGCGGCTGATCGACCCGATTTGGATCTGCGCGGGCCGGTCACGTAGTCTGGACGATGCCGAAGACCGCCGGTCGTCCGCGGCACTCCCCAGGGAGCGCCTCGGATCGAAGGTCCCGCACACAGCGGGCGGCCCGCGCAGGTTCACCGAGTTCACGCACTCTCCCGTGTGTCGCGCCCCGTGCTCCTGCGCCGGGGCGTTCGTCGTTCCCGGGCCTGTTGCGCCGGTGGCCTTCGTACGTACCAGGTGCTCGCCGTGCGGCGGGTACGACACGAAGGAGAACCATGGCGCGACCGGACAAGGCCGCAGCGGTTGCCGAGCTGACGGACGAGTTCCGCAGCTCCAACGGCGCTGTGCTGACCGAGTACCGCGGTCTCACCGTGAAGCAGCTGCAGGACCTGCGCCGCTCGCTCGGTGAGAACGTCAACTACGCCGTGGCCAAGAACACGCTGACCAAGATCGCGGCCCGCGAGGCCGGCGTCGACGGCGTCGACGACCTCCTCAACGGCCCGACCGCCATCGCCTTCATCAAGGGCGATCCGGTCGAGGTCGCCAAGGGTCTGCGTGACTTCGCCAAGGCGAACGACAAGCTCGTCATCAAGGGTGGCTTCCTCGAGGGGAAGGCGCTCGATGCTGCCGAGATCACGAAGCTTGCTGACCTCGAGTCGCGCGAGGTCCTCCTCGCCAAGCTCGCGGGCGGCATGAAGGCGAACCTCTCGAAGGCCGCCGCTCTGTTCCAGGCACCGCTTGCTCAGGCAGCACGTGCCGTGGGTGCCCTGCAGGCCAAGGTCGAGCAGGAGACTCCCGCAACCTCGGCTCCCGCCGAGACCGAAGAAGCCCCGGCTGCGGCCGAGGGCTCCGAGGGCTAGGGCCCGATCACGTATCCGACCCCCCCTCGGGGTCCCCAGATAGGAAGGACGCCAACATGGCGAAGCTCAGCACCGAGGACCTGCTCGACGCTTTCAAGGAGATGACCCTCCTGGAGCTCAGCGAGTTCGTCAAGCAGTTCGAGGACACCTTCGACGTCACCGCCGCCGCTCCGGTCGCGGTTGCCGCCGCTCCCGCCGCTGGTGGCGGCGCGGCTGACGCCGCTGTCGAGGAGAAGGACGAGTTCGACGTCGTCCTCGAGTCGGCCGGCGACAAGAAGATCCAGGTCATCAAGGAGGTGCGCGCTCTGACGAGCCTCGGCCTGAAGGAGGCCAAGGACCTCGTCGAGGGCGCCCCCAAGGCGATCCTCGAGGGCGTCAACAAGGAGGCCGCGGACAAGGCCAAGGAGGCCCTCGAGGCCGCCGGCGCCACCATCACCCTCAAGTGATGCACTCCGCGCTCTGACGCACTGCACAGACGGGCACCCCTCCTTCGGGAGGGGTGCCCGTCTGTCTTTTCTCCTGGGCCTGGCTGTACAGTGACGGCGCCGCGAATGCGCTGTGATGAGGGTCACCTGGCATCGAGGCGGCTGTGACCCGTTTGGGACCTTCTGTGGGTTGTGTCACAGTGAAAATGTGGGTTACAGTCACGTTTGTTACCTGGGAGTAGCACGCTGCTGCGCTTCCGGACGCTGAGGTTCGCTTGGGAGGGAGAACCGCATGCGCGTGAGCGCTGTCGCACGTCGTCAGGTCGGATGGCATCGAGGTGCAGGTCTGATGGCCGCCGCGGGACTGGTCGTGGGAGGCATGCAGGTCGGGCTAGCGCCTGTCGCCGGTGCCGCGCAGTCTGTCTCGCTCAACCAGGTCGGCTACACCTGCGAGTCGGACAACGAGATCATCAACACCTCGCTGGGCGGTCCGCAGCAGTTCCTCGTGAACGCGCGGACCTCGCTGCCCGACACTGTGGTGGCGGGCGACGCGATCGCTGAGACTCCGGCCGAGCTCGACCTCATCCTGCCGGCGAAGTTGGTCACACGGATTCGCGACATCATGCTGGTGACCAAGGTCGGCGGCGGTGCGACCTCCACCGTGCTCCTGCAGGGCGTGGTGCCCGGTGGCGATGTCGCCGCCACCCTCGAGCCGCAGGTCCGCGGCCTCAGCTCTCCTATGGTCCCGGTGCCTGCTTCGGGCTCGCTCCTCATCCCTGCCAAGGGCACTGTCGACGCGGTCACCGTCCCTGAGCTGCCCGACGGTGTCACCGGTGGCCTGATCTACGTCCAGATGCCGAAGACGTTCAAGATCCAGGCAAAGCTCGACCCGCCGGTGCTGGGTGCCATCGCCGAGACCGAGCTCAACTGCGTCCGCAACCTCGACACCCGCGCCGCGCGCGTGATCGGCACCATCCCTGTCGGCGACGGGTGCGAGGAGTCGGAGTGCCCGCTGCCCACCGTCGGAGGTTCCCCCGGCGGAGGGGACGGCGACGGCAACGGGGGTGGCGGCGGCGGCGGTGAGGATCCGCCGGTGATCGACCCGCCCAAGAACACCGACTCCACCTCGCCGGGGGGCAACGGTGGTTCCGATGATGACGACGACGATGACGACGACGGGGGCGTCGCGCCGTACACGACGACCTCGCTGCCGGCGACCGGTTCTCCGGTCGGCGTCGGGCTCGTGGGGCTGCTCGGCCTCGTAGCCGCCGCACGCATCGCGCTCGCCGTCCGGACACGTCGCCGGGCCAAGACCGCCTGACGCGGTCACCACGCCCTTCCGTGGCACCCCGCTGGCCGAGGTGCTCGTCCCCCCGAAGGAGTCCCGCACATGGGAGTCGAGGTACGCGTCGAAGGTCTGACGAAGTCCTTCGGCAAGCAGACGATCTGGCGTGACGTGTCGCTCACCCTGCCCGCAGGGGAGATCAGCGTCATGCTCGGACCGTCCGGCACCGGAAAGTCCGTGTTCCTCAAGGCCCTCATCGGCCTGCTGAAGCCCGACGAGGGGCACGTCTTCATCGAGGGCACCGACATCGCGACGTGCAGCGAGCGTGATCTGTACGAGATCCGCAAGCTGTTCGGGGTCCTCTTCCAGGACGGCGCGATGTTCGGCTCCATGACGCTGTTCGACAACGTCGCCTTCCCGCTGCGCGAGCACACCCGCAAGTCCGAGACCGAGATCCGCGAGATCGTCATGGAGAAGATGACGATGGTCGGTCTCGTCGGTGCCGAGGGCAAGCTGCCCGCAGAGATCTCCGGCGGCATGCGCAAGCGCGCAGGACTTGCCCGCGCCCTCGTGCTGGAGCCGGAGATCGTGCTCTTCGACGAGCCCGACTCCGGCCTCGACCCGGTGCGTACGGCTTTCATCAACCAACTGATCGTCGACCTCAACGCCCAGATCGAGGCGACCTTCCTCATCGTCACGCACGACATCAACACCGCGCGGACGGTCCCGGACAACATCGGGTTGCTCTTCCACCGCCACCTGGCGATGTTCGGGCCCCGCGAGATGCTGCTGTCGAGCGAGGAGCCTGCCGTCCGGCAGTTCCTCAACGCGCAGACGGTCGGCCCGATCGGCATGAGCGAAGAGAAGGACGCCGACGAGCTGGCGCTGGAGGACCACAGCACCCTGCCCGCGCTGCCGCCGATCCCGCTCCAGCTGCTGCCGACCGACGGGCGCCCGCGCCCGACGCAGGCGCCGCCGGGCGCGTGGTGTGCCGCCAACGGTGTGACCCCTCCTCCCGGCTCCTTCCTGGACGATCCGCTGTCGCCCCACCCGCTGCGCGTCCACGACCCGGTCTCGTCCGGGGGTGCTGCGTGAGTGCGGTCACCGTCCTCACGACGCCTCTCGCGATCTTCGGCAAGCTGTTCGCCTTCGGCGCGGACGTCGTCGTGGGCGTGTTCCGGCGACCCTTCCAGCTGCGCGAGTTCATCCAGCAGGCGTGGTTCATCGCGTCGGTGACGATCATCCCGACCGCGCTGGTCGCGATCCCGTTCGGAGCGGTCATCGCCCTGCAGGCGGGCAGCCTGATCCAGCAGTTCGGCGCGCAGTCCTTCACGGGTTCGGCGGCTGTGCTCGCGGTCGTCCGTGAGGCGGGTCCGATCGCGACGGCGCTGCTGGTCGCCGGGGCCGGCGGCTCGGCGATCGCCGCTGACCTCGGCGCGCGCAAGATCCGCGAGGAGCTCGACGCCATGATGGTGCTGGGCATCGACCCGATCCAGCGCCTCGTCGTCCCGCGGGTGCTGGCGTGCATGCTCGTCGCGGTCTTCCTCAACGGCCTGGTCAGCGTCGTCGGCGTGCTCGGCGGCTACTTCTTCAACGTCATCCTCCAGGGCGGCACGCCGGGCGCCTACCTGGCCTCTTTCACCGCCCTGGCCCAGCTGCCGGACCTCTGGCAGGGCATGGCCAAGGCGCTGGTGTTCGGCTTCATCGCCGCGATCGTGGCCTCGTACAAGGGCATGCACGCCGACGGTGGTCCGCGCGGCGTCGGTCAGGCGGTCAACGAGTCGGTCGTCATCACTTTCCTGCTGCTGTTCCTGGCCAACTTCGTGATGAGCGCGCTCTACATCCAGCTCGTCCCGGCGAAGGCGTTGTGACGTGGCCGACGTGAGGGAGCTCTCTCGCCGTCCGCTCGGCGGGATCGACGCGCTCGGACGCCACCTCGCGTTCTACCTGCGGGTCCTGGCCTGGGTCCCGCGCACGCTCGTCCACTATCCGCGTGAGGTCTTGCGCCTGCTCGCGGAAGTGACCTTCGGTCAAGGGGCGCTCGCCGTCATCGGCGGCACCGTCGGCGTGATCACGGCGATGTCGTTCTTCACCGGCACCGAGGTCGGCCTGCAGGGCTTCACCGCGCTCGAGCAGCTGGACACCAGCGCGTTCGCCGGCTTCTTCTCGGCGTACTTCAACACCCGCGAGATCGCGCCGCTCGTCGCAGGCATCGCCCTCGCGGCGACGGTCGGCTGCGGCTTCACCGCGCAGCTGGGCGCGATGCGCATCTCCGAGGAGGTCGACGCCCTCGAGGTGATGGCGATCCCGTCGCTGCCATACCTCGTGACGACCCGTGTGATCGCCGGACTCGCCGCGATCATCCCCCTGTACGTCGTCGGCCTGCTGGCCTCGTACTTCGCGACGCGGCTGACGGTCACCTGGGTCTTCGGCCAGAGCACCGGCACGTACGACCACTACTTCACGCTGTTCCTCCCGCCGGAGGACGTGCTGTGGTCGTTCGTGAAGGTGATGGTCTTCGCCGTCGTCGTCATCCTCATCCACTGCTACTACGGCTACTTCGCCTCGGGCGGCCCCGTCGGCGTCGGCGTCGCCGTCGGCCGTGCGGTGCGGACGTCGATCGTCATGATCAACGTGGTCGACCTGCTGATGTCGATGGCGATCTGGGGCACGACGACGACGGTGAGGTTGGCCGGCTGATGGCACGCACGTCCACCCTCGACAAGACGGGCACCGTCCGCACGCTCGGCGTGCTGATGCTCGTGCTGATGCTCTCCGCGGTCTACCTGACCTACGCGGTGTTCACCAAGAAGTTCTCCGGAGACCTCCCGGTCACGATCCGCAGCGAGAGCGCCGGTCTCCAGCTCAACCGCAACTCCGACGTGAAGCTGCGCGGCGTGATCGTCGGCCGGGTCCAGGAGATCACCTCCGACGCGGGCCGCGCGACGATCCACCTGCGGATCGACCCCGACTACCAGAGGCTCATCCCCTCGGACGTGGAAGCCCTGATCGTGCCCAAGACGCTCTTCGGCGAGAAGTTCGTCGACCTGCAGCCGGTCGCCGGATCTGCGGGGACGCCGATCGAGGCCGGCGACGTCCTCACACAGGCCGACCTGCCGACCGACGTCGAGAACCTCCTCATTGATCTCGACCCGATCCTCACCGCGCTGAACCCTGTCGACCTCTCATACACCCTCACGGCGCTGTCCGAGGCGCTCGACGGACAGGGCGAGGCGCTGGGCGAGAGCCTCGAGACGCTCGAGGGCTACCTCCAGAAGATCACCCCGCTGGCGCCCCGCATCGTCGAGGACATCACGCTGCTCGGCGAGACCGTGCAGACGTACGCCGACGTGATGCCGGAGATCGGCGAGACGCTGCGCAACGCCGTGGTCACCGGCAACACGCTGACCGGCCGCAAGGCCCAGCTGCAGGCGCTCTTCACCGAGACGGCCGCGTTCGCGACGACTGCGGACGCGTTCTTCGACAAGACCGGCGAGGACTTCATCACCTTGTCCAAGCAGTCGCGGCCGACGCTGGAGCTGCTCGCCGACTACGCGCCGACGATCGGCTGCGTTCTCAAGGGCGTCGACCGGCTCATGCCGCGCATCGACTCGGCGTTCCGGGACAACCGTGCCCACGTCATGGTGGAGTTCGCGGCGCGCTCGCCGCGGGCGTACGACAAGGGTGATGCTGCGAGCCTCCCGCCGGCCAGCGGGGGCAGCAGTGCGCTCGACCCGACCTGCGCGACCCTCCCTAAGACGTCGTACGACGCGACGACTCCCGCGCCCGGCATGAGCAACGCGCTTCTGCGCCAGCTCGGCATCGGGGGCCCGCTCGGCAAGGACCGGCCGCTGGTCGCGCCCAGCGGGTCGACCCCGGCCGGCTCGCCGTCCGAGCGTGCACAGATCGAGGCGCTGATGGCCGGGGCCCTCGGTGTCGAGCCCGACGAGGTGCCGTCGGTGGCGCAGGCCCTGGCCGGCCCCGTGCTTCGCGGAGCGGAGGTGACGATCGGATGACCAAGCGTCGACGCAGGCGCGACCCCAGGCTCGACCGCCGTACGGCGGGCGCGCTCGGGCGACTGCTCCTCTTCCTGGTGGTGACCGGCATCCTCACGGCGATGCTCGCGGTGATCATCGGCAACGTCTCGTTCCTGTCGACGAAGACCTACAAGGCGGTCTTCGCCGACGTGACGAGCCTCGTCAAGGGCGACGACGTCCGCATCGCCGGCGTCCGGGTCGGCAACGTCTCGGAGGTGCGGGTCGACTCCGACTCCACCGCCGAGGTGACGTTCACCGTCGACGAGGGGGTGACGCTGACCCACAGCACGCTGGCGTCGCTGCGCTACCGCAACATGATCGGGCAGCGCTACCTCTCGTTGTCCGAGGGACCGGAGGGTTCGTCAGCGCGCCTCGAGCCGGGCTCGACCATCCCGCTCGCGCGGACCCAGCCCGCCCTCGACCTGACCGTCCTGTTCGCGGGGTTCAAGCCGCTCTTCCAGGCGCTGTCGCCGGACGACACCAACCAGCTCGCGTACGAGCTGATCCAGGTCTTCCAGGGGGAGAGCGGCACGGTCGAGTCGCTGCTCGGGCACACCGCCTCGCTCACGCAGACGCTCGCGGACCGCGACGACCTGATCGGCTCGGTCATCTCCAACCTCACCGCGGTCCTCACCTCGTTCAACGCGCGCGACACCGAGCTGTCGTCGACGATCTCGACGCTGCAGCAGCTCGTGTCGGGTCTCAAGGACGACCGCGGCGTGCTCACCGGGTCGCTCGACGACATCGCCGCGCTGAGCACCGAGACCGCCGGTCTGCTCACCGAGATCCGGCCCGACCTGACGTCCGACATCGCGCACCTGCGCGATCTCACCGACGCGATCGGCACCAAGAAGGCACGCAAGGCGCTCGACAGCACCCTCAAGATCCTGCCGATCAAGATCGACCGGATCGGGCGTACGACGGAGTACGGCTCGTTCTTCAACTTCTATGTGTGCGACGTCGGCATCGACGGCAGGCTGCCGTCGCTCAGCGGCGTGCCCGGGTGGGAGAAGGCCCGACCGTTCAAGACGACGAAGCGCGTCACCGTCACAGGGTCAGGAGTGAGCCGATGCGCAGGATGAAGCCGTTCCGCGAGCGCAACCCCGTCGCCGTCGGCGCGGTCGGCGTGCTGCTCATCGCCCTCGTCCTCGTCCTGGCCAGCCAGGCCGGCTCGCTGCCGCTGGTCGGCAGCGGCCCGACGTACGCCGCTGAGTTCACCGAGGTCGGCGGGCTCAAGAAGGGCGACGACGTCCGGATGTCCGGCGTCCTCGTCGGCAAGGTCGACGACCTCGAGCTCCGGGGCGACAAGGTGCGCGTCGTCTTCCGTGTGAAGGACGAGCGCGAGCGCCTCGGCAAGGAGACGGGCGCGTCGGTGCGCATCAAGACCCTGCTCGGGGCGATGTACGTCAGCCTCGAGTCCGCTGGGTCCGGCACGCTGGAGGAAGGGGCGCTGATCCCCGCCTCGCGGACGACACCGCCGTACGACATCGTGCAGGCGTTCTCCGGGCTCAGCGAGACGACGCAGGAGATCGACACCGACCAGCTCGCGCACGCGATGAAGACCTTCGGCGAGGTCACTGCCAAGACGCCCGAGGAGTTCCAGAAGGCGGTCAAGGGGGTCACCGAGCTCTCCGAGAACCTCGCGGCCCGCGACGCGGAGATCAAGACGCTCCTCAAGAACATCGACGGCATCTCCGGCGTGCTCGCCGACCGCAACACCGAGGTCGTGTCCCTGTTCGAGGACGGCGGTGTGCTCTTCGACGCGCTCACGGCCCGGCGCGAAGCGATCCACGATGTCCTCGTGGGCGTCACCCGCATGTCCGACGAGATCGAGAAGCTCGTCGCCGACACGCGCGACGACCTCAAGCCCGCGCTCGACCGGCTGGCCGGCGTCGTCAAGGTGCTGCAGCGCAACGAGAAGAACATCAGCGCGGCGATGGAGCAGCTCCCCGCCTACTACGCGATGGTCGCCAGCAACAGCGGCAACGGTCCGTGGCTCGAGGGCTTCGTCTACAACCTGCTGAGCATCCTCGGACTGGAGGAGGGACTGTGACGGCCACTGTCGAGCGTGGCCCGAGGGCCTCGCGCCGCGCGGTCGAGGTCGTGGTCGGCCTCCTCGTCCTCGGCCTCGTCGCCGCGCTGGTCGTGGTGCTGATCCCGCGCTCGCAGAAGCACACGCTGACCGTCGACTTCGACCGTACGGTGTCGCTCTACGAAGGCTCGAAGGTCCGCATCCTCGGGGTCGACGTCGGCACCGTCGACACGATCACCCCGCGCGGTACGAAGGTCCGTGTCCGGCTCTCCTGGGACGCCGAGTACGCCGTGCCCGCCGACGTGTCTGCCGTGATCGTGTCGCCCTCGGTGGTCGGCGACCGCTTCGTGCAGCTCACGCCCGCCTACTCCGGTGGCGCGAAGCTCGCCGACGGCACGCACCTCGACCAGACGCGCTCGGCGACCCCCACCGAGCTCGACGAGACGTTCGAGGCCCTCGATCGGGTCGCGACCGCGCTCGGCCCGGACGGCGCCAACGCGAACGGCGCGCTCGGTGACCTGCTGGCGACGAGCGCGGAGAACCTCGACGGCAAGGGCGTCGAGATCAGGCGCAGCATCGACGCCCTCGCGAAGCTGACGACGACCGTCGACGGGTCAAAGGACGAGCTGTTCTCGTCGATGGAGAAGATCGCGACCTTCGTCGAGGCGCTGGAGCAGAACGACGCCTCCGTCCGTACGTTCAACAGCAGTCTGGCGGCCGTCTCGGACGTGCTCGCCGGAGAGAGCGACGACCTTCAGGCCGCGCTGCGCGAGCTCGCGGGTGCCCTGGGTTCGGTGCAGAGCTATGTCGCCGAGAACCGGACGAGCCTGCGCAAGAACGTCGACGGGCTCGCCGACGTGACGGAGTCGCTGGCGAAGGAGCGCAAGAACCTCGCGCGGATCCTTGACAAGGGCCCGCATGCGCTCGCCAACCTCGCCACCGCGTACAACCCCACGACGGGAGCCATCGACACCCGCGCCACCATCAAGGGCAAGCGCGACGGCCGGTTCCGTACGCTCACCGATGCGGCGTACGTCTCGGCGTACTGCGGTCTCGCGGCCAACCAGAACCCGAAGTACCGCGAGGCCTGCTATGCGCTCGGCGAGGTCGTCTCGTGGATGGAGAAGCAGGCCAAGGGTTCCTCGACGGCGTCGACCGACGGGCTCGCCGCACTGATGGGAGTGGCGTCATGACGCGAGCCAGGAACCGCTGGACCGCGGCGGCGGCCGCTCTCACCGGTCTCGCGCTCGTGACCGGGTGCGGGAGCGGCAACGTCGGTGACCTCCCGCTCCCTGGCGGTGCCGACCTCGGCGACGCCCCGTTCACGGTCGTCGTCGAGTTCGACGACGTGATGGACCTGGTGCCGCAGAGCGCCGTCAAGGTCAACGACGTCTCCGTCGGACGCGTCACCCGAGTGGAGCTCGACGGCTGGCAGGCCAAGGTGGAGCTCGAGGTCAACGACTCGGTGGAGCTGCCCGACAACGCTATGGCGTCCATCCGGCAGACCAGCATCCTCGGCGAGAAGTTCGTCTCGCTGGCGCCGCCGGCGACCGGGTCGACCGGGCAGCTGTCGGACGGCGACCGGATCCCCCTCGCCCGTACCGGCCACACGCCCGAGGTCGAGCAGGTGCTCGGCGCGCTCTCCCTCGTGCTCAACGGGGGAGCGGTCGACAAGGTGCAGGTCATCGCGCGCGAGCTCAACAACGCGATGTCGGGCCGTGAGGCCAACATGCGCACGCTGGTGCGGCGCCTCGACGAGTTCGTCGGGACGGCCGAGGAGTTCAGGGCCGAGATCGTGACGGCGATCGAGCAGGTCGACCAGCTCGCGAAGGCGACGAGGTCGCAGCGCAAGGCGATCGAAGGCGCTCTCGACGATATGCCCGAGGCACTGCGCACCGTGAACGCTCAGCGCGCCAACCTCGTCCGCATGCTCGAGGCGCTCACCGACCTCGGCAGCGTCGGCACCGACGTGATCGTCCGCGCCAAGGACGCGGTCGCCGCCGACCTCGACGCGCTCGAGCCGGTGCTCGACAACCTCGCCTCCGCCGGTGACGCGCTGATCTCGTCGCTCGAGGTGCTCCCGACGTTCCCCTTCCCCGACTCCCTGCTCGGGGACGGCCCGGGTGAGGCAGCGGCCTACCAGATGGGGGACTACACCAACGTGTCGCTGGACTTCAGGACCGACTTCACCAAGACGATCGGGCTGATGTCCGAGGCTGAGCTGAAGTCCCTCAAGGAGGCGCTGCGCGGAGACGGTGTCGGCGCGGTCATGGCAGAGAGCGTGGTGACTCCGTGATCACCCGTCGGATGCGCATCCAGCTGGTCATGTTCCTCGTGCTGACCCTCGTCGGTGTCTCGTTCGTCGGGGCGAAGTACGCCCGCGTCGACCGCCTGTTCGGAGGGGGCGGCTACTCGGTGGTCGTAGAGATGGCCGAGTCCGGAGGCATCTTCACCGGGGCCGACGTCACCTACCGGGGCGTCAGCGTGGGACGGGTCAAGGACATGTGGCTGACCCGCGACGGCGTCGACGTCGAGGTGCTCATCGACCACTCCTCGCCCGACATCCCGGCCGACACGAAGGTCGTCGTCGCCAACAAGTCGGCCGTGGGCGAGCAGTATCTCGACTTCCAGCCGGACTCCGACGCCGCCCCGTTCCTCGAGGCCGACGACGTCATCGCCCGCGACCGCACGCAGGTGCCGATCGACACCCGCACGCTGCTCACCGACGTCAACGCGTTCCTCACCTCGGTCGACGCCGACGACCTCAGCACCGTCATCACTGAGCTGGGTGACGCCTTCGAGGGCTCGGCCGGCGATCTTCGTACGCTGATCGACACGACCAGCTCGTTCATCACGACCGCCGACCAGAAGTACGAGGTGACGGCCGCGCTGATCCGTGACTCGCGCAAGGTCCTGCAGACTCAGGTCGACTCCCAGGACGACATCGTGGAGTTCGCCACGAACCTCCGCGACCTCAGCACCGCGATGCGGACGTCCGACGCCGACCTGCGCACGGTCCTCGACGTCGGAGCCCCGACCGCGGCGACGCTGCGGTCCGTCATCGCCGAGAACGCCGACGACTTCGCCTCGCTGCTCGACCACGCCATCACGCTCAACAAGGTGGTCGTCTCGCACCTCGACGGGGTGCGCGGCGTGCTCGTGATCGCCCCGTACGGCGTCGAGAGCGCTTTCTCGATCATCGCCCAGGACTCGCGCACCGGCCAGTACGCGGCGCGACTCAGCCTGACGCTGCAGCCCGACAACGCGCCGTGCCTCAAGGGATACGCGTCAGGCGCCAAGCAGCGGACACCGTTCGACCGTACGCCGGAGACGTGGGACAGGGCACGCCGATGCCTCGAGGCGCAGCCACGGAGTGCCTCGGCCGCCGGTGGCTCGACCGTCGCACCGGCCTCCGACGCCGGGACGGACGGGGGCGTCACGCTCGGAACGTACGATGTGGCGACGAAGCAGGTGTCAGCGACGGGCGCGACGATCCCGGACGCACCTGATCTCGGGAAGGAGACGTGGAAGTGGATGCTGCTCGGACCGGCGGTCGCGCGCTGAGCCGCACGCGCCTGCTCGCTCTCGTCCTCGCCCTCGTTGCTGTGGCCGGTGTGGCGGTCGGCGTGCTCGCGCTCGTACGAGGGCCTCAGATCCCGGCGTACGCCGACACCGCCACGCAGGCGGACGTGCGCGCGGCCGCGGAGAAGTTCGCGACCAGCGTGAACACCTACGACGTCAAGGACCTCGACCCGTACATCGCGCGCGTGCGTCCGCTGCTCACCGACGACCTCGCGACGCAGTTCGAGGCCTCGACCAAGGACCTCCTCTCGAAGTTCGAGGAGGCGGGCATCGTCTCCAAGGGCACGGTCAAGCAGGTCGCCGTCGACAGCCTCGACGCCGACAGTGCTGAGGTGCTCGCGGCGATCGACGTCGCGACCGAGCCCGCCGACGTGCAGGTCGGCCAGCCCCGGCTGCGCTGGCGCATCGCGCTCGTCCGCGACGGCGACGAATGGCTCGTCGACAGCTTCGCCAACATCCCGGTGGAGTCCAAGGCTCCGGAGCAGGGCGAGGAGGACGGCTCGTGAGCAACCGACGACCCCGGATCGCGGGAGAGAAGCGGCGATCGTCCGAGGCGGCAGATGCGGCAGATGCGGCCGAGAGCACGGCTCCGCCGCCCGCCGAGCCCGGCCCCCAGGCCAAGAGCGCCAGGCCTCCTCGGCCGACCAAGCCCTCCAAGGAGCCTCGCCCGACGTTGTCGGGCCGCGCGCGTCTCGTCCTCAGCGGGCTCGGTCTGGCGGCCGTGGCTGCAGTGGCGTTCGCCGTCATCGCCGTGGTCTCCGTCCGGCAGGTGGAGGGCGACGCCCAGCGGCAGATCGACGCGGAGGACGCGGCGACAGAGCAGGCGTCGACCGCCCTCGTCACGATGCTCAGCTATGGGTATGCGAGCGTCGCCGACGACCTCGCCGCGGCGACAGAGCTGATGACCGACGACTTCGCGGCGGAGTACGAGCAGCTCGCGCCCCAGGTCGCCTCGGCGGCCGAGCAACGCAAGATCGACGTCACGGCCTCCGTACGCGCCGTGGCGCCGCTCGGGTGCGGACAGGAGTGCTCGACGTCGAGCGTGCGTCTCCTCGCCTTCGTCGACCAGCACCGTACGGTCGCCGGCAAGGCAGGCTCACCGGCCGCGCTCTCGGCGATCGTGCGGATGGAGAAGGTCGACGGCCGCTGGCTGGTCGCGGAGCTGACGACGACCTGACGTCAGACGTGCTCGGCGGAGACGAGCTCCCCGAAGACGACCGAGCGGTTATCGGTGTGGAAGATCTCCGAGCACGTCGTCAGGGTGAGGAGGGCTTCGCGGGGCTTGGCCTTGGAGCGCCCTCCGGGCCTGTCCTTGGCCTTCTCGGGGACCGGGGCGATCACCCAGATGTCGGAGAAGTCGACGATCGTGTCCGTCCCGGAGCCGCGCAGCTCGTACGTGTAGACATGCGTACGGGTCTCCACATAGACCGTGTCGCCGGCCCGCAGGTCAGGGAAGTCCTTGAACGGCTGTCCGTTGGTGATGCGGTGCCCCGCCACGGCGAAGTTGCCGAGCTGCCCAGGGCGCTGGGTGTCCGGGAAGTGGCCGACGCCGGAGGTGAGTGCGGAGTCGTCGACGCCCTCGACCACCGGTACCTCGAAGTCCTTGCCGAACCGTGGGATCCGGAGGACGGCCATCGCCTCGCCGATCTCCAGGTCGTCCTCGGTCGCGTCACCCTGACGGTTGTCGCGCCAGCCGTCCGCGAGGGCGACGGCCATCTCGCCCTGACGCTGCTTCGCGACGATGTTGGTGCCGATGTACTTCCAGGCGAACCAGCCGGCACTCGCGACGAGGACCAGCGTCAGCAGCGTGGCGAGCATCCGGGTCGGCCGCAGGCGGGGTGTGGGCTTGAGCTCGGGGCGCTCGCGGCGCGGTGGAGTGGTCTGCGTCGGCACGATCCCTCCTCGGTAGCCACGCCCCGTCGGCACGGGGTAACGAATGTCACATCCAGGGTGACACGGGCGCCGCAACGCCCGTTCCCCGCCCTGTGTTCCCGGGAGGTTCCGGCACGACACCCCCGTCCGAACCGCCCGGCTGCTTGACCTGAGCCCCAGATGCGTTCATCATCGACGGCGAAGGCTTGACTCCCTGGGTTGAAATCTGCCCGGGTTGACGTCTAGACTCATTCTTTGCGCTGCCTGCACTCTGCCCACTCACCCCTTGACCTGGGTGATTTGGCATGGGTTCGGTCGGTGCCGCAACCCGGGAACTGCGAGCCTTCTGGAAGGACCCCTCTTGGCTTCCTCGCGCACTGCCGCCGCCTCTGCCACCATCAACCCCCGTCGTGTCTCCTTCGCCAAGATCTCTGAGCCCCTCGAGGTGCCCGAGCTTCTGTCGCTCCAGACAGACAGCTTCTCGTGGCTGATCGGGGACGAGATCTGGAAGGCGTCCGTCGAGCAGCAGCTGGCCGCCGGGCGTACGGACGTTTCGACGAAGTCCGGTCTGGAGGAGATCTTCGAAGAGATCTCTCCGATCGAGGACTTCTCCGAGACCATGTCGCTGTCGTTCCGCGACCACCGTTTCGAGCCGCCCAAGAACTCGGTCGAAGACTGCAAGGACCGCGACGTCACCTACGCCGCGCCCCTGTTCGTCACCGCCGAGTTCATGAACAACGAGACCGGTGAGATCAAGAGCCAGACCGTCTTCATGGGGGACTTCCCCCTGATGACGGACAAGGGCACCTTCATCATCAACGGGACCGAGCGTGTCGTCGTCTCGCAACTCGTCCGTTCGCCGGGCGTCTACTTCGAGCGCACGCCGGACAAGACGAGCGACAAGGACATCTACACCGCGAAGGTCATCCCTTCGCGCGGCGCCTGGCTCGAGTTCGAGATCGACAAGCGTGACCAGGTCGGCGTCCGGCTCGACCGCAAGCGCAAGCAGAGCGTCACGGTGCTCCTCAAGGCGCTCGGCTGGACCGAGGCGCAGATCCTCGAGGAGTTCGGCCAGTACGACTCGATCCGCGCGACCCTGGAGAAGGACCACACGTCCGGCCAGGACGAGGCGCTGCTCGATATCTACCGCAAGCTGCGTCCGGGTGAGCCGCCGACGACCGAGGCCGCCCAGCAGCTCCTCGACAACTACTACTTCAACCCCAAGCGTTACGACCTCGCCAAGGTCGGCCGCTACAAGATCAACAAGAAGCTCGGCACGGACGAGGCCTTCGACCAGCAGACGCTGACCATCGAGGACATCGTCTCGACGATCAAGTACATCGTCGCGCTGCACGCTGGCGAGACCGAGCTCGAGATGCCGGCCGGGACGGCCTTCGTCGAGGCCGACGACATCGACCACTTCGGCAACCGTCGCCTGCGCAGCGTCGGCGAGCTCATCCAGAACCAGCTCCGTACGGGTCTGGCCCGCATGGAGCGGGTCGTCCGCGAGCGGATGACGACCCAGGACGTCGAGGCGATCACGCCGCAGACCCTGATCAACATCCGCCCCGTCGTGGCGGCGCTGAAGGAGTTCTTCGGCACCTCGCAGCTGTCGCAGTTCATGGACCAGAACAACCCGCTTGCGGGCCTGACGCACAAGCGTCGTCTCTCGGCCCTCGGCCCGGGTGGTCTCTCGCGTGAGCGCGCCGGCTACGAGGTCCGTGACGTCCACCCGTCGCACTACGGCCGCATGTGCCCGATCGAGACCCCCGAGGGTCCCAACATCGGTCTGATCGGCTCGCTGGCGTCGTACGGTCGCATCAACCCGTTCGGCTTCGTCGAGACTCCCTACCGCAGGGTCGACGGCATCCGGGTCACCGAGCAGATCGACTACCTGACCGCGAGTGACGAGGACCGTTACGTCATCGCGCAGGCCAACTCGCGCCTCGAGGAGGACGGCACCTTCGCGGAGGACCGCGTCCTGGTCCGCCAGCGCGGCGGCGAGGCCGAGCTGGTCCCGGCCGCCGAGGTCGACTACATGGACGTCTCGCCGCGCCAGATGGTGTCGGTCGCGACCGCGCTGATCCCGTTCCTGGAGCACGACGACGCCAACCGCGCGCTCATGGGCTCCAACATGCAGCGTCAGTCCGTCCCGCTGATCCGCAACGACGCGCCGCTGGTCGGCACCGGCATGGAGTTCCGTGCCGCCGTCGACGCCGGTGACGTCACCGTGGCCAAGGCCCCGGGCGTCGTGACCGAGGTCTGCGCCGACTACGTCGAGGTCATGCAGGACGACGGCACCTACAAGACCTACCGCATGTCGAAGTTCACGCGCTCCAACCAGGGCACGTGCATCAACCAGCGTCCGCTGGTGCGTGAGGGCGACCGTCTCGTGAAGGGGTCGCCGATCGCCGACGGTCCCTGCACCGACGAGGGCGAGATGGCTCTCGGGTCCAACCTCCTGGTCGCGTTCATGCCGTGGCAGGGCCACAACTACGAGGACGCGATCATCCTCTCCCAGCGTGTCGTCCAGGACGACCTGCTGACCTCGATCCACATCGAGGAGCACGAGGTCGACGCCCGCGACACCAAGCTGGGCCCGGAAGAGATCACCCGCGACATCCCGAACGTCAGCGACGAGATGCTCGCTGACCTCGACGAGCGCGGCATCATCCGCATCGGCGCCGAGGTCTCCAACGGCGACATCCTCGTCGGCAAGGTCACGCCGAAGGGCGAGACCGAGCTGACCCCCGAGGAGCGTCTGCTCCGCGCGATCTTCGGCGAGAAGGCGCGCGAGGTCCGCGACACCTCGCTCAAGGTTCCCCACGGCGAGTCCGGCACGGTCATCGGTGTCCGGGTCTTCGACCGCGAGGAGGGCGACGAGCTGCCGCCGGGCGTCAACCAGCTGGTGCGCGTGTACGTCGCGCAGAAGCGCAAGATCTCCGATGGTGACAAGCTTGCCGGCCGTCACGGCAACAAGGGCGTCATCTCCAAGATCCTGCCGGTCGAGGACATGCCGTTCATGTCCGACGGCACCGCGGTCGACATCATCCTGAACCCGCTCGGCGTGCCGGGCCGTATGAACGTCGGTCAGGTCCTCGAGACCCACCTCGGGTGGGTCGCGAAGGCCGGCTGGGACATCGGCGACGCCAAGGACGAGTGGGCCGAGCGCCTGCGCGGGATCGGCGCCGACCGTTCCCCGATGGACTCCAACGTCGCCACCCCGGTCTTCGACGGTGCGCGCGAGGACGAGATCCAGGGCCTCCTGGAGTGGACGCTCCCCAACCGTGACGGCGAGCGCATGGTCGGTCGCGACGGCAAGGCGCGTCTGTTCGACGGACGTACGGGCGAGCCGTTCCCGGACCCGGTCTCGGTCGGCTACATGTACATCCTGAAGCTGCACCACCTGGTCGACGACAAGATCCACGCCCGTTCGACCGGTCCGTACTCGATGATCACGCAGCAGCCGCTGGGTGGTAAGGCGCAGTTCGGTGGACAGCGATTCGGTGAGATGGAGGTGTGGGCCCTCGAGGCGTACGGTGCCGCGTACGCACTGCAGGAGCTCCTCACCATCAAGTCCGACGACATCCTCGGACGCGTCAAGGTCTACGAGGCCATCGTCAAGGGCGAGAACGTCCCCGAGCCGGGTATCCCGGAGTCGTTCAAGGTTCTCGTCAAGGAGATGCAGTCGCTCTGCCTGAACGTCGAGGTGCTGTCGAGCGACGGCACCGCGGTGGAGATGCGCGACGCCGAGGAAGACGTGTTCAGGGCCGCTGAAGAGCTCGGGATCGATCTCTCCCGTCGCGAGCCCGCCAGCGTCGAGGAGGTCTGAGCCGCGGGGGCGCGGCACTCTCTTGAGTCCGCGCCCCGCCTCCGACCTCGTCTACAGATTTTTCATCACGAAGGAAAGAAGACAACGTGCTCGACGTGAACTTCTTCGATCAGCTCAAGATCGGCCTTGCCACCGCCGACCAGATCCGTGCGTGGTCGCACGGTGAGGTGAAGAAGCCCGAGACGATCAACTACCGCACGCTCAAGCCCGAGCGCGACGGTCTGTTCTGCGAGAAGATCTTCGGTCCCACCCGGGACTGGGAGTGCTACTGCGGCAAGTACAAGCGTGTCCGCTTCAAGGGCATTATCTGCGAGCGCTGCGGCGTCGAGGTGACCCGCTCCAAGGTGCGTCGTGAGCGCATGGGCCACATCGAGCTCGCCGCTCCGGTCACCCACATCTGGTACTTCAAGGGTGTGCCCAGCCGCCTCGGCTACCTGCTCGACCTCGCCCCGAAGGACCTCGAGAAGGTCATCTACTTCGCTGCGTACATGATCACGCGCGTCGACGAGGATGCTCGCCACCGCGACCTGCCCTCGCTCGAGGCCAAGATCGACGTCGAGCGCAAGAACCTCGAGTCGCGTCGCGACAACAACATCGAGCAGCGCATGAAGAAGTTCGAGGAGGACCTCGGCGCGCTGGAGGCAGAGGGCGCCAAGGCCGACGCCAAGCGCAAGGTCAAGGACGCTGCCGAGCGCGAGGTCAAGCAGATCCGCGACCGCGCGCAGCGTGAGATCGACCGTCTCGACGAGGTCTGGAGCCGCTTCAAGAACCTCAAGGTCCAGGACCTCGAGGGCGACGAGCTGCTCTACCGCGAGATGACGTACCGCTTCGGCAAGTACTTCGAGGGCTACATGGGCGCGGCAGCGATCCAGAAGCGCCTCCAGGACTTCGACCTCCCGGCAGAGGCCGAGAGCCTCAAGGTGACGATCGCGACCGGCAAGGGCCAGCGCAAGACGCGTGCCCTCAAGCGGCTCAAGGTCGTCTCGGCGTTCATGACCGGCGACAACAACCCCGCCGGCATGGTGCTCGACGCGGTCCCGGTGATCCCGCCGGAGCTGCGCCCGATGGTCCAGCTCGACGGTGGACGTTTCGCGACCAGCGACCTGAACGACCTCTACCGCCGCGTGATCAACCGCAACAACCGGCTCAAGCGACTGCTCGACCTCGGTGCGCCGGAGATCATCGTCAACAACGAGAAGCGGATGCTCCAGGAGGCCGTCGACTCGCTGTTCGACAACGGCCGTCGTGGTCGCCCGGTCACCGGACCGGGCAACCGCCCGCTGAAGTCGATCTCCGACATGCTCAAGGGCAAGCAGGGTCGATTCCGCCAGAACCTCCTCGGCAAGCGCGTCGACTACTCGGGCCGTTCGGTCATCGTCGTCGGCCCGCAGCTCAAGCTGCACCAGTGCGGCCTGCCGAAGCAGATGGCGATCGAGCTGTTCAAGCCGTTCGTCATGAAGCGTCTGGTCGACCTCAACCACGCCCAGAACATCAAGTCGGCCAAGCGCATGGTGGAGCGTGGTGCGCGCGCCGAGGTGTGGGACGTCCTCGAAGAGGTCATCGCCGAGCACCCGGTGCTGCTCAACCGTGCGCCCACCCTGCACCGACTGGGCATCCAGGCGTTCGAGCCGCAGCTGATCGAGGGCAAGGCCATCCAGATCCACCCGCTCGTGTGCTCGGCGTTCAACGCCGACTTCGACGGTGACCAGATGGCCGTCCACCTGCCGCTGTCGGCCGAGGCGCAGGCCGAGGCCCGCATCCTCATGTTGTCGACCAACAACATCCTCAAGCCGGCTGACGGCCGTCCGGTCACCATGCCCACGCAGGACATGGTCATCGGGCTGTACTTCCTCACGCTCGAGCGTGACGGACATCCGGGCGAGGGACGTGCCTTCTCGTCGGCCGCCGAGGCACGGATGGCGTTCGACCGCGGCGACATCACGCTGCAGAGCAAGGTCAAGATCCGCTTCCCGGAGGTCGTCCCGCCCGAGGACGTCGAGGTCCCCGAGGGGTGGAGCGTCGGCCAGCCGCTCACGCTCGACACGACGCTGGGTCGCGTGCTCTTCAACGAGGCGCTCCCGGTCGACTACGCGTACGTGAACTACCAGGTCGGCAAGAAGCAGCTCGGCGTGATCGTCAACGACCTCGCCGAGCGCTACAGCAAGGTCGAGGTCGCTGCGTCCCTCGACGCGCTGAAGGACACAGGCTTCCACTGGGCGACCCGGTCCGGCGTCACGATCTCGATCGAGGACGTCGTCACCCCGGAGCGCAAGCAGGAGATCCTCGCCACGTACGAGGACCAGGCAGCCAAGGTCCAGAAGCAGTTCGAGCGCGGACTGATCACCGATGACGAGCGTCGTAGCGAGCTCATCGAGATCTGGACCCAGGCGACCAACGAGGTCTCCGCCGAGATGGAGAAGACCTTCACCGAGGACAACCCGATCTGGATGATGATCCAGTCCGGTGCCCGCGGCAACATGATGCAGATGCGTCAGATCGCCGCGATGCGAGGCCTGGTGGCCAACCCGAAGGGCGAGATCATCCCGCGCCCGATCAAGGCCAACTACCGTGAGGGCCTGTCGGTCGTCGAGTACTTCATCGCGACCCACGGCGCTCGTAAGGGCCTGGCCGACACCGCTCTGCGTACGGCCGACTCGGGCTACCTGACGCGTCGCCTGGTCGACGTCAGCCAGGACGTCATCATCCGTGAGGAGGACTGCGGCACCGAGCGTGGTCTGCCCAAACGGATCGCCGAGCGCCTCGACGACGGACGCCTGATCCTCGCCGAGAACGTCGAGACCTCCGCCTACGCGCGCAACGCCGCCACGGAGATCACCCACCCCAAGACGGGTGAGGTGCTCGTCGAGGCCGGCGGCGACCTCGGTGACCCCGAGATCGCGGCGCTCGTCGAGGCGGGCATCGACGAGATCAAGGTCCGTACGGTCCTGACCTGCGACGCCAAGACCGGCACCTGCGCGAAGTGCTACGGCCGTTCGCTGGCGACCGGCAAGCTCGTCGACATCGGTGAGGCCGTCGGCACCATCGCGGCCCAGTCGATCGGTGAGCCCGGCACCCAGCTGACGATGCGTACCTTCCACACCGGTGGTGTGGCCGGTGACGACATCACGCACGGTCTGCCGCGTGTCGTCGAGCTCTTCGAGGCCCGCCAGCCCAAGGGCCGCGCGCCGATCTCGGATGCCGCCGGTCGGGTCCAGATCGACGACAGCGACAAGGCGCGCAAGATCGTCGTCGTGCCGCACGACGGGTCCGAGCCGCACGAGTACCCAGTCTCCAAGCGTTCGCGTCTGCTGATCGCGGACGGCGAGGAGGTCGAGGTCGGACAGCAGCTCACGCACGGTACGCCCGATCCGCAGGAGGTCCTGCGCATCCTCGGCGTCCGTCGGGCGCAGGAGCACCTCGTGGACGAGGTCCAGGAGGTCTACCGCAGCCAGGGCGTGGCGATCCACGACAAGCACATCGAGATCATCGTGCGGCAGATGCTGCGTCGCGTCACGGTCATCGACCAGGGCGAGACCACGCTGCTGCCGGGCGACCTGCACGATCGTGCGACGTTCGAGGAGGCGAACCGCCGCGTCGTCGCCGAGGGCGGGCAACCGGCTTCCGGCCGTCCGGTGCTGATGGGCATCACCAAGGCCTCGCTCGCGGTCGAGTCGTGGCTGAGTGCGGCGTCCTTCCAGGAGACGACCCGCGTCCTCACGGAGGCGGCGATCCAGGGCAAGTCGGACCAGCTCCGTGGCCTCAAGGAGAACATCATCATCGGCAAGCTGATCCCGGCGGGCACCGGCCTCGAGCGGTACCGCAACGTCCGGGTGGAGCCCACCGAAGAGGCACGCCAGGCCGCGTACGCGGTCACCGGCTACGAGACGTACGACTACGACTTCGGCAACACCGGAGGCCAGTCGGTCGCGCTCGACGACTTCGACTTCGGCAGCTTCTCGGGCTGACGTACGAGGTCTGACGAGGGCCCCGGGAGCGGATCTTTCCGCTCCCGGGGCCCTCGTGCGTTCCCACAGGACACTTCTCAGGTGCTCTCAGGGCATGCTCAGGATCGGCTGGTTACGTCGGGGCGATGTCTACGACGCTGATCCAGCCCCCCGCTGCGGCGACCGCCGACTCGAGCACCCCGGTGGAGCGCCGCAAGGCCCGCGACCCTCTCCTCGACAACGCCCGCTACTGGGTGATGCTCCTCGTGGTGGCCGGCCACGGCCTCCAGTACCTGCTCGACGTTCCGGACGCCCGCGGCACCTACACGTGGATCTACGCGTTCCACATGCCGGCCTTCGTGCTGATCTCCGGCTACGTCGCCCGCCGGTACGAAGGGTCTCCCAAGCAGGTACGCGCGATGCTCACGAGCCTCGTGCTGCCGTACGTGGGACTCAACGTGGCGCTCGACGGGTTCCGCGCCCTGCTCGACGATGAGCCGCTGGCGGTCAACCTGCTTGATCCGGCATGGTCGACGTGGTTCCTGATCGCGCTGTTCGTGTGGCGGTTGTCCTCGCCGGTGTGGCGCGTCGTCCGCGCTCCGGTGCTCGTCTCCGTCGTGGTGAGCCTGGTCGCCGGGCTGTGGGAGGTCGGTGACGTGCTGTCGATCCACCGCATCCTCGGCCTGCTGCCGTTCTACGTCGCGGGGATGTACCTGCGCCCCGAGCACTTCGCGCTGCTGCGCCGTCCCGCGGTGCGGGTCGCGTCGGTGGTCGCCCTCGCCGGGACGCTCGGCTGGTGCCTGCTGCGCCACGAGGGTTGGTACGTCTCGTGGCTGTACTGGCGCGACGCCTACGCGGACGCGCCGCTGGATGCGGACGCCTTCGGCGGGCTGGCGACGCGCGCAGGCCTGCTGGTGACCGGGTTCGCGCTGAGCGCGGCGGTGCTCTCTGTCGTGCCGGCTCGGCGCGACCGTACCAGCGACCTCGGACGCCACACGATGAATGCGTACGTCCTGCACGGGTTCGTGCTGATCCTGCTGGCCCACCTGGGCGTGTTCAGCGCGCTGGCCACCTGGGGCGCGCTGTCCGTGCCCGTCGTCCTCGTGGGCTCGGTGCTCCTCGGCACGGCGCTGATGTCAGCGCCGGTCGCGCGGTTGGTCAGCCCCGTGGTGACCCCTCAACTGCGATGGGCGTTCAGGGATCAGCGCGCGGGCGGCGTGAAGAACAGCGCGATGTAGTTGCCGCGCCCTGCCTGCGTGAACGTCGCCGAGACGGTCGGACCACCCTTGGGCGTCACGGCCCGGTAGGTGGTGCTGATCTCGGTGCGGTCCTCGATGACGTCCTGGGTGGGGGCGCCGGCCGTGCTGTAGGCGAGCACGTAGCTTCGGGCGACCGCGTCGGCGTTGACGCCTCGCTCGACCAGCAGGCTGTCGAACAACGGGTGGTCGCCGGAGAGCAGGAGCGCCGAGTCCTCGCGCAGCGTCCAGCGATCCGTCCCCAGGGTGCCGCCGGTCGTGACCGGACGCGACACCGGGAACTCCGGCCACTTCGCCTCGACCGCGGGAGCGGCGGGCAGGGGAGTCGTGGTGGCGGGGACCGGGGTGGGCTCGGGGACCTCCGGGCGCTCGCCCTCGCCCGGCGTGTCGGTGCTCTCGTCGAGGGCCTCCCACACCGGACGCATGTCGGGCGGGTCGGTCTGGATGACGGTCACCGTCATCACAGGCTTGCCCTGCGAGCCGGCGGGGGACTGCTTGGTCCGCATGTTGCCTGGGTCGACCGTCGCGATCACGCGGACGCCCAGGTCCTCGGTCGTACGACCAGTCACGTCGAGGTCGCAACCGCTGTAGAGGTCGTTCGTGACCGTGCAGAAGCGTGACCACTCCTCCGGGTCCAGCTGAAGCTCCGGGACGAGGGTGGCGACCTGGCCGATCACCTCCGAGAAGGCCTCGCCGGGGTCGCCGTCGACGCGCAGCAGCGACGTCGTCGTGTCAGGCTCGGGCGCCTCCTCGAGAAGCGAGAAGGTGTCGTCCGTCGGAAGCGGGTTCGGAGGCTCGGTCGGGGTCGGCGTCGTCTCCTCGGGATGCTCGGCGGCCTCGGCGGCGGCCTCGATCGCCGCCCGACGCTGCGCCTCGACGAGCACCGGCGCGTAGGCGGCGAGCAGCGTCGTGCTGCGGCGGCGTACGAGAGGTCCCAGCTGGGTCGTGCCCTCCGGGACGGTGAGCGAGAACGCGATGGGAGTGCCTGCGAAGGTCTCGTGCTGGCCGACGTCGACCTTCAAGCCGGCGTGGGTGCTCTCGGTGGGGTCCGGTGGTGAGGGTGTGAGGGGACTGCACCCCGACAGACCAACAGCCACGGCCGTCGCGAGAGCCGCGACAACGACCGACCGATACATCCCGTTCACCTCCGAGTCAGAACCCCGATCACCCTAGGGCAACGACGTCGTGTGTCGAACAAGTGCCCGTGGCGCCGTATTGTCAGGTACGCAACACCGCCGCCGCTGCCGTGTCCGCACACTCCTGAGGAGCGCCGATGTCGTTCTCTGCCCCCACGACACCCGAGAGCATCTTCACGTACGGATCGCCACGGCTGAAATTCGGTGCCGGTGCGAGCGCCGAGCTGGGCTACGAGCTCGCGTCGCTGGGCGTGCGGCGGGCCCTTCTCGTCACCGACCGCGGCCTGGACGCGACGGGCATCCCCGCACGCGTGGCGGAGCAGGTGGCGGCCGAGTCCGTCGAGCTCGTCGTGTACGCCGACACGCACGTGGAGCCGACCGACGCCAGCCTCAACGACGCGATCGACTTCGCCCGCGCCCACGGCCCGTTCGACGCCGTGGTGGCCCTTGGCGGTGGATCCAGCATCGACACCGCGAAGGCGGTGAACCTGCTCACGACCAACGACGGCGACCTCATGGACTACCTCAACGTCCCGGTCGGTGCCGGCCGCGCCCCGGCCAAGGCGCTGCTGCCGCTGATCGCGCTCCCGACCACGACAGGGACGGGCAGCGAGAGCACCACCATCTGTGTGCTCGACGTCCTCGCCCAGCACGTCAAGACCGGCATCAGCCACCCGAGGCTGCGACCCGAGCTGGCGATCATCGACCCCGAGCTCACGCTGAGCCAGCCGGCGGGCGTCACCGCGGCCAGCGGCATGGACATCCTGTGCCACGCGCTCGAGAGCTTTACCGCGCGACCGTTCAGCTCGTACGAGCGCAAGCGTCCCGAGCAGCGGGTCCCGTACTGCGGCGCCAACCCGATCTCTGACATGTGGGCCGAGAAGTCGCTGAGCCTCCTCGCATCGTCGTTCCGTACGGCGGTCCGCGAGGGCAGCAACGTCCCGGCGCGAGAGGAGATGGCGTTGGCGGCGACGTTCGCGGGGATGGGGTTCGGCAACGCCGGCGTCCACATCCCGCACGCGAACGCCTATCCGATCGCCGGACAGGTGCGCGACTTCCGTCCGGAGGGATACCCGCAGGACGAGGCGATGGTGCCCCACGGGATGGCGGTCTCGCTGACGGCCCCCGAGGCCTTCCGCTTCACCTTCGACGCAGCGCCCGAACGTCACGTCCGCGCCGCCGAGCTGCTCGACCCGGCGGCCGAGCGGCCCGCTGACCTCGCCGACTTCCTGCCGAGCGTCCTCGTGCGCCTGATGCGCGACATCGGCATCCCGGCGGGCGTCGGCGCCGTCGGCTTCGACAAGGCCGATATCGGTGCGCTCGTCGAAGGAACGATGAAGCAGCAGAGGCTCCTCGCGACCGCGCCCAAGCCCGTCGGGCCCGAAGACGTGACGGGCATCTTCGAGCGTTCCCTCACCCTGTGGTGAGGCTGATGCTCGGCTGTACACAGGGCAGGTCGGACCCGTTTTGACCCCTCACCGGCCACCCGGTAGTCTTGGACATTGTGCCGTGGACTCACTGTCCGCGTGCACCGATTCGTGTGTCACCACACCGTCGGTCGATTCGTACGACTGGTTCTCCGGAGCCGGGGTACGGACGGGTGCAGGGCCACGAGAAGCACCACCTACCATCGCACGTCGCGGTGGCGTCGCGCCTGAGGCGCGACGCCCAGGGCGACGCCTGCGGGGGAGGCCGCACGAAAACCGCACGACTCAAGAGCCGGACAGCAGAAAGAAGCATGTAGTGCCAACGATCCAGCAGTTGGTCCGAAAGGGCCGTCAGGACAAGGTGGCGAAGACCAAGACGCCCGCCCTGAAGGGTTCGCCGCAGCGCCGTGGAGTGTGCACCCGCGTGTACACGACGACGCCGAAGAAGCCGAACTCCGCGCTGCGGAAGGTTGCTCGTGTTCGTCTGAGCAGCGGGATCGAGGTCACGGCCTACATCCCCGGTGAGGGCCACAACCTGCAGGAGCACTCCATCGTGCTCGTGCGCGGCGGTCGTGTGAAGGACCTCCCGGGTGTCCGCTACAAGATCATCCGCGGCGCGCTGGACACCCAGGGTGTCAAGAGCCGCAAGCAGGCTCGCAGCCGCTACGGGACGAAGAAGGAGAAGAGCTGATGCCGCGCAAGGGACCCGCGCCGAAGCGCCCGATCGAGGCCGACCCCGTCTACTCGAGCCCTCTGGTCACGCAGCTGATCAACAAGGTGCTTGAGGACGGCAAGAAGCAGGTCGCGCAGCGCATCGTCTACTCCGCGCTCGAGGGCACCCGCGAGAAGACCGGCACCGACCCGGTCATCACGCTCAAGCGTGCACTCGACAACGTCAAGCCGACCCTCGAGGTCAAGTCCCGCCGCGTCGGCGGTGCGACCTACCAGGTTCCGATCGAGGTCCGCGCCGTCCGCGCGAACACCCTCGCCCTTCGCTGGCTCGTCCGGTTCTCCAGCGAGCGTCGCGAGAAGACCATGGCGGAGCGCCTGATGAACGAGCTGCTCGATGCCAGCAACGGCCTCGGCGGCGCCGTCAAGAAGCGTGAGGACACGCACAAGATGGCCGAGGCCAACAAGGCCTTCGCCCACTACCGCTGGTGACGAGGTGCCGCCGGCCCGTCCGCGGGCCTGCGGCACTCATCGCCTGATTCGACTCACGACAGCAAGGGAAGTCAGCCAAGGTGGCCGTAGACATCACCACCAACCTCGCCACGGTGCGCAACATCGGCATCATGGCGCACATCGATGCGGGCAAGACGACGACGACCGAGCGCATCCTGTTCTACACCGGCATCACCTACAAAATCGGTGAAGTCCACGAGGGCGCAGCCACGATGGACTGGATGGAGCAGGAGCAGGAGCGCGGCATCACGATCACGTCCGCCGCGACGACCTGCTGGTGGAAGAACCACCAGATCAACATCATCGACACGCCTGGTCACGTCGACTTCACCGTCGAGGTGGAGCGCTCGCTGCGCGTGCTCGACGGCGCGGTCGCCGTGTTCGACGGCGTCGCCGGTGTCGAGCCGCAGTCGCAGACCGTCTGGCGCCAGGCCAACAAGTACCGCGTGCCGCGGATGTGCTTCGTCAACAAGCTCGACCGCACCGGTGCCGACTTCTTCTACTGCGTCGACACGATCGTCGAGCGCCTGAACGCCAACCCGGCGGTCCTGCAGATCCCGATCGGTGCGGAGTCGGACTTCCTCGGTGTCGTCGACCTCGTCGGCATGCGCGCGCTCACGTGGCGCGGCGAGACCGAGATCGGTGAGGACTACACGGTCGAGGAGATCCCGGCCGAGCTCGCCGACCAGGCCGCCGAGTACCGCGAGAAGCTCATCGAGACCGTCGCGACCGCTGACGACGACCTCATGGAGCTCTACCTCGAGGGCGAGGACATCGATGTCGACACGCTGAAGGCCGCGATCCGTCGCGCCACGCTGGCCGACAAGATCGTCCCGGTCCTGTGCGGCACCGCGTTCAAGAACAAGGGCGTCCAGCCCCTGCTTGACGCGGTCGTCGACTACCTCCCCTCGCCGATGGACGTCGGCTCGGTCGCCGGTCACAAGGTCGGCGACGAGGACACCGAGATCATGCGTGAGCCCAGCGAGGAGGAGCCCTTCTCCGCCCTGGCGTTCAAGATCGCGGCCGACCCGCACCTCGGCAAGCTGACCTACGTCCGTCTCTACTCGGGCCGCCTGGAGGCCGGGACCCAGGTCCTGAACTCCGTCAAGGGCCGCAAGGAGCGGATCGGCAAGATCTACCAGATGCACGCCAACAAGCGTGAGGAGATCGCGTCGGTCGGCGCCGGCCAGATCGTCGCCGTGATGGGTCTCAAGGACACCACCACGGGTGAGACGCTGGCCGATCCGAGCAACCCGGTGGTGCTCGAGTCGATGACCTTCCCGGCTCCGGTGATCCAGGTCGCCATTGAGCCCAAGACCAAGAGCGACCAGGAGAAGCTCGGCATCGCGATCCAGCGTCTCGCCGAGGAGGACCCGACGTTCACGGTCCACACCGACGAGGAGACCGGGCAGACCATCATCGCCGGTATGGGCGAGCTGCACCTGGACATCCTCGTGGACCGCATGAAGCGCGAGTTCCGCGTCGAGGCCAACGTCGGCAAGCCGCAGGTCGCGTACCGCGAGACCATCAAGCGCAAGGTCGACAAGGTCTCGTACACCCACAAGAAGCAGACCGGTGGTTCGGGCCAGTTCGCCAAGGTCCTCATCAGCATCGAGCCCACGGGCCCGGTCGTTGGTGGCGAGGGCGGCTACGAGTTCGTCAACGAGATCACCGGTGGACGCGTCCCGCGGGAGTACATTCCCGCCGTCGACGAGGGCGCGCAGGAAGCCATGGAGTTCGGCGTTCTCGCCGGATATCCCATGGTCGACGTCAAGGTGTCGCTGACCGACGGTCAGTACCACGACGTCGACTCGTCCGAGCTCGCCTTCAAGATCGCCGGTTCGATGGCGTTCAAGGAGGCGGCACGCAAGGCAGACCCGGTGCTCCTCGAGCCGATGTTCAAGGTCGAGGTCACCACCCCTGAGTCCTATCTGGGCGACGTCATCGGCGACATCAACTCTCGCCGTGGACAGATCCAGCAGATGACGGAACGGTCCGGTGACCGGGTCGTCGAGGCACTCGTTCCGCTCTCTGAGATGTTCGGATACGTCGGAGACCTCCGGTCGAAGACGTCGGGGCAGGCGTCGTACTCCATGGAGTTCGACTCCTACGCCGAGGTTCCCAAGAGCGTCGCAGAAGAGATCATCAAGAAGGCCAGGGGCGAGTGATCGCTGGCCTGACCTAGGCTTCGATCAGCTCAACCGCACGGCGCAAAGCATCATTCAATCGAGGAGGAGCCCCAGTGGCTAAGGCGAAGTTCGAGCGGACTAAGCCGCACATGAACATCGGCACCATCGGTCACATCGACCACGGTAAGACGACGCTGACCGCGGCGATTACCAAGGTGCTGCATGACAAGTACCCCGACCTGAACGAGGCTTCGGCCTTCGATCAGATCGACAAGGCTCCTGAGGAGCGCCAGCGCGGTATCACGATCTCGATCTCTCACGTTGAGTACCAGACCGAGAACCGTCACTACGCGCACGTCGATTGCCCGGGGCACGCCGACTACGTGAAGAACATGATCACGGGTGCGGCTCAGATGGACGGCGCGATCCTCGTGGTCGCCGCCACCGACGGCCCGATGCCGCAGACCCGCGAGCACGTGCTGCTCGCGCGCCAGGTCGGCGTGCCGGCCATGGTCGTCGCGCTCAACAAGTGCGACATGGTCGACGACGAGGAGCTCATCGAGCTCGTCGAGCTCGAGGTCCGTGAGCTCCTCAACGATCAGGAGTTCGACGGCGACAACGTCCCGGTCGTCCGTGTGGCCGCCTTCCCGGCGCTCAACGGCGACGCCAAGTGGGGCGAGTCGATCCTCGAGCTGATGAACGCTGTCGACGAGTACATCCCCGAGCCCCCGCGTGAGACGGACAAGCCGTTCCTCATGCCGGTCGAGGATGTCTTCACGATCACCGGTCGCGGCACCGTCATCACGGGTCGTATCGAGCGCGGCATCGTCAAGCTCAACGACACCGTCGACATCGTCGGCATCCGTCCGGAGAAGCAGACCTCGACCGTCACCGGCATCGAGATGTTCCGCAAGCTCCTCGACGAGGGCCAGGCAGGCGAGAACGTCGGCCTCCTGCTTCGTGGCACGAAGCGCGAGGACGTCGAGCGCGGCATGGTCGTGATCGCACCGGGCACGACGACTCCCCACACGGAGTTCGAGGGCCAGGTCTACATCCTGTCGAAGGAGGAGGGCGGCCGTCACACGCCGTTCTTCAACAACTACCGCCCGCAGTTCTACTTCCGCACCACGGACGTCACCGGCGTCGTCACGCTGCCTGAGGGCACCGAGATGGTCATGCCGGGCGACAACACCGAGATGTCGGTTCAGCTGATCCAGCCGATCGCGATGGACGAGGGTCTTCGTTTCGCGATTCGCGAGGGTGGTCGTACGGTCGGCGCTGGTCGCGTCACCAAGATCAACAAGTGATCCGGTCCCGGGTCTGACCCGGGTTCGATCTCTGCACGAGGGCCCCGTCCTGCTGACAAGCAGGGCGGGGCCCTCGTCGTACGCCCCGTGGCCGACTTCCCCTGGACGAATGGGGCGTTGGTCACGGCGAAGAAGGGTGCCGGCGACGTATCGTGAGGGCGTGGGACACGACCATGCGCACGGGACGCCGTCGGCTCGGCAGCGGCCGCGGCTGGCCTTCGTCCTCGGCCTGACCGTCCTGGTCCTGCTCGTCGAGGTCGTCGTCGCGGTGCTGACCGGGAGCCTGGCTCTGCTCGCCGATGCCGGACACATGCTGAGCGACACGTTCGGGCTCGTCATGGCGCTCATCGCGGTCACGGTCGCCCAGCGGGCAGGCAGCCCACGACGCACGTTCGGCAACCACCGCACCGAGATCCTCGCCGCAGGCGCGAACGGCCTGGTCTTGCTCGTGCTGTGCGTATGGATCGTGGTGTCGGCGATCGGTCGCCTCGGCGACGCGCCTCACATCGACTCACCCTTCATGCTCGGCGCTGGCGTTCTCGGCCTGGCTGCCAACGTGGTCGGCCTGCTGGTGCTGCGGGCCGGGGCGAAGGAGAGCCTCAACGTCAAGGGTGCCTACCTCGAGGTGCTCGGCGATGCGTTCGGCTCGGTCGCGGTGATCGTCGCCGCGGGCGTGATCGCGGTGACCGGCTGGTACGACGCCGACCCGGTGGCGTCCCTCGTCATCGCCGCGCTCATCCTGCCTCGTGCGTTCGGGCTCCTGCGCGATGTCGTGGACGTCCTCCTGGAGTCGACGCCTCGTGGGCTGGATCTCGAGGAGCTGCGGACCCACATGACGGAGGTGCCGGGTGTCGTCGACGTGCACGACCTTCACGTCTGGACGATCACGTCCGGCATGCCTGTGATGTCGGCCCACGTCGTGGTCGACGACGACGTGCTCGACACCGATGCGGGCCACAGCGTGCTGGACCGCCTGCGCAGCTGCCTGTCCGACCATTTCGACGTCGAGCATTCGACGTTCCAGCTCGAGCCGGCCGCGCACGCGGAGACCGAGCAGCACACCCACCGGTGACGATCCCCAGTACGCACCGACGGGACGGTCAGCGTCCGCCCGCGGCACGCCAGACACGGTCGCGGGACAGCGGCAGGTCGGTGATCCGTACGCCGATCGCGTCGCGGACGGCGTTCGCGAGGGCCGCGGCGACGGGGTTGTACGGAGACTCGCTCATCGACTTCGCTCCGTACGGGCCGAGCGCGTCCGAGGTCGACGCGAACAGCACCTCAGTCGTGGGCACGTCCACGATCTGAGGGACGTGGTAGGTCCGCAGGACCGGTGTCTGTACGACCCCGCCCTCGTCGACGACGACCTCTTCGAAGAGTGCCGTCCCTATGCCCTGGGCGACGCCGCCCTCGATCTGTCCACGACACTGCTCGGGGTTGACGACGACACCTGCGTCGGCGGCGTGGACCGAACGGAGGATCCGTACCTCTCCGGTCTCGACGTCGACCGCCAGCGCGAACGCCTGGACGTTGAACGCGATCGAGCGCGGGGATCCGCCTGCCGTCGCCGATCCGACGAGGCCGACCGTCGGTCGTCCCTCCGCACGCGCGGCACGCACCTGCGCGAGGAGATCGTCGGCCGCCGAGGTCAGCGCCCTCCCCGCGACCACGATCCCGGTCGACCCGAACGCGCCGGTGTCGTGCGCGACCGTGCGGGTGCCGCCAGAGACGAGTCGGATCCGATCGCTCGTCGTCCCGAGCGCCTGCGCGACGAGCTGGACGTGCGCGGTGGACGTGCCGTTGCCGAACTCCGCGGAGCCGACCGACGCCTCGTACGTCCCGTCAGCGAGGAGGCGGACCTGCGCTGACGCGTGGTGACCGCGCGGCGGGATGGTGTCGATCATCGCCATCGCCATCCCGCGGCCGGTGCGCCACTGCGGGCCGGTGGGGGTGGAAGCGAGGTCGCGTGCGACCGCCTCCCGGGCGAGGGCGAGGCACTCGCGCGCGCCGTGGCTGCCGTACTGGACGTCGTCGTGCTCGCTGGACCACGAGACCATCGGGTCGCCCGGGACGACCACGTTGCGAGCGCGCAGCTCGTACGGGTCGATGCCGGACATCCGCGCCAGCTCGTCGAGGACCTGCTCGATCGCGAAGACCAGCTGGCCCAGCCCGTACCCGCGGAACGCGCCCGACGGCACCGCGTTCGTGTAGACCACCTCGCCGCGTACCCTCTTGTGCGGGCACCGGTAGGCCGCGATCGACTCGTTGCAGCCGTGGAACAGCACGCCGGGGCCGTGGTTGCCGTACGCGCCGGTGTCCGAGAGGACGTCGACGTCGAGAGCGGTGAGGAGTCCGTCGACGTCCACGCCGGCGCGGACGTGGATCCGCATCGGGTGCCGGACGGTGGTGGCGGTGAGCTGCTCGGTACGGCTCAGCTCGAGCTGGACGGCGCGCCCGGTCCGCAGGACCGCCAGTGCCACCAGATCTTCGACGAGCATCTCCTGCTTGGCGCCGAACCCGCCACCGACCCGGTTCGTGACCACCTCGATCCGCTCACGCGGCAGCCCGAGCAGGGCCGCGAGCTCGTCGCGGACGAGGAACGGCACCTGGCTGCTGGTCCGGACCACGAGCACGCCGTCGTCTGCGAGCCATCCCACCGCGCCGTGCGTCTCGAGGTGGGTCGCCTGGACGCGGGCGGTCGTGAACGTCGCCTCGTAGGCGTGCGCCGCGGCGGCGAGACCCTCCTCGACCGATCCGGACTCGGCGGCGATCGCCGCGACGACGTTGCGGGCGGGGTCGGCAATGCCCGACTCCGGCCCCTTGTCGGCATGGAGCAGGGGAGCGCCCGGGCTGCGGGCACGCTCCGGGTCGACGACGGCGGGGAGCTCCTCGTACGAGACGGCAACGAGGTCGCGTGCACGTTGCGCGGCGTGCGGTGTCGTCGCGACGACGAGGGCGACCCGCTGGCCGACAAAGCGGACGACCGTGTCCAGCACCCGGGTGTCACGGGGGTCGTCGTCGCGCAGGTGGTGACGACCGGTCGAGAACAGGCTGTCGGGGACGTCGGCGTGGGTGAGGACGGCGACGACGTCGGGATCGGCGAGGGCCCGCGAGGTGTCGACCCGGACGATGCGGGCGTGGGCGTACGGCGATCGGACGACGGCGCCGTGCAGTGTGCCGCTCAGCGTCTCGTCCAGCGTGAACGGCTGGCGACCCCGCACGACGGCGGGCCCGGCGGGTGAGCCGACGCTGCGCCCCACCGGGTTGCGCGTCGGCTCGAGCTCGACGTTCGTCGCGCCTGCCAGTGCGTCGCGCACGGAGCGGTAGCCGGTGCAGCGGCAGAGGTTGCCCTTGAGGAGGCGGTCCACGTCGTCGCCCTCGTCGGGGCCGAGGCACGACGCCGTGACGACCATCCCCGCGGTGCAGAAGCCGCACTGGAACCCCTGGGCCTTGAGGAACCGGCGGGCGGTGCCCCCGGTCTCGTCGCCGGGCGACAGGCCGGCGGCCGTGATGACCTCGTGGCCATCCGCCCGCACCGCCGGGACCAGGCAGGAGTGCACCGGAGCCCGGTCGAGCAGCACGCTGCACGCCCCACAGTCGCCGGAGTCGCACCCCTTCTTGACGTCCGTGTGACCCTGCTCGCGAAGGTACGTCCGCAGGCACTGGCCCGGGCGAGGCGCTGCCTCGACGGCGACCCCGTTGACGAGTGTCGTCATCGCAGCGCCTCGATCGTACGGAGCGCCCCGGCGCCGAGCGCGTGCGTCTGCTGGCGGCGCCAGTCGGTAGCGCCGTGGACGTCGCCGAGCCACGCGTCCTCAGGGATCGCCTGCTCCAGTGCCTCGTGCCAGCCCGCCCGCGTCGGGGCGAGGTCGAACGCGAGCACGTACGGTCTGGCGGTGGCGCCGGTCACCGAGACCACCGCGCCGTCGTCGGTGCGTCGCGCGACGACGACGGCCGCCGACCGCCCGCGGGCCGACAGCGATGCGCGAAGGAAGGCTGTCGGGGCGACCAGCGCCCCTGCGGGTACGTGGAACGCCCGCACGAGCTCACCCGGCGCCAGCGAGGTCGTCCCGACGCCGGTCACGAGGGCGTCGACGCTCGTGGTCCGCGTCGTGCCGTCGGGGCTCCAAAGCAAGACGGTCGTCCCGAGCGCGCTGAGCACCGACGTCATCGCGCCCGCGGGCAGTGCTAGGCACACGTTGCCGCCGACGGTGGCGTCGTGCCAGACCTTGAACGACGCCACGAGCGCGTCGACCGCGGAGCGCACCAGCGGCCCGAAGGTCCACGGACCGGGGAAGGTGACCGCTGGACGGGCGTGGATCCCGCCCAGCCGCAGCAGGGGAGCGGGGTCACCGGCTGCCGCGGCGAGCGTCCCCAGCGTGCAGGTCGCGCCGATCTCGAGGGCGTCGTCGTGGAGGACGAGGGGCGGCCAGTCGAGCGCCGTCAGGTCGAGGAGTCGTCGTACACCGGGCTGGGGCTCGGAGAAGAGAGACGTTCCGCCCGCCACGTAGGCGTCGCCGGGGCGCCAGCGCGCGAGCGCGGAGGCGTCCGTCAGGGGGATCCAGGCGTCGACGTCGACGAGGTCCATGACAGCTCCTCAATAGTCGACGCGGGCGCCGTGGGCCAGCCACGCGTCGAACGGTGCTGACGCGTGCGGCGTACGCAGGGACCTCACCGGCTGCGGCCAGGACTCCCGGGGAGAGGAGAGGAGCGCGTAGAGCGCGCTGTCGTCGAAGCCGGCGCGCTCGGCGTCGTGACGATCGGCGGCGTAGTAGACCGCGGCCACCCGTGCCCACATCGACGCTGCGAGGCACATCGGACACGGCTCGCACGAGCAATAGAGGACGGCGCCTCGCAGCGAGAACGTCGCGAGCTCCGCGCACGCTCTGCGGATCGCGACGATCTCGGCGTGCGCGGTCGGGTCGTGGGTCGACGTCACCTGGTTGACGCCGAGACTCACCAGGGTCCCTTCCGCCACGACGAGGGCAGCGAACGGACCGCCGCCCGCCGCCACGTTGTCGCCTGCGAGACGCACGGCGCGCTCGAGGTACGCGAGGTGCGCGTCGGTCGAGGTCTCGCTCATCGTGGCTCCCTCCGTGCGTGCGGACGGTATCCCCAGACTGCCCCTCGCGAGTCCGGAATGGGGAGATCATGACGTTTCCGTCCGTTCAGCCGCTGGGCCATCTTGAAGGCGGCAGGTAATCTGGCAGCAACCAGGTGAGGCAGGTCTCGCACCCCGATTTGGCATTGCGGGGTCCGGTCTGTCAGACTTGGGAAGTTGCTCCGGCGCGTCCGGCTGTTCTCCCGTGTGGAGAGCGGTGGTCGCGCCTGGTTTTGGGAAGAGCAGGCACACCCTTCACGGGTGGGCGGCGGCCCGAGGCCCAACCATCCAACTCCAGAGGTGTGACGGACTCGCGCGCTTTGTGCCCGCGACACGCCCGACCTCGGGGGTCGGAGGGGAGCGACCGCTCTTCCTCGAGCCCGAGGTGGAGAGACCGAGGCAGTACGAAGAGAAGGACGAAGCGAGAGCATGGCGGGACAGAAGATCCGCATCAGGCTCAAGGCCTATGACCACGAGGTGATTGACACCTCGGCGCGCAAGATCGTCGACACCGTCACGCGTACGGGTGCCACGGTCGCTGGCCCGGTGCCTCTGCCGACGGAAAAGAACGTCTACTGCGTCATTCGTTCGCCGCACAAGTACAAGGACAGCCGCGAACACTTCGAGATGCGCACCCACAAGCGCCTCATCGACATCATCGACCCCACGCCGAAGACCGTCGACTCGCTGATGCGTCTCGACCTCCCCGCCGGCGTGGACATCGAGATCAAGCTCTGAGGGACGATCGGATGAGCAACCAGAAGGCACCCGTCGGGCTGCTCGGGCGCAAGCTCGGCATGACCCAGACGTGGGACGAGAACAACCGCGTGGTCCCCGTGACCGTGATCGCTGCCGACACCAACGTCGTGACGCAGATCCGCACACAGGAGACCGACGGCTACACGGCCGTCCAGATCGGCTTCGGCGAGATCGACCCGCGCAAGGTGAACAAGCCCCAGACCGGACACTTCGGCAAGGCCAACGTCACCCCGCGTCGTCACCTCGCCGAGATCCGCACCGAGGCCATCGCCGACTACGAGATTGGCCAGGCTGTCAGCCCGGAGATCTTCGCTGCCGGCGACTTCGTCGACGTCACCGGTACGAGCAAGGGCAAGGGCTTCGCCGGTGTCATGAAGCGTCACGGCTTCTCCGGCGTCGGCGCCTCGCACGGCGCACACCGCAACCACCGCAAGCCGGGTTCGATCGGCGGCTGCGCCACGCCGGGCCGTGTGTTCAAGGGCCTGCGCATGGCCGGCCACATGGGCACCGACCGCGTGACCGCGCAGAGCCTCACGGTCCACGCCGTCGATGCCGACAAGGGCATCATCCTTATCAAGGGTGCGGTTCCCGGCCCCAAGGGCGGCATCGTGATGATCCGCACCGGCGCCAAGAAGGGAGCCGTCAAGTGACCGCGAACCTCATCGACGTCGACCTGCCGAAGGACGTCTTCGACGCCCAGGTCAACATCCCGCTGATCCACCAGGTCGTCGTCGCCCAGCTCGCTGCCGCGCGCCAGGGCACCCACGACACCAAGACTCGCGCCGAGGTTGCCGGCGGCGGCCGCAAGCCGTACCGCCAGAAGGGCACCGGCCGCGCTCGTCAGGGCTCGATCCGCGCACCTCAGTTCACCGGTGGTGGCGTGGTGCACGGCCCGACGCCGCGCAGCTACGACCAGCGCACCCCCAAGAAGATGAAGGCCGCCGCTCTGCGTGGCGCCCTCTCCGACCGGGTCCGCAACGGCCGCCTCCACGTGGTCGAGTCCCTCGTCACCGGCGACGCGCCGTCGACGAAGACGGCGCTGGCCACGCTCCGCGAGATCACCGGGCGTCCGCGCACGCTGGTCGTCGTCGAGCGCACCGACCAGGTCACGGTCAAGAGCCTGCGCAACGTGGCGGGCACGCACCTGATCGAGCTGGCTCAGCTCAACACGTACGACGTCCTGCTCAGCGACGACGTGGTCTTCACCAAGGCCGCGTTCGACGCCTTCGTGGCGCTGCGCTCCAGCGGCGACGCCGAGACGATCAAGCTGAGCGAGGCCGCTACCGCCAAGGACGGTGACAAGTGAGCACGCTGCAGAAGGACCCGCGCGACGTCCTGATCGCGCCGGTCGTGAGCGAGAAGAGCTACGGGCTCCTCGACGAGAACAAGTACACGTTCATCGTCCGGCCCGACGCCAACAAGACCGAGATCAAGATCGCCGTCGAGAAGGTTTTCGGTGTCACGGTCACCGCGGTGAACACCCAGAACCGCAAGGGCAAGACGCGCCGTACGCGCTTCGGCACCGGCAAGCGTGCCGACGTCAAGCGCGCCATCGTGAGCGTCGCCCCGGGCCAGAGCATCGACATCTTCGCTGCGCCGGGCGCCTGAACGAACGAGGACTGAGTACGCATGGCAATTCGTAAGTACAAGCCGACCACCCCGGGCCGTCGTGGCTCCTCGGTGGCCGACTTCAGCGAGATCACGCGAACGACCCCTGAGAAGTCCCTGACGCGTCCGCTGCCCAAGAAGGGCGGTCGCAACAACCAGGGCCGGATCACCACCCGTCACCAGGGCGGCGGTCACAAGCGCGCGTACCGCATCATCGACTTCAAGCGGTACGACAAGGACGGCGTGCCGGCGAAGGTCGCGCACATCGAGTACGACCCCAACCGCACGGCGCGCATCGCGCTGCTGCACTACGCGGACGGCGAGAAGCGCTACATCATCGCGCCGGAGGGTCTGAAGCAGGGCATGACCGTCGAGGCCGGTCCCGGCGCCGACATCAAGCCCGGCAACAACCTGCCGCTGCGCAACATCCCCGTCGGCACCACGATCCACGCGATCGAGCTCCGTCCCGGTGGCGGTGCCAAGATGGGCCGCTCGGCCGGCGCCAAGGTCCAGCTGGTCGCTCGTGAGGGCAACCGCGCGCAGCTGCGTCTGCCCTCGGGCGAGATGCGCTACGTCGACGTCCGCTGCCGCGCCAGCGTTGGAGAGGTCGGCAACGCCGAGCAGTCCAACATCAACTGGGGCAAGGCAGGCCGCAACCGCTGGAAGGGCAAGCGCCCGACCGTCCGCGGTGTGGCGATGAACCCGATCGACCACCCGCACGGTGGTGGCGAGGGCAAGACCTCGGGTGGACGTCACCCGGTGTCGCCGTGGGGCCAGCCCGAGGGCCGCACCCGCAAGAAGAAGGCCAGCGACAAGCTGATCGTCCGTCGCCGCAAGTCCGGAAAGCGCTGAGGAAGAGCCTGACATGCCACGCAGTTTGAAGAAGGGGCCGTTCGTCGACGACCACCTGATGAAGAAGGTCGAGACTCAGAACGAGGCCGACACGCACACCGTCATCAAGACGTGGTCGCGCCGCTCGATGATCCTCCCGTCCTTCATCGGTCACACCATCGCCGTTCACGACGGGCGTAAGCACGTGCCGGTGTTCGTCACCGATGCGATGGTCGGCCACAAGCTGGGCGAGTTCGCACCGACACGCACCTTCCGCGGACACGTCAAGGACGACCGAAAGAGCCGCCGCCGCTGACGCGGGCGACAACCAAGGGAAGAGTTCAGATGAGCACATTGGAGCGTAAGGGCCTCAGCGCCCGACGCGAGAGCCTGCTCGGCGACGAGCCCGGTGCTTTCGCGGTCGCACGCTTCGTCCGCGTCACGCCGCAGAAGGCACGCCGGGTCGTCGACCTGGTCCGCGGCCTCGACGTGGACGAGGCGCTGGCGCTGCTGCAGTTCGCGCCGCAGGCCGCAGCGACCAACGTCTACAAGCTGGTGGCGAGCGCCGTCGCCAACGCCGAGACCACTGAAGGTCTCGACCGTTCGACGCTGATCATCTCGGCCGCACGTGTCGACGAGGGCCCGACGATGAAGCGCTGGCGTCCGCGTGCGCGTGGTGCGGCCAACCGCATCCTCAAGCGCACCAGCCACATCACCGTCGTCGTGCAGCCGCGTGACGCGGTGGCGCAGACTCGTACACGTAAGGCCAACAAGAAGGGTGGGAACCGCTAGTGGGACAGAAGATCAACCCGCACGGCTTCCGTCTCGGGATCTCCACCGATCACAAGAGCCGCTGGTACGCCGACAAGCTCTACAAGAGCTATGTCGGTGAGGACATCAAGATCCGTCGCCTGCTCACCAAGGGCATGGATCGCGCCGGCATCAGCCGCGTCGAGATCGAGCGCACCCGCGACCGCGTCCGTGTGGACATCCACACCGCGCGTCCGGGCATCGTCATCGGTCGCCGTGGCGCCGAGGCCGACCGCATCCGTGGCGATCTCGAGAAGCTGACGGGCAAGCAGATCCAGCTCAACATCCTCGAGGTCAAGAACCCCGAGCTCGATGCGCAGCTGGTGGCCCAGGGCGTCGCCGAGCAGCTCGCCGGCCGCGTTCAGTTCCGCCGCGCGATGCGCAAGGCACTGCAGACGACGATGCGCGCGGGCGCCAAGGGTGTTCGCATCCAGTGCTCCGGCCGTCTCGGCGGTGCGGAGATGTCGCGCTCGGAGTTCTACCGCGAGGGTCGTGTGCCGCTGCACACGCTGCGCGCCGACGTCGACTACGGCTTCTACGAGGCCAGGACAACCTTCGGCCGCATCGGTGTGAAGGTCTGGATCTACAAGGGCGAGGTCGCCGGCACCCGTGCCGAGCGCGAGGCTCAGGCCGCCGCCCGCGCCGCCGCCCCCGGTGGGCGTCAGCGTCCGAGCCGTGGCGGCGCTCGCCGTCCGGCGCGTGACGGGCAGCGCGGAGAGCGTCCCGCACGTCAGCAGGAGCAGGCCGCTGAGCCGGCTCCCGCCAGCAGTGAGGCTGCTGCCGCCCCGGCGGACGCAGCGAACGGAACGGAGAGCTGAACCATGCTGATCCCGCGTAGGGTCAAGCACCGCAAGCAGCACCACCCCAAGCGTCGTGGTGCCGCCAAGGGCGGTACGTCGCTGGCGTTCGGTGACTTCGGCATCCAGGCGGTCGAGGGTCACTATGTGACCAACCGCCAGATCGAGTCCGCGCGTATCGCGATGACCCGTCACATCAAGCGTGGCGGCAAGGTGTGGATCAACATCTACCCCGACCGTCCGCTGACCAAGAAGCCTGCCGAGACCCGCATGGGTTCCGGCAAGGGTTCGCCGGAGTGGTGGATCGCCAACGTGAAGCCCGGCCGAGTGATGTTCGAGCTCTCGGGCGTCTCGGAGCCGGTGGCGCGTGAGGCGCTGCGGCGTGCGATCCACAAGCTCCCGATGAAGTGCAAGATCGTGACCCGCGAGGCAGGTGAACTCTGATGGCGAACGTCACCACCGCCGCCGACCTCCGCTCGCTGAGCGCGGAGGACTTGGCCGACAAGCTGCGTGAGGCCAAGGAAGAGCTGTTCAACCTTCGCTTCCAGGCCGCGACCGGCCAGCTCGAGAACAACGCGCGGCTGCGTACGGTGCGCAAGGATATCGCGCGCATCTACACCGTCGTCCGTGAGCGCGAGCTCGGCATCATCGAAAGTGAAGAGGCATGAGCACCAACAACACCACCGGCGAGCGTAACCGCCGCAAGGTGCGCGAGGGCCTCGTCGTCAGCGACAAGATGGACAAGACCGTCGTCGTGAGCGTCGAGGACCGCGTCAAGCACGCTCTGTACGGCAAGGTTTTGCGCCGTACGAGCAAGCTCAAGGCGCACGACGAGGCCAACGAGGCCGGCATCGGAGATCGCGTGCTGATTGCGGAGACCCGTCCGCTGTCCTCGACCAAGCGCTGGCGCCTCGTCGAGATCCTCGAGAAGGCCAAGTAACCACTCGTTCCGTCAGGCTCACGGAGACCCCGTGAGAACCGGCGAGACAACAGGAGAGAACCGATGATCCAGCAGGAGTCGCGACTCAAGGTCGCCGACAACACCGGTGCAAAGGAGATCCTCTGCATCCGCGTGCTCGGCGGTTCCGGTCGTCGATACGCAGGGATCGGCGACACCATCGTCGCCACCGTCAAGGACGCGATCCCGGGCGGGAACGTCAAGAAGGGCGACGTCGTCAAGGCCGTCGTCGTCCGCACCGCGAAGGAGCGCCGTCGTCCGGACGGCTCCTACATCCGGTTCGACGAGAACGCCGCAGTCATCTTGAAGAATGATGGTGAGCCCCGTGGCACGCGCATCTTCGGCCCCGTGGGCCGTGAGCTGCGCGACAAGCGGTTCATGCGCATCATCTCGCTCGCCCCGGAGGTGCTGTGATGACTGTTAAGAAGAGCCTGAACATCAAGAAGGGTGACCACGTCCGCGTGCTGTCCGGCAAGGACCGCGGCGTCGAGGGCAAGGTCATCGCGGTGAACCCCGAGACCGAGCGCGTCATCGTCGAGGGCGTGAACCGGATCAAGCGCCATCAGAAGGCGCTGCAGCCGGGCACGACCAGCTCGATCATCACCAAGGAGGCTCCGATCCACGTCTCGAACGTGGCGCTCCTGGTGGAGGTCGACGGCGAGAAGGTCCCCACCCGCGTCGGCTTCCGTCGTGACGACGTCACCAAGAAGCGTGCCGACGGCTCGACCTACACGGCGCAGCGCAGCGTGCGCGTCGCCAAGCGCACCGGAGAGGAGATCTGATGACCGCCGAGACCGCAGAGAAGGTCATGCCGCGCGTCAAGACGCGTTACCGCGAGGAGATCCTCCCGGCGCTGCGTGAGGAGTTCTCGTTCGAGAACGTCATGCAGGTCCCGGGCATGACCAAGATCGTCGTCAACATGGGCGTCGGCGAGGCAGCTCGCGACTCGAAGCTCATCGAGGGCGCGATCCGCGATCTGGCCGCGATCACCGGTCAGAAGCCTCAGGTCACCCGGGCGCGCAAGTCGATCGCGCAGTTCAAGCTGCGCGAGGGCATGCCGATCGGTGCGCACGTGACGCTGCGCGGCGACCGTATGTGGGAGTTTCTCGACCGTCTGCTGACGATCGCCCTCCCGCGTATCCGCGACTTCCGCGGGCTCTCGCCGAAGCAGTTCGACGGGCGCGGCAACTACACGTTCGGTCTCACGGAGCAGGTCATGTTCCACGAGATCGATCAGGACAAGATCGACCGTACGCGTGGCATGGACATCACCATCGTCACCACGGCGACCAACGACGAGGAGGGGCGCGCGCTCCTCACCAAGCTCGGCTTCCCCTTCAAGGAGAACTGACAATGGCGAAGACCTCGCTCAAGGTGAAGGCTGCGCGCAAGCCGAAGTACGCCGTGCGCGCCTACACCCGCTGCCAGCGCTGTGGCCGTCCGAAGTCCGTCTACCGCAAGTTCGGCCTGTGCCGGATCTGCCTGCGGACCATGGCTCACCGCGGTGAGCTCCCGGGCGTCACGAAGAGCTCCTGGTAATCCCGACTCGACCCTGAACGCCGCAGGTCCGGACCGTAGGTACGGAAACCGTGGCAGGAAAGTGGAAACACACTCATGACGATGACTGATCCGATCGCGGACATGCTGACGCGTGTCCGCAACGGCAACCAGGCGTTCCACGACGAGGTGAGCATGCCCTACAGCAAGCTCAAGGCCGGCGTCGCGGACATCCTGAAGCAAGAGGGCTACATCACGGGCTACACCGTGGCAGAGCCGGCCGAGGGCGAGGTGGGCAAGACGCTCACCGTCACCCTCAAGTACGGCCAGCACCGCGAGCGTGCGATCGCCGGCATCCGCCGCATCAGCAAGCCGGGCCTGCGCGTGTACGCGAAGTCGAACAACCTGCCGAAGGTGCTCGGAGGCCTGGGCGTGGCGATTATCTCCACGAGCCAGGGCCTCCTCACCGACAAGCAGGCCAAGTACAAGCGCGTGGGCGGCGAAGTCCTCGCGTACGTCTGGTGACGGGAGGAGAAAACACATGTCACGTATTGGCAAGCAGCCGGTGACGGTTCCTTCCGGTGTCGACATCGCGATCGACGGCCAGGTCGTCACGGTCAAGGGTCCCAAGGGCTCGTTGTCGCACACCGTGGCCGCACCGATCACCGCTAACAAGGGTGAGGACGGCGCGATCTCGGTCGAGCGTCCGAACGACGAGCGTCAGAACCGCTCGCTCCACGGCCTGACGCGCACGCTGATCAACAACATGGTGATCGGTGTGACGCAGGGCTACGAGAAGAAGCTCGAGCTGGTGGGCGTCGGCTACCGCGTCCTGGCGAAGGGCCCGGCCGCGATCGAGCTCAGCCTCGGCTTCAGCCACCCGGTGCCGTTCGAGGCTCCGGAGGGCGTGACCTTCACGGTCGAGTCGCCGACAAAGCTCACCGTGGCGGGCATCGACAAGCAGCAGGTCGGCGAGGTTGCGGCCAACATCCGCAAGCTGCGCAAGCCCGAGCCGTACAAGGGCAAGGGCGTGCGTTACGCCGGCGAGCAGGTTCGCCGCAAGGCCGGGAAGGCTGGTAAGTAATGGCTATCGCTCTCAAGCACCGCAAGCACGAGGCCGCGCGTATCGCGGGGCGTCGTCGCCGCCAGGTCCGTGGCCGCAAGCGGGTCTCCGGGACGCAGGAACGTCCCCGCCTGGTGATCACGCGGTCGAGCCGTCACATCGTCGCTCAGGTCGTCAACGACCTCGAGGGTCGTACGCTTGCATCGGCATCGTCGATGGAGGTCGATCTGCGCACGCTCGACGGTGACAAGACCGCCAAGGCCCGTCGCGTCGGTGAGCTGATCGCCGATCGCGCGAAGGTCGCCGGGGTCGAGTCCGTCGTGTTCGACCGCGCAGGGAACAAGTACCAGGGGCGCGTTGCCGCCCTGGCCGAGGGCGCCCGCGAGGGCGGCCTGGCCTTCTAGGCCAGACGAGAGAAGAGGACAGTCGAATGAGCGGAGCCCAGCGCCGCAGTGGCGGCGGGGACCGTCGGGGTCGCGGTCGCGACTCGGCGGACAAGACCGCATACATCGAGAAGGTCGTCGGCATCAACCGCGTGGCCAAGGTCGTCAAGGGCGGACGTCGGTTCAGCTTCACGGCCCTGGTCGTCGTCGGTGACGGCGACGGCATGGTCGGCGTCGGTTACGGCAAGGCCAAGGAGGTGCCGACCGCCATCCAAAAGGGTGTCGAGGAGGCGAAGAAGTCCTTCTTCCGCGTGCCGCGCATCCAGGGCACCATCCCGCACCCGGTGCAGGGTGAGAAGGCCGCCGGCGTGGTCATGCTGCGCCCGGCCGCACCTGGTACCGGTGTGATCGCGGGTGGCCCGGTTCGCGCCGTGCTCGAGGCCGCCGGCATCCACGACGTGCTGAGCAAGTCGCTCGGCTCGTCCAACGCGATCAACATCGTGCACGCAACCATCCAGGCGCTGCGGGAGCTCGAGTCGCCCCAGGACGTGGCAGACCGCCGCGGCCTGCCGGTCGAGCACGTCACGCCGGCTGCGCTGCTCAAGTCCAGCAAGGAGCCTACGCAGGCTCCGGCTCAGGCGGGTGCGTGATGGCCAAGCTGCAGGTGACCCAGGTGCGCTCGGCCATCGGGCGCAAGCAGAACCAGCGAGAGACCCTGCGCACGCTCGGTCTCAAGCGCATCGGCGACGTCGTCGTCAAGGAGGACCGTCCCGAGATCCGCGGGATGATCGCGACGGTTCCTCATCTCGTCGACGTCAAGACTGTGGACTGAGGGGAGGAACTGACATGACGCTCAAGCTGCATCACCTCCGCCCCGCACCGGGTGCGAAGACCGCCAAGACCCGTGTGGGTCGTGGTGAGGGAAGCAAGGGCAAGACCGCGGGCCGCGGCACCAAGGGCACGAGTGCCCGCTACCAGGTGCCGGTCGGCTTCGAGGGCGGCCAGGTCCCGATCCACATGCGCCTCCCGAAGCTCGGCGGCTTCAAGAGCCCGTTCAAGGTGGAGTACCAGGTCGTGAACCTGACCCGCCTCGGCGAGCTCTTCCCTGAAGGTGGCACCGTCGACGTGGCCGCACTGGTCGCGAAGGGTGCGGTCCGCAAGGGCCAGCCCGTCAAGGTGCTGGGGAACGGCGAGATCTCGGTCGCGGTCCAGGTGACCGCGAACAAGTTCTCGGCCTCTGCCAAGAGCAAAATCGAAGCGGCCGGCGGCTCGACCACCGAGCTCTGACCTCTCTTCGACATGAGACATGGCGGTCTCTGACAGCTGCTTCCCAGGTGGCTGTTAGAGTCGCCATGTTTCGCTTCACCCCATACCGCACACACGCACGGGACACCGTCGCCGCTGTCCATAGGAGGACCCGGTGCTCAGCGCCTTCGCCAACGCGTTCAAGACGCCTGATCTACGTAAGAAGATCTTGTTCGTCTTGTTCATCCTCGTGCTGTTCCGGATGGGCTCCATGCTTCCGGCCCCCGGCGTCAACGTGGAGAACGTCCAGTTCTGCCTCAACGCCGCGACATCCGGTGAGAACGCGAACAGTCTGTTCAACCTTCTCAACGTCTTCTCCGGCGGTGCACTGCTCCAGCTGACGATCTTCGCGCTCGGCATCATGCCGTACATCACCGCGAGCATCATCCTCCAGCTGCTCACCGTCGTGATCCCACGCCTGGAGGCCCTCAAGAAGGAGGGCCAGGCGGGTCAGACGAAGATCACGCAGTACACCCGCTACCTGACGCTCGGCCTCGCCGTCCTCCAGGGCGCCGGCATCGTGGCGATGGCACGCTCGGGTGCCCTCTTCGGCAACCAGTGCCAGCGTGACCTCCTGCACGACACCGACTCCGTCGCCCTCTTCCTGCTCATCGTCCTGACGATGGTGGCCGGCACCGCGATGATCATGTGGTTCGGCGAGCTCATCACCGACCGCGGCGTCGGCAACGGCATGTCGCTGCTGATCTTCACGCAGATCGTTGCCACGTTCCCCGGCACCATGTGGCTCATCAAGGAGCAGAAGGGCTGGGGCGTCTTCGCCATCGTCGTCGGCGTCGGCCTCGCGGTCGTCGCGGCCGTCATCTTCATCGAGCAGGCGCAGCGCCGTATCCCGGTGCAGTACGCCCGCCGCATGGTGGGCCGCAAGATGTTCGGCGGCTCCTCGACCTACATCCCGTTGAAGGTCAACCAGGCCGGCGTCATCCCGGTCATCTTCGCCTCCAGCCTCCTCTACCTGCCTGCGCTCGCCGCGCAGTTCAACCAGGGCAAGGGCTGGGCCAACTGGATCAACGAGAACTTCGTCCAGGGCGACCACCCTGTCTACATGCTCACCTTCTTCCTGCTGATCGTCTTCTTCACGTACTTCTACGTGTCGATCACGTTCAACCCGAAGGAGGTCGCCGACAACATGAAGAAGTACGGCGGCTTCATCCCCGGCATCCGCGCGGGGCGTCCGACGGAGCAGTACCTCGGGTACGTGCTCTCGCGCATCACCTTCCCCGGTTCGCTGTACCTCGGTCTGGTGGCGCTCATCCCGCTGCTGGCCTTCATGCTGGTCGACGCCAATCAGAACTTCCCGTTCGGCGGTACGACGCTCCTCATCATCGTGGGCGTCGGCCTCGACACGGTGAAGCAGATTGAGAGCCAGCTGCAGCAGCGCAACTACGAAGGGTTCCTCAAGTGACGCGACTCCTGTTCATGGGTCCCCCGGGTGCTGGCAAGGGCACCCAGGCGACTCTGCTCGCCGAGAAGCTCGGCATCCCGCACATCTCCACCGGAGACATCTTCCGTGCCAACGTCTCGCAGGGGACCGAGCTCGGTGTGCTGGCGAAGAGCTACATGGACAAGGGTGAGTACGTCCCGGACGAGATCACCAACGCGATGGTTCGCGACCGTCTGAGCCAGGAGGACGCCCGTCGAGGGTTCCTGCTCGACGGCTATCCGCGCACGGTCGACCAGGTGGACACCTTCGACGGGATCCTCGACGACCTCGGCGAGCAGCTCGATGCCGTCGTGGAGCTGGTGGTGGACCGTGAGGAGCTCATCGCGCGGCTGCTGAAGCGTGCCGAGACCTCAGGGCGTACCGACGACACCGAAGAGGTCATCCGTCACCGCCAGGAGGTCTACGAGCGGACCACGCCCCTGCTCGCGGTCTACGCCGACCGCGGGCTGCTCGTGAAGGTCGATGGGATCGGCGAGGTCGACGACATCCAGGGTCGGATCCTCGACGCCCTGCCTCAGGCGTGCTGACGCGCCGATGGGCGTGTTGTTCGATGGGGTGCGTACGTTGATGGGGCGCGTCCTCTGATGGGGATCTTCGGCAGCGGGCTCGAGATCAAGAAGCCCGATCAGGTTGCCGTGATGCGGCGGGCCGGTGTGATCGTCGGCGAGACGCTCGAGCTCCTCAGAGAGTCGGTGCGCGCCGGCATGACGACCGCCGACCTCGACGCCATCGCAGAGGAGCACATCCGCAGCCGCGGCGCCGTGCCCAACTTCAAGGGCTACCACGGATTCCCTGCGACCATCTGCACCTCCGTCAACGACGAGGTCGTGCACGGCATCCCGGGCGAGCGGGTGATCGCGGAGGGTGACCTCGTGTCGATCGACTGCGGCTGCGTGCTTGACGGGTGGCACTCCGACGCGGCGATCACGGTCGCGGTGGGGGAGATCAGCGAGAGTCGCCGCGAGCTGGTCCGCGTGTGCGAGGAATCGCTGTGGCGCGGCATCGCGGCCGCACACCTCGGCGGCAGGGTCAGCGACATCGGTCACGGCGTCGAGTCGTACGTGCGGTCGCACCCGGGCGGCGAGTCCTACGGGATCGTCGAGGACTACGTCGGCCACGGGATCGGCTCCGCCATGCACATGCCACCCAACGTCCCCAACTTCGGCGCACCGGGTCACGGTCCCAAGCTCGTGAAGGGCCTTGTCCTCGCGGTCGAGCCGATGATCACCGAGGGCACGATCGAGACGACGACGCTCGAGGACGACTGGACGGTCGTCACCGACGACGGGGGCTGGTCGGCGCACTTCGAGCACACCTTCACGCTCACCGACACCGGCGCGTGGGTGCTCACCGCGCTCGACGGGGGCCGTGCGCGGCTCGCCGAGCTTGGTGTTCCGTATGGCGGGCCCGCCGAGGACTGAGACGCCCGACCGCCGGATTTGTCCCTTGGTTGCCGCGCACCGTACTATGGACAGTCGGCCGGAGTGTGCATGTCTGCATGCCTTCGGCCGGTCCGAGAGACGTACGACAGATTGCGGAGGACATGGCCAAGAAGGAAGGCGTCATCGAGCTCGAGGGCTCGGTTATCGAAGCCCTGCCGAACGCGATGTTCCGAGTGGAGCTGACCAACGGCCACAAGGTTCTTGCGCACATCAGCGGCAAGATGCGCCAGCATTACATCCGGATCCTCCCTGAGGACCGTGTGGTGGTGGAGCTGTCCCCGTACGACCTCACCCGAGGTCGGATCGTCTACCGGTACAAGTGACCCTGACCGTACGAGATAAGAGAGCTCGATGAAGGTTCAACCGAGCGTCAAGCCGATCTGCGAGAAGTGCAAGGTCATCCGTCGCCATGGCCGAGTCATGGTGATCTGTGAGAACCCGCGCCACAAGCAGCGGCAGGGCTGACCAGCCCGCACCCAGCAACGTGATCGCTCACCGCGTCGAGACTGACGAGGTGCTTCCCCTGGAACGAAGGCCAGGGCCCGGCTGAGGCAGCCGGGATGCGTCACGCCACACACCTTCGCAGTGGAAGGACATCGCCTGATGGCACGCCTCATCGGTGTCGACCTGCCGCGCGACAAGCGCGTGGTCATTGGTCTCACCTACATCTACGGCATCGGCCGTACCCGCAGCGAGCAGCTGCTCGAGCAGACCGGCATCAGCCCCGACCTGCGCGTGCACGAGCTGAGCGAGGACCAGCTGGTCGCGCTCCGTGACGCGATCGACGGCCAGTTCCAGGTCGAGGGCGACCTTCGTCGTGAAGTGGCCGCCGACATCCGTCGCAAGATCGAGATCGGCAGCTACCAGGGCCGCCGCCACCGCGCCGGGCTCCCCGTGCGCGGTCAGCGGACCAAGACGAACGCGCGCACCCGCAAGGGCCCGAAGCGCACCGTTGCCGGCAGCAAGAAGAAGGGTAAGTAATGCCTCCGAAGGGCACAGGCGCCAAGAAGGTGCGCCGCAAGGAGAAGAAGAACGTCGCCGCGGGCCAGGCCCACATCAAGAGCACGTTCAACAACACGATCGTCACGATCACCGACCCGTCCGGTGCGGTGATCTCGTGGGCCTCTGCCGGCACTGTCGGCTTCAAGGGTTCGCGCAAGTCCACTCCGTACGCCGCGCAGATGGCCGCTGAGGCCGCCGGGCGCCGGGCGATGGAGCACGGGATGAAGAAGATCGACGTCTTCGTGAAGGGCCCGGGCTCGGGTCGCGAGACGGCGATCCGTTCCCTGGGTGCGGTCGGCCTCGAGGTCGGCACCATCCAGGACGTCACCCCCAGCCCCCACAACGGCGTGCGGCCTCCCAAGCGCCGCCGCGTCTGATAGCCCGGATCGGAGAGGAGAACACAGATGGCCCGTTATACCGGACCCCTGACCAAGAAGTCTCGCCGCCTGGGCGTCGACCTCGTCGGCGGTGACGCCGCGTTCGAGCGTCGCCCCTACCCGCCCGGCCAGCACGGCCGCGGCCGGGTGAAGGAGAGCGAGTACCGCACGCAGCTGCAGGAGAAGCAGAAGGCGCGCTACACCTACGGCGTCCTCGAGCGGCAGTTCCGCAAGTACTACGAGGAGGCGCACCGTCGTCCCGGCAAGACCGGTGACAACCTGCTCCAGATCCTCGAGTGCCGTCTCGACAACGTGATCTACCGTGCCGGCTTCGCCCGCACGCGTCGTCACGCTCGCCAGCTCGTGGTCCACGGCCACTTCCTGGTCAACGGCCACAAGGTCGACATCCCGTCGTACCAGGTCAGCCAGTACGACATCATCGACGTGCGGCCGAAGTCGCTCGAGACGACGCCGTTCATCGTGGCCCGTGAGACGTTCAACGCCGACTCCGTCCCCGCATGGCTCACCGCCGTGCCGGAGAAGGGGCGCGTCCTCGTCCACCAGCCGCCGGTGCGCGAGCAGATCGTCGTCCCGATCACCGAGCAGCTGATCGTGGAGTACTACTCCAAGATCTGATGCCTCGCCGGCCTGCCCGAGCCCGTGCTCGGGCAGGCCACCACCAGCCTCATTCACCGTGTCCGTCATATAGCGGGCGACGCGGAAAGGAACCCAGAACATGCTCATTGCACAGCGGCCGACACTGTCCGAGGACGTCGTCGACGAGTTCCGCTCGCGGTTCGTCATCGAGCCTCTCGAGCCGGGCTTCGGCTACACCCTCGGCAACTCCCTGCGCCGTACGCTCCTGTCGTCGATCCCGGGTGCTTCTGTCACCTCGATCAAGATCGACGGCGTGCTCCACGAGTTCTCGACGATCCCCGGCGTGACCGAGGACGTCACCGAGATCATCCTGAACCTCAAGAACCTCGTGGTCAGCTCGGAGCACGACGAGCCCGTCGTCATGTACCTGCGCAAGCAGGGCCCCGGCGACGTCACCGCAGCCGACATCGCGCCCCCGGCCGGTGTCGAGGTGCACAACCCTGACCTCAAGATCGCGACCCTGAACGACAAGGGCAAGATCGAGGTCGAGCTGGTGGTCGAGCGCGGACGCGGCTACGTGTCGGCGATCCAGAACAAGACCGGCGACGAGGAGATCGGGCGCATGCCGATCGACTCGATCTACAGCCCGGTCCTCAAGGTCACGTACAAGGTCGAGGCCACTCGTGTCGAGCAGCGCACCGACTTCGACAAGCTCATCATCGACGTCGAGACCAAGCGTTCGATCCTGCCGCGCGACGCCATGGCGTCGGCCGGCAAGACGCTGGTCGAGCTGTTCGGTCTCGCGCGTGAGCTGAACGTCGAGGCCGAGGGCATCGACATCGGCCCGTCGCCGGTCGACGAGGCGCTCGCCGCCGACCTCGCCCTGCCGGTGGAGGATCTCCACCTGACGGTCCGGTCGTACAACTGCCTCAAGCGTGAGGGCATCCACACGGTGGGTGAGCTCATCTCACGCAGCGAGCAGGACCTGCTGGATATCCGCAACTTCGGCTCGAAGTCGATCGACGAGGTGAAGGCCAAGCTCGCCGAGATGGGTCTGGGCCTGAAGGACAGCCCGGCCGGTTTCGACCCGAGCGCAGTCGTCGACAACTTCGGCGACGACGACGAGAGCTTCGCGGAGGACGAGCAGTACTGAGCCTGCGCTCAGTTGCTCTCCGCACTACTTCCCAGGAGACAAAGCAATGCCCACGCCCACAAAGGGTCCGCGGTTCGGCGGGAGCCCGGCGCACCAGCGCCTCATCCTCGCCAACCTCGCACAGAGCCTGTTCGAGCACGGCCGCATCACCACCACCGAGGCCAAGGCCAAGCGCCTTCGCCCGTACGCCGAGTCGCTGATCACCCGCGCCAAGGTCGACACGGTCGCCAACCGGCGCCAGGTCGTCAAGGTGATCCGTGACAAGGGCATCCTGCACGAGCTGTTCACCGAGATCGCGCCGAAGTACACGACGCGCCCCGGTGGCTACACGCGCATCACCAAGATCGGGCCGCGCAAGGGCGACAACGCCCCCATGGCCGTGATCGAGCTCGTCGAGGAGAAGGACTTCTCCGTCACGACGAAGACGCCGAAGAAGGCCGCGAAGGCTGAGGCCGCCCCGGTCGAGGCCCCCGAGAGCGCCGACGAGGTCAAGGACCAGATCGCCGCTGCCGACGAGGCCGAGGTCGAGGCGACCGCCGACGAGGCACCTGCTGCCGACGAGGCGACCGCCGACAAGGCCGAGGGTGACGCCGACAAGGCCTGACCCCTCACGGTTCCCCACGAGGGCCGGCACCAGTCCCGTACGGGGCGGGTGCCGGCCCTCGTCTCGTGACCGGCGGGAGAGCCGAGATCGACGTGCAACGAGGCCTGCAGCACGGCCCGCGTGCCCCTAGGCTGCGGTCGTGCTCATCATCGCGATCATCCTCTTCGGCATGCTGGCCGGCGCTCTTGCCCAGCTCATCCTCGGACGCGGAATGTCCGGCATCGACTGGACCGTCGCCTTCGTCTCCGGGATCGTCGGGTCCTTCGTCGGGGGGCTGCTCGTCAGCCTTCTCGCCGGCGACGGGCTCGAACTCCGTCCCAGCGGGATCGTCGGCTCGGTCATCGGTGCCCTGATCGTCACGTTCGCGTGGCAGTGGTGGCGCGGCCGCGCGCAGACGAGCCACTAGCCCGAAGGAATCCCACGGGCACCTCGTGGCGTTGTCATGAGGTATGGCGTCTCCCAAGCTCTCGGTCCTCGACCTCGTCCCCGTCCGTACCGACCAGACGACCTCTGACGCGCTCGCCGCGACGACCGCGCTCGCGGGCGTGGCCGACCGGCTCGGGTTCACGCGCTACTGGGTCGCCGAGCACCACAACATGCCGGCGGTCGCGGCGACGTCCCCGCCCGTCCTGATCGCGATCCTCGCGGCGCAGACCGCGCGCATCCGCCTCGGATCGGGGGGAGTGATGCTCCCGAACCACGCGCCGCTCGCGGTCGCCGAGCAGTTCGCGCTGCTCGAGGCGGCGTACCCGGGCCGAATCGATCTCGGGCTCGGTCGCGCGCCCGGCTCCGATCCGGTGACCTCGTGGGCGCTTCGCGGTGCCGCGGGCCGCGACGACACGGACGTCCAGCAGTTCCCGCAGTACCTCGACGACGTGATGGCCCTGATGGACTCGACCGTGGGCGTCCGGGTTCCGATCCGCGGCGAGGACTACCGGCTCCGCGCGACGCCGAGCGCGACGTCGACGCCGCGTCAGTGGCTGCTCGGCTCTTCGACCTACTCCGCGCACCTCGCCGCCGCCAAGGGGCTGCCGTACGTGTTCGCGCACCACTTCTCGGGCCAGGGGACGGCTGAGGCGCTGGAGATCTATCGGCGCGAGTTCCAACCGAGCGTGCACACGCCCGAGCCGACGACGTTCCTCACCGTTAACGTGGTCGTCGCCGAGACGTACGAGGAGGCAGCCGCGCTCGCGATCCCCAACCTGCAGTCGATGGCGCGGCTGAGGACGGGCGCTCCGTTGGCGGCGTTGGACCTCGTGGAGGCCGCCGAGAAGCAGGAGCTGAGCGAACCTCAGCGCGCGATGGTCGAGGACGGACTGGTGCGCAACGTCGTCGGTGATCCGACGCAGGCCGCCGAGCGGATCCGTGCTCTGGCCGCGCAGTTCGACGTGGACGAGGTGATGGTGCACCCGGTTGCGTCCGCGTGGCACGGTGGCGACCCGCGGCGGTCCGTCGCCCGCGAAAGAACGCTCGAGCTCCTGGTCGCTGCGCTCGTCGACTGACCCAGGACAGGTCACGCTAGGACCATGGCCCTCGCCGTCTGCGTCCTGTTCGATGCGCGGACCGAGCGTAGGATCCGCGAGCTGTGGGCGCGCCTGGAGTCGCGTGGCGTGCACACCCTCGCGACCCACACGCACGGCCGGCACCACCCCCACCTCTCGTACGCGGTGCTGCGGGAGTGGGATCTGGAAGCCGTGCACCAGGCGGTGGACAGGCTTCCCGATGGTGGTCCGTTCACCTTGACGTGCCAGGGCACGCTCGCGTTCCCGCGCGGGCGTGCCGCGCTGGCGCCGTCACTGACTGCCGAGCTGGCGCGGCGCCAGGAGTCCGTCGTGGCGGCCGTACGGGCGACGGGCGCCGACCTGCACCGCAACTATGCCGAGGGGGCCTGGGTCCCGCACGTCTCCCTCGCGACGCGGGCCCCGGGCGCGCTCCTCCCGGTGGTCGTCGCGGCGGTCGCTGACGTGCTCCCGATGCCTCTCGTGGTGAACCGTGCCGCGCTCGTCGACAGCGGGACGGGGGAGACCGTCGTGCTCCCCCGCATCCCGTGACGCGCGTGTGCTCAGGCGGTGTCGCCGTTCTTGCCGGTCGTGACGCCCACGCCGTTGGCGGCCTTGTCGACCGAGCGGTGCAGGAGCGCCCCAAGGTCGAGACCTGTGGACGTCTTGAGCATCTGCAGGGTCTGGACGACGTTGTCGTTGACCTGCTTCGGCAACGCGCCCGCACCGTCGGTCGACAGGATCGTGAGCTGGTCGATCGCCGCGATCGGCGCGGCGACCTCCTTGGCGATCTGGGGGAGGACCTCGATGACCATCTGCAGCACGGCCGCGTCGTTGTAGCCGGCGAACGCAGCGGCGCGCTTGTCCATCGCCTCGGCCTCGGCATGGCCGATCGCGAGGGTCGCCGCTGCCTGTGCCTCGCCCTCTGCACGGGTCGCCTCGGCCTCGGCCACACGGCGAGCCTTCTCGGCCTCGCCTCGCCGCGCACCCTCGATGGCCTCGGCCTCGGCGAGCGCCGCACGGCGTGACTTCTCGGCCTCGCCGGACAGGCGGGCCTCCTCGGCGTTGGCCTCGGCGGCAGCGATGGTGGACGCCTTACGGCCCTCAGCCGCGGCGATCTCGGACGTACGCCGCGCCTCCGCCTCCTGCTCGACCTTGTAGCGCTCGGCGTCGGCAGGCTTGCGCACCTGGGTCTCGAGCTGGCGCTCGGTCAGGGCCGCCTGACGGACGGCGACCTTCTCCTGCTCGGCGAGGACCGCCTGGTCGCGATCGGCCTGGGCGAGCGGTCCGGCCGAGGCCGCGTTGGCCGCCGCGGCATCCGTCTCGGACTTGATCTCGGCCTGCTTGAGGGCGAGCGTGCGCTGGGCGATGGCGATCTCCTCCTCCGCCTTCAGGCTCGCCTGCTCGGCGGCCTGACGCGCTGCGGCCTCGGCGATCGCGGCGGTCTGGCGGATGCGGGCCGCCTCGGGGCGCCCGAGGTCCGACAGGTAGCTGCCGTCATCGGTGACGTCCTGGATCTGGAACGTATCGAGGATCAGACCCTGGCCCGTCAGGGAGTTCTCGGACTCGTCGGCGACGCGCTGGGCGAACGCGGCACGATCACGGATGATCTGCTCGACGGTCAGCCCGCCGACGATCGAGCGCAGCGCACCTGCCAGCACCTCCTGCGTGAACGGCTCGATGTCGCCCTGCTGGGAGAGGAACCGCTGGGCGGCGAGCCGGATCTGGTCGGCATTGCCCCCGACCTTGACGATCGCCACGCCCTCCACGTTGAGCTTGATGCCCTGCCCGGAGACTGCGCCGCGGATCTGCACGGAGATGCGACGGCTCTACAGGTCCATCGTCGCGAGCTTCTGGACGAAGGGGATGACGAACGTGCCGCCGCCGAGGATCACCTTCTGGCCCGAGAGGTCGGTCGTCAGTGCGCCCGTCTCGGGGTTGAGGACGGCCTTGCCCTTGCGCCCGGTCACGATGAAGGCCTGGTTGGGGCCGGCGACCTTGTAGCGACTGGTGACCAGCAGCAGGAGGAGCACCAGGAGGACGACGAAACCGGCCACGGGGACGAGCACGGAGGAGGACACGGCGGGGGCCTTTCGGGAAGGGTTAGGCGATCTCGTCCCACACGGGGGCCACGATGACTGCCGTCGGCGACAGGACTTCGGTGATGTGGACCTCGGCGCCGGCGTCCAAGGGGCGCACGGAGCGGGCGTTGAGCTGGAGGGTGTGGCCGCCGACGGCGACCCGGACGAGCCCGTAGCCGTCGGCGGGGACCTCGGACACGATGCGCCCGCTGCGGCCGATGCTGTCGGCGACCGACGGCGTCGCATCGCTCCCGCCGCCTCGCACCAGCCCGGTCAGCCATCCGGCGAACCAGGCCACGAGGACACCGGAGACGACGGCGACGGGAAGACTGACGAGGAGCCGGAGCCCCAGCCCGTCGGCCAGGGCGCCGCCGAAGCCGAAGGCGGCGACGAAGCCACCGATGACGGCGCTCGAAAAGACGTCGCCCGGCAGCCCGTCGGTGAGCCCGTCGAACAGGTCGCCGACCAGCAGGGACACCGCGAGCAGCGCGAGGCCGAGCAGGCCGAGGATCACGTAGACGGTCACGTCGAGGGACTCCGTACGTCGGGGGCTTCGCTGGAGCGTAGTGCATGGGGGATCGTGGATACCGGCTTGACGGAGAGCGGACACTGGGGGACGTGACCCACGTCGATCTGTCCGGAATCCGCTACGACCTCCCAGACGGGAGAGTCCTGCTGGACGACGTCTCGTTCCGGGTCGGGGACGGTGCCGTCGTGGCGCTCGTCGGGGCCAACGGCGCGGGCAAGACGACGCTGATGAAGATCATCACCGGCGAGATCACGCCGCACGCCGGTACCGTCGCGCGCAGCGGTGGTCTGGGGGTGATGCGCCAGATGGTGACGCGACACCCCGACGGCTCCCACCTCGAGACCGTGCGCGAGCTGCTCCTCTCCGTCGCGCCGCCGCGCGTGCGCCTTGCCGCCGCGCGCCTCGACGAGGTGGAGCTGGCACTCATGGAGCACGACGACGAGGCGACCCAGATGCGCTACGCATCTGCTCTCGCCGAGTACGCCGACGCCGGTGGCTACGAGGTCGAGGTCACCTGGGACGCCTGCTGCACCGCCGCGCTGGGGATCTCGTACGAGCGGGCGAAGTGGCGCGACCTGTCCACGATGTCCGGCGGCGAGCAGAAGCGCCTCGTGCTCGAGGGTCTGCTCCGCGGCCCCGACGAGGTGCTGCTCCTCGACGAGCCTGACAACTATCTCGACGTGCCCGGCAAGCAGTGGCTCGAGAGCCAGCTCGACGCCACCCAGAAGACGGTGCTGTACGTGAGCCACGACCGCGCCCTGCTCGCGAACACCGCGACCCGGATCGTGGCGCTCGAGCTGGGGGCGGCCGGGAGCACGACGTGGACGCACCCCGGCGGGTTCGCGACCTACCACGAGGCGCGCGCGGCCCGGTTCGCCCGGCTCGAAGAGCAGCGCAGGCGCTGGGACGAGGAGCACCACAAGCTGCGCGAGCTGATGCTCATGTACAAGAACAAGGCGGCGTACAACTCCGACATGGCCGCGCGCTATCGGGCGGCTCAGACGCGGCTGCGCAAGTTCGAGGAGGCGGGCCCGCCGGAGGAGGTCCCGCACGAGCAGAACGTCGCGATGCGCCTGACCGGTGGTCGTACGGGCAAGCGCGCGGTGGTCTGCGAGGACCTGGAGCTCACCGGACTCATGCGGCCCTTCGACCTCGAGGTCTGGTACGGGGAGCGGGTCGCCGTGCTCGGATCGAACGGGTCGGGCAAGTCGCACTTCCTGCGCCTGCTCGCGGCCGGAGGCACGCGGCCCGACATCGAGCATGCGCCGGTCGCCGGGTCGGACGGCGACGCGGTCGCGTCCGTCGCTCACACCGGGTTGGCGCGTCTGGGCGCCCGTGTGAGGCCGGGGCTTTTCGTGCAGACCCACACCCATCCCGAGCTCGTCGGCCGCACCCTGCTCGAGATCCTGCACCGAGGCGAGGTCGATGCGCGGGGGATCGGGCGTCGCGGGATGGGACGCGAAGAGGCGGCCCGCAAGCTGGACCGCTACGGCCTGGCCCGCTCTTCCGAGCAGACCTTCGACTCGCTCTCGGGCGGTCAGCAGGCCCGCTTCCAGATCCTGCTGCTCGAGCTCTCAGGGGCGACGCTGCTCCTGCTTGACGAGCCGACCGACAACCTCGACGTCGAGTCGGCGGAGGCGCTCGAGGACGGCTTGGAAGCATTCGACGGGACCGTCCTCGCGGTGACCCACGACCGATGGTTCGCACGCCGGTTCGACCGGTTCCTCGTGTTCGGGGAGGACGGCACGGTCTACGAGAGCGACGAGCCGGTGTGGGACGAGGGTCGGGTCGCGCGCCAGCGCTGATCAGGCCGTACGGCGCGCGTGCGCGAGGTCGTCGGGCGCCAGCGCGACGAGAGCCTCGTCGGTGGCGAGGTGCAGCACCTCGAGGGGCAGGCGGACGAAGCGGCCGGCGTCGAGCAGCGCGCGGGCCCATGCGCGGTCGTCCTCGGTGATCCCCGCCCGCCCAGGACGCGTCAGCAGGACGGCGAGCGATCCGTCGGGCGCGCCGTCGTCGACGAGGCTGCGCGCCTGTGCGAGGAGCTGGCGGACGCCGGCGGGGTCGGGGGAGGTCGGGCACTCGTCGATCTTGACGAGGGGCGGCACCATGCGGCGGTCGACATCGACGCAGGCGAGCCACAGGGCGCGGCGGGAGAAGCCGAGCTCACCCATCAAGGCGCACCACCGCTCGTGGAGCGCACGCTGGTCGGGCATCGGGTCGTCGGGGGAGGGGAAGGTGGGATCGCTCATGGCCCAAGCCTGCCGCGATCGTGCGCGACGCCGCGGAGCTTATCCACAGGCCTTCGTCCGAGGCGGTCCTGAGCTCAGCCGCGGCGTACGAGGAGCACCCGGAAACCCTTGGCGCTCGCGGCCTTCTCGGTCGGCCAGCCCTGGTCGGCGAGCCAGCGGGCGAGGGAGTCGGCACCGAGGTTCTTGCCGACCACCAGGCGAGCGACGCCGTCCTCGGCGAGCCGGGGGAGCCAGGTGAGGAGCAGCGCGTGGAGCGCCTCCTTGCCGATCCGGATCGGCGGGTTGGACCAGATCTCGTCGAAGGTCACCGTGGCCGGCACGTCGCTGGGAAGGGACGCGACGACACGGTCGGCGACCCCCGCACGCGCCGCGTTGTCGCGGGTCAGCGTCAACGCGCGGGCGTTGGTGTCGACGGCGTGCACCGTGCACCCCGGGACCTCCGCGGCCACGGCGCACGCGATCGGTCCCCACCCGCACCCCAGGTCGAGCACCGTGCTCGCATGGTCGGGAGGGTCGAACGTCTTCAGCAGCACCGCCGTCGCCTTGTCGAGCCCGTCGCGCGCGAAGACCCCGGCAGCGGTGGTGAAGACGTAGTCGTGGTCCCAGATCCGCGCGCGGACGTCGCGGCGCTCCTCGGGGCCCGAGGGAGACGCGTCGAAGTAGTGCTCAGTCATCCTCGGGGCTTTCGATGGTCCCGCGGAACTGGCGGCTCTCCTGGGCGCGGTCGGCCAGCTGCGAGTCGGCCGGGTAGACGACCTCCTCGAGGGTGAGTCCGTGTGCGGGCATCACCTTGACCCGGGAGTCGCGGACCTTGGCCTTGAGGACCCTCGTCATCCAGGCAGGCTCATTGCGTCCTTCGCCGACGGCGGTGAGTGCGCCCATGAGCGAGCGCACCATCGAGTGGCAGAACGCGTCGGCGACCACGGTCGTCTCGACGATGCCGGTGTCGGTGCGTCGCGTCGTCAGCTGGATGAGGCTGCGGATCGTGCTCGCGCCCTCCCTGCGACGGCAGAACGCGGCGAAGTCGTGCTCGCCGAGGATGCCGACGGCTGCGTCGTTCATCGCCGAGATGTCGAGTGGCTTGTGGTGGTGGACGACATGGTTGCGGTGCAGCGGGTCGGGCCCGGTGGGGCCGTCCCAGATGCGATAGACGTAGCGGCGCCGCAGCGCCGAGAAGCGTGCGTCGAACCCCACGGGCGCCAGGCGCGCCGACCGGACGACGATGTCGTCGGGGAGCACCCGGTCGAGGCGACGGACCAGGTGGGTCTCGTCGGTCTCGACGTCGTCGGGGAGGTCGACGTGCACGACCTGCCCGCGGGCGTGGACGCCGGTGTCCGTCCGTCCGGCCACCGTCAGGCGTGCCGGCTCGTCGAGTCGGAGGACGAGCGTGAGCGCGTCCTCGATCGACTGCTGCACCGAGGGGAGCCCGGGTTGGGTGGCCCAGCCACGGTAGGCCGCACCGTCATAGGCGAGGTCGAGTCTCCAGCGCACCTGATCAACCTATCGAGCGCGTCAACCCGTGACGTCGGCGGTGGGTGCGCCGACCTCGAGCACCAGCTTGCCGGTGTTCACTCCCGCATAGAGCCCGAGCAGTGCCTCCGGGAACGCCTCGACCCCTCCAGCAAGAACGGTCTCGCGGGCCACGACCGTGCCGTCGGCGATCCAGCGGCCGATCTTCTCGCGGGCCTCGGGGTAGCGGTCCTCGTAGTCGAACACGACGAACCCGGTCATCGACGCCCGGAAGACGAGCAGCGACATGTAGCGGCTCGGCCCCGGCGGGAGCGCGGTCTCGTTGTAGCCCGAGATCGCACCGCAGATCACGACGCGCGCGCCGCGGCGCAGGTTGGCCAGCCCGGCGTCGAGGGTGTCGCCGCCGACGTTGTCGAAGAAGACGTCGATCCCGTCGGGAGCGACCTCACGCAGTCGCTTGAGGACGTTCACAGGCTTTGAATCGTGCACAGCCTTGTAGTCGATCACGGCGTCGAAGCCGATCGAGGTCAGCCAGTCGCACTTGTCTGCGCCGCCGGCGATGCCGATGACGGTGCAGCCCAGGGCCTTCGCGATCTGCCCGACCATGCTGCCGACAGCGCCCGCAGCACCGGAGACGAGCACGGTGTCGCCGGCGCTCGCGCGGCCGACGTCGAGCAGCCCGAAGTACGCCGTCATGCCCGGCATCCCGAGGGCCCCGAGCCAGGTCGGCGTGCCAGCGACGTCGGGGTCGACGAGGACGAGACCCTCGCCGTCGGAGAGGGCGTACTCGGTGACGCCGAAGCTGCCGGTGACGGTGTCACCCACCGCGTACGAGGGGTGCTGGGACGCGACGACGGTGCCGGCGGCGCCCGCACGCATCACCTCGCCGATGCCGACCGGCGGGACGTACGACCTGACGTCGTTCAGCCAGCCGCGCATCGCGGGGTCGAGCGAGACGTGGCTGACGGCGACGACGAGCTCACCGGGCCCGGGCTCCGGCAGGTCGGTTGTCGTGAGGTCCCAGGTCTGCGGGCCGGGGTAGCCGACCGGGCGCTCGCGCAGGCGTACCTGGCGGCTCGCGTACGGGCCTGTGCTCGCGGGCTTGCTTGTGGACGTCTCGGTCATCGACTCCTCCTCGGCCGGTGGCTCACGCCACTGTAGGCGGGCGGGAGAGACGCCGAAGGGCGCCCCCCGACGTGCGGGAGGCGCCCTTCGTGGACGTCGTGGACGGCGTGGACGCTCAGGCCCAGCGCTCGCTGCTCGACGGGAAGACCAGACCGCGCTCGCCGGTGTAGATCTGCTTCGGGCGGGCGATCTTCTGCTCCGAGTCGTTGACCAGCTCGAGCCACTGTGCCAGCCAGCCGGCCGTGCGCGGGATCGCGAACAGCACGGTGAACATCTCCGGCGGGAACTGCAGCGCCTCGTAGATGAGGCCCGAGTAGAAGTCGACGTTGGGGTAGAGCTTGCGCTTGACGAAGTACTCGTCCTCGAGCGCGATCTTCTCCAGCTCGACGGCGATCTTGAGGAGCGGGTTGACCCCGGTGACCTCGAAGACGTCGTCGGTCGCCTTCTTGATGATCGTGGCGCGCGGGTCGTAGTTCTTGTAGACCCGGTGGCCGAAGCCCATCAGCCGCTCGTTGCCGGCCTTGACACCCTCGATGAAGGCGGGGACGTTGCTCACGTCGCCGATGCGGCGCAGCATCTTGAGGACGGCCTCGTTGGCGCCACCGTGCAGCGGGCCGTAGAGCGCGCCGATGCCGGCCGAGACCGCCGAGTAGGGGTCGACCTGGCTCGAGCCGACCGAGCGCACCGCGTTCGTCGAGCAGTTCTGCTCGTGGTCGGCGTGGAGGATGAAGAGCACCTCGAGCGCCTTGACGAGACGCGGATCGGCCTCGTACTTCGCCTCGCTCATCTTGAACAGCATCGCGAGGAAGTTCTCGGCGTACGACAGGTCGTTGTCGGGGTAGACGTAGGGCTTGCCCTGCGCGTGACGGAACGACCAGGCACCCAGTGTCGGCATCTTGGCGATCATGCGGACGATCTGGAGGTGGCGCGTCTCCGCGTCGTGGATGTTGCGGGCCTCGGGGTAGAACGTCGAGAGGCCACCGACCGCCGAGAGCAGCATGCCCATCGGGTGCGCGTCGTAGCGGAAGCCCTGCATGAGCGACTTGATGTTCTCGTGCACGAAGGTGTGGAACGTGATGTCGTGCACCCAGGAGTCGTACTGCTCCTTGGACGGCAGGTCACCGTTGATCAGCAGGTAGGCGACCTCGAGGAACGACGACTTCTCGGCCAGCTGCTCGATCGGGTAGCCCCGGTACTCCAGGATCCCCTTCTCGCCGTCGATGAAGGTGACGGCCGAGCGAGTGCTGGCGGTGTTGGTGAAGCCGGGGTCGTACGAGGCGATCCCGGGCTCGTCGTCGCTGACCCGGATCTTGCCGAGGTCGCTCGCCCGGATCGTCCCGTCGACGATCGGGAGCACGTACTCCTTGCCGGTCCGGTCGTCGCGGACGGTCAGGGTCTGGCCATCAGCCGAGGGCGTGGCGTCTGTCACGAGGAGGTCTCCTTGCGCCGTGGCGTGCGCACCCTGTGCTGGTACGCAGCTCGAATCGGGGTCCTCGGGGGTGTATCGGACCCCCTCTAACTTATTGCTTCGCGCAAGGGTGCGTGCATCCGGGTCCGTCAACAGGTCCCGGAACAGGGCCTCGGGCGTCGGGTGCTTGGGGCTCGAGGGTACCCTGGAGGTGGCACGTCCGGCGTACGGCGTGCCGCCGTCTGGTCGGTCGGACCCGACGGGAGGGATCGCGGTTGCGAACCCTTCCTGGAGGGGCCGTTTTGACCGAGCGTGTGACGGCTGGGTATTCTTGTACGTCGTTGTGCCTGCAGGTCTTTTCGGACCGTGCGCAGGCACACCACCAGTCCCCATCCATACGAAGGTAGAACAGCGTGCGCACGTACAGCCCGAAGCCTGGTGACGTCGACCGCCAGTGGCACGTCATCGACGCAGAAGACGTGGTGCTCGGACGACTTGCCGTCCAGACAGCGACCCTGCTTCGCGGCAAGCACAAGCCCACGTTCGCTCCGCACATCGACAACGGTGACTTCGTCATCATCGTCAACGCGGAGAAGGTCGCCCTCTCGGGCAACAAGCGCGAGGACAAGCTCGCCTACCGCCACAGTGGCTACCCGGGTGGTCTGAAGCAGATCGCGTACGGCGACCTGCTTGACAAGGACCCGCGCAAGGCCATCGAGAAGGCAGTCTGGGGCATGATTCCCAAGAACCGCCTCGGCCGCGCGCTCATGAGCAAGCTGAAGGTCTACGCCGGCCCGGAGCACCCGCACTCCGCGCAGCAGCCGAAGACCTTCGACATCAAGCAGATCGCCCAGTAGGCCCAGGAAGTAGTGAGGATCAACGTGGCTGAGTCCAGCACCGAGACCGTCGAGACCGACGAGTTCGCCGCCAACGCCGAGGGCGTTGCTTACACCTCCGAGACCGCTCCGAGTGCGGAGTCGGCGGCACGTTCGTCGATCATCGCGCCCTCTGCTGCCACCGGCCGTCGCAAGGAGGCCGTCGCTCGCGTCCGCCTCGTGCCCGGCACCGGCGCATGGACGGTCAACGGCAAGCCGCTCGAGGAGTACCTCCCCAACAAGCTGCACCAGCAGATCGCCAAGGAGGCCTTCGCGAGCACCGGTCTCGGTGAGAGCTTCGACGTGATCGCTCGCGTCTCGGGTGGCGGCATGACCGGTCAGGCCGGCGCGCTGCGCCTCGGCGTGGCCCGCGCGCTGAACGCGGTCGACGAGGAGTCGAACCGCGCCACCCTCAAGAAGGCCGGGCTGCTCACGCGTGACGCCCGCGCCAAGGAGCGCAAGAAGGCTGGCCTCAAGAAGGCCCGCAAGGCGCCTCAGTACAGCAAGCGCTGACGGCGGCAGGGCCTTGGGTCGGATCTTCGGAACCGACGGCGTCCGGGGGGTCGCGAACACCGACCTCACCGCAGAGCTCGCTGTCGACCTGGCAGTGGCAGCAGCTCACGTGCTGGGCGAGACGGGTGCCTTCGCCGATCAGAGGCCGACCGCAGTCGTGGCCCGCGATCCTCGCGCCTCGGGAGAGTTTCTCGAGGCCGCGGTGGTCGCGGGCCTTGCATCTGCGGGGGTGGATGTGCACCGGCTCGGCGTGGTGCCCACCCCGGGAGCCGCCTACCTGACGTCCGCGCTCGCTGCGGACATGGGGGTCATGATCTCCGCGAGCCACAACCCGATGCCGGACAACGGCATCAAGTTCCTGGCTCGTGGGGGGCTCAAGCTCGACGATGCCCTCGAGGACGTCATCGAGCGCACCCTCGAACAGCCTTGGCAGCGTCCGACCGGCGCTGCCGTCGGCCGTATCGGCGACAGCCCGACGGCGCTGCGTACGTACGAGCGCCATCTGGTGCAGGCGGTCGGCCAGCGCCTCGACGGGCTCCGTATCGTCCTCGACTGCGCGAACGGCGCGGCGAGCGAGGTCGGCCCCCAGGCGTTCCGCGAGCTCGGGGCCGAGGTCGTGGCGATCCATGCCGAGCCCGACGGCCTCAACATCAACGAGGGGTGCGGGTCCACTCACCCCGAGGCACTGCAGCGGGTGGTCATCGAGAGCAGTGCTGACGCCGGCTTCGCCTTCGACGGGGACGCCGACCGCTGCCTCGCCGTGGACGCGTCCGGCGAGCTCGTCGACGGCGACCAGATCCTCGCCATCCTCGCCCTCACGCTCAAGGAGCAGGGGCGGCTCGTCAACGACACCGTGGTGGCGACCGTGATGTCCAACCTCGGCTTCGTGCAGGCGATGGACGCCGCAGGTGTCACCGTCGTGCAGACGGCGGTCGGTGATCGCTATGTGCTCGAGGCGATGCGTGCCAGCGGCTTCAACCTCGGTGGCGAGCAGTCGGGGCACGTCATCATGAGCGACCACGCGACGACTGGTGACGGCGTCCTTACCGCGCTCTCGATCGCCGCTCGCCTCGTGTCCTCGGGCCGCACCCTCGCTGATCTCGCGGCCGTCATGCGGCGGCTCCCGCAGGTCCTCGTGAACGTTCCCGGCGTCGACAAGTCTCGCGCGACCACCGACGTCGACGTCGCAGCCGCGGTGGCCGCGGCGACGGCCGAGCTGGACGGGTCCGGGCGGGTGCTCCTGCGCCCCTCCGGCACCGAGCCGCTCGTCCGCGTGATGGTCGAGGCCGCCACGAGCGCCAAGGCCGACGAGGTGGCGCGGCGGCTGGCGGCAGTCGTCGGCAAAGCGCTCGCGCTCTGACGTCGCCGAAATTGCCGCGCGCCTCGTGCTGCTGTCCGCCTACGGTGGTGGGGTGCGCATCGAGGAGGTCGACCCGTTCGACGACGCCGCGCTGGAGGCGTTCCACGCTCACCAGGCGCGGGTGGTCTCCGACCCGTACGACCTGGTCTGGACCCTTGAGGAGACCAGGGTCCGTGCTCGGCTGAGCGACCCGTGGGTCGAGCGTCGGTATGTGTGGGCGCGCGCGGACGACGGCGCGGTGGTGGCCACGGCGGAGCTGGAGCTGTCGCTGCGGGACAACACCGACAGCGTGTGGGCAGACCTCCGTATCGACCCGCGGCGGCGCGCCGAGGCCGGATCCTTCGTCGAGGACCTCAAGCACCGCACCCGCCTCACCGGGCGCTCGCGGCTGGAGGCTGAGGCGCGCTGGGCACCCGAGGAGTCCGGCAGCCCTGACGCGGAGCTGCTGCGGGTGCACGGATTCCGGCTGGGGATCGTCGAGGCGCAACGGGTGCTCGACCTGCCCGCCGACGACGAGCATCTCGCTCGGCTCGCGACACGCGCAGCGCCGCACCACGCGTCGTACGCGCTGCGGACGTGGGTCGGCCCGGTCCCCGAGGATGTGGTGGACGCGTATGCCGCGCTGCGCTCGGTGATGGCCGTCGAGGCGCCGTCGGGGGAGATGGGGTGGGAGGCCGAGGACTTCCCGCCTGACCGGGTCCGGCACGAGGAGCGAGAGTTCGCCGCGCAGCAGCGCACGTCGGTCACCACCGTCGCCGTCCAGGAGGACGGCACGGTCGTCGGGCACAGCCAGATCGTGGTGCCGGGGACCGACCCAGTGAACGCGTTCCAGTGGGACACGCTGGTGCTTCCCGCGCACCGCGGCCACCGCCTGGGCCTCGTGATGAAGGTGCGCAACCTGCGCGCGGCCACGCCGGCGCTCGGCGACCGGTCGCTGCTCCACACCTGGAACGCCGCGGAAAACGCGCCGATGATCGCGGTGAACGAGACGATGGGCTTCCGGCTCGTCGCCTGCACCGGCGCGTTCCGCTGCGACCTGTGACCTGGCGGGGATCCTCAGGCGTCGACGGCGGCGGACGCCCGGTCGCGGACGAGATAGCGCGTCAGCACGACGCCCCACGCTGCGGCGATGAAGAACATCACGAGCCCATACATCGCGCCGGGGATCGAGATCTCGGTCTCGTCGAGGACCTCGACGGCCACGTAGATTGCGAGCGTCGCGTTGTGGACGCCGATCTCGAACGACGACGCGATCGCCTGGCGCTCGGTGACCCCGGCCCAGCGGGGGACGAGATAACCGACGGCGAGGCTGAGCACGCAGAAGAGGGCGGTGACGGCACCGATCTTGGCGGCGTAGTCACCGACGTTCTCGCGCTGGTCGACGAGGATGCCGATCACGAGCACGGCGAGGATCACCGCTGAGGCGATGCGGACCGGCTTGTCCATCCGCCCGGCGAACGCAGGGCGCACCCCGTGCACGAGCATGCCGAGCGCGACCGGCAGGAGGACGATCGCGAAGACCTCGAGGACCTTCGTGAACTGCAGGGACACCGTGTTGTCGGCGTCGAAGTAGGCGATGGCGAGGTTTGTGATCAGGGGCAGTGACACGATCGCGATGATCGAGTTGATCGCCGTCAGCGAGACGTTGAGCGCGACATCGCCCCGGAACAGGTGGCTGTAGAGGTTGGCGCTCGTCCCGCCCGGCGACGCGGCTAGCAGCATCATGCCGACGGCGAGCAGCGGTGGGAGGTCGAACAGCAGGACCAGGCCGAAGCAGAGGGCCGGTAGCAGCAGGAGCTGGCACGACAGGGCGACCACGACGGCACGGGGGTGACGACCGACCCGGCGGAAGTCGTCGATCGTCAGCGAGAGGCCGAGGCCGAACATGATGATGCCGAGGGCGATCGGTAGCCCGACGGTGCTGAGCGCGGAGTCCATGGCGGACACCCTAGGGGTGAGATGTATCACACCGCGAGGGCGGGGCCGGTCTCAGAGCTTACGCAGACGGATCCAGCGCACGGAGTGGTCCGCGTCCTTGCGCAGCACCAAGGTCGCGCGGCCCCGTGTCGGCTCGATGTTGTCCTTGAGATTGGGCCCGTTGATCGAGTCCCACAGCAGCGCCGCCTGCGCCATCGCCTGCTCCTCGTCGAGCGCGCCGTAGCGGACGAAGTAGGAGTCCGGGTTGCGGAACGCGGTCTCGCGCAGCCGCAGGAAGCGTTCGGCGTACCAGCGGCGGATGTCCTTGCGTGCCGCGTCCACGTACACCGAGAAGTCGAAGAAGTCGCTGATCGCGAGACCGGGGCGTCCGTCGCCGCGGGTGCGGGCCGGCTGGAGGACGTTGAGGCCCTCGATGAGGACCACGTCGGGCCGGTTGAGGGTGACCACCTCGTCGGTGACGTCATACGTGAGGTGGGAGTAGACCGGGGCCTCGACGACTTCGCGTCCGGACTTCACGGCCATCACGAAACGCAGCAGCGCCTTGCGGTCGTACGACTCGGGGAACCCTTTGCGCTCCAGCAGCCCACGGCGCTCGAGCTCGGCGTTGGGCAGCAGGAAGCCGTCGGTGGTGACGAGCGACACGTTGCTGTGCGCGTCGTCCTTGGCCAGCAGCTCGCGCAGAAGCCGCGCCGTCGTCGACTTGCCGACTGCGACGGAGCCGGCGATCCCGATGACGTACGGCGTCCGCTGCGGCTGGGGGCGGCGCAGGAACGCCTCCGTCGAGCGGTAGAGCTCACCCGCGTACCGGACCCGCATGCTGATCAGGCGTGCGAGGGGCACATAGACCTGGCGGACCTCCTCGAGGTCCAGCTCGTCCCCAAGACCGCGCACCTTGTCGATCTCGGTCTGGGTGAGCGGTTGGGGCGCGTCACCGGCGAGATCCGCCCAGGCACGTCGTTCGAGCTCGACGTACGGCGAGGTGTCGCTGGAGCCCGGCTGCGTGACCGACATGTTGCCCATTGTTGCCGTCGGCCCCGCGGGACCTGTCGGTACCCTGGAGATCATGTGTGGAATCGTGGGTTACGTCGGTGAGCGCTCAGCCCTGGACGTCGTGCTGGGTGGCCTGCGACGGCTGGAGTACCGGGGCTACGACTCCACCGGCGTGGCATTGGTCGTCGACGGCGCGATCGCGTCGGCAAAGAAGGTCGGCAAGCTTGCCAACCTGGACAAGGCGCTCGCGGAGCGCCCGCTCCCGGCCTCGACCACCGGCATCGGTCACACCCGCTGGGCCACGCACGGCCCGCCGAGCGACCGCAACGCCCACCCGCACGTCTCGCCCGAGGGGCGGGTCGCTGTGGTCCACAACGGCATCATCGAGAACTTCGCCGATCTGCGTACCGAGCTCGAGGCTGACGGTTATGAGTTCGCCTCCGACACCGACACCGAGACCGTGACCCACCTCCTGGACCGCGAGCTGCGGGGCGACGCCCCCGACCTCACCGAGGCCGTACGCCGCGTGTGCGGCCGCCTCGAGGGCGCGTTCACGCTCGTCGTCGCTGACGGGGCTGATCCCGACCGCGTCGTCGGCGCTCGCCGCAACTCGCCGCTGGTCGCTGGCCGCGGGGAAGGCGAGAACTTCCTCGCCTCCGACGTCTCGGCCTTCATCGAGTTCACACGTTCGGCCGTCGAGTTGGGCCAGGACCAGGTCGTGACCATCTCGCGCGACGGCATCGACGTCATCGACTTCGACGGCAGCCCGTCGCCGGTCACCGAGTACCACGTCGACTGGGACGCGTCTGCCGCCGAGAAGGGCGGCTACGAGTGGTTCATGCTCAAGGAGATCGAGGAGCAGCCGCGCGCCGTCGCCGACACCCTGCTCGGGCGCCACGACACGCAGGGGCGGCTCGTGCTCGACGAGATGCGGCTGTCCGACGACGAGCTGCGCGCGATCGACAAGATCGTCATCATCGGGTGCGGCACGGCCTCGTACGCCGGCATGGTCGCGAAGTACGCGATCGAGCACTGGACGCGCATCCCTTGCGAGGTGGAGCTGGCCTCGGAGTTCCGCTACCGGGACCCGATCGTCGGCCGCTCGACGCTGGTGGTCGCGATCAGCCAGTCGGGCGAGACCGCCGACACGCTGCAGGCCATCCGTCACGCCCGCCAGCAGGGCTCCAAGGTGCTCGCGATCTGCAACACCAACGGCTCCACGATCCCGCGCGAGTCCGACGCCGTGCTCTACACCCACGCCGGACCGGAGATCGCCGTCGCCTCGACCAAGGGCTTCCTGACCCAGCTGGTCGCCTGCTACGTCCTCGGGCTCTACCTCTCGCAGGTCCGCGGGACGAAGTACGGCGACGAGGTCGCCTCGACCGTCGCCGAGCTCGAGAAGCTCCCTGCGGGCGTCCAGGAGATCCTCGACCGCGGTGACGAGATCCGTTCGCTCGCGCGTGAGCTCGCCGAGCACCGGACGTTCCTCTTCCTCGGCCGCCACGTCGGCTACCCCGTCGCGCTCGAGGGTGCGCTCAAGCTCAAGGAGCTCGCGTACCTCCACGCCGAGGGGTTCGCGGCCGGCGAGCTCAAGCACGGTCCGATCGCCGTCATCGAGCCCGGCCTCCCCGTCTTCGTCGTCGTCCCGCCCAAGGGCCGCGACCAGCTCCACGAGAAGGTCGTGAGCAACATCCAGGAGATCCGGGCGCGGGGCGCCCGCACCGTCGTCCTCGTCGAGGAGGGGGACACCTCGGTCGACCCGTTCGCCGACGTCGTGATCCGGCTCCCGAAGGCGCCGACGCTCCTGCAGCCGGTCCTGGCGACCGTCCCGCTGCAGATCTTCGCCGCCGAGCTGGCCTCGGTGCTCGGGCACGACGTCGACCAGCCCCGCAACCTCGCCAAGTCCGTCACGGTCGAGTAGCGGCCGGCGGTCCTGCGCCGCCGGCGCGGGGCCCCGCCGTGGGAGAGTGCCGACATGCTCTACGCACACAGCGTCGCCGACGTCCGGGCCGCCGAGGCCGCGCTCATGGCGCAGGTCCCGCCGGGCTCCCTCATGCGCTGGGCCGCCGCCGGCCTGGCCGCGTACGTCCGCGAGGTCGCCCCGGGCAGCTCACCGGTCGTCTTCCTCGTCGGCACAGGGGACAACGGCGGTGACGCCCTCTTCGCGGCAGCCGAGCTGGCACGCGAGCGGTACGTGGCGGTGGCGCTCGCCGACCCGTCGCGGGTGCACGGGCCGGGGGCCCAGGCCGCGCAGGCCGCGGGCTGCCGCTTCGTCGACTCGCCCCGCGGCTTCGCGGTGGTCGTCGACGGGATCGTCGGCATCGGTGGCTCGCCCGGGCTGCGCGCGCCTGCCGACGCGTGGCGCGACGTCCTCGCCGCTGAACGCCCGTTCGTGATCGCGGTCGACGTGCCCAGCGGCGTCGACGTCGACGGTGCGACCCTGCCCGGCTCGTACATCGCCGCCGATGCCACCTGTACGTTCGGCACCTACAAGAACGCGCTGCTCGTCGACCCGGCGGCGACCCGGGCGGTGCGTGGGGCGCTTCCGCGGCTCGTCGACATCGGGCTCGGCCCGTTCTTGCCGCCGCCTTCGGTCGAGGCGCTCACGGCGGGCGACAACCAGCTGCTGCTCGCGATCCTCCGGCCGACGCTGGACGAGCGGGGAGAGCAGCCCACGCAGAAGTACACACGCGGTGTCGTCGGCGTCGCCGCCGGGTCCGCCGCGTACGCCGGGGCCGCCCAGCTGTGCGTGCGCGGTGCCCAGGCCGGGATCGCCGGCATGGTGCGCTTCGTCGGCGAGCCCTCGCTCGCGGCGCGGATCGTGGACCGCTGCCCGGAAGTCGTCGCTCACACCGATCCCGCAGCGCGCGGGCGCGTCCAGGCTTGGGTCGTCGGCTCGGGTGGGGGAGACGACGCGGCCGACCGGCTCGCGATGGCGCTGGAGGACGAGGTGCCCGTAGTGGTCGACGCGGATGCGCTCGCCCACCTCCCCGAGCGGCTCCCCGTCCCCGCGCTGCTCACGCCGCACGCCGGCGAGCTGGCCCGGATGCTCGACGTCACCCGCTCCGACGTCGAGGCCGATCCGCTCGGCCACGCCACGCGTGCTGCCGAGCGCTGGGGAGCGACCGTGCTGCTCAAGGGCGCCCGCACCCTCGTCGCGTACCCTGGCTCGCCGACCCGGGTGAACCTCTCCGGCACCCCGTGGCTGGCCACCGCCGGTGCGGGAGACGTGCTCGCCGGGCTCGCGGGCTCGTTCCTCGCGGCCGGCGCCCATCCTCGTGACGCCGGCTCGCTCGCCGCGTTCGTGCACGGCGCCGCGGCCGTGGCAGCCTCGGGCGGTGGGCCGGTCACGGCCACCCGTGTCGCCGATGCGGTCCCGGGAGTGATCGCCGCGTGGCGCAACGGGACGCTCACCGAGTCGCAGGTACGGGACTGGAGGGACCGGTGAGCGCTCCCGCCGAGGCGCTCGTCGACCTCGACGCCTACCGCGCCAACCTCGCACGCCTGCGCGAGGCCGCGCCGAACGCCGCGCAGATGGCCGTCGTCAAGGCCGACGCGTACGGGCACGGCGCGATCGAGGTCAGCGCCGCCGCCCGCGAGGCCGGTGCCGAGTGGTTGGGGGTCGCGACCATCGAGGAGGCCCGCACGCTGCGGCGCGCCGGCGACACGGGCCCGCTGCTGGCCTGGCTCAACCCCGCCGGAGCCGACCTCGCTCCCGCGATCGACGCGGGAGTCGACATGGCCGCCGGCTCGGTCGAGCAGCTCGACGCCGTGCTCGCGGCCGGTGCCTCGGCGCGGCCGCGGGTCCACCTCAAGGTCGACACCGGCATGGCGCGCGGCGGGGTCCGTGGCGCCGAGCTCACGGCGCTCCTCGCCGCGGCCGCCGCCGCGCAGCGCGCCGGTCGGATCGAGATCGCCGGGATCTTCTCGCACTTCGCCTGCGCCGACGAGCCCGCCAGCCCGGTCAACGGTGCCCAGGAGCACGCCTTCACCGAGGCGGTCGACGAGCTCTCCTCGTTCGATGTCGAGCGTCCTCTGCGTCACCTTGCGAACTCCGCCGCGGCCCTCACCCGTCCGAACGCCCACCTCGACGCCGTGCGGGTCGGGATCGCGTCCTACGGGCTCAGCCCCGGCCCTGCGCTCGGGACGCCCGCACAGCTCGGGCTCACGCCGGTGATGACGCTGCGGACCGCGCTCGCCCTCGTCCGACGGGTGCCTCCCGGCACCGGCGTCTCGTACGGCCACACCTACGTGACCAAGCGTGAGACGACGCTCGGCCTGATCCCCGTCGGGTACGGCGACGGCATCCTGCGGGCAGCGTCCAACCGGGCGTCCGCGCTGGTCAACGGCGAGCTCGTGCCGGTGGCCGGACGGGTGTGCATGGACCAGATCGTGCTCGATCTGGGCGACACCCCGGCGAGCCGCGGGGACGAGGTCGTGCTGTTCGGTTCCGGGCGCCTCGGCGAGCCGCTCGCCGAGGACTGGGCCGAGGCCGCGTCGACGATCGGCTACGAGGTCGTCACTAGGCTGGGGGGGAGGATCGCTCGCCGCCATGTCGGCGCGATCCCTACGACCACCGGCAGCGGGGGCTGACAGGAGGCACGATGGACTGGCGCAGGCTCGGGACGTACGCGGCTGTCACCGCGGGGACCCTCGCCGCCGCCGGCGCCACCGCCGCGGCGGCGCGCGTCGCCACCGACCGCAGGCGTGCTCGGCGCAGGGCCAGGCGCGGTGACGCGATGGAGTTCGGGACGCTCCACGCGCCCGAGGTCACCGTCATGGCGACCGACGGCGTCCCGTTGCACGTCGAGATCGAGGAGCCGGCCGACCCGGCGGCGTACGCGGCCGAGGGGGCCCCGACGATCGTCTTCGCGCACGGCTGGGTGCTCGACCTCGACTGCTGGCACTATCAGCGCGCGGCGCTGCGCGGCCGAGCCCGGATGGTCTTCTACGATCAGCGCGAGCACGGCAGCTCCGGTGACGCGACGCTCGAGACGTGCACGCTCGACCAGCTCGGAGACGACCTGAAGTCGGTCGTCGACGCCGTCGCGCCGACCGGCCCGCTCGTCCTCGTCGGCCACTCGATGGGGGCGATGACCGTGATGTCGTTCGCCGCGCAGTACGGCGACCTCGTCCGCGACCGGGTCGTCGGGGTCGTCCTGATGGGGACGAGCGCCGGCGACCTGATCCATCCCACCCTCCCGTTGGCGCGGCTGCAGCCGTGGCTGCCGCGGTTCGGTCCGCTGCTCGATCAGGCGCGCCGGCTCGACTCCTTCCCTGTGATGCGGATGTTCGCGGTCGGACCGGACTCGCCGGCCAAGTACGCCGACATGACCGACGAGATGATCGCGCGGTCGCGGTCGAAGGCGCTGTGGGACTTCGCCGGCAACTTCGTCGACCTCGACCTGTACGGCGCGCTGCCGGTGCTGCCCGGCAAGCGCACGGTCGTCATGGGCGGCACGAAGGACAAGCTCACTCCGATGCGGCACTCACGGCGGCTGGCCGAGCTGATCGACGGTTCCGAGCTGCTCGTCCTGGAAGGCGCGGGCCACATGATGATGCTCGAACGCCACGAGGACGTGACCGCGGCGATCGAGAGCCTCTGGGAGAGCGCGTGACCGGCACGACCTACCCGAACTTCCACGCCCTCAACGTCTTCGACGCGACGCCCGACCGCGCGGCGGACGTGCTGTCGGTGATCCGCCGCTCGTTCGGAGCGCGTCCCACCCTCGACCCCCCGTCGACCGCGATGACAGAGACCATCGAGTCGGTGCGTGCCGCGCTCGAGCAGGCCGGCGGGTTGCTCGTCGAGCGCCGAGGAAAGCCGATCGGAGCGATGCTGTACGACGCGTCCCGGCCCGGGCTGCTCGGCTTCCGGCGGGTCTCGGTCGACCCCGACCACCAGGATCGCGGCGTCGCCTCGGCGATGGTCGGCGTCGCCGAGGACACTGCGGAGGAGCGGGGCCTCGACGGCGTGTGGCTCGACGTCCGTGAGGAGCTCCCCGAGAACGTGACGTTCTGGGCGCGGCGGCGCTACTTCCCGGTGCGCCGCGACGGGACGACCCTCGAGTTCGGCAAGACGCTGTGGCTCGCCCGTGAGCTGCCGACCGCCGACGACGCCCACGACTTCGGCGCGAGACTCGCCACGCTGCTGCGCCCGGGCGACGTGATCGTCATGTCGGGCGGGCTCGGCGCTGGCAAGACCACGCTGACGCAGGGGATCGGCGACGGGCTGGGCGTACGAGGGCCAGTGACGTCCCCGACGTTCGTCCTCGCCCGCACCCACCCCAACCTCGGGGACGGGCCGCCGCTGGTCCACGTCGACGCCTACCGTCTCGGCGGCGCGCTCGAGCTCGACGACCTCGACCTCGACACTGCCACCGAGGACTCGGTGACGGTCGTCGAGTGGGGCGAGGGCATTGCGGAGGACCTCAGCGACTCCTGGCTCGAGGTGCGCCTCGAGCGCCGCGCCGCGACCGTGCTCGACCCGCTCGGCGCCGAGGCGCCCGAGCGTGACGACGCCACGGACCACGACGTACGCCTCGTGACCGTCAAGCCGCACGGCGCACGCTGGGCCCGGGTCCCGCTGCGCTCCACGTTGCTCGAACCTGATGCGATCACCCACTCCGTGCAGGCCCGCGGGCTGGGCGAGGCGATGGCCTGAAGCCCCCGTGATCACGCCGCACGCCACCCCTGTGAGACCCGCCGCCCAGGGCGTACCCTTGCCACGATGCTGATCCTCGCCCTCGATACCGCCGCCCCGGCGACCTCCGTCGCGTTGCACGACGGGTCTGCCGTGCTCGCGGCCGTGTCGCAGCCCGGCGCGATGAGCCACGGCGAGCTGCTGGCTCCGGCGATCGCCGAGGTGCTGGCGACCGCGGGCGCCGATCGTCGCGAGATCACCGACATCGCCGTCGGTGTCGGCCCTGGCCCGTTCACCGGCCTGCGCGTCGGCGTGGTCACCGCCCGTACGCTCGCGGTCTCGCTGGGCGCGAGGCTTCACGGCGTCTGCTCGCTCGACGTGATCGCGGCCCAGGCGGTCGATCGCGCAGTGGTGGGGGAGGCCTTCGCGGTGGCGACCGACGCCCGCCGCAAGGAGGTCTACTGGGCCGAGTACACGCCCAGCGGTGAGCGGGTCGGCGACCCGGACGTGCTGCGTCCCGCCGACCTCGCGGTGCGTCTCCCCGCCTCGATGCCCGTCCTTGGACGCGGCGCCGACCTCTACGCCGACCTGCTCCACCGTGTGGACGGTCCTCCTGATCCGGACGCCGGCGTGCTCGCCTCGATGATCGCTTCGGGCAAAGCCGTCGAGATCGGGACGGAGCCTCTCTACCTCCGGCGCCCTGACGCCACGCCCGCCGCCGAGCGGAAGCGCGCCTCGGCGTGATCCGACCCGGCGCGCCGGATGACGCCGAGGCGCTGGCGTTGCTCGAGCAGGAGGCGTTCGGCGCCGATGCCTGGTCTCGCGCGCAGGTCACCGACGAGGTCGCGGGCGACACCCGCCACGTCGTCGTCGCGGAGGACGAAGGACGTGTCGTGGGCTACGCCAGCCTCATGGTCACGGGAGACACGGCGGACGTGGCACGGATCGCGGTCGTGCCACGCACGCGCAGACGGGGAGTCGGACGGCGCCTGTTGGCGGCGCTGCTCGACGAGTCCGCTCGACGGGGTGCGGAGCGGGTGCTGCTCGAGGTCGCGGCGGACAACGCGGCGGCGATCGGGCTGTACGAAGCGGGAGGCTTCGTCGCGATCGCGACGCGGCCGCACTACTACCGGTCGGGCGCGGACGCCGTCGTGATGCAGCGTGCCGTGGTGACCCGGAGGGACGGCTGATGTACCGCGTGGCCTCAGGTACGCCGTGGGAGGACAAGTACGGCTATGCGCGTGCGGTCGCGTACGGACCGCACGTCGCGATCGCCGGGACCACGGCGACCGTGAACGGGACGGTGATCGGCGTCGGTGACCCGTACGTGCAGACGATGGTGGCGTTCGGGATCGCGATGGACGCCCTGCGGCGCTGCGGGCTCGACTCGCAGCACGTGGTGCGGACCCGCATGTACGTCATCGACATCACCGACGCCGACGAGGTCGGACGCGCGCACCGCGAGCTGTTCGGAGCGACGCCGCCGGCGGCGTCGATGCTCGAGGTCAACCGCCTGATGCATCCGGACCACCTGGTCGAGGTCGAGATCGACGCGTACGCCGAAGGGCGCTGACCGGACCGCGGGCTGGGTAGGCTGAACCTACGGAACCGTACCCTCGGTAGGGTTGCCGGATGCGCGACCTCACCTACCCGCCGATCATCGCGACGGCCAAGACCCTCTTCCGGCTCCGCGGCTGGAAGGTCCGGATGACCGGCACCGAGAACATCCCTCGCGAGGGCGGCGCGGTCCTCGCGTCGAACCACATCGGCTTCGCCGACTTCGTCCTCGCCGGTTTCCCTGCCGAGCGTCGGGGCCGCCTGGTGCGCTTCATGGCCAAGAAGGAGGCGTTCGACCATCCGATCGGTGGTCGCGTGCTCCGAACCATGCACCACATCCCGGTCGACCGCGCCTCAGGTGCCGAGTCGCTCGACGCCGCCGTCGACTACTGCCGTCGCGGCGAGATCGTCGGCATCTTCCCCGAGGCCACGATCAGCCGCTCGTTCGAGATCAAAGAGGTCAAGTCGGGCGCACCGCGCATCGCCGCCCAGGCCGGTGTCCCGCTGATCCCGGTCGTGCTGTTCGGGACGCAGCGGATCATGACGAAGGGGCACAAGCTGTCGCTGCCGCGAGGGCTGCCCATCCAGATCCGCGTCGGCGAGCCGCTGTACCCGACCGGAGCCGATCCCGTCGCGGAGACCGAACAGCTTCACCGGGCGCTCCAGGCGCTGCTCGACGAGGCGGTCGCGGCATACCCGGACGCGACCGAAGGGCAGTGGTGGGCTCCGGCCCGGTTCGGCGGCACGGCGCCGACGCTCGAAGAAGCCGCGCAGCTCGACGTCGACGAGCGCGCCGCGCGCGCCGCCCGCAAGGTCGCAAAGGTCGCGAACGACGACTGACCGCCCCCCTCGTACGACCCAGCGTCGCCGTAGGTAGCGTGCTGCGACCTCTCGCTCGTGCAGGAGCCGGGCGGCGGTCCGCTCGCGGTTGTGCGGCAGCACGTCGGTCCACGTGATCCGTACGACGTGATAGCCCAGTCTGCGCAAGGCGTCCTCGCGCCGCTTCTCCGCCCACAGCTTCTGCTTCCCGCTCCGGATCACCTGTCCGTCGGGGTCCCGCTCGTCGCCATACTTGCCCTTCCCGTCGAACTCCAGCACCATCTGGACGTCCGGCCAGAAGAAGTCGACCTCGGCCCAGCGGTCGTCCGGCAGCCCGATCCAGTTGCTGGGTGTCCGGCCGGGGCACGGCGTACTGCCAGCAGGTCAGCATCACGAGCACCTCGGCGACGCTCTCGCAGCGGGCGTCTGCGACCTCGAGTGCGCTCCGCGCCGTACGGATGCCCGCCCGTCGCCCGAACCCGTCGAGCCGTGCGGTCAGAACGGCCTTGAGCGAGGCCTCGTCGAACTACTCGACCATGCTGCGGCGACGTGCCTCGCTGTGGCACGAGGCGAGCCACGCGGAAGCGATGACGGCTCCCGCCGCGAGCGGGCGGCAGGTCATCACCTGGGCGACAGCGAGGTCCGCGCGGGCTGTCGCCACGCCGTCAACCGCCTCGACATCGGTCTCGGCGAGCACCTCGCGGTGGATCTGGATGCGGTTGCGCCGTCGGCTCGTCGCACCGCCGACCCGACCGACGTGGGAGAGGTCGAGGTCGAGGTCGCCGTCGGGAAGGTCGAGAGGCGATCTCGCGTCTGGGAGCGCCCGACAGGGCGCGATGCTCCGCCGCGATCGCGTACACCCCTCGCCGCGGGCGTACGAGCTGATCACGCTGGACGAGCATGCCGAGCTCGCGGGATTCGTCGCCGAGGTCGCGCGCGGCGCTGGCGGTGAACGACCCGCCGTTGCATCGGGCGAGCCGCTTGAGCGATTCCATGGCGAGGTCCTGCCGCGGTTCGGCACACGCGTGCCGAACCGCCTGTGGACAACCCGCGGGTGCCTCGTACGGCTCACCGCTGAGTCAGCGGCGGCGCGGGGCGAAGGTCGTGTACGACCCGAGCGGCGCGGGCCGCAGGGCGTCCAGCGCCTCGAGGTCGTCCTCGGTCGGCTCCCACTCGGCGGCCTCGACGTTCGCCGCGACCTGCTCGGGCCGCGTGACGCCGGCGATGACGCTGGCGACCGCCGGCTGTGCGGCGAGACCACCGATCGCGACCTCGAGCATCGTGCGTCCGCGCTCGCGGGCGTACGCCTCCAGCGCCTCGATGCGGTCCCAGTCAGACCCGGCGAGTCGCGCCGTCTGCGTGCCCTCGGCGAGCCTCGTGCCTTCGGGGGCCGCCTCGCCGCGAGCGTACTTGCCGGTCAGCAGCCCGTACGCCAGCGGGAAGTACGGCAGGAGTCCGACCCCGAGCGCCTCGCAGGCCGGGACGAGCTCGGCCTCGGCCGAGCGGTTGTAGAGCGAGTACTCGTTCTGCGCCGACACGAACGCGGTCGTCCCGGACGTGCGCGCGGTCCAGTCGGCGTCGACGAGCTCCCACGCGGTGAGGTTCGAGCAGCCGGCGTAACGCACCTTGCCCTCGCGCACGAAGTCGTCCATCACGCTCAGCGTCTCCTCGACCGGAGTGACGTGGTCGGGCGTGTGGAGCTGGTAGAGGTCGACGTAGTCGGTGCCGAGGCGCGTCAGGCTCGCCTCCAGCGCCCGTCGCAGGTAGCGGCGTGACGCCCGGGCGCCCCAGTCAGGACCGTTGGCCCCGCCCATGTCCATGCCGCCCTTGGTCGCGAGCACGACGTCGCCGCGGCGTGCCCCGAGCGCGCGGCCGACCAGCACCTCGCTGGCACCTCGGCCGTACGTGTCGGCGGTGTCGAAGAGGGTCACCCCGGCGTCGATCGCCGCGTGCACGACCTCCTTCGTGCGGGCTTCGTCGACGCGTGACCCGAAGGCGTTGCACCCGATCCCGACCACTGACACCATCAGGCCGCTACGGCCGAGCGAACGTGTCCGCATTCAGTCACCCACCTCTCCGTCGGCGAGCTCCCGCAGGATGTCCAGGTGCCCGTTGTGGCGCGCGGTCTCCTCGATGAGGTGCGCGACGACCCAGCGTACGTTCGGGTGGAAGTCGCGTCGCGGCTTGGCCGTCGGGGCGTCGAGGTCGAGGTCGGCGAGGATCGCGTCGCACGCGGCGATCTGCTGACGGTAGCCGGTGATGATCTCGTCGATCGTGATCTGCGCGGCGATCTCGAACTCGCCGTCGGGGTGCTCCTCCGACCAGGGCGCCCGGTCCTCGCCGCCCGCGATGACGACCTCGACCCAGTAGTGCTCGTTCCACCGCAGATGGTTGAGCACGCCCGCGACCGACATCAGAGGCGAGGTCGCCAGCGGTGTGGCGTGCGCGAGGGCGTCGGGAAGGCCCTCGGCCTTGGCGAGCGCGCTCTCTCGCACGTAGCGCAGGAGTGTCAGCGCTGTCGTCCGATCGTCGGGCGCTGTCGGGACGTCTGTACGACTCATGGGTCCACCCTGGCACCATGGGGGAGTGAGCACTGCTGCGACCCGATCCGACGGTCCCCTCGTCCTGGGGATCGAGTCGTCCTGCGACGAGACCGGTGTCGGGATCGTCAGGGGCACCGAGCTGCTGGCCAACGCGGTCGCCTCCAGCGTCGAGGAGCACGTGCGCTTCGGCGGTGTCGTTCCCGAGGTGGCGAGCCGCGCCCACCTCGAGGCGTTCGTGCCGATGCTCGAGAAGGCGCAGGCCGACGCCGGCGTCTCGGTCGCCGACGTGGACGCGATCGCCGTGACGAGCGGACCCGGACTCACCGGGGCGTTGCTGGTCGGGATCGCCGCTGCCAAGGCACTCGCGATCGCGTACGACAAGCCGTTGTACGGCATCAACCACCTCGTCGCGCATGTCTGCGTCGACCGGCTCGAGCACGGCGAGCTGCCCGAGCCGACCGCCGCCCTGCTGGTCTCCGGAGGGCACACCAACCTGCTGCTCGTCGACGACGTCACGACCTCGGTGCGGATGCTCGGGCAGACCATCGACGACGCGGCAGGCGAAGCCTTCGACAAGGTCGCCCGCCTGCTCGGCCTCCCGTACCCCGGTGGTCCGCAGATCGACCGCGCGGCGCGCGAGGGCGATCCGAAGGCGATCGCGTTCCCGCGCGGGCTGACGTCCGGCCGGGACATGGACAAGCACCGGTACGACTTCTCGTTCTCGGGCCTCAAGAGCGCGGTGGCGCGCCACGTGGAGCACGAGGAGCGGATGGGGCGTCCGATCTCCGTCCCCGACGTGGCCGCTTCCTTCCAGGACGCGGTGTGCGACGTGCTGTCGGCCAAGACGGTGCGTGCCTGCCTCGACCACGGCGCGAAGCACCTCGTCCTCGGAGGCGGTGTCGCGGCCAACCAGCGGCTGCGCCACTACGTCCTCGAGCGGGCCGGCGAGGCCGGGATCGACGTCCGTATCCCCCCGCCGGTGCTGTGCACCGACAACGGCGCGATGGTCGCCGCGCTGGGCTCCGCGCTCGTCGCCAAGGGGGTCGCGCCCAGCTCGCTCGACCTGCCGGCGGACTCGTCGATGCCGGTCACGCAGATCGTCGCCTGACCCCTCTTCGCAGGTCATTACCCCTTCAACCAGGGAAAACAGGTGTGTTGCGGCTATTGCAACCCCTGGTTACCACGGCTACGTTACTGAGCCGTAACGTCGGTTCGCCGGCGTGGACAACGGGCTCCTGGAGGGGGAGTCCGGTGAGATCTGGAGGGGATCGATGTCCATTTCACGTCGCACAGTCGTGCGCAAACCACTGTCGCTCGTCGCATCCGGTGCACTCGTCGCCGGTGTGGCAGCGACCGTCACGACCTTGGGAGCGGGTGCCGCTCAGGCAGCCGATCTCAACCGTGACTTCACGTTCACCTGCAACGTCGTCGCCGCCGGGCTCCCGCTCGGCGACCACGCGGTCGGGGTCAACGCCAAGGTGTCCGTCCCCGATCAGGTGGCGCCCGGCGAAGTCATCCCCACCCGCAAGACGCAGATCACGCTCACGCTGCCAGAGACCCTGCGCAACGCGACCTATGGTCTGCTCGGGGCTCGGCAGGCGAGCGGCTACTCCAACGACTCGAGCATCACCGTCACCGCTGAGGGTGTGCCCGACGTCTTCACCTACCCCATCGCCAATCTGGCGGCCGACTGGACTCCGGTCCCGGCCGACGCGAGCACCCCGTGGAAGATCCCGACCGAGGGTGACGTCCCACCGATCACGGTCCCGAGCACCGAGGACTACCCGGACCTCGAGCTACCCACCGACGCCGTCATCCACATGCCGAAGGCGTTCAACGTGGTCGCCTCGCTCCGCAACGCGGCCGGCGAGCTGATCGGCGGTGAGGGCGCGGTCTCGATGAAGTGTGCGCTCAGCGGGACGGACGACCTCTTCGGCGTGATCCCGATCGTCGCTCCGGACCCGGTCAACACGCCGCCGACCGCCGGCGACGTCTCGGCTGAGACGGCGTACGGCACCCCGGTCGACGTCACGCTCGAGGGCGCCGACGCCGACGGTGACGCACTCACCTACACGTACGGCACCCCGGCGAACGGGTCGGTCAGCGGCTCGGGAGCCGACGTGACATACACCCCGGCCGACGGGTTCTCCGGCAGCGACTCGTTCACCTACACCGTCTCCGACGGCGAGGCCGAGGCGACGGGAACCGTCAGCGTGACAGTCGGCGAGAAGCCGAACGCCGCGCCGGTCGCGCTCGACGGATCGGCGACGACCGACGAGGACACGCCGGTCGACATCACGCTCGCGGCGAGCGATGCCGACGGTGACGACCTCTCGTACGCCTACACCCAGCCGGAGAACGGCGAGGTGACAGGTGACGGTCCGGCGGTGACGTACACGCCCGAGGACGGGTTCGTGGGCAACGACGCCTTCACGTTCACGGTGAACGACGGCAAGGGCGGCACCGACACGGCAACCGTGGCGATCACGGTCCGTGACGTGGCCGAGCCCAACACGCCCCCGACCGCCGAGGCCGTGAGTGCCTCGACGGACGAGGGCAAGGCGGTCGAGGTCACGCTCAAGGGTGCGGATGCCGATGGTGACGCACTCACCTACACCTACACCCAGCCGGCGAACGGCACGGTGAGCGGCTCGGGTGCGACCGTGACGTACACGCCGGACGACGGGTTCTTCGGCGAGGACGCCTTCTCTTACACCGTCTCCGACGGCACCGACACCGCGACCGCCGCGGTGACGGTCACGGTGAAGGAGGTCGAGGAGCCGCCAACGAACACGCCGCCCACGGCGGGTGACGTGTCGGCGACGACCGACGAGGGCAAGGCCGTCGAGGTCACGCTCAAGGGTGCGGACGCCGACGGGGACGCGCTGACGTACTCGTACACCGAGCCTGCCAACGGCACGGTCTCCGGGTCGGGCGCGACGGTCACGTACACGCCGGACGACGGGTTCTTCGGGACCGACAGCTTCGACTACACCGTGTCCGACGGTGAGGCCGAGGCGACGGGCACGGTGACCGTGACGGTGAAGGAGGTCGAGGAGCCGCCGACGAACACGCCGCCCACGGCGGGTGACGTGTCGGCGACGACCGATCAGGGCAAGGCGGTCGCGATCGCGCTGAAGGGTGCCGACGCCGACGGTGACCCGCTGGCGTACTCGTACACCCAGCCGGCAGGGGGCGCGGTGAGCGGCAGCGGCGCGACCGTGACGTACACACCCAAGGCCGGGTTCTCCGGCACCGACACGTTCACCTACACGGTGGACGACGGCAAGGGCGGCACGGCCACCGGCAAGGTGACCGTGACCGTCAAGAAGGCGTCGGAGCCCCCGGTCGACAAGTGCGGTCCGCAGCCCAACCCGCTGCGTGAGCCGTTCAAGTGGCTCAAGTGGCTCGCCTGCAAGCTGCTGCAGCACTTCCCGCGCTGACAGCCGCTCGATGACCGCCGGTGGCGGGGCACCGTGAGGGGTGCCCCGCCACCGGTGCGTCCGGGGCCGTACGCCAGGTGGCTCGATCGCGTCCGCGCTGCGACCGTGAAGAGATGGCGAGGCAGGAGCCGACGGCGTACGACAGCCGCACCGACCGCTCGTTCTTCGGGCACCCGCGGCCGCTCGCGACGCTGTTCGGCGTGGAGATGTGGGAGCGCTTCTCGTTCTATGGGATGCAGGGCATCCTCGCGATCTATCTCTACTACTCCGCGTCGAGGGGCGGGCTCGGCCTCGACGAGGGCGCGGCGACGAGCATCGTGGGCGCGTACGGCGGCATGGTCTACCTGTCGACGATCCTCGCCGCCTGGCTGGCCGACCGGCTCCTCGGTGAGGAGCGGGTGCTGTTCTTCAGCGCGATCGTCATCGTCGTCGGGCATCTGTCGCTCGCGGTGATCCCCGGCCTGGCCGGGGTCGGCGTCGGGCTCGTGTGCATCGCCCTCGGCAGCGGCGGCGTGAAGGCCAACGCCACGTCGATGGTCGGTTCGCTGTACGACGCGGGCGATCCGCGGCGCGACGGCGGCTTCTCGCTGTTCTACCTCGGGATCAACCTCGGCGCGTTCCTCGGGCCGCTGCTGACCGGACTCGCGCAGACCGAGCTCGGCTTCCACTACGGCTTCGGGCTCGCCGCGATCGGCATGACGATCGGCCTCGTCCAGTACGCGATGGGGCGTCACCGCATCCCCGCCGAGACGCGGGTCGCGTCAAACCCTCTCCCGCGCGCCCAGTACATGCGCTGGGTCGTCGTCGGTGCCTGCACCGTCGTGGTGATCGCTGGGGCTGCCCTGGCCGGGCTGCTCACGGCCGACAACCTGTCCGACGTCGTCGTCTGGGTGGTGCTGGCCTCGTCGGTCGCCTACTTCGCGGTGATCCTCTCCAGCCGCCGCATCACCTCGGTGGAGCGCTCGCGGGTGGTCGCGTTCATCCCGCTCTTCGTCACGAGCGCCGCGTTCTGGGCGCTCTACCAGCAGCAGTTCACGGTGGTCCCCATTTATGCGGACAAACAGCTCGACCGGGACATCCTCGGGTGGGAGATGCCTGTCTCCTGGGTCAACGCGATCAACCCCGTCTACATCATCGTGCTCGCCGGCGTCTTTGCCGCGCTGTGGACCAAGCTCGGCACCCGGCAGCCGTCGACGCCGTTGAAGTTCGCCGGGGGAGCGATCGTGATGGGCACCGGCTTCCTGCTGTTCCTGCCCTTCGCGAACGCCGCGCCGAGCTCGGTGCCGCTGACGTCGATGGTGGTGATCCTGCTCGTGTTCACCGTCGCCGAGCTGCTCATCTCCCCGGTCGGCCTGTCGGCGTCGACCAAGCTCGCCCCGCAGGCGTTCCAGACGCAGATGGTGGCGCTGTTCTTCCTCTCGGTCTCGCTCGGCAGTGCGTTGTCGGGGACGCTGGCGAAGCAGTACACGCGCCTGTTCGACGCGGGGCAGGAGGGCCGCTACTTCGGGATCCTCGGGGCGGTCGCGATCGCCATCGGGCTGGCGCTGGCGCTGATCAGCCCGTGGGTGCTCAAGCAGATGCGCGGGGTGCGCTGACCGGCTCGACGAGGAAGGCCCGACCCTCGCCCTGGACCCGGGTGAGGATCACGGTCGCGGTCACCGATCCGGTGAGCCTCAGGCGCTTCACCAGTACCTCGGGGACCACGGAGACGCCGCGCTTCTTGATGGTCAGCGTACCGACGTCGTGTGCCCGCAACGCGGCGCGCAGCTGCTTCTCGCGGTACGGCAGCTCCTCGAGGACGCGGAACGCGCGGGCGTACGGAGTCACGACAAGGGTCGCGCTGGAAACGTACGCGATGTGCGGGTCGACGAGCCAACCGCCGGTGAGTGCGGCGACCGCGGTGACGAGCCCGGCCCGGATCACCGCGTCGTCCGGCTCGTACCACCACTCGCCGGGCTCGCCCGCGGGCGTGTCCTCGGGGGCGTCCTCGTCGGTGAGCGTGGCCGTTCCTTGCGGGCCCAGCAGCGTCGGGTTCAGCACGGTCGCGCGCCGCCTGGCGCCGGCGAACGCCCGCCCCCACAGGCAGGCCTCCACGAGGTCGCCACGCTCGCTGACCCACTCCGCCTCGACACCGTCCGGGACGAGGTCGTGCGCGATCCCCGGGAGCACCTTGGCGACACCGTGCCCGGCCAGCAGCGACTCGACGAACGGCCAGGGCGGGGTGAACGCCTGCGGGTCGAACGTCCGCCCTCGGCCGTCGCGGCGCGCAGGGTCGACAAAGGCCACGTCGTACGAGGCGGTGTCGACCGTGGTCGCATCCACGAGCTCGACCGTCCCGCGCAGGCCGAGCACGGCGAGGTTCTTGCGGGCCATCGCCGCGCGGACCGGGTCGAGCTCGACGCCGTGCACGTGCAGTCCCGCCCGGGCGAAGGAGACCAGGTCGGCCCCGATGCCGCATCCGAGGTCGACCAGCGTGCGCGGGCCGAGCGTCTGCAGCCGGTCTGCCCGGTGGGCCGAGACGGCGGCGCGGGTGGCCTGCTCGAGGGCGTCCGGCGTGAAGTACATCGATGCCGCCTCCGCGCCGAGCTTGGACGCGGCACGTCGGCGCAGCGCGACCTGCCCGATCGCGGCGGCGACCAGCTCGGGAGGATGCCCGGCTGCTCGCAGCCGTGTCCCGAGGGTGAGGTCGTCGACGCGCCCGTACGACTCGGCCGCCTCGTGGAGCACCCGCTGCCCCTGCGCGCCGAGGAGCAGTTCGAACGTCGCGAGCTCCATTGCCCCAGTCTGGCAGCGGCACTGATTGGCACTCTGCTTGACCGAGTGCTAGCCCCGTCCTACGGTGGGGGTTAGCACTCTCGTATCCTGGGTGCTAACGGTGCAGCGGCGCACGATCCCCGCGACGGCGTGCGTGCAAGCACCGCGCAGGACCACATTCCCAGTCATGTCGTACGGGTGAACAACCGCGTACGGGGTCACACCGAAAGGGGAGGTCGACAAGTGTCGGTCACCATCAAGCCGCTCGAGGACCGTATCGTCGTCAAGATTCTCGAGGCGGAGCAGACCACCGCATCTGGTCTGGTCATCCCGGACACCGCCAAGGAGAAGCCCACTGAGGGCAAGGTCCTGGCTGTCGGTCCGGGCCGCTTCAACGAGGACGGCGACGAGCGCATCCCCGTCGACGTCAAGGTCGACGACGTCGTCGTCTTCAGCAAGTACGGCGGCACCGAGGTCAAGTACGACGGCCAGGAGTTTCTGATCCTGTCGGCGCGTGACGTCCTCGCGGTCATCGAGAAGTAACGACCTCGCTCGCCCCGGCGGCCTCGCGCTGTTGGGGCGGGCCTGCTCGTCCGCCGCACACGGGCCCGGCTCCGGGCCCGACACACACCAGAAGGATCCCTATGCCCAAGATTCTTGAGTTCGACGAGAATGCTCGTCGGTCGCTCGAGCGTGGCGTCGACATCCTGGCCGACACCGTCAAGGTGACGCTCGGTCCGAAGGGCCGCTACGTCGTGCTCGACTCGAAGTGGGGCGCGCCGACGATCACCAACGACGGTGTCACCGTCGCGCGTGAGGTCGAGCTCGACGACCCCTTCGAGAACCTCGGCGCCCAGCTCGCCAAGGAAGTCGCCACCAAGACCAACGACATCGCCGGCGACGGCACCACCACGGCGACCGTGCTCGCCCAGGCGATGGTCCACGAGGGCCTGCGCGCCGTGGCCGCCGGCACCAACCCGATGGCGCTCAAGCGCGGTATCGACAAGGCCGTCGAGGCCGTCTCGGAGAAGCTCCTCGAGCTCGCCCGCGACGTCGACGACAAGCAGGACATGGCGCACGTCGCCAACATCTCCGCGCGTGACGCCCACATCGGCGGGCTCATCGCGGACGCCTTCGACAAGGTCGGCAAGGACGGTGTCATCACCGTCGAGGAGTCCAACACCATGGGCACCGACCTCGAGTTCACCGAGGGCATGCAGTTCGACAAGGGCTACCTTTCGCCCTACATGGTGACCGACACCGAGCGCATGGAGGCCGTCCTTGACGAGCCCTACATCCTCGTCAACCAGGGCAAGATCTCGGCCATCGCCGACCTCCTGCCGCTGCTGGAGAAGGTCGTCCAGGCGGGCAAGGCGCTGCTGATCATCGCCGAGGACGTCGACGGCGAGGCGCTCTCGACCCTGGTCGTCAACAAGATCCGCGGCACGTTCACCTCGGTTGCCGTCAAGGCTCCGGCCTTCGGTGACCGCCGCAAGGCGATGCTGCAGGACATCGCGGTCCTCACGGGTGCGCAGGTCGTCACCCCGGACCTCGGCCTCAAGCTCGACCAGATCGGGCTCGAGGACCTCGGCACCGCCCGTCGCGTCGTCATCACCAAGGACGCCACGACGATCATCGACGGCGCTGGCAAGGACGACGAGGTCGCGGCGCGCGTCAACCAGATCAAGGCCGAGATCGAGTCGACCGACTCCGACTGGGATCGCGAGAAGCTCCAGGAGCGCCTCGCGAAGCTCGCCGGCGGCGTCTGCGTCATCCAGGTGGGTGCCGCGACCGAGGTCGAGCTCAAGGAGAAGAAGCACCGCATCGAGGACGCGGTCTCCGCGACCCGTGCGGCGATCGAGGAGGGCATCGTCGCCGGCGGCGGCTCGGCTCTCGTCACCGCCGTGTCGGTCCTCGAGGGCGACCTCGGTCTGACGGGCGACGAGGCCGTCGGCGTGTCGATCGTCCGCAAGTCGGCCGTCGAGCCGCTGCGCTGGATCGCCGAGAACGGCGGCGAGAACGGCTACGTCGTGGTCGCCAAGGTCCGCGAGAGCGGCCAGGGCTACAACGCGGCGACCGGCGAGTACGGCGACCTGGTGGCCCAGGGCGTCCTCGACCCGGTCAAGGTCACCCGCTCGGCGCTGGCCAACGCCGGGTCGATCGCGGCGATGCTCCTGACGACCGAGACCCTGGTCGTCGAGAAGCCCGCCGACGACGAGCACGGCACAGGCGCTCACTCGCACTGACGTCGTTCGCGCCGCCAGCTGCGGCACGAGTCACTGGACGGCCCGCCCCTCTCCCGGGGCGGGCCGTCCGTCGTTCTGGCGCGTCGGTTCTGGCGTGTCGCGGGCGGACGTGGGACGGTATGTCCTGGCGCAGCTCGGGCGCCGTCCTGGCCCTCGGACCCGTCTCACCCCTGCCCGACCTGGAGGACGACCCCCGATGCTCCCCAGCCACCTCGCCGGCGAGGCTGACCTGACCGATCTCGCGCACCGTGCGATCGGCGACAGCGACGTCATGGATGCGTTGATGCGAGACGTCCGTACGGTCTCGCACCGCTACTGTCGCGCCCGCCTGTCGGGCTATCGCGACGGAGGGCAGCTGGCCGACGACGTCGCGCAGGAGATCTGCATCGCCGTCTTCCAGGCACTTCCGACGTTCGAGGACCACGGTGTCCCGTTCGAGGCGTTCGTGTACGCGATCGGCAGCCGCAAGGTTGCCGACGCGCAGCGCAGCGCGTACCGGTCGCGGCACATCTTCGTCGAGGTCGTCCCCGACCTCGGCGACACCGCGGCGTCGGCCGAGAGCGAGGTCCTCGACCGGTTCGAAGCGAAGGACGTGCTCGACCTCCTCGACTCGCTGCCCGAGCGTCTCCGCGAGGTGCTGGTCCTCCGCGTCGCGATGGGCCTGAGCGCGGCCGATGTCGGCATGACCATGGGTATGACGGCCGGCGCTGTCCGGATCGCTCAGCACCGCGCGCTCCAGCGGCTGCGTGCGCTGCACCGGGCCCGTGAGATCACGCGAGGGGAGGTGCGTGCATGAGCGGCATTTATGACCCCGTCGCACACGACGACGAGCTGCTCGACGCGCTGATCGCGGGCGATGTCCCGGACGACCCCGTCTTCGAGGCGCTGGCGTCGTGGCGAGCGGTCCTGCTCGACGACGCGGCTGCGACGCCGACGACCTCGAAGGAGGCTCTTCCGGCGCCCGTCCCGCTGCGCGCCGGCCGCTCGCACCGTCGCCATGTCGCCCCTGTCGCGGCCCGCCACACGCGTCGGGCCGCGACGATGGGCACGGCTGCTGCCGTGCTGCTGTCGATGGGGGTCAGCCAGGCGGTCGCCGGCAACCCCGTCGCGCCGCTGCAGTTCGTCGTCGAGCGGGCCGTAGGTCTGGGCGAGGGGCTTGCCGACCCGAACGCCAGTGACGCGCGGGCTCCGCGTACGCCTCCGGCCACCGCTGCGCCGACGTCGCCGGAGATGGTCGCCGGGCGTGCCGACGCGGACGCGCTCGCGAGCCGGTCCGTCTCCGGCGAGCAGCTCGCGAGCGACGAGTCGCGCGCAGACGGTGGCGACCGCGACGAGAAGGAGCCGCAGGACAGGCGTCCGTCCGACGGGCCTCCTGCGCCCCCGGGCACGCCGCCGACCGCATCGCCCACGCCGGCCCCTCCCTGGACGCCCGACCCGAGAGAGCCGCGCGGCGAAGAGTCCGACCGCGATCGCGACGACCACGACGATGACCGGGGCCGTGGCGGCGACGACCGCGACGACGACCGTGACGACCGCACGAGCGATCGCGACCGGCCCTGGTGGCTCTCCGGCCTGTGGGGCTCGGAGGTCGAGACTCGGGGGTGACCGGCGCCGCACGACGTGGCGGGAAGTCTTGAGACGCAGTCGGCGTTGGAGTGCGCACGGAGGTCCTCGTTAGGATGGGGACGTCGGCGCGCAAGGAAGGGCCTCATGGATCTCAACGCGGCAGGTGTACCCGAGAAGTTCGCACCGCTGGGTCTCACGTACGACGATGTCCTCCTCCTGCCAGGGGAGACCGACGTCATCCCCAGCGAGGTGGACACCCGTGCACGGCTGACTCGTGGCATCGAGCTCAACATCCCGCTGATCTCTGCGGCGATGGACACCGTCACCGAGGCGCGGATGGCGATCGCGATGGCCCGCGAGGGCGGCATCGGGATCCTCCACCGCAACCTGTCCGTCGAGGACCAGGCCTACCAGGTCGATCTCGTCAAGCGGACCCAGACCGGCGTCATCTCCAACCCGATCACGATCACCCCCAAGGCGACGCTGGAGGAGCTCGACGAGATCTGCGGCGAGTACCGCGTCTCGGGGCTCCCGGTGGTCGACGGCGACGACAAGCTCCTGGGCATCGTTACCAACCGCGACCTTCGCTTCGTCCCGGTCGCCGAGTGGTCCAAGAAGACCGTCGGCGAGGTCATGACGACGATGCCGCTGATCACCGGCCCGGTCGACATCGACCGTGAGGACGCCGCCGAGCTGCTGCGCGCCCACAAGAAGGAGCGCCTCCCGCTCGTCGACGAGACCGGCCACCTGCGCGGCCTCATCACGGTCAAGGACTTCGTGAAGTCCGAGCAGTTCCCTCATGCGAGCAAGGACGCCCAGGGGCGTCTGCTCGTCGGTGCGGCCGTCGGCTTCTTCGGTGACTCCTGGGACCGCGCGACCGCACTCGTCGAGGCGGGCGTCGACGTGCTCGTCGTCGACACGGCCCACGGGCACGCCAGGGCACTGCTCGAGATGATCCAGCGGCTCAAGGCGGACCCGGCCACCTCCCACGTCCAGATCATCGGCGGCAACGTCGCCACGTACGCCGGCGCCAAGGCACTGGTCGACGCGGGCGTCGACGCGGTCAAGGTCGGCGTCGGCCCGGGCTCGATCTGCACGACGCGGGTCGTGGCGGGCGTCGGTGTGCCGCAGGTGACCGCGATCTACGAGGCCTCGCGTGCGACCAAGCCGGCGGGCGTGCCGCTCATCGGCGACGGCGGCCTTCAATACTCCGGCGACATCGCCAAGGCGCTCGTCGCCGGTGCCGACACGGTGATGGTCGGCTCGTTGCTCGCCGGCACCGAGGAGAGCCCCGGTGAGCTGATCTTCGTCAACGGCAAGCAGTACAAGTCCTACCGCGGCATGGGCTCGCTCGGCGCGATGTCCTCGCGCGGCAAGAAGTCCTACTCCCGGGACCGCTACTTCCAGGCCGACGTCACCAGCGACGACCAGCTCGTTCCCGAGGGCATCGAGGGGCAGGTCGCCTACCGCGGCATGCTCGGTGCCGTCGTCCGCCAGCTCGTCGGCGGTCTCCACCAGTCGATGTTCTACGTGGGTTCGCGGACCATCCCCGAGCTCCAGGAGCGCGGCCAGTTCGTCCGGATCACGGCGGCCGGTCTCAAGGAGAGCCACCCGCACGACATCCAGATGACGGTCGAGGCGCCCAACTACGCACGCTTCTGACCGCCCGTACGGGGTCGGACGGCCGCGGGTGGCCTCACTAGACTGCGGTCATGGACATCGAGATCGGCGCCGCCAAGCGCGGCCGCAGGGCGTACGCGTTCGACGACATCGCGATTGTGCCGAGCCGCCGTACCCGTGACCCCGAAGAGGTCTCGACGGCGTGGCAGATCGACGCGTACCGGTTCGAGATCCCGGTCGTCGCGGCGCCGATGGACTCGGTCATGTCGCCGGAGACCGCGATCATGCTCGGCAAGCTCGGTGGCCTCGGCGTCATCGACCTCGAGGGCCTGTGGACGCGCTACGACGACCCGGTCCCGCTCCTCGAGGAGGTGGCGACCCTCGAGCCGCGCGAGGCGACGGTGCGGCTCCAGCGCATCTACGAGGAGCCGATCAAGGCCGAGCTGATCCACGAGCGGCTCAAGCAGATCCGCGACGCGGGCGTGACCGTCGCCGGCGCGCTCTCGCCGCAGCGGACGAAGCAGTTCGCGCAGACGGTCGTCGACTCGGGAGTCGACCTGTTCGTCATCCGCGGCACGACCGTGTCGGCCGAGCACGTCTCCGGCCAGACCGAGCCGCTGAACCTCAAGGAGTTCATCTACGAGCTCGACATCCCCGTGATCGTCGGCGGCTGCGCCACGCACCAGGCGGCCCTGCACCTCATGCGGACGGGTGCTGCGGGCGTGCTCGTCGGCTTCGGCGGGGGAGCGGCACACACGACCCGTCAGGTGCTCGGCGTCGCGGTCCCGATGGCGAGCGCGGTGGCCGACGTCGCCGCGGCGCGTCGTGACTACCTCGACGAGTCCGGCGGCCGCTATGTGCACGTCATCGCCGACGGCTCGGTCGGACACAGCGGCGACCTCGCCAAGGCGATCGCCTGCGGCGCGGACGCGGTGATGGTCGGCTCGCCGTTCGCACGGGCCGCTGAGGCTCCCGGGCGAGGGTTCCACTGGGGTGCCGAGGCGTGGCACTCCGACCTTCCGCGCGGGCAGCGCATCGATCTCGGGACGGTCGGGTCGTTCGAGTCGGTCCTGTTCGGCCCGTCGACGGCGCCTGACGGCACGATGAACCTCATCGGCGCGCTGCGCCGGGCGATGGCGACGACCGGCTACACGGAGCTCAAGGAGTTCCAGCGCGTCGAGGTCGTCGTCCAGTAGCGCCTGCTCGGCGGCACGGCGGCTCGGCGTGACACCCCGCCGGGTCGGCGCTTGGATGTGAGTCATGAGCGACGACGCGGACGAGGCACGCAGGGCGGCCGAGGAGGCCGCGGCGTACACGTTCGCGCAGCCGGCGGTGATCCTCGGCGCCCTCGTCGAGGATGGCGAGGCGCGGCCGCAGGCGCAGGTGCGGATCCCTGTCGCGATGCTCAACCGCCACGGCCTCGTCGCGGGCGCCACCGGTACGGGCAAGACGAAGACGCTGCAGGTGCTCGCCGAGCAGATCGCGGCCCACGGCGTCCCGGTGTTCGCCGCCGACATCAAGGGCGACCTCTCCGGCATCGCCGTCGCCGGGACGCCGAGCGAGGCGCTGTCGGCTCGTACGGAGAGCATCGGGCAGGACTGGGAGCCGGCCGCGACCCGTACGGAGTTCTTCAGCCTCGGCGGGGCCGGGACCGGAGTCCCGATCCGCGCGACCGTCGAGGAGTTCGGGCCGACCCTGCTCGCGAAGGTCCTCGAGCTCAACGCGACGCAGGAGTCCTCGCTCGGCCTGGTCTTCCACTACGCCCACAAGCACGGGCGCCCCCTCGTCCGCCTGGAGGATCTGCGCGCCGTCGTCCAGCACCTCACCAGCGCGGAGGGCAAGGCCGACCTCGCCGAGCTCGGCGGGCTGTCGAAGGCCACCGCCGGGGTGATCCTGCGCGAGCTGGTCGCCTTCGCCGACGCCGGTGCGGACGGCTTCTTCGGGCAGCCGTCGATCGCGGTGTCGGACTTCCTCCGTCCGGCCGACGACGGCACCGGGATCGTGTCGCTGCTGGAGGTGCCGGGGGTCGCAGACAAGCCGGAGCTGTTCTCGACGTTCCTGATGTACCTGCTCACGCGGCTGTTCTCCGAGCTGCCCGAGGTCGGCGACACCGACAAGCCCAAGCTGGTGTTCTTCTTCGACGAGGCGCACCTGCTGTTCAAGGACGCCTCTGACGACTTCCTGGACACTGTCGTCCAAACCGTACGGCTCATCCGTTCGCGCGGTGTGGGTGTCTTCTTCGTGACGCAGACCCCGAAGGACGTCCCCGGTGACGTCCTCGCCCAGCTCGGCTCCCGCGTCCAGCACCAGCTGCGTGCCCACACGCCGGCCGACGCCAAGGCGCTCAAGGCGACGGTCACGACCTATCCGACCTCCTCGTACGACCTCGCGGAGGTCCTCACGCAGCTCGCGACAGGCGAGGCGGTCGTGACGGTCATGAACGAGAAGGGTGCGCCGTCGCCGGTGGCCTGGACACGGGTCCGGGCGCCTCAGGGGTCGATGGAGCCGATGCCCGCCGAGGCGATGGCAGCGGCGGTCGCGGCCTCGCCGCTGCAGGCGCGCTACGGGACGGAGGTGCCGGCGCCGGAGAAGACGCCCGAGAAGCCGCCGGAGATGTCGGCCGAGGAGGCTCGGACGGGGGAGCCGGGGGAGGTCTACCCGGACGGCTGGGACGAGAAGCCGAAGCGTCGCAAGTCGCGCAGCACCTCACGGACGACTCGGATGTCGCCGCTGGACCGCGCCGTCGGGGAGGCGAGCCGCACGTTCGCGAGGGAAGTCGCGAAACGTATCTTCGGCAGGCGCTGACCCATTGCGCGGCGGCCGCGTCCAGCGATGCGACACCCCCGGTGACGCACCGGTTACCGGGGGGTAGCCATCGCGTGTCACCCGCTCTACAGTGGCCGCATGTCACGCCGCGATCCCCGCGCCTCGTCGCCCGGTGCGCTCCCTGCCGACCCCGAGCACGACCCCAGAGCCGCGTTCGCGCTCGACCCTGCACAGGTGCGCAGGCTGACCGCCCAGCTGCGGGCGACCTCGGGCAGCTCGGAGACCACGTACGCGCCGTTCACCGGCCAGCCGATCGCGACGCTGCCCCTGTCAGACGAGGGCGATGTGGCGGATGCGTTCGCCGCGGCCCGGGCCGCCCAGAAGATGTGGTCGCGCACCGAGCTCGCGCACCGCTCGGCGCTGCTCCTCGATCTGCACGACGCGGTGCTCGACAACGCCGACAGCCTCATGGACCTCGTCCAGTGGGAGTCAGGCAAGGCCCGCAGGCACGCGCACGACGAGGTGCTCCACGTCGCCCTGACCGCGCGCTACTACGCACGGACGCTCGATCGCCACCTGCGGACGCGACGTGTGCCCGGCGTCTACCCGCTGCTCACCCAGGCGCGGATCAACCACGTCCCCAAGGGCGTCGTCGGCATCATCTCCCCGTGGAACTATCCGCTGACGCTGGCGATCTCGGACGGCCTCCCCGCGATCGGCGCCGGCAACGCCGTCGTCCACAAGCCCGACAGCCAAACGCCGCTGTCCGCGCTCGCGGTGATCGACCTGCTGCGTGAGGTCGGGTTCCCGGCGAGCCTCTGGCAGGTGCTGTACGGCCCGGGGCCCCAGATTGGGGGCGCGATCATCGACCACGCCGACTACGTGTGCTTCACCGGCTCGACCGCCACCGGCAAGAAGGTTGCCGCCCAAGCCGCGGAGCGTCTCGTCTCGTGCTCGCTCGAGCTCGGCGGCAAGAACGCGATGCTCGTGCTCGCCGACGCCCAGATCGACCGTGCTGTCGAGGGCGCCGTCCGTGGGGCCTACTCGTCGGCCGGGCAGCTGTGCGTGTCGATCGAGCGGCTGTTCGTCGCCGACGCGATCTACGACAGGTTCATCGCCAAGCTGGTCAAGCGGATCGAGCGGATGAAGCTGTCGGCGGCCATCGGCTACGACGGAGACATGGGGTCGCTGGTCTCGCAGCGCCAGCTCGACACCGTGACGGCGCACGTCGCCGACGCGGTGAGCAAGGGCGCCCACGTCCTCGCCGGTGGGCGGCCACGGCCCGAGGTCGGCCCATACTTCTTCGAGCCGACGCTCCTCGAGGGCGTCAACCCGTCGATGGAGTGCTTCGCCGAGGAGACCTTCGGCCCGGTCGTGTCGGTCTACCGCTTCGGCAGCGAGAGCGAGGCGGTCGAGCGCGCCAACGCCGGGTCGTACGGTCTCAACGCCTCGATCTTCACCCGTGACGTCGCCCGCGCGCGTGAGCTGGCCCGCCAGATCAAGGCCGGCACCGTCAACATCAACGAGGGCTTCGCGGCGACGTTCGGCACGATCGACGCGCCGATGGGCGGCATGCGCGAGTCGGGCATCGGACGGCGTCACGGTGCCGAGGGCATCCTCCGCTACACCGAGACGCAGTCGGTTGCCAACCAGCGGCTCCTCCCGCTCACGGTCCCGCGCTTCGTCAGCGACGCGACCTACCAGAAGGCGGTGACGGCAGCGCTGCGGCTGCTGAAGAAGACCGGCCGGGCTTGAGCCCACCGGGGTGGACCTCGCACCGACTACGCTCCTGCGAGTACGTCCCTCCCCCGAAAGTGAGTCATGGCCGACCGCATCGCCGTCGACACCGATGTCCTGAACGAGGCGGGCCGCGGCCTGCGTAGGACGTACGAAGGCTTCGAGCAGACCAACGCGTGGTCGCGGCCTGACCGCGAGACCATCGCGCACAACTCGCTTCGCGACAGGCTCGAGGAGTTCGCCGACAACTGGGACGACAAACGCGAAGACATGATGGAGGCCATCAAGGGGCTCGGTGAGGCGGCGGAGGCTGCTGCCGAGGCCTTCGAGAACCTCGAGGACGAGTTCGTCAAGGCTCTGGAAGGCAAGTGATGGGACGCCGCAAAGACTGGTCGCCGCTGAGGGACAGCGATCCGACGCCCGGTGACCCGTACGACGTCCGCAAGCTTGCCGCCGACCTGCGCGGCACCGCCGACGCGATCGACGCGGCGGTGAAGGCGCTCGACAAGATCCACGACTCGGCGACCGCCTGGGAGAGTGACTCCGGCCGCGAGTTCAAGGAGAAGACGCGCGAGACCTCGGACACGATCAAGAAGGCCTACGAGCGCTACGACAAGGTGTCGAGTGCGCTCTCGACGTATGCGACGACGCTCGACACCTTGCAGGACGAGGCCGACGCCGTCATGACGCGGGCGATCACCGTCCAGGCCGAGATCGACGACGCCGAGCGTCGTGTGGACACGGCAGGGGAGGACGAGCAGAGCACGGCCGACAAAGACCTGCAGGCCGCCGAGGACAAGCTTGGACCGCTGCGCACCCAGCTCGAGGAGATCCACGGCGACTGGGACCGGGCCGGCAACACCGCCAAGAACTCGATCGACGAGGTCCTCGGCTCCGACGGTCTCAAGGACTCGACCTGGGACAACGTCGCCGGCTTCCTCAAGGGCCTGGCCGACATCATGGGCACGCTCTCCGCGATCTTGGGCGTGCTGGCGGCGATCTGTGCGGTGATCCCGTTCCTCCAACCGTTCGCTGCGCTGTTCGGCGCCCTCGCCCTCCTCACGGGCCTCGTGTCGTTGTTGGCGAACGTCGCCCTCCTCGCTGGCGGCAAGGGGTCCTGGGAGAACGTCATCTGGGACGCCGTCGGTGTGCTCAGCTTCGGCGCCGGCCGTGCGTTCACCTCCGCGAGCCGCTCGCTCGTGGCGGCGGCGCGGGGGCTCGCGAAGCCGGCCTACATCAAGTCGCTGCGGACGGCAGGTGTCTCGGCACGCAGCGCGAACCGCCAGGCGAGCCGCCTGCGCGTCACGCAGGGCGGACGCGAGGCGAAGGTGCTGGGCCGTCAGTTCGAGAACGGCCAGCTCAGCTGGAAGCCGAGAGCGTCCGACTGGAAGCAGGTCTTCTCCAACCCGTTCAAGGATGTCGCGAACCTGAAGTTCGCCAACTACGGCCTTCCCCGGGACATCGCCGCGCTTCCGCTGGTCTCGAGCGCGCTGCGCCAGTCGCGATACGTCGCCGCCGGTGCGTATGGCGTGGGTGCGATCGGCAGTATGGCCGACCTCAAGCAGATCAACGAATCGTTCGGCGGCCAGCCCAGCCCGGTCGAACGCTGACGTGGGGATTGAACCGAACGAGCGGCACCGTCCTGCCCTCCTCACGCTCGACTGCGCGCCTTGGGCCGCGTCCACGTGGCTGGAGGCAGCGCCGGGTCGGCTGATCGTACGCCGCGGGCGTCGGCGCCAGGTGCTCGACGTGTCGGGGTGCACACTGCGCGCGGTTCCCGGGGGTCCGCGAGGGGGTCGCGGGACGCTGACGGTTCTGGTCGCGTCCGACGGTGAGGTCCGGGCTGCACTCGACCACCGTGACTGGGAGGTGCTCCCCACGGACGCGGCGGCGCTGACGAAGCGGCTCGCGCAGGTGCGGACGGGTTTGGCTGAGGCACTGGGCATCCGTGTCTCGACGAAGGGATGGCGAGGAGACATCGGTGCTGTCCTCGATCGGGCCGATCGCCGAGGCGCCCGTACTGCCCTCGCCGTACAGCTCACGCTGGCGGTGGTGGCGGCCGTGTCCGTCGTCATGGCCGTCGTGCACGGCGCCGGAGGCGTGGCTGTCGTCGGTGCGCTCGCGTACCTCCTCCTGCTCGCGCTCGCCTACCGTCCGCGTCGGCGGCGGCCACCGCGGAGTCGGCGTGAGTGGGTGGTCGGTGGCCTGTTGACGCCGCAGGTGAGCGGGGTCGACGGCGGGGACCGGTTGTATGTCTGGGACCCGGTCGCCGGTCTCGCCGGCCACCTCAGGCTCGATCGACGCGCCCGCGTCGTCGTGCACCGTGGGGGTCTCCAGGTCGTGAGGCAGGGCCAGGTGCTGCTCGATGTGCCGACCGCGCAGTGGAGCGCCGAGGGGGTCGCGGAGCTGCGTGAGCGTTTGTCGGCATCACTGGCCGTCGAGGACGGCAAGCCGGTGACCGTCCTGCGTGGGCCGCCGCACGAAGTCGGGCCGTCGCGTCCCCCGCGCCCGTACGAGGCGGGGATGGCAGCGGTGCTCGGGGTGGGCCTGGCCGTGCTCACTCCAGGGCTGTACGCAGGACTACTTTTCGGCGCTGCGGCCGCAGGCGCAGCGCTTCTCGGGCTGTGGTGGGCCCAGGTCGGACGAACGAGGAGCACGACATGACTGACGACCAGCCGAAGGTGCCGCGCGACTTCACCTTCGTCCTGCCCGACGACTGGGCTCGGATCCGGATCGCCGAGCGCGACCGTAAGGCCGACATCGACCGTGTCGTCGAGCTGGTCACCGCGCAGCGGTCGGACCGTGACTCGCTGGCGCCGCAGATCCGGCGCCAGCTCGAGGACGTGACCGAGCGTCTCGACGCCGGGGCCGTCGAGATCTATCTGTCGCTGACGGCGCCGCAGGGCTATCCGATCGCCTGCTCGATGACGGTGACGCTGAGTCCGGAGGCCCCGCCGGGTGTCAGCGCCGAGGACGTGCTCGGCGGGTTCCTGATGCTGGGCGGTCCTGACGCCCAGCGCTCTGCCGGCTCGCACCTGGGGCACCCCTGCGCACGCGTCGCGCGGCAGGTCCCGGCGACTGTCGAGGGGACGCGCTTCGACACGCTCGTCGTCCAGCACGCGTTCGTCATCCCGGGCACGACCGAGTTCGTGCTGCTGGACTTCTCCACGCCCCTGCTTCCGCTCGCCGAGCCCATGTCGGCGCTGTTCGACGCCGTGGCCCGTTCTTTCACCTGGGTATGGTGAGCGCCGTGGGATCACGCGACTTCATCTACTACGTGGACTTTCCCGACGACGGCTGGGTGACACCGCCCGAGCCTGACGAGACGATCGCCGCCTGGGCCGACGACGTCGTCCGCGACCTCCGTGCGAAGGAAGGGACGGCGGTCGCGCTCGGATCCCAGCTGCGCAGCTACGGTCAGTCGTACCGTGAGCTCGAGGCCGAGACGGGTGCCCTCTGGATCCCCCAGGTCGACGACGGGGTGCTCGCGACGCTGTGGGCCGACGTGCTCGTGGCCGAGCCTGCGGCGGCGACGATCGAGGCTGTCCTCGAGGCCGAGCGTGCGCGGGCGGCGGCGATGGCCGTCGGTGAGGACCAGCCGTCCGTCGAGGTCGTCGAGCTGCCCGCCGGACCGGCTGTACGGACGCGCATGCTCGAGCTCGGGGGTCATGGCCTCGCGGGCAGTGCTTCCCTGGCGGAGCGGGTGAGCCACCTCATCGTCCCGACACCGGCTGTCCACGACGAGGGGCGGCCCGCGATCGTCCGGCACGTCGTCGGGTGGGTGCTGCTCGAGCACGGCGACGACCTGGCCGAGCTCGCCGACGACTGCGCGACGCTGGTCGAGATCGAGCGTCTCTGAGTCGCTCTGCCGACGGGGTCAGAAGATATGACATCACTGATGAAGTATTTGTTACCCAGGGGTAGCGAGAGCGTGACCGGAGTCATACGCTGACGCTGTGAACCACGATGCGGCCCCCCAGCACTACGACGTCCTCGTGATCGGATCCGGCTTCGGCGGGAGTGTCACGGCCCTGCGACTCACCGAGAAGGGCTACCGCGTCGGGGTCCTCGAGGCAGGGGCGCGGTTCCGCGACGAGGACTTCGCGGCGAGCTCGTGGGACCTCAAGCGCTATCTGTTCGCGCCCGAGGTCGGGTGCTACGGGATCCAGCGGATCAACCTCCTCAAGGACGTGATGATCATGTCCGGGGCGGGTGTCGGCGGTGGCTCCCTCGTGTACGCCAACACGCTGTACGAGCCGTTCGACCCGTTCTACCGCGACAACGCGTGGGGCCACATCACCGACTGGAAGGCCGAGCTCGCTCCGTACTACGACCAGGCCAAGCGGATGCTGGGCGTCACCACGTACCCGGGGATGACGCCGGCGGACGAGGTGATGCGCGAGGTCGCAGAGGACATGGGTGTCGGAGACACGTTCCACGCGACGCCGGTCGGCGTGTTTTTTGGCGGTCCTGGGGAGACGGCGGACGACCCGTACTTCGGTGGCGTGGGTCCCTCACGTACAGGCTGCACGCACTGCGGCGAGTGCATGACGGGGTGCCGTCACAACGCCAAGAACACGCTCGTCAAGAACTACCTCTACCTCGCTGAGCAGGCTGGGGCGCGCATCCACGCGCTCACGACGGTGACGCAGGTAACGCCGCGCGGTGGTGGAGGATACGCCGTCGACACGCGTCGTACGGACCGTCGACGCAAGGTCGCGCGGCGCTTCACGGCCGACCAGGTCGTCTTTGCCGCAGGTTCGCTCGGCACCCAGAAGCTCTTGCACCGGATGCGCTCCGAGGGCGTGCTCCCACGGATCTCTGACCGCCTCGGCGTGCTCACCCGCACCAACTCCGAGTCGCTCCTCGGCGCGATCGCCGGCAACCGCGACGTCGACTTCTCCGAGGGCGTCGCGATCACCTCGTCGTTCCATCCCGACGAGGTCACGCACATCGAGCCGGTCCGCTACGGCAAGGGCTCCAACGCGATGGCGATGCTCCAGACCGTGCTCACCGACGGCGACGGTCCGCGCCCGCGGTGGCAGACGTGGCTCAAGGAGCTGTGGGTGCAGAAGCGCAACGTGCGCGGGCTGTACGACTTCAAGCACTGGTCGGAGCGGGTGATCATCATGCTGGTCATGCAGTCGGTGGACAACTCGATCACCACGTACACGAAGAAGAACCCGTTCACCGGGCGGCTTCGACTCACCTCCAAGCAGGGGCAGGGCGAGCCGAACCCGTCGTGGATCCCCAAGGCCAACGAGGCCGTGCGCCGCACCGCCGAGAAGATCGACGGGACGGCCGGCGGCACGCTCGGCGAGCCGTTCAACATCCCGCTGACCGCGCACTTCATCGGCGGCTGCGCGATCGGCGACTCCGCCGAGACCGGCGTCATCGACCCGTACCACCGTCTCTACGGGTACGACGGCCTGCACGTCGTCGACGGCGCCGCGATCTCGGCGAACCTCGGGGTCAACCCTTCGCTGACGATCACCGCCCAGGCGGAGCGGGCCATGGCGTTGTGGCCGAACCGCGGCGAGACCGACACCAGGCCCGCGGTCGGTGCCGGATATGCGCGGATGGACGCCGTGGCGCCGAAGAACCCAGTCGTGCCTGACGACGCGCCCGCCGCGCTGCGCCTGCCCATCGTCGGCATCAGCTGACCCCGCGCCCGCCGGTTGAGCCTGTCGAAACCGCGTGCCGTCGCCCGCCGGTTGAGCCTGTCGAAACCGCGCCGCCGCCCGTTGGTTGAGCCTGTCGAAACCGCGTGCCGCCCGTTGGTTGAGCTTGTCGAAACCGCGCCGCCCGTTGGTTGAGCTTGTCGAAACCGCGTGCCGCCCGTTGGTTGAGCTTGTCGAAACCGCGCCGCCGCCCGCCGGTTGAGCTTGTCGAAACCGCGCCGCCGCCCGCCGGTTGAGCTTGTCGAAACCGCGTGCCGCCCGTTGGTTGAGCTTGTCGAAACCGCGCCGCCCGTTGGTTGAGC
>NZ_JBHUFT010000003.1:0-221440 GCF_042681565.1 Mumia zhuanghuii
GTGGCGTACGCCGTACTAGTACGGCGTACGCCACTTTCGGACGAGCCCCTGTCTTCGACGGCGCGCGCGGCTACGCGGGGAAAGGCCCCGCGTGCAGGAGCGCACTCGGCAGGCGCCGTCCGATCTCGTCCTGCAGCCAGCCGGCCGCGTCGATGAGCGTCTCGAGGTTGAGGCCGGTCGAGACGCCCGAGCGTGCGAACGTGTAGACGAGGTCCTCGGTCGCGACGTTGCCGGTCGCGTTCGGCGCGAACGGGCAGCCTCCGACGCCGCCGATGCTGGCGTCGAGCACGTGGACTCCCGCAGCGACGCCCGCGACCGCGTTGGCGACGCCGGTGTTGCGGGTGTCGTGAAGGTGGAGCCGACGCCTCGTGCTCGCCGGTGCCCGGCGTCCGAGGAGCGCGAGGCGATCGGACACCGCCGCGGGGACGGCGACTCCGATCGTGTCGGCGAGCGCGATCTCGTCGGGTCCGGCGTCGACGACACGGGCGATCACGTCGTCGAGGCGCTCAGCGGGGACCTCGCCCTCGAACGGGCATCCGAAGGACGCGCCGATCGTGATGCTGGTCGCGAGCCCGGCGGCGCGCGCGTCGGCCACGATCTCGGCCGCGGCCTCGCACGCCTGGGCCGTGGTCGTGCCCTGGTTGCGCTGGCAGAACGTGTCCGAGGCGACCACGACGACATTGACCTCGTCGACTGCAGCGGCGAGCGCGCGCTCCAGCCCGCGCCGGTTCATCACCAGCCCGAGGTACGCGACATCGTCCGTACGAGGGACGGAGGCCATCACCGCCTCCGCGTCGGCCATCTGCGGCACGCGCCCGGGGTGGACGAAGCTCACCGCCTCGATGCGCCGTGCTCCGGCCGCGATCGCCCGCTCGATCAGCGCAACCTTGACGTCGGTTGCGAGCACGACCGACTCGTTCTGCAGCCCGTCCCGCGGAGAGACCTCGCAGATCTCGACGCTCGTCACAGGTCCTCCAGATAGGCGATGGCCCGGTCCACCGAGACCACCTGGGCATACTTCGCCTGCAGGTCGTACAGGTTGGCCTCGTGCGGGCCGCTGGCACGATCGGCGACCGCGTCGCGGACCACTATCGGGATCAGACCGTGCTGCAGCGCGTCGACGGCCGTCGCACGGACGCATCCGCTCGTCGAGACACCCGCGACAAGCAGCGTGTCGACGCCGAGCGAGGCGAGCGTGGACGACAGCGACGTCCCGAAGAACGCGCTCGCGTACTGCTTGACGATCACCGGCTCGCCGGGCGCCGGGGCGACGGCATCGACGATCTCGGCACCCGGCCCGCCACCGGCGAAGCCTTGCAGCACGGGCAGCTTGCGGACGAAGACGCCCCCGTCGGCACCGCTCGTGTCGTACGCGACGCGGGTGTGCAGCACCGGGACGCGGGCCGCACGCGCTGCGCCCAGCACGCGGCTCGCCGGTCCGAGCACGGTGTCGGAGGGCAGGCACAGCGCCGAGTCCGGGTCGAAGTACGCCCGTACGAGGTCGACCATCACCAGCGCCGGGCGTCGACCCGGGGGAAGGTCGACGCCCAGCGCCGGCGGGAACGCGTCCGCGGGGAGCGGACTCACAGGGCCACCGGCGGCTTGGGGGCGGGGAGGCCGGTCTCCTCCTCGCAGCGGGCGAGAATCTCCTCCAGCGGTGGACCGGCGTCGAAGGTCGGGAGCACGTCCGGACGATCCGCGATCAGCTCCGCGCGCAGCGCGTCGGTCGCGTTGGCGTCAAGAGCGCCCGAGTCGTCGCACACCACCCCGAAGCGGCGGGCGCCCTCGGCGCTCACGAGGCCGCGGCGCACCTCGAGACCGACCAGCTCGGGATCACGGGCGAGCGGGTCGCCCCACCCACCGCCACCCCATGTGACGAAGTGCAAGAGGTCGCCACGCGCGACCGGCACGTCGTGGACCTTGCTCGGCAGGACCTCGCGGGTGCCGTCCGCGCGCTCGAGCCACTTGCGGCCACGCGCGCCGGGAGCACCGCCGTTGACGCCCCACGGGTATGTCAGCCAGCGGTCGTCGTGAATCGCGATCGTCCCGGGCTCGAGGAATCGGTACGCGACGTCGACCCCGTTGCCGCCACGGTGCAGGCCCGCACCTCCGGTGTCGGCGACGGTCTCCCACGCCTCGACCCTCAGCGGGTAGTACGACTCGAGGTACTCGCAGGGGATGTTGACGAACGACGGCCAGAGCGAGTGTCCGTCCGGACCGTCGCCGATCGGGCGGCCGGGGATGCCGCCGAAGCCGATCGAGTACAGCTGGAACCACTCGCCCTTGCGCTCGCCCTCGCTGTAGTTCCCCGAGTACATGAAGTGCGGGGACGACGAGAAGCCTGCGGCATTGAGCAGGTCGGGGTTGGTCTGGCCGAGCAGGCCGCCGAACAGGTCGAAGACGCGCCCGATGCCGTGGTTGCGGGCGTTGAGCGCCGCGGGGAACTTCGGCTTCCAGAACGAGTCCTCGGGGATCTCGACGTCGACCAGCGGATAGAAGCCGTCGTTCCAGAGGATCTGGGGGTCCGCGACCGTGATCATGTAGATCCCGAAGAACATCCGGACGAGGTTCTCGTTGATGAAGTAGTTGATCGGGCCCTGCGCCTGCGGACTGCTCCCGGTGAAGTCGAGAAGAACCTTGTCGCCGTTGCGGGTGAGACTGAGCTTGAGCTCGTACGGGCCGTAGCCGACGCCGTCGTCGCAGATGTAGTCGGTGAACGACAGCGTCTCGCCGTCCTTGAACACCATCTGCAGCAGCGCCTTCATCGCGCGGTAGTTGCGGTCGAGCAGCGCGTCGAGTGCGGAGGTGTAGGTGTCGGCGCCGAAGCGCGCGCACAGCTCCTGGACCCGACGGCCGGCGGTCCGGCATGCGGCGACGAGCCCGTTGAGGTCCGCGCGGTTCCAGTCGGGCTTGCGGACCTGGTTGAGGATGATCCGCAGCGCGTCTTCGTCGAGCACACCCTTCTTGTAGAGCTTGAAGGGCGGGATGACCACACCCTCCTCATAGATCGTGCGCGCATCGGTCGGCATCGACGCGGGAGTCTTGCCCCCGACGTCGGACATGTGCCCGAACATCGACGACCACCCGACGATGCGTCCCTCGAAGTAGATGGGCATCACGATCAGCCAGTCGTTGGCGTGGCTGATCGCGGCTCCGCACGAGTATGGGTCGGAGGTCAGGAGGACGTCGCCCTCCTCGATGGTGCCGTCGAAGTTCTCGAGGAAGTCGGGGATCGACAGCCCGAACTGGCCGACGACCATCTTGCCGTCGGGGTCACCGATCAGCGGGAACTCGTCGTGCTGCTCGCGGATGCCCGGAGACAGCGCCGTACGGAACAGCACCTCGTCCATCTCGTACCGCGCATTGCGCAGCGCGTTCTCGACGAGGTCGAGCGTGATGACGTCAACGTCCACCGCAGGCAGCGGCTCGGTCGCGGTCTGGATGATCTGTGCCATGTCTCAGCCCTCCACGCCGGCGCCGGCGCTGTCGTCGATGGGTCGGATGAGGAGGCTGCCGCTGGGGTGGACCGTCGCGGCGTGGCCGGGGAGGACGAGCGTCGTCGAGTCCATCTCGACGACGACCGCAGGTCCTACGACGACGTCGCCTGCGCGGAGCAGGTCGCGCTGGAAGAGGCCGGCGTCGGCCGGGCCTCCGTCCACCCAGATGCGTTGCGTCGCCGTGCGTGCCGCCGACGGGTCGCCGTCACCGGCGGTGAGCGTGGGGGCGCTCACCGCCGGCCGGGGGCCTGTCGCGGTCGCACGGACCGTGACGATCTCGTGCTCGTTGCCGAGCAGGAACGAGAACAGCCGTTCGTGCTCGGCATCGAAGGCGGCACGCAGCGCGTCGAGGCCGCCGCCGCTCCTGTCGAAGGCGTGCAGGTCGATCTCGACCGGGATCTCGAAGCCCTGCCCGTGGTAGCGGAGGTCGGCCGCGTACGTGAGCGTGAGGGCGTCCTCGTCGAGACCGTCGCGCAGCAGGGAGGCGCGCGCGTCCTCGGCGAGCTCAGAGAGCACGTCGCGCAGGCTGTCGTCGTCGAGCGCCGAGAACGGGCGCATGAGGGTCCGGACGGCCTCGTCGCGCATGCTCGTCGTCGCGTCCCCGTACGCGCACAGAACCCCCGGCGACGGCGGGATGATGACCGGCCACGCTCCGGTGAGGCGGCCGAGGGCGTTGGCGTGCAGCGGGCCGGCACCGCCGAATGCGACGAGCGCGAAGTCGCGCGGGTCGAAGCCTTGCTGGACCGACACGAGCCGCAGGGCGCCGAGCATGTTCTCGTTGACGATGTCGACGATCCCCTCGGCGGCCTCCTCGACGCTGGCGAGGTCGGTCGCGTCGACGATCGTCTGCACGGCCGTCGTGGCGGCGTCGCGGTCGAGGGTCACCTCGCCGCCGGCGAGCGACGTCGGGAGATAGCCGAGGACGACGTTGGCATCGGTGACGGTCGGGTCGGCGCCGCCCTGTCCGTACGCGGCCGGGCCGGGTACGGCGCCCGCGGACTGCGGCCCGACCCGCAGCGCCTGGGTGAGGGCGGGCACGTGGGCGATGGAGCCGCCGCCGGCACCGACCGTACGGACGTCGACCGACGTGGCACGGACGGTGAGGTCACCGACCTTGGTCTCGCGACCGATCCGGGGCGTGCGGTCCTGGACGAGCGCGACATCGGTCGAGGTGCCGCCCATGTCGAAGGTCATGAAGTCGGTGAACCCGGCCTGCTCGGCGACCCAGGCTGCGCCGGTGACGCCGCCGGCCGGACCCGAGAGGAGCAGCGAGACGGGGTTGTCGGCGGCGGCTGCGGCCGAGGTGAGACCACCGTCGCTGCGCAGGATGTAGAGGTTGCCGTCGACCCCGGCGGCCGACAGCTGGTCGCCGAGGTTGGCGGTGTAGCGGGCGACGCTCGGCTGGACGTAGGCGTTGGCGACCGTGGTCAGCGTGCGCTCGTACTCGCGCAGCTCGGGGAGGACCGACGACGACACCGAGATGGTGAGGTCGCCGAGAACCTCGGCGGCGATCTTCGCGACGCGCCGCTCGTGGTCGGGGTTGGCGTAGGAGTTGATGAGGCTGATGCTCAGCGCCTCGACTCCCTGGGCCGCGAGCGACTTCAGGGCTCGGCGTACGTCGGCCTCGTCGAGATCCTCGACGACGGAGCCGTCGCTGGCGATCCTCCCCACGACCTCGACGGTGTCCTCCAGCGCGGCGAGCGGCTCGGGCTTCGGCCAGATGATCCAGCCGGCCAGCCCCCCGGGGACGAACGACCGCGCGATCTGGAGCACCTGCCGGAAGCCGCGGGTGGTCACGAGCCCGACCCGCGCACCCTTGCCCTCGAGGATCGCGTTGGTGGCCACCGTCGTGCCGTGCATGACGTCGCCGACCTGGTCGAGACCGATGCCGGCGGTCTCACAGACCTGGCCGATGCCCTTGAGGACGCCGATGGACTGGTCGTGCGGGGTCGACGGTGTCTTCGCGCGATAGGTCTCCCCCGAGCGTTCGTCGACGAGCAGGATGTCGGTGAACGTGCCCCCGACGTCCACACCGAGCCGGTATGTCATGTGCCCTCCTTGGGATCAGTCGGTCGTCAGACCACGCCGGCGTCGCGCAGCGTGGTCAGCCGGTCTTCGTCCATGCCGAGCAGGCCTCGGTAGACGTCGTCGTTGTGCTCGCCGAGCTCTGGACCGAGATGGCGTACGGAGCCTGGCGTGCCCGAGAGCTTCGGCGCGACGTTCTGGACGGCGAACTCGCCGAGCGTGTCGTGCTTGAGCCGCACGATCGCCTCTCGTGCGGCGAAGTGGGGATCGTCGAGCATGTCGCGCGCCCGATAGATCCGGCCCGCAGGAACGCCGCCCTGGTTGAGGCGCTCGAGGAGGTCGTCGGCATCGATCCCGGCTGTCCACGTCGCGATGATGTCGTCGAGCTCGTCCATCGACGCGCCACGAGAGCCGTGGGTCGCGTAGCGCGCGTCGTCGGCGAGCTCGGGGCGCTCCATCACCGTGGCGAGCCGACGGAAGACCGTGTCCTGGTTGGCGGCGATGAGCACGGCGTCGCCGTCGCGCGTCGGATAGACGTTGCTGGGCGAGACGTTGGGGAGCACGGTGCCGGTGCGCTCGCGCTGGTAGCCGGCGATCTGCCACTCGGGGACCATCGACTCCATCAGCGCGAGAACCGACTCGTAGATCGCGGCGTCCACGACCTGACCACGCCCCGTCCGCTCGCGGGCGTGCAGCGCGACGAGCGTGCCGACGCAGGCGAACGTCGCGGCAAGGGAGTCGCCGAGCGAGACGCCGGTACGGGCTGGGGGCTTGTCGGGATCGCCGGTCACGTAGCGGATGCCGCCCATGGCCTCGCCGATCGACCCGTACCCCGCACGCTCGGCGTACGGGCCCGTCTGACCGAAGCCGGTCACCCGGGTCACGACGAGCCTCGGGTTGATCTCCCACAGGGCCTCAGGAGAGAGCCCCCAGCGCTCGAGCGTGCCCGGCCTGAAGTTCTCGACGAGGACGTCCGCCCGGGCGACCAGCTCGCGGACGATCTCCTGGCCGCGAGCGTCACGGAGGTTGGCGGTGACGGAGCGCTTGTTGCGCGCGACGACGGGCCACCACAGCGAGAGCCCGTGCGGCTTCTCCCGACCCCACTGCCTCATCGGGTCGCCCTTGCCGGGGTCCTCGACCTTGATGACGTCTGCACCGAAGTCTCCGAGGAGCTGTCCGCAGAAGGGGCCTGCGAGGAGCTGACCCATCTCGATCACACGGACGTCGGACAGCGGCGCGGCAAGATCCGTCACGCGAAGAACCTCCCAAGGTTCGTATACAACTCGTAGAAAATCGAGCGAGTGCGCGAGGCACTGAATGCCAGCGACACTAGGGTTGCAGCGCGACTCCGGTCAAGGATCTCGTCAGGCCAACAGAGTTGTATGCAATCTGCGAAACCTCGCTGCTATGCTCCGCGAGTCATGACGAGGAGAACAGACTCCGGTGCCAACGCCGACCGGACGTACGAGGCCATCCGCACGCAGATCCTGTCCGGACGCCGCCTGGGCGGTGAGTGGCTGCGCGAGGAAGACCTCGCCAAGGAGCTGGGGGTCAGCCGCACCCCCGTACGCGAGGCCCTGCGACGCCTCGCCGCCGACGGGCTGGTGCGACACGAGCGTCACCGCGGCGTCCAGGTGCAGAGCTGGAGCGTCGACGACGTCGAGGAGATCTTCGAGATCCGCGGCATGCTCGAGGCGTACGGCGCCCGGCGAGCGGCCACCTCGGACTCGCTCGACATCGCCGAACTGTCCGCGCTCGCCGAAGCGATGCAGCGTGCCGCCGAGGAGCACGACCTCGACGCCGTCACCGCGCTCAACAACCGCTTCCACGCGGCGATCGTCGACGCGGCGGGGCGGGCTCGCCTCGGTCCGCTGCTCGCATCGCTCGTCCACGTCCCCCTCGTCCACAACACCTTCGCGCACTACACGGCGGAGTCATTGCAGCGCAGCCTCGACCAGCACTGCGAGGTCGTCGCCGCCCTGCGTGCCGGCGACCCCGACTGGGCGGAGTCGGCGATGCGCGCGCACATCCGGCACGGCTGGGTCTCGATCCGAGACCGCCTGCCCGCCGCTCCCACCTCGGACGCCTGACCGCGTTTTCTTCCCTCCGTACGAATCACGGCCGATCCCCGTCACGGCGGGAACCTTGTGCTGCCCTCATCTCAATCTGGTTTTTCTAATCTCTTGTAAAAACCATTGCGCCGCCGCTACCGTCCTTGTGACAGGTCCGCCGAGGCGGGCCACGAGGCTGTGTCCATCACGGAAAGAGAGGCGCGCCGATGACCCGCCGCACGCTGTACGACGCGGACCACGAAGCCTTCCGGGAGACCGTTGCGGCCTTCATCGAGAAGCACGTCGTCCCCCACGCCGAGCGGTGGGAGGCCGAGGGCAAGGTCGACCGCGAGCTCTTCACCGCCGCCGCGGCCGACGGCATCCTCGGGTTCGCGATCCCTGAGGAGTACGGCGGAGGCGGAGTCGACGACTTCCGCTTCAACGCCATCATGGGCGAGGAGATCGCCCGCAACCCGGTGAGCAGCGGCATGGGGTGCGTCGCCCTCCAGAACGACATCGTCTTCCCCTACTTCACCGACCTGACCAACGACGAGCAGAAGGCCCGCTGGCTGCCCGGCATCGCCCGCGGCGAGCTCGTGACGGCGATCGCGATGACCGAGCCGGGCACCGGCAGCGATCTCGCCGGCATCCGTACCCGCGCGGTGCGCGACGGCGACGAGTACGTCGTCAACGGGGCGAAGACGTTCATCTCGAACGGCCAGAACGCCGATCTCGTCGCCACGGCGGTCCGCACCTCCGACGATCGGCACGGCGGGCTGAGCCTGCTCGTGATCGAGGACGGCACGCCCGGCTTCACGCGCGGTCGCAACCTCGAGAAGATCGGTCTGCACGCGCAGGACACGAGCGAGCTGTCGTTCGAGGACGTCCGCGTGCCGGCCGCCAACTTGCTTGGGGCGGAGGGTGCAGGCTTCCTCGGACTGGTCCGCAACCTCCCGCAGGAGCGCATCTCGATCGCCGCTGGCTCGGTCGCCGCTGCCGAGGGGTCGTTCGAACGGACCCTCGCCTACGTGAAGGAGCGCCAGGCGTTCGGGAAGCCGATCGGCAGCTTCCAGAACACCCGCTTCGTGCTCGCCGAGATCGCGACCGAGCTCCAGGTGAGCCGCGCATACCTCGACGAGATGGTGCGCCGTCACGTCACCGGGGACCTGACGGCCGAGGACGCCGCCGCCGCGAAGTGGTGGTGCACCGAGCAGCACGTCCGCATCGTCAACCGCTGCCTGCAGCTGCACGGCGGCTACGGCTACATGCGCGAGTACCGGATCGCCCGCGACTACGAGGACGCCCGGATCACGACGATCTACGGCGGCACGACCGAGATCATGAAGGAGATCGTCGGCCGCGGCCTGGGCCTGTGACCTCCTCCTCATCGAGACCCACCTGACCCACAGCCGAAGGACCTCGCCATGACCGAGACCGCCTACATCTACGACACCCTCCGTACCCCGCGCGGCAAGAACCGCGGCGGCGCCCTGCACGCGACCAAGCCCGTCGACCTCGTCGTCGGGCTGCTCGACGAGCTGCCTGAGCGCAACCCAGGCCTCGACCTCGAGCGCATCGACGACGTGGTCCTCGGCGTGGTCTCGCCCGTCGGCGAGCAGGGCGGCGTGATCTCCCGCACCGCCGTGCTCGTCTCCGGTCTCCCCGAGAGCGTGCCCGGCGTCCAGCTCAACCGCTTCTGCGCCTCCGGGCTCGAGGCCGTGAACACCGCGGCGGCCAAGATCGCCTCCGGCGACGCGATGGTGATCGCCGGCGGCGTCGAGTCGATGTCGCGCGTCCCGATGGGCAGCGACGGCGGCGCGTACGCCCAGGACCCGTCGACCTCCTACGACGCCTACTTCGTCCCCCAGGGCATCGGCGCCGACCTGATCGCGACGATCCACGGCTACTCGCGCGAGGACGTCGACGCCTTCGCGCTGGAGTCGCAGCGGCGTGCCGAGCACGCTTGGACCAACGGCTACTTCAAGCGGTCGATCGTCCCGGTCCGCGACATGAACGGTGTCCTCGTGCTCGACCAGGACGAGCACCGGCGCCCCGACGCGACGGCGGAGTCGCTGGCACGGCTGCGGCCAGCGTTCGCCGGCCTCGGGGCCCAGGCGGGCTTCGACGCCGTGGCGCTTCAGAAGTACCACGCGGTCGAGCGGATCGAGCACGTCCACACCGCCGGCAACTCCTCCGGGATCGTCGACGGAGCGGCGCTCGTCCTCCTCGGCAGTCAGGCCGCGGGCGCGGCGATGGGGCTCACGCCGCGCGGTCGCGTCGTGGCGTCGGCGGCCGTCGGCAGCGAGCCGACGATCATGCTCACCGGCCCGACCCCGGCGACCCGCAAGGTGCTCGACCGCGCCGGGCTCACCGTCGACGACATCGACCTCTTCGAGCTCAACGAGGCGTTCGCCTCGGTCGTCCTCAAGTGGATCGACGACCTCCAGCTCCCCCCGGAGAAGGTGAACGTCAACGGTGGCGCGATCGCGATGGGCCACCCGCTCGGGGCGACCGGCGCGATGATCCTCGGCACCGTCCTGGACGAGCTCGAGCGGCGCGACGCCCGGTACGGCCTCGTCACCTTGTGCGTCGGCGCCGGGATGGGCGTCGCCACCATCATCGAAAGGCTCTGACCATGACCACCATCGAAGGCATCCGCTGGGACAAGGGCGCCGACGGCGTCGTCGTCCTCACGATGGACGACCCCACGCAGCGCGTGAACACGATGAACGACGTCTGGGTCTCCTCGTACGCCCGCGCGGTCGAACGCCTCGAGCAGGAGCGGGACACGATCACGGGCGTCGTCCTGACCAGTGCCAAGCTCACGTTCTTCGCCGGAGGCGATCTGCGACTGCTCCAGCAGGGCTCGCCCGAAGACGCCCCCGTACGGACCGCTCACGTCGACGCCATCAAGGCGCTGATGCGCCGTCTCGAGACGCTCGGTCGTCCCGTGGTCGCCGCGATCAACGGCACCGCCCTCGGCGGTGGGCTCGAGGTCGCCCTCGCGACGCACCACCGCATCGCCGTCGACGCCCCCGACCTGCGCCTCGGCACGCCCGAGGTGACCTTCGGGCTCATCCCCGCGGGCGGGGGCATCACGCGCACGGTCCGCATGCTCGGTCTGCAGACGGCACTGACGGAGGTCATCCTCAGCGGTGCGCGGCTCTCCGCGGCCAAGGCGCACGAGCTCGGACTGGTCGACGAGCTCGTGAGCAGTCCGTCGGAGCTCCTCCCCCGCGCTCGCGCCTGGATCGCGGCCAACCCCGACGCCACGCAGCCCTGGGACCGCAAGGGCTTCACGATCCCCGGCGGCGGTCCGACGAGTCCGTCGATCGCCGCGACGCTGCCCGCGATGGCTGCTCTGCTTCGCCGCCAGCTCAAGGGCGCCCCGATGCCCGCCCCGCGTGCTGCGCTCGCCGCCGCGGTCGAGGGCGCGTACGTCGACGTGGACACCGCGACGTTGATCGAGACGCGCTATCTCGTCAGCCTCACCAGCGGCCAGGTCAGCAAGAACATGATCCACACGTTCTTCGCCAAGCAGCGCGTCGACGCCGGGGCCAGCCGGCCCGAGGGCCATCCCCCGTCCGAGGTCCGCCGGCTCGGCGTGATCGGGGCCGGGATGATGGGCGCGGGGATCGCGTACGTGGCCGCGAAGGCGGGCATCGACGTCGTCCTCGCCGACGTCAGCCTCGACGCGGCGACCCGCGGCAAGGGGTACGCCGAGAAGCTGGAGGCGAAGGCGCTCGCACGCGGGCGCACCGAGATCGCGAAGTCGGGCGCCTTGCTCGCGCGGATCACGCCGACCGGCGACGTCGCGGACCTGGCCGGCGCCGATCTCGTCGTCGAGGCCGTGTTCGAGTCGGTCCCGGTGAAGCAGGAGGTCTTCTCCCGGGTCGAGCCTGTCGTCCTTCCCGACGCGGTGCTCGGCTCCAACACCTCGACGCTCCCGATCTCGACGCTCGCCGAGGGCGTCACGAGGCCGGAGGACTTCATCGGCATCCACTTCTTCTCCCCGGTGGACAAGATGCCGCTGGTCGAGATCGTGCGCGGCGCCAAGACCTCGGACGCGACGCTCGCCAGGACGTTCGACTTCGTCCGCCAGATCCGCAAGACCCCGATCGTCGTCAACGACCAGCGAGGGTTCTTCACCTCGCGCGTGATCGGCACCTTCATCAACGAGGCGGTCGCCGCGGTCGGAGAGGGCGTCGAACCGTCGACGATCGAGCAGGCTGCGCTGCAGGCGGGCTATCCGGCAGGGCCGCTCCAGCTCCTCGATGAGCTCACGCTGACGCTGACCCACAAGATCCGCCAGGAGACGCGGGCCGCGGTCGAGGCCGAGGGCGGCACGTGGCAGCCGCACGGTGCCGACGCCGTCCTCGATCGCATGATCGGCGAGCTCGACCGGCGCGGCCGGTCGACCGGGGGCGGGTTCTACGCGTACGACGAGGACGGACGCCGGACCAGCATCTGGCCCGGGCTGCGCGAGGCGTTCGCGTCCGGCTCCGTCGAGGTGCCGCTCATCGACCTGCAGGAGCGGATGCTGTTCGCCGAGGCGATCGACGCGGTGCGCTGCCTCGGCGACGGAGTGCTCACCTCGGTCGAGGACGCCGACGTGGGCTCGCTGCTCGGCATCGGGTTCCCGCCGTGGACGGGCGGGGTGCTCCACTACATCGCGCAGTACGAGGGAGGGACTGCCGGGTTCGTCGCTCGTGCGCGCGCGCTCGCCGCGGCGTACGGCCCGCGGTTCGAGCCACCGGCGTCGCTGGTCGCGGCGGCCGAGGCTGGCACCGTCCTGGTCTGACGTGGCTCACGGCGAGGGGTCGGCCGGCACGCGGTCAGTGCCGGCCGATCCCTCCGAGCACGAGCTCCTGGGTGGCCTTCACGAGGTCGTCGAGCGTGCGATGCCCGGGGTCCCACCACTCTGCCGCCCAGTTCATCGCACCGAGGATGAGGAAGCGGGCGAGGTTCGGATCGAGGTCCGGACGCAGAGCGTCGGCGGCGATGGCGGCCTCGAAGAGGTCGCGCCACATGTGGCTGTACGCGGCCTCCTCGGCGGCGGAGCGCTCTCGGACCTCCACCGGCACCTGCCCAGCGTTGCGGACGGAGGCCGTCGTGTAGTCGCTGATCAAGAGCTCGTAGCGTAGATGCGCCTCGATCGCGGCGAGGATCTTGTCCATCGCGCCGGTGCCCTCGGGGAGCGCGGCCAGCACGTCGGAGACGTGCCCGCGGACGCGGTGGGCACCCACGTACATCACCTCGGCGATCAACGCGTCGCGAGAGCCGAAGTAGTAGTAGATCGCCGGCGCCTGGAGACCTGCTTCGGCGGCGACGTCCTGCAGTCGCGTGCCGGCGTAACCTTTGCGGCTGAGCACCCGCGCGGCGGCATCGAGGATCCGCTCCCTGGTCCGATGGGACTTCGGGAGAGGACGGGTCGTACCCGACCGACCCCGCGCGCCCGTCTGCTCCGTCACGGGCAAGAATCTAACACAGATTCAATTTTGGCGAGGCGGCTCTCCTTCAACACCGAGGACGCCGAGGACGAGGTCGTGCACCCGCTCCTGGGTCGCGTCGTCGTTCTTCCAGCGCACCCGTCGACCGAGGTCGGTCACGGTCCCGATCGCGGCGTGCACCAGGAACCGGGCCTCGACGGCCTCGACCCCCGGCCGGGCAGCGACCAGGAGGTCCGACCAGAGCACCACGTGCTCGCGCTGAAGCGCCCGGAGTCGCGCCTGCCCCGCAGCAGGGAGGCTCGCGACGTCGGAGGAGTAGACCGACATCTGCTCCTTGTGCGCGAACGAGTGGGAGACGTACGCGCGGGTCAGGCGCCAGAGCGCGAGCGAGGGCGGCGAGCCCCGTACGCCCGCTGCGGCCACGGTCGCATCGAGGTGGTCCGAGGCGAGCAGGCACGCGGCGAGCAGGACGTCGGCCTTGCTGGTGAAGTGCCGGTAGAAGCCGGACGGCGTGAGCCCCGCCTCGACCGCGATCGCCTCCACGGTCGTCTCGGCGAACCCTTCGGAGTGGAACAGCCGCACCGCCGCGTCGAGCACCTGGTCGCGCCGGGTCTCGGGCTCTCGCGGCGGGCTCACGATCGGCTCGCTCACGCCCTGCGCTGCCGGCTCGTCAGCTCGCGTGTCGCCCGGGGGTGGCCGAAGAGCGACCCGCACGGCGGCATCCGAGATCACTGCCGTGGTCCGGCGTACGGGCGCCGACGTGTGGTGGGCCGTGAGGCTGGCGACCACGGCCAACGCGCCGGTGGCCGCGAGGTCGATGTCGCTCTCGCCCGCCTCGGGGCGCATCGCGCGCACGAGCCCGGCGACGCGGCCGACCATCTCGTCGTACAGCGCCCGGACCTCGGCCCGGTCCTCGGGCTCGAGGTAGCGACCCTCCCACTGATAGATCCGCCCGGTCCTCCGGTTGCGCAACGTCGTCCGTACGAGGGTGGCGAGGACGTCGTCCAGGTGCCGGCGAGCGGCGTCGGCGTCAGCGAGGTCGACGCCGACCGGAGCCGGGGCCCAGGCGTCGAGGAGCTCGGCCGCGAGCGAGCTCGCGCACTGGGCGAACAGCGCGTACTTGCTGGGGAAGTGGCGGTAGAGCGCCGGGCCGGAGATGCCCACGGCGAGCGCGATGTCCTCCATGCCGACGGCGTGGTAGCCGCGATCGGCGAACTCGCGCGAGGCGGCGGCGAGGATGAGCGCCTTGCGGTTGCGCGGACGCCGTGCCGGCGGCACGACCGGTGCGGCCATCGTCTCCTCCTGCCCCTCGGGTGGCAGCAAGTTAACCACGTCCCGCGGCGGGTGGGTCGCCGCTAACAAAAATGTGAGTCCCCGTTAACAAGAGGCCTTGCCAACGCCTGCTATCTGGGGCATGCTTCCGGGTCATCCGCAGCATCGCCGCACGGAAGGCCAGCGCCATGACCCACCCGCCGACCACCGCCCCCGCGTGGACGTTCCGCAACCACTGGATGGCGCAGGTCGCCGGCCACGCCGAGACCCGTCCCGAGGCGACCGCTCTGCGGCACCGCGGCGTCGACACGACCTGGCGCCAGCTCCACGAGGGTTCTCTGGCCACGGCCGGCGCACTGGCCCGCCGCGGTGTCGAGCCCGGCGACCGCGTGCTGCTGCTGACCCTCAACCACAGCGAGTTCGTCGAGGCCGTCCTCGCGATCAACAGCCTCGGCGCGATCGCGGTGCCGGTGAACTTCCGGCTCGCCCCCGACGAGGTGCGCTACATCGTCGAGGACTCGGGAGCGACCGTGATCCTCGTCGACCAGCTCCTCGCACCCCTCGTCGGCGCGGTCGCCCAGCTCACCGACCGGCTCCAGACGCGGATCTGCTTCGGTGACGCCGACGGCTTCACCTCGTACGAGTCCCTGGTGGCCGAGGGCGATACGGCCGAGCTCGGCGACGTTCCCGAGGATGCGACGGCGCTCATCATCTACACGTCGGGGACCACCGGGCACCCCAAGGGCGCGATGCTGTCGCACCGCAACATGCAGCTCCAGGCGCTCACCTGCATCCGCGCGAACCTGATGGGTGACGAGTCCGACGTCGCGTTCCTCACCGCCCCGTTCTTCCACATCGCGGGTCTGGGGTCGATGGTCGCGAACCTGCTCCTCGGCATCCCGACCGTGATCCACCCGCTCGGGGCGTTCAACCCCGCCGAGGTCGTCGACGCGTGGGAGCGCGAGGGCGCGACGCTGGTGTTCAACGTCCCGCAGCAGTGGCAGGCGATCTGTGCGCTGCCGGACATCAAGGACCGCAAGCTCGCGCTGCGCATCATCAGCTGGGGGGCCGCCCCGGCCTCGGAGACGCTCCTGCGGACCATGGCGGAGACCTTCCCCGACGCGGTCAACGTCGCCGTGTTCGGCCAGACCGAGACCTCACCGATCACGTGCGTCCTCAGCGGCGACGACTCGATCCGCAAGCTCGGGTCGGTCGGCAAGCCGATCCCGACCATCCAGTACCGCGTCGTCGACGACGAGATGAACGACGTCCCCCGCGGCGACGTCGGCGAGATCGTCTACCGCGGGCCCACGGTCAGCCGCGGCTACTGGAACAAGCCCGAGGCCACCGAGGCGGCCTTCCACGGCGGCTGGTTCCACTCCGGCGACCTCGTGCGCCAGGACGAGGAGGGGTTCGTCTGGGTGGTGGACCGCAAGAAGGACATGATCATCACCGGCGGCGAGAACGTCTACTGCGCCGAGGTCGAGAACGCGCTCTACTCGCACCCCGACGTCGTCGAGGCGGCTGTGATCGGTCGTCCCGACGACACCTGGGGCGAGATCCCGGTCGCGGTCGTCGTGCAGCGCGAGGGTGCCGCCCTCGAGCTGGACGCGCTGAGCGCGTTCCTCGAGGACCGCCTCGCCCGCTTCAAGCTCCCCAAGCGCCTCGTCCTCGTCGACGAGCTGCCGCGCAACGCCGGCGGCAAGGTCCTCAAGACCGCGCTGCGGAGCGAGGTCGACTGATGGAGCTCACCGCCAAGCAGCGCGCAGCCCTGACCGCGATCTGCGACACCTTCGCACCCGGTGACGGAGGCGAGATCCCGTCCGCGAGTGCGCTCGGCGCCGTCGCGATCGTCGAGGGCATGGCGATGCACAACCCGCGCAAGGCGGAGTCGGAGCAGCTCGCCCGCCTCCTCGGGCTGTGGGACTCCCCCGCGTTCGGGCTCGCGCTCGGCATCGGCCCGCGACGCTTCTCGCGAGCGAGCCAGGACAAGCGTGAGCGCGCGCTGATCGCGATGTCCGACTCGCGACTGCCGCAGAAGCGCGCGCTGTTCCAGGCGCTCAAGGGCGCCGCGACACTCGGCTACTACCTCGCTCCAGGACCGACCGGCCGCTCGCCGTTGTGGGACGCGATGGGCTATCCCGGCCCTCTCGGTCACCGGACCGACGCCGCCCCTCCGCCGCTCTCGCCGACCACCCCTGACCGCGCCGTCACGCTCGAGTGCGACGTGGTCGTCGTCGGGTCCGGCGCGGGGGGCGGCGTCGCGGCCGCGGTCCTGGCAGCCGCCGGCCACGACGTGGTGGTGATCGAGAAGGGCGCCTACTACGACGACGGCGACTTCGACGGCGGCGAGCTCAACGGGCTCACCACGCTCTACGCCCCCGGACCGGTCGGCACCGCCGAGGGCCAGCTCAGCATCCTGTCGGCGCAGTGCCTCGGTGGCGGCACGGTCGTCAACTACACGACGTCGTTCCGTACGCCCGACCACGTGCGCGAGGAGTGGGCCGGCCTCGGCGTGCCCCAGTTCGCGACCGACGAGTACGCACGCTCGCTCGACGCGGTCTGGGACCGTCTCGGCGTCAACCAGAACCACAACGCCATCTCCTCGCGGGACGTCATCCTCGAGCGCGGACTGACCCGGCTGGGCTGGCACGTCGACGAGATGCCACGCAACGTCAAGGGCTGCGACAACGGGGTCGAGTGCGGCCGCTGCGGGATGGGCTGCCGGCTCGGCGCCAAGCAGTCGACGGCCAAGACGTGGCTCGTCGACGCCGAGCAGGCCGGAGCGCGGCTGTTCACCGGTGTCGACGTCCGTACGGTGACGCGCGCGGGCGACCTCGCGACGGGCGTCGAGGGCGCCACCGCCGACGGCCACCCGGTCGTCGTCCGGGCCCGCGCCGTGGTCGTCGCGGGCGGCAGCCTCCAGACTCCGGCGCTGCTGCGCCGTTCGGGCCTGACCAACCCCAACATCGGGCGCCACCTGCGGCTCCACCCGGCGACCGCGATCTGGGGCTCGTTCGAGGACGAGGTCCGTCCGTGGGAGGGCGGCATCCAGACCCGCTACTCCAACGAGCACGCCGACCTCGACGGCTCCGGCTACGGGGTCATCTACGAGACCGCGGCCACCAACCCGGCCCTCGGGGTCGCCTTCATGTCCTGGCGCGGTGCGGACACCCACCGCGAGCGCATGCTGAACCTCGCCCACCTCAGCGGAGTCGGCGTCATCACCCGCGACCAGGACTCCGGCGAGGTCAAGGTCGGCAAGGACGGCGAACCCGTCGTGCACTACCGCCTGTCAGGGCGCGACGAGCAGCGACTGCGCGAGGGCGTGGCCGGTGCGGCGCGCATCGTCGAGTCCGCGGGAGCGCTCACCATGTTCTCCGGTCACCAGGCCGGCTTCACCTGGCAGCGCGGCTCCGAGTCGGTCGAGGACTTCGTCGCCCGGTGCGACGCGGCGGGGTACGGCCCCGGCCGCTGCGCGATGGCCGCCCTGCACCTCATGGGCTCGGTCCGCATGGGCGGATCGGCCGACACCAGCCCACTGGACCCCGACGGAGCGAGCTGGGAGATCCCCAACCTCGTCGTGGCCGACGCGTCCTGCTTCCCCACCGCGTCGGGAGTCAACCCGATGATCTCGATCGAGGCCATCGCCCACATGAACGCCACCCGATTGGCGGCTCGGCTCTGACCTGCCCTGCTGCTGTGCGACCGACCCGTGGGGCCCCGATCGGGAGGGCTCCACCTTCCCGCCCTGTCACCGCGCACTTGCGCACACCTTAAGGAGGACGCCATGCGGAAGACCGCGGCATCCCTGAGAATCACGGCCGTGCTGTCGGCGGCCGTCCTCGCCCTCGGCGCCTGCGGCTCCGACGGCGGCTCCGAAGCCGACGCGGACCCCGCGGCGGACCTTGACGGCACGCCGATCAAGGTCGGCTTCTTGAACCCGTCTGGCGGACCAGTCCCCCAGCCCGGCGCCGACACGGGCGCGGAGGCAGCCGTCGACTACATCAACGGTGAGCTCGGCGGCATCAACGGCGGTCCGCTGGAGGTGATCTCCTGCGACACCGACACCACCCCCGAGAAGGCGCAGTCCTGCGCCAACACCTTCGTCGAGGAGGGTGTCGTCGCCGTGATGGACGGCTTCAACCTCTCCTCGAGCGCGACGCTCCCGACGCTGACCGCCGCCAAGATCCCCCTGGTGGGCATGATCCCGTTCGACTCGGTGGCCGGCTCGAAGGCCGAGAACCGCGTGTTCTTCGCGGCGCCGCAGGCGTCGTTCCTGGTGGGCGCGATGCAGGCGTTCAAGGAGCAGGGCAAGGACAGCGTGACCCTCGCGCTGGTGGACACGCCTTCGTCGCACCAGACCATCGACACCCTCCTCCCGGCGCTGGCCGGGGCGTTGCAGATGGACGCCAAGGGCGTGTACTTCTCCCCGACCAACCCCAACTTCACCGCGCTCGCCGCGACGATCGCCAAGGACGATCCCGCCGTCGGCGGACTCGTCGCCTCGCCGAACGAGGGTGCGTGCACCGCGCTCGTGCAGGCGCTGCGCCAGCAGCAGTACGACGGCACGATCTTCACCGCCGCGTGCACCGACTACATCGAGGCAGCGCCAGCCGAGGCCGCCGGTGGCGCGCTCTACTCCTCGACGTGGCTGCCCGCCTCGCTCGACCACGCCCCCGAGGACGTGAAGTCTGACCTCGAGGCCGCGGAGAACGCGATCACCGGCGTCGAGGACGGCAGCGGCGGCTACTACGCCTACGGCGAGTTCGCGCAGTTCGTCACGTTCGCGAAGGCGCTCGACGGCGTCGAGGGCGAGATCACCGGCGAGGCGGTGCTGACGACGCTCAAGGGGCTGAAGGACTTCCCGAGCTTCCTTGGCCCGAACATCACCTGCGGCAGCGCGACGTCGCCCAACTGCACGACGGAGATGCTCCTCTTCGACGTCGAGAAGGACGGCACGATCGCGCCGGTCGGCGAGGGCTTCCGCCAGCCGCCGCTGGAGATCCTGTCGCAGATCCCCGGCGCGACCTGATCCCGTGACCGCCGCGACCCGTCCGTCCTGTCCTGCGAGGAGACCCCTGTGGACCAGCTCGTCCTGTTCGTGACGCTCGGCTTCGGCGTCGGTGCGGTGTACGCGGTGATCGCGTCGTCGCTCGTCGCCGTGCACGCCGCGACCGGAGTGCTGAACTTCGCGCAGGGATCGATCGCACTGTGGGGCGTCTGGGTCGCGGCGGAGCTCGGGACCACCGGCACGCTGGTGCTGCCCATCGGGTCCGTCTCCCTCACCGACGGGCCCGCACCGGTGCCGCTCGCGGTGACGGCAGGTGTCGTGAGCTCGGCGATCGTCGCCCTGCTCACGCACCTGCTGGTCATGCGGCCGCTGCGGGCGGCGCCGGTCCTCTCCCAGGTCGTCGCGTCGGTCGGCGTGATGCTGCTGGTGGTGAGCCTGGTGCCGCTGCGCTTCGACATCACCGGCGCCGTCGCTGCACCGATCCTTCCGAGCAGCACGGTGGAGCTGCTCGGCGCGCAAGTCGCCGTCGCGAACCTGATCGTCCTCGCGCTCGCGGTCGTTGTCGCGCTCGCGCTGGCCGCGTACTTCCGGTTCACCCGCTGGGGGACGGCGACGCGGGCGAGCGCCGAGGACGAGACGGCGCTGCGCCTGACCGGCTGGTCGCCAGACCGCCTCGCGGCCCTGGTCTGGTTCGCCACCGGCGCTGCGACAGGACTCGTCGCCGTCGTCGGCTCACCCACGATCGGCCTGGACCCCATCAGCTACACGTTCTACGTCCTCCCCGGCCTGGCAGCCGCCCTGCTGGCACGGCTCCGGTCGGTGCTGGTCGCCGCGGCCGCCGGGCTCGGGATCGGCGTCTTCCAGTCGCTGCTGATGATGATGAGCACGTACGACTTCTGGCCCACTTGGGCGCAAGCGGGGTTCGGCGACACCGTCCCCTTCCTCATCGTGATGGTCGCCCTGTTCGTCTTCGGCCGCAAGATCCCGGTGCGCGGCCGCATGCAGACCATGCGGATGCCCGCGGTGCGCCCGCCGCGGACACGGCCGGTGCTTGCGCTCGGCGCGGTCGCCGCCGCAGTTGCCGCGATCCTGCTCACCGAGGGCAGCTGGCGGTTCGGCGTCGTGACGTCGATCATCATGATGCTGATCGCGCTGTCGCTGGTGGTGCTGACCGGCTACCTCGGCCAGATCTCGCTGGCGGCGATGGCCTTCGCCGGTGCGGGCGGGTTCGTCCTCTCGCGGGTGACGACAGAGTACGGCGTCCCGTTCCCCCTCTCGCTCGTCGTCCCCGCCCTCGCGGCCACCCTGCTCGGCGTCATCGTCGGCATCCCCGCGCTGCGCATCCGCGGCGCCCACCTCGCGGTCGTGACGCTGGCGGGTGCGCTCGCCATCCAGACCTTCATCTTCGGCAATCCTGCGTTCACGCCGTTCGAGGGCAACCTCATCTCGGACCCGAAGGTGTTCGGCATCGACCTCTCCGTACGACGCGGCACCGACCTCACGACGGTGTCGTTCGCCCTCATGGTCCTCGTCGTCGTCGGGCTGCTCACCTGGGCGACCGCGCGCCTCATGCGGGGTCGCACGGGCCGCGCGTTCCTCGCGATCCGCTCCAACGAGCGCGCCGCCGCCTCCGTCGGCATCGACGTGGCCGGCACGAAGCTGCTCGGGTTCGCGATCTCCGCGTTCCTCGCCGGGATCGGCGGCTGCCTCATCGGCTACAGCCGCTCGCAACTGTCGGTGGAGTCCTTCACCGTGTTCGTCGGGCTCACCCTGCTGTGCATCGTCTATGTCTCGGGCATCACCAGCCTCGCCGGAGCGGTCGTCGCCGGGCTGCTCGCCCCGCTCGGGGTGGTCGCGACATTCCTCGACGACACGCTCGGCGTCGGCCACCTCTACAGCCTCATCGCGGCGATCGCCCTGGTCGTCACGGCGGTGCTGAACCCCGTCGGCATCACCGGCAGCGTCCGCCAGGCATCTGCCCACCTCATCCACCTGAGGAGCTCTCGTGCCCACCGCTGACGCCGTACCGGCCCGCCCGGACCCGCTGTTCGAGGTCCGCGACCTGACCGTCCGTTACGGCGGCGTCGTGGCGAACGACAGCGTCGACCTCACGATCTCCCGCGGCGAGGTCGTCGGCCTGATCGGTCCGAACGGCGCCGGCAAGACCTCGCTGGTCGACGCCGTCACCGGTTTCACCCCGTCGGTGGGCGAGGTGCTCCTCGACGGCCGCCGGCTCGACTCCCTCCCTCCGCACCGACGGCGCCGCGCCGGGCTCGCCCGTACGTGGCAGGCCGGTGAGCTGTTCGCCGACCTCACCGTCGCGGACAACATCGCCGTCGCCACGCAGCGCCGGGGGTGGCGCGGGCTGCTCGCCGACGTCCTCGGCAGGTCGGCCCGGGGCGGCACCGACCCGACGCTCGAGATGCTCGGACTCGCAGACGACACGGGCCGCCTCCCCGACCAGCTCAGCCTGGGCCGTCAACGACTCGTCGGTGTCGCGCGTGCGCTGGCCGGCGACAGCAGCGTCGTCCTCCTCGACGAGCCCGCGGCCGGTCTCGACACCGACGAGAGCGAGGCGTTCGGCGAGGTCGTGCGCACGATGGCCGCGACCGGACGCGCGGTGCTCCTCATCGACCACGACATGAACCTCGTGCTCAACGTCTGCGACCGCGTGTACGTGCTCGACTTCGGACGCGTCATCGCGTGCGGACCCCCTGACGAGATCCGCAGCGACGCCGCCGTCGTGGCGGCCTACCTGGGAGAGGAGCCGGCGGCATGAGCGCGTTGGAGCTGAAGGGCGTGACCGCGGGGTACGGGCACGCGGCTGCCGTGCGTGACCTCGACCTGTCGGTCAAGGCGGGAGAGGTCGTCGCGCTGCTCGGGCCGAACGGCGCGGGCAAGACCACGGTCCTGCTGACGGCGGTCGGTCTGCTGACCCCGACTGCCGGCGAGGTGCGGGCGTTCGGGCGTCCCCTCTCCCGGAAGGTCGAGAAGAGCGCGCGCGAAGGCGTCGTTCTCGTCCCCGACAGCCGTGCGATCTTTCACGACCTCACCGTCCGCGAGAACCTCTCGCTGGCGCGGCGGCACCGCGCCCGTGACCTCGACACCGTGCTGGACCGGCTTCCGCGGCTGGCGCCTCTGGTCAATCGCCGCGTCGGGCTGCTCTCGGGCGGTGAGCAGCAGATGCTCGCGCTGGCGAAGGCCCTCCTCGCGCGCCCGCGCGTGCTGCTCGTCGACGAGCTGAGCCTGGGGCTGGCGCCGCTCGCGGTCCAAGAGCTGCTCCCGATCGTCCGCGCGCTCGCCGACGAGTCGTGGGTCGCGGTCCTGCTCGTGGAGCAGCACGTCGACCTCGCACTGTCGGTAGCCGACCGTGCCGTCGTCCTCCACCACGGCCGGGTGGCGCTCTCCGGCAGCGCCGCCGAGCTACGTGCCGACCGCGACGCCGTGCGCAAGGCGTACTTCGGCGGTGACGAGATCGAGGCGGCAGCCGCCCTCGTGTGAGACGGTTCGCGCGGACTAGGTCATGCCATCATCGACATCGCCCGCTGACGCGCAGGCCCCGTGGGCTTAGAACCAGTCCTGCTCGGGGACGACGCCGACGATGACATCGTGCCCACCACGCGAGTACACGATGAATCCAACGTGAGACTCGCCTGAGGCCAATTCTTCAGCCAACCCCGGGCGACGTACTCCGCGTACTCCTCGCGACTCAGATCCACTGGCGAAGAGCGCCCGATTATCCGACGACTCTGATGGGAGAGAGTTTGCTAACCTCCCGCGCAGTACTGAAGTAGCTGCCAGGGGGACGCACAGGGTCCCACCTTTCACCATTCTCGAGAACCAGCCCGTCATCAAGGAATCGAGTCTTCTGGCTACCAGTCCAGGTCGAAGGCGGCGCGGACCGCGTCCGCCAGCTCGGCCTCCTGGGAGTCGAGCAGGAAGCCAAGCTGTCGGCCCACCGAGGCCACCGGGACGGTCACGATGTTGTCGCAGCTCACGACGCTGACGTGGTCCAGTCCGTTTACGGGGCCTACCTCCACCTCGGTCGACAAGCCGCGGATGGTGCTGGTGATCGGAGCGACGGTCACACGGGTGAGGTAGGGCCGCACGGCCTCGCGGGTGAGGATCAACACCGGCCGCGCCTTGTCGAGACGCGCCATGTGGATCGGACGCATCAGTCGATGTCGTCCATCGGAAGGCGGGAGGCGAACTCGGCGAGATCGTCCATGTCCGCGTCCGTTCGGGCCGCAGCGAGGATTGCCGCATCGCGCTCTGCGGTCTTGCGACGCCGCTCCCGTTCGAGTGCCCGAGCGACCACCGCTGCACGACTAGACGCCTCGCCGCGGCGTACGAGGGCATCGACGAACTCGACAAGCTCCTCGTCCAGGCGTACCGCGATCTGGGTGCTCATACCAACACGGTACCACTATGGGATGCGCTGACGACGCTCGTCATCGCGCAGATCCCGCAACAGACCGCCCGTCGCTGACCGATCTGCGCAACGGATTGCCATCGGCCGCGCAACGGGTACCGACGTACGTTCGGGACACCTGACGACACGGAGGTGGTAGATGACGATCATGACCGGGGCTGCGCTGCCGACGACGAGGCAGCAGACGGCACATCCGATGCCCCGCGAAGCGACACCACGCCGCTTCTTGATGTGCCGACCGGAGCACTTCGACGTGACCTACGCGATCAACCCGTGGATGGACCCGAGCAAGCCGGTCGACACCGCGCTCGCGGTCGCGCAGTGGGAGACGCTGCGCGCCACGTACGAGAGTCTCGGTCATAAGGTCGACCTGATCCGCCCGGTCGAGGGCCTGCCCGACATGGTGTACGCCGCGAACGGCGGCGTCGTGTACGACGGCAAGGCGGTCGCGGCGAGCTTCACCTTCGCCGAGCGCCAGCCCGAGGGGGCGGCGTACCACGCGTGGTTCGACGAGGCCGGGTTCCGGCCGACGATCCAGGCCGGGTCCACCAACGAGGGTGAGGGCGACTTCCTCGTCGTCGGACGCCTGATCCTCGCCGGCACCGGCTTCCGTACCTCGGTCGCCGCGCACCACGAGGTGCGCGAGTTCTTCGGCGCCCCGGTGATCTCGCTGGACCTGATCGACCCGCGCTACTACCACCTCGACACGGCGCTGGCCGTGCTCGACGAGCGGACGATCGCCTACTACCCGGGCGCGTTCAGCGCGGCGAGCAACGCCGTCCTGCGCCAGCTGTTCCCCGACGCGATCCTCGCGAACGACGCGGACGCGAGCGTCCTCGGGCTCAACGCGGTCTCGGACGGCCACCATGTCGTCCTCACCGACAAGGCCGTGCACCTGCACGAGTGTCTGCGGGAGCGCGGTTTCCACCCGATCGGCGTCGACCTGAGCGAGCTGCTCAAGGGCGGCGGAAGCGTGAAGTGCTGCACACTGGAGGTCCGGGCATGACGACAGTCTCCTTCGTGGACGTGGGAAGCATGAGCCGCTGGATCGGCGAAAAGGGAGCCGAGCGCATCATCGGTGAGATGGTGACGGCGCTCGAGGGCGACTTCCGCCGGTGGCCGCAGTTCGACAAGTCGCCGCGTCACGCCGTGCACACGCGCGACGGCGTGATGGAGCTGATGCCGACCAGCGACGGCGACGAGTACGGGTTCAAGTACGTCAACGGCCATCCGTCCAACCCGCTGCGTGGCTTCCAGACCGTCACCGCGTTCGGCGTCCTCGCCCAGGTGCACAACGGCTACCCGACCTTCATGGCGGAGATGACGCTGCTCACCGCCCTCCGTACGGCGGCGACGTCGGCGATGGCCGCGAAGTGGCTGGCCCGCCCCGACTCCTCGACGATGGCGATGATCGGGACCGGGTCGCAGGCGGAGTTCCAGGCGCTCGGCTTCCGCGCCGTCCTCGGCATCGACCGGCTGCGGGTCTTCGACACCGACCCCGAGGCGATGTACAAGCTCGTCCGCAACCTCGAGCCGCTCGGCTTCGAGATCACCGTCGCCACCAGCGCCGCCGACGCCGTACGCGGTGCCGACGTGATCACGACCTGCACCGCCGACAAGACCAACGCGACCGTCCTACGCGACGTCGACGTCGCTCCCGGCGTGCACGTCAACGCGATCGGCGGCGACTGCCCCGGCAAGACCGAGCTCGACCAGGCGATCCTGGGGCGGGCGTCGGTCTTCGTCGAGTACCCCGAGCAGACCCGCGTCGAGGGCGAGATCCAGGCGTTCGGACCAGAGTTTGCGGTGACCGAGCTGTGGGCGGTGATCGCGGGCGAGGCCGCGGGCCGTACGTCGCGCGAGGAGGTCACGGTGTTCGACTCGGTCGGCTTCGCGATCGAGGACTTCGTCGCGCTCCGCTTCGTCCGCGACGCCGTGCGCGGCACCTCGTACGAGGCCATGCTCGACCTGGTCGCCGAGCCCGCTGACCCGAAGGACCTGTTCGCGATGGTGACGCCGGCACCCACGCCGGCCCTGGTGGCGCACTGACGGTGCCCGACGCGACCGCAGCCCTGGCGCACGATCCCGGTCTCGAGGACGAGGTCGAGGCTCTCGTACGGCAGTGGCTCGCGGTCGCGGCGCAGGTGCCGACCGACCGTTCGGCCCAGCAGCTCGCGGACGTCCTGAAGGATCCGGCGGGCCTGCCGTTCGCCGTCGGGTTCGTCGACGGCGTCATCCGGCCGGAGGACGCTCGGGTCGCCGCACGGGCCTTCGCCGAGCACGCACACGACGTGCCGTCGTTCCTGCCGTGGCACCTGCGCGCGGCGATCCGCGTGGGAGCCGTCGCCGCGCGGGTCGCGCCGGGCCTCGTGATCCCGATGGTCCGCAGGGTCCTGCGCGGCATGGTCGGGCACCTCGTCGTCGACGCCTCCGACCGCCGGCTCGGCCAAGCGATCGCGCGCATCCGCTCGCGCGGCGTCCGGCTCAACCTCAACCTCCTCGGCGAGGCCGTGCTGGGCGAGCGCGAGGCGTCGCGGCGGCTCGACGGGACCGAGCGACTCCTCTCGCGACCCGACGTCGACTACGTGTCGATCAAGGTCTCCGCGACCGTCGCACCCCACTCGCCGTGGGCGTTCGACGAGACGGTCGACCACGTCGTCGCGCAGCTGCGTCCGCTCTATCGGCAGGCGGTGCAGGCGTCGCCGCGCACGTTCATCAACCTCGACATGGAGGAGTACCGCGACCTCGACCTCACCGTCGCGGTCTTCACGCGTCTCCTGGACGAGCCCGCGCTGCGCGACCTCGAGGCCGGCATCGTGCTGCAGGCCTACCTGCCCGACACCCTCGCGACGATGCAGCACCTCCAGGAGTGGGCCGCGCGTCGCCGCGCCGCCGGCGGTGCGGTGATCAAGGTGCGGCTGGTCAAGGGCGCGAACCTTCCGATGGAGCACGTCGAGTCGGCGCTGCGCGACTGGCCGCTCGCGACCTGGGGCTCCAAGCAGGAGACCGACACGCACTACAAGCGGATCCTCGACTACGCCCTCGACCCCGACCGCATCGCGAACGTCCGGATCGGGGTCGCCGGTCACAACCTCTTCGACGTCGCGCACGCGTGGCTGCTCGCCGGGCGGCGCGGGGTCCGCGACGGTGTCGACGTCGAGATGCTCCTCGGGATGGCGCAGGGACAGGCCGAGGCCGTACGCAGGACCGTCGGCGGGCTGCTCCTCTACACCCCGGTGGTGCGGGCGGCGGAGTTCGACACCGCGATCGCCTATCTCGTGCGGCGACTCGAGGAGGGCGCGAGCCCGGAGAACTTCATGTCGGCGGTCTTCGACCTCGGGAGCGACGAGCGGCTGTTCGCACGGGAGCGGGACCGGTTCCTCGCGTCGCTGCGGGCGGTGGACGCGACCGTGCCGGAGCCGCGTCGGCGACAGGACCGCCGTACGGATCCGGTCGACGTGCCGCCGCCGGGCTTCGCCAACACCTCGGACACCGACCCGGCCCTGGAGTGCAACCGCGCCTGGGCGCGGGACATCCTCGCGCGCGCCGCGTCGTCGGAGCTCGGCGAGGAGCTGGTGCGGGAGCACACCGTGACCTCAGCCGACGCGATCGAGGGCGTGCTCGCCTCGGCGGTCGACGCGCAGCCGGCGTGGGCCGCGCTCGGCGGAGACGGGCGGGCCGAGGTGCTGCGCCGTGCCGCGGCCGCGCTCGAACGGCATCGCGCCGACCTCGTCGAGGTGATGGCGGCCGAGTGCGGCAAGACCGTCGACCAGGCCGATCCGGAGGTCTCCGAGGCGGTCGACTTCGCCCGCTACTACGCCGAGTCCGCCAGGCTGCTCGACCGTACCGACGGCGCGACGCCCGTCCCCGTACGCCTCACCGTCGTCACGCCGCCGTGGAACTTCCCGGTCGCGATCCCCTCGGGCTCGATGCTCGCCGCGCTCGCGTCCGGCGCGTCGGTCGTCGTCAAACCCGCCCACCAGGCCCGGCGGTGCGGGTCGCTCGTCGTCGCGGCGCTGTGGGAGGCGGGCGTGCCCCGCAACGTGCTGCAGCTCGTCCACGTCGCCGAGTCCGACCTCGGGCAGCAGCTCGTCTCCGACCGCCGCGTCGACCGGCTGATCCTCACCGGCGCGTACGAGACAGCGGCGCTGTTCCGCACCTTCCGGCCGGACCTGCCGCTGCTAGCCGAGACCAGCGGCAAGAACGCGATCGTCGTCGCGCCGAGCGCGGACCTCGACCTCGCCGTGAAGGACCTCGTCGCGTCGGCGTTCGGGCACGCCGGGCAAAAGTGCTCGGCGGCCTCGCTGGCGATCCTCGTCGGCCCCGTGACGCGGTCGCGACGCTTCCGCGACCAGCTCGCCGATGCCGTACGGTCGCTCAAGGTCGGCTATCCGACCGACCCGACAAGCCAGGTCGGGCCCGTCATCGAACCCGCGCACGGCAAGCTGCTCGACGCGCTCACCTCGCTCGAGACCGGCGAGTCGTGGCTCGTCGCGCCGCGGCGGCTCGACGAGACCGGCCGCCTGTGGTCGCCCGGGGTGAAGGTCGGCGTGGCACCCGGATCGGCGACGCACCTTGTGGAGTTCTTCGGGCCGGTGCTCGGGATCATGACCGCCGGGACGCTGGACGAGGCGATCGCGCTGCAGAACGCGACGCCGTACGGGCTCACCGCCGGGCTCCACTCGCTCGACCCGGACGACATCGCGCGGTGGGTGGACGGCGTCGACGCGGGCAACCTGTACGTGAACCGCGGCATCACCGGCGCGATCGTACGACGGCAGCCGTTCGGCGGGTGGAAACGTTCGGCGGTCGGCGCCGGTACGAAGGCGGGTGGCCCGAGCTATCTCCACGGGCTGGTCGACTGGGAGCCGGCGCGGGCGACGTCGGGCGACCCGATCGCGCTCGAGCAGCGGGTGTTCGTCGACGCCGCCGTCGCCGCAGGCGTGCCCGGCGACGGCCTCGCCATGCTCGAGCGGGCGCTGCGCAGCGACGCGCAGGCCTGGCGGACGCTGTTCGGCGTCGGCGCCGACGTCACGGGCATCCCGTACGAGCGCAACGTCCTGAGGCACCTGCCCGTGCCCGTCACCGTGCGGTACGACGGCGAGCGGCCGCTGGCCGAGCTCGTCCGCGTCGTCGCGGCAGGAGCGCGTGCGGGGGCGATCGTCTCGGTGAGCTCGGCCGTCGCGCTGCCTGCCCCGGTACGGGTCGCCTTCGGCGGCGCCCGGACGTCGATCGTCGTGGAGCGGGACGCCGCGTGGCTTGCACGGGCCACGGACCTTCCGGCCGGGCGCGTACGCCTCGTTGGCGGCGACGCGGCTGCGCTGATGCGGGCGACCGGTGGGCGTCCTGACCTCGCGGTGTACGGGCACCCGGTCACGGAGGCGGGGCGGGTCGAGATGCTGCCGTTCGTGCACGAGCAGGCGGTGAGCATGACCGCGCACCGCTTCGGCACCCTCGACGGACTGACGGATCACGTCCTACCGTCGTGAGATGAAGGCACGCACTGGCCTCCTGGGCGCGGCCACACTCCTAATCGTGGGATGTGGCGGTGCCCCGGTCGTCGAGCGCGCCCCCACGCCGCAGGCCGAGCGATCTGCGTCGACCACTCCGACGCGCACGCCCTCCGCGACGCGGGCGCCCTCACCAACCCCGACGCCGAGCCCCACCGCTGCTCCCGCACCTCCCACCCCGCCTCGCGACGCCCTCCTGTCCATCCCGACTCTCGGCATCCGCGACCTGCGCGTGATCGCCTACCGGGGCAAAACCGACGACGACGCCGGCACCCGGATCCAGAACCGTGGCCACGCCGCCAGCCCGTACGGGCGCGACGGCGGTGCGGGGCCCGGCGGGATCGGCAACTACCAGGTGACCGCGCACCGCCTCTCGTCCACGCGGGCGTTCCTGGACCTGCCGGACCTCGAGCGCGGCGACCGGGTGCATGTGACCGCCGGCGGCACGCGCTGGACGTACGAGATCGTCGGCACGCGCTCGACGTCGTTCCGCTCGGCGCGTTCGCTCGCGGAGCAGCGTGCTGCCGTCCCCGGCCACCCCGGTCGTCAGCCCGAACGCGCCCACGTCACGCTCTCGACCTGCGCGACGCCGGAGGACCACGCGCAGGGCAACTTCTGGGTCGACGAGTTCGACAACCCCGAGCACCGCATCGACAAGATCGGCATGCTCGTCCGCACCGAGCGCGGGTGAGGGGCGCTCACGCGAGCACCAGCACGAGCACCCCGATCCCCAGAACGAAGTCGAGCGTGCCGCACCACTCGGCGAACGGGCGGCTGACCACGGCGTCCTCGTGCCAGTGGATCGCGTCCCACGCAGCGTGAGCGATGAGCGCGAGGCCGACGATCACCCCGGCGAGCACCGGGCTCGCGTAAGCACCGACGAGGCCAGCGACGAGGAAGAGCGCGGTGAGCCAGGGGTAGAGCGTCTCGAAGCGAGACGGCCCCCACCTCCGCCGCACGGCGCCGACCAGCGCCAGTGCGACCGCAGCGACGGCCAGCACCGGGATGGGATCGACGTCGACGATCCGCAGGACCACGACCACGACCATCTCGGCCGCGACGACCGCCCAGATCAGACCTTGCCGGTCCAGCACCGCAGTCGCGATGTAGCCCAAGGCCGCGACGACGAGGACGAGCGCCGCCTCCGACCCGTCCGTCATGTCGGACACGATGAACGCGCCTGACCCGATGCCGAGCGCAGTCGGCCACCGCCGCAACAGCCACGGCAGGCGGTGCTGCCGCTCGGTGCGAGGTCCGCGTCCCTCGGTGTCGCTGATCATGACGTCGACGCTAAGGAGGTTTGCCCGACGCGTGAGACCTCTGCGGCCGATCGTGTCCGAGATCCTGGGATCCGTGTCTCTCGGCCTACACTGAAGCATGCCGGAACGGACCGTCGTCGTCGTCGCGTACGAGAACGCCGAGCTGCTCGACATCGCCTGCATCACCACCCCGCTGATGATGGCGAACATGATCGGAGCGCTCGAGGTCCCGTACAGCACGCGCGTCGTCTCGCCCGGCGGGCTCCCCGTCGTGTGCGGGTCGGGCCTCACCCTCGCCGCCGACGGCGCGCTCGAGCACGTTGCGACGCCGATCGACACGGTCATCGTCTCCGGCGGCACCGGTCACGAGCGCGCCGCGGAGAGCATGCTGGTCCGCGACCACGTACGCCGTCTCGCCGGCGCGGCCCGCCGTACGGCCTCGGTCTGCACAGGGGCCACGATCCTGGCCGCGGCCGACCTCCTCGACGGGCGGCGCGCGACCACACACTGGCAGTACGCGGCGCGGCTGGCTCGCCATCACCCGAATGTCACCGTCGATCCTGATCCGATCTTCATCCGCGACGGCGCGATCTCGACCGCCGCCGGCGTCACGAGCGCGCTCGACCTGACGCTGGCGTTCATCGAGGAGGACCACGGGCCGGAGCTCGCGCGTGCGACGTCGCGCTACCTCGTCACCTACCTCCAGCGGCCGGGGAGCCAGTCGCAGATGAGCATCCACACCGCAGCACCCACGACGGAGAACACCATCGTCCGCAGCGTGACCGACCACGTGACCGCCGATCTCGCCGCTCCGGCAGACACCGCCGCCCTCGCGGACGTCGCCGGTGTGAGCGTGCGTCACCTCGGCCGAGTCTTCGCCGCCGAGGTCGGAGCCACGCCAGCGCAGTACGTCCGGACCGTGCGTCTCGAAGCGGCCGCCCATCTGCTTGAGGGAACCCCCGAACCGCTCGCGACCATCGCACGCCAGTGCGGGTTCAGGTCGGCCGAGGCGATGCGCCAGGCGTTCGTGCGCCAGTACGGCACGACGCCGTCCGCGTACCGGTCGCGCGCGCGACGTCGTACCGCTGCTGACGATGATGTCGTGCGCCCAGTCATCGACTAGCGTCGTGCGGTGACCTCCCCCGACCAGACGCTGCGCCGCGCGCGGATCGCCGTGGCCGTGCTGTTCCTGACGAACGGCGCGATCTTCGCGAACGTCCTCCCCCGCTATCCCGGGATCAAGGACGACCTCGACCTGACCAACGCCTCGTACGGACTCGCGATCGCCGCGCTGCCCGTCGGAGCACTGGTCGCGGGGCTCGCGGCCGGCGTGCTCATCAGGCGCTTCCGGTCGTCGCGGGTCACGGTCGTCGGCACGATCCTCACCGGGGTCGGCGCCTTCGCCATCGGTCTCGCGCCCAACCTCGCGACGTTCGCCGCGGCGCTGTTCCTGCTCGGCGCGATGGACGCGATCACCGACGTGGCGCAGAACGCGCACGGGCTGCGGGTCCAGCGACGCTACGGGCGGTCGATCCTCAACGCGTTCCACGCGATCTGGTCCGCAGGCGCGGTGCTCGGTGGCCTCATGGGCGCGGGGGCGGTCGCGCTGGGTCTGTCACCGGCGGTCCATCTCGGCCTCTCGTCGGCGCTGTTCGCCGCGATCGCGGTCGCGGCGTTCCCGTTCCTGCTGCGCGGCCGCGATGCCGAGCCCGTGGAGCCCATCGAGACCAGCGAGCCCGACGGCACCCCACCGACGCCTCGCGCCCGACCGACCGGCCCCACCCCTCGTACGGTCCTGGTCCTCGGCGCGCTCGTCCTCCTCGGCATCGCGGACGCACTCGTGGAGGACGCGGGCAGCACGTGGGCGGCGGTCTACCTGAACGAGTCGCTCGGCGCGGCAGGGTCGATCGCCGCGTTCGGTTACGTCGCGCTGGTCGGCGCGCAGTTCGTCGGGCGGATCATCGGCGACCGGCTGGTCGACCGGTTCGGGCAGCGCGCCGTGGTCCGCGTCGGGGGCCTGATCACCGCGTCGGGCATGGGCGCCGCACTGGCCTTCCCGACGGTGCCGGGGACCATCGCCGGGTTCGCGGCCGCCGGGTTCGGCGTCGCGACCGTGATCCCCGCGGCGATGCACGGCGCCGACGAGCTCCCCGGTTTCAAGCCCGGCACGGGACTCACGCTGCTGACCTGGCTCATGCGGGTCGGATTCCTCGTCTCGCCCCCGATCGTCGGCCTCGTCGCGGACGCGACGAGCCTGCGGGTCGGCCTCCTCGTCGTCCCCCTCGCCGGCATCACGATGCTCGCGTTCGCCGGTGTGCTCGAGGGGCGGCGATCGCCGTCAGCCACACCGCCCCGAGAACGGTGAGGATGAGCTCCGCGCCGAGCCGCACCCCTCAGTGGTGGAAGGTGCGCTTCGCCACGGACCGCGGGATCGCCGCAGGAAGGCTGTCGAGATCGCTCGTGGCCGCAGCGATGTCGCGCAGCAGCTTGTCGGCGAGGTCGTAGCTCATCCCGTTGCGGACGACGATGCGCTGGACGACGAGGTCGGAAAGGTTGTCCGGCATCGGGTACGCCGGCACCTGCCAGCCGTACGTGCGCAGCCGGTCGGAGAGGTCGTACAGGTTCCAGTTGTCCGTGTGGCCCTCCGCAAGGCGCCAGGCGAAGACCGGGATGTCACTGCCGTCGTTCCACAGCGTGAACGCCCCGTGCTTCTGGATGCCGTCGGCGAGGTGCTTCGCGGTGTCCTGAGCGGCCTGCTGCACAGCGCGGTAGCCGTTGTAACCGAGCCGCAGGAAGTTGAAGTACTGGAGGAGGACCTGCGCACCCGGCCGCGAGAAGTTCAGCGCGAGCGTCGGCATGTCACCGCCCAGGTAGCTGACCGAGAAGATCAGGTCCTCAGGCAAGAAGTCGCGAGACTTCCAGACGACCCAGCCGAGACCCGGGTACACGAGCCCGTACTTGTGCCCCGAGGTGTTGATCGAGTGCACCCGCTCGACCCTGAAGTCCCACTCGATGTCCTTCTGCAGGAACGGTGCGATCATCGCGCCGGAGGCACCGTCGACGTGGATCGGGATGTCGAGGCCGGTGTCCTTCTCGATCTGGTCCAGAGCCGCCGCCACGGCGGTGACCGGCTCGTACATGCCCGTGTACGTGACGCCCATGATGACGACGACGCCGATCGTGTTCTCGTCCACGTACGACGCGAGGTCGTGCCCGTCGAGCGTCTTGTGCTCCTCAGTGATCGGCACGTAGCGGGCCTCGACGTCCCAGTAGTTGCAGAACTTCTCCCACACCACTTGAACGGCCGAACTCATCACCAGGTTGGGGGTCTCGGTCGACTTCCCCTCGGCCCTGCGTGCGTGCTGCCAACGTCGCTTGAACGCGAGACCGGCGAGCATGCACGCCTCGGACGAACCGATCGCCGACGTGCCCAGCGCCTGGTCGGGGTCGGGAGCGTTCCAGAGGTCCGCGAGGATCCGCCAGCACCGCTCCTCGACCGCCGCCGTCGCGGGGTACTCGTCCTTGTCGATCATGTTCTTGTCGTACGTCTCGGAGTAGAGACGGTCCGCGTATGGCCCCATCCACGTGCCGACGAACGTCGCGAGGTTGAGACGCGCGTTGCCGTCGAGCATTACCTCGTCATGCACGATCTGGTAGGCCGTCTCCGGGAGCATTGGCTCCTCGTGCAGGACGTTGCGGGTCTGGCCGGTCTCTTCGGCATGGCGGGCGAAGAGTGGGTCCAACCCGCCGCCCCCGAACTCCGAGTGCGCCATCGTTCCTCCAGACTCCGGGCGCCGAGCGACGACCGGTGAAGCGGGGACCCCGGGGAGGCGTTCGGTTGAAGCGGTCCTTCTCTCGGTCCTAACACAAACCTTTGGACAATGCAGAGCGGAAGCACGGTGACGACCGCGCCGGGATCAGCCGCGCTAACGGGCCAGCCGCCGACGTCCAAGCCCCACCGGAGAATCGCTACCCCACCGGAACTGCGCGGTGGGGGACGCACTTTCCGTTGGCCCCACCGCAGAGTGGATGGACGAGGCGGAGTCTAGGACGGCGCGCTCGGCGGGATGTTCGCGTTCAGGTGGAAGACGTTGTCGGGGTCGTACGTGTCCTTGAGCGCCGTGAGCCGCGCAAGCGTCGCCGGCAGGTACGCCCGTCGTACGCCGGTCGCGCCCTCGTCGCCGAGCACGTTGACGTAGACGCCGCTGGCGTACGGCTCCAGCCGTGCGGCGGCCGCGCGCGCGGCCGCCATCTGCTCCTCATCGGCCTCGGCATCCGTCCAGCGCGCCGCCGCGACGTACTCGAAGACCGTGCCTCGCTGGCTGTACGCCGTCGCGTCGTCGTCCACCTCGTCGATCGCACCGCCGTACGCCTGGAGGCTCGCGGCCACCGTCGGGTCCTGGGTCAGCAGGACCTCGATCGCGGCGTCGGGCAGGTCGCGGAGGTAGTGGCCCTTCCAGTAGCGACGCAGCGCGTGGCCCTCGAGGGTGTCATCGCGGCGCTGGAGGTCGACGTACGGCATCGCGTCCACGCGCCGCGCCACCGGTCGGCCGAGCGCCTCGAGCAGTCGTGCGTGCTCGCGGCCTTCGCCCGGGTCGCCGATCCACACGAAGCCGAGCGTCACCACGCCGCCGGCGACTGAGGCGGCGTACGTCGCTCGCCGTGGTGCGGTCGCGTTGAGGTCACGCCAACGGGCGACGGCGGACGCGGCATCGCCGACGGCGAAGTCGAGCTCGACGCTGAGCGTCTGCGTCCCCGTCTCGTGCAGACGGAGCTCGAACTCCGTGACGATGCCGAAGTTGCCCCCACCCCCGCGCAGGCCCCAGTAGAGCTCCGGGTTCTCGTCGGCCGACGCCCGTACGACGTCTCCGGTGGCGGTCACCATCTCGAACGACTCGACGTTGTCGCACGTCAGCCCGTGCTGGCGGGCGAGCCATCCCATCCCGCCGCCAAGCGTGAGACCACCGACGCCGGTGTGCGAGACGTTGCCCGCCGTCGTAGCCAGTCCGTACGGCTGGGTGGCGGCGTCGAGGGCTCCGAGCAGAGCGCCACCCTGGACCCACGCCCTGCGGCGGGTCGGCGCGACCCGTACGGCGCGCATCGGGGTCAGGTCGATCATCAGCCCGCCGTCGGGGACCCCGTGCCCGACGACGCTGTGCCCGCCGCACCGCACGCCGATCTCGAGTCCCTCGCGACGGGCCAGCAGCACGGCCGCCACCACGTCGGCGGTCTCACGGCAGCGCACGATCATCGCGGGCCGGTGGTCGACCATCGCGTTCCACACCTGACGGGCGGCGTCGTACCCGTCGTCGCCCGGGCGCAGGATCCCGGTCTCAGAGATCGCGGTCGCCTCTCGTCCTGTGCTGACCATCGCCTTGCTCCTCGCACTCGTCGGCATCTGGGAGGGCTGACCGGCGGCGACGGCGCAACTCATCGCGTGAGAGTGTCGGAGTCGTGGAAGACGACGCCCTGATCATCACCCGCAACCCGCTCCCTGACGGCATCGACGCGCGACTCGCGGCGCAGCTGTCCTTCATCGCCGAGGCCGACAAGCTCAAGACGATCCTGCGTGCGTCGCCGCTCGCTGCGGCCGATCGCCGCGAGAACGACGCCGAGCACTCCTGGCACCTCGCGCTGATGGTGGTGCTGCTCGCGGAGTACGCGGAGGAGCCGATCGACGTCGGCCACGCGGTGAAGCTGGTCGTCATCCACGACCTCGTCGAGATCTATGCCGGCGACAGCCCGGTGTTCGACGCCGCCTCTCGAGTCGATCAGCGCGAGCGGGAGGAGGCTGCAGCCGACCGGCTGTTCACCCAGCTGCCCGAGGATCAGGCGCAGGAGATCCGTGCGCTCTGGGACGAGTTCGAGGCGGGGAAGACGCCGGAGGCGAGGTTCTGCAAGGGCATCGACCGGCTGGAGCCGATGCTGCTCAACTGGTTCAACGAAGGCGGGACGTGGCGGATGCCCGGCGCGAACCTCGCCACCATCCGCGCTCGCGAGTCCGGTGTCGTCGCGGCGTCGACCACGCTCGGTGACGCAACGGGCATGCTCGTCGACGAGGGCCTGCGCCGCGGCTGGATCCGAGACGCGCCAAGCGACGCGTAGCCGGCGCCGTCGGATGGTGGAGGGGTCGCTCACCGGTGTCGAGTGACGCGATCTGGCCCATCTCTGCGTCGGTCAAGACGAAGTCGAAGACCTCGAGGTTCTCTGCAATCCGCTCCGCACGTACGGACTTGGAGACGGCGACGACCCCACGCTGAACGAGCCACCGGAGCACGACCTGGGCGACGGACTTGCTGTGCGCCCCGGCGATCGCGGAGAGGACGGGGTTGGAGAACAGATTGTTCTTGCCTTCACCGAACGGGCCCCAGTGCCTCGATCTGCACATCGCGTTCGCGCATCAGGTCCTGGTAGGAAGCGCGTGGGAAGGATAGAAGTTCGAGACACCGATCGCACGAATACTCCCCTCTCCGTAGAGCCGCTGCATGGCCCGCCACTCGCTGTAGTAGTCACCGAGCGGCTGGTGGATCACGTAGAGGTCGACGTAGTCCAGTCCGAGACGGCGCAACGAGCTCTCGAAGGCGCGCTTGGTGTCGTCCTCGACAGGTCGCCACGTGCGACCCCGTGGGCCTGATCGCTGCGCCGACAGCCTCCTCGTTTCCGTACGACGCCGCGGTGTCGAGGTGCCCGTAGCCGACTTCGAGCGCAGATTCGACGGCCTTCTGAGTTCCTCCGCGGGAATCTGGTAGACGCCGAAGCCGAGGATCGGCATCTCAGCCCCGTTGTTGAGTGTGACCGTCTGCATCGTGTGAACCCCTCTCAGAGAGTGATCATCGAATGCGCCGCAGATCGGCACCGACGTCAGCGGAAGGCGTTGAGGCGTCGTCGGACGTTGAACCGCGCACCAGGGACGCGAGGCAGGTCGAGGGCGTCGGTGACCAGGTTGGCGAGGTCGCCGTTGCGGATCGGCTGCCTGCCCGTGTATCTCGTACGGGCCGAGCCTGGGCTGCGGTAGCGCGGGCTGAGGCGATAGAGGTTCCGGCCCGCGGCGACTCCAGGGCCCCACACCATGAACGGCACCCGGTAGTTGGCCAGCCTGCGAGCGTCGCCGTGCGAGGCGCCAGAGCCACCGTGGTCGGCCGTGAGCACGACCAGGGTGTGCTTGCGCAGCGCCGGCCGGGCGCGGATCGTCGACAGGATCCGTCCGAGCAGCCGGTCGGTCCTGCGGACCGCACGCAGGTATGCGCGACTCATGAACCCGCGGGTGTGACCGGCCTGGTCCGGCCGCGACAGGTGGACGAAGGTGAACGTACGGGGTGCCCGCCGCAGCTCGGCAGTCACCCTGGTCACGAGTCGCGAGTTGTCGGTGTCGACGGTGAACCGGTCGATCGTGGCGTTCCAGGTGCGCTGATAGAGGGCGAACTTCGTCTTCGCGGCGAAGAGCGCCGTCGAACCGCCACTGTTGTGCACGACGTCGAACACGCTGGAGATGTGGCGGCCCGCCGCCCGGTGCACGGTCGTGCCCGTGTCGTCGTTGAACGTGACGCCGTGTCCGCCGCGACGAGGATCGATCCGCCTGCCGGTCAGCATGCCGGTGTGGTTCGGCAGGGTACGGGTCTGCTCGCGTGCCGTGCGGGCGTTCAGTGTGACGGCGCCCTGCCGCATCAGCCGGTGGAAGTTCGGCGTACGGGACCGGCCGAGCATGTGGATCGCCTTGGGGTTGAGGCCGTCCACCGAGATCGCGACGACGCGGTTGACGGGATCGTCCGCGGAGTCGCTGGCCGCTGTCGCGGGGGCGGCAAGCAGGCCGACAACGGTCAGCCCGACGCACGAGCCGACAGCCACCCGCCGAAGAATCACTTCGGCCCCCCGTCGCCGCCCACGATCTCGACCCTACGTCCGCGCCGAACGCTTGCCCAGCGCTGCTCGGGCGACCACCGGGACGACGGTTACAAGCGGTACGAGCAGCACAGCAGCGCTCAGGACGCCGTAGCCGACCAGGTCGAACGGCGGCACCGCCACACCGAGGAGGCCGCCGCTGACGCCTAGGACCGCCGGGATCACCGTGGCAGTCCCGATCAGCCAGGCCAGGCCTCCGATGACCAGGGCCTCGACGCTCGCCATCGCGATCAGCTGGCGTCGGGTTGCGCCGGTGCGCCACAGCAGCACCAGCTCGTCGCGTCGTCCGGCGGTGCTGAGGACCAGCGCGTTGGCGGCGGCCACCACGACGAAGACCAGCAGCAGGAGCAGCAGCAGGGCAGAGAGGTCCCGCGCTGCGGCCCCCGACTCGGTCGTCGACGCGACGTACGCCGCCTCGTCGGTCGCCGTGAGCCCGAGGCCGGCGACCGCGGCCCCCACACCCGGCTCGTCGGCGCGAAGCAGCACCGTGTCGGCACGGACGTCGACACCGTGCACCGCGGGAGTGCCCTGGCCGACGAGATAGTCCCCGAAACCCAGGCCGCGGTCATAGATCGCGACGACCTCCGCCCACGCGAAGTCGTCGCCGGCCCAGCGGATCGCGATCTTCTCGCCGATGCCCTTGCCGGTGTCGAGGCGCGCGTCTCGACTGATCGCGACGGTGTCCGGGGCGTCCAGCGCGGCCAGGTCGCCGTCGCGAACGCCAGGATCGAGCATGCCGTCGAGCTCGCCGGCCGGGAGGCCGCGTACCTGCGTCGGCTCCCATCCCAGCGGCCCGAGCCACCCGGCCTCGTCATCGGTACGCACACTCGCAGGCACCGTGGCGAGCGGGGCCGCCGCGTCGACGCCGGGCAGGGTGGCGAGTGCGGCGAGCCGGGACTCGTCGAGGTCGCTGCCGGTGACGATCAGGTCGGCGTCCAGGCCGGCCGCCAGCTGGCGCTCGCCGGCCACCGCCAAGGTGTCGTCGGTCGTGGCCTGGACGGTGCCGACCCCCAAGGCGAGGGCGAGCGGCACCACCACGGTGGTCAGCCGTCGCGAGAAGCCGCGGGTGTTGGCGAGCGCCAGGCGGGTGGCCGGTCCGCCTCGCAGGCTGGCATGGTCCAGCAGCCACGCGACGAGCACGGGGCCGGCGGCAGCCGCCGCACCGACGAGCAGGAACGCCGAGGTCGCGGCCATCGCGCTTCCGAGGGTGCCGGGCATGAACAGCGGGCTCAGCGCCATGATGAGGCCGGCTCCGGCGAGGGCGAGGGCGCTGATCCGGCGGACGCGCCCGATGCCGACCGGCTCGACGACGCTCTGCGTGACTGCTGCGGTCGGCGCGGCACGCAGCGTCGACCGCGTCGCCAACCGAGCGGCCAGCCACGCCACCGGCAGCAGGACGAGCGCGGCCGCCAGCACAGGCAGGGGTGAGAGCGCCATCTGGAAGTCCGGCCCCACCATGTCTGCCTCGACCAGGACGGGCGTCAGCAGCCGGACGGCGACGAGGCCGACGAGTGCACCCAGCGGCGCCGCCACCAGCACGACCAGGCTGATCTCGCGGGCGACCAGCCCACGGACCTGGCCGCGGGTCGCGCCGACCGCGCGCAGCAGCGCAAAGTCCCGTTGCCGTCGGCGCAGGGCGAGCGAGACGGTCGCCGAGACCACGAAGACGATCAGCATGGTCGCGGTGCCGGTGAAGGAGAGGGCCAGGAGGATCAGGAACCCGGCGCCGCCCGGTGAGCGGAGGCCGGACTCGATGAGGACTCCGGTCCCGGAGACCAGCACGGCGGCAAGGGCGACCACCAAGAACGGGCCGACCAGGCCCGGCAGGTGGGCGGTGGCACCAGAGCGGGCGAGACGCCACATCGTGCTCATCGCTCCAGCCCGAGCATACGCTCGGCGACCGAAGCCGCCGTCGGGTTCGTGAGCCGGTCGACCAGACGTCCGTCGGAGAGGAAGAGCACCTGCTCGGCGGTCGCAGCCACCAGCGGGTCGTGGGTCACCATGACCACGGTCTGCCCGAGCCGGGACGCGGTCTCGCGCAGCAGGGCCAGGACGGCCGTGCCGGTACGGCGGTCGAGTGCGCCGGTCGGCTCGTCGGCGAAGACGACGGTGGGCCGGGAGAAGAGCGCGCGCGCGATCGCGACGCGCTGGGCCTGCCCGCCGGAGAGCTCGCCGGGGCGGCGCTGCGTCATCTCGGCCAGCCCGACGGCGTCGAGCAGCTCGGCCAGCCAGCGTGGCTCGTCGGCCTTCCCGGCCAGCATCGCGGGCAGCGTGACGTTGTCGGCCACGCTGAGGTGCGGGACGAGGTTGTACGACTGGAAGATGAAGCCGATGTGGTCGCGGCGGAACCGGGTCAGTGCATCGGGCGAGAGCGTGCTGATGTCGTGCTCACCGACAGTGATCCTGCCGCTGGTCGGCGCGTCGAGTCCGGCGGCGCAGTTGAGCAGCGTCGACTTGCCCGAGCCTGAGGGGCCCATCACCGCGGTGAAGGAGCCAGGCTCCAGGGCCAGCGAGACGCCGCGCAGCGCGTGGACTGGTCCCGAGCTTCCTGCGTACTGCTTGTGCACGTCGACGAGGCTCAGCGCCGGACGGGTGGCGCCGTTCGCGTGCGGGTGAGCGGTGCGGTGGGTGGTGGGGGCGGTCATCGCCGCTCCTCGGTCATCGGAAGAGAACACACGATGACGGTACGAATCCGCGGGGGTGTGCCACGAGCCGCGCAGGAAGGAGATCTCCGGCTTGCATCCTTCGATGCAAGCGCGGCCGCCGCGCGGGCCGGGGTCCGCTCAGTCGGGGACGGCGACGACCTTGTTCTGGTACGCCCAGACCGCAGCCTGGAGTCGGGAGCGGACGCCGAGCTTCGGCATCATCCGGGCCAGGTGCGACTTCACCGTCGAGGTCTCCAGGACCAGCTGCGCGGCGATCTCGTCGTTGGACAGACCTTGCGCGAGCAAGAGCAGGATGTCGAGCTCACGGGCGGTGAGCAGCTCGGTGGCCCGACCGGCGGTGACAGGGACGATCTCTCGGCGCGTCACCACCTCGCGCAGCACCCGCTTGGTCAGTGCGTCGTCGAGGGTGCCATTGCCCCGAGCGACCGAGCGCACCGCTGCGACCAGCACCTCGGGCTCGGCGTCCTTGAGCAGGAACCCCGAGGCCCCGGCCTCCAGCGCCCCAAAGAGGTAGTCGTCGATGTCGAAGGTGGTGAGCACCAGGACGGGAATCGGATCGGTCACGCCAGGCCCGCACAGCTCCCGCGTGGCGCTGATGCCGTCCTGCCCGGGCATCCGGATGTCCATGCAGACCACGTCCGGTCGCAGGGCGCGCGCGGCCTCGACCGCTTCGCGGCCGTCGGAGGCGACAGCGACCACCTCGAGGTCCGGCTCGGCGTCGATGAGCGTCCGCAATCCGGCGCGCACCAGCGCCTGGTCGTCGGCGATCAGGACCCGGGTCATGCGTCCTCCGTGGTGGCTGTCGTGCGGTCGATGTGCTGGGTGTCCTGGTCCCGCGGGATCCGCAGCCGGACCAGCCAGCCGCCGTCCTGGGTGGGACCGATGTCGAGGCTGGCGCCGGTGAGCTCGGCGCGCTCACGCATCCCGACCAGGCCGAACCCTGACCTCCCCGGCTGCGCCGCAGGACCGCCAGGCCGGTCGTTGCGGACGGTGAGCAGCACGGCCTCGGGGTCCCGGTCGTCGACGGTCACCTCGGTGGGTGCGCCAGGCGCGTGCCGGGCAGCGTTGGCGAGGGCCTCCTGCGCCATCCGGTACGCCGCGAGCTGGCCCAGCGGACCGACTCCGTGACCGACCTGCTGGTGGTCTCCGGCCAGCACCGTCAGCCGGACGTCGCGGACGGTGCCGCTGACGTCGTCGACGAGCGCGGGAATGCCGGCCAGGGACTCCGGCCGTACCCGCTCGGGCGTGTCCGTACGACCGTCGTCCTCGCGCAGCAGGCCGACCAGGCTGCGCAGGTCACGCAGCACCGCGGTGCTCTGGGTGCGTACCTGCGCGACGGCGGCCTTGGCGGCCTCGGGGTCGGAGTCGATCTGCGTGCCGATGGCCGCGGTCATCACCGCGATCCCGGACAGGTGGTGGGCGGCGATGTCGTGCAGCTCGCGCGCCATGGCAGTCCGTTCGCGGGCGACGGCGGCCTGGACGAGCGCGCCACGCTCACGTTCCAGCGCGTCCACCCGGCTCTGCCGCGCCTGCCGGATCTCTCGCCGGGTGGCCACCGCGATCGCGACCGCCAGCGGGAGCCCCACCGTGCCGACACCCTGGAGCGCACCGAGGCCGAGCGCGAGTGCCACCGGCTCATCACTGAACGTCGCGCTGATCATCGAGCCGGCAGCCGCAAGCACCCCGGCGGCGGCGAAGGTCGGCCAGGAGCGGGAGAGCGGCTGCGCCAACCCCAGGGTGTAGGAGGCGACGAAGACGGCCAGCTGGGCCAGGCCGATCCCGTCCCCCAGGCCCCACACGGCGCACAGCAGCATCCCGAGGGAGACCAGGAGCAGGACGGCACGCGGCGCGGTACGACGCCACAGCAGCGCCACCGCCTGGAGCACGATCGTGACCGCACCGAGGCCCCAACCGAGGGCGGACGGGATCGGCTCCACCACCCCGGCCTCCGGGGCCACGGCGGTCACGACGCAGAACGCGGCGAGAGCGACGAGCGCGAGGGTCCCCGTCACCAGTGCGACCCACCGGTCGACGACCGGGACGCTGCCACGACGAGTCACGACCGGAACGCTACCTGGGGGCCAAGCCCCACGCAGCGGCCGGGACCTGCGGGCGATCGGGGAGGACGTACGACCAGTGGAGGCAGTTCGAGTCTTTCCCCCGGTTCATGGAGGGCATCGTCGAGAAGGCCGGCGACGTGCTGAACGTCGTCGAGCGTCGCGTCGCGGGAGACCTCAAGCGCTTCAAGGAGTTCATCGAGTCCCGTGGCGTCGAGACCGGCGCGTGGCGAGGAGAGGTGAAGCCGACCGGCGAGGTCGACCCGTTGGGTGGGACGCACCGCCACTGAGCTGTGCTGAACCCGTGACAGAGAGGCCGTCCCCCCAGCTCGTGGGGGACGGCCTCTGTCGTCCCCACACCTTTCAGCCGTCGACGTCCGCCGTGCGCGCCACGAGGTCCGCCAGCAGAGCCGGCATCCCTTCTCGCTCGCACACGGCTCGTTGGCGGACGTACTCAGGAGGCTCGACGAGGATCGCCTGCACGGCGTCGAGGGGTCCGTCCACACCGTCAGGCGCCAGCTGCTTACGTGCGTCGTCGAGCGCGCGTGCCGCGACCTCACGCATGGGTCGTCGTGACCGGCCCGCATCGACGACCGTCGCTTCGAGGCCGAAGCGGCACGCTCGAAGGTCGTTCGCGAGGACGACCTCGTCCGGGAGGTCATCAGGGTCAGGAAACTCGACGGCATGTCGGGCAAGGCCCTGCACCAGGGCAGTCAGGCCGGCGGCGCGTGCGAGCGACGACTGCGCGTCCATGACTCGTACCTCCACCGTCCCCAGTCTCGGGTGCGGACGGAGCTCCCAGCACACGTAGCTGTAGTCGGGCACCTCGTGCGCCCACATGGCGAGCCCGATCGCTGCGACGTACTCATCCCAGCTTCGGAGCACGGGCGGCATGGTCGTCCGCGGATACGACCTGAGGATGGCTGGACGGGCGCAGGCGAGTCCGGAGTCGCGGGCGTGCCAGTACGGCGATCCTGCGGCGAGCGCACGGAAGGCGGACAGCCGGTTGCGCAGTCCGCGGTAGACCTTCAGGGCGGTGGGCGGGTCCGGCACGCCGACGTGCACCTGGAAGGCCGCGGTCGGCGTACGCAGCAGGCCGGCGAACTCGTCGCCGATCCGGTCGTATCGTCGCGACGTCGAGATGTCCACGGAGCCGAAGCCGGAGCTTGGGTGGAGACCGACTGCCATCGGTCGGACGCCTTCGGTGATCAGTGATCTCCGTAGGTGTTTCAGCGACTGGCGCACTTCCTCGGCGTCCGAGCACACGGGCGTCTCGAGCTCGAGCTCGTCGACGAAGATCTCGCCCTTGAGGGTGCCGTGTGTTCCGCGGTTACTAAGGGTGGCCGTCAGCGGTGCCGCTGCCGGTCCGAGCATCTGCCCTCGCTGGTCGACGAGGAGCAGCTCGTCCTCGCCCCCGACGGTGAACTCGCCCCCTGGATGCCATTCGAGGCAAGGCACTCCTGGGCCGGAGACCTCGGTGCTGCTTGCACGCGAACCTCTCGACACCAGGCCTCCAGAAGATAGGTGCGGACTGCTGTGTCCAGGTACCCGGCGATGTGGAGGCAATGCGTCACGGGCTACCTCGATCGACACCATCGCGAGGAGCAGCACCACCATGCGGGTGGTGGCGCCGAGGGCCGACCGCCAATTCGGGGCCGGTGACAGGAGTCGAACCCGCGACATCCTCATTACAAGTTGCACGCGGCGTGTCCGGCGATGGCCGCTGAGATGCGTTTGCGCAGGTCAGCAGGGATCTGGATTCCGCCGCGGTTCCTCGACGGCCGCTGCTTCTCGGGCGTTTGGCTACTCGTTCGGCTACTCGTGGGGGTCGCGTCCAGTGATGACGCTGCACAAGCTGCACGCCGGTGACGGCTACACCTACCTGACCCGACAGGTCGCGTCTGGAGATGTCACGCGGACTGCCAGCCAGTCGCTGGCGGACTACTACCTCGCGTCCGGGAACCCGACCGGTCGGTGGATGGGAGTCGGGGCGCGCGAGCTGGCCGTCAGCGGGACGGTGCGCGAGGACCAGATGCGGTCCCTGTTCGGCGCCGGAATGCACCCCGATGCCGAACAGATCATCGCGCTCGAGGAAGCCAACGGCGCGAGTCCGGAGGCCGCGAGGACCGCCGCCCGGCTGGGACAGGCCTTTCCCGCCTTCCACACGCGCGAGTCACGGGACGATCGGATCGCGGAGCGGATCGCCCGATACGAGGCCAAGGACGGCCACGCCCCAGACGCGACGACACGGGCTCGGATCGAGACATCCGAGGCCGCGAAGGAACGTCGCGCCGTCGCCGGGTACGACCTCGTATTCACCCCGGTCAAGAGCGCCTCGATCCTGTGGGGACTCGGCGACGCCGCCACCCGCCAAGCGGCCTCCGACGCCCACCACGCCGCAGTCGAGAACGTCCTCGCCTGGTTGGAGACGGAGACCTGCTTCGCCCGCACCGGCAAGGCCGGCGTCCAGACCAAGGCCCGCGGATTCATCGCAGCCGCGTTCGACCACTTCGACTCCCGCTCCGGCGACCCCGACCTGCACACACACGTAGCGATCTCGAATAAGGTCCGCGCCCTTCACGACCTCTCCGACGGTCGAGCACACTGGCTGTCGCTCGACGCTCGCGTCCTGCACGCGGCAGGAGTCGCGGCATCTGAGCGGTACAACACCCGCTTCGAGGACGAGCTCAGCCGACGGCTTGGCGTCGCGTTCACCGAACGTCCCGACACGGTCCGCGCCGACAAGCGACCGGTACGCGAGATCGCCGGCGTGCCGTTCGATCTGATCCGGTCGTTCTCCCAACGCCGTGCCGCGATCGAGGACCGCTACCGTGAGCTCGCCGCCGACTACCGCAATACCCACAGGCACGACCCCGACACCGCCGCCCAGCTCCGACTCGCCCAGCAGGCCACCCTCGACACCCGCGGCGACAAGATCCTCGGCGAAACCCTGGCCGACAAGATCACCCGCTGGCGCACCGAAGCTCGACCGTTCCTCGGCAAGGACCCCGACCGGCGATTGGCCGAGTTGATGAACCCGAAGGCGCCGGCGCGCGCGTGGGATCCGGACGAGGTGCCGGTCGACCTGATCGCCGAGGTCGCCACCTCCGTGGTCGCTGAGCACAAGGCGACCTGGACCCGCTGGAACGTCCTCGCCGAGATCGAACGCCAGATCCGCCACCTTCGCTTCGCGACCGCTCCTCACCGCGAACGCGTCACCGTGCGCGCTCTCGAGCGCGCACTCTCCCCCGACGTCGCGGTCCCACTCTCCAACGACGCGACCACCTACGGTTCACCCCGGTACACGACCCAGCACATCCTCGACGCCGAGCAGCGACTCCTCGACACCGCACGCGCCCACACAGACCACCCGGTCATGGCCGAGCCCGATGCCGTTGCCCGAATCTGGGCCTACGAAGAGGCGCAAGGCCACCGGCTCGACCCTGGCCAGCGCCGGCTCGTCCTCGACTTCCTCACCAATCCCCACGCACTGTCGATCGGAGTCGGACCAGCGGGGTCAGGGAAGACCACCGCTATGCGCGCCCTCGCCACCATCTGGCGCGAAGCGGGACGCCGCGTTATTCCGCTCGCTCCGTCGGCGACCGCTGCGCAGGTCCTTGCAGACGAGCTCGGCACCAGGGCCGAGAACCTCCACAAGTTCCAGCACCTCACCGCCGAGCCAGTAAGTGGCGACGACTGGGCTCACCTGCGACCAGGCGACCTGGTGCTCGTCGACGAAGCCAGTCTCGCCGGCACCACACGTCTCGACTGGCTCACCCAGCACGCCCATATGGCCGGTGCCGTCGTCCGCTTACTCGGCGACCCGTACCAGCTCTCGGCGGTCGAAGCCGGCGGCGCCTTCCGACTCCTGGTCGGCGACATCGGCGGACCCGAACTCGACACGCTCCACCGCTTCCACAACCCCGACGAGGCGGCGGCGACCCTCCAGATCCGCGGAGGAGACCCGGCCGGTCTGCGCTTCTACGAGGACAACCACCGCGTCGTGACCGGCAGCGGGCCGCATCTTCTCGAGTACGCTTACAACGCCTGGGAGCGCGACACCCGACGCGGACTCAGCAGCATCATCATCGCCAGCACCGAACGGGACGCGCGCGCCCTCAACACGACCGCCCGCGCGGCGAGAATCCGAGCCGGGGAGATCGGCCGAGCCGGCGGCGTACGACTGCGCGATGGCACCACCGCCGGCGTCGGCGACATCATCACCACCCGTCGCAACAACCGTGCCCTCACCACGATCCACGGCACGTACGTGAAGAACGGCGACCGATGGACTGTCACTGAGGTCAGCGGGGACGGGCGACTGCACGTCGAACGCGGCGGCGCCTGTGTCGAACTGCCGTCCGGCTACGTTGCCGACCACGTCCAGCTCGGGTACGCCGTCACGACCCACCGCGCGCAAGGTGCCACGGCCGACACCGCGCACGTCATCGTCGACGAAACCACGACCCGGGAAGCTCTCTATGTCGGTGCCACCAGAGCTAGGACCTGCACCTACCTGTACGTCGCAGACCAGCAACTGCTCAGACTCGACACCGATCGACCACCAACTCCCGAAAGCAATCCGTTCGAAATGCTGCGCGAAGCGCTCTCACGCTCAGGCCCGCACAGATCCGCGACACAAACGCGCCGGTCGGCACGGCGCCGCGCGCGAACATCGAACCTGCAACTCCCTCAGCACCGGCGTGACGACAACGGGAACCTCGGGCCGGGGCGAGCGGGTATCGCCCGATCTTGGTGACATCCCTGTTTTGGTTTCTAAGGGGTAAAGGTTTGTCAGAGCAGGATCAGACTGTAACGCTGACCTCAGGACGACGCGTGAGGGGGCGGCAGCTGAACGCCTAGGTAGGGCGACAGCGGAGTCTCATTCGGGTTAATCTCCAGTGCGCCATTCGCGAAGATCCGTCGCGATTGGAGACTTCGCAACTCATGCCATACATCGGTTGAAACTCGCGTCGAACCGACTCTTTGACGCCCGAGAACGACCGCACATTCATCTGCTTGACTCTCTAGCGGGTCGAGCCAGATCGCGAAAACATGACACTCTTCGCCCTTCTCGAGTTGAGATTCAGCACAGGCCCGTTCGAGCCAGGGGTACTCCTCGTCCCCAAAGGAAAGCGGCAGTTCTGTAACTGGAAGGCTCCAGTATTGCGAGTCTTGACCGAGCAACTCGACATCGGACGGCTCCTTCATCCAGCGCGGCTCTCGCGCGCTCGAGCGCCAAAGCCGGAACGTGTGCCCAACCACCTCGCGCAGCGACCGAAGACCCGCTCGGCGTAGTTCTTTCGCGAGCCTCGAAGGAGGAACTCCTTTCTCCCAAAGTTCGGAATAGAGCTTCCATTCCTCCTCATCGGCACCGCCCCTGGCGCTACCGACTTCAGACCGAAAGACCTCCAAGGAGTTGTCGTCACCCTCCACACGCCGACTCCAAGCCCGTCTGTAGGCGTCGATTATGTGCTCGCTATTCCGAGCTTCGCCACTCACGTCACTGCCTCCCATGACGACGCTGGTACAGAGGAATAATGTTGAACTTGGGACGGAACTTCCAGAACTTCCAACCCCAGTTTCCGATACCGATTCTGATCCTGATGCGATGCAAGTAGTGGCCCCGCGGCGGGGTCGCGCCGTGCGCCCTCATGATATCAGTTGCAATGTCGGCCGCGATGGACATGAGGATGTCGACCACGATCTTGACCACGGTCCCCCAATTCGGGACCTTGCTCACATACTTAAGACCCTCCGAGATCAAATCGGTGAAGCGCTTAGCGTTCCTAATACGTTTCGCCCATTTTGCGGCATTCTCTGGCTTAATCTTCTTGTTAAACAGCCACTTTGTCGCCAGGCCGGGCAGGTCGGCAAGGTTGATCGGATCCGCGGGGTAAATGTAGCTATTGTCGTTGCCTCCCGAAATTGCGTCGCGCGACAGAAAACGGCCGGTCGTCGGATTATAGAGCCGCGCTCCCATCAGCATTAATCCACCAACAAGGTTGGCGGGTCGGGCCGCGCCGCCGTGCCACCCATAGGTCTGCACAGCACCCGCCTGCAGCCCTCCGAACTCATCGAACTCGCTGAACGGGCCGATGGCAACATTGCCCTCCATATCCGTGCCGGCTCTGAGAACCAAATGGCCCTGAAGATCCGCGAGATCGAATATTGCTGGCCCTTCGTCGAGCTGCTGGCCAACCAATGTCCCAAACGGCCCGGTCAGGTTGCGGCTCCACGTGACAGAGCCTTCCTCGCCCGTTGAATCTCCAGCGATGGTCGTGGACCACGCTGGCGAATCGCTCTCATCCGAGAAGTGGTTGAGCGTTCGGACCGGGGTGGCGCCGACGTGTTGCTCGATTACGGCTATGCGGTCCGCCGGGTCAAGTTCGTACGCGACGCCATTCTCCGCTAGCGGATCAGTTGACGCTTCACCTTGGGCTAGGGAGGCGACCATGTCATTGGCGAAGTACCGAACGTCGACCTCGCCTCCGGCAGGCATGTTCGACGCTTCGCCTGGAATCGTCCGCGTGCGGCCGAGCGCGTCGTACGAGTACCCGCCCGTGATCCGATCTGCTGCATCGAACGCGGACGCGATGGTTGTCGGAGCGCTTCCATCACAGCGTCCGCTGGAATCGGCTCCGCTCTTTGTGAGTGCGTCGCGGTTGGAGTCGAGGCTCAGGCTGTACTCACGTCGCTCACACATGCTCTGCTCAACCGGTCCGACTCCGGACGTGTCATCGACGCGCACCAAGCGGTCCCGCCGGTCGTACCGGAACGACCGGTCTGACCCGGGGGTCACCGACGTCCGCACACGGTCGGAGATGTCGTAGGTCTGGCTGAAGGAAACGACTTCTTCGCCGACGGTGTAGGCGAGGTTTGTCGGGTTGTCGGCGGCATCGTAGGTCCACCGGGCGGTAATCCCGTTCGGGTAGGTCATCGTCGCTGGCGCGCCCCTGGGCGTGTACTCGACGGTAAACTCGTCGGCCTGACCGTTTGGCAGGTCGACGTCGAGCCCGGTAACGAGGCCGCGATGCTCTCCGCTGCCTTCGTACGAATATGTGTATCCGCCCTTGCCGTCGTTATGCGTCGACAGACGACCGGCCCTGTCGTACGTCTTCGTGCTTGTGTTTCCGCTGCTGTCTGTACGGCTCTTCTCGCGTCCCCACGAGTCATAGGTGATCGAGATCGTCGACTCGTCGTTGGAGATCGCCGTGAGCGCACCTGTCACCGTGTCATAGGTGTAGTTCGTCCTAGCTACGGCGCGGTCTCCCGCCGGCGCGTTGTTGACAATGGTGTGCTCGGACGTGATGTGCCCAGCGTCGTCAAACGTATTGGTCGTAACCCGCTCGATCTCGTTGGACGGAGTCGTCGGACTGGGGTCGCGCGATTCTTTGATCAACGTCGGATTGAGCTGGGGGTCGTAGGCGGCGTAGAGCGTCGTAGGCACGCTCGCTCCGCTCGCGGGCTGTCCCGCGGGTCCCGTGAGGCACTCCTGTCCGGCCCACTGGGGCTTGTTGCGGCATCTGGAGTCACGAGCGCTGTCGTCGGCGGTGTAGTAGACCGTGATCGTGGAGCGGGGATCAGTTCCGGCTCCGTCGTGGCTTGCGACCCCCTGCGGCGTGCGAGTCTCAATTTCCTTGCCCTCGGTGTCGTGCCGAGTGAGCGTGGTCGACCAGTTGCTTGGCTGCGCCTTGTCACCACCGAGCCACACGCTGGTGCGTGTAGCGACTCCGAGTTCCCAGCCATTGCCGTCGCCGTTCTGGACGGGGTCATAGCGGTAGCGCGTGACCTTTTCGTCGTAGTACGCGCCGCCCCAGAGGTCGAGCACGCTTGATGTCTCCTCGACGACCAGATTGCGTGGGGTCTCTGGTTCATCGGCTGGCCGGCCAACGATCAGTTGTGTCTGCGTTGTCTCATCGTCGTAGGTGTAGGAGGTGACAGGACGTCCCTGGACAACCTCTCCCGACTCAGTCACGACCGCGCGCTGCGGGCCCAAGATCGACTCGACGCGGGTGCCGTCGGCGTTGTACCCCGTGATGGTGCTGAGATCGATCGCCTCGGTCGTGCGTTGCGCGGGATCGATGGCGAGGATCCGGGCGCGTGCCGCGGCGTCGATTGCCCAGGTGACGTTTCCGTGCTTGTCGTATCCGTAAGAGTCGACGAGCCAGTCGCCAGCACCGTAGACGGCGGTGTTGGTCGTGTGTCCCTCGACGTCGTAGTAGGTCAGTGACGCATACTTCCAGTCCCGCTCCGCGGGAGCGTTCGGGCCGAAGACTGCGGCGCCAGCGATAGGTGCGTCTGTCCCGCCTTGGTCCCAGGCTGTGATCGCCTGCGGTGTCAGGTCGGGCAGGTCCTCGCCGGAGGTCGGTACTTGGTAGACGATCTCCCAGCGTGCTTTGTCGTTGGACCCTGGCAGTGTGCGTTGGACCTGGTCGAGTCGGTCATTGTCGTCGTCGTAGCCGAGTTCCCACGTTTCCTCTCCGGCGGGCGTGACGCTAGAGAGCCTGCTCTGATCTCCCGAGCCGCTGTAGGCATAGGTCGTGGCCGCACCCTCCCCGTCGGCGTTGGTAACGCGGGGATCGGCTACTCCCGTGAGCCTGCCTTCGTCGTCGTAGCTGTACTCGGCGACAACGGTCGATTGCGGACCGGTGGTTGCGTGGACGATCTCTGCCACGCTCGTCAGCCGTGACCCGAGACCGCCGGAGATGTCGGAGTAGGTCAGATGCGTGTGGCGACATCCGACGTCCTGGCTGGTCTCGCTGCACGCCAAGGTCGCCGAGACGGGTGTAAAGATGTCGCTGACCCTGCCCTGTGGGTCGTGTCCGAAGGTGGTGGCACCCACCTCGGCAGGGCCGGTCACCGAGGTCAACTGCCACGCGCCGCCGCCAGGTGTGGCGGTCCAAACGGTGATCGTGCCGTCGTCCTCACGTAGCCGCAAGCGCCACTCCGACATGCTGGCCTCCAACGTGAGGGCGCCAGTGATGTCGCCGAATCCCTTGACGAACGTGAACGTCCCGGTCGACCCGGCCGCGATCGGCCCGGCTCCGGTTCCCCACAACGTCATCGCCCCGTCGGCGGGCTCGAGGACGAGCAGGCCGAGACCGGTCAGGTCGTCGCGAACCTCGAGTCCCGACGTGGCGCCTCCACTCCCAGACAGGTCGGCCGCCCAGCCCGGGCCGAGCACACTCGCGGCATTGGTTGCCGGGCCGCTCATCGAGCGGTAAGTGCGCCCGATTCCGGCTGCGTCGGAATCCTCGACCATCACCTCGCCCGAGTACAGCGATACTGTGCCTGGGCCCACCTCCGCGACAGGAAAGGAGTCCCCAAACGCCCCGGGAATCAGCGAGACGGTGCGTGCGGGACCGCATTTCATCCCGCTCGTTGTGGAGTCGAAGCACACCCGCACGTCAATCAGAGCCGGTGACGGCACCGCGTCCTGCCTAGCGTCCCAGATCAACTGTCCCGTCGTCTTCATGGCCCCAGCCAGCTGCAACGTGCCGTCCCAGTCACCACCATCACGCTCGGTCAGCGCATCGACGGGCGCCCACGCCGCCGAGCTTCCACTGGCACGCCACTCGAGAGTCAGCTCGTCCACGAACCCCGGACCGTGCGCCTCAATCGCGAAGGTAGATGTGGACCGTTCACCACCGACCGGCGCCACCAGGCTGGCCGCACCGACACCGAAACCGAAGGTGATCGTCTGGGACTTGTTGCCGGCGCGGTCCGCGGAGTAATACTCAATCTGCGTCGCACCCGACTCGGGGATCGCGATCGCGCCTGTGCTTCCCGTGCTTGTCTTCCACGCACCGTCGTTCAGGCGCCACGACCACGAGACCACATCCGCCGAACCCCCGAACGTACAGGTCGTGCTCGCGGCCGGCCGCGTGTCGTACCACACTCCGTTGGAGTAGCCCGGGCACGAGATCGTCGCCGTAGGCACGGCCGTGTCGACTGTGAAGGTGGTTGACGCGGAGTAGTTCTTCGAGATCAGACCTGCTGAGTCCCGAGCCCGCGCCTTCGTGGTGTACACCCCGTCGGTGTTGAGGGTGTAGGAACGAACCGAGCTTCCGTTCGACGACACCGCCGACCCCGCCAGGCCGGACCATGAGCCCGCCGGTCCCGACACGTCGAACAGACCGGTCAGCGTGCCACCATCGGGGTCAGTCACCTTAGAGGACACGTTGAATGTCTTCTTGTTCACGTACGTGACACCGCCGTAGGTGGTCGCACCCACCACCACCGGCGCCGCCGCCTTGTTCGGGTAGGAGTTGTAGGTGACGCTCATCCGCGGGCGGGTGTCAGTGTTCGTGTGCTCACTGGAGCGGTACTTGCGCCACGTCGCGTTACTTGCCTCATTGTCGGCAGCCACCCGAATGCCATTGTTTGCGGCGCCATCTGCCCACGCCTGGACAATGGCCGTAGCGTCCCATGAAGCCTGGTTCCCATCGGCGTCGCACGAGGCCGAGTAGCCGTAGGCGGGAGCGAATGTGCTCGAGCCGGTCGACGTGACCGTCGGCTGGTTGTCCCAGGTCAGGTCCCCGACCGCCCAGGTCTCGGTGATGCGGGCGATCCGGATCGCCGAGGACGTGCACGAGCCGGAGTACCAGTTCCGCATCTTGAACGTCGCCGACACGATGTCCTGACCCGATCCACCATTGTCATTGAGCATTCCGATGAACTTCACGAACGACCGCGCCTTGTGCCCGCCGGCGTCATAGGTACCCGCCCGCAATTCGGTAGAGCCACCCTGGCTCGTCGTGTAGCCGGCGTTCTGAACCCACGAGTCGCCGTTGGCGTACATCGTGTACGACGGATCGACCGTCACCGGGTACACCGTCGCAGGATCCGACAACCAGTGTGCATCCGGCGACAGCACCAACGTCTGCTTCTCACTCGCACCGCTGCCCGAGGCCTCGACCGCCGCCTCAACCGGCTCGACGTTGTTCGGCAGATCATCATTGCCCACGGCGGCGTCCCACATGAGCGGTTGCGGAGCGGTGACGACCTTCTTGCCGTCGGCCTTTACCACCAGCGAGCCGCTGTCGTTGACAGTCAGCTCTCCATCCGGGATCTGCAGCGGGATCGGAATCTCTAATGGCTCCGTCGGTGCCGCCTGCAGCACCACCGAGTGTGAGAACCCCGTCGGCAGCGCCTGCACCACCAGGTCGCCGTTCTCCAAGGCTCGCGGATAGGTAACCGTGTCACCATCGACAACCGGCTTCGGGAGCGCCGTCGGCCAACCGAAGCTCGACCTGTTGCCCTTCTCGTCAGTCACCGTCGCAAACGTCTTGTCGCCGCCAGGCGAGAACACCACATCCGCCGACGCGTACCTCGCAGTTAGTCCCGTAGCTCCTGCGATGGGCACAATGGTGGTGTCGATGTCGTGCCAGGCTCCCGCTTCGTCGACGACACGCACCGGACCCGATGCGGCCTCCTGCGTCCACGTCCCGTCAGGGTTCGCGAACAACTGCGTTGACTCGGTGCGCGCCGACAGATCCTCGACCTTCTCGTCAGCCAAACGCGCCGCCAGGGCCGCCGACACCGCGTCCGGACGATCCTGGACTCCGTCACGATCCGAGTCCGTCACCACCACGGAGGGCGATGGCTCCTCCGGTTCGGTGAGTGCGGCCGCCGAGGATGCCGGGCCCAGGGTTCCCGCGACCAGCGCGGTGGAGACCGTGATGACAATCGATGCGACCATCCGCGACGCTATACCACGAGTGACCATTTCCAACCCGACCTGTCTTGCAGTAGTCACCCCAGCGGTGACCCAGGTGGTGAAAACTAGCCACACTGCGACCGTCGTTGTCACCCCGAAATCAGCCGATGATCAAGAACCAATCAAAACTTGTCATCCGCATGACAAACTCAAGCTTCCCAAATTGGACAAATGGATTGAGCGTGGTCCAGTGGGGCTCGCCGAGGATCGATGACGCTGCCGCAGGCATGCGCTCAGTGGGAGTCAGCCAGTCACGCATCACCGCCAACGACCCCGTCGTCGTCTTGAACGTCCGCGTCTCACCATGCCGGCTCCCACGCCGCTTCGGTGACGGTGTGTGTCCGGACCCGAGTCCTTGCCGACATCGAGCCCTTCCGGGCGACGTCTTGGTCGTGAGGGTCGCGGCCGAGCGTGACCGGTGGGGGTGGTCGCGGTGGAGGTGTTGTTTGAGCGGGCAGCCTCGGCGTAGTCGGCAAGGTCGATCCGGAACGGGACGCGAAGTTCTTCAGTCGAACTCCCCGGCAGGACCTCATTATTCGCCTCCAACTCCTCTCGGCCAATGAACGCCGCGCGGTACACCTGGCAGACGTACTGGGCAAGTGTCGACTTGCCCTGACCGGGAACGCCTTCTACGAGGGTCAACGGCGGGGTCGCCTTGTCGAGAAGATGATCGGCGACGTGTTCTACGTCGCGAAGCGACATCGTTGTGCCGCGGGGAGCGCTCGTCCTATGTGCGGTCACGTCGACGAACAGATCGCTTAGCAGGTCGCTGACGAGATCGATCTGGCGGAACTTCAGGCGTTTGTCTCGCGACCAGTGCGTGGCCACGTAGGTGACGAGGATGTCCTTCTCACGCCGCTCCCCATCCTCCAGATTCATCGAGGTCAGAAGGGCGAAGAGCGCGTCGGTGCCCGCGAGCATGTCGACGTAGGCGAGTTTGATCTCCCAGGGCGCATTGTCGACCCAGGCGTCGAGGTCCGATGACCAGACGCAGGACATCTGGACCCTGTACTTCTTCGACAGCGCGGTGAGTTCCTTCTCGACTTCGTCGCGCGAACCCGAGCCAGGCGCGGCTCCGCCTTCAACGTTGGTCATCAGGATGTACCGGGTGCACCCCTCTCGGACGAGGCGTTCGATATTCGCCGCCTCCCCATTGATCTGTTGCTTTATCCACGTGGCCCTCTTCTTGCGGCGATCACCGGAGAACTTCACCTGAAGGATCGTCCGGTTCTCACCGGTGCCGGAGACCATGTCGCGGCCGCCATCTTTCTCGCCCACCGGAAAGACGGACACGTCCGCGAAACGGTCGAGCACCAGCGCGGCGCACAATTGCTGGAAGCGCTTGTCTCCGAGACGCTCATAGGCTCCGGTCGGTCGATGAGGGTCAATGACGTCAGCAGTGCTTGGTGTCGGAAGGTGATGTCCATCCGACCGTGTCGGCCGCTGACGGCACTGCCATCCCAACCCGGGCAATAGTCGATTGCGGCCTCCATCACTACGGCTTCGACAATCCGCTCCGGACAGGAGCTCCGAGGTGTACCTGAGTTCAGGGGGTTGCGTCCACCCCCGTCATCAAGAGTCGTCTTCCGAGGAGGGCGAGGGCAGTCAATCCTGGGGTGAACGTCGACGGACGGAGGACGTCATGACTTCACTCCTGCTACGGCCGATCGAAGCGGCCGAACAGCTCGGCATCGGCCGCACGAAGCTCTACGAGCTGATGAGCGCCGGCAAGCTCGGCTACGTCCAGATTGGAGCACTGCGCCGCGTCCCACTCGCGGCGCTCGAGAAGTTCATCGCAGACAATTTCGCTTCCGTGCACCAGGATTCGAGCGATGCCCCGCACGCCACCGCCGATCTGTGACCGGGCGGGGTGCTTCCGCGCGCCGCTCGTCCAGATCGTCGACCTCGCTGGCGTATCGCAAAGGCTCTGTCGTCGGCACTGCCGTGACGTCCTTGAGGCCACCGTGTTCTCGGCGCCGACGCTCCCGAGCCTGGGACGCTTGGGTGACCCCGATGCCACTGTAACGCTGCCCATCGTCCTGACTCGGTGGGACGACGCGAGCTGGGTGAGCGAGAGTGCCTAGCAGCAAGCGCCGCAGTCGTGGAGAAGGCGCCGTTTATCAGCTTGAGAACGGGCGGTGGCGTGGCGCAGTAGACCTCGGATGGGTCAACGGCAGCCGGCGACGCAGGTACGTGCGTGGCGTGACCAAGGCCGAGGTTCTCAAAGAGATGCGCAAGCTCGTGCAACAGGCTGAGGAAGGCCGGTTGAGCACCGAGCGAATCCCAACCCTGGAGCAATGGATGCAACGCTGGCTCCACGATGTCGCGTCGGCGACGGTTCGACCGACGACGCTCGCCCGGTACGAGCAGGAGATCCGACTCCACGTGGTTCCGGCCCTCGGTCGCATGAAGCTCGATGCACTCAGGCCGCATCACATCGCCGGCCTCTACCAGGACAAGCGCTCGGAACTCTCCCCAGCAGCATCCGCCGGCTGCACGCGATGATCTGACGCAGCCTGACGATCGCCATGCGCTGGGGTCTGATCCCCACCAACCCTGCCCAAATGGTGGATCCGCCGCCGATGACCCGCACCACCATTCATCCCTTCACCCGCGAGGAAGCCGAGCGATTCAGCACCGCGGCTGCTGACGACCGCCTCGCGGCACGGTGGCTCATCGGGCTTCTCCTTGGACTCCGTCAGGGAGAGGCCCTCGGAATCACCTGGGACAACATCGACATTGACTCACGGACACTCACGGTGAGCCACGCCCTCCAGCGGACCGACAACAACTTCCAGCTGGTGGCGCCTAAGACCAAACGGTCAGTCCGAGTGCTCCCGCTGCCTGTCGTCGTAGCCACTGCTCTGGAGAAGCGGCGGACGGAGCAGCAGGCGGAAGCAGAGCGCGCGGCCCAGCTCTGGAAAGGCAACGAGCGCGGTCTCGTCTTCACCACCCACGTCGGCTCACCGATTGAGCGCAGCAACGACTACCGCGCCTTCCAAGCGCTCCTGCGGCGCGCCGGTCTTCGCAAGATTCGCCTGCACGACCTGCGCCACACGACCGCCAGCCTCATGCTCGAGCAGGGCGTGCCCGCCCGGGTCGTGATGGAGCTGCTCGGTCACTCTCAGATCAGCCTGACCCTGGACACCTATACCCACGTCGACAAGCGCCTGCTGGCCGACGCTTCCGCGCTCATCGAGCGCCTGATCGGAGGCGAGTGAGATGCCGTTGGCTGCCAGTTTGGCTGCCACGGCCGAGATTTCGGCCCTCGCCGGGACCGCCCCGCAGGCAACCTGCGCCGCTTACCTGCACAAACACCTGGAGCCGGTGACAGGAGTCGAACCCGCGACATCCTCATTACAAGTGAGGCGCTCTACCAACTGAGCTACACCGGCAAAGCCTCGTACGAGCCGAGGCCGCGCCCATCTTAGCCGCCGACGCTCTGTGCGGAACGCCGCGAGGTCGCTCCGAGCTGGACGACGAGGCCGACGACGAAGAGGACGACCAGCGCCCCGTACCAGAGCCACGACGGGTCGGCGAGGCTGAAGGCGTGGTCGATCTGCTGGTCGTTGATCTCGCCGACCAGCAGCATGACGCCGGTGAGCGCCAGCGTCGCACCCGACCAGGCGCTCACGATGACGAGCAGCAGCGCCGGGAGCGAGGCGACCACGGCGATGATGACGAGCACCGCGGCGACGATGATCCCGACCGTCGTGAACACCCAGTCCTTGTCCGCGCCGAAGGCGTTCGCGAGGAAGACGCCGAGCACGTAGCCCATGGCGCCGACCCAGATCACGACGCCGAGCCAGTACCAGGCGTAGGCCAGCACACCGAGCACGAGCGCACCGACGATGGCGGCTACCCAGCCCCAGGTGGTGCCGAGCAGCTCACCACCGGCCTGGCCCTGCACGAGCTCTGCGCCCAGGAAGAAGCCGACGACCGCGCCTGCCAACGCGATCAGCGCGCGAAGCGCGGCGCCGCCCCAGAAGACGAGGACGACACCGAGCCCGAGCAGGATCAGCGCGAGAACCACATCGTTGGTGCCAGCGTCATTCATGGGCCGAGCCTATGCGACCTTCAGTGTGCGGACAGCCGACCTGTCAAGCGACCGTGTCGCTCCGCGCTCGCCCCACGGAGCCCGGTGATCTCGACACGCTTGCCCTTGCGCGCGTACTTGGCCGCGATGGCGTCGAGCGCGGCGACGGTCGAGGCGTCCCACACGTGTGCGGCCGAGAGGTCGATCCGTACGCGCTCAGGGTCGTCGGCGTACGAGAACTGCGTGTACAGGTCGTTGCTCGAGGCGAAAAAGAGCTCGCCGGTGACGCGGTAGACGGCGACAGCCCCGTCCTCCTCGTCGACGAGCGTGCGCTCGGTGGCGGCGACGTGCGCGACGCGGCGGGCGAACAGCGTCGTCGCCACCAGAACGCCGACGGCGACACCGATCGCGAGGTTGTGCGTGGCGACGGTGACGAGGACCGTCGCGACCATGACGGCGGTCTCCGACCGAGGCATCCGGCGCAGCGTCGACGGCCGGACGGAGTGCCAGTCGAACGTGCCGACGCACACCATGATCATCACCGCGACGAGTGCGGCCATCGGGATCAGTGCGACGACGTCACCGAACCCGACGACGAGGATCAGGAGGAACACTCCGGCCAGGAAGGTGGAGATCCGGGTGCGCGCACCGGAGACCTTCACGTTGATCATCGTCTGGCCGATCATGGCGCAGCCGCCCATCCCGCCGAAGAAGCCGGTGATGACGTTCGCGGCGCCCTGGCCCCACGTCTCGCGGGTCTTGTCCGAGTGCGTGTCGGTGATGTCGTCGACGAGCTTGGCGGTCAGCAGCGACTCGAGGATGCCGACGAGCGCCATCGCCAGCGCGTACGGCGCGATGATCTGCAGGGTGTCGAGGGTGAACGGCACGTCGGGGACGAACCACGCCGGGAGGCTGTCCGGGAGCGTCCCCTCGTCGCCGACGTTCGGGACGTCGAGCGCGCCGACGACGGTGAAGGCGGTCAGCGCGACGATCGCCACCAGCGGTGCCGGGATGATCTTGTTGATCCGCGGGAAGCCGACGATCATCGCGATGCCGACCGCGACCATCGGATAGACGAGCCACGGGACGTCCACGAGGTGCGGGAGCTGCGCCAAGAAGATGAGAATCGCGAGGGCGTTGACGAACCCGACCATCACCGACCGCGGGATGAAGCGCATCAGCTTCGCGACCCCCGCCAGGGCGAGGAGGATCTGGATCACGCCGCCGAGCAGCACGGTTGCGATGAGGTAGTCGTACCCGTGGTCGCGCATCACCGGGGCGATCACCAGCGCGACCGCACCGGTGGCTGCGGAGATCATCGCCGGACGGCCGCCGAGGAATGCGATCGCCACGGCCATCGTGAACGACGCGAACAGGCCGACCCGCGGGTCCACGCCCGCGATGATCGAGAACGAGATCGCCTCGGGGATGAGCGCGAGCGCGACGACGAGCCCGGCCAGGACCTCCGTACGGAGGATCTTGGGCGACCGCAGCGCGTGCACGACGCTGTGGTCGGCGTGCGAGTCGGTCGAGGGCAGGGGTGAGCTCACGACGATGCTCCGTTCGAGGGGATCCGAGAAGAAGGTGGGGCGGCGGACGGCCTGTCCGCACGCGACACCTCCCGTACTGTCGTTCGACGGTACGGGAACGTGTCCGCGAACAACTATCGTCCGACGGGTGAGTCTGCTGCGACGTCCCGGGGTCCGGCGAGCGGTGCTCGGATGCGGACTCGTCCTCTGCGTCGCGGTCGAGCACGCCGTGATGAGCGGCACCGCCCTTCCGGCGTCCCAGGGCTGGTGGGCTGCGGTCGGGGTCATCGTGGTCGCTGTTGCGCTGCTGATCCGGGCGCGACTGCCGGAGGCCGCGCTGGCACTCGCCTTCGCGCTCGTCGGCGGCACCAGCGTGCTCAACGACGGCTGGAACCTGACCACGTACGTTTCCTTCGGCGCCGTCCTCAGCTTCCTCATCGGACGGTGGGCCGACGGGGTGCGTTCGACGGCGGCCGTCGTGGTCGCCTCGCTCGCGGCGCTGCTGCTGCTCGACGCCCTGGTCAACGACCCCTCGTGGTCCGGCTGGCTCGGCCGTGGCGCCGCGCTGACCGGCAACACGATCCTCTTCATGGGGCTCCCCTGGCTGTGTGGGCGCTACCTGCGCCAGGTCGCGTCCCACCACGCCGCGGCCGTCGAGCACGCCCAGCTGCGAGAACGGGCCCGGATCGCACAGGAGATGCACGACTCGCTCGGCCACGAGCTCAGCCTGATCGCCCTCCGCGCAGGGGCCCTCGAGATCAGGTCAGGGATCCCGGACGAGGCCCGGCAAGCGGCCGCAGCACTCCGGTCGGCTGCAGCCGACGCGACGGACCGGCTCGGCCAGATCGTCGGTGTCCTTCGGCCGGGCGAGGAGGAGGTCCCGCTCGAGCCTGCCGCAGCGAGCATCGCCGAGCTGGTGGAGCGCGCCAGGGACTCCGGTCTCGACGTCCGCCTCGAGGGTGCTGCCGACGCGCTCGCGCCGTTGCAGCAGGTCGCCGCCCGCCGCGTGGTCCAGGAAGGGCTCACCAACGCCGCCCGGCATGCACCGGGCGCACCCGTGACCGTGCGTCTGGAGCGTGGCCGTCAGGCCGTCCACGTCTTCGTCCTCAATGGCGCCGCGCGCGAACGACCGCGCGATGGCATCACGAGCCGACTCGGGCTGGCCGGACTCGACGAGGCGGCACGCGCCGCCGGCGGCTCGCTGCGCCACGGACCGACGGGAAACGGCGGGTTCGCCCTGGTCGCAGAGCTCCCGGTGACAGACCGGGCACGTCGCAGCGCCGCCGAGGCGACCTCGTGATCCGCGTGGTCCTCGCCGACGACGAGGCGATGGTACGGGCCGGGGTGCGCGCGATCCTGGAGACGGATCCCGCGATCGAGGTGGTCGCCGAGGCAGCGGACGGCAGAAGCGCGGTCGACGCCGTGCAGCGGCACCGGCCGGACGTCGCGCTGCTCGACATCCGGATGCCGCGCATGGACGGCCTCGCCGCCGCTGCGGAGATCCGGCGCACGGTGCCCGAGGCGGGTGTCGTGATGCTGACGACCTTTTCGGACGACGCCTTCATCGCCCGCGCTCTCGGCGACGGAGCGAGCGGGTTCTTGCTGAAGTCCGGCGATCCGCGCGAGCTCCTCGCCGGCGTCCACGCGGTCGCCGACGGCGCGGCATACCTGTCCCCGACCGTGGCGCAGCGGGTGATCGCCGAGATCGGCGCCGGTGCCGGTGACCGCATGGCGCGAGCGGCCGAGGCGCGTGCCAAGGTCGCGATGCTGACGAACCGCGAGCGGGACGTGATGGCGCTGGTCGGCGCCGGGCTCTCCAACGCCGAGATCGGCCGCCGGCTCCACCTCGTCGAAGGCACCGTGAAGGCCTACCTGAGCAGTGCCTTCGGGCGCCTCGGTGTGCGCAACCGCGTGCAGGCAGCCGTCCTCGCCTACGAGGCAGGGCTCGTCGGCGAGGACGTTTAGGGCCTCCCCTGCTGGGCCGTCAGGCGTCGCGGCTGCGGAACGCGGCGTACCCCGCGGCCAGGACGACGCCCGCCCACGCGGCGAACAGCACGAGCGCGCCGCCCTCGCCGTACGGCAACTGGTCGTCGAGGCCGAAGAGGGTCGCGATCCCGATGCCGAGATATTCGGTGCCGGCGGTGCCCGGAAGCCAGAAGGACATGTCGACCATCAGGTCCACCCCGCTCATCATGAACACCAGCGGCACCAGGAAGAGCACCATGAACGCTCCGACGAGTGCGCCCGCGGTGCTGCGCAGCGCGACGGCGAGACCGATGGAGAAGGCCACGACGACCGCTAGGTAGACGCTGACCCTGCCTGCCGCGGCCGCGACCTCACCCGCGTCGAAGACTCCGTACTCACCTGCGGTCAGGTCGGCGAGGACGGCACCCAGCACCGCGAGGAGCGCCCCACCGACCAGCGCGACCACCTCGACGACGACCAGCTTCGCCACGAGCACCCGCCCACGTCGCGGATCGCACTGCAACGTCGTCCGGATGCTGCCGGAGGCATACTCCGAGGTGACGGTCAGGAGCGCCAGCGCCACCAGCGCGAACTGCGAGAACTGCAGCGCCGTGAAGACGACGTCCTCGACGTGCAGCAGCTGTTGCGCGTACGAGAGGTCAGGGTTCGGCTGGGCGGCGTCGAAGCCTGCCGGGACCGCGTAGAACGCGACCAGGAACACGGCACCGACCAAGCACCACCAGGTCGAGCGAACCGACCAGAGCTTGGTCCACTCCGACGCGATCGAAGAAGTCATGTCGCTCATGTGGCCTCCTTCCCTGCGTACTCGACACTGCTGGCGGTCAGCGCGAAGTACGCGTCCTCCAGCGACTCGTGGTCGCCGACCAGGTCGTCGAGGGAGGTGTCGGCGAGCAGGCGCCCCCGGCCCAGGACGACGAGGTGGTCGGCAGTGCGCTCCATCTCGCTCATCAGGTGGCTGGAGACGAACACCGTGCGCCCCTCGCCCGCGAGGGACCTCAGCAGTCGGCGGATCCACAGCACGCCGTCGGGGTCGAGCCCGTTGACGGGTTCGTCGAAGAGCATCACCTGCGGGTCGCCCAGGAGGACACCGGCGATCCCGAGCCGCTGAGACATGCCGAGCGAGAGGGAGCCGGCCCGGCGCCGGGCCACGGAGGTGAGCCCGACCTGGTCGAGCACCTCGTCGACGCGGCTCACCGGGATCGCGTTGCTGCGTGCCATCGACACGAGGTGCGTCCGCACCCGACGGCCGGGATGCACCGCCTTGGCATCGAGCAGCGCGCCAACCTCACGGAGCGGCCGGCGCAGCGTCGCGTACGTACGGCCGTTGACCGTCGCGAAGCCGGCGCTGGGGGTGTCGAGGCCGAGGATCATCCGCATCGTCGTCGACTTGCCGGCGCCGTTGGGGCCCAGGAAGCCGGTGACGCGGCCCGGCTCGATCTGGAGGGTGAGATCGTCGACCGCGGTGGTCGACCGATATCTCTTGGTCAGATGGCTCAACGTGATCATGAGTCGACCGTAGGAATTCGGGAACGCAGGCACAGTGCCCGAAAAGCAACCGTCACTACTGCCGATGGTCAGTAGCGACTCGTACGGTCATGCATGGTCGCGCGGCCTGAGGGCACCGGATCGACGTACCCGATCGAGGAGCTACCCATGGCAGAACCTCAGGCTCGCTCGGACGAGTCGATCGCCGACCTCGTCCGCGACCTCTCCGAACAGACCTCCCGGCTGGTCCGCGATGAGATGCGTCTCGCCCAGGCCGAGCTCAAGCAGAAGGGCGCTCGCGCAGGTGCGGGGCTCGGCGGATTCGGCGCAGCGGGTCTTCTCGCGTTGTACGGGCTCGCCGCGTTGTTCGCCGCGATCATCGCAGCGCTCGCGCTCGTCATGGACGTCTGGTTGGCGGCGCTCATCGTCGCCGTCGTCCTGTTCGTGATTGCCGCCATCCTCGCCGTCGTCGGCAAGAAGCAGCTCCAGAAGGCGACGCCGCCCGTTCCTGAGCACACTGTGGAGAACGTCAAGGCGGATATCGCCGAGGTGAAGGAGGCACGCCACCGTGAGCACTGATCCGACTGACCCTAGCGAGATCCAGCGCGACATCGAGGAGACCCGGGACAAGCTCGGCCACACCGTCGAGGAGCTGACCGACCGTCTCGACGTGAAGAAGCAGGCCCAGCAACGGATGGACGAGGCCAAGCACGAGGCGCAGCAGCGGATGGAGTACGTGAAGCAGAACGCCCGCGACAACCCCCAGCTGCCGGCGATCGTCGCGGTCGGGGTGATCGCTCTCATCGTGCTCGCGCTGTGGCGAAAGAAGCGGCACTAGAATTTTTTTCCTGGTCAGGTGTCCAAACTCACATTCCTGACGCATACTGATGCCGTGGCTATTGGACGCCTGCCCAACATGGAGCGACTCGCACGCGTGACGCGTGACCTCGAGACGCCGTACGCCGTGATCGACGGTGACACGTTCACCCGCAACGCCGACGAGCTGGTACGACGCGCTGGCGGCGTGCCCGTCCGCATCGCGTCGAAGTCGGTCCGCGTGCGCACCCTCGTCGACCGGACGCTGGCCCGTCCCGGCTTCCGCGGGGTGATGTCGTACAGCCTCGCCGAGTCCGTCTGGCTTGCCGACGAGGGGCACACCGACCTGCTGCTGGCCTACCCGACCGCGTCGCGCGCCGCGCTCCACGACCTCATCGCCAAAGAGCACCGCCTCGCCGCGATCACGGTCATGGTCGACTCGCTCGCCCAGCTCGACCTCATCGACTCGGTCGTCGGCACCGACCACCCGCCCATCCGGGTCTGCATCGACGTCGACTCCTCTCTCGAGCCGTTCCGCGGCCTGCACCTCGGCGCGCGCCGCTCCCCGGTGCACTCGCCGAAGGACGCGATCACCCTCGCCCGCGCGATCGCGGCCCGTCCGGGGTTCACGCTCGTGGGCCTGATGTTCTACGACGCGCAGGTCGCCGGGATGCCCGACAGCTCCCCCGCGGTCCGCTTCGTGAAGTCCCGCTCCGTCGCCGACATCGTCGCGCGTCGCGCACGCATCGTCGAGGCCGTCCGTGACGTGACCGCCCTCGAGCTTGTCAACGCCGGCGGCACCGGCAGCCTCGAGGTCATGCGGGACGACCCGTACGTCACCGAGCTCACGGCGGGCTCCGGGCTGTTCATGCCGACGCTCTTCGACACCTACGACGCGTTCGAGTCGCACCCGGCGGCGTTCTACGCGCTGTCTGTCGTGCGCAAGCCGGCCCCGGACATCGCCACGCTGTTCTCCGGTGGTTACTCCGCGTCGGGCGCCGCGGGCAAGAGCCGCCGGCCGACGCCGGTGTGGCCGCCGGGCCTGTCGCTGATCGGGACCGAAGGCGCGGGCGAGGTGCAGACACCTGTACGGGGCGGCGTCGCGCGGAGCCTGCGTGTCGGTGACCGCGTGTTCATGCGCCACGCCAAGGCCGGGGAGATGTGCGAGCGGTTCGACGCTGTCCACGTCGTCACCACCGAGGGTGATGACGGCGCCACCGCGTCCACCGAGACGCTGCCGACCTACCGTGGCGAAGGGAAGAACTTCGGATGAGCACCACGACCACCGCGCGATGGACCAACTGGGGCCGCTGCGCCTCCGCGACCCCGGCACGCGTCGCGCACCCCCGTACGGTCGACGAGGTCACGGATGTCGTCCGGACCGCCGCCGCGTCCGGACAGCGGGTCAAGCCCGTCGGTGCAGGGCACTCGTTCACCTCGATCGCGGTCACCGACGGCGTCCAGCTGCGGATGGACGCGCTCTCCGGCATCCAGCACGTCGACCGCGAGACCGGCCACGTCACGGTCGGCGCGGGCACGCGTCTGCGTGATCTCAACCCGGCCCTGCACGCGCTCGGGCTGGCCCTCCCCAACATGGGCGACGTCGACCCGCAGACGATGTCGGGCGCGACATCGACCGGCACCCACGGCACCGGGGCACAGCTCCAGGGCATCGCCGGCGCGATCGTCGGCCTCCAGCTCGTCACCGGCGAGGGCTCGGTCGTGACCGTGACCCCGGACGACCCGGAGCTGTTCGGCGCGGCGCGGGTCGGCCTCGGCGCCCTGGGCGTCGTCACCGCGCTCACCTTCGCGTGCGTGCCGTCGTTCCTGCTGCACGCCCGCGAGGAGCCGATGCTGCTCGGTGACGTGCTCGGCGGGCTCGACGCGATGGTCGAGGACAACGACCACTTCGAGTTCTACTGGTTCCCCCACACCGACCGCGCCCTGGTCAAGCGCAACAACCGCGTCCCCGAGGCCACGGAGCGCAAGCCGCTGTCCAGGGCACGCTTCCTCCTTGACGACGAGATCATGTCCAACGGCGTGTTCGAGATGGTGAACCGCGTCGCGACCCGCCAGCGCAGCTGGGTGCCCCGGCTCAATGGCATCTCCGGGCGTGCGCTGTCGGCGCGCGAGTACACCGACTGGTCGTACGAGGTGTTCATCTCGCCGCGCCGGGTGCGCTTTCGCGAGATGGAGTACGCGATCCCGCGCGCCGCACTGCCGGAGGTGCTGCGCGCGGTCGACGCGTGGGTCGACGCGTCGGACGAGACGGTGTCGTTCCCGGTCGAGGTGCGCTTCGCGGCGCCGGACGACATCTGGATGTCGACCGGGTACGACCGCGCCAACGCGTACGTCGCGGTGCACCAGTACCACCAGATCGACTACCGCCGCTACTTCGAGGGCGTCGAGGCGATCTTCCAGGAGCACGAGGGCCGCCCGCACTGGGGCAAGCTGCACACGCTCGACGCCGACGTCCTGCGCACGCGCTATCCGAGGTTCGACGACTTCGCCTCCGTACGCGATCGCCTCGACCCGCACCGTACGTTCGCCAACGCCTACCTCGACCGCGTCCTCGGGTAACTCCCCGCCATCGGTGCGACGCTGGGCGCATGCCCGTCCAGATCCTGTCGGCCCGGCCACGCAGCGGACTCGTCACGCTCCCCTGGTACCTGGCGTTGGAGGAGTGGCCGCACGAGCTCGACGTGTCGCTGCCGCGCGGCATCCACCGTCACGTCGTGCGGTTCATCCGGGTCGACGGCGCGGTGCTCGTCGTGAAGGAGACGAACGAGCGCTACGCGCGGCGCGAGTACGTCCTCCTGCGGCAGCTGCGGCGGCTCGAGCTCCCCGTCGTCGAACCGGTCGCCGTCGTCACCGGGCGCCGCCGACGTGACGGTACGGAGCTGCCTTCCGCCCTCGTCACCGCCCACCTGCCGCGCTCGCTGCCGTACCGGTCGCTGTTCGAGCACCCGCTGTCCGACAACACGCTCGAGGGCGTGATCGACGCGATGGTCGTGCTGCTCGTCCGGTTGCACGTGGACGGGTTCTTCTGGGGCGACTGCTCGCTCTCGAACACCCTCTTTCGCCGCAGCGCGGGCGAGTTCGCGGCGTACCTCGTCGATGCCGAGACCGGCGCCCTGCACGACGCGCTGTCCGACGGCCAACGCGGCGAAGACCTCGACCTCGTCCGTACGAACGTCTTCGGCGAGCTGCTGGACCTCCAGGCCGGCGGGCTGCTCGATCCCGGGATCGAGCCGATCCCGTTCGTCGACCGGATCGTCGAGAGGTACGACGAGCTCTGGGGCGCACTCACCGGTGTGGAGGAGTTCAGCACCGACGAGATGTGGCGGATCGAGCAGCGGATCGAGCATCTCAACGACCTCGGCTTCGACGTCGGCGAGCTCGACATCGTCACCGACCTCGACGGCGACGGGGTCCGGATCCAGCCCAAGGTCGTCGAGCCGGACCACCACGCGCGGCGCTTGCAGGGACTCACCGGCCTCGACCTCGAGGAGGCGCAGGCTCGGCGGCTCCTCAACGACCTCGATGCCTTCGCCGGGGCGCACCAGCTCCAGAACGAGGACGCGATGGTCGTGGCGCACCGCTGGCTCCAGGAGGTTTGGGAGCCGTTGACGCGCATGATCCCGCCGAAGTATCGCGACGTCGTCGAGCCGGCGGAGTTCTTCCACGACGTGCTGATGCACCGGTGGAACCTGTCGCAGGCGGCCGGGCACGAGGTCGACATCTTCGCGTCCGCGGACGACTACGTCCGCACCCAGCTCCCGCAGCAGGTCACGACGCTGCGCGCCGCGAACGGCGGCTGAGGCCGCCCCGCCGGTTGAGCCCGCCGAAACCCCCGCCGGTTGAGCCCGTCGAAACCCCCGACGGTTGAGCCCGTCGAAACCCCCGACGGTTGAGCCTGTCGAAACCTGGGTTTCGACAGGTTCAACCATCGGCAGACGGCTCAGCCGAGGGCGCGGGCGACCGCCCGGCCGGCCGTACGACCGGAGAAGAGGCAGCCTCCGAGGAACGTCCCCTCGAGCGCGCGGTAGCCATGCACGCCGCCGCCACCGAACCCGGCGACCTCGCCCGCGGCGTACAGGCCCTCGAACCGCGAGCCGTCCTCGCGCAGCACCGCCGCGTCGAGGTCGGTTGCGAGCCCGCCGAGCGTCTTGCGCGTGATGACCCGCAGCCGCACCGCGATGAGCGGCCCGGCCTTAGGATCGAGGATGCGGTGCGGCGACGCCGTACGGATGAGCTTGTCGCCCCGGTACGAGCGTGCGCCGCGCAGCGCGACGACCTGCATGTCCTTGGAGAACGGGTTGTCGATCTCGCGATCGCGCGCCTCGATCTGCGTCCGCAGGGCGTCGACGTCGAGCGGTGTCTCCGGGGTGAGTACGTTCATCCCCGCCACGAGCTCGTCGAGCGTGTCCGCGACGACGAAGTCCTCGCCGTGCTGCTTGAACGCCTCCACCGGCCCCGGCGCGCCCGGCCGCACCCGCGACAGCACCTGCTTCCAGTCGCGTCCGGTGAGGTCGGGGTTCTGCTCCGACCCCGACAGCGCGAACTCCTTCTCGATGATCTTCTGCGTGAGCACGAACCAGCTGTGGTCGTGACCGGTCGTCCGCAGGTGCTCGAGCGTGCCGAGGGTGTCGAACCCCGGCCACAGTGGCCCGGGCAGCCGGTTGCCGCGCGCGTCGAACCACAGCGACGACGGACCCGGCAGGATCCGGATGCCGTGCCCGGGCCAGATCGGGTCCCAGTTCTTGATGCCCTCGACGTAGTGCCAGCCGCGATCGGGGTTGATCATGTGCGCGCCCGAGTCGATCGCGATCTGCTGCATGCGGCCGTCCACGTACGCGGGGACGCCGGTCAGCATGTCCTCCGGCGGGCTGCCGAGACGGTCCTCGGGCCAGGTCTTGCGGACGAGGTCGTGGTTGCCGCCGATGCCGCCGGACGTCACGATCACGGCCTGCGCGGACAGGGCGAAGTCGCCGTCGACGTCGCGGTTGCTCGCGACGCCGCGCGGGGAGGCGTCGGGCGCGAGCACGGCACCGGTCACGCCGGTCACCACCCCGTCGGTCACCGTCAGGCCGTCGACGCGGTGGCGGAAGCGGAACGTGACGAGCCCCTTCGCGACGCCTTCGCGCACGCGACGCTCGAACGGCTCGACGATGCCTGGACCGGTCCCCCACGTGATATGGAAGCGCGGCACGGAGTTGCCCGGACCGACCGCGCCGTACCCGCCTCGCTCGGCCCACCCCACGATCGGGAAGATCTTGAGGCCCTGCGCGCGCAGCCACGCGCGCTTCTCGCCGGCGGCGAAGTCGACGTACGCCTCGGCCCACTTGCGAGGCCAGGCGTCCTCGGGACGGTCGAACCCGGCGTTGCCCATCCAGTCCTGCAGCGCGAGGTCGTACGAGTCCTTGATGCCCATGCGCCGCTGCTCGGGGCTATCGACGAAGAACAGCCCGCCGAACGACCAGAACGCCTGGCCGCCGAGGTTGGCCTCGGACTCCTGGTCGACGAGCACGACCTTCTTGCCGGCGTCCACGAGCTCTGCGGTGGCGGCCAGCCCGGCGAGCCCGGCTCCGACGACGATCACATCAGCATCCATGCCCGACATGCTCGCGGTACGGCGCCCGTGCAGGCAATGCGTTCCGTACGGAGTGCGCATCACGATTGTCAACCAGTGATAATGGCGAGGTGGGTACGAAGGAGCGGGTCGCCGTCCAGCGTGCGATGACACGCGACGCCGAGGCGATCACCGCGCGGGTCGTCGCGCTGGTCCTGCGCGAGATCCCCGCGTACGGAGGAGTGAGTGCGGCACAGCGCGAGGAGATCGCCGCGATCACCGGCTGGGCCCTTCGGCGCACGGTGGAGCTGTGGGTCGACGAGTCCGTGATGACCGAGGCCGACCTGCGCCGGTTCCGCGGGATCGGCGCCGCCCGGGCAGCCGACGGCCGGCCGTTGCAGGCCATCCTGCGGGCCTACCGGATCGCCGCCGTCGAGGCCAGCGACCTCGTGGTCGAACTCGGTGCCGGCACGCTCGGCGTGGACGACCTCGCCGCGCTCAACCGCACCATGCTCATCGGCGTCGACTCGCTGTCCGAGGCGCTGTTCGCGGGTTATGCGCACGCGGCGTCCGCGCTCGACGAGGACCGCGAACGGGCGCTGTCCGGGCTCGCCGACGACCTTCTCGCCGGGCGCCAGACGTCGCGGGCCGCGCTCGCCGACCGCTCCGCACAGCTCGGCATCACCGTGCCGTCACGGCTGGCGATCACCGTGTTCGCCGCAACACCGCCGGTCGAGCCTGTCGAGACCCCCGCCGCACCCTCGCCGGTCGAGCCTGTCGAGACCCTCACCACCCACCGCGGCGCCCACACCGTCGTCCTCGCCGCCGAAGCCGTCGCACCACCTCCAGGAGTGCGCGCGTGCGTCGTCGCCGAGGTGCCCGTGCCCCGGCTCCCCCGTACCTACCGGCTCGTCGCGAGCGCGCTCGACCACGCGCCCGCCAGGGCGTACCGCTCGTCGCCGGTGCTCGACTGGGGCGACGTCCTAGCCCTCGCGGTGCTGTGCGGCTCGGACGTCGGCGCAGCCGACGAGCTGGCGCCCGCGGTGCTCGGCCCACTGCTCGACCCGGCCCACGCGCACGTCCTCGCCGGACTCGTCGGCTACCTCGATCACGGCAGCGCGACCGCCGCCGCGGACGCGCTGGGCCTGCACCCGCAGACCGTACGGCACCGGCTGAGGCGGTTGCGCGAGCTGACCGGACGCGACCTCGACGACCCGTGGGACCGGCTCGTCCTCGACATGGCGCGCACCACCCCAGGCCTCGTCCCCGATTCGGGCACTAGGCCACCGAATCGCGGATCGGATTCGGTGGCCTAGTGCCCAAATCGGGGACGAGAGCGCCAGCTCAGCCCTGCGGCTCCTGCGCCGGGACGAGCCGCGGTCGCCGGTCCTGGTCAGGGTCGAGGACCGCTGCCATCCGGTGGAAGACCGCGCCCTCGCGGTGCCGCGACTGGCGGTCCAGCGTCAGCCCGAGCGCCACGTGAGCCCAGCCGCTCGTCGGCTCGAGCTCAATCAGTCGCCGGAAGGCGTTCTCCGCCGGCTCCAGCAGGGCAGCCGCGAAGTAGGCGCGGCCCAGGAGCTCCCAGGCAGCGGCGTGGTTCGGCTCCTCCTCGACGACACCGACGAGCATCTGGATGGCGTCGCGGGGGTGCCGGTTCGCCACCATCTCCTCTGCGCGCCGGAAACGGTCGTACAGCGACATCTCGGAGATCATCGCGGCATTGAAGATCGGCTTGAGGATCAGGGGACGGAAGTCCTCGGTCATGCGGGCGCACCTCCTCGGTGGCTGGATACACCGCCCACAACGACGGTGGACCAGCGCTCATTCCCGACGGTACGACCTCCCGTCCCCAGACCCGGGGAGCGATCAGGTGATGTCGCGGCGCAGCGTCGTGAATCGCCCGATCACGGCGAGCAGCAGGCCGTACCCGAGGAACACGAGCGCACCCGCCGGGCGACCGAGAAGGTCGGTCATCCCGAGCGACGCGTACGTGCTCGCCCCCACGAGCGCCTCCGACGCGGCGCCAGGGAGGAACTTCGCGGCGCCCTCCAGCATGTCGACGCTGCTCATGCCGAGCCGGACGATCGGTTCGACGAACTGCGTGAACGCCAGCACGACGACGATCGCCGCCACCTGGTTCGTGATGAGCGTGCCGACGCCGACGCCGACGAACGCCCAGATCGCGAGCGCCACGACTGACAGGACCACCGGCACGAGCACATCGCCGGTGTCGAGGAACGCGCCCTCACCGCGCCAGGCGAGGATCGGTGCTCCCGCCACGACACTCGAGAGCGTCCCGACGAGGCCGAACGCCAGGCCGATCAGCGCGGCTGAGACGAGCTTGGCGCTGAGGAACACGCTGCGGCGCGGATCGGCGAGCAGCGACGGGGTGATCGTCTGGTAGCGGAACTCCGCCGTCATCGACATCGCGCCGGCCAGCAGTGGGAAGACGTAGCCGAGGCCGTTGCCGAGCGTGTAGACGGTCAGCGCTGCATCGACGCCACCGATCGCCGTCGCGCCGGAGCCGTCGACCGGCTCGAGCGTGACCGAGAACGCCATGACGACGGCGAGGAACGCCATATAGACCGCCATGACGAGCAGCAGGATCCACCACATGCGGGTCGAGACCCACTTGCGGTACTCCGAGGTCAGTGCCGCCTTCATGCCGCCACCCCCTGCGCCGCAGGGGCGTCGTCGGTCTGGCCGGTCAGTTGCAGGAAGACGTCCTCGAGCTCGACCTCCTGCTGCGTCAGCGCGTGCAGCTCGACGCCCGCCGCGAACGCCGCCGCCCCCACGTGGGCTGCGGCGACGTCGGACACCTTGAACCCTCGTACGCCGTTCTCCGAGGCCGGGGCGTACGTCCAGCCCTGGGCGTCCAGCACCGCCTTCAACGCGTCGGCGGTCGGCGAGACGACCTCCACGTGGCGCTCGGCGCGCGCGGCGAGGTCGGCGAGAGGCGAGGCGTGCACGAGCTGGCCGCGCGCGATGATCACCACGTCGTCGACGGTCTGCTGGACCTCGGAGAGCACGTGGCTCGAGACGAGGACGGTACGGCCCTGGCCGGCGAAGAAGCGCAGCAGCTCGCGCAGCCAGCGGATCCCGCCTGGATCGAGGCCGTTAGCGGGCTCGTCGAGGATGAGCACCGACGGGTCACCGAGCAGCGTCGTCGCGAGGGCGAGGCGCTGGCGCATGCCGAGCGAGAACCCGCCGACGCGCCGCTTGGCCGAGTCGGAGAGCCCGACCATGTCGAGGAGCTCACGGCACCGCTGGTCGGAGACACCGACCTGCGGAGCGAACACGCGCAGGTGGTCGAACGCGGTGCGGCCGGGGTGGAAGCTCGCGGCTTCGAGCGCGGCACCGACGACCCGCCCCGGCTGCGGGATCTCCCCGTACTCCTTCCCGCCGATCGTGGCCCGCCCCGAAGTCGGCGAGACGAGTCCGAGGAGCATCCGCAGGGTCGTCGTCTTCCCTGCCCCGTTGGGGCCGAGGAATCCGGTGACGACGCCGGGACGTACCTCGAAGCTGAGGTCGTCGACGGCCTGCACGGTGCCGAAGGTCTTGGTGAGGCTTTCAACGGAGATCATCCCGGCCCACGCTATCGAACGGGCTGCACCTGCCGGCCACTAGCCTTTCGCGCATGACTCAACAGGTCGATCCCCCCGCACCGACCCGCCATGACTCGTCTCCGACGACCGACATCGCGAAGCCGTACGAGCCCACCTATTCGCCCTACACCCCCTCCCCGAGCTCTGGCGGCTCGTCGATCGGCCGCCACTTCGGCAGCCTGCTGATCGGCCTGCTGCTGCCGCCGGTCGCGCTGGTCCTGTTCGACTGGGGGTTGGCCCGCTACTGGTACGACGTCCTGCGCTTCAGTGGCGCCGACAGCGCGCTCTGGCCGTTCGCCGTTGTCGCCGCCGGGGCCGCTCTGCTTCTCGTCGTCGCGGCCGCTGGACGCCTGTCGTGGATCGGCCCCGCCCTCGCCGGTCTGCTGTACGGGGTCGCGCCGACGCTCGCGATCGTCCTCGCCCGCGACGAGGTCCTGCGGATCGGCAGCGAGCTCCGCGACAGCCTGTACGCCCAGGCCGTCATCAACGCCCCGTTCTACGGCTTCCTGCTCTACCCGACGATCGCCGCACTGCTGCTCGGCACCGCGATCGCCTCCGCTCGCCGCCGTCGCACCTGACGCAGCCGTGCCGACTCTGGTCCTGTCGCGACCCTCGGGCGATGCGGGATGGCTCGTCCGTACGGCCTTCCTGATCACGCTCCGCACGTTCCCGTACGAACCCCGTCAGGTCTGACGGGGTTCGTACGGAGGGCTCGGCCGCTGCACGTCGCGCAGCGGAGGGCGCCGTCAGTCCTGAAGGATCCAGGTGTCCTTCGCGCCGCCACCCTGCGAGCTGTTGACGATGAGGCTCCGCGGGCCGGCGACTCGGGTCAGCCCGACCGGGATCGCCTGGACCTGACCCGGCTCCGTGCCGGTCACGTGCACGAACACGCGGAGGTCGACGTGACGCGGCTCGAGCCGCCCGTGGTCGAGGGTCGGGTGAGAGCTCAGCGAGACCGTCTCCTGGGCGACCCAGCCCTCCTGGCTCCCGGCGATCTCCATCCGTCGCCGCGCGATCTCGCCCTCGGACGCGAGCGGACCGACGAGCACGCCGTTGCCGCCGTAGCCGTCGACCGGCTTGGTGACCAGCTCTCCGACCCGCTCCAGCACGATGCGCCGCTCGTCCTCGTCGTCGGTGCGGTAGGTCGGCACCGACTCGATCAGCGGCCGCTCGCCGAGGTAGTAGCCGATGAGCTCGGGAACCAGGCGGTACGTCGCCTTGTCGTCGGCCACGCCGTTGCCCGGGGCGTTGGCGAGCACGACGGCCCCGGCCGCCGCCACGTCGACGATCTCCTCGCCCAGCGCACGTCCGTCCTCGGTCTGCAGCGCGCCGATCTCGTCGTCCAGACGGACGTAGATCCCGTCCACCGCCCGGTCACCGTCGACGAGCCGCACCCGGCCGTCGCGTACGACCAGGTCCTCGCTCGTCGCCAGCTCGAGGCCGCTCTCCTTGGCGAGCCGCTGGTGCTCATACCAGGCGACGCTCGACGGTCCGGTCGCGAGCAGCACGAGCGCTCCTTCGTCGCCCACACCAACGCCCGCGCGCTCGACGCAGGCCCGCAGCGTCTGGCCGACCACCGGCAGGGACGCGTGCGGGTCGACGAGCCCGGCCGGTCGTGGCATGTCCGGGACCACCGCGTCGAGCATCTCGCGTGCAGCCGCGGCGTACGCCAGGCCGCTCGGGTTGCGAAGGTTGTCCTCGAGGACCCGCCACTCGCCTCGCTCGTCACGTACGAGGTCGAAGCCCATGATCGGCGCCCGCACCACCGACTTCGGCAGCCGCCGGGCGTCGTCACGCCACCCCGGGCAGGCGACGAGGTCCGACTCCGAGACGACGCCGTCAGCGATCACGCGACCTGCGCCGTAGATGTCCTGGAGGAACATCTCCAGCGCCCGGGCGCGCTGCTCGAGCCCGTCGCGCAGCATCGCCCACTCGTGCGCGATGACGATGCGCGGGACGAGGTCGACGTCGAACCGATTGGTCTCACCGTTCAGGACGACCGTGAGACCCTCGTCGTCGGACCACGCGTCGCGCTGGTCCTGGAGCTTCTCGAGATCGTCGCGGCTCCGCTCGCGGACGTAGGAGATGACGTCGCTGTAGACGGGGCGGGGTCGCGACCCGAGTCCGATCGCCTCGTCACCGGCCCGTGCGGGATACGCCCCCAGCGCAGGAACGTCCGCCGGCAGACCGGACGGCGGACCCTGTGTCTCGGCGACGACCTGGTCCATCACGTCGTCGAGCGAGCCGCTCTCGGCGTACGCGGCACGCTGCCGGTCCGCAGAGGTCCCCTGCACGAGCGTCCTGGCGGCGAGCTCGGCCACCTCCTCGTAGTCGCCGAGCTCCTCGAGTGCCGGTCGCAGGCGTTCGATCAGCGATCGCACCACGCCGGGGGCGGGGACTCGCTCGGCATGCGTGGTCGGGTCGAGAAGGGTCCCGGAGAGGCCCGCCCGCGCGGCCTGCCAGGTGGCGGCGCGCTGGAGAGGCGCGGCGACCGGGACGTACGGCACACCACGCTCGATGTCGAGCTCGGCGGACCGCACCATCGCCCGGAAGAGCCCCGCGACGAGGATCGCGTCGTCCACGACGGGGCACGCGTCGCTCACGCGCAGCTCGAGCGTCGGCACGTGGGAGGACGGACGCACGTCGAAGTACGCCATCTTCGCGTCGGCGATCACGCCGCTCTGGACGAGACTCTCGATGAGCGCGTCGTACTCCTTCGCCGATCCGAGCGGTGGGAGCACTCCGGTGGTCGGCCAGCGCTGCCAGAGGATCGTCCGGATGCTCGCATAGCCGGTGTCCTGACCGTTCCAGTACGGCGAGCTCGCCGAGAGCGCGAGCAGGATCGGGAGGTCGCGGCCGATCCGCTGCGCGATGTCGACGGCCAGGTCGCGGTCGGAGACGCCGACGTGGATCTGCGTCCCGCAGATGAGCTGCTCGTCGACGAGGAGCCGGTACTGCTGCTGCATCCGACCGAACCGGCCGCTGGCGGTGAGCTCGAAGTCCTCGTCGTACGACGACGGCGCCGTGCCGACGGCAGCGATCCCGATGCCTTCAGGATCAGCGACCGCGATCAGCTGCTTACGCAGACTGACGAGCTCCTCGCGGAGCGCGCCGAGACCGGTGACGACGGGGGTGTTGGTCTCGATCGTCGTCCGTTGCAGCTCGGCCGAGAAGCTCTCACTTGGAAGCCGGGACAGCAGCTGTGGCGCCGACGCCGAAAGCGTGCGCCTCTCGCGGTCGATGAGATGCAGCTCTTCTTCTGCACCCAGGGTCAGCTCAGCAGTCATCCCGCCACCGTACGGGTCCGCCGAGTCGCCCAGCTCACGACCGCTGTCCGGGTTTTAAACCTCTGTCCACCGCCTTTTAGACCTGAGCGCGCCGCTGATCGATCGCGTAGAGGGCGATGCCGGTCGCGACGCCCGCGTTGAGCGACTCGAGCGACGAGGCCATCGGGATCGACACGAGCACGTCGCACGTCTCGGCGACCAGCCGCGACAGACCCTTGCCCTCGCTCCCGACGACCAGGACCAGTGGCCCGTCCGCGAGGTCGAGGTCAGGCAGCGAGATCTCGCCGTCAGCGGCCAGGCCCGCGATCATCAGGCCCTCTTCTGCGTACGCCTTGAGCTGGCGGGTCAGGTTCGTCACCCGCGCGACCGGGACTCGCGCTGCGGCGCCTGCCGAGGTCTTCCACGCCGACGCCGTCATGCCCGCCGCGCGCCGCTCGGGGATCACGACGCCGTGCGCACCGAAGCCGGACGCGCTGCGGATGATCGCACCGAGGTTGCGTGGGTCGGTGATGCTGTCGACGACGACGATCAGCGGGATCTCGTCGGCCTCACGGGCCGCCGTGAGCAGGTCGTCAGGATCGGCGTACTCGTACGGCGGCAGCTTGGCCGCGACGCCCTGGTGGACCGCACGGTCGGTGAACCGGTCGAGCTCGGCCTTCGTCGCCTCGAGGATCGACAGCCTGCGGTCGACGGCGATCGACAGGATCTCGCTGACCCGGTCGTCGCGGTCGATGCCTTCGGCGATGTAGAGCGTCGCCACCGGGACGTCGGCGCGCAGCAGCTCGAGGACCGAGTTGCGTCCTGCCGCCCACTCCGCCTCGTCGCCGCGCTTGCGCGGCGCCTGCGGACGGCGCTTCTCGGCCGCCTTCGCCATCTTGTACTTCTTGTGGTTCGGGCGCTCCGCCGCCTTGGGCGTCGGTCCCTTGCCCTCGAGCCCGCGCTTGCGGTGGCCCCCCGTACCGACGGCGGGACCCTTCCTGCTCTTGTTGATCGCGCCGCGGCGCTGGCTGTTGCCGGCCATCAGCTCTCCTGCCTCTCTGCCCCGACGGACCAGCGTGGTCCTGCGGGTGTGTCTTCGACCTCGACGCCGGCTGCCTTGAGCTGGTCACGCACCCGGTCCGCGGTCGCGAAGTCCTTGTCTGCTCGTGCCTGGGTGCGCTGCTCCAGCAGCGCATCGACGAGCGTGCCGAGCGCGGTCCGCTCGGCCGATCTGCCCTCACCGGCACTCGCCCACTGGGGCGCGTACGGATCGAGCCCCAGCACGTCAAGCATGCGCCGTACGGCCGAGAGCGTACTCACCAGGGCGTACTTCTGCTCCTCGCCGGCCGCAAGCTGCTTGTTGCCGTCGCGCACGAGCTCCTGCACCTGCGCGAGCGCCGTCGGGATCGAGAGGTCGTCGTCCATCGCCGCCGCGAAGCCCGGCGTCACCGCCCCACCGAGCGCGGCGAGGTCGGTGGTGGCACCGGTCACCTCGGTCGCGCGGCGGACGAAGCCCTCGATCCGCTGGTACGTCGTCGCGGCGTCGGTCATCGCCTCCTCGGAGTAGTCGATGACCGAGCGATAGTGCGCCGCGACCAGGTAGTAGCGCACGTCGACGGGACGGAACCGCTTGACGACCTCGCTCACCAGAAGCGAGTTGCCGACGGACTTGCTCATCTTCTCTCCGCCGATGCGGACGAGCTGGTTGTGCATCCACGACCGGGCGAACGGCATGCCCGCCGCACGCGCCTGCGCGAGCTCGTTCTCGTGGTGCGGGAAGCGCAGGTCGATGCCGCCGCCGTGGATGTCGAACTCGGAGCCGAGGTACTTCGTGGCCATCGCCGAGCACTCGATGTGCCAGCCGGGGCGGCCGCGACCCCACGGGGAGGGCCACGACGCCGTCTCGGGCTCGCCCTCCTTGTGCCCCTTCCAGAGGGCGAAGTCGCGCGGGTCGCGCTTGCCGCGCGGGTCGGCGTCCTCGGCGTCGCGCATGTCGTCGATCTTCTGGTGCGACAGCTCGCCATAGTCGGGCCACGCCCGCACGTCGAAGTAGACGTCGCCGGAGCCGTCGGGGGCAACGTAGGCGTGCCCGCGGTCGATCAGCGTCTCGACGAGCTCGAGGATCTCGGGGACGTGGCCGGTGGCCCGCGGCTCGTACGTCGGCGGCAGGCAGCCGAGCACGTCGTACGCCTGGTGCAGCGCGCGTTCGTTCTCGTACGCCACGGCCCACCACGGGCGGTCCTGCTCGACGCCCTTCGCGAGGATCTTGTCCTCGATGTCGGTGACGTTGGCGACCAGCGTCACCTCGTAGCCCTCGTGCGTCAGCCATCGCCGCAGCACGTCGAAGACCACCTCCTTGCGGATGTGGCCGAGGTGGGGCGGGCCCTGGACGGTGAGCCCACAGTGATAGATGCCCACCCGTCCGTCGACGAGGGGCACGAAGGGCTGAGTCTGCATCGTCACAGAGTCGTAGAGGCGCACGGTCACGATGACCAGAGTAGTGGCTGCGCCTGATCCGCCTTAGCATCGACGGATGCTGGAGCCAATGGGGGGAATCGTCCGAAAGAGCCTGGTTCTGCTGTGCGGATGCGGTGCGGTCGTGGGAGCGTCGCTGACCGCCCCTGCGCACGCAGCCACCGCGCAGGCGTCGTCGGTCCGCTGGTCGTCGACCGCACAGCTCCAGAGGGGTGCGGAGGCGGGGACGACGGTGAGCGGCGGCACGATCCGCTTCGGCCGCGCCACCGGCACCAAGCGTCTCGGCGGCCGGACGTACGAGACGGCGCGCTGGACGTCGCCGTGGGCCTCGACCGGCTTCGCGGCCGACGAGCTGATCCCGTCGTGGAACGCCCGTACACCCGCGCGCTCGGCGGTCACGGTCTCCGTCCGCGTCCGGACAACCGCCGGCCGTACGGGCAGCTGGGACACCGTCGCCCGCTGGGCCGAGCGCGACACGACGCACAAGCGCCGGTCGGGCCCCGCGCAGAGCGACGACGTGGCGCGGGTCGTGACCGACGCCGTGCGTGCGAACAGCGGGCACCGCATCGCCTCGTGGCAGGTACGGGTGACGCTGCTGCGCCCTCGGGGCACAGCCACCAAGCCCCGGGTGACATCTGTCGGCGCCGTCGCGTCGGCCTCGGCGAAGGCGAGCCGTCCCACCTCTGCGACCACGATGACACGCACGGTGGAGCTGCCGGTGCGCCGCTACTCGCAGATGCTGCACCGCGGCCAGTACCGCCAGTACGGCGGCGGAGGCGCGGCCTGGTGCTCCCCGACCGCGACGACGATGGTCCTGCGCAGCCTCGGCAAGGGCCCGACGAAGGCCCAGTACGCGTGGGTCCGCAAGGGCGTCAAGCAGCGCTTCGTCGTGCACGGCGCCCGCAGCACGTACGACCACCGCTACCGTGGCGCCGGCAACTGGTCGTTCAACACCGCGTACGCGGGGACGCGGGGCACCGACGCCTTCGTCACCCGGCTCACTTCGCTGCGCGACGCCGAGGCGTTCGTGAAAGCCGGGATCCCGCTCGTCGTCTCGATCCGCTTCGGCCGCGACGCGCTGTCCGGAGCTCCGATCCGCTCGACGGCGGGGCACCTGGTCGTGATCCGGGGCTTCACCGCGAGCGGCGCCGTGATCGTCAACGATCCCGCCGCGTCGAAGGCGTCGACGGTGCGGCGGGTGTACCGGCGCGACCAGCTCGAGCGCGCGTGGCTGCGCGGCAGCGGCGGTGTCGCGTACGTCATCCGTACGAGCAAGCCCCTCCCGTCGCTCCCCGGCCACACCTGGTGACGCCCCACGGCATGATGGACCGGTGAGCATCCCTCGTACCGGTATCGGCACCGACGTCCACGCGTACGAGGTCGGGCGCCCGATGTGGTGCGCGGCGCTGCACTGGCCCGACGAGCCTGCGGGTCTTGCCGGGCACTCTGACGCTGACGTGGTCGCGCACGCGATCTGCGACGCGCTCCTGTCGGCGAGCGGGCTCGGCGACCTCGGGAGCAACTACGGCACCGCCGACCCCGACTGGTCCGGCGCCTCGGGCGTCGCCTTCCTTACCGAGACCGCGCGCCGCGTCCGAGAAGCGGGGTTCACCGTCGGCAACGTCGCCGTGCAGCTGATCGGCAACCGACCGAAGGTCGGCTCGCGGCGCGACGAGGCGCAGCGTGTCCTGTCCGAGGCGGTCGGAGCACCGGTCACGCTCGCAGGCACCACGACGGACGGGCTCGGCCTGACCGGCCGGGGCGAGGGCGCTGCCGCGATCGCGACCGCCTTGGTCATCCCCTCGTCGTGATGCAGACCTCGACGAACCCATTGACGACGCGCACCGGATAGGTCGGGACCCGGGTCATCGGGTCGTCGACGCACTGGCCGGTCTCCAGGTCGAACAGCTCGCGCCCGGCCGGTGCGGCCAGCAGCGTGTGCCCGTCGCGCTGGACGACCAGGCCGCGGGCCATCGTCTGGGTGCCCGCGTAGGGGTCGCGGTTGCCGACGGCCCGCAGGGAACGCTCGTCGGTCTTGAAGAGCGCGACCTGCTTGCCGCGGATCAGCGCGGAGACGCCGATGCCGACGACGAGCTCCCCCGCGTCACACACCTTGACCCAGGTCGCCACCCCGCTCGACGTCGCCATGACGTGACGCTAGGCACTGCGCATTTCGAGGGGATTACGTCAAGATACGCCACGGAAAACAAACCCCTCGCACGCCGAAGCCGCCCCCTCGGACGGGGGCGGCTTCGGCGTACCTGGTGTGGCGCGAGGCCACACCCCGGGCTCAGGACGCGAGCACCTCGTCGAGGAGGGTCTCGGCCTTGTCCTCGTTGGTGTTCTCGGCGAGCGCCAGCTCGGAGACGAGGATCTGGCGCGCCTTGGCCAGCATCCGCTTCTCACCGGCGGAGAGTCCGCGGTCACGCTCACGGCGCCACAGGTCGCGGACGACCTCGGCGACCTTCATGACGTCGCCGGAGTGGAGCTTCTCGAGGTTTGCCTTGTAGCGACGCGACCAGTTGGTGGGCTCCTCAGCATGCTCTGCCCGAAGCACACCGAAGACCCGGTCCAGTCCGTCCTTGTCAACCACGTCGCGCACACCGACCAGGTCGAGGTTGCACGCCGGCACCCGTACGACGAGATCGTTCTGGGCGACGATGCGGAGTACGAGGTACTGACGCTCCTCGCCCTTGATCGTCCGGACTTCGATGTCCTCGATGACCGCCGCACCGTGATTGGGGTAGACAACCGTTTCGCCAACAGTGAAAGTCATATGTCCATAGCCCTTTCTTAGGTGACTAGGATAACACGGGCCCCCAACGCCAGCCGGTTCGTTTATGCAGGTCAGAGGCCGAATCGTGACTTGACAAAGCGACATCTCGGTGGCAGGCGCACGCGCGTGAACGTGCTCTCGACCGACCTCACCGCACGTCACGGAGCGCCCGAAGATACGCTGTCCAGGTCCGCGTCGTGCCGTGCGTCCGCGCTGCTCAACGCGGCACTCACCTACGCTGTTCTCCTTCACGAAAGGGTCGGGCTGTGCTCACTCGCTCCCGCCGCGCTCTCGTCACCGCCGTCGTCGCAGGCCTCGCCCTGACCCTCGCCGGATGTGGCACCGGGTTCAACGCACAGACCAGCGCGGTCTACCAAGCAGCGATCGGCACCAACAACCGCTCGACCGACGTCGAGGTGCTCAACGCGCTGTTCGTGAAGAACGAGGACGGCACGGCGACCCTGTCCGCAGGCCTCGTCAACCAGGCGCTTCAGAGCGACAGCCTCACCACCATCAACGCAGCGACGCTCGCGGGCACGCCGGTCGAGGTGACCTTCGAGGGTCCCTTCGCCGTTCCCGTCCGCCGCCTGGCCCACCTCGGCACGAAGCCGCAGGCCGTGATCGCCGGAGACGAGCTCTTCGCCGGGCAGTTCCTCAACATCTCGCTGACCTTCGCCAACGCGGGTGACGTCGAGATGCAGGTCCCGATCGTGACCCGCACGGCAATGTACGACTCGGTGGCCACCCCGGCCCCGGCCGAGGCCGAGGGCGCCGAGCAGCAGGCCGATGCCGAGCAGCAGGAAGAGGAGGGCATCGCGCCCGACCAGTCCGCTGCCACCGACGAGGCCGAGGGCAACTGACCCCAGCTCAGCCGAGCTGTTCGCGCAGCCAGCTGATGTCGTCGCCGGTCATGTCGTCGGCGTGCGTCTCGATGATCACGGGCGCCTGCGCCTGACGGACGACCTCCACGAGCTGCTCCGGCGGGATCGTGCCCTCGGTGAGGTGGGCATGACGATCGGCGCCTGAGTCGAACGCGTCGCGGCTGTTGTTGCAGTGGACGAGGTCGATCCGTCCGGTGACGCCCTTGATCCGGTCGACGATGCCGTCGAGGTCGATGCCGCCCGCCCAGGCGTGGCAGGTGTCGAGGCAGAACCCCCACGCATCTCCCGCACCGCCGGCCTGGATCGCCTCCCACGTCCGCGCGATGCGGTCGAAGCGCCGCGCCATCGAGTAGTCGCCGCCGGCGGTGTTCTCGAGGAGGATCGGGACCTTCGCGTCGATCGCCTCCACGGCTTTGCGCCAGTTGTCGAAGCCCTTGTCGAGATCGGCCTCGGAGTCGACGTAGCCGCCGTGCAGGATCACCCCCTTTGCGCCGATCGCGGCGGCACCGTCCACGGCGTTCTGGACGAGCTTGCGGCTGGGGATGCGGACGCGGTTGTTGAGGCTCGCGACGTTGAGCAGATAGGGGGCGTGGACGTACAGCGGGATGTCCTTGGCCGCCGCGTCGTCACGCAGGGCGTCGGCCCCGCCCGCGTACTCGTACTGCGGCCACTTCCAGCTCTGCGGGTTGCCGAGGAACAGCTGGACGACGTCCGCCCCGACACGCGCGGCGTCGTCGAACGGGTGCTCCTGGTCGACGTGGGTCCCGATGCGGGTCTTCATGCGCCCAGCCTAGAACCCCCCGCGGACAAGCCGCTCGAGCCTGTCGAGACCCCCTCCCGACGGTCGAGCCTGTCGAGACCTACGCCTCGTACTTGTAGCCGAGCCCTCGTACGGTCACCAACGTCGAAGGACGCGACGGATCAGGCTCGATCTTGGCCCGCAGGCGCTTGACGTGGACGTCCAACGTCTTGGTGTCGCCGACGTAGTCCGAGCCCCACACCCGGTCGATCAGCTGCCCGCGCGTCAGCACCCGGCCGACGTTGCGCAAGAACAGCTCGAGCAGCTCGAACTCCTTGAGCGGCAGGCGTACCTCCTGGCCGTCGACGGTCACCACGTGCCGGTCGACGTCCATGCGGACCCGCCCGACCTCGAGCGCCGCGTCGCCACCAGCGTCCTGCTCACCGCCGCGGCGCAGGACGGCACGGATGCGGGCGACGAGCTCGCGCGGGCTGTACGGCTTGGTGACGTAGTCGTCGGCCCCGAGCTCGAGCCCCACGACCTTGTCGACCTCGGAGTCCTTCGCGCTCACCATGATGACCGGCACCGAGGACGAGGCGCGCAGCTTGCGGCACACCTCCGTGCCGCTGATCCCCGGCAGCATCAGGTCGAGCAGCACGATGTCGGCGCCGCTGCGGTCGAACTCCTCGAGGGCGGCGTGCCCGTCGGTCGCCACCGCGACCTCGAACCCCTCTTTGCGCAGGACGTACGAGAGCGCGTCGATGTAGCTCTCCTCGTCCTCGACGACGAGCACACGGGTCACGGTCGGACCTCCTGGATCGGTTCGGGCTCAGGACGCGAGCGGGTCTCGTCGTGCTCGCGGGTACGGGCGGAGGCGGGCAGGACGAGCGTGAACGAGGAACCCTCTCCGGGTTCGCTCCAGACCTCGACATAGCCCGCGTGGCTGGCGGCGACGTGCTTGACGATCGACAGGCCGAGACCGGTGCCGCCCGTGCTGCGGGCACGCGCCGGGTCGACCCGGTAGAAGCGCTCGAAGATCCGCTCCAGCTCGGGCTCGGGGATACCAACACCCTGGTCGCGCACGGTGATCCTGACCTCGTCACCGGCAGCGGCGGCGTCGACCGCAACGTGGGTGTCACCCTCGGAGTACGCGACGGCGTTCTCGACGAGGTTGTTGACGGCCTGGAGCAGCTGCTCCCCGTCGCCATGGACGAAGAGCTCGTCGTCGCAGCGAGTCGTGAGCTCGATGCCGCGGGCCTCGGCATCGACGGCGTTGCGCTCCGCGGCGGTCGCGATCATCGCGGCGACGTCGACCTCGTACGGGTCGTCGACCAGCGCGTCGCCCTGCAGCCGCGAGAGCTCGATGATCTGCTGGACGAGGCGCGTCAGGCGGGCCCCTTCACGCTTCATGCGGCCGCTGAATCGGACGACCGCCTCCGGGTCGTCACGCGCCTCCGCGACGGCTTCGGCGAGCAGGTTGAGCGCGCCGACCGGGGTCTTGAGCTCATGGCTGACGTTGGCGACGAAGTCACGCCTGATCATCTCGACGCGGCGCTCGGTGGTCCGGTCCTCGACCAGCACGAGCACCAGACGTGAGGTCAGCGGCGCGACCCGGACGAGCACGTGCCGCTGGCCACCGCGCCCGATGCCGAGGGCGAGCTCCTCCTCGCGCACCTGCCCGTCGCGCCGGACCAGCCGGACGAGGTCGCGCAGCATCGCGTTCTCGAGGCGGGTGTCCTGGAGGAGTCCCATCGCGTGGGCCGGGGCGGAGGCCTTCACGACCCGGTCGGCAGCGTCGACGATGACGACCGAGGAGCGCAGGACGGCGAGGACGTCGTCGGCGCCGGCCGGCACCTCGGGGTCGGGACGGTCGGGTACGTCCTCCTGCTGGCGCTCGCTGTAGCGCCACGCCCACACCACGCCGGCCCCGAGCAGCAGGCCCACCGTGGTGCCGAACGCGAACGCGATGTTCGGATCCACATCTCGATCGTACGCACTCGCCTGCGACGCACCCGGCCTCTCGCGCTCCGGGGCGACCGCGGTTCCGCGAGAGTTCACCCGCCGTTCACCGCAGGTCGGGAGGGGTTCACCGGGCGGTCCTAGGTTGCGGAGCATGCGTGACTTCTACGACGACCAGCTCGATGCCCTGGACGCTGACCTGGTGGCGATGACGACCGCGGTGCGCTTCTCGCTCACCCGGGCCTCGACGGCACTCCTCGACGGTGACCTCGGTGCCGCCGAGACCGTGATCAGCGGCGATGCGGTGATCGATGCCGCCCGGGAGTCGTGCGAGAGCGACGCGATCTCGCTGCTCGCGACGCAGCAGCCGGTCGCGACCGACCTGCGCCGCGTCGTCGCCGGGCTACGCATCGCCGGGGACCTCGAGCGCATCGGCGACCTCGCCGTGCACGTCGCCAAGCTCGCCCGGATGCGGATGCCCGAGGCCGCCGTCCCGCCGTCGGCCCGGCCCATCATCGCGAAGATGGCACGTGTCGCCGAAGGCATGCTGGAGTCGGTCGCGATCGTGCTCGGGACCCACGACCTCGATGCGGCCGCGGCGCTGCTGGCCGCCGACGACGAGATGGACGGGCTCTATCGCCGGATGTTCCGCAACCTGCTCGACGCCGAGTGGGACGGCGGCGTGGAGGCGGCGGTCGACGTCGCACTGCTCTCGCGCTACTACGAGCGCACCGGCGACCACGCGGTGTCGATCGCGCGTCGCGTCGTCTACCAGGTCACGGGCGAGGTCCCGCAGGCCTAACCCTGCCCGCCCCCGCGATTTGACGCCTTTCCCACCGAGTCGCGCCCGCACTACGTGGGAAGGGCGTCAAATCGTGGAGGAGGCGGCGGGGCGGTCAGCGCATGCCGAGGATGTTGTACAGCGCGACGAGGCCGAGCACGATGATGCAGGCCCGCAGCAGCGCAGGTGGAAGGCGGCGCCCGACCCCTGCCCCGATCACACCGCCGACCAGCGAGCCGGCGGCGACGAGGCCGACCGCCGTCCAGTCGAGCTCGTGCGTGCCACCTCCCCAGGTCGCGACGACGATGTACGTGGTCGCTGACACGACGTTGACCCCGAGCACGAGCACGTTCTTGAGGGCGTTCATCCGCTGCAGCGCCAGGGGTACCAGCAGGCCGAGGGCGCCCATGAGGAGGATCCCCTGCGCCGCCGCGAAGTAGCCGCCGTAGATGCCGGACAGGAACACCGTCACGGCCACGGCGGCCTTCCGCGGCACGCTCATCGTGTCGAGCGTGACGGCAGCGGCCCCGGAGGCTTCACGCCTCGCCTTCAACCAGCGCTGCAGCGGTGGTTGCACGACGACGAGCACCAGCGCGAGCACGAGCAGCACCGGCACGACGGCGATGAACGCGTCTTCCGGCAGGTGCAGGAGCAGGTAGGCGCCGACGACCGAACCGAGCAGCGACGCCGGGAGCAGGCGCTTGACCAGGAACGCCTGGCCGGCCAGCTCCCGGCGGTAGCCGAACGAGCCCGTCACGTTGCCAGGCACGAGCCCGACGGCGTTGCTCATCGTCGCCGTCACCGGCGGCACGCCGAACGCGACCAGCGTCGGGAACGTGATGAGCGTGCCGGACCCGACGACGGTGTTGATGACTCCGGCACCGACCCCCGCGAGGAGGACCAGCGCCATCTCGAGGACGGACAGAGGTCAGCGCCCCTGGTTGGCGACGGCCTCCGCAGCGGCCCGAGCAGCCTCGGGATCGAGGTAGCGGCCGCCGGACGTGAGCGGACGCATGTCCTCGTCGAGCTCGTACAGCAGCGGCATTCCGGTGGGGATGTTGAGACCGACGACGGCCTCCTCTGACAGCCCGTCGAGGTGCTTGACGAGCGCGCGGAGGGAGTTGCCGTGCGCGGCCACCAGCACCGTACGGCCGACACGCAGGTCGGGGACGATCGCGTCGTACCAGTACGGCAGGGCCCGGTGGAGCACGTTCGCGAGCGCCTCCGTACGAGGACGCACCTCCGGCGGCAGGTCGGCGTACCGGATGTCGTGGAACTGGCTGTACTCGGCGTCCTCGGGCAGTGGCGGCGGCGGGACGTCGTACGAGCGACGCCACTGCATGAACTGCTCCTCGCCGTACTCCTCAAGGGTGGCCTTCTTGTCCTTGCCCTGGAGCGCTCCGTAGTGGCGCTCGTTGAGTCGCCACGAGCGGCGCACAGGGATCCAATGGCGGTCGATGCCGTCGAGCGTGATCTGCGCGGTGCGGATCGCGCGGCGCAGCAGCGACGTGTGCACGACGTCGGGGAAGAGCCCTGCTTCGGCGAGCAGGGGCGCGGCGGCCCGCGCCTCGGCCTCGCCCTTCTCAGTGAGGTCAACGTCGACCCAGCCGGTGAAGAGGTTCTTCTGGTTCCACTCGCTCTCGCCGTGGCGCAGCAGGATCAAGGTGTACGGGCTCATGCGTCTCAGCCTAGCGACGGCTCGTCTGCCCACGGCAGAACACCTTGCCCGCGAGAAGGCGGCCGACGAGGGTGGGCGGATGAGACTGCTCGTGCTCGGAGGAACCCACCACGTCGGACGGGCCGCGGTGGAGGAGGCGCTCGCCCGTGGGCACGAGGTCACCACGCTGACCCGCGGGACCAGCGGCCCGCCTGCCGACGGTGTCGACGCCCGGTACGCCGACCGGCGCGACCCGGCGGCCGTCGCGGCTGCACTGGGCGACGACTCTTGGGACGCGGTATTCGACACGTGGTCGCAGGAGCCGAGCACCGTACGGACGGGAGCGCGTCTGCTCGCCGACCGCGTCGCGCACTACGGCTACGTGTCGAGCCGGTCGGTGTACGCCTGGCCACCGGCCCCGGGGGCCGACGAGTCCGCGCCGGTCGTCGACGGTGATCCGGACATCGACGACGCGAGCGACTACGGCGCCGCCAAGCGTGGCGCCGAGCTGGCGGTGCTCGACGCCTTCGGCGAGCGGGCGCTCGTCGCTCGCGCCGGGCTCGTGATCGGCCCGTACGAGCAGGTCGGACGGCTGCCGTGGTGGCTCGAGCGGGTCGCACGCGGCGGAGAGGTGCTCGCGCCCGGGCCGGCCGACCGGCCGCTGCAGTACGTCGACGGTCGCGACCTCGCCGCGTGGATGCTCGACTGCGCCGAGGCAAAGACGGGCGGTGTCGTCGACGCAGTCAGCCCGCCCGGACACACGACGACGCAGGCCCTGCTCCACGCATGCGTCGCGGCGACCAGAGCGGACGCATCGCTGGTGTGGGCGCCGCCCGAGGTGCTCGCCGCCGAAGGGATCACCGGCTGGAGTGACCTCCCGATCTGGGTGCCGCCGACCGGAGACCTGGCCGGCCTGCACGAGAGCGACACCCGCGCCGCGTACGAGGCAGGTCTGCGCTGTCGGCCGATCGAGGAGACGGTCGCGGACACCTGGGCCTGGCTGCAGGCCGAGGGTCGGCCGACGTCGGCGCACCCCGAGCGCCAGCCGTCCGGGATCGACGCCGAGACCGAGCGACTGATCCTCGCACGCGTGCGAGGATCAGTCGGCTGAGCTCAGCCGGCCGCGCTCGCGCGGAGCTGCTCGTCGACCGCGGCCGGATCAGCCCCGGCAGCCGCGAGGGCGTCCGCGACGGCGGCGTTGTCGAGGAGTGCCAGGAGCACATGCTCGGTCCCGATCTGGGTGGCGCCGAGCCCCTGGGCATGCGCGAAGGTTGCCTCGAGAGCCCGGCGCGCGTCGTCGTCGAACGGGATCAGCGCGGGAACGACGGCGACCGGATCAGGCAGGGTCACGACGAGGGCGCTCCGGAGCGCCTCGAGATCGACCTGCGCCGCGAGCGCCTGCGACGCCGTCGCGTCGGATCGATCGAGGAGCCCGATCACGAGATGCGCGGGGCGGATCTGGTCGTGGCCCGCCGTACGAGCCAGCTCCTGCGCACCCACGACCACCTGCCGCGCGTGCGCGGAGTACTGGCTGAAGCCGGCGGCCGGGTTGAGCGTAGGTGCTGCGTCGGTGGCCGGTCGCGCGACGAACCGCTTCTGCGCGGCCTGCTTGCTGACCCCCATGCTTTGACCGATCTGGGACCACGATGCTCCGGTGCGACGGGCCTGATCGACGAAGTGACCGATGAGGTGGTCGGAGATATCTCCGAGGCTCTCGGCGGCGACCACTGCGCTGGAGAGCTGGTCGAGCGGGTTGTCGTAGCCGCGTTTGACGGCGTCGATGAGGTCGTCGAGGCGGACAGGGAGCTGCGTGCGGGATTCTTCAGGCATTCGTCAACCTTAGGTTGACGAATGCCTGGGCGTCAACCCTGAGTTGACTCATTTTCGAGCAGGTGCCGGAACGCCTCGAGGTTGCGGGTCGACTCGCCTCGCGAGACCCGCCACTCCCACTCCTTGCGGATCGACGTCGCGAAACCGAGCTCGAGGATCGTGTTGAACGACTCGTCGGCATACGTGAGCACCGACCCGAGGATGCGGTCGACCTCGTCCTCGGTGATCGCGTGCAGCGGCAGGCGGCCGTCGAGGTAGATGTCCCCCGCACTGTCGACCGCGAAGGCCACCCCGTACATCCGCAGGTTGCGCTCGAGCAGCCAGCGATAGACGGCTTCGTGGTTCTCGTCGGGCCGACGTGCCACGAAGGCGTGTACGCCGAGGGCGTGGTCACCGACCTCAAGCCGGCAGGTCGTCTGGAGCTTGCGCACCCCTGGAAGCGTGATCTCGAAGACGCCCGGTCGGAACTCGGTGTGCTCGAGCTCGGCTGTGGCCAGCGCGCTCCGGATCGTCGCCGCAGCCGCCCAGGGCGCGTCCTTCGTGTCGTCCACTGCATCCCCTCCGTGGGCGCCGGCGCGCGGCGCTCTACTGTCCGACGGCCGTCGGCAGCGCCTGCATCTCGGCGACCGCGTCGGCGTACACGGCGAGCGTACGCTCGGCCGTCGCGTCCCAACCGAACCGCGACGCGTGGCGAACCGCGGCGCCCGACATCGACGCGTGCAGGCCAGGCTGGTCGAGGATCTGCGCGAACGCCGCCGCATAGTCGGCCGGGTCGTGCCCGTCGACGAGCATCCCGGTGACACCGTCGTGGACGGCCGTCGCGAGGCCGCCGACCTTCGCCGCGACGACCGGCGAGCCGCAGGCCTGCGCCTCGACCGCCACGAGCCCGAAGGACTCGTTGTAGGAGGGCACGCAGACGATCGAGGCAGCGGCGTACCAGAGCGCGAGCTCGTCCTGCGCGACCGGCGGGACGAACCGGGCCCGATCGGAGATGCCGAGGCCGTGGGCGAGGTCGAGCAGGGCAGTCGGGCGCTCGAGCCCGCTGCCGGACGGACCGCCGACGACCACCACGGTCGTCCGGTCGCGGCGCCCGGACGACATCAGACGCGCCGCCGCCTCGAGCACCACGTCGGGCGCCTTGAGCGGCTGGATGCGTCCGGCGAAGAGGATCACGTCGCCGTCCTGCGGCAGCCCGAGCGCGGCCCTGGCGGCGGCACGGCCGCAGGGCTTGAAGCGTTCAAGGTCGACTCCGGGATGGACGACCTCGACGCGCGACGCGACGGCTCCGTACAGGTCGACCATCTGGGACGCCTCGTCGGCGGTGTTGGCGATCAGCCGGTCGGCCACGTCGACGAGCTGCTGCTCCCCCGCGACCCGACCAGCAGGCTCCGCGTGGTCGCCCGCGGCGAGGCTGGCGTTCTTGACCTTCGCCATCGTGTGCATGGAGTGGATCAGCGGCACGCCCCACCGGTCACGGGCGACCAGGCCGACCTGCCCGGACAGCCAGTAGTGGCTGTGGATCGCGTCGAACCAGCCAACGGGATGCGTGGCCTCCGCCCGCAGCACGTCGCGGACGAACGTGCACATCTGGGCCGGGAGGTCCTCCTTGCCCAGGCCTTCGAAGGGACCGGCCGGGACGTGGCGGACGCGCACGCCCGGCAGCGCCTCGACGACCGGCGGCTGATCGGAGGACGTGGCTCGGGTGAAGATCTCGACCTCGACCGAGCGCGCGGCGAGGCGGCGGGCGAGCTCGAGGACGTACACGTTCATGCCCCCGGCATCACCGTTGCCCGGCTGCGCGAGGGGCGACGTGTGTGCCGAGAGCATCGCGACGCGGCGCACCTCGGGGGACATCCTCACGATTCCATCCTAGGCAGGCACGCCAGGGGACTCGGGCAGGACCAGGTGCGCCATGGACCGTCGGTCGTGGCAGCATCTGCAGCATGCCGGACGCCACTGACACTTCCCGCCGTACCGCCGTCGTCACCGGTGCCAGCAGCGGGATCGGAGCCGCCACCGCACGCCGCCTGGCTGCCGACGGGTTCCGCGTCGTGTGCGCGGCCAGGCGCGCCGATCGCATCGAGGCGCTGGCCGACGAGATCGGCGGGATCGCGGTCGTGTGCGACGTGACCGACCAGGCGTCGGTCGACGCGCTCGCCGCCGCCGTCGGGCCGGACCTCGCCGTCCTGGTCAACAACGCCGGTGGCGCCGTCGGCCAGGAGCCGATCGAGCAGACCGACCCCGAGGCGTGGCGGCAGATGTACGACTCGAACGTCCTCGGGACGCTGCGGGTCACCAAGGCACTGCTCCCCGCGCTGCGCGCCAGCGGGGCAGGCACCGTCCTCAACGTCGGCTCCATCGCCGGCCACCTCGCGTACGAGGGTGGCGGGGGCTACACGGCGGCGAAGCACGGCGTCGCGATGATCACCGAGACGCTTCGCCTCGAGCTCAACGGAGAGCCGGTCCGCGTCACCGAGATCGCACCGGGCATGGTGCAGACCGAGGAGTTCGCGCTGGTGCGTTTCGGCGGCGACCAGGCGAAGGCGGACGCCGTCTATGCAGGCGTCGAGGAGCCGTTGACCGCCGACGACGTCGCCGATGCGATCGGCTGGATGGTCACGCGCCCGCAGCACGTGAACATCGACCTCATGGTCATCAAGCCGATCGCCCAGGCCGCGCCGTGGAAGGTCGCGCGGGGCTGACGCCGGCGACGAGGAGGCTGGCGAGCTGGTGGTAGGCCGTGGCGTCGTCCACGCCGAGCTGCGCCTCGAGCTCGCCGCTCTGGATGGACAGCATCACCTGGGCCGCGACGACGCCGGCGAACGCCGGGTCCACTCCGCTGCCCTGCGGCCCGAGGTCCGCGACGAGCTGGCGGACCCGTCGCGCCGCCCACTCGGTGTTGCGCCGATAGACGTCGCGCGCCGGCGCGAAGGCGTCGACGTCGGCGAAGAAGGCCGGCGACGCCGGGGCCAGCTCGCAGGAGATCGCCTCCAGGTACGTCCGGAGCCGTGCGACGGGGTCGGACTCCTCGGCGAGGCTCGCCTCGACGTGCTCGGTCGCACCGCGGAAGAAGGCGCGGACCGCGGCCGCGATGATCTGCTCCTTGCTCGGCGCGATCGCGTACAAGGTCGTACGGGAGCAGCGCAGCCGCGCGGCGAGGTCGCCGATGCCGAACGACAAGAAGCCCTCGGCGAGGAAGAGCGAGATCAGCTCGTCCATGAGCGCGTCGCGGCGGGCTGGCATGCGGCGACAGTACCAGGATCGCTTCTGCAGTACTCTGCTCGATACACGACTACGAGAGGGGTGCCATGCCCGTCGAGCGCCTGATGCCGACCGAGGAGTCGGCCGATCTCATCGCCCTGACCCGCGACCTCGTCGAGGGCGAGCTGCGGCCCCGCGTCGACGAGGCGGAGCGGACTGCCACCTTCCCCCGCGAGGTCTTCCGCACGCTCGGGCGCGCCGGTCTGCTCGGGCTCCCCTACCCCGAGTCGTACGGCGGGGGCGGGCAGCCGTACGAGGTCTATCTCCAGGTCGTCGAGGAGATCGCGTCCGCATGGGCGTCGGTCGGCGTCGGCACCAGCGTGCACGCGCTCTCGTGCTTCGGCCTGTTCACCGCGGGCACCGCGGAGCAGAAGCACGAGTGGTTGCCCGACATGCTCGGCGGCGAGCAGCTCGGCGCCTACTGCCTCTCCGAGGCCCACGCCGGCTCTGACCCGGCGGCGATGCGCACGCGCGCGGTCCGGCAGGGCGACGAGTACGTCATCGACGGCGCGAAGGCGTGGACCACCCACGGCGGTCAGGCCGACTTCTACAAGGTGATGGCGCGGACCGCGGACCCTTCGACAAGCTCAGGACAAGCAGCCGGCCGCGGGATCTCGTGCTTCCTCGTCCCCGCCGACACGCCTGGACTGGTCGCCGACAACCCCGAGGACAAGATGGGCCTGATGGGCTCGACCACGGCGACGATGCTGTTCGACGGCGTCCGTGTGCCGGTCGAGCGCCGCCTCGGCGCCGAGGGGCAGGGGCTGTCGATCGCGCTCGCCGGCCTCGACTCCGGCCGCCTCGGCATCGCCGCGGTCGCCACCGGCGTCGCGCAGGGCGCGCTCGACGTGGCCGTGCAGTACGCCAAGGAGCGCGAGACCTTCGGCAAGGCGATCATCGACCACCAGGGCCTCGGGTTCGTGCTCGCCGACATGGCGGCCGCGGTCGAGTCGGCGCGGGCGACCTACCTCGCCGCCGCGAGGCTCAAGGACGCCGGGCGACCGTTCGGCCGCCAGGCGTCGATCGCGAAGCTCGTCGCGACCGACAACGCCATGAAGGTGACCACCGACGCCGTCCAGGTGCTCGGCGGCGCCGGCTACACCAAAGACTTCCCCGTCGAGCGCTACATGCGCGAGGTGAAGGTCATGCAGATCTTCGAGGGGACCAACCAGATCCAGCGGCTCGTCATCAGCCGCGACCTCGCCCGATAGGAGCACCATGGACCTCGCCAACACCGCCGCGATCGTCACCGGAGGGGCCTCCGGCCTCGGTGCGGCCACCGCCGCCGCGCTGGCCGCACGCGGTGCGAACGTGTACGCGCTCGACCTCGCGCCGGCGATCGAGAAGGTCTCGACAGGCTCGACCGGCGAGGGAGCCGTCGCCGGCGAGGAAGCCGTCGCCGGAGTCACGTACGTCGAGACCGACGTCACCGACGGCGCCTCCGTACGCAACGCGGTCGCGGCGGCGGTGTCGAGCGGTCTGCCGCTCCGTACGGTGGTCAGCTGCGCCGGCATCGGCCCGTCGGCCCGCATCTTGTCCAAGCGCGGCCCGCACGACCTCGACCTGTTCGCGAAGGTCGTCCAGGTCAACCTCGTCGGCTCGTTCAACGTCATGACCGTCGCCGCCGAGGCGATCGCGCAGACCGAGTCCGACGCGGACGGGCAGCGCGGCGTCATCGTCAATACCGCCTCGATCGCCGCGTACGACGGACAGGTCGGCCAGGCGGCGTACGCAGCCTCCAAGGGCGGCATCGTCGGCCTCACCCTGCCGGCAGCGCGCGACCTCGCGCAGTACGGGATCCGAGTCTGCACCATCGCTCCCGGCATCGTCGACACCCCGATGCTCGCGACGGTGTCGGAGGAGTTCCGCGCCGGGCTCGCCGCCGGCATCCCGTTCCCGCAGCGCCTCGCGAAGCCGTCGGAGTTCGCCGACCTCGTCACGATGATCGTCGATCACGACTACCTCAACGGCGAGGTCATCCGGATGGACGGCGCGCTGCGCATGGCACCTCGCTGACGCCGGCTGCCGCCCCGTACGGTCAGTGCGCGGGCGGCACGGTCGCGTCCTCGGTGTCGAGCACCAGCACCTTCTCTCTGCGGCGAGGCAGGAAGGCCACGGGGATCAACGTGAGCAGCATCAGCACCCAGGCCACCCAGAACGTGCTGGCGAAGGCCTCCCCGGCATCGGCGAGGAACGCGTCGATCACCCGTTGGCCACCGAGCTGCGGCACGAGCTCGGGGTTGTCCCACGACCCGACGACGGCGTACCAGATCCGCTGTGGCGGCAGCCAGTTCGTGAGCAGCACCGACATCACCGCGACGCCCACCGAGCTCCCGATCTGCTGGTTGATGTTGATGAGCGTCGTGCCGCGCGCCACCTCGTGGTGCCTCAGCGTCTTGAGGGCCGCGGTGAACATCGGCATCATCGTGCCGCCCATGCCCAGGCCCATCACGAACAGCGCGAGCACGATCTTCCAGTAGTCGGTCTCCGACGTGATCTGGGTCAGCGGGAACATCCCCACGAGGATCCCGAGGATCCCGAACGGCACGATGCGGCCGATCGGGATCCTGTCGGTGAGGCGACCCGCGATCGGCATCGTCACCATCGCCCCGATGCCCTGCGACGCCACGAGCAGGCCGGCATTGAGCGTCGACTCGCCACGCACCTGCTGGAAGTACGTCGGGACCAGCAGCAGGCTGCCGAAGAACGCGGCGACGAACAGGAACATCACGATCACCGAGATCGTGAGTTCGCGGTTGCGGAAGAGCCGCAGGTCCAGCAGCGGGTGCTCCGGGCGGAACGAGTGCCACACGAACGCGAGCATCAAGAGCGCACCGACGAGCATCGAGACCCAGACGCGCGGGTCGGCGAACGTGCCCTTCTCAGGGATCGACGAGACGCCGAACAGGAACAGCGCGAGGCCTGGCGACAGGAGCAGCATCCCCACGACGTCGAACGACTCCGACGGCTCCGGCCGATCACCGGGAAGCGCCCTCCACGCGTAGATGACCGTCACGATCCCGATCGGCAGGTTGATCAGGAAGATCCAGTGCCAGCTCGCGTTCTCGATCAGCCAGCCGCCGATGATCGGGCCCAGGATCGGGCCGAGCAGCATCGGGATGCCGAGGATCGCCATCAGGCGGCCCATCCGGTTGGGGCCGGCGGCACGGGTCATGATCGTCATGCCCAGCGGCATGATCATGCCGCCACCGAGTCCCTGCAGGACGCGGTAGGCGATGAGCTGGTTGATGTCCTGTGCCGCGGCGCACAGCACCGAGCCAGCGGTGAACAGGCCGATCGCGACGATGAAGAGGCGTTTGGTGCCGAACCTGTCGGCCGCCCAGCCTGTCACGGGGATGACCGTGGCCAGCGCGAGCGTGTACGCGGTGACCGTCCAGGCGACATGGGAGTACGCCAGCGGATCCTCGGCGGAACCGAACTCCTCCTGGAACGTCGGCAGCGCGACGTTGACCACCGTGATGTCGAGGATCGACATGATCACCCCGAGGATGACCACCCCCGCGATCTTGAGGACCGCGGCGTCGATGTTCTCTGGGTACTCCGGCTGCTGGGTCGAGCTCTGCGTGTCAGCCATGTGCAACGTCGCCTTCCATGACGGAACCGGCACCCCGTGGTGTCGTCCTTCCACAGTGACCCCCGCCACCGACAGATGTCATCGGAATTTGCCCAGAGCGAACGAGAGACGGCAGTCACACACGGCTCATGGCCACCGATTCGTCCACGGTCGGTAGGATGGACGATGCTCTGCGCCGTGCGTACCGTCCGGCGCCTTCTCCCACGCAAGGACCGAACGCCACCGCATGCCCACACGCTCCGATCTCCGCAACGTCGCGATCGTCGCGCACGTCGACCACGGCAAGACCACCCTCGTCGACGCCATGCTTCAGCAGCAGGGCACGTACGACGAGCACCACCAGCTCGCCGAGCGCGCGATGGACTCCGGTGACCTCGAGCGCGAGAAGGGCATCACGATCCTCGCGAAGAACACCGCCGTCTCGTACTCCGGCCCCGGCGCCCCCGACGGCGGCGTCACGATCAACATCATCGACACCCCGGGCCACGCCGACTTCGGCGGCGAGGTCGAGCGTGGACTCTCGATGGTCGACGGCGTGGTCCTGCTGGTCGACGCGTCTGAGGGCCCGCTTCCGCAGACGCGGTTCGTGCTCCGCAAGGCGCTCCACGCCAAGATGCCGGTCGTCCTCGTCGTCAACAAGGTCGACCGTCCGGACGCCCGCATCAGCGAGGTCGTCGAGGAGGCGTACGAGCTGTTCATGGACCTGCTCGACGACTCCACCGACGCCGACGCGCTCAACTTCCCCGTGGTCTATGCCTCGGCGAAGGCCGGCCGCGCGTCGCTCACGCAGCCCGCGGACGGGGGTCTGCCCGACAGCGAGGACCTCATGCCGCTGTTCCAGACGATCCTCGACACCGTCCCCGCACCGACCTACACCGAGGACGCGCCGCTCCAGGCGCACGTCACCAACCTCGACGCCTCGCCGTTCCTCGGTCGTCTCGCGCTGATCCGCGTCCACGAGGGCACGCTGCGCAAGGGCGCCCAGGTCGCGTGGTGCAAGCGCGACGGCTCGGTCGACCGGGTCAAGATCACCGAGCTGCTCAAGACCGAGGCGCTCGAGCGGGTCCCCGCCGAGGAGGCCGGCCCCGGCGACATCGTCGCAGTCGCCGGGATCCCCGAGATCATGATCGGCGAGACGCTCGCCGACGCCGACAACCCGCAGCCCCTGCCGCTCATCCAGGTCGACGAGCCGGCGATCTCGATGACCATCGGCACCAACACCTCGCCGATGGCGGGGCGCGAGAAGGGCACGAAGGTCACCGCCCGCCTGGTCAAGGACCGCCTCGAGCGCGAGCTGGTCGGCAACGTCTCGATCAAGGTCCTGCCGACCGAGCGTCCGGATGCGTGGGAGGTGCAGGGGCGTGGTGAGCTCGCCCTGGCGATCCTGGTGGAGCAGATGCGCCGCGAAGGCTTCGAGCTGACCGTGGGCAAGCCCGAGGTCGTGACGCGCATCGTCGACGGCAAGGTGCAGGAGCCCGTCGAGCGCCTGACGATCGACTGCCCCGAGGAGTACCTCGGCACCGTCACCCAGCTCCTCGCCGTCCGTAAGGGCCGCATGGAGCAGATGACGAACCACGGCACCGGCTGGGTCCGGATGGAGTTCCTCGTCCCGGCGCGCGGCCTGATCGGTTTTCGCACGGAGTTCCTCACCGACACCCGAGGCACCGGCATCGCGCACCACGTGTTCGAGGGGTACGAGCCGTGGCTGGGCGACATCTCGACGCGTCCGAGCGGCTCGCTGGTGGCCGACCGTGCGGGCGCCGCATCGGCGTACGCGATGACGAGCCTGCAGGAGCGCGGCGTCATGTTCGTCGACCCGACGACCGAGGTGTACGAGGGCATGATCGTCGGCGAGAACAGCCGCGAAGACGACATGGACGTCAACATCACCAAGGAGAAGAAGCAGACCAACGTGCGCTCCGCAACCTCCGACAACTTCGAGAAGCTGATCCCGCCGAAGAAGCTGTCGCTCGAGCAGAGCCTGGAGTTCTGCCGCGAGGACGAGTGCGTCGAGGTCACGCCGAGCAACGTCCGGATCCGCAAGGTGATCCTGGACGCCGGCGAGCGCGCGCGTTCGAAGCGCCGCGGCCCCAAGGGCTGACCCTCCACCCTCCGCGTTGGTCGCTGAGTGGTCACCCGCCGATCCCGGGTGACCACTCAGGCACCGACGTGTGCGAGGGACGCTGATTCCTAGGCCCGGAGAATCTTCTCCATCGCCTTGCCCTTGGCCAGCTCGTCGACGAGCTTGTCGAGGTAGCGGATCTTCTGCATCAGCGGGTCCTCGATGTCCTCGACCCGCACCCCGCAGACCACTCCGGTGATCAAGGGCGCGTTCGGGTTCAGCCGCGCCTCGGCAAAGAAGTCCTCGAAGGTCGTCTCCGCGTCGAGGTGACCCTTGAGCTCCGCGTCGTCGAAGCCGGTCAGCCACTCGATCACCCGATCCACCTCGGCCTTCGTACGCCCCTTCTTCTCGACCTTCTCCACAAGGAGCGGATAAACCGAGGCGAAGCTGACGGTGAAGATACGGCTCATGCTCGCGAGGGTACGCGGCGTGCCGCCGCGGCGAGAACCCCTGCACGTCACTCACGAACCGACGCTACGTACGGCGGGAGCGGATCTTCCGGAACAGGGCGCGGGAGTCGCGTCCGAACACCGGCGAGGGCCCGTCGTAGCCGAGCCGGACCAGGTCCGCGTGCTCCTCAGGCACCGACGCGCGGGGCCGGGGGCGCGAGGCTAGAGGACGCCGCGGGGGCGGAGCTGGACGCTGATGCGCGGCCCCACAGGCTTCGCGGTCTTGGGGATCGCGTGCTCCCAGGTGCGCTGGCACGTGCCGCCCATCACGAGCAGGTCGCCCGAGCCGAGCGTGAACGACATCGAGGCGCCCCCACCGCGAGGGCGCAGCGCGAGACGCCGCGGCGAGCCCAGCGACAGGATCGCGACCATCGTGTCCTGCGAGCGGCTGCGCCCGATCCGGTCTCCGTGCCACGCGACGGAGTCGCGCCCGTCTCGGTAGAGGCACAGCCCGGCCGTCGCGAAACGCTCGCCCAGCTCGGCCTCGTAGTGGTCACCGAGCTCGTCGCGCGCACGGTCGAGCAGCGGGTGCGGCCACGTCGCGCGCTCGCCGAACCAGGCGAGCAGCCGAGGAACGGCGACCACACGCTCGTACATCTCGCGCTCGTCGGCACGCCACTCCACCCGGTCGTGCAGGTGGGCGAACAGGTCGTCGGCACCGTCCACCCAGCGGGGCCGCAGGTCGATCCATGCCCCGTACGCGAGGTCGTGGCGCACGAGGCCGTCAGCGAGGGGGCCGAGGGTGGGCTCGTCGGCGGTGTCGAAGAGCGACCCCTGGAACTGGACGGACATGACCTCAGCGTACGCCCTCGATCGAACATGTGTTCGATCTTTCGCCACGGCGGGTCGCTGGCGGCTCAGTCCCGGCGCAGCGCGGCAGTCGTCACCGCCACCGCGACGAGGACCAGCGCCCACAGCGAGAAGCCGGCGAGCGCACCGAGCGTCCCGACCGCGATGTAGAAGGCGGCCTTGACCCACAGTCGTTGCGGCATCGCGACGCGACGCGGCGAGGTCGGAGCGAGCCAGCGCCCCCAGAACCAGACCGCGACGGCAACCAGCGCGGCCGCCAGGACGAGCCCGCGCCACCAGCCGTCACCCAGCACCCAGCCCGCGAGCGCGAGGAGGACGAGCGCGGCCAGCTCGCACGTGAAGGCGAGAAGGTCGAGGGGTCCGACGCGTTGCGCCTCGGGCTGCGCTCCGCTCACCGTCCGCTGACTTGCTGCAGAGCGGGACGTGCGTCAGCGAGATAGACCAGCGCGGCGACGATGCCTGCGAGGTTGAGCAGGCTGATCGGCTGCCAGATCAGCAGGTTGGCGACCAGCGAGAGTCCGAGGACAATCAGCCAGAACGGCTTCGTCTGCTTGTCGGCCGCCACGAACGCCTGCGGGGTGCGCGAGACCGCGTCGATGGCGGCGAACGCCTTCACGGCGATCATCGCGATGGTGATGAGCAGCTCGACGAGGTTCTGGACAGCGAAGAGATCGAACACCTTACGAGCCTATCTTGAGCACAGCGCCGTACGGCAGCCTTCGACCCGCCAGAGCGCGTCGAAGGCGGCCGGAGGGTCAGCTCGCGTCAGAGGAGGGCGTCGCCTTCTTGGCGGGAGCCTTCTTGGCAGCGGGCGCGGTCTTCTTTGCCGGGGCGGTCTTCTTGGCGGGGGCAGCCTTCTTGACCGCTGGCGCCTTCTTGGCGGGGGCAGCCTTCTTGGCCGCGGTCTTCTTGACCGGCGCCTTCTTGGCGGCAGCCTTCTTCGCGACAGGCGTGTCGCCGGCCGGAGCGGACTGGGCCTTGGCGGCCGACGTCGTGGCGGTCTTCTTCGTCGCCTTCGGGGCGGGCTTCTTCGCCAGCGGCGATCCGGCGGCGACGTCTGCGGCAGCCTTGCGCGCGACCGCAGCCAGCATGACGACGAGCTCCTTGACGTCCTCGGCGATGTCCTCGAGCTTGTCCTCGATCTTGTCCTCGAGCCCGTCGAAGAGCTCCTCGACGTCGACGTCCTTGAGGCGCTTGACGACGTCGCCGTACAGCGCGCCGGCCTGCCCCGGGAGGGCCTTGGCGTCGGACTCGACCTTCTTCTGGAGCTCGTCGAGATCGAGCTCGGCGAGCTGCGAGACGAGTGCGGTGGCGGTTGCCTGCGCCTGTCCGGCGAACGCGGTCGCCTGCGCGGGAAGGCCCTTGACGGTCTTGGTGATGCTGTCCTGGATGCTCATGAGCGGGTGTCCTGTTCTGGGTTGTCGGTGGCGTCGGCAGTGTCGGGGACGGAGTCCACCACACCGACGAACGAGCGGTAGATCTCGAGCAGGGCGCGGCGCTGGGCCTCGTCGAGCCGGGGGTCGGCCGCAATGGCCGCCTCGACCCCGCCCCCGCCGAGGGAGTCGTCAGGATCGAGCAGGCCGGCCTGGACGTAGACGGACTCGGCGGAGATCCGTAGCGCCTGCGCGATCTGCTGGAGCACCTCGGCCGAGGGCTTGCGCAGGCCACGTTCGATCTGGCTCAGGTAAGGGTTGGAGACGCCCGTGAGGTCGGCGAGCTGCCGCAACGAAAGCTGCGCATGCTTGCGCTGGTCTCGGAGGTATCCCCCGAGGTCACCCACGGTCTTTCCGACGCTGATCCTGGCCACGCCTCCATTGTGCTTGCAAGAGCAAGCAAACGCAAGCTGGGAGCATCCGCCCCGCCAGCATCCGGCTCACGAACATCGTTCTCAATCTCGCGTGGAACAATCCCCTTCGTGAGCGATGCCCAGTGGACCCCGGACGCACGGGAGCTCGCCGACCTCGAGCTCGTCCTGCTCGGCGCGTGGCCGCAGGACCGCCGGCTCGACGTCGTCGTGCCCGGCGACGTCACCGATCCCGTCGAGCTGCTCGACCCCGAGGGCCTGCCGCTGGCTGAGTACGACCCGGCGTCCGGTGCGGTCCGCCCGCTCGACACCCCCACGTACGGGGCGTTCCGGCGCCTGCACCTGTCGCCCGCCGAGGTTCGCGCAGCCCACTCCCACGCCCTCGCGGTCATGGTCGACCAGCCCCTCACCACCGACGACGTCGCCGCGATCGTCGACGCCGAGGACCGTACGGGACGGCGGGCCGTCCTCCTGGTCCGCTCCGGCCCGGACCCCCGCCGTACGGTCACGGTGCCCGCACTGATCCGCGCCACCAAGGCGGCACTGCCCGACCACCCGGTCGTGGCCGTCGCTCTCGCCCGGCGTGACGACGCCGAGGACGACCGGAGCCTGAGCGACGCCGTCGTCGCCGCGTACGCCGACGAGCGCGTCGACCTGCCTCGTACGGGCGTCCCGTCCGACGCCGTCGCCGCCCTCGTCGCGGCGGACCAGCCCCCGCTCGACCAGCGTGGCCTCGTCGTCTTCTTCACCGGCCTGTCCGGCTCCGGCAAGTCGACGATCGCCCGGGCGCTGTACGACCGGGTGCTCGAGGAAGGCCGCCGTACCGTCACCAGCCTTGACGGCGACGTCGTCCGCCACCACCTGAGCAAGGGTCTCGGCTTCTCCAAGGAGGACCGCGAGACCAACATCGCCCGCATCGGATGGGTCGCCGCCGAGATCGCCCGCCATCGCGGTCTCGCGATCTGCTCGCCGATCGCGCCGTTCGACAGCACCCGCAAACTGGTGCGTGCGATGGTCGAGGAGGCGGGCGGCTCGTTCGCACTGGTCCACGTCGCGACCCCGCTGGAGGAGTGCGAGCGGCGCGACCGCAAGGGCCTGTACGCCAAGGCGCGTGCAGGACAGATCCCCGAGTTCACCGGCATCTCGTCCCCGTACGAGGCACCCGAAGACGCGCTGATCGCGGTCGACACCACCGGCCGTACGGTCCCCGACGTGCTCGACGAGATCGTCGCCGCCCTCGTCGCGGCGGGGCTCTGGGAGCGCGTGTGACGGAGATCCTCACCTTCTCCGCGCTGTCGATCCTCGCGGTCAGCTTCGGCGTCGGGATCGTCGTCGGCCTGACGGGCATGGGCGGCGGCGCGCTGATGACACCCGCGCTGATCTTCCTGGGGGTCAACCCGACCGCCGCCGTCGCCAACGACCTCGTCGCCGCCTCGGTCAACAAGTCGGTCGGCGCCGCGGTCCATGCCCGCGAAGGCTCCCCCAACTGGCGGCTCGCCGGCTGGCTGATGCTCGGCTCGATCCCGACCGCAGCGGCCGGCGCATTCATCATCGACGCGATCGGCGCCCACGACGACCAGACCGCGTTCGTCAAGACCGCGATCGGCGTGGCGCTGCTGCTCACCGCGGCGACCTACACGCTCCGCTCGTACCTCAACGTCCGTGCCGCCCGCCAGGGCAAGGCCGTCTCGAACGACAACCCGACGATCAAGCCGCTGGCGACGTTCGCGGTCGGCGCGGTCGGTGGGCTCCTCGTCGGCGTGACCTCCGTCGGCTCCGGCTCGCTGATCATGGTCTCGCTGCTCCTCCTCTATCCGACGCTCACCGCCGTGCGGCTCGTCGGCACCGACCTCGTGCAAGCGGTGCCGCTGGTCCTGTCCGCCGCGATCACCCACGTGATCGTCACCGGCGTCGACTTCGGGGTCCTCATCCCGCTCGTCGTCGGCGGGATGCCGGGGACCTACCTCGGCGCCCGCATCGCGAACCGCGTGCCCCAAGGGATCGTCCGCCGCGGCATCGTGGTCGTCCTGAGCATCACGGGCCTCACCCTGCTCGGGGTGCCGCCCGTGGCTGTCGGGATCATCGCCGCCGGGCTCGTCATCCTCGGCCCGATCGCGTGGGCGCTGCTCCGTGACCGGATCGGAGTCCCCGACGGTGTCGACCTGTTCGCCGAGAAGCGCGATCTCGAACGCCTACGTCAGGAAGGCCCCTCGTGAGTGCACCGATGCACCCTCTCTCCCCCAGGACCGTCGCCCGCCACCCCGCGATCGTGGTGTTCGCGGCCCTGGCCGTCGTGCACGTCGTCCTCGTCGCCGCCGACACGGGCCTCTCGGCGTCGTTGACGAAGGCGCTGCTTGTCCCTGCTCTCGCGGTGTGGGTCGTCGCGGTGGGCGGGCCGAGGCTCCTCGTCGCCGCGCTGTTCTTCTCGTGGATCGGCGACGTCGCCCTCGAGATCGACGGGCTGTTCCTGGTCGGCATGGCCGGCTTCGCGCTGGCGCACGTCTGCTTCGTGACGTGGTTCGTCAGACACGGAGCGCTCGCCGGCCTGAAGAAGCGCTGGTGGATCGTCGTGATCGGGCTGGCGGCCTGGGGGGCGACGATCACGACGCTGTGGGGTCCGCTCGGCGACGAGGACGCCGGGTTGCAGCTGCCCATCTTGGTCTACTCGCTGCTGCTCACCGCGACCGCCGTGACAGCCTTCGGCGTCAACGTCGTCGCCGGGGTGGGGGGCGCGCTGTTCCTCGTCTCGGACACACTGATCGCCCTCGACATCGCCGGGATGTCGCGTCCGGAGCCCGGCGGCGTCTGGGTGATGGTGACCTACCTCGCGGCCCAGCTCTTGCTCGCCGTGGGTATGGTCCATACGGAGCGGATAGGCAGCAGCATCCACGATGCGATGGCCGAACCCGCCCGCACCGGGGGCTCGATACCATGACCTTTCGCTCGCTGTCGCACGAAACCCAGGAACGACGGGAGAACCCCTGGTGACGCCCATGCACGACTATCGGCTCAGCCAGCTGGATCAGCTGGAGGCCGAGTCCATCCACATCTTCCGTGAAGTGGCGGCGGAGTTCGAGAAGCCTGTCCTGCTGTTCTCCGGCGGCAAAGACTCCATCGTCATGCTCCGGCTGGCCGAGAAGGCCTTCTATCCCGCACGGATCCCGTTCCCGGTGATGCAGATCGACACCGGCTTCGACTTCCCCGAGGTGCTTGCCACCCGCGACAACTGGGTCGAGCGCCTGAGCCTGCGGATGATCGTCGCGTCGGTCGACCAGGCCATCGCCGACGGCATCGTCGTGGACGACGGCAAGACCAGCCGCAACCGCCTCCAGATCGGCACGCTCCTCCACGCGATCGAGGAGAACGGCTTCACCGCCGCCTTCGGTGGCGGACGCCGCGACGAGGAGAAGGCCCGCGCCAAGGAGCGCGTCTACTCCCACCGCGACGAGTTCGGGCAGTGGGACCCGAAGAACCAGCGCCCCGAGCTCTGGAGCCTCTACAACGGGCGCATCTCCGAGGGCGAGCACATGCGGATCTTCCCGCTGTCCAACTGGACCGAGCTCGACGTCTGGCACTACATCCACCGCGAGAAGATCGAGATCCCGTCGATCTACTTCGCGCACAAGCGTGAGGTCGTCGCACGCGACGGCATGCTCCTGTCGGCCGGCGACCACCTGACGCTCAAGCCGGGCGAGACGGTCGAGGAGCGCCTCGTACGCTTCCGTACGGTCGGCGACATGACGCTCACGGGCTGCGTCGACTCCCCGGCCGCCACCACCGGCGAGATCATCGACGAGATCGCGATCGCGCGTGTCACCGAGCGCGGCGCGACCCGCGGCGACGACAGGTTCAGCGAGGCAGCCATGGAAGACCGCAAGAAGGAGGGCTACTTCTGATGGCCGCCCCCGCGACCGAGACCACCGACACGACGGCGTCCGCCCCGCGCATGGACCTCCTGCGCTTCGCGACCGCCGGATCCGTGGATGACGGCAAGTCCACCCTCATCGGGCGCCTGCTGCTCGACTCGAAGGCGATCTTCGAGGACCAGCTCGAGGCCGTCGAGCGGACCTCCGCCGACAAGGGGTACGACTACACCGACCTCGCCCTCCTCACCGACGGCCTGCGCTCGGAGCGCGAGCAGGGCATCACGATCGACGTCGCCTACCGCTACTTCGCGACGCCTCGGCGCAAGTTCATCATCGCGGACACCCCGGGCCACGTGCAGTACACGCGCAACATGGTCACCGGCGCCTCCACGGCCGACCTCGGGCTCGTCCTCGTCGACGCCCGTACGGGGCTGACCGAGCAGAGCCGCCGCCACGCGGTGATCCTGTCGCTGCTGCGGGTCCCGCATCTGGTCCTCGCGGTCAACAAGATGGACCTGGTCGACTTCGACCAGTCCGTCTACGAGAAGATCCGCGACGAGTTCGACACGTTCGCCGCGAAGCTCTCGATCCCGGACCTGACGATCATCCCGATCTCGGCGCTCCAGGGCGACAACGTCGTCGAGCGCAGCACCAACATGCCGTGGTATCAGGGCACGTCGCTGCTGCACCACCTCGAGAACGTCCACGTGTCGTCCGACCGCGACCTCGTCGACACGCGCTTCCCCGTCCAGTACGTGGTGCGCCCCAAGTCCGAGGAGTTCCACGACTACCGCGGCTATGCGGGCCAGGTCGCCGGTGGTGTCCTCAAGCCCGGCGACCAGGTCCAGGTCCTCCCCAGCGGGTTCACGACGACGATCGAGGCGATCGACCTCTTCGACCAGTCGGTCGCCGAGGCGTTCCCCCCGATGTCGGTGACGGTCCGGCTCGCTGACGACCTCGACGTCTCGCGTGGAGACATGATCTGCCGTCCGCAGAACGCGCCGACACCGACGCAGGACATCGACGCGATGATCTGCTGGATGACCAACGCGCCGCTGCGTCCGCGCCAGAAGCTCGCGATCAAGCACACCACCCGCAGTGCCCGTGCCCTGGTCAAGGACATCCAGTACCGCCTCGACATCAACACGCTGCACCGCGACCAGGAGACCGGCGAGCTCGGCCTCAACGAGATCGGTCGCGTCAAGCTGCGGACGACGGCGCCGATCTTCATCGACCCGTACGAGAAGAACCGCACGACGGGCTCGTTCATCCTCATCGACGAGGCCACCGGCATCACCGTCGGCGCGGGCATGATCAACGGCTGACGCCCGCCGCCGTCACACCGCGCAACGACGATGCCCGGCCAGGATCTCCTGGCCGGGCATCGTCGTGTCTGCCGGTCAGGGCGCGTGCACCTCCAGCTCGCTCATCTGCACGTGCGACGGCGTCCCGTTGTCCCACGCCTTCGCGATGCGGGTCCGGACATAGCGCGCCTCCACCGTGCCGACGGAGGTCCTCGCGCCTTCCTTGTCCGCGTCGACGACGGTGGCGACCGTACGCCACGTGGTCCGTCCTGAGCACGATCGCGCTCGCGTCGTGGGCGGCGAGGTCGACGTCGACCGTGACGGTCCCGTTGTGGCGCTCGTAGTCGGTGATCGGGGTGACTTGCCTATTGAAACGAGTCAGAGTCCGAGCCGACGCTAGGAGTGACGCCCATCGCTGTCAACGCAGATGACCGCATCCGGTCACTGCCGGCTCAGCTGCTGGGCGTGAAGGCCTGCACGACAGTGCCTGCCCCGCGGACGCAGACCGGTCCGGTCCCGCGGCCGGTGAACGCCGAGCGCCCCGCGGTGAGGGCCACGGGACCGGCATCGGCCTGGACCGAGACCTCACCGTCGACGCAGAGCACGATCCGCGGCCCGGTGCCCGGCAGCTGCGTTCCGTCGACCCCGTCGACCGTCGCCACAGCGAGGGCGAACTCGTCGACCTCCGGGGCGAAGATGCGCACCCCCGCCTCCTCCTTGGGGGTCACGACGTGCGCCTCGGCCATCCCGAGATGGACGCAGTCGACCAGCGCCTGGGGCTCGACGTGCTTGCCGGTCAGCCCGGCACGCAGGACGTTGTCCGACCCGGCCATGACCTCGACGCAGCACCCGCTCAGGTAGGCGTGGATCACGCCGACCTCGACGAACGCCGCCTGGCCGGGCTCGAGCCGGATCCGGTTGAGGAGTGCGGCGACGACCAGGCCGGGATCGTCACGGTGGTGCTCGGCCAGCTCGGCGACCGTCTCGTACGCGCGCCGCCGGTCGAGACCCGCGGCGTGCTTCGTCTGGCAGTCGACGACGAACGCGCCCACCTCCTCGCGGGTCGGCCCCATCCACGGTGACAGCAGCCGGCCAACCATCCGGACCAGACCCGGGAAGCCGGGGTCGGCGCGCAGCTCGTCGTTCAGCCTGAGAGCGAGCGGCGAGTCGAGGCCGTCGAGGACGTGCCAGACCTCCGCGGTCGGCCGGAAAGCGATGAGGCCTTCGAACGGCGTGAGCGCGTAGACCATCTCAGGTTTGTGGTGCGGGTCCTTGAAGACCCGCACCGGGGAGCCGAGCGGAACCTCGCGCTCGGTCTCGCGGAGGAACCCGCGCGCCGCCATCGTGGCGTCGGGATGCACCTGGAGCGACAACGGCTTGGCGATAGCGAGGATCTTGAGCAGATACGGGAGGAGCTCACCCGCGATCTCGCTCAACGGCACGGTCGTGCCGTCCTGCATCGCGACGGCCGAGCCGCCAAGAGGGTGCGTGCCCATCCACAGCTCCGCCCACGGGGTCCCGTCGCGCTCGACCCCCAGCATGTCGGGGAGGACGTCGACAGAACCCCAGTCGTAGTGCTTGACGACCGAACGAAGCTCGTGCACGCACTATCCCTTTCGTCGACGCGGCGTCCTCGCAGAGCGTACGGGGCCCTTGCCCGCATTGTCCCAGCTACGGCCGCCACCCGAACGGCGAGGCGCGGAGGAGCTGCCGCTGCGGCGCGCGCCGCGGTCGCGCTCGAGGTTGATGAGGTCGCCCCCGATGCGGGTGCGGCTCAGCGCGCTCTCCGTACCGCTGGGCAGCGGGTCGGGGAGTTCGACGAGCGAGTGGTCGAAGCGGATCGAGATGTTGCCGAAGTCGGACCGGCCGAGGCCGCCCTCGTTCGCGAGCGCACCCATGATCGACTTCGGGGTGACGCGCTGGCGCTTGCCGACCGCGAGCCTGTAGACGGCCATGCCGTCCGGCGTCGGCCGCTGCGGGCGCTCGGGACGGTCTCCACGATCACCGTGGTCGCGAGCTCGGTCACGCTCGCTGAGGACGATGTCGTCCTTGGCGTCGAGGAGGAAGGACCGGCCCTCGTGAGCGCGGACGGCGAGCGCTGCGGCGACGTCGATCGGATCGACCCCCGTGGCCTCGGCGTACTTGCTCACGAGCCCGCGGAACATGTGCACGTCCTTGGTCGCGAGCGCGTCGGTGATCGCCTCCTCGAACTGCTCGACCCGGCGGGCGTTGACCTGCTCGGCGGTCGGGATGTCCATCGGGGTCACCGGCTGGCCGGTGGTGCGCTCGATGACGCCGAGGAGACGGCGCTCACGGGGCGTGACGAAGAGGATGGCGTCGCCGCTGCGCCCGGCGCGTCCCGTACGGCCGATCCGGTGGACGTACGCCTCCGGGTCGTGCGGGATGTCGTAGTTGACGACGTGGCTCACGCGGTCCACATCGAGGCCGCGCGCGGCGACGTCGGTGGCCACGAGGATGTCGAGAGAGCCGCTCTTGAGGGCGTTGACGGCCCGCTCGCGCTGCGCCTGGACCAGGTCGCCGTTGATCGCCTGCGCGCTGTGACCGTACGCTCGCAGCTGCTCGGCGAGCTCCTCGGTGACCTGCTTGGTCCGGACGAAGACGATGACGCCCTCGTGCGGCTCGACCTCGAGGAAGCGGGCGAGCGCGTCGAGCTTGCGGAAGTGCGGGACCAGCAGCCAGCGCTGACGCACGTTCTTGGCCGTGACCGTCTTGGCCTGGACCTTCACCTCGACCGGATCGGTGAGGTACTGGTTGGCGAGACGGCGGATCGTCGACGGCATGGTGGCCGAGAACAGCGCCACCTGCTTGGTGGTCGGCGTGTCGCGGAGGATCCGCTCGACGTCGTCGGCGAAGCCCATCTTGAGCATCTCGTCGGCCTCGTCGAGGACGAGGTTCGAGATCGTCGTCAGGTCGAGCCGTCCGCGCTCGAGGTGGTCGATCACGCGACCCGGCGTGCCCACGACGACGTGGGCGCCCTTGCGGAGCGCGGCGAGCTGCTCGGAGTAGCCCGCACCGCCGTAGACGGGGACCACATTGAGCCCGGGGAGGTGCTTGGCGTACGAGGCGAAGGCCTCGGCGACCTGGAGCGCGAGCTCACGGGTCGGTGCCAGCACGAGCGCCTGGGTCGTGGGGTTCGTCACGTCGATGCCCGAGAGGATCGGCAGCGCGAACGCAGCGGTCTTGCCCGTGCCCGTCTGTGCCATTCCGATGATGTCGTGGCCTGCGAGCAGTGGCGGGATCGCCTCGGCCTGGATGGGGGACGGCGACTCGTAGCCGACGTCGGCAAGGGCGCGGACCAGTCGCTCGTCGGCGAGAAGATCAGCAAAAGAAGGGTGCGCTTCAGTCGGCGCGGAATCAGTCATAACCGGTCAAGTCTAGGGGCCGGACACGCCGGACCACGAATCGAGCGAGTGTGATGTTGACGGGCGCGTGGCGAACCATTCGGCCGTGCTCCGGAGTCCGTCACGCAGCGCGACGGGCTCCGCAGCGGGGTACAGCTCATGCAGCAGGCCGCTGTCGGCACGCGAGGCGCGCACATCGGCAGACCGCGGTGGCTGCCAGTCGATTCGTGCCGAGCGGCCTGTGACCTCCTCGAGAAGGCTCACGAGCTCCGCGATGCTGGTCCGCGTCCCGAAGGCCAGGTTGACCGGCTCCGCGCACGCCTTCGCAGTCACCGCCGACTCCACCAGGACTCGACACACCGAGTCCACGAAGGTGAAGTCGCGCGTCTGCGCACCGTCGCCGTGCACGGGCACCGGAGTCCCCCGCAGAAGCGCGTCCACGAACACGGGGACGACTGCGGAGTACGTGTGCCCCGCAGGTTGCCGCGGCCCGTACACGTTGAAGAAGCGGAACGCCGACACCCCCAGCCCGAACGACTCCTGATAGGCGAGCGCCATCTGCTCGGCGGCCAGCTTGCCGGCAGCGTACGGGCTGAGCGGCCGGACCCATCCACGTTCGTTCTTGTACTCCGCAGGGTTCGCGCCGTACACCGAGCTCGATGACGCCACGACCACATGGCCCACGTCGGCTGTGCGGCACGCCTCCAGCACCTCGACCGTCCCAGACACGTTCACCTCGTACGACCGGCGGGGGTCGACCAGCGACCGCGGCACGCTCGGGATGGCGGCAAGGTGGACGACACCGTCGATGCCCTTCAGCGACCTCGCCAGCGCATCGGGGTCGCACACAGACCCGCGGTGGAGTTCGACCGGCACGCCGTGGAGGTTCTCCTCGTAGCCGGTCGAGAAGTCGTCGAGGACACGGACCTGTGTCAAACCGGGGTGACGCAGCGCTGTGCGCACCAGGTTGGAGCCGATAAATCCTCCGCCACCAGTCACCAGAAGCCGCATGTTCCCCCTATGACACTCACGTCGTTGGCCGGTCGAGCCTATGCACCAAATGTCCGAACCGCGACTCGTGCGGGCACGTCCGCTGGCAGTTAGCGTGGTCGCGACTGCAGGACGACAAGGTGGGGGGCCCGTCATGCCGACCTCGGGGGTCGAGCACCGCAAGGGTGAGCGCATGGTCGTTGTCGGACAAGGCTACGTCGGCCTTCCGGTCGCCGTGCGAGCCGTCGAGGCAGAATTCGACGTGGTCGGATTCGACACCGATGAAGCCCGCGTCGCCTCACTGAGGTCGGGCATCTCGTTCGTGGAGGACGTCACGGACTCGGTCCTGCGCACGACGCTGGCGACCGGCCGATATCTCCCGACCACCGACGTCGCTCATGTCGATGGCTTCGACTGTGCGCTGGTCACGGTGCCGACCCCCTTGCGCGAGGCCGTCCCCGATCTCACGTTCGTGGAGGACGCCGCACGCCTGCTCGGCCCGCGGCTCCGGCCCGGCAACACCGTGGTGCTCGAGTCGACGACCTACCCCGGCACGACCGAGCAGCTCTTGGCCCCGCTCCTCGGTGACCTCAGCGGCATGGAACCCGGGGTCGACTTCAATCTCGGCTACTCGCCCGAGCGGATCGATCCGGGCAACACCCGCTTCGCCTTCACCACGACCCCGAAGGTGGTCTCAGGGGTCACGGCGAAGTCCGCCGCTGCAGTCGAGGGGATCTATGCACGGCTGGTCGACCGGACCGTCCCTGTGAGCTCCACTGCGGTCGCCGAGCTCACCAAGCTGCTGGAGAACACGTTCCGCCACGTCAACGTCGCCTTGGTGAACGAGCTCGCGATGTTCGCTCACGATCTGGACATCGACGTCTGGGAGGCGATCTCGGCAGCATCGACCAAGCCCTTCGGCTTCATGCCGTTCACCCCTGGACCGGGGGTCGGTGGGCACTGCCTGCCGGTCGACCCGTCCTACCTCTCCTGGCAGGTCCGCCGCACGCTCGGACAGAGCTTCCGCTTCGTCGAGCTGGCGAACGACGTCAACGACCACATGCCGGAGTACGTCGTACGAAGGCTCTCGGCGGGGCTCAACGAGCGCAGCCGGTCGTTGCGAGGGAGTCGGGTCCTCGCCGTCGGACTCGCCTACAAGCCCCGCTCGAGCGACACGCGGGGATCACCGGCCGTGCGAGTCTGCGAGCTGCTCGTCGCGTCGGGCGCCGACGTCCGCGTCGTCGACCCTTACGTCGACGAGTCGAAGGCGCCGGCTGGAGTCTCAGTGGTCACCGCATCCCTGGCGGAGGTCGAGGCGGCACACGCGATCGTCATCCTGACGGACCACGACGGTGTCGACTACGACGCGATCGCCCGCGCAGATGCGTACGTGCTCGACACCCGTAACCGGCTGAACCACCCGGGAACGGCGCTCTGACCTCACGCTCGCGGATCTGCGCTTGCCCAGACCCTGACGTACTCGATGAGTCTGCGACCTTCGGGAGTGACGTGCTCCGAGGCGGGGACGAGACCCAGCCCGACATAGAACGCGTTCACGCGATCGTTGTCCTCGGCGTCGGTCGTCAGGGTGTATCCCGCGGACCCTCGACTCTGCACCACCCGGTCGAACGCCCGCACCAGCTCACGCCCCGCTCCTGTTCCCTGCGCCTGTGGCGCGACGCCCAGGGACATGAGGGATCCGGGAGCCTGGTTCACGCCCGCGTCGCCGGGGTCGTTGCCGCGCTCGGCGCGTTCGCGGCCACGCACGACCCGCCTCGCCATCGACGGGTGCCGGACCACCGCGGGGACCGCGGCGAGCGCGAAGCGCCACCCGCGCCGGCGGAGCAGGCGGCGGTAGAAGGCCGGCCGGTCGTCGGTGCCGCCCAAGAATCCGATGACCCGGCCATCCGGCATCTCGGCGACCAGGAGGATTCCCTCGTCGAGCGCCAACAGCCCGCGATAGAGCTCGCGCAGGAACGTCGGCCCGAGCAGGCTGAGGAAGAACCCAGGGAAGGACGCTTCGTGGAGGGCGACCACCCGTTCGATGTCGGAGGATCGGGCGTGGCGCACGGCACACGGCACACTCATCGCGCGGCCACCCTCAAACCCACAGCGCCGCCTTGACGGTACGGGCGAGGATCTTGGCGTCACCTCGCAGGCATCGCGTCCTCACGTACGCGGCGTACATCGCGGCCTTCCTCGGCAGGAGCACCTCGCGGTAGTACCGCTCCGGCTCGGGCTGGCGTCCGAGCAGCCCCTCCTCGTCCCGAAGCGCGATCGACGTGGGGTCGGTGAGGCCGGGCGGGATCGACAAGATCACCTCGCGCAAGCGGGCCGGCCACAGCGCGACATATCGCGGGACTTCGGGCCGAGGCCCCACGAGCGCCATCTCACCCCGGACCACGTTCACCAGCTGAGGAAGTTCGTCGAGCTTCCTTCTTCGCAGCAAGCGCCCCACGCGTGTGACCCTGACGTCTCCGGCAACGGTGACCTCTTGCCCGTGGTCTTCGTCGGAAGACTCAGGCTGCGTCATCGTGCGGAACTTCCAGATCTCGAACTCGCGTCCCCCGTGACCGACCCTCAGCTGGCGGAAGAGGGCCGGGCCGGGCGTGTCGAGCCGGACCACGATCCCTATCGCGACGAGCACCGGCGCCAGGAGAACCAGCGCGATCAAAGCCACGAAGGCTTCAGCGAGGCGCCTCACCTGACGACCTCGCGTACGGCGTCCGCGACTCGGTCGACCTCGTCGTACGTCATGGCGCTGAAGATCGGGACGCTGACGATCCGCGGGAAGACCGTGTCGGCGACGGGAAAGGCATCCGGCTCAGGCCTCAGCGAGGTGCGCCAGTACGTGAGCTGGTGCAGGGGGATGAAATGGACGCTGGACCCGATCCCGCGTTGCGCGAGGGCTTGGATGAGAGCGTCACGGTCAGTCTCCGAATCGGGGCGCAGCCGAAGAGTGAAGAGGTGCCAGGCATGGAGGTCGGCCCCCGCTGGTCGAGCCGGCAGCTCGATCGGCAGGTCGCGCCATGCCTCGAGGTACGTCGCTGCGATCTCCTCCCGGCGATCCCTCATCGCGTGCGCACGGGCGAGCTGGACGCATCCCATCGCCGCCGCAGGGTCCGGGAGGTTGTTCTTGAAGCCCGGCGCGACGACGTCGTACTCCCAGGCGGACGCCCGGCGATAGCGGTCGAACGCGTCCCGGTCGATCCCGTGGAGGCGCATCACCCGAGCGCGTGCAGCGATGGTGGGATCGCGTGTGGTGAGCATTCCGCCCTCGCCCGTCGTCACGGTCTTCGTGGCATAGAAGCTGAAGATCGCTGCGTCGGAGTGCGCCGCCGCGCCGACGATCTCGCCGGCACGAGTGCTCGGCAGCGCGTGAGCGGCGTCCTCGACGATGCGAACTCCCCGTGGCCGCGTGACGGCTGCGATACCCGCGGTGTCAGCCGCAAGGCCCCCGAAGTGGACGACAATGACAGCGCGTGTCCTCGGACCCAGCGCAGCGGCGACGGCAGACGGCGCGATGTTGAGAGTCACGGGGTCGACATCGACGAGGACGGGAGTCGCCCCGAGATAACGCACCACCTCCGCAGTCGCCGTGAACGTCCAGGTCGGCACGAGAACCTCGTCGCCGACACCGATGCCACACGCCTCCAACGCCAGGTGCAGCCCCGCCGTCGCTGAGCTCACGGCCACGGCTTCGACCCCGCCGCCGACGAAGCCCGCGAAGGTGTCCTCGAGCTCGGCGGCGGCAGGCCCGGTCGTCACCCACCCTCCGCGCAGCGCACGGACCACGGCGTCGATCTCCGCGTCGGTGATGTCGGGACGTGTGAAGGGGACGACGGCTGGTGTCGTCATGGCACGGCGTGTCACCCCGCCTCCTCGGCGAGCTCGACCGGGAGACGCTGCGTGAGGCGCTGCATGCCGCGGATCACCGCCGGCGGCGATGCACCGGGATCGAGTCCGGCCACGGCCGTGAAGGGCAACGGCGGGACGGGAACGTGCGAAACGGCTGGGTGCTCCGGCCGCACATCGACCTCTCCGTCGCCGAGCAGCTCCTCGTGCACCTTCTCGCCAGGTCTCAGGCCGATGAACTCGACACCGACCGTCGCGTGCGACAGCGCGATGAGCCTGCGCGCAAACGAGTGGATGTTCACCGGCTCCCCCATATCGAGAACGAGAACCTCAGCTCCGCGTCCGATCGCCGCCGCCTGGATCACGAGGCCGACCGCCTCCGCGATCGTCATGAAGTAGCGCGTCGCATCCGGGTGGGTGACCGTCAACGGCCGGCCTTCGGCGATTTGGCGCATGAAGGCCGTGGCGACTGATCCGCGGCTACCGAGCACGTTGCCGAAACGCACGCTGACGTAGGTGCCCGCGGAGTTGTGGTCGCACGCGGCTGTGAGTCCCTCGGCGACCCGTTTGGAGTAGCCCAGGACGCTGATCGGGTTGGCCGCCTTGTCCGTCGAGATGTTGATGAACCGGTCGACGTGCGCCGCCCGCGCCGCCTCCAGCACATTCTGCGTCCCCCAAACATTGGTCTTCACCGCCTCGCCAGGGAACCGCTCGAGGACAGGGAGGTGTTTGAGCGCCGCAGCATGGAAGACCACCTCCGGTCGGTGCGTCTCGAAGACCGAGCGGAGCGCTTCAGCGTCGCGGATGTCGGCCAGCACCACGTCGTCGGTCGCCATGGTGGCGCGGCCGTAGACATCCATCTGCGTCGTATGGAGTGCGGACTCGTCATGGTCGAGCATCACCAGGGTCTGAGGCCCAAGCCGACGGAGCTGGCGACAAAGCTCGCTCCCGATCGATCCGCCCGCCCCGGTAACGAGGACTCGGCGGCCCGTCAGGCAGTCGGAGATGCTCTTCAGGTCCGTCTGCACCTGCGCTCTGCCGAGCAGATCTGAGATGTCGAGGTCGCGCACGTCCTCGATCCCGACATTGGCCTCCAGGATCTCCGACACCTGCGGCAGCACCTTGACGTCGACATTGAGGGACTCTGCCGTGTCGGCGACCGCACGGACCAGCTCTCGCCTCGCCGAGGGGATGGCGACGATGATCGTCTCGACCCCGTGTTCCTGAACCGCCTCGGCGATCATGCTCCTCCCGCCGACGACGGGCACGCCTTCGATTCTCAGGTGTCGATTGAGCGGGTCGTCATCGATGAGTCCCACAGGGCGCCATCGCGCATGGGGATCGCGGTGGATCGCGCGGACGAGCTGACGGGCACCCTCCCCCGCGCCCACGACGAGGACGTGCGTCGCTTCCGGACCCACGAACCGCAGATCCCTTTCCTTCCAGCGCCGCCATACGACCCGGCCCCAGGCGATAAGAGCGACGGCAAGGACGGTTGCCCCGATCGGCACTGCGCGGGGCACCCACTGCGGGTCGATGACGACGTTGAGCGAGAAGCCGACGAGACCGGCGCTCACACCCACTCCTGTGACGAGGACGACCTCCTCAAGACTGCCGGTCACCGCACGGCCGCTGTGGAGACGGAACACGCTCCCGAAAGCAAGATAGGCGGCGCAGAGCAGAGCAGAAAGGCCGATGACGCCCGGCAGGTTCACCTTCGAGAGGTCACCGTCGAACCTGGCAACAGCCGCACCCAAGGTTGCGGCGAACCAGGCGAGACTGTCGTAGCCGACGAGCACTGACGAACGGTGCTGGCGCAGCCACTGGCGTGTGGCACCCACCGAAATCCTTCCCCCCGAGGGCTTGCACCAGGGACGATAACGGGCAAATCGCCCTCCGGCACCTCGTCGGCTCACGGTTCGTGGCGCGTGGGCGCCGTTGACGCGACGTTGACACACGCAAGGAAGAGCGCAATCGCCCACAAATGCCCTGGAGCCTGGAGGTAGGGGTTCGTGGCATTGGCGACCAGGAATCCCACCATCGCACTCCCCGTCACGACGACGACCGGGAAGAGATCGGGGCGCCGCCGCAGGCCTTGGACGACCGCCCCGACCACGAGGCCGGCCGCCGCCAACAGCAGCACGAGACCGAGCAGGCCCACCTGGAAGATGAGCATGTGGTACTGGAGCTCGAAGTTCCAGGGCCTCTCCACGCTACGCAGGTAGTCCGGAAGCCGGGCTCCGAAGCCCTGGCCCCACCACGGGCTCTCCCCCCAGGCTTGCAGGAGCCGAGCGGCCTGCTCGCGTCGCACGCCGTTGCCGCTGACCGCGCCGTCCCCAAACAGAAAGTCGACGACGGCATCCCAAGAGCTCTGCGTGAGCGCCGACCGACTGCCCACCACAGCCACCACCGCGAGGACCGCCGAGCCGGCGATCAGCACTGACGAGCCGCGCCCACCGGTCGTCTCACGCCCCTCACGTCGCCGCCACACCATCACCGCTGCGCCGGCCATGACGACCGCAGCTGCGGCTGCCACGACGATGCCACGCCGCCCACTGTGCAGTGCGGCGAGCGTGCACAAGAGCGTCGCGACGAGACGAAGCCACACAGGCGGCAGGAGCGCGTGTCGAGGGACGAGGAGGCTCGCCATCCACATCGGCAGCGCGCCCACGAGGGTCGAGAGACCGTGATAGCGGAGTGCGTTGGCGTACGGATCGTAGATCAGCCCGCCCTCGGTCACGAGGGCATCGGGGATGAGGTCCGGAAGCGTGCCCCGCTCACCCTGCACGTACAGGATGAGCAGGGCAGACGTGACGGACGTGGCAACGGCGGCTGTCACGAGGAGCATCTTCAGTCCTCGCTCGGTCACCACGAACGTGTAGCTGGCGAAGAGCACGGGGGCGATCACCCAGACACTGAAACCGCTGATGAAGCCTGGGTTCGCGACCCCTATCAGCGAGCCGATCGCGCCGAGGACGAGGACGATGAGGAGAGCGCCGAGCAGGCGACGCGACATCGGGCGCCGCTTCGCGACGATCGTCACACCACAAGCGATCGCCCCCACCGCCAGCAACGGATAGAGGACGTTGCCCGCCGTCACCGGTCGCGCCAGCACGTAGGCGAAAGCGAGGGCGCCTGCCACCGGCAGCACGTTTGCGCGGAGTGGGCGGCGCGAAGCGCCGTCCCCGAGCTCGCGCACCTCCATGTCAGGGGCCGCCGCCGCTGCCCTGCCCGCGATGGTCACCGTCGCATGCTAAATCCGGGTGGCCTCTGCCGCACGAGCGCTTCTCGCGGAGTGCCCAGGTGCATCAGCGGTCAGGTTCGTCACCGTGCAGCAGGGCGAGGGCCCTCATACAGTGCTGCGCATGCCGAGTCTCGCCACCCGTCCCCTCCGTCTCGAGCTCGGTTGCGGCGCAGCCAAGCGTGACCCCCGCGCGGTGGGGATCGACACGCGACCGCTCCCGGCAGTCGATGTCGTCGGGGACGCGCTGGAGGTGCTCCGCACGATCCCGGACGCGAGCGTCGAGTCGGTCTACAGCGAGCATTTTCTGGAGCATGTCGACGATGCGCGCGAGGTCCTCAGCGAGATCTCGCGCGTGCTCGTCGACGGCGGCACGTGCGTGACGGTAGTGCCTCACTTCTCCAACCCTGCGTTCTACTCAGACCCGACGCACCGGCAATTCTTCGGCCTCTACACGTTCGGATACTGGGTCGAGCGCACCGCGCTGCGCCGCGGGGTCCCCCACTACGAGGCTCCGCTCCCGCTGGTGCTGACCTCCACCCGGTACGTCTTCAAGTCATCGCCGCCGTTCTACGCACGCCATGCCGTGAAGAAGGTGCTCTCCGCATGGGTCAACCTGTCGACGTGGACCCAGGAGCTGTACGAGGAGCACGTCTGCTGGATCCTCCCCTGCTACGAGATCGCCTACACGGTCAGGCGGGTCCCCCGCTGACGCGCCGATCGTCTGGCTCATCCTCGCGAGATGCTGAGCGTTTGCCCGCGCGGGCGGCCACGGCAAACCCGAGGTAGCCAGCCACGCTCGCGATCGCTGCCCCTGCCAACCCGAGGGTGGGAATGAGCCAGAGGTCGAGGGCGACGACTGCTGCCGCCACCGCGAGGCACATCACGCTCGCGCGACCGAAGCGCCCCATCCCTGCCAGGTGGTTGAGGTCGACCCAGAAGGAGACGACCGCCAGCTCCCCGATCAGAAGGATCCGCAAAGGCAGCACCGCGTCGAGGAACTCCGGCCCGACCAGGAGCGTGATGATCTGCGGCGCGAACACGGCGATCACGATCAGGATGGGGGCGGTGACGACCAGGAGCACCAAGCGCGCGTGCTCGACGGCCACCGTCGATCCTCGGCGCGTCGCGACCCGGTGCAGGACGACCTCGCTCAAGATCCGGGGCGCGAAACGGAGCGCCTCGCTCACGGTCGAAGCGATGGAGTAGACACCTGCTGCTCCGGCACCCATCACGACCCCGACCACGTACCTGTCCAGACGGAACACCACCGTCCGGGCACCCACGATGCCGAGGGCAGGAATCCCGAGGCACACGAGAGTCCGCCACGAGGACAGCGCGAAGGCGGGTGCCCGCAGGAGCCCGCGCGCCGCACCGTACGCGCCGAGGACCACGAGCTCGAGCAACGCACCCAGTCCGAACGCGATCAGATAGACATCCACCGCTCCGCTGTCACGGAGGGCGAAACCGCACACGAGCACAAACGTCAGCACCACGCCGCCGGCAGATGCGCACGCTGTCACGAGAAGGTGACCGTACGCACTCAGAAGTCCTCGGAGCATCGCCGCGCTGTGGAACACCGCGGCGAACGCCGAGGAGAGCAAGACGAGGTCGCGCGAGAACTGGACGTCACCCCACTTCCCTGTGGCGACCAGGACGGCGGCCACCACGACGGTCTCGACCACCACGAGGATGAGCGAGGCACCCAGGTACGCCCCTGCGGTCACGCCGGTCTCAGCACGTACCAGCGCGAATCGTGCCGCCGTGTCCAGCCCGAGGGTCAGGACGACCGAGCTGATCGTCACGACGGTCAGCGCGAGGACGAGCTGCCCGCGCCCGGTCGGGCCGAGTGACCGTGCTGTGACGATCGCCGTCACCGCCCCCAGGCCCACCGCAAGCACGGTGGGAAGGGTCAGTCGGGCAGACGCCCTCAGGAGCTCGCTGCCGGGACGGCTCATCGATCATTGCCTGCTCGTCGCCGGTCTCGCCTCCGGGTGGCAGATGCGCTGAACTCCCCCACCATGGTTCCCGTGAGCATCGAGTCGCCAGGGTTGATCACCGTGGCAGCGTACGGCCGGGGCGCCGCGAGCGCCCGAGTCCGACTCCACGACTGGGTCGATCACCTGCAGATCCCGGCGGTCTCGTGGGAGTACGCCGGCACCAGGGACGCGGCACCGCGCACGCTGGGTCGCCGGCTCCCCGCAGCGGTGCGCGCGGAGGTCCGCTTGCGGCGCGACGCCTGCCGGGTCGACGACTCCACCGTCCTCCTGAGCAGGGCGGCCTCCCCGTTCAGCAACGGAGGGCTGGAGTCGCGGCTGCTGAGCACGGCACGCCGGGGCGTGTACGACTTCGACGACTCGCTCGCCCACTATCCCGACTCTGCCCTCAGGAGGGCATGGTCGCGCCGTCGCGTCTGGCAGCGCAGTCTCGCGAGCGCCGACCAGGTCATCGCGGGGAACGCGACGCTCGCGGAAGAGGCGCGAGCCGCCGCCCCGGCTGGCACGCCGGTGACGGTCGTCCCGAGCTGTATCGAGCCGAGCTCCTACCGGCCGAAGTCCTCGTACGAGGGACGCGAGACGCCTCGTGTGGTGTGGCTCGGCTCTCCTGCGACAGAAGCCTTCCTCGTCGCAGTCGCCCGCTCCCTCCGCGCGTGTCTCGACCGTGTCGGCGGAAGAATCACCGTGATCAGTGCGGGAGAGGGCCCGCTCGGTGCCCTCGCTCCCGTCGCCGACAGGGTCACGTGGAGCGCTGATGCGCTCTCGCTGCTCGCCGACGCGGACGTCGGCATCATGCCGCTGCCCGACACCCCTTTCACCCGCGGAAAGTGCGCCTACAAGCTGTTGCAGTACGGCGCGACCGCGCTCCCGGTCGTCGCGAGCCCGGTGGGTGTCAACCGGGACGTCGTCACAGGCTGCGGAGGCTGGGCTCCAGCAACCGACACGGAGTGGGACGACGCGCTCACCGAGGTCCTCACGGCGCCGGAGTACCTCCGCGCTTCTGCGGGACGTGCCGCACTCGCACACGTCCAGGAGAACTACAGCTTCGCCAGCTGGGAGCCGACCTGGCGCAAGCTCGTGCTCGGATGACGCCGGGCCCCCGGCTCATGGCTCGAGCTCGCGGTACGCCTCGAGCAGGCGTGCGTGGACGTTCTCGAGACGTCGTCCTTGTGCGACGGAGCTTCGGGCTGCCGTCGACATCCGCGCGTACTCGGCAGCAGGCAGGTCACGCATCCGCTGCAGGGCAACCCGTAGGCCTGCCGGGTCGCGCGCTCGCACCACGTAGCCGTTGACGCCGTCGTCGACCAGCTCACGGCATCCCCGCACGTCCGTGACGACAGTCGGCCGCCCGGCCGCGAGGGCCTCGATGACACTCTGCGGAACCCCTTCGCGGTAGCTCGGGAGACACAGCACGTCGGCGTCGGCGACCACCTGGCGCAGCGTGGGCTGATCCACACGACCATGGACGACGACCGTACCCGGCGCGGCCGTCGCGGCGATGGCCGCGGGGTCGACAGGGCGCGGGTCAGTAGGTTCGGCAGCACCGACAAGGTGCAGCCGAACCCCCTCCAGTCCTCGGACCGCTTCCACCAGGTCGAGCACGCCCTTCTCCTCAACCATCCGGCCGACGTAGACGATTTCGAGCGGCCCTGTCGATCGGGGGGCGGGCACCATGTCGAACCATGCGTCCTCGACGCCGTTGCCGAGGTAGCGCAGCCGGCTGTTGTAGCGGCGCCCACGCGACTCGTCGAGGTCCTCGGTGCTCTGGAAGAGCATGAGGTCCGTGCGCCGTGCCAGCACCCGCTCTGCCTGTTGGATGGCGCGGGCGCGGCCCCGTGGCGGCCAGACATGGCCGTACCCGTGAACGGTATAGACCATCTGCATCCCGACCGGCCAGCACGAACGGGGCACCCACCGTACGGTCAGCGCGACAGCGGGCGAGTGGAGGTGGAGGTAGGTCGGCCTCCACTCGCGCGCGGCGCGTACGAGCTCTACGAGCGTGGCGGCCACGCGGTGCGGCAAGGGCCGGCGAGGGAACGGAATATCGATCGGTTCGAAGGGTGCGAGCCGTGCCCAGTTGACGTCGGATGACCGCCCGCAAGCCACACGCACGTCGTACCCGTGTTCCTGCTGGAACCCGAACTGGGGCTGCAGCCGGGCGATCGCATCACCGGGGGCGACGTGAAGGACTCGTCCTCGGACGGCTGTGCTGCCCTGCGACATCTCGACCCACCCCTCATCCGTTCGGCAACCCCGGTGCGGCCGACGTGACGGGAGACTAGTCGTCACCGCCCACCTCGGCAGGTCGCACGCATCGCTCGCCGTCATTGGCGACCTGTCCTAGTGTGAGGAGGCACTGACGAGCCAAGGGGGGCATGTTGGGGGTCCACGAGCTACTGCAGGTGCTGCGCAGGCGATGGCGGGTCATCACGGCGTGCGTCGTCGTCGCGCTCGCGATCGCCGGGGTGTTCCTAGTCAGGGCGACGCCGGAGTACACCTCAACGACGAGACTGTTCGTCTCGACTCCGCAGGCCGACAGCACCGACGCCTATCAAGGTGGACTGTTCTCCCAGCAACGCGTTGCCTCGTACGCGACGTTGATCACCGGGCAGGCTGTCGCCGAGCGGGTGGCCGACCGCCTCGACCTCGACGCCACGCCGAGCGAGCTCGCAGAGCAGATCAGCGCCTCGGTAGTCCCCGAGACGGTGATCCTCGAGGTGAGCGCTACTGACCCGGAACCTGAGCAGGCGCAGCGGATCGCAGAGGCGACCGCGGCAGAATTCAGCACCTATGTACGAGAGCTGGAGCGTGCGGGACGCAACGGACGCGCGCCGATCACCGCGACGGTCGTGGACGAGGCCACGCTTCCCGAGACCCCCAGCACGCCGAACATCGAGCGGACCGTGGGGCTCGCGCTCCTCCTCGGCCTGCTCGTCGGGGTCGGGGCAGCGCTGCTCCGCGAGAACCTCGACACGTCGGTGCGCACGAGCGACGACCTCGGGGAGGTGACCGACGCTCCCGTCCTCGGCTCCATCCCGTACGACTCCGCAGCGTCGAAGAGCCCGCTCGTCACCCAGATCGGTCTGCTCGCTCCGCGGACGGAGGCCTTCCGCGTCCTGCGGACCAACCTCCAGTTCGTCGACGTCGACGCGTCCAACAAGGTCATCGTGGTGACGAGCTCGATCCCCGACGAGGGCAAGTCGACGACGGCGACGAACCTCGCGCTGACCCTCGCGATCGCCCAGCACCGCGTCGTCCTCGTCGAGGGTGACCTCCGGCGACCGCGGCTCACCGACTACCTCGGGCTCCGCTCGAGCATCGGCCTCACGTCGGTGATGATCGGTCGGAGCAGCCTCGGCGACGCGCTCCAGCCGACGAGCAACAAGTTCCTCGATGTCCTCACGAGCGGGCCGATCCCGCCCAACCCTGCCGAGCTTCTCCAGAGTCAGGCGATGGCGGAGACCTTGCGCACGCTGCGGGAGTCGTACGACGTGGTCCTGATCGACGCCCCTCCGCTGCTGCCGATCACCGACGCCGCTCTGCTGGCCTCGCAGGCCGACGGCGCCATCCTCGTGGTGCGGTCGAAGAAGACGACCCGGGACCAGGTGCGACGCGCGGTCGACCGGTTGCAGGGCGTGGGTGCGCGGTTGCTCGGGACGGTGCTCACCATGACGCCGGTGCGGTCCCAGGAGGGAAGCTGGTCCGGCTACGGCTACGGCTACGGCCACACCGACCCGCCGACCGAGGCGCACCCCCACGACGACGAGGCCGTGCGGCATCGCGCCTGAGGTTAGGGGCGACCGAGTCCGCGGTAGGTCCAGCCGGCGTCGCGCCACGTCTCAGGGTCAAGCACGTTTCGTCCGTCGACGACGACCGGGTTGCGGACCTGCTTCGCAAGGTCCGCCGGATCGAGTGTGACGTACTCGCGCCACTCGGTGAGCAGCAGCACGAGGTCGGCACCCTCGACGGCCTCGTCGACGGTGGCGACGTAGGTGAGGTCGGGGTGCAGCCGGCGGGCGTTCTCGACCGCATGCGGGTCGGTGACGCGCACCTCCGCACCGTGGACGTGCAGCCGTTCGGCCACGTCCAAGGCGGGCGAGTCGCGCACGTCGTCGCTGTTCGGTTTGAACGCCGCACCCAGCACCGCGATCCGGCGGCCGGTGACGGTGCCGTCGAGGACCTGGCGCGCGATCTCGACCACGCGGTCACGGCGTCGCAGGTTGATGGTGTCGACCTCGCGCAGGAACGTCAGCGCCTGGTCGGCACCCAGCTCGCCGGCGCGTGCCATGAAGGCGCGGATGTCCTTGGGCAGGCAACCGCCGCCGAAGCCGATCCCGGCGTTGAGGAACTTGCGTCCGATGCGGTCGTCGTGACCGATCGCGTCGGCCAGCGCAGTGACGTCGGCGCCGGCGACCTCGCACAGCTCGGCCATGGCGTTGATGAACGAGATCTTGGTGGCGAGGAAGGAGTTGGCGGCGACCTTGACCAGCTCGGCGGTCGGGTAGTCGGTGACGACCAGCGGCACGTCCTCGGCCAGCGGTGCAGCGTACACCTCGTCGAGGATCGCCCTGGCGCGCTCGCCGGCCGGGCCCTCGGGCACGCCGTACACGATCCGGTCGGGGTGCAGCGTGTCCTGGACCGCGTAGCCCTCACGCAGGAACTCGGGGTTCCACACCAGCGTCGCCTCCGGCTGGACCTCGGCGATCCGTGCTGCCAGCCGCGCCGCCGTACCGACCGGCACCGTCGACTTGCCGACCACCACATCACCCGGGGCGAGGTGCGGGAGCAGGGCCTCGATGGCGCTCTCGACCTGGCTGAGATCGGCGGCGTTCTCACCGGCGCGCTGCGGCGTCCCGACGCAGACGAAGTGGACGGCGCTGCCGGCGACCGCTGCCGCGTCCGTGGTGTAGCGCAGCCGCCCGGTGTCACCCTGCTCGCTCAACAGCTCCTGGAGGCCAGGCTCGAAGAACGGTGCGCGCCCGGCCGAGAGCTCGTCGACAATGCGGGTGTCGATGTCGACTCCCGTGACGTCGTGTCCCATGCGGGAGAGGCACGACGAGGTGACGGCACCCAGGTATGAGCAGCCGATGACCGAGATACGCATGCGGGCGACGATAGCAACCAGGCTCAGAGCGCCGGACGCACGTGCAGGCCGACCTCAGGATCGACCAACGCCTCCTGCGTGGCGGCGACGCCGTCAGCGACCACGGTCGCCTCGACGGGCACGTTGCGCTTGACGACGGCGAGGGCGATCGGACCGAGCTCGTGGTGGCGGGCGGTCGAGCCGACGAACCCGACACGGCGCCCGTCGAGCACGACGTCGGACCCGTGGAGCGGCAGGTGCTCGGCCGAACCGTCGAGGTGCAGCAGCACGGCGCGGCGCGGCGGGCGTCCGAGGTTGTGGATGCGCGCGACCGTCTCCTGGCCGCGGTAGCAGCCCTTCGCGAGGTGGACGGCCTGCATGAGCTCCGGGGTCCCGGTCGAGGCGTCGTACTGCCAGCCGTACTCGTTGGGGATCGACTTGTCGTCGGTGTCGAGCCCGAGCCTCGGCACGCCGGCGGCGATCCGCAGCGCCTCCCAGGCCCAGGTGCCGACGGCCGCGCCGTAGGTGTCTGGGGCGGCCGCGAGCTCCGTACGAGGCACCACGGCAAAGCCGAGCCCGGACAGCCCGAGCACCGCGTACGCGTCGGTCGCGAGCGTCACCTCGACGCGCATCATGAAGCGCATCGAGTCGAGGTACGAGGCGAGCGTGGCGCCCTGGCCGGGCTCGGTGTGCGCCACGAACGTCTCACCGTCGTCGACGCCGTGGAACGCGTGCTCGACCCGACCCTGCGGCGACAGCACCAGGGCCTGCGTCGGCGTCCCCGGGGCCAACCCCTCGAACGCCTGAGTGGTCAGCGAGTGCAGCCAGCCCAACCGGTCGGGTCCGGTGATGGTCACGACGTCGCGGTGGGAGAGGTCGACGAAGGCCTTGTCTGCCTCGAGCGCACGCTGCTCGGTGCTGATCGCGCCGTAGTGCGCGGCCACACCACGGTCGATGCCCTCCCCCTCGACGGCGCCGGGTAGGTCGAGGAGCGGGCTGCGGTAGGTCGGTGCATCGAGATCAGACACGCTTGAGCTGCCCCCAAAGGTGCGACTGCATGGGTTGCCCCTGTGCAGCCATGTCGTAGGCGTACATGAGGTCGCCGTCCACCAGCCCGTACATGCGCTGGCCGGCCGTGTACTCCTTGGCGGTCGGCGTCCGTACGACCGCGTCGGTCTGCAACGTGAGGCGCGGGCCGTCGAGCTCGCCGAAGTAGATCTCCACGAACCCGGTCGGGTGCGTCAGCAGGAGCTCGACCGGCCCCTTGGCCTTGTCGATCGGTCCGCCGGGGCGCAGGAAGCCCGTCTCGAGGGCGCCAGGGCGAATACGCTCACCGGACTCGTCGGTGAGCCATGTCTGGCTGAAGTAGTGGAGGAACGGACGCCCGTCGTGCGCGAAGGCGATGTCCTGCTCGAAGGAGAACGGCTCGATCGTCGGGTAGTCGCCGCGTCCGTTGCCGTGCCACTGGCCCAGCAACCACGCGAGTCCGAGGATGTCGGGGTGAAGGTCCTCGGGGATCTCGAAGGGCATGCGCTCAGTCTACGGGCGGGTCCGAGGGTTGACGCCCGTGCCGTACGCGCCAGAATGTTGCGGTGCGTGCCGTCGTCCAACGAGTCAGCTCCGCCTCGGTACGTGTCGACGGCGAGGTCGTCGGCGCCTTCGACGGCCCGGGACTGGTGGTCCTGGTCGGCATCACGCACACCGACAGCGCCGACGACGCCGCTGCTCTGGCCACCAAGATCTGGAACCTGCGGATCCTCCGCGACGAACGCTCCGCCGCAGATGTCGATGCACCGCTGCTCGTCATCAGCCAGTTCACCTTGTACGCCGACGTCCGCAAGGGACGGCGCCCGTCGTGGGGTGACGCGGCTCCCGGGCCGGTCTCCGAACCCCTGTACGAGGAGTTCTGCAGGGTCCTTCGGGAACTCGGAGCGACTGTCGAACGTGGAAGGTTCGGGGCCGACATGGCGGTCGACCTCGTCAACGACGGACCGGTGACGTTGGTCCTCGACAGCGGTGAACTGACAAGGAGAGACACTGTTCGCCTGGGATGATCGCCGGTCTTGAGGCAGAATAAGGGGATTGCAGCCCCGGCCAGACGTCCTGGGCTGCCGTCATGCCGGGTGGCATGTACTGAACAGGGAGTTGGATGAGCGACTACGACGGCGCCGGCAAACGACGCGCTGAGAAGCCGCGCGGCTGGGTGCGCCGCCACTGGGTGGCGGCCACGATCGCGACTCTGCTCTCCGTCTTCCTCGTCGCTTCCGGCGCATACGCCCTCGGCATGATCAAGAGCTTCACCGGCATCGACAAGGTCCCCATCGCGGCCATTAAAGAAGAGAACCGCCCTGATCCCGCTCCCGGCGAGGCGCTCAACATCCTCGTGCTCGGCGCCGACGCCGAGGCCGACGGCAACAACAACTCCTCCTCGATCAAAGCCGACCTCAACGACGATGGCCTTTGGAAGGAGGGACGGATCCATCGCAGCGACACCATCATGGTTGCGCACGTCTCGGCCGACCGTAGCCGTGTCTCCGTCATCTCCATCCCGCGCGACTCCCATGTGACGATCTACGACGAGGAGGGCGAGGCGCGGGGCGAGGACAAGATCAACGCCGCCTTCGCCAACTACGGCCCGAACGGCGCGATCTCGACGGTCGAGCACCTCACCAACCTCCGCCTCGACCACATGGTGATCATGGACTGGGACGGCTTCCGCGACATGACGGAGGCGGTCGGCGGGGTCCGGGTCTACATCCCCGAGACGTTCTACGACACCTCCCAGAAGGTCAGCTGGGAGAAGGGCTGGCACAAGCTCAAGGGCAAGAAGGCCCTCCAGTACGTCCGCACCCGCTACGGGCTCGGCGACGGTGACTTCGATCGGATCAAGCGTCAGCAGAACTTCATCCGGCTGCTCCTCAAGAAGATGATGAGCACCGAGAACATCAGCAACCCCATCAAGCTCCAGAAGACGGTCGGCTCCGTCGCGAAGCACCTCACCATCGATGAGAACTTCAGCGTCTCGACCATCACCGACCTCGCCTGGAACATGAAGAGCATCAACGTCGACGAGGTGGACTTCATGACGGTGCCACTCGCTGCCCAGCGGTTCGGCGAGGATGCCAATGGTCAGAGCATCGTCAACCTCGACCTCGAAAAGGGCGAGCAGCTCTGGCGGATGGTCCGCAACGACCGGGTCAAGAGATACCTCCGCCTCTATCCCGACGACGCCTCCAAGCTCGGCTCCGAGACCGAAATCAACTGACCGTACGACGAAGCCCCCGCCCCGGAGATCCGGGGCGGGGGCTTCGTGGTCTCGACAGGCTCGACCAGCGGCAGGTCGGCTCGACCAGCGGCAGGTCAGACGGTCTCGAGCGTCACCTCGACGTCGACCGCGCTTCCCCGCTGGGCCTGGACCAGCCGGTCGACCGGCTGGACCCGCGGCGCGAGCGTGCGCAGCGTCCACTGCCCGGGAGCCGCGAAGAACCGGAACTGTCCGGTCGCCGACGTCGGCACCTCGGCGGTGAACTCACCGGTCGCGTCGAGGAGGCGTACGTAGGCGTTGCCCACGGGCTCGCCCGCCTTCGTCACGATGCCCTGGATGACGGACTCCTTGTCGAGGTCGACCCCGTCCAGGCTCGGGCCGCCACGCGTCGCGCCGCACATGCTCAGGCCTCGCCGGGCTCGTCGCCGAGCGCGACCGGCACGCCGATGAGCGAACCGTACTCAGTCCAGGAGCCGTCGTAGTTCTTGACGTTCGGGATCTCGAGGAGCTCCTGCAGCACGAACCACGTGTGCGAGGAGCGCTCACCGATGCGGCAGTACGCGATGGTGTCCTTGCTGCGGTCGAGGCCGGCCTCGGCGTACAGCGCCTCGAGCTCTTCGTTGCTCCTGAAGGTGCCGTCGTCGTTGGCCGCCTTGCTCCACGGGACGTTGCCGGCCGTGGGGATGTGGCCGCCGCGCTGCGCCTGCTCCTGCGGGAGGTGCGCCGGCGCCAGCAGGCGCCCGGCGAACTCGTCGGGGCTGCGGACGTCGATGAGGTTCTGGACGCCGATGGCGGCCACGACCTCGTCGCGGAACGCGCGGATCGACGTGTCCTGCTCCTGCGCGGTGTAGGACGTCGTCGCGCGGGTCGGGATCTCCTCGACGAGCTCACGGCTGTCGAGCTCCCACTTCTTGCGGCCGCCGTCGAGCAGCTTGACGTCCTGGTGGCCGTACAGCTTGAAGTACCAGTAGGCGTAGGCGGCGAACCAGTTGTTGTTGCCGCCGTAGAGCACGACGGTGTCGTCGTTGCTCACGCCACGCTCGGACAGGAGCGCCTCGAACTGCGCCTTGTTGACGAAGTCGCGGCGGACCGGATCCTGCAGGTCGTTCTTCCAGTCGAGCTTGATCGCACCGGCGATGTGGCCCTTGTCGTAAGCGGTGGTGTCCTCGTCGACCTCGATGAGCACGATGCCGTCGTCGGCGAGGTGCTCCTCGACCCAGTCGGCGGTGACGAGCGCAGATTCGCGGCTCATGGTGTTACCTCCACGGTTGTTGTCAGGCTGAGATGTGACGGTGATGGGTTTGTGGTGTGAGTCGGTGAGTCAGGCCCGCTGCGGTGCGACGCGACGGACCAGCAGGTACATCTCGCAGCCGAGGCAGAAGCCAGTGACGGCGTTGAGCAGGGCCGCCGCGAGCGCAAAGCCGACGGCGACCGCAGCGACCGCGGTCAGGCCGGCGAGCGACGCCACGAGGCCGACGAGCGCGAAGACCCCGCCGACCGCCTGGGCGAACCGCGGCGGACGTGCATCCTCGGTCTCGGCCGGCGCCCCGATCCGGGGGCGGACGACACGAGCGAACAGCTGCGCGTACGGGGTGCGTGCCGGGCCGCCGAGGACACCGACGGCGAAGACCGCGAACTGCAGACCGATCAGGACCGTCGCGAACGGCGAACCGATCGCGACGAGCGCGACACCGAGGACGACCGCCGTGATCGTGGCGGCGAAGCGCTGGCCACGCGGATCGACGCGACCGACGGGACGGTCATCGTTGGGACGCACGACAGGCTGGGAGGTTGCAGACATCAGGGACTCCAGGCGCAGAACGTGTGCCGCATCGAGGCGGCGGGCTTTGTCGCCGTGAGGCGACGTGGGCGGGTTCGTTCAGCGCATTCGACACAGCGCCGAGCGCACGCGGCAGTGGTCCACTGCGCGTCGCTTGGTCAGAAGTGTCGTACGAGGCATGTCGGCAAGAGTAGGCGGCAACCCGGGCCTGGTCACGTTCGGGTCTCGAATAGCGAGACGGCTATCCGACATCTGAGATGCGAGATCGGGTGACCGAGGTCAGCACTGCCTCGATCTCGGGCATCTTGGGCACGCCGCTCGCACGGGCGACGACAGCGCCCGCGCTGTCGAGCACCAGCACGGTCGGGGTGCGCCGGATGTCGAGCCGACGGACGAGATCGAGGTGCGACTCGGCGTCGACGTCGGCGTACGCCACGTCGTCGCGCGCGTCGGCCACCTTCGTCAGCAGCACCCGCGCTGCGCGGCACGGCGCGCAGAAGGCGCTCGCGACCTGGACGAGCGTCGCCCCACTCCCCAGCTCGGCGCCGATCTCGGCCGCAGTCAGCACCTCACGGGCCGGGGCGACCGGGGCAGCAGCGCTCACCGACGTGGGCGACGTCGTGCGCACGCGACCGTCGACGCGCTTGCGGACCAGCGCGAACGCACCGGTCGCCACGAGCACGACGAGGAGGACGGAGACACCGAGAGGCACGCGTCAAGAGTACGTTCCCCTCATGAAGGACGACGTCGCGTCCGTCGCCGACCGCCTCACCGTCGCGCTCGCAGGGCACGGTGATGCCGAACGCGCCGAGGGCGCCGCGCGCTACCTGAAGAGCATGCGCCCTCACCTCGGCGTCCGGGTGCCGGACGTCCGGGGCACGGTCCGCGCCACCCTCCGTACCAGCGGGGTGGCCGACCCCGAGGACGTCCTCCACCTCGCCACCCGGCTGTGGGCGTCCGAGGTTCACGAGCACCGGCTCGCGGCTGTGTTCGTCCTCGCCCAGCGTGCGGGCGCGCTCACCTGCGAGGACCTGGCGATTGTCGAGCACATGCTGCGCGAGGCGGAGACCTGGGCGATCGTCGACCCGCTCGCGACCGAGGTGGTGAGCGCCGTGACCGCGCGACCGGGCAGCACGGTCGCCTGCGGCGACGTCCTTGACCGCTGGGCGCGGGACGCCGACTTCTGGGTACGCCGGGCGGCGCTGCTCGCGCTGCTACCGGCGCTGCGGGCGGGCGGAGGCGACTGGGAGCGCTTCAGCCGGTACGCCGACTCGATGCTCGACGAGCGGGAGTTCTTCGTTCGCAAGGCGATCGGGTGGGTCCTGCGCGACACCGCGCGACGTCGCCCCGAGCTCGTCGCCGAGTGGATCGCCCGACGTCGCCGGACCCCTCGTCGCGCAGGCCTACCGCGCGCGCTGAGTGCCCTGCCCGACCCGTCAGATGCCTGCCCAGAGGAGGGCGGCGACGAAGACCACGGGGCCGGCGAGCGCGATCGGCGCCACGACCTCCATCGGCCACCGCGCAGGCGGGAGCGGACGCCACCACTGACCGAGCTTGCGCCCGGCCATCACCGATCCGGCGATGGCGACGGCAGCGACACCGCCCGCCACGGCGTTGACGCCCTCCCAGGACGCCATCACGATCCCGACCAGCGCGCACACCGCCAGCGCCCACACCTGGACCACCGCCCGTGCGCGGCGAGCCCGGTCGGCGACGAGCGCAACGACCGTGACGACTGCGGCGACCACGACGGCCGCGCGACCGACCGGGGACTCCGCCGCGGCGAGCCACCCCGTCACCAGCAGAGCGACGAAGCCCGTGGTGACCACGTCACCGAGGGCCGTCACGACGTCCGTACGAGGCGCCGGGCGCCGCACCTGCGCGATCAGCGCCAGCAGGATCAGGACCGGGAGCGCCAGCCCGATGCCTGCGAGCGTGCCGCTCTCGACCATCGCGCCCGCCATCACCGTCGTCCCGCGGGCACCGGCGGCGGTCGACGGCCACATGGTCACCACCGCAGCGACGAGACCGGCGACGGCGATGGGGACGACCTTCGGCGCGCGGACCGGCGTACGGGAGACACCGGGTGCCGACGGCGCCGACGCGAGGAGGAGCTGGATGAGCAGAACGGCCGCTGCCATCACCACGGCACCGGCCTGCGCCGCGAGCGCAAGGAGGCCGACGAACGCCGTGGTCACGAGACCGGGCGCGATCGCGGTAAGCCCGAGGGGCGATCGTGCCTCCTCGCGGACGCGACTCACGTCTGGGCTCGTCGCCTGCGTCCCCCGACCGACAGATTCGTGTGCGCGGTGCCACCGGAGCCTCCGGCGCTGTGCCGACTATCGCCTCCGGCGCTGTGCCGACTATCGCCTCCGGCGAAGGGCGGCAGCAGCTCCAGCTGGCCGCCGGCGGGCACCATGACGGTCGCCGGGTCGGTGCCTCCGAGCGGCTCCTCACCCACCAGCACCGAGCAGATCTCGAGCACTCGCATGAAGCGCTCGTTGCCGTCGTGCAACGCGCGCACGGCGTCGAGGACGTCGGCGACGGTGCCTGGATCGACGTGATCGACCTCACGACCTGCGGCCGCTCGGGCCGCCGCCCAATAGCGCACCGTGACGCCCGCACTGCGCTCGACGTCACGGTTACCGGTTGTTGATGCATCGGTCACGTAGCCTATTGTGGAGCAAGCAATGAAGCCCTGGGCACAGCCCTGGGCTTTCTTTGTATCCGCAGAAGGGTCCCGCGATGTCCACCTTGCTCCTGCTGACGCCGAGTACGCAGTCGTCCATCGAAGTACTTCCTGCCCTCGCGCTCCTTCCCCATCACGTCAAGATCCTTCCTCCTGACGCCAGCGCCCTCCTCGACGCACCCTCGTGCGACGCCGTCCTCATCGACGGGCGTGCCGACCTCGCTCAGGCGCGCGGACTCACCCGGCTCCTCCGCACCACCGGCGTCGACGCGCCGCTCGTCCTGATCGTCACCGAGGGTGGCCTTGCGGTCGTGGCCGCCGACTGGGGCATGGACGACGTCCTGCTCACCACCGCAGGCCCCGCAGAGGTCGAGGCCCGTCTGCGTCTCGCCATCGGCCGCGTCTCCGCCGAGGCCGGGACCGACCCCGACGCCCACGTCATCAAGTCCGGCGGCCTCACCGTCGACGACGTCACCTACACCGCACGCCTCGATGGCCGCTCCCTCGACCTGACGTTCAAAGAGTTCGAGCTCCTCAAGTTCCTCGCGCAGCACCCCGGCCGCGTGTTCACGCGCCAGCAGCTACTGCAGGAGGTCTGGGGCTACGACTACTTCGGCGGCACCCGTACGGTCGACGTCCACGTACGGCGACTGCGGGCCAAGCTCGGCCCGGACAACGAGACGCTCATCGGCACCGTCCGCAACGTCGGCTACCGGTTCGTCGCGCAGGCGCGTGACCGGCGTGAGGCCGGCGCCTCGGAGGAGACAGACGACGCCGACCGGGCGCCGGCGCCGAACGCCTTCTCGCGCCGCTGAGGGCTGTGCTTGGATCGAACCAACCGATCCATCGCGCCCGAGAGGACCGTCCATGAGCGCCCGCCGTACGGCGTCCGACCTGATCGAGCACGTCCTCGACGCCGACTCGTTCGTCTCCTGGGACACACCGATCGACGTGTCGCGCTGGCCGCAGAGCTATCAGCGCGAGCTCGCCCGAGCCGCTGAGCGCTCGGGCCGCGACGAGTCCGTGATCACCGGTCGCGCCACCGTGCGGGGGCGGCCGGTCGCGGTGGTCGCGAGCGAGTTCCGCTTCCTCGCGGGCTCCATCGGCGAGGACGCCGCGCGGCGGATCGTCTCGGCCGTACGACGCGCGACCACGGAGCGCATCCCCGTCCTCGCAACGACGGCGTCCGGTGGCACCCGCATGCAGGAGGGCACGCCCGCCTTCGTCCGCATGGTCGACATCTCGCGGGCGATCATGTCGCACAAGGCCGCCGGCCTGCCGTACCTCGTACACCTCGGGCACCCGACCACCGGCGGCGTGTTCGCCTCGTGGGGCTCTCTCGGCCACGTCACCGTCGCCGAGCCCGGCGCGCTGGTGGGGTTCCTCGGCCCGAAGGTCTACGAAGTGCTCCATCACCACCCGTTCCCCGAAGGCGTGCAGACTGCCGAGAACCTCGTCGCGCACGGCATCATCGACGCCGTCGTCTCCGCGGAGGACCTCCCTGCGCTCGTCGACAGGACGCTCGGCATCCTCATCGATCCCCCGAAGCCGCCGACACTGGCGCGCAGGAAACCCGCAGACGGGCCGAGCCTGTCGACCTGGGAGGCGATCGAGCGCACCCGCGGGACCGACCGCGCCGGCGTACGCGACGTGCTGCGGGTCGGCGGCGAGGACACGATCCGGCTCCAGGGGACGGACGAGGGTGAGCGCGACAGCGCCATGATCGTCGCCCTCACCCGGCTCGACGGCGAGCCGTGCGTCGTGGTCGGCCAAGACCGCAAGGCGCAGTCCCGCTCTCCCATGGGACCCGCGGCGCTGCGTGAGGCGCGCCGCGGCATGCGGCTGGCCAACGAGCTCGGCCTCCCCCTCGTCTCGGTGATCGACACCCCCGGCGCCGAGCTGTCCAAGGCGGCCGAGGAGGGCGCCCTCGCCGGGGAGATCGCGCGCTGCATCGCCTCCATGTCCACGATGACCGTCCCGACGGTCGCGGTGCTGCTCGGCGAAGGGTGCGGCGGCGGCGCGCTCGCGCTCTTCCCCGCCGACGTCGTCGTGGCCACCCAGAACGCGTGGCTCTCGCCGCTGCCTCCCGAAGGCGCCTCGGCGATCGTCCACGGCGACGCCGACCACGCCGCTGAGATGGCGGCGGCGCAGCGAGTGTCGGCGGCAGACCTGTTCGTCGCCGGCACCGTGCACGTCCTCGTCCCGGAGGAGGCAGACGACGACGACGACCCGGCCGGACTCGCGCGTGCCGTCGCCGCCGAGGCTGCGACCCAGATCAGACGGCTCCGTACGGAGTCCTCCTCCGGGACGTCATACGTAGCGAGGCCTACCGCCCACCGTTCGGATGACGTCCCGGGAGGTGGGCGATGAGCATCCCCGACCCACGGATCGCCCTCGCCGAACGAGTCGCGGACGTCGACGGCGTCTCCCCGCTCAACGAGGCGAGCCGGATCGCGATCGCCGCCGGTGAGCCGCCGCGCGTCGACCGTACGGTCGAGCAGGACGGCGCGCTCGTCGCGGCCGCGTACGCCGCGGGTGACGCGCCGGTCGAGCTCTTCGTCGCCCCCGGCCACCGCCGTCACGGACTCGGACGCGGGCTCCTCGACACCGTCCTCGACGCGGGCGAGTTACGCTTCTGGGCCCACGGCGACCTTCCCGGGGCTCAGCACCTCGCCCTTACGACGGGCCTCGAGGCCGTCCGCACTCTCCTCGTCCTGTCGCGGGACGCTGCGCTGCCGCTGCCGGACGAGCGCACGCTCGACGCGGTCACGCTCCGCACGTGGCGCGACGACGACGCCGAGCCGCTCGTCGCGGTGAACGCCCGCGCGTTCGCTGGCCACCCCGAGCAAGGGGCGATGGACCTCGCCGACCTGCGGGCGCGCATGGCGCAGCCGTGGTTCGACCCGGCCGGGCTCTTCGTGGCCGAGCGCGACGGCGCGGTCGTCGGATTCCACTGGACGAAGGTCGAGGACGGAGTCGGCGAGGTCTACGTCGTCGGCGTGGACCCGTCCGCGCAGGGGCTCGGCCTCGGCAAGGCGCTGACGCTGCGCGGGCTGCACCACCTCGTGAGCCTGGGCGTGGAACGCGTCGACCTCTATGTGGAGGGTGACAACGTGCCCGCCCTCGCCACGTACGAAGGGCTCGGGTTCACCGAGAGCGCGCGCGACGTCCTCTACGAACGCGCCTGACGACCGGTCAGGCCGCGCGCCCGACCCAGAGCTGGTGCCCGGCACCGACGTCGACCGTCCCGACGCCGACGAAGCCTGCGGACTCGAGCACAGCGACGCGCTCCGGCTCGAGCGAGGCCGCGGCGGCGACACCGCCATCGAGTGCTTCCAGCGCGGGCATGATGGTCGCCCGCATGACGGCAGGCGCCGCAAGACGCGAGACGTGCTGCGCCACCCCCAGACCGCTGAGGATCTGCTCGGGATCGATCCGCTCGAGGAGGGCCGCCACCTCGAGCGACGCCCCTGCCAGCGCAGCGCGGACCTCGGCGCCGGGGTCGAGCGCCGCGGCGAGCGAGGGACCGTGCAGCTCGCGGAGCAGGACGTCGCGCAGCCCGTCCCCCGCACCGGTCTCGACCGCCGGCATCCACACCGACGCGGCCTCCAGGACCCCGTTGCGCTCGGCGACCCAGAGCTGACCGTGCTGCAGGACGACGTGGCTCAGCGCCATCCGGGCCACCGACGCGGCGACCTCAGGGTCGGCAGGACCGTCCGGAAACCCGTCGCCGTCGACGTCGATCTCAGGTGCTGACGACTCGAGCAGACGGGCTGCGCTCGTGACGTCGACGATGCCCGCGGGGCGGACGGTCAACGGTGCGGTCGTGGTGGCGGTCATGCCTCCAGCGTGTCAGCGCGAGCCAAACATGCTCAGCTCCGGTGGAGTCCGCGGCGCAGTGCGCGAGCCGCGCGGCGCATCGCCGCAGGGGCAGCCGTGCCGAGGGCGACCATGTTGGCGAAGGAGTGGATCAGCCCGTCCTCGCAGAGGTACGTCACCTCGACACCGGCGGCGCGCATCGCCTCGGCGTACGCCTCGCCCTCGTCGAGCAGCGGGTCGAACCCGGCGGTGACGACGTAGGCCGGCGGCAGACCCTCGAGCTTGCCGTACAGCGGAGAGAGCCGCGGGTCGGCCGGATCCGGCGCGGACGCGGTGTAGCTGTCGGACGAGAGGTCGATGAAGCCGCCGGTGAGGAAGAACCCGGTCTCCATCTCCGTACGACTCGGACGCTTCTCGACGAAGTCGACGGCGGGATAGATCAGCAGCTGGTACGCCGGAGGGACGACGCCCGCCGGCTGCTCCGTACGACCGACGACCTGCTGGGCGACGACGGTCGCGAGGTTGCCGCCCGCGGAGTCACCGCCGACCGCGACGCGGTGCCGGTCGATCCCCAGCGCGTCGGCGTGCGCGAGCACCCAGTCGTACGCCGCGAGGCAGTCGTCGGGCGCAGCGGGAAACGGGTGCTCGGGCGCGAGGCGGTAGTCGACCGCGACGACCCGGACCCCCGCCTGCTCGGCGAGGAACCGGCACATCGCGTCGTGGCTCTCGAGGTCGCCGTAGATCCAGCCGCCACCGTGGAAGAACACGAGCGCCGGCGCCGTCCCGGTGACCCCACGCGGCGCGTAGAGACGCAGCGGGAGCGGCCCGCCGGGTCCGTCGATCGTCCGGTCGTGCACCGAGCCGATCGGGAGCGCCCCACCGGCCATGGCTGCACTTGCGCGGATGATGCGGCGCCCGTGCGGGATCGGCACGGACTCCGCGGCCGGCCCCTCGAGCGCCTGCAGGGTCAGCAGCAGCCGCATCTGCGGGTCGAGGGTGCGGTGACGGCGGGTGACCGGCGCACCGGCGAGCCTGGCGATCACCGGCGCAGGCAGACGGAAGGCGGCGCGCAGCGCGGCTCCCTTGACGGATGTGGTGGAGGTCACGGCGGTACGGTAGCCGATCGCACCCCTCGGCGGCCGGTCGTTCGTAGGTCACCCGTAGGTCACTTTGCCGTGGCACGATGCCGTCATGGCCGAAGATCTCGCCACCACCAGCGTCGCGACCGCCACCGAGGAGCACCCACGCTCACCGGACTCCTTCGATGTGGACCCGCCGTACGAGGCCGTCACGGGAGACCTGCCCGACGACCGGTTCAGTGACCGCGAGCTCTCCTGGCTGGCCTTCAACGAGCGCGTGCTCGAGCTCGCCGAGGACCAGACGGTGCCGCTGCTCGAGCGCATCCGCTTCACGGCGATCTTCTCCGGCAACCTCGACGAGTTCTTCATGGTCCGCATCGCAGGCCTCAAGCGACGCATCGCCACAGGGCTGGCCTCCCGTCGCGCCAGCGGCATCCAACCGCGCGAGGTGTGGTCGGCCAGCCTCGAGACGAGCCGTGACCTCATGCTGCGCCAGGGCGCGCTGCTCACCGATACCCTGCGGCGCGAGCTCGATGGGCACGGGATCGCACTCCTGCACTGGGACGACCTCGACGCCGACGAGCGCAAGGGCGTGGGGCAGGTCTTCCGCGAGCGCGTGTTCCCCGTCCTGACCCCGCTGGCCGTCGACCCCGCGCACCCGTTCCCGTACATCTCCGGGCTCTCGCTCAACCTCGCGGTCATGATGCGCAACCCGGTCACCGGCAAGTCCCACTTCGCGCGCGTGAAGGTCCCGCCGATCTTCGACCGCTGGCTCGAGGTCGGCCCGCAGCGCTTCGTCCCGCTCGAGGAGGTCATCGCGGCGCACCTCGACGCGCTCTTCCCCGGGATGGAGATCCTCGCCCACCACTCGTTCCGCGTGACCCGCAACGAGGACCTCGAGGTCGAGGAGGACGACGCCGAGAACCTCCTCAAGGCCCTCGAGCAGGAGCTGTTGCGCCGCAAGTTCGGGCCGCCGGTGCGTCTCGAGGTCGAGGACACGATGGATGAGCACGTGCGCGAGCTGCTGGTCACCGAGCTCGACATCAGCCCCGACGAGGTGTTCGCGCTGCCGGCGCCGCTCGACCTCGCGAGCCTGCACCAGATCGCCGACCTCGATCGGCCCGAGCTGCAGTACGAGCCGTTCGTGCCGACGACCCACCCCGATCTCGCCGAGGTGGAGTCGGCGAGCCCGGTCGACATGTTCGCCGCGCTGCGCGAGCGCGACGTCCTGGTCCACCACCCCTACGACTCCTTCGCCACGAGCGTTCAGCGCTTCGTCGAGCAGGCGGCCGCCGACCCGCAGGTGCTCGCGATCAAGCAGACGCTCTATCGCACCTCCGGTGACTCGCCGATCATCGACTCGCTCGTCGACGCCGCCCGTGCCGGCAAGCAGGTGCTCGTGCTGGTCGAGATCAAGGCGCGCTTCGACGAGCAGGCCAACATCCGGTGGGCCCGCAAGCTCGAGCGGGCGGGCTGCCACGTCGTCTACGGGCTGCTCGGGCTCAAGACCCACTGCAAGCTGTGCCTGGTCGTACGGGACGAGCCCGACGGGCTGCGCCGCTACGCCCACATCGGCACCGGCAACTACAACCCCAAGACGGCACGCCTGTACGAGGACTACGGCTTGCTCACCACCGACACGAAGATCGCCGACGACCTGACGGACCTCTTCAACAACCTGTCCGGCTACTCCCGGCGCGAGTCGTACCGCCAGCTCCTCGTCGCGCCCGCCCGCCTGCGCCCCGGGATCGTCGAACGCATCGAGCAGGAGATCGACCACCACGGCGCGGGCCGACCTGCCGACATCCGGATCAAGGTCAACTCGATCGTCGACGAGGAGGTCATCGACGCCCTTTATCGCGCGTCGCAGGCGGGGGTGCCGGTGCAGATGCTCGTCCGCGGCATCTGCGCCCTGCGGCCCGGCGTCCCGGGGATGAGCGAGAACATCGTCGTCCGCAGCGTGCTCGGGAGATTTCTCGAGCACAGCCGCGTCTTCTGGTTCGCCGGCGGCGGTGACCCGCAGGTCTGGATCGGGTCCGCCGACCTCATGCACCGCAACCTCGACCGGCGCGTGGAGGTGCTCGTGCAGCTCGGGCGTCCGGAGCACATCGCCGAGGTCGGGGCGATGCTCGACCTTGCGATGGACCCCGCCACGGACGCGTGGGACCTCGGGCCCGACGGCACCTGGACCCGGCGCTCGAGCTCCGAGGGGCCTCTCCTCGACCTCCAGCAGGAGACGATCGACCGCACCCGCGCACGGCGCGCCCGCGCACGCGCCGAGGCGAAGGACCACCCCGCGGTCGGCGGATTCGTGTGAACCGGCCGATCCGATGGTCGGCCGGCGCCCTGGTGTGGCGCCCCGCGCCGGGAGGCTCGCCGACGGACCTGCAGGTCCTGCTGGTGCACCGCCCGCGCCACGACGACTGGACGGTGCCCAAGGGGACTGTCGAGCGGGGCGAGGTGCGGCCTGTCACCGCGGTGCGCGAGGTCGAGGAGGAGACCGGCGTGACCGCGCGGCTCGGCGTGCCGCTCCTCGAGCTCGAGTACGAGTATGCGCCGGGCCGGATGAAGAACGTCGCCTACTGGGCCGCCACCGCGGTGCGCGGCGACGCCGACGCGTACGAGCCCAACAAGGAGATCGACGGCGTCGCGTGGGTCCCGCTCACGAAGGCGGCCAAGCGACTCTCGTACGACTCCGACCGCAGCGTGCTCGACGCCTTCGCCGAACGTCTCTCGTCCGGGGCTCTCGATGCGCGCACGCTGCTCGTCGTCCGGCACGCGACCGCCCGGCCACGCCAGCGATGGCGCAAGGACCCGCTCGCCCGCCCGCTCAGCGCGGAGGGCAAGAACGAGGCGCGTGGGCTCCGCCCCCTGCTCGCGGCGTACGGGGTGCACCACCTGCGCTCGAGCGCCGCCCTGCGGTGCGCCGCCACGCTCAGTCCGTACGCCGATACCCTGCACCGGCCGATCGTGCTCGACCACCGCCTCGACGAGCCCCGCGAGGGTGGTCCCGAAAAGAAGCGACCGGTCGCCGAGGCGATGGCCGAAGCCGTCGACCACAAGCGACCGGTCGTCGTCTGCGGCCACCGCCCCGTGCTTCCGCGGATGCTCGAGGTGGTCGGCGTGGACGCTAGCGCGGTCGACGCCGATCCCTTGCCGGCTGCAGGTCTGGTCGTGGTGCACCACCGTCGGGGCGAGGTCCGCGCGATCGAGCGCCACGACCCGCACTGATCGTCAGACCGAGCGCCGCCACCGTCATCATCACTGCCGCGACCGGGGCGAGGGCGTCGGCGCCACGGTTCTCCAGCAGCCAGGCCCCGGAGGCGGCACCCGCAGCGATCCCAAGGTTGAGCGCGGTGACGACGACCGCCCCGGCGGCGCCGCGAGCCGCCGGCGAGGCGATCCGCATGACCGTCGCCTGGAAGATCGGCGGGAGCAGCCCGATCATCGTTCCCCAGACCGCGATGACCACCAGGGCGGCCGCGGTGCTCGTGTCGAGCGCCGTGAGGGCGAGCACGGTGAGCGCGAAGGCGATCGCGGTCCCCGGGAGGGCGGCCCTCGGGTAGCGGTCCGACAGCGGTCCGGCGATGGCGAGCCCAAGCGCTCCGGTGGCCCCGAAGAGCGCGAGGACGCCGCCGAGCGCCGAGGGCTCCATGCCGGCCACCCGCGTCACGAGCGGACCGACGTAGGTGAACACCTGGAAGTGGCCGACGAGCAGCAGTGCACTCAAGGTCGCGGTGACGGCCACGCGGACGAGAGAGCGGTCGCGGCCCGCCGAGGCGGTGCCCGTGGGCTCGGGACTCGCGCCGGGGGCGGTGTCACGAGGAAGCACCTTCGCGAGTGCGACGGCGGCGACGGCCAGGAGGACGCCCGCGCCGACGAGCACCACACGCCACCCGACGAGCTCGGCTGCCGCCGTGCCGAGCGGTACACCCACGATGCCCGCCGCGGTCGGCCCGACGAGGACCACCGACACCGCCTTGCCGAGGTGCCGTTCGTCGACGATCGAGGCCGCGTACGGGACGAGCAGCGCCCACAGGAGCCCGTGGGCGGCAGCCGCGACGATCCGTGCGACGACCAGCAGCCCGTACGCCGGGGCGAGCGCGGCGAGCACCGCGGCCCCCGCGCTCACCACCACCGCACCGAGCATCACCGCACGACGAGGCAGGCGGCGGGTGGCCCGCTCCAGTGGGAGGCTCAGGGCGGCGACCGTCAGCGCCCACGCCGTCACCAACAGCCCGATGCTGCCCCGCGAGACCCCGAGATCGTCGGCCATCGAGGGCAAGAGCCCGGCGGGGAGCAGCTCGACGGTCACGGTCGCGAAGGCCGCGCCGGCGAGGGTCAGCAGCGCGGCCCACGTACGGCGGGTCATGCCCGGGAGAGTTGTCATCGTCTGTGTCATGCTCGGACCGTAGACCTTGACATCTGTGTCAAGGTCAAGCCCGATCCGAGAGGACGTGCCGTGCGTGTCGGAGAGCTCGCCGAGGCCACCGGGGTCGCGCCCCGCATGCTTCGCTACTACGAGGAGCAGGGCCTGCTCACGTCCCACCGCGAGCCCAACGGCTACCGGTCGTACGACGATGCCTCCGTGGAGCGGGTCCGTACGGTCAGGAGCCTCATCGCCTCCGGGCTGCCGACCCGCCTCGTCCGGATCGTGCTCGACGTCGAGGCGCTGGCCAACGCCGAGCTGCCACCCTCGTGCAGCCGCGAGTTCGCCGAGATGATGTCTGCCGAGCTCACCGCGCTCGAGGACAAGATCGCGTGCCTGACCAAGAGCCGCGACACCGTCACCCGCTACCTCGAGCGCACCGAGCACGGCGACCTCGTCGGCGCCGCACACCCCGCCTGACCACGGCGTACGTCACATCCGCGCGCCGACTCGTCGGCCACCGTTCACCTTCGGTTCACCTTCGTCCGGCTGCTGCTTCACCTGCGCTCCCTAACGTCAGCGTCGACAACAGAGATCGACATGACTTCCCAGAGAGGGAAAGCACGTGAACCGCACCAAGCTCCGCGTCGCCACACCGTTGGCACTGGCCGCTGTCGCGGCACTGACCCTGTCCGCCTGCGGCGCGGGCAACGAGGCCGACGCGACCGACGACGCGACCGAGAGCACGCTCAGCGGCACGCTCAACGGCGCCGGCGCAAGCTCGCAGGAGGCGGCGGTCGCCTCGTGGAAGCAGGGCTTCCAGACCGCGAACCCCGACGTGACTGTCAACTACGACCCGGCAGGTTCAGGCGCCGGACGCGAGCAGTTCATCGCGGGCGGCACCGACTTCGCCGGCTCCGACGCCTACCTCGACGACGAGGAGCTGACGGCCGCCGAGGAGCGCTGCGGGTCCGACGTGATCGAGGTCCCGACGTACGTCAGCCCGATCGCCGTCATCTACAACCTCCCGGGGGTCGACGGCCTGCAGCTGTCGGCCGACACCCTCGGCAAGATCTTCGCCGGCGCGATCACCACCTGGGACGATGCGGCCATCAAGGCCGACAACCCCGACGCCACCCTCCCGTCGTCGAAGATCACGCCGGTCCACCGCTCAGACGACTCGGGCACGACCGAGAACTTCACCGCCTACATGGCCGCAGCGGCGCCGCAGAGCTGGACCGAGGGCGAGGTCGAGACCTGGCCGATCAAGGGCGGCGAGGGCGCGCAGGGCACGTCCGGTGTCGTCGCGACCGTCCAGGGCGGCGAGGGGACGATCGGGTACGCCGACGCCAGCCAGGCCGGCGACCTCGGTGTCGCGTCGCTCAAGGTCGGCGAGGAGTACGTCGGGCCGAGCCCCGAGGCCGCCGCCAAGATCCTCGAGGCGTCGAAGCAGAAGGAAGGCCGCGGCGACACGCACCTCGTGATGGACATCGACCACACCACGACCGAGTCGGGCGTCTACCCCGCGGTCCTGCTGTCGTACCAGATCGCGTGCCTGCAGTACGACGACGAGGCCAAGGCCGACCTCGTCAAGGGCTGGCTCTCGTACGTCGCCAGCTCCGACGGCCAGCAGGCTGCCGCCGAGGGCGCCGGCTCCGCCCCGTTGACGAGCGCGCTCGAGGAGCGCATCGCCGACATCGTCGAAGGGATCTCGGCGAAGTGATGCTCCTGCGGGCGGCCGTCCGTACCGGGGGATCGGACGGCCGCCCGCAGGTCACTCCCCACCGTCTCCACCAGAGGACCGCTTCGTGACCGACACCTCCACCCCGTCCCCGCCGCGGGACACCGCCGAACCCGCCGCCGCCAAGGGCAGGTTCGGCGACCGCATGTTCCTGGGCCTGTCCAAGGGCGCCGCGCTGGCGATCCTTGCGATCCTCGCGGGCGTCGCGATCTTCCTGACCGCAGAAGGCCTGCCGGGGATCACCGCCTCACCCGACGAGGTCAAGAGCGGCAAGACGTTCCTGGCGTTCGTGCTCCCGCTCGTCTTCGGCACGCTCTGGAGCGCGACGCTGGCGCTCGTGATCGCGGTGCCGCTCGCGGTCGCTGTGGCGTTGTTCCTCACCTACTACGTCCCCCGCAGGTTCGGTCAGACCCTCGGCTACGTCATCGACCTGCTCGCCGCTGTCCCGTCGGTCGTCTTCGGTCTCTGGGGCATGCGGGTCCTCGCCGGCAAGCTCGTCGGGCCGTACGAATGGCTCGAGGCGCACCTCGGGTTCCTCCCGTTCTTCGGCGGCCCCGCCTCCGCGACCGGTCGCACCATCCTCACCGCCGCGATCGTGCTCGCCGTGATGATCCTGCCGATCATGACGGCCATCGCGCGCGAGGTCTTCCGCCAGACGCCGGTGCTCCTCGAGGAGGCGGCGCTCGCCCTCGGAGCGACCCGCTGGGAGATGATCCGCACGGTCGTCCTGCCGCACGGCCGCTCCGGGATGATCGGCGGCGCGATGCTCGGCCTCGGGCGTGCGCTCGGCGAGACGATGGCCGTCGCGATGGTCCTCTCGGCCTCCGGCGTCATCACCTTCAACCTCATCAGCTCGACGAACCCGAGCACGATCCCGGCCAACATCGCGCTGCAGTTCAACGAGGCCTCGGGGCTGACGGTGAACGCGCTGATCGCGTCCGGGCTGGTGCTCTTCCTCATCACCTTCGCCGTCAACGTCGGCGCGCGCGCCGTCGTGAACCGGCGCAAGGAGTTCTCGGGAGCCAACGCATGACCACGACCGCACCTCCTGCTCCCGAGCGCGACGCCGCACCCACGAGGCTGCGCAGCTGGCACCAGCCGCAGCTCCCGCGCGGATCCGGCTGGTACGCCCTGGCGCTCGCCGTCGTCGTCGCGTCGGCGCTACACGCCGGTCTCGACCTCCCCCTCGTCCCGTCCCTGCTGGCGGGCTGGGCCGTGGTCGGGATCGGCTTCCCGATCCTCTCGTACGCGATCGAGGGCCGGCGCAAGGCCATCGACCGGCTGGTCACCATCGGGGTCTCGAGCGCCTTCGCGCTGGCGATGGTGCCGCTGGTCTCGATCCTGTGGACCGTGCTCAAGAACGGGCTGCCGGTCCTCTCGGCGGAGTTCTTCGGCTACTCGATGCGCAACGTCGTCGGCGAGGGCGGCGGCATCTACCACGCGATCTGGGGCACGGTCCTCATCACCGCAGCCGCCGCGGTGATGTCGGTGCCGCTGGGTCTGCTCACGGCGGTCTACCTCGTCGAGTACGGCGGCGACGGGCGTCTCGCCAAGGCGATCCGCTTCCTCGTCGACGTCATGACCGGCATCCCGTCGATCGTCGCGGGCCTGTTCGCGTATGCCCTGTTCGTGGTGTTCTTCGGACCGGGGGTCCGGATGGGGCTCGCCGGCGCGGTCGCGCTGACCGTGCTGATGACGCCGGTCGTCGTCCGCTCCTGCGAGGAGATGCTCCAGCTCGTCCCGAACGAGCTGCGCGAGGCGGCGTACGCGCTCGGTGTGCCCCGCTGGCGGGCGATCGTGAAGGTCGTCCTTCCGACCGCGCTCGCGGGTCTGGTCACCGGGATCACGCTCGCCGTCGCGCGCGTGATCGGCGAGACCGCGCCGCTCCTCATCACGGTGGGGATCACCGACTCGACCAACGTCAACCTGTTCGACGGGCGCATGGCAACCCTGCCGGTGTTCACCTACAGCTCCATCATGAGCCCGGGAGTCCCGCCCGAGCCGTCCATCGCACGGGCCTGGGGTGCCGCACTCGTGCTGATGCTGATCGTGATGGTGCTCAACCTCGTGGCCCGACTCGTGACCTACTTCTTCTCTCCCAAGGACAAGCGATGAGCATGCGATCCGTACTCCGCGACTCCGCCACGACGCCGGCAACCGGCGCGTCGGCCGCCGGCACCGCCCCCCGTCCCGCCGCGATCGGCATCGACGTGGAGGACCTCGACATCTACTACGGGGACGTCCACGCCGTCCGTGGCGTGACGCTCGCGATCCCGGCCCAGTCGGTGACGGCCGTGATCGGCCCGTCGGGATGTGGCAAGTCGACGTTCCTGCGCTCGCTCAACCGCATGCACGAGGTCGCCCCCGGCGCCCGCGTCGAGGGGACGGTCCGCGTCGACGGACGCGACCTGTACGCGCCGGGAGTCGACCCCGTGCTCGTACGCCGCGAGATCGGCATGGTCTTCCAGCGCCCGAACCCGTTTCCGACGATGTCGATCCGCGACAACGTCCTCGCCGGCGTACGCCTCAACGGCGGCCGACTCAAGAAGGACGAGGCCGAGGCGCTGACCGAGCGCTCGCTGCGTGGGGCGAACCTCTGGGACGAGGTCAAGGACCGTCTGAACCGTCCCGGTGCCGGGCTCTCGGGCGGCCAGCAGCAGCGGCTCTGCATCGCCCGCGCGATCGCCGTGGAGCCGCAGGTGCTGCTGATGGATGAGCCGTGCTCGGCACTCGACCCGATCTCGACCAGCGCGATCGAGGACCTGATCGGCCAGCTCAAGGAGACGTACACGATCGTCATCGTCACCCACAACATGCAGCAGGCGGCCCGGGTGTCCGACGAGACGGCGTTCTTCAACCTCGCCGGTATCGGCGAGCCCGGGCAGCTCATCGAGTCCGGGTCGACGACCAAGATCTTCTCGAACCCCGACAACCCCTCGACCGAGGCCTACATCACCGGCCGCTTCGGGTAGGCCGTACGGCGCTGGCCCCGTACGAAAAGGCGTCCTCCGACCCAGTGGGTCGGAGGGCGCCTTTGTGCGTGGTCTCGACAGGCTCGACCAGCGGGGGTGTCGACAGGCCCCTACGGCAGGAACAGTGCGCAGATCCAGTAGGTGACCGCCGCCACGAGCGCCGCGGCGGGGATCGTCACGATCCACGCCATCACGATGCCCCGCGCGACGCCCCAACGAACGGCGCTGAACCGCTTGGTGGCGCCAGCGCCCATGATCGACGAGGTGATCGTGTGGGTCGTCGAGACCGGAGCGTGCAGACCGATCGCCATCACGTACAGCACCGCTGCCGCCGTCGCCTCGGCTGCGAAGCCGCGAGCCGGGTCGAGGTGGATGATGCGGCGCCCGAGGGTACGCATGATGCGCCAGCCGCCCGAGTACGTCCCGAGCGAGATCGCTGTGGCCGCGCCGACCTTGACCCACAGTGGGATGCCGTCGTCGGCTGCCACGTATCCACCGGCGAGCAGCGCGAGGAACATGACGCCCATCGTCTTCTGCGCGTCCTGGAGACCGTGACCGAGCGCCATCGCGGCGGCCGAGACGGTCTGCGCGAGCCGGAACCCGCGCATCGTCCGGTGCGGGTTGCGATGCCGGAAGATCCACATGATCGCCAGCATGAGCAAGAACGCGCCGCTGAAGCCGACCACCGGCGAGATCACCATCGGGATGGCGACCTTGTCCACCACCGTGTTCCACTCGACGGTGCTCGCCGACGCGACACCGGCGCCGACCAGGCCGCCGATCAGCGCGTGGGACGAGGACGACGGAAGCCCGAAGTACCAGGTGATGAGGTTCCAGACGATCGCACCGACCAGCGCCGAGAGCACGACGGTGAGGCCGTGATTGCCGTCGCCCTCGACGCCTTCGGCGATGATGCTGCCAACCGTGTCTGCGACCTCGGTGCCGAGGAACGCTCCGATGAAGTTCATGATCGCGGCCATCACAAGAGCGATTCGCGGTGTCAGTGCCCGGGTGGACACTGACGTCGCGATCGCGTTGGCCGCATCGTGGAAGCCGTTGGTGTAGTCGAAGATCAGCGCAACGCTGATGACGAGGACGACCATGACCAGGGTGAGGTCCACCCTCAGGACTCCTTGACTGCGATCTGTTCGACCGTGTTGGCCACGGACTCGAGCGCGTCGACCGCGTCCTCGAGGGACTCGACGACGTCCTTGAGCTTGAGGACCTCGAGCGCCTTGTACTCGCCGGAGAAGAGTTTGGCGAGGATCCGGCGGTAGTCACGGTCGGCCTGGTTCTCGAGACGGTTGATCTCGATCCAGTACTCGGACAGGTCGGTCATCGTCCGCAGACGCGGCATGGCCTCGGCGGTGAGCTCGCAGCCTCGCTGGATCACTTCCACCATCGTGGCCATCCGGGACGGCATCGACTCCAGCTCGTAGAGGACGACCAGGTCGCCCGCCTCTTCAATGAAGTCCATGACGTCATCGAGGCTGCTGGCGAGCTTGTAGATGTCCTCACGGTCGAACGGCGTCACGAACGTCTGGTTGACGCGGTTGATGATCGCGTGTGTCGTGTCGTCGGCCGCGTGCTCGACCTCGCTCAGTTGCTTGGCGACAGCATCACGATCGGAGGACGCGTCCAGCATCTTCGCCAGGAGGTTCGCGCCGTCCACGAGGTGGTTCGCGAGCTCCGTGAAGAGGTCATAGAAGGATGTTTCAGTCGGTCGGATACGCAACCGCACGACAAGCTCCCGTCAGGGTGGGGTAAGGCCGCATTAATGGTAGGTCCTGCCCCTAGAGAGCGCGCAGGACGCCCTGGGTGTAGGCCGCGCGAGTGCGTCAGGCGCAGCCCTGGTGAGGGCGTACGCCTAGGATCTCATCGACGATCTGCTGGCTCAATGGACCGGGCGTCTCCGACGCGGCGATCATCAGGTTGCTCGTCATCTCGATCTCGTCAAGTGCGTCCTGATCGCGGAGACGCACGTCCAAGGGCTCCGGTGTCGCCACGACGACCTCCTCCGCTCCAGGTCGACGGCTGTACCGCTTCAGGCTACGTGGTGTTCGGCGGGCAGGTGCCACGGATCCGAGAATCGGTGGAAAATCGACCGACCTCGCATCTGACCCCCTGGTAGAGCGGTGCGGATCGACTCTTGAGAGGGCGTTTGGCAACTGCATCCGTCGTCCGCTCAGGTAGTTTCGCGTGACATCCGCCCTCGGAAGGCGGGCGAGAGGGTCCCTCGCCCGCCCTCACGTCACCGCACCCGCAGCGACACGACCTTCGATCTCGCGCTGGCGTAGCTGCCGCTGGAGGGGACGAACGTCACCGTGATCTTGTGCTTGCCCCTCTTGAGGGTGCGCTTGCCGAGCGTGTACGAGGCCCTTCCGGCGCGGACCTTGGCCTTCTTGAGCACCTTCGTACCGTCACGGAACACGACGGTGCCCGTCGGGGAGCCTGCGCCGACCCGGACGGTGGCCTTCAGGGTTGCCCGCGTCCGGCCGTACCTGGTGCTCTTCGGCTTCACGACCAGCGTCGCGCTCGAGGCGACCTTGGGCACGACCGCGGACTGCCCGGAGGTCGCCGTCGGGATGCTGAAGCCCGCCTTGACGCCGGTCACACGGACGGCGAGACGCCGACCGACGTCGGCGACCTGCACCCGGTACGAGGCGCCCGTGGCTCCGGCGATCGGAGCGCCGTTGCGCAGCCACTGGTAGCGGAAACCGCTCGGTCCACCGATCCAGGTGCCGGCGGAGGCGCGGACGACCGCTCCCGGACGGACTGCGCCGCTGACGGCCGGGGCCGAGCGCCGGACGGGGACTCGTGCCAGGTCGAGGATGCCGGTGCCGCAGGTCGCGGTCGTGCAGTCCCAGGGCGCGAGGTCACCGCCGTAGCGGGGGAACGGCTGGACAGCCGCGCGCAACGCGCTCTCGATCTGCGCCGGAGAGGTCGTGCCCAGGGACGCGATCAGCGCGGCGGCGCCGGAGACCGCCGGTGCGGCCATGCTCGTGCCGTCGTACTCGGCGTATGCCGGGTTGTCGGGGGTGGTGGTGCCGTCGTTGAGCGTCGAGAGCACGCCGCGCATCCCGATCTCGGGGATGCTCTCCCCGCCCGGCGCCGACAGGTCGACCGTGGGCCCCGAGTTGGAGTAGGAGGCCCGCTGGCCGTACTCCTCTGTCGCGCCGACCGTGACGACGCCCGCACAGTTCGCAGGTGTCACCTCCGCGGCATCGAGGTCCTCGTTTCCTGCCGCGGCGACCAGCACGCTGCCACGGGCCCGCGCTGCGGCGATCGTCGAGTTCCACACGGCCGGGCAAGCCCCGCCGGCCCCGCCGAACGACATGTTGATCACCTTGGCAGGAGTGGTGTTGACCGGAAGTCCCGGAACGACACCGCCCGATGCCCAGGTGATCGCCGCGAGGATGTCGGAGTCGATCCCGCCACACGTGCCGAGGACGCGGACGTGCTGAACCTTGACGCCCGGCGCGTTGCCGGCGATGCCCCGCGCGTTGCCCGAGGCCGCGGCCACGATGCCCGCGACGTGGGTCCCGTGCCAGCTGCTGTCGTACTCGTCGTCCAGGTCACATTGCCCGAGCTCCACCCAGTCGCCCTCGTCGGCGGGGTCCGCGTCGCGACCGTCGCCGTCACGCGCCCACTCAGCGGTGCCCTCGCTCATCATGTCGAAGCCCGCGACCGTGTTGGCGTCGAGATCAGGGTGCGTGGTGCGTCCGGTGTCGAGCACCGCGACGACGACCGAGGACGAGCCGCGGGTCGCACGCCAGAGCGCCGGGTTGTGGGTTCCGTAGCCACCCGACGGCAGTGCCGCCCCGTCGGCGACGTCGCGTGTGTCCCACAAGGCCCACTGGTCGGCGAAGAACGTGTCGTTGGGCGTCACCGGAGAGGCGGTGCGGATGGTCCGGTAGCGGTCGGGCACGACGGAGGCGATGCCAGGCAGCTCAGCAACCTCTGCGGCCGCCTTCTGCGCGTCCGCGAGCGAGGCGGGCTCGGCGAAGCGGATCGCGCTCGTGTCGGCGCTCACCGGCACGGTCGCCGGGGCGAGCGCGCCCACCTCGGCCTTGGCGACCTTCCGGGCCGCGGCCGTGACGGTGGAGGACCGCGTCGTCGCCACCTTGTCGTACGTGACGAGGAGGCCCGCGGCGCGGCTCGGGACGGAGCGCACTTCGTGGACCTGGGCAGCGGCGCGGGTCTTCGCGGCTGCGTCCGGTCCGGACCCGGTGGTCGGCGGATCGTCTGCGGCGGTCGCCGCAGGCGCGGCGGCAGCGATCAGCGCCACTGCGGTCGCCGCGAGAGCGAGGCGCCGCAGGGGGCGCGAGGGAGAGGTGGGCAGCATCGTGCGGCTCCTGGCAAGCGGAGGGATGTCGCCAAGAAGATAAGCCGCAAAACTCTCGCGCGTGGCCGAATCCGCGAGGTTGCGCCCATGCGCGGGTCTTCGGTAGGCCCCGTGGGACTCGAACCCACAACCCACGGATTAAAAGTCCGTTGCTCTGCCAATTGAGCTAGAGGCCCAGGGGATCGGGACACCCGTCCCCTGGCGGTCAGTATGCAGGACGTCGGGGAGTGACGGCCGAGGACCCGCACAGGACGGCGGTGTCAGCAGAACGTGCGTACGCCCTTGGGCTTGAGCGCGTGGTCGCGGTAGACGACCGGGAGCATGGCTCCGTAGCGCGTGCAGGTCCACCGGAAGTCCTTGCGCCGATACTCGACGGCGATGACCCGGCGACCGTACGAGCGCACGTCGGCCGCGCACTCGCGCCACTGGCCGCACTGTTCCGCGATGGCGAAGTCGAAGCCGATCTTCTTGCCGTTGAGCTCGGCGAAGTTCTTCTGCCCCACGGCGAGCCCGACGGCGTGTGCGGACTTCACGAGGCGTTTCGCGTACGCGACGGCCTGCTTGCGACTGATGAGGCCGCGGCTTCGAAGGAAGGAGTCGAGGTTGTCGAGCTCGACGGCGTCGTAGCCGGCACGGGCGCAGCCCTTCATCCAGGTGCGCATGACCTTCGCGAGCTTCGCACGCTTGGCGCCCGTCCGGATGTCGAGCAGCCACTCGTTCCACTCGGTGTCCTTGACGGCCTTGCCGTTCCTCTTCAGCACGAGGTGCCAGCGCTTGTGGCGCCAGGACTTGCGCTCGCTTCTCTGGGTCTGGAAGGCGTTGACATAGCAGATGTTGTAGCGGCCGGCGAGAGGCTTCGCCTTCCGGTCGCGTACGACGATGCCGACGCTGGAGGGAACGCTGCGGATCCCGCCGAGCTGGTAGTCGACGTGCACGCCGGTCGGGAGAGGCTTCGGCTCCGGCGCGGCCTGCACAGGAGCCACGACGAGGGAGAGCAGCAGGCCTAGCGCGATGAGGATCACCGTGGCTGCCTTGAGAGAGCGAGCCCGGAAGGTCGTGAAGACTGACATCTATTCGTCGCCGACCGCGCGGCCGGCTGCTCCCCCGTACTGGATGACGACGGCTCCGGGCTCGACGCCCCGCAACGGCCGCTGGAGCGTGTCGAGTCGACCGACGTCTGGCGGCTCAGAGCCGATGACCACGACGACGGCCTCGCGCTCGGGATCGAGCTCGACCGCGACGGCGTGCTGGGGCGCGGGTGCGAGGGTGCGCCACTGTTGCGCGAACACGGCAGCCCACGCTGCGCGGAGCTCGTCGGCGGTGCGTCCGGAGACGCGGATCTCAAGTCCTTGCCTGGCCTTGTCCGGAAGATCTGCGGTGAGCCTCGAGACGAGGGCGGCACCGTCCGTCCCTCTCGTGACGACCAGCGTGTATCCGTCCACCGTGCTGCCGATGACGCCGATCACGCCCGAGTCGAGACCGACCGGGAGTCCGTCGGCAGGCTTCTCCCCCGGAGGCGTCAGCAGTGCGGTGATCCGCCGGCCGACCTCCCGCTGGATCTTCGTCGATCGAGGCGCGGCAAGGGGGGTGGCGTCGGGCACCGCGGCGGCGGTGGGGACGCTGGTGGACACCAACCGCACCTCGTGGCTCTGCACGAGCGGACGCTCAGCGGTGAGCAGGACGAGGCCGCAGAGCACGGCGGTGACAGGGGCAGCGGTACGCGAGAGTCTGGACAAGCCGGCTCCTTTGTCGCACAGGTTGCCTCAAGGACAGTACCGCGCGAACGGCACAAGCGCGGCGTACGTGGTCAGCAGCGCCGAAGGGTGAGGGCGAGTGTGACCCACGCCACGAACACGCCTAAGGTGCTCTCACCTATCGGAGGGAGAACCCACGTGTCCATCGCACACAAGGCCGCCGCCGTCCTCGCGGCGTGCGGCCTGACCCTCAGCGGACTGGCAGCCGCCTCGCCTGCGCTCGCCGCAGACCCCGGCCCCCGCTACTACGTCTCACTGGGCGACTCGCTGGCGACCGGCTGGCAGCCGGACTCGCGGGCGGACGAGCCGGAGACCGCGTACACGGGCCGCCTGTACGAGAAGCTCAAGGAGTCCGACCCCTACCTCGAGCACGAGGCGTTCGGGTGCGCCGGCGCCACCGCACGCTCGGTGCTCACCGGCAAGCACGCCAACGGCAACCCGGGCGCGTGCGCGTACGACGAAGGCACGCAGCTGGCAGCCGCGGTGACGTTCCTGAAGGAGCACCCCGGCCAGGTCGCCTACGTCTCGGTCGGCATCGGCGCCAACGACGTGCACCCGTGCGTGCCCGCAGGAGCCGACGGCGACGACATGCTGACCTGCCTCACCAAGCGCATCCAGTCGGTCGGTGCGGACGTGTCCGCGATCGACGCCGCGCTGCGCGAGGCCGGCGGCGCCAAGCCTCGCTACCTCGGCATGACGTACTACAACCCGTTCCTCGCCGGTTGGGTCGGAGGCAACAGGGCGCTCGCCGAGCTCTCGGTCGGTGTCGCGCAGTCGCTCAACGACACCATCACGGCGGCGAACACCAAGAACGGCTTCGTGACCGCGGACGTCGCCGGCACGTTCTCGTCGAACGACAAGACGCTGGTCGACCTCCCCGGCTACCCCGAGCAGGTCCCGCTCAACGTCGCCCGCGTCTGCGGATGGACGTGGATGTGCAGCAACGGCGACATCCACGCCAACGACACAGGCCACCAGAAGATCGCCGACGCGTTCGTGACGGCTCTCGCTCCGAAACCCCAGCTGCCCAAGCCGACCCCGCCGAAGCCGGCGCCGGCGCCGGTCGTGAAGGTCGCGACGACGACGAGTGCGAAACTCGTCGGCAAGCACCGCATCACGACCAAGAAGCGCGCCGCCGTACGCGTCCGCGTCCGTGCCGCACGGGGCGTCAAGCCCGGCGGCATGCTCGTCGTCAAGGACGGCAAGCGCACGCTCAAGAGGGTGCGCGTCGGCGCGAGCGGCATCAAGCGGATCACGCTGCCCCGCCTCAAGAAGGGCAAGCACCGCATCACGGTGACGTACGGCGGGTCCAAGACCACGAAGTCGAGCCGGTCGAAGCCGATCCGGATCACGGTCGTCAAGCGCCGCTGACCCTGAAGCCGACTGTGCGGTCGATCGGCGCTCCGTACGAGCACCGATCGACCGCACACACGCGCCGGCGCCTACTCCTTTGTGCTGAAGGCGGCGTCGAAGGCGGCAGCCGGGGCGTCGAAGAGGTTCTGCTTCACGAACGCCAGCGCCTCGGGAGCCCCGACGAGACGGTCCATGCCCGCGTCCTCCCACTCGATCGAGACGGGCCCGTCGTAGCCGATCGTGTTGAGCATCCGGAAGCATGCTTCCCACGGGACGTCACCGCGCCCCGTCGACACGAAGTCCCAGCCGCGCCGAGGGTCGGCCCACGGCAGGTGCGAGCCGAGCCGTCCGTTGCGTCCGTTGCCGACCTGCTTCTTCGCGTCCTTGCAGTCGACGTGGTAGATCCGGTCCTGGAAGTCCCACAGGAACCCGAGCGGGTCAAGGTCCTGCCAGACGAAGTGCGACGGGTCCCAGTTGAGGCCGAACGCCTCCCTGTGACCGATCGCCTCGAGCGTGCGGACGGTCGTCCAGTAGTCGTACGCGATCTCGCTCGGGTGGACCTCGTGTGCGAACCGCACCCCTTCGGCGTCGAAGACGTCGAGGATCGGGTTCCAGCGGTTCGCGAAGTCCTCGTACCCGGCGTCGATGAGGGCCTGCGAGGCCGGAGGGAACATCGCGACGTACTTCCAGATGGACGATCCGGTGAATCCGACGACCGTGTCGACGCCGAGCAGCCGTGCGGCACGGGCGGTGTTCTTCATCTCCTCGGCCGCGCGCTGACGGACGCCTTCGGGATCACCGTCGCCCCAGATCCGGTCGGGCAGGATGTCGCGGTGGCGCAGATCGATCGGGTCGTCGCACACGGCCTGGCCCTTGAGGTGGTTGGAGATCGCGTGCACCTCGAGGCCGTACTTGTCGAGCACCTCCCGCTTCGCCTGGACATAGCCGTCGTCCTCGACCGCGGCCCACGGGTCGAAGTGGTCGCCCCAGCAGGCGATCTCGAGCCCGTCGTAGCCCCAGCCCGACGCCAGCCGCGCCACCTCCTCGAACGGCAGGTCGGCCCACTGTCCGGTGAAGAGGGTGATCGGTCGCGTCATGACGCGCCTCCTTGTCGCCCGGCGTGCGGGCCCTCGGCGGTGCCCGCGTCGTGCGGCACCTTCTGGTGACGGGACTCGTCCATTGCACTGGCCTCCACAGCGGCGAGCACACGCTGGACCGAGAGCCCGTCGGCGAATGACGGGGTCGGCTGCTCGCCCGCGGCGATGGCGTTGACGAGGTCGACGACCTGGTGGGTGAAGCCGTGCTCGTAGCCGAGACCGTGACCCGCAGGCCACCACGCACCCGCGTACGGGTGGGTCGGCTCGGTGACGACGATGCGGCGGAAGCCCGCGGTCTCGGCCGGCTCGGTCGCGTCGTAGAAGTGGAGAAGGTTCATCTCCTCGAAGTCGAACGCGAGGGCGCCGTCCGACCCGCTGATCTCCAGGCGCATCGCGTTCTTGCGGCCGGTCGCGAACCGGGTCGCCTCGAAGACGCCGAGGGCACCGTTGTCGAAGCGTGCCGTGAACGCCGCGGCGTCGTCGACCGTCACCGGGCCGCGCTCGGCGTCGGCACTGCCGCTCCCCCCGAGCGTGCCGTGGTCGCCGGCGACGGGTCGGCTGTCGACGAAGGTCTGGAGCACGCCGCTCACCGAGCTGATCGCGGACCCGGTGAGGAACTGGGCCGCGTCGACGAGGTGCGCACCGATGTCGCCCAGTGCGCCGGACCCGGCGAGCGTCTTGTCGAGGCGCCAGCTGAGAGGGGCGTCGGCGTCGGTGAGCCAGTCCTGGAGGTATTGCGCCCGGACGTGCCGGATCGTCCCAAGCCGCCCGACGGCGACCAGCTGCCGGGCGAACGTCAGCGCGGGGGTACGGCGGTAGGTGAAGCCCACCATCGCGTACACGCCGCGCGTGGCGGCCTCGGCCGCCGCCTCGGCCATCAGCTCGGCCTCTTCGACCGTGTTGGCGAGCGGCTTCTCGCACAGGACGTGCTTGCCGGCGCGCAGAGCGGCGACGGCGATCTCCACGTGGGTGCTGCCGGGGGTGCAGATGTCGATCAGGTCGATGTCGTCACGGGCGATCAGCGCGTGCCAGTCAGACTCGACGGACTCCCAGCCGAAGCGGTCGGCGACCGCCTGCGCGGCGGCGACGTCTCGTCCGCACAGGGCGCGCAGCCGAGGAGCGAGGGGGAGGTCGAAGAAGGAGGGCGCGGTGCGCCACGCCTGGGAGTGCGCCGCGCCCATGAAGGCGTAGCCGACCTGCCCGACGCCGAGCTCACGTGAGGTGTCTGTCATGGGGTTCCTTCGGGCGGAGGGGCGTGAGGAGGCGGCGCACACCCCGCCGAGCGGGCCGGCGGGGTGTGCGGCCGTCGTCAGGACTCGAAGGCCGAGTCCATGTACTGGTCGACGTTCTCCTTGGTCACGGTCGGCGCCGCGAGCTGCACGACCCGCGGGACCTCGACCTCCGCGAGGTCGGACATCGAGCGGCCCTGCGCGATCAGCCGGGCGAGCTTGATGCCGTCCGCACCCTGCGTCGACGGATAGATGACGGTGGCCTTGAGGACGGTGTCGTCAGCCTCGATGGACCGCATCACGTTGGCCGAGCCGGCACCGCCGATCATGACGAACTCGTCTCGTCCGGCGTTCTCGATCGCGGCCAGCACACCGACGCCCTGGTCGTCGTCGTGGTTCCACAGGAAATCGATCTTCGGGGCGGCCTGCAGGAGGTTGGCCGCGGCACGTTCGCCGGTCTCGACGGTGAACTCCGCTGCGACACGGTTCGAGACCTTCAGCCCGCAGTCGGCCAGCGCGTCCTTGAACCCGCGCGAGCGGTCTTGGGTCAACGGCAGCGAGTCGATGCCCGCGATCTCGGCGACGATGGCATCGGTGTTGCCGTCGGCCTGCTCGCAGACGTAGCTCCCCGCAGAGACGCCCATGCCGTAGTTGTCGCCGAGCACGGTCGTCCGTGCCGCGAACGGCGAGTCGAACTCGCGGTCGACGTTGATCACCGGGATGCCGGCCTCCATCGCGCGGGTCGCCACGTCGGTCATCGCCGCACCGTCGAACGGCAGCAGGACGATGGCGTCGACCTTGTCGTTGATGAAGGTCTCGACCTGCGAGATCTGCAGGTTGACGTCGTTGGTGCCTTCGGCGTGGACCAGCTCGACGTCGTCGAACGCGCCAGCCTGATCGACAGCCGCATCGGTGATCGCCCCCATCCATCCGTGGTCGGCGGCAGGGGCCGAGAAGCCGATCCGTACGGTCTCGCCAGTCTCGGCGTTGTCGCCGGCGCCAGCGTTGGCGGCGTTGTCGTTGTCGCCGTCGTCGGAGCTGTTGGTGCACGCGGTCAGGGTCAGTGCGGCGGCCGCGAGGGCGCCGCCGATCGCCAACAGGCGTCGGCGCGGGGTGGTGGTGGACATTGCCGTCTCCTCGGTGGGGTCTAGGTGCTGCGGTTCGCCAGGCGCTGTTGGAGGAGCACAGCGACGACGATGATCACGCCCTTGGCGACGGCCTGGACGGACGTCGACAGGTTGTTGAGCGTGAAGACATTGGTGAGGGTGGTGAAGATCAGGACGCCCAGGAGCGTCCCGACCACGGTGCCGCGACCGCCGCTGAGCAGCGTGCCGCCGATGACGACCGCGGCGATGGCGTCGAGCTCCCACATCAGTCCGTGGGTGGACGACCCCGTCTGCGTGCGCGACATGAGCATCACGGCGGCCAGGCCGCAGGTGGCGCCCAGCAGCGCGTACAGGTAGACGGTGTGGCGCTGGACCTTGATGCCCGCGAGGCGCGCCGCCTCGGTGTTGCCGCCGACGGCAAACGTCCGCCGGCCGAACGTCGTGCGGTTGAGCAGGAACCATCCGGCGACGACGACGATCGCGAAGAGGAAGACGATCACCGGGATGCCGAACGGCCGGGCGCCGAGAGCGTCGCGGAACCCTTGGTCCCGGATGATCTGCGTCTTGCGGTCGGCGATGATCTCGGCGAGCCCCCGGGCACTGGCGAGCATCGCCAGCGTCGCGATGAACGGGACGATCTTGCCGTACGCGATGAGGACTCCGTTGATCACTCCGCAGGCGATGCCGACGCCGATCGCGGTCGTCACGATCACGATCCAGCCGACGTCCTCGGCCATCGCCTGGGTGCCCGTGGTCGACGCCCACACCGACGCGAGCGCGACGATCGCACCGACGGACAGGTCGATGCCACCGCCAGTGATCACGAACGTCATGCCGATCGCCACCACGCCGATCGCCGAGGCGAGGCTGAGGACGGTGATGACGTTGTCGGTGCTGGCGAACCGATCACCCGCGGTGACCAGCCCGACGACGCACAGCAGCACGAGGGCAACCACCAGGCCGAGGTTGCGGGCGACCCCGAGCGACCGAGCTCGCTTCTCCGGGCCGGCCGTGGTCGGCTGCGCGCTCCCTGTCACCGATGAGGTACTCACGCGGCGTCACCTTTCGATCCGTGGGTGGCTGTTCCGTGGGTGGCCAACTCGTGGGTGGCGAGGATCCGGTCGAGGACGGCGTGGGCGTCGAGCGAGTCGGACGTCCCGGAGTGAACGACCCGACCGTCAACCACCACGAGGACGCGGTCGGAGAGGCCGAGCACCTCGTCGATGTCGCTGGAGACGACCACGACCGCCAGGCCTTCGTCGGCGAGTGTGCGGACGAGGGCGTAGATCTCGCTGCGGGCACCGACGTCGACACCCCGGGTCGGCTCGTCGAGCAGGAGCACGCGGCACGACCGCAGCAGCCAGCGGGCGAGGACGACCTTCTGCTGGTTGCCGCCCGACAGCGTGCGTGTGATCCGGTCGGGATCGTCGGGGCGCAGGTCGACGGAGCGGGCGGCCTCGTGCGCGGCGGCCCGCTCGGCCGCATCACGCGTCGCGCCGAACCGGGAGAAGCGCGGCAGGCTCGCGAGCGAGATGTTTCGAGAGACGGCCTCGTCGAGGACCAGGCCTTGCGACTTGCGCTCCTCGGGGCACAGGCCGAGTCCGGCGGCCACGGCCCCGTCGACCGACCTCCGCCGCAGCACACGGCCGTCGACGGTGACGGAACCGCGCTGCGCCCGCCTGGCTCCGTACACGGTCTCGACGATCTCGCTGCGTCCCGCGCCCACCAGTCCGGCGAGTCCGACAATCTCGCCGGGCCGTACGGAGAACGAGACGTCGTCGAACTCCCCGTCGCGACCGAGGCCGTCGACGACCAGGATCGGCGGCGCGTCGGGGATCGGCTGGGCGCGCCGGGGGAACTCCGCTGACACCTCGCGGCCGGTCATGAGCGTGACGAGCTCCGCGGTGGGGGTGTCACGGGCAGACAGGTCGGCGGCGACCGTACGGCCGTCCTTGAGGACCGTCAGCCGGTCGCCGATGCGTCGGATCTCCTCGAGGCGGTGGGAGATGTAGACGATCGCCTGGCCGGACGACCGGAGGCCCTCGATCACGCGGAACAGGCCGTCGACCTCGTCGGGGTCGAGGACGGCGGACGGCTCGTCCATCACGATCACGCGTGCGCGGCGCGACAGGGCCCGTGCCACCGAGACGATCTGCTTGCCAGCCGCAGAGAGGCTGCCGATCTCGCGCGCGGGGCGGATCTCCGGGTGGCCCAGCGAGGTCAGCAGCTCGCGCGCCGCCCGGCGCGTGTCGGCGACGCGGGCGAACCCGAGGCGCGTCTTCTCGTGGCCCAGGAAGATGTTGTCGGCCACGCTCAGCCCGTCGACGAGATCGAGCTCCTGGTAGATCGTCGCGATCCCGGCGTCGAGCGCGGCCTGCGGATCGCTGAAGGACACCGGCGCGCCGTCCATGCGGATCTCGCCCTCGTCCACGGCATGGGCTCCGGAGAGCACCTTGATCAGCGTCGACTTGCCCGCACCGTTCTGGCCGAGGAGGCAGTGCACCTCTCCGGCGCGCACGGTGAGGTCGACGCCGTCGAGCGCGCGCACCCCAGGGAACTCCTTGACGATCCCGGTGAGCTGGAGGAGGGGCTCTGACATGCGCGTGATGCTAGTCACAGTCAATGTCGAGCGTCAAGCAAAAGTACGTTCATCGTCGACATGCTTCTGAAGGACTTGACGACAGAAGTAGGCATGGGAGACTACTTTTCATGGATTCGTTCGTGCCGCAGTCGAGCCCGGCGACTGCAGCCAGCGAGGTGTTCCAGCTGATGCGGGACGGGCAGGCGCGGACGAAGGCGGAGATCGCGGAGCTGACGTCGTCGGCACGCTCGACCGTCTCCGCCCGCCTCGACCTGCTGCTGTCCGCGGGCCTGCTGGTCCCCGTCGGCGAGGCCGCCTCGACGGGTGGGCGACCCCCGGTCCGCTTTGCGCTCAACGCCGCCTCGTACGCGGTCCTCGCCGTGGACCTGGGGGCGAGCCACGCGGCGGTGGCGATCGTCGACCTGGCCGGCGAGGTGTTGGGCGAGGTCAGCGTCCCCAGCGACATCACCGAAGGCCCGAAGGCCGTCCTCGACCGCGTGACCGGGCTCGCCCGGCAGCTGCTGGCCGATCAGGGCCTCACAGCGGAGGCGATCGCAGGGATCGGGGTCGGCGTGCCCGGGCCGGTCGAGCACTCCACCGGCCGCCCGGCGAACCCGCCGATCATGCCGGGCTGGCACGACTTCGACATCCCCGCCTACCTCGGCGAGACGTTCTCGGTGCCTGTCCTCGTCGACAACGACGTCAACGTGATGGCCCTCGGCGAGCACACGACGCGCTGGCCCGAGACCGACGACCTCCTCTATGTGAAGGTCGCAACCGGCATCGGCTCGGGGATCATCTCCAACCGCCGTCTCGTCCGCGGTGCACTCGGGACCGCCGGTGACCTCGGGCACGTCCAGGTGTCAGGGCGCGGCGAGGCCGTCGCATGCCGCTGCGGCAACCTCGGCTGCCTCGAGGCGGTCGCGGCCGGCCCGGCGATCGCCACGCAGCTCGGCGCGAGCGGACTCCCGGTCGAGACCCCTCAGGACGTCGTGGTCGCCGTCGAGCGCGGCGAGGTGGAGGCGGTCCGTGCCGTACGCGAGGCCGGACGCGCGATCGGGAGCGTCCTCGCCACCTGCGTGAGCCTGCTCAACCCCTCGGTCGTCGTGGTCGGCGGCTCGATGTCAGCGACGGGGGAATACCTCCTCGCCGGCATCCGCGAGGTCGTCTATCAGCGCTCGCTCCCCCTCGCGACGCACCAGCTGCGCATCGTGAGCTCGCCGCTGCACGGGCGCGAGGCGCTCGTCGGCGCTGCCGCGATGGTGCTCGAGGACGTGCTGTCACCGCGCTCGGTCGACGCCCTCATCGAGCGCCGTACCCGCGCCACCGCCTGAGACCGCCAGTCGTCAGCCCACCGCGCGCCCCGCACCGTGCGGGGTCCGAGGGCGGGGAGGGTGGGGTTCAGAGGGCGGTCGCGCCGCTGAAGACGCCGGTCAGCGCCTCCTCCGCAGCTCCCGCGGCGGCCGCGCCGAGCCCGAGCGTGCTCAGCCGCAGGTCGAGCGGCGCGTACGGGGCTGAGGTGACGTGGACCTGCGCCGCACGCGTGGCCGACGGCAGGAGGTACGCGGCCAGCGGGACGAAGCAGCCTCCGAGGACGACCGCGTCGGGGTTGAGGATGTTGGCGACGGTCGCCACCCCCTGCCCGAGCACCTTGCCGACCCGTGCCAGCGCGTCGGCCACGCGTACGTCCTCGGAAGCCCGGGCGGCGACGGCACGAGCGGACTCCAGCGGCGTACCGCACTCCTCGACACCGGATGCCGCGAGCACGGCGCGAAGTCCGACCGACGCCTCCCAGCACCCGCGCCTGCCGCAGCCGCACAGCGCCGAGGGGTCGCCCAGCGGGATGTGCCCGACCTCGCCCGCGAACCCGGACGTGCCGCGGACGATCGCACCGTCGGTGATGACGCCGGCGCCGATGCCGACGGTGCCGGTGATGTAGACCGATTGCCCGAGACCGACCGTGGCGCCGCGGCGGGCCTCGGCGAGCGCCGCGCAGTTCGCGTCGTTCTCGACCGTGACCTCGAGCCCGGTGGCCTCGCCAACCTCCCGCGCGACCGGACGCTCCTCCCATCGGAGGTTCGGCGCCATCGCCACGACGCCGCGACGCTGGTCGACGAGTCCCGGGACGGCGACCGTGGCACCGACGACGCGCCCGCCACCCGCGTCGAGCGTCGCCTCGGCCGTACGGGCGAGGTCGACGAGCACCTCGTACGGGTCGCGCCCCTCGACCGGCACCGTCGTCTCGAGCCGGACCGCACCGCCGAGATCGACCGCGACCGCGGCGACGTAGTCGACGTTGACCTCCAGTCCGAGGCCGACGACCGTCGCGCCCGTGAGCACGACCGGCCGGCCGGGCCGTCCACGGACCCCGGGCGTCGCGTCGGCCTCGTGCACGTGGCCACGGTCCGAGAGGCTCCCGACGATCGTGCCGACGGTCGCCTTCGCGAGACCGGTCCGCCGCGCCAGCTCGGTCCGCGTCGCCGGACCGTCGTGTCGCAGGCTGCGCACCACCGCCGCGGTGTTCTGGCGGCGGAGGTCCTCGATCGCGACGAGCGTCACCCGCGCACCCCGTACAGGTGCTCGAGCGCGAGCTGGTCGAGGTGCTCGAACGCGGCACCGCGCGCCGCGAGCCCCTCGGGGTCGGCGAGCTCGGCCTGCTCCAGCTCGCGCCAGCCCTCGCCCTCGTCGAGCGTCGGGACGGCGAGCTCCGGGAGCCGCGCGGCGACGAGCGCCTCCTGCACCTCGGGGTCGGCGCGGAACGCCCGGACCTTGTCGCGCAGCACGAGGTAGTTGGTCATGCACGCCGCCGCCGCGATCCACACACCGTCTTCGTCCTCGGTACGAGGGGTCTTGAAGTCGAAGTGCACCGGCCCGTCGTACCCGCCGGCCTCCAGCGCGTCGACGACCCAGAACGCTCCGCGGGCATTGCCGGCGCCGAAGCGCAGGTCCTGGTCGTAGCGCGGTCCGTGCTGTCCGTTGAGGTCGATGTGGAAGAGCTTGCCGTGCCACAGCGCCTGGGCGTAGCCGTGCGCCGCGTTCATCCCCGCCATCTCCTCGTGCCCGACCTCCGGGTTGACGCCGACGTTCTCGGAGCGGTCGAGGGTCTCGATGAACGCGAGGGCGTGGCCGATCGTCGGCAGGAGGATGTCGCCGCGCGGCTCGTTGGGCTTCGGCTCGATCGCGAACCGCAGGTCGTACCCGCGGTCGTGGACGAACTCGCCCAGCACGTTGAACGCTTCGCGATATCGGTCGAGCGCGGCCGCGACGTCCTTGGCCGCCCCCGACTCCGCCCCCTCACGGCCGCCCCAGCACACGTACACCTTCGCGCCCAGCTCGGCCGCGAGGTCGATGTTGCGCATGACCTTGCGGATGGCGAACCGGCGGACGTCGCGGTCGTTGGAGGTGAAGCCACCGTCCTTGAAGACCGGGTGGGTGAAGAGGTTCGTCGTGGCGGTCGTGACGACGAGACCGGTGTCCGCCAGGCCCTTCTTCCAGCGCTCGACGATGCGTGCCCGCGTGCCGTCGTCCGACCCGAAGGGGATCAGGTCGTCGTCGTGGAAGTTCACGCCGTACGCCCCGAGGTCGGCGAGCCGCTCGAGCGCGTGGACCGGGTCCATCTCCGCGCGCGTCGGGTCGCCGAAGGGGTCGCGTCCGGGGTACGCGACGGTCCATAGGCCGAAGGAGAACCTGTCTGCTGGGATGGGCTTGGGAATGGTCATGATGGCCTCTCGTGTCAGTTCCACGCGCCGGTTCGGTCACGCAGGTCGGCGTACGCCTCGCGCACGCGCGGCGTCGGGTCGGCCTCGAGCACCTCGGTGCCCGCGGCCTTCCAGGTGGGAGGGGCGGCGCCTCCGCCGAGCACCCAGGCCGCTTGCCGTGCCGCGCCCAGCGCGACGTACTCGCCCGGGGCCGGCACGTGCACCGGGCGGCCGAGGATCGCGGGCGCGAGGGCGCGGACCGCGGGGTTGCGGGCGGCGCCTCCGATGAGCAGCAGCCGCCCGCCATCGCCACCGACGCGACTCCGAAGCAGATCGACCGTGTCGGCGAGGGAGCACAGCAGCGCCTCGTACGCGGCACGGGCGAGGTCCTCGCGCGTGGTGCCCGGACGCAGCCCCGACCACACGCCGGTGGCGTGGGGACGGTCAGGCGTGCGCTCCCCGCCGTAGTACGGAGAGAGCGTCACGCCACCCGCGCCCGGCAGCGCGGCGAGCGCGAGGCGAGCGAGTCCGTCGTGGTCGACGCCGAGCAGCCGCGCCTGGAGATCGAGGATCCCGGCGGCGTTCATCGTCGTCACCATCGGGAGGTAGCGGCCGGTCGCATCGGCGAATCCCGTGACCGCTCCGCTACCGTCGGCGACCGGCGCCTCTGACACGGCGCTGGCCACACCAGAGGTGCCGATCGATACCGCGACGTCGCCGGGTCCGAGGCGGAGGCCGAGCGCGGCTCCCATGTTGTCGCCCGTGCCCCCGGCGAGCACGAACCTGTCCTCGTACGCGGCCGCCCCGTCGGCGACGACGCGGGGCAGGGTGACGTCGTGGCCGAGTGCCGCCGCCGCGAGGTCGTGGCGCCACGAGCGCGTCCGGGCGTCGAAGTACCCGGTGCCCGAAGCGTCGCCACGGTCGGTGAACGGCTCGGTACGCCGCTCGGCGAGGTGCCATGAGAGGTAGTCGTGCGGGAGCAGCACCCGCGCCGTACGAGCCGCCGCCTCGGGCTGGTGGTCGCGCAGCCACCGCAGCTTGGTCGCGGTGAACGACGCGACGAGCACGCTGCCCACGGCATCGGCGCACGCCTGCGGCCCGCCCATCTCCGCGATGAGCTGCGTCGCCGCGTCGGCGGAACGGGTGTCGTTCCAGAGCAGCGCGTCGTGGACGGGCTCTGCCTCGGAGTCGAGCGCGACCATGCCGTGCTGCTGCCCGGCGACCGCGACCGCGTCGGCCTTGCCGAGCCAGTCTCCGACCACGTCGTCGCACGCCTTCAGCCAGTGACGCGGGTCGACGGCGGTCCCCTCCGGGTGCGGCTCACTGCGTTGTGCGAGGACCGTGCCGTCGTCCGCGTCGACGAGCACGGCCTTGGTGGACTGCGTCGAGGAGTCGATGCCGAGAACCGTCGTGTGAGCCACGTCACTTATTTAGTACGAGTCTTGAATTAATGTCAAGCGGCATGCATGCCGTCTCCTCACCCGGCACGACGCAGGGCCGTGCGAGCAGGCGTGGAGAATGTCCCCATGACTGACTCGACCCCCACTGTCTGGAACTCGTCCGGCGACTACACCGACATCCGGTATGAGACCACCGACGACGGCATCGCGAAGATCACGATCAACCGGCCCGAGGTGCACAACGCCTTCCGGCCGCAGACGATCATCGAGATCTCCGACGCCCTCGACGTGGCTCGCGAGGACGAGACGGTCGGCGTCATCATCCTCACCGGTGCCGGCGACAAGGCGTTCTGCTCCGGCGGCGACCAGCGCGTCCGCGGCGACTCCGGCTACAAGACCGACGCCACGGCCACCGGGCGCTTCCACGTCACGGACCTGCACGTGCAGATGCGGCGCTGCCCCAAGCCGATCGTCGCAATGGTCGCCGGGTGGGCCATCGGCGGCGGACACGTCCTCCACGTGGTCGCCGACCTCACGATCGCCGCCGACAACGCGCGGTTCGGCCAGGTCGGGCCCAAGGTCGGCTCGTTCGACGGCGGCTTCGGCGCGAGCTCGCTCTCGCAGCTCGTCGGCATGAAGAAGGCCAAGGAGATCTGGTTCCTCTGCCGCCAGTACGACGCGCAGCAGGCGCTCGAGATGGGCATGGTCAACACCGTCGTCCCGCTCGCCGACCTCGAGACCGAGACCGTCAAGTGGTGCCGCGAGATGCTTGCACTCTCCCCGTACGCGCTGCGCCTCATGAAGGCGAGCTTCCACGCCTCCGAGGACGGTTACGCCGGACTCCAGCAGCTTGCGCACGACACCAACCTGCTCTTCTACGGCAACGACGAGGCCAAGGAGGGCCGCGAGGCCTACAAGGAGAAGCGCACGCCCGACTTCTCCCGGTTCCCTCGGCGCCCGTGAGCGGCGCGCTGCGGCTCGAGGACCTCTCCGGCGCCGAGCCGGACCTCGTCCTCACCGTCCCTCCGGAGTACGAGGACGGCAACGGACACGTCAACATCCGCCACTACTTCGACCTGCACGCGCGGGCATCGGACCGGGCCTTCGAGAGGATCGGCATCCACGAGCCCTATCGCCAGGCGCACGAGCTGAGCGTCTTCAGCATGGAGCACCGGATCCGCTACCTCGACGAGGTGCTCGTGGGTCAGGACGTCGCCGTGTACGTCCGGTTCCTGACGCGCTCGGCCAAGATCGTCCACGGGATGCAGATGCTCTTCAACGCCACGACGGGGGCGCTCGCGAACACGTTCGAGTTCGTCGAGGGTCACGTCAGCCTCGCGGAGCGCCGTACGGTCCCGTGGCCCGACGACGTGGCGGCGCGGATCGACGAGGCGATCGTCGACGGCTCGGCGTGGCCTGCGCTTCCGCACGAGCCCGGACTGGCCCTGCGCTGACGTCGCCGCCGAGCGCTGACGATCGGTGCTCGGCGCTCGTCCCCGGAGGCCGTCCGGCGCTGATCGGCTAGACGGGGGCACTCATCCCCTCCCTTGCGCTGTTGGGATTCTCGGTGCGGGTTTCAGTCGCAAGGGCAAGGAACACGCCCCACGCGGCGATCAGTACTGCGACCAAAGAGCTCCACCAGCTCGGTGTCAGCCAGGGGAAGGAACCGACGACGAACGCGACCGCAGCGACGATGCCGACCGCTCGCCCGACGAGTCCCGCGCGTGTTGACCAGCCGAGCGCGACCGCAGCAACGGCGAAACCGAGGAACGCGAGGTGCAGGGCGCCGTACATCGAGCTGACGACCAGGGCTAAGACCTCGACCGACAGCTGAATCTCAAACACCGGATAGACCAGCCGCCCGACCGTGAGCAGGAGGACGACGAGAGCGACGAAGGCGGTCGCGAGAGCGGTCACTCCGACGTTGGTCCGCACCGACGGTCCGGCGTTGAGTGCGGCGAAGAGGCCGCGCGCACCGGCTCCCCAGCAGATGACCGCGAAGAACAGCAGCTCGCCGCTCCACGACAGCAGCGAGTTCCCGCGCTCGACCCACGCAGTCATCGCGGCCGCCTCGGAAGGCACGCTAGGGAGCCGCGACAGGAGCAGAAAAGCGAGGGCGGTCAGGAGCGGCCCTGCGGCCATCAGCCAGCGGGATACCCGCACGGAAATCAGTCCGCGCGTCGTGGTGTCTCGTCCGGCCGGGTTGCCGTTGAAACTCGTCATCGGTCTACCGTGCCGTGCACTGCCTGCCTCCCGCAACGATCGCTCTTGAAGTCCCGGGAAGTTGGTTGGAGAGGCGGCCATACCCGCTCATAGGCAACCGCGGCGAGACCACTGGTGGCGAATCCCGTGGCCTCGACGACCAGTTCCCGGCCAGGTCTGCAGGGTTGGGACGACGTGGACGCTTGGCCGCGGCGACAGCACGTCGAGCACTACCGTCGGCTCGTTCCGTGCACCGACTCGATGACGGTGCCCGAGCGCGAGACGTTTGCGTCGGGGCACCAACGATCCCGGCTTCGGTTCTTTCCACGACGTCCCCGAACCCTGCTCGCCGAGCACGATCACGCCACGGGTTTTTCCCAGGGAAAGCCGCTAGCCATTTCGGCACGGCTCGTCAACGAACGACAGGCCCTCGTCGCAGACCCAACCTGGCTGGAGCAGCATCGGAACCACTGGCCGAGAACGACGCGGCTCTCACACCGCGAGCGCACGACACCGACGTTTCAACGATCTCCCGCAGACACCGGCGTGGTCGGCGGGAGGCTGATGGTCGGGCTTGCTCTGCCGGGGCGTCTCGCAGCACGAATGAACGGCCGTCAGTGCTCAGCGGCCGACGCCGCCGCGCGGACGGCCTCGGCGACCCGGACGTGGACCTCGGGGTGGAACACGCTCGGGATGATGTAGTTGGCGTTCAGCTCGTCGTCCGAGACCGTCTCCGAGATCGCGCGCGACGCCGCGAGCAGCACGTCCGTCCCGATGCCGTGGCTTTGCGCATCGAGCAGCCCGCGGAACACCCCCGGGAACGCGAGAACGTTGTTGATCTGGTTCGGGTAGTCCGACCGCCCCGTCGCCACGACGGCGGCGTGCGCTCGCGCCAGGGCAGGGTCGATCTCCGGCGTCGGGTTGGCCAGCGCGAAGACGATGGAACCGTCGGCCATCGACTCGACGTCGTGGACGGACAGGACGTTGGGCGCCGAGACGCCGATGAACACGTCGGCACCCCCGATCACGTCGCACAGGGCGCCCGTGACGCTGCGCGGGTTGGTGTGCTCGCCGATCCAGCTCAGCTGCCCGCCGAGCCCCGGCCGGCCGGTGTGCACGACGCCGTCGATGTCGCACACGACGACGTCGGTGGCACCCGCCTCGAGGATGAGCTTGAGGATCGCAGTGCCCGCGGCGCCCGCGCCGGACATGACGATGCGGACCTGCGCGAGGTCCTTGTCGACGACGCGCAGCGCGTTGCGCAGGGCGGCGAGGGCGACAATTGCGGTGCCGTGCTGGTCGTCGTGGAAGACCGGGATGTCGAGGCGGGCTCGAAGGCGGTCCTCGATCTCGAAGCACTTCGGCGCCGCGATGTCCTCGAGGTTGATGCCCGCGAAGCCGGGCGAGATCGCAGCGACGGTCTCGACGATCGAGTCCACGTCGTGGGTGTCCAGGCATAGCGGCCATGCGTCGATGTCGGCGAACGTTTTGAACAGCGCCGCCTTGCCCTCCATGACGGGCAGCGCCGCGTGCGGGCCGATGTCGCCGAGGCCCAGGACGGCAGACCCGTCGGTGACGACCGCGACGGCGTTGCGCTTGACCGTCAGACGGCGCGCGTCCTCCTTGTCACGAGCGATCGCCTCGCTGATTCGGGCCACGCCGGGTGTGTAGATCATGGACAGGTCGTCACGCGTACGCAGCGGGTGCTTCGTGGCGACCTCGATGACACCGCCGAGATGCATGAGGAACGTCCGGTCCGAGACCTTCTTGACGTCCGCGTCGCCGATGGCCTTGAGGGCGACGACGATCCGGTCCGCGTGGTCGGTGTCCGACGTCGCCACGGTGAGGTCGATGCCGAGCAGCTCGGTGTGCGATCCCGTCACATCGAGGGCCGTGACGACTCCCCCGGCCTTCTCCACCACAGTGGTCAGATCGCTGACGGCCGAGCCCCCCGCGGGGACCTCGAGCCGGATGGTGATGGAGTACGAGACGCTCGGAGCAGGCACCCGACAAGATTGTCACACCGCCCCGTATGAGACATGAGGCGGCCCTCACGTTCGATCGGCGTCACTATCCTTTCCCGGTGAAGGCCCGGCACCTCCTCGTGATCGCGGCGGCGACGCTTGTCCTCGCGACCGGGTGGCTGCCTCTCGGGGACGCCCTGGAGCTCGCCCGGCGCACCGGCCCCATACTCGTTTTCGTCGTCGCGATCACCGCGTACTCCGAGCTCTGCGCCGTCTGCGGACTCTTCGACGCCGCCGCCGGGGTTGCGGTCCGGGCTGCCACCGGACGCCGCTTCCTGCTCTGGTTGGCCGTCGCCACCCTCGCGACGCTGTGCACGGTGGCGCTGTCGCTCGACACCACCGCCGTGCTGCTGACCCCGGTCGTGCTGGCGATGGCCCGGCGTACGGGCTCGACAGCGCTCCCCCTCGCCATGACCGTGCTGGCATTGTCCAACACGGCATCACTCCTGCTGCCCGTCTCGAACCTCACCAACCTGCTCGCGGCCCCGGACCTCGCACGGCACGGCACACGCTATGTCGCCGTGATGGCGCTGCCCGCCGTCGTCGTCCTCGCGACCACGCTCCTCGTCCTGTCCCTCCTCCACCGCCGGGGCATCAGCGGCCGCTTTGTCTCGGCGCCGGGCCCGCGGCCGGACGACCCGGTGCTCGTCCGGATCGCCGCCGCCGTCACGACGGTCATGGTCGCCGGGTTCGTCGCGGGCCAGGACTACGCGCTCGTCGCGACCGCAGGGACGCTCGCCCTGGGTGCTGCCGTCCTCGTCCGACGACGCAGCCTGGTGGTCCCGGTCGCCGACCTCGTGCCGTGGCCGATGCTGATCACGGTCGCTGGTCTCTTCGTCGTGGTCGCCGGTGCCCATGAGCACGGCCTCGCCGACCTCGCGAGCCGCATCGCCGGGACGGGCTCCGGCCCTGTCGACCTCGCGCAGCTCGCCGTGGCGGGAGCGGTGTCGGCCAACGGCATCAACAACCTGCCCGCTTTCCTCGCCCTCAGCCCTGTCGTGCTCGGCAACGCCGTACGCACCGCCGTGCTGCTCGTCGCGGTGAACGCGGGCCCGCTGATCACGCCGTGGGGCTCGCTCGCGACGCTGCTGTGGTGGCGCCAGGTCCGCCGGCACGGCGACCCGACCGACCAGCCCGGGTGGCGGCAGGTCGTCGGGCAGGGACTCGTGCTCGCCCCGCTCGCCGTCGGCGCCGGGACGCTGTCGATCACCCTCGTACGGTGAGCGGGCCCCGCGAGATGGGGCGTCAGCCGACGCGGCGGCCGGTCATCTCGTCGATCGTCAGGGCGAGCAGCATCGTGCCCGGCAGACCGGTCCACGGCTCAGGGTCGACGTCCGGGATCTCGACCGTCTCGTCGACGGCACTGATCTTGCCGCGGACCTTCACGCTCCAACCGGTCTGCGACAGGCGGTCGAGGTAGGTCACCAGGAACGCGACTGCCGCCGGCCCGGGGGCAAGCGCGGCAAGCGTGCCGTCTGCCACCGTCCGGATGTAGATGGTGTCTCCGCAGAGCCGATAATTGACCGGCGTGACGTCGAGCCCTCGGTGGGACTGGTAGGCGAGGTGGCCGACGCGCGCCGTGCCGAGCAGCGCCTTGGTTTCGACGGCATCGAGGGTCACGAGCGCTCTGCTGCTCATCCGCCACCTCCTAGGAGTACCCCAAGTCTACGTCGCCAGTGCATGCCCATCGCAGGTCGTAGTGTGGGCTCACCACCGATCGAGAGGGGGTTCCGTGACCAGCGTCTCCCGATTTCCCGAGCCGCAGGCCGTCACCTCACCGCTGACCGAGCACGCCGTCTTCCTCGTGGTCACCATCGAGGACGGGCCGACCGCCGCCGACGCAGCACGGACGACGATCGCCGACGTCGACGCGCTCGTGCGCTCGGTCGGATTCCGCAGCCTCCATGCCGGCCTGACCTGTGTCATCGGCATCGGCTCCGACGCATGGGACCGCTTCGGCGCACCTGACCGGCCGGCCCATCTCCATCCGTTCGTGCCGATCGACGGCTACCGCCACGATGCCCCGAGCACCGCGGGCGACCTGCTGTTCCACATCCGCGCGTCCCGCCACGACATGTGCTTCGAGCTGGAGCGTCTGATCCTCGCGCGCCTCGGCGACTCCGTACGGGTCGTCGACGACACCCCGGGCTTCCGCTACTTCGACGCCCGCGACCTGCTCGGGTTCGTCGACGGTACGGAGAACCCCGTCGGCGACGAGCTCGGCGAGGCCGCGTACATCGACGACGAGCCCGACTTCCTCGGCGGCAGCTACGTGATCACGCAGCGCTACTCCCACGACCTCTCCGCATGGGAACGGCTGTCGACAGAGGAGCAGGAGCGGATCATCGGTCGTACGAAGGCCGACGACGTAGAGCTCGACGACGCCGTGATGCCGTCCAACTCGCACGTCACGCTCAACACGGTCACCGACGACGACGGCAGCGAGCTCGACATCGTTCGGTTCAACATGGCGTTCGGGAGCTATACCGCGGGCGAGGTCGGTACGTACTTCATCGGCTACGCCAAGAGTCCCGAGACCACCGAGCTGATGCTCCAGAACATGTTTGTCGGCGACCCGCCCGGCAACTACGACCGGATCCTCGACTTCTCGACCGCGACGAGCGGGTGCCTCTTCTTTGTCCCGTCGTCGGCCACGCTGGAGATGCTCGGCGACCTTCCGTCGGTCGAGCCTGTCGAGACCACACGCCCGCCGGTCGAGCCCCAGCCGTCGGTCGAGCCTGTCGAGACCACCCACCCCACCACCGACGGCTCGCTGAGCGTCGGCAGCCTCAGAGGAGAGTACGACCGATGAACAACCTGCACCGCTCGCTCGCACCGATCTCTGCTGCCGCCTGGGCGCAGATCGAGGAGGAGGCGAGCCGCACCTTCCGGCGCAACCTCGCCGGGCGCCGGGTCATCGACGTCCACGACCCCGAGGGCGTCCAGCTCGCCGGTCTCTCCACCGGCCACCGCAGCGCCCCCGGCACCGACCCGAACGGCGTGGAGGTGCGCCGCCGCGAGGTGGCGCCGGTCGCCGAGCTGCGGGTCACGTTCGACCTGAGCCGTGAGGACGTCGACGACGTCGAACGCGGCTCCAACGACTCCGACTGGCAACCGGTCAAGGACGCGGCCCGCGCTCTCGCCTTCGCCGAGGACGGCGCGGTGTTCCACGGGCTCAGCGCAGTCGGAATCCGCGGGATCACGGAGTCGTCGAGCAACCCCCGTCTCGCGCTCCCGGCCGACGCCGTCGACTACCCCGATGTCGTCGCCCGGGCGCTGAGCCAGCTGCGGCTCGCCGGCGTAGAGGGTCCGTACGCGCTCCTGCTCAGCGCCGACGCCTACACGCAGGTCAATGAGACCACCGACCACGGCTACCCCATCCACGAGCAGCTTTCACGGCTGCTCCACGACAACATCGTGTGGGCACCCGCGATCTCGGGCGCCGTGCTGCTGTCGACGCGCGGAGGCGACTACGACCTCCATCTCGGGCAGGACACGTCGATCGGCTACCTCCACCACGACGACGAGACGGTCACGCTCTATCTGCAGGAGTCCTTCGCCTTCCTCCCCCTGACCGACGAGGCGTCGGTCGTCCTCGACCGATGAGCGCGGGCTGGCCGGAGCGGCGCGCGGTCGAGGCGGGCAGTCTGGTCTTCGACGTCGGCTTCGACGGGCCCGCCGACGGCGAGCCCGTGCTGCTGCTGCACGGCTTCCCGCAGACGTCGGAGTCGTGGCTGGACGTCGCGCCTGTCCTTGCGAACGCCGGGTTGCGGGTGATCGCCCCCGACCAGCGCGGTTACTCGCCCGGCGCCCGCCCTGACGGCGTGGATTCGTACGCGGTGCCGCGCCTCGTCGGAGACGTGCTCGGGCTGATGGACGCCCTCGGGTACGACTCCGCTCACGTGGTCGGTCACGACTGGGGTGCCGCAGTGGCGTGGGCGCTGACGGCGCACCATCCGGAGCGCGTGCGCAGCCTGGTCGCCTTGTCCGTCCCGCACCTCGCCGCGTACGGGTGGGCCCTGGTGCACGACGAGGACCAGCAGCAGCGCGCCGCGTACATCGGCCTCATGCGCACGCCCGGCAAAGCCGAGGAAGTGCTGCTGGCAGACGACGCGCGGCGGATCACCGCAATGTACGGCGGGATGGTGCCCGACGACAGGGCAGCCTCGTACGTCGCCGCGATGCAGGAGCCGGGCGCGCTGACGGCGGCACTGTCGTGGTATAGGGCGATGGGCCGCGACCTCGACGCGACACCCTCGGTGACGGTGCCGACGACCTACATCTGGGGCGGCGCCGACTGGGCGCTCGGCGCGGCCGGCGCCCGGCGGTGCGGTGAGCACGTCCAGGCAGAGTACCGCTTCGTCCCGGTCCAGGAGGCGTCCCACTGGCTTCCCGAGGAGTGCCCCGACCTGGTCGCTCAGGAGATCGTCGCGAGGGTGCGCGGCTGACCGACTGTCAGGTGCCGTCCGCGCGGTCGCGCTCGGCCTGGTCGCGATTGTCGATCTCGGTCTTGAGATCGCGGGCCCGTCGACCGCGTGCACGGTTGGCCCCGCTCAGCCAGACCAGGCCCACGACGAGCAGTGCGCCGATGATCGCGCCCCAGAGCGAAGCCGCGCGGAAGCCCGGGCCGTCGACGTCGAGGATGCGCTCGCCGGCGTGTGCTCCGTTGCTCGTCCCCACGACGATCGACAGCGTCATCAGGTTGGGCAGCGCGAGAATCACGGCGACCGCGACGACGACGACCTTCCAGAAACCCTTCACCCAGTGCCGCGCGATCGCCTGCCAGGCAAGGAGAAGGGGGACGAAGGTGAACACCACGCCGAGGAACAGCCCCCACACCGTCCCGGCCGTCAGGCTGCCGTCGACACGGCGCCCGATCCACTGCGCCCACCAGCGGGGCACGAACGCCGCCAGCGCGTATCCGACGATCACCACGACCACCGCGACGGCCAGCAGCACGAGGACGTTGTGCAGCATGCGCTTGCCGTACGACTTCCACTTGTCCGCCGCGTTTCCCCGGTGCCCTGGGCCGCTCTGCGGGAGTCCCGTGCCACCACTCTCGGAGGTCACCATGGCCTCAGGATGGCACCGATCACGGTCTTCGACCGGTTTGCGCGCGAACGGGCAGGTAACATCCGTTCACAATGATGTGACGCGGACCACACGCGCTCGGGTCGTGCTCCGCGTCGCCCGGGAAGGACACATGATGAGTCGCACGATGGACCCCCGTGGTCCGGAGGTCGTCTCGCTCGCCGGCGACAACCTGCGGGTGGTGGACAAGCCTCGCCACAGCAAGCGCGCGGCACTGCTGTCCACCGCGCTGCGGGTGACCGTGAAGCCGGCGCTCTCCGTCTGGTCGTACGCACCCGGCGCCCCGTGGCCGACCGGGCTCCTCGAGAGCGTGGCGGGACTGCTGCCGGCGCCGCGCAACGCGACGGTGGAGGACATCCGGCTCCCGCAGTGCGATGCCGAGGTGATCCGCGCCGCATCTCCCGAGCACGCCGACACCCACGCAGTGCTCTATCTGCACGGCGGCGCCTTCCTCGTCGGCGGGCTCAACACGCACCGCGGTCTCGCCGCACGACTGTCGGCGACCAGCGGCTGCACGGTCCTCAACGTCGGCTATCGCATGATGCCGAAGCACCCGGTGAGCCGGGCCGTCGAAGACGGGCTCTCGGGCTACCGGTGGCTGCTCGACCAGGGCTATCCGCCCGAGCACATCGTCGTCGCCGGCGACTCGGCCGGCGGCTACCTCGCGTTCGCCGTCACGCTCGCGATCCTCGACGCCGACCTGGAGGCTCCCGCGGGCCTGGTCGCCATGTCCCCGCTGACCGACTTCGATCCCGATCGCAAGCTCGACCAGCCTGGCCGCCCGTCGTGCGCGTTGTTCCCGAGGTCGGCGTGGCGCGGGTTCCTCCGGCTCGTCGACCTCGTCGAGAACGAGCTGCTGTCCGACCTCTTGCAGCCAGCGTCGTCGCTCGTCGACGCCGACCTGCACGGACTGCCGCCCACCCTCATCCAGGTGGGGTCGGACGAGCTCGTCCTCCCCGACGCCGAGCTGATGGCGATCCGCCTCGCACGCTCGGACGTCGAGGTCGAGCTGCAGATCTGGGAGAAGCAGGTTCACGTCTTCCAGGTCGCAGTCGACCTCGTGCCCGAGGCGCGCGAGGCGACGCGCGAGGTAGGGCGGTTCGTCCGCCGCACGACGTCAGACGGTCGACGCCGCGTCGCCCGCAGACGACGCGCTGTCGGTTCCGTCCGCTGACGGTCCGCCCGAGCCGTCCCCGTACGGCGCGTCCGGGAGCGACCTGCCGCCCTGGCCGTCGGGCATGCCGCCCTGGCCGCCGTGACCACCCGGACCGCCCGGGAACTGCCCGTCACCCTGGCCCTGCTGGCCACCAGGTCCGCCCTGACCGCCCTGACCGTCCTGACCGTCCTGGCCTCCGGGGAACTGGCCCATGCCCGGCGCGTTGCCGGGGCCGCCGTCCGCACCGCCGTCGTCGGCCGAGGCGGTGCCGATCGCGATGCCACCCAGGAACCCGAACCCGCACAGGGCGACGCCGGCGGCGATCGCACCGAACCGCGTGCGGTTGTCGAGCGACTTCCACCCGCGCGACGGCGTCGCGCCGGCAGTCGTCGGGGCCTGCGGAGCGGCCGACGCCGCCGTCGGCGCCTCCGTTGTCGGCATCTGCGTCGTCGGGTCCTGCACCGGCGGGGTCTCCGTCGGCTCCGGGCCCTGAGGCGTACGAGGGTTCTGCTCGTTCATCTGTTCTCCTTCTTTCATCGTTGGTCCGCGTCGGTCAGCTGTGACCGGCGAGGTCGTAGACGGTCGTCCCGCCCACGGTCTGAGGGGTGAAGTTCTCTGTCACCCAGGTCTCGATCTTGGAGTTGCGGCCACCGCCGTGCCCGGTCGCGGGGATGTAGAAGCCGATCTCGCCGTCGGCGACCCACTCCTGGAACTGCTCGAGCGACGGGAACGCGTCCGTGCCGTTGAAACCGCCGATCGCAAGGACGGGTTCGCCCGAGGCGAGCTGCAAGGGTGCGGCACCGTTGGCGGTCTGCGTGGCCGCGGCCCAGCGGGAGTCGCTGTTCTGGAGCAGGCTCACCAGCTCCTCGCTGACGCCTGCGGTCCCGCCGCCGCCGAGGAAGCTGGTCCCCGCGCCCCCGCCGGGGCCACCGCCCGTCGCAGGTCCGGCGGACACGATCGACCCGGTGTGCGCCGAGCCGATGGTCGCCGCGGCCGAGGCGGCGGGCGCCGCGAGCGAGGCGACGCCGATGAGGGTCGCAGCGATCACGGCGAGGTAGCGAGCCCCGTCGCCCAGGTTCGGAAGCTCCGGCCCGACGAGCAGGAGCACACCAGCCGCGACGGCCGCGAACACGACCACCCAGCGCAACCAGGGCACGAACGTCGGGGTCTCGGCGAGCAGCCGCCAATTCCAGAGGCCGGTGAGGACGACCGTCCCCGCGAGCACGGCCCGCGGCACCAGCTCCGTACGGCGTCGCCACAGGACCACCACACCGACGCCGACCAGCGCGGCGATCGCGGGCGCGAGCGCCACCGTGTAGTAGCTGTGGATGATGCCCTGCATCAGGCTGAACGTCAGGCCGGTGACCAGCAGCCAGCCACCCCAGATGATCGCGAACGCACGCATCCGATCCGTACGGGCAAGCCGCCAGGACAATGCGGCGAGCGCGACAAGTGCGACCAGGGCGGCCGGCAGGAGCCAGCTCGCCTGCGTCTGCATCTCGGAGCTGAAGAGCCGTCCGAGGCCGGGCGTCCCCCACATGCCGCCGCCCTGCCCGCCGCCACCGACGGACCCGACCTCCTCGCCGTTGAGGCGACCGAGGCCGTTGTAGCCGAGCGCGAGCTCGAGGATGCTGTTGCTCGTCGAGCCACCGATGTACGGGCGCGCGGACGCCGGCCACAGCTCGGCGATGAGCACCCACCATCCCGCGCCGACGACGACCGCGCCGGCTGCGGCGAGGAGGTGTAGCAGGCGCGTCCGCAGGCGTGCCGACCCGGCGACCCCGTACGCCAGCGCGAGCGCCGGCAGGACGAGGAACGCCTGCAGCATCTTGGCGAGGAATGCGAACCCGATGAGCAGACCCGCGAGCACCAGCCATCGCAGCGCCTTCTTGGCGTCGATCGCCCGGGTCACGGCCCACGCGGCCGCCACCATCAGGAAGACCAGCAGCGCATCGGGGTTGTTGAACCGGAACATCAGCGCGGCCACCGGCGTCGTCGCCAGCACGGCGCCGGCGATCAACGCCGCCGACGACCCGAACCAGCGGCGCACCGCTGCGTACAGGACGCCGACGCTCGCGACCCCAAGCAGCGCCTGCGGGAGCAGCATGCTGAACGAGCTGAACCCGAACACCCGCGCCGACAGGCCCATCAGCCACAGCGACGCCGGGGTCTTGTCGACGGTGATGCCGTTCGCGGCGTCCAGCGCGCCGAAGAACCAGGCCTTCCAGTCCTGCGCCCCGGCCTGCACGGCCATCGAGTAGTACTCGTTGGCGTAGCCGTTGACGGTCAGGTTCCAGCAGTACGCGACCGCGGTCGCAGCCAGCAGGGCGATCAGCAGGGCGTGCTCCCGCGTCCACCAGCCTCGCCGGACCTCTACGGCGTCACGCTCGTGAACAGCACGTTCCTGTACGGCGGTGCTCATGCGGCACTCCTCTCGTCCGCCGTGGCGGAAGGGTTCGGGGCGACCTCGCGGGCGGACAGCCGCACGTCGAGGTCGCGGGTACGGGGCACCTCGGTCGCGGTGCGAAACACCCAGCGATCGAGCAGCACGAACCGCACGATCGTCGCGAGCACGTTGGCCACCGTGAGGACGCCGACCTCCATCAGTGGGGTGTGGCCGAGGCCCGCGGTCAGCGCGAGCGCCGACGCCGTCAGCGCCCATCCGCAGGCGAACGCGACCAGGCCCTGGACGTGATGGCGAGCAAGCCGCTTCGTCCCGGTCACCTGGTAGGTGAAGCGCCGGTTCATGGCGGTGTTGCCGATCGCCGTCGTCACCAGCGCGAAGAGGTTCGCGACCTGGGCGGGGGCGATCTGACGCGCGAGGAGGAACAGCAGGGCGTACGCGATCGTGCTGACGACGCCGACCATGCCGAAGCGGATCATCCGGATGCCGACCGGTGTGCGGACAGGAGGCCGCCCGAAGCGGTGCCGTACGGGCTCGAGATCGAGGCGACCCGTCGTCAGACCGCGGGCCATGTGCGCGATCCCCCACAGGTCGTCGCGGACGGTCGACGCGATCGCGACCCGGCTGTCCGGATCGTCGACCCAGTCGACAGGAACCTCGGCGATCCGCAGGCCCGCGCGCTCGGCGAGGACCAGCAGCTCGGTGTCGAAGAACCAGCCGGTGTCCTCGACGTACGGCAGCAGGGCCTTCGCCACGTCGGTGCGCACCGCCTTGAAGCCGCACTGCGCGTCGCTGAACCGCGCGCCGAGGACGACACGGAGGAGGGCGTTGTAGCCCCGGGAGAGGATCTCGCGCTTGACGCCTCGTACGACCCGGGAGTCACGCCGCAGCCGCGTGCCGATCGCCACGTCCGAGTGACCGGACAGCAGCGGGGCGACCAGGGGCATGAGGGCGCCGAGGTCGGTCGAGAGGTCGACGTCCATGTAGGCGACGACGGTGGCGTCGCTGCGCGACCAGACGGTCGAGAGCGCCCGTCCGCGACCCCGTTCGGGGACGCGGACCAGCCTCACGTCGCTCAGCGTCGCCGCGAGCCGCTCCGCGACCTCCGCCGTACCATCAGTGCTGCCGTTGTCGGCGATCACGACGCGGCACGCGAACGGGACCTCGAGGTCGAGGTACGTGCGCAGTCGCTGGACGCTGCGTTCAAGGATGTGCGCCTCGTTCAGCACCGGGACGACCACGTCGATCACGGGAGATGTCTCGTTCATGTCTTCGACGTTGCCGTCGAAAGTTCACGATCCCCTTGGTCGAGCCTGGGAGATCCCTGTGAGCCACCCGCCGGTCGAGCCTGTCGAGACCCACCCGCCGGTCGAGCCTGTCGAGACCCCCGCTAGGCGAGGGGCGTATCGAGACCCTGCCCCGCGCCGTCGAGGGCGTCGCGCGCACGTTCGATGGCGGGCATGTGCTCGGCGGCCCAGGCGAGCAGCACGTCGACAGGGGGCGCAGCGTCGTGCCGAGCGGTGATCGCGTACTCGACGGCTACCTGCCGCGTGCTGACGATCCTGCGTTCGATGACGCCGTTGCGCTTGGCGTGATGCAACCCACCCCGTACCACCAAACGATGTGCTGCGGTTGACCTTCTACGTGGCCCAGTGGGCCCCCGAGAAGATCAACGACCTCATGGCCGGCCTCGAAGCCGCCGCCGCCAAGACAGGCCTCCGGCTGCCGATGCCGCCTGCTTCGCTGATCGGCGTCGAGTCCCTGTTCGAGCCGGACGTGCTCGTGGAGGTCGAGGCCACGGCGCTCATCGACTGAGGGGAAGCCAGCGCTCACCGTGCCAGCGGGATCCGTACGGTGAACGTCGCGCCCTCCCCAGGGGCGGTGTCGAGAGAGACCCGACCGCCGTGGCCCGCCACCAGGGCCGAGACGATCGCGAGGCCCAGCCCCGAGCCTCCGTCCTGCCGACTACGGGCCTCGTCCGCGCGGTAGAAGCGCTCGAACGCGTGCGCGGCCGACTCCTCGTCGAGCCCGGGCCCGTCATCGGAGACGATCAGGACGCCCTCGTCTCCTTCCGCACGAACATCGACGCGCAGCTCCGCCTCGGGCGGCGTGTGCACCAGCGCGTTGCCGACGAGGTTCGCGATCACCTGCCGCAGGCGCGCCTCGTCGCCCTCGACGATGACCGGCGGGCCGGCGGCGGGCTCGGCGACAGGCCGATCCGGCTGCGTGGCGCGCGCATCGACGACCGCGTCACGCACCAGGGTCCGCAGGTCGACAGGGTCACGGCGGAGCGGGCGCTCCTGGTCGAGGCGGGCGAGCAGCAGCAGGTCCTCTACGAGGATGCCCATGCGATCGGCCTCCTGACGGATGCGCGCCATGAACCGGTCCGTGGTCGCCTCGTCGGTCGCCGCCCCCTGGGCGTACAGCTCGGCGAACCCCCGGATCGACGTCAGCGGCGTCCGCAGCTCGTGGCTCGCATCGGCGACGAAGCGACGCATCCGGCGCTCGGACTCCTCCGCCCTGCGCGCCTCCTCACCTGCCCGTACGGCCTCGCGCTCGCGGTCGTCGACCGCCTTCTCGATGTGGCCGAGCATCGTGTTGAGCGACGACGCGAGCGCACCCACCTCGGTCCTCGGGTCGGCATCCATCGGAACCCGCGCGCCGAGGTCGCCCCCGGCGATCGCCTCCGCGGTCCGCTCCACCCGTATGAGGGGGCGCAGGCTGCGCGCGACGAGCCACGAGCTGATCGCGGCCACCGCGACGAGGACGGTGACGGCGATCGCCAGCTCGATCCAGCGCAGCCGCTCGAGTGTCTCGGTCACGTCCGTGAGGTCGACCGCGACGGCGACCGTACCCCCGTCCGAGCCCTCGAAGAAGACCACGCGCCACGGCGGGCTGCCGTCCGCTGCGGAGATCGTGAAGGGCTCGTTGTACGTGATGTCGTCGGTCGCCGGGTCCGGAAGGTCGGGGTAGTCATCCCTCTCGAGGCGCGGGTCCACCTGGGGGTCGAACGAGGTCCCGTCGGACGCGAAGCGCTGGACGAAGAAGCGCGACGGCAGCGCCGCACCGTCCTCGATGATCCGCCGCGGCGGCGGACGATCGGCGAAGCCGCGCCCTTGCGTCACGAGCTCGGTGTCCGCGCGGTCGACGAGCGAACGCTCCAGGACGACATGGGTGGCGACGGCGCTCAACACCAGCGCGAGCGTCACCATCGCGACGGCGAGCGCAGCCAGCTGGACGCGCAGCGGGACGGCGCGCCACCTTGTGACCAGGGCGGAGCGACGCTTCATCGGGGCCGACGCAGCACGTACCCGACGCCGCGCACGGTGTGCAGCAGCCGCGGCTCGGTGGTGTCGATCTTGCGGCGCAGGTACGAGACGTAGGTCTCGACGACGTTGCCGTCCCCGCCGAAGTCGTAGTTCCAGACGTGGTCGAGGATCTGCTGCTTGCTCAGGACGCGGCCGCTGTTGAGCAGGAAGTAGCGCAGCAGCTTGAACTCCGTCGGCGAGAGGTCGACGACCTCGCCGTCCTTGCGGACCTCGTGGCTGTCGGTGTCCATCTCCAGGTCGGCGAACCGCAGCACGGTCTCCTCGCGGGTGCGGCGTGTTCGCCGCAGCACGGCGTGGACGCGTGCGACGAGCTCGTCGAGGCTGAACGGCTTCACCAGGTAGTCGTCGCCGCCGGCGGTGAGCCCGTTGACGCGGTCCGCCGGGGCATCCCGGGCGGTGAGGAAGATGACGGGGATGTCGCGGTGCTCGCGGCGCAGCCGCGTCACCACCTCGAAGCCGTCGAGCCCGGGCATCATCACGTCCAGCACGATCAGGTCGAGGGTCGGGTCCGTGGTCGCCATCTCGAGGGCCGTACGCCCGTCGGTGGCCGTCACCACCTCGAACCCGGCGAAGCGCAGGCTGGAGGCAAGCAGGTCGAGGATGCTCGCGTCGTCGTCGACGACGAGCAGCCGGTCGGAAGTACGCGGTGAGGTCATCAGGTTCAACCATCGCCGATCCTGCTTGAACCCGCCTGAGGAGATCCTGTGACCGGCCTGTGAGCCTGGGACCGGACCGGGTGAAAAGTGTCACGACAGGCGGTGCCGCTCGGAGGCGGGCGGGCCGACACCCACCCCCAACCTTTAGAATGCCCCTGAGGCGAAGGAGGCGGGTCGGATGGGATTCATCCTCAGCATCATCGGGTTCCTGGTGATCGGCCTGGTCGCGGGGTTCATCGCCCGCGCGATCGTCCCCGGCAAAGACGCGATGTCCCTCGTGCAGACACTCGTTCTCGGCGTCGTCGGCTCGGTGGTCTTCGGCGTGATCCTCGGCCTCCTCCCCTTCTGGGATCGTGACAAGGGCTTCGGCCCGGCGGGGTGGATCGGCTCGATCATCGGCGCCGTCCTCACCCTGATGATCTACAACCGTGTCGTGAAGAAGAGCTCGGCGAGCTGATCTCGACCTGATGCTCTTCCTCCTGCTCGCCCACCTGGTCGCCGCAGCAGCCGCTCCTGCGCTCGTCCGTACGTTCGACCGGCACGCCTTCCTCCTCCTCGCTCTGGTCCCCGGCGCAAGTTTCGTCTGGCTCCTTCTGCAGGGGCCTGAGGTCACCGGCCCCGACGCGCGCACGCTCACCGAGACGTACGAGTGGGTGCCCACGATCGGCCTCGAGATCGGGCTTCGGCTCGACACGCTGAGCTGGACCCTGGCCCTGCTCGTCACGGGCGTCGGCGCGCTGGTCCTCTTCTACTGCACCTGGTACTTCCGCTCGTACGATCCCGCGCTCTGGCGCTTCTCCGGCGCATTCACGGCGTTCGCCGGCTCCATGCTCGGCCTCGTGCTGTCTCGGGACGCGCTGCTCCTGTACGTGTTCTGGGAGCTCACTACCGTCTTCTCCTACATCCTCGTCGGCCACAACCCCGAGCGTGTCGCCAACCGTCGCGCGGCGATGACGGCGCTGATCGTGACGACCTTCGGCGGCCTCGCGATGCTGGTCGGCCTCATCATGCTCGGGCAAGACGCAGGGTCATACCGCATCGACGCGATCATGGCGCTCTCCCCGACCGGCGCCGCGACCGCCACCGCGATCGCCCTCGTGCTGATCGGCGCGCTCAGCAAGTCGGCGCTGGTGCCGTTCCACTTCTGGCTCCCCGGCGCGATGGCCGCTCCGACGCCGGTGAGCGCCTACCTGCACGCGGCCGCGATGGTGAAGGCCGGCGTCTTCCTCGTCGCCGTGATGGCCCCCGCGTTCGCCGACGCCGCCCTGTGGCGGCCGACGCTGCTCGTGCTCGGCGTGCTGACGATGATCGTCGGTGGCCTGCGCGCGCTCGGGCAGCACGACGTCAAGCTGCTCCTCGCGTACGGGACGGTGAGCCAGCTCGGCTTCCTCGTCGCCGTGGTCGGGCTCGGCACCCGTGCAGCCGCGCTCGCCGGCGTCGCGATGGTCGTCGCCCACGCCCTGTTCAAAGCGGCGCTCTTCATGGTCGTTGGCATCGTCGACCACTCGGCTCACACCCGCGACCTGCGCAAGCTGTCGCGGCTGCGCCCCGCGATGCCCTGGCTCTTCGGCTTCACCGTGCTCGCGGCGGCCTCGATGGCCGGCATCCCGCCGATGCTCGGGTTCGTCGCCAAGGAGTCGGTGTACGGCGCGTTCGTCGACGTGGTCTCGACCGGCGACGGCACCGGGATCGGACCGGTCGCCGGCTCTCTCGTGCTCGCGGGGCTGGTCTTCGGCTCGCTGCTCACCATGGCGTACACGTTGCGCTTCGTGTGGGGTGTCTTCGGCGACAAGCCGGGCGTCGACCAGCCCGCCAACCTGGTCCCTGTGCCTGCCGGGTTCGCGACGCCGACCGCCCTCCTCGCCTCGGCTTCGCTCGTGCTCGCGTTCTTCGGCAGCGGTCTGACCAAGCTGTGGGCGGGGTACGACCACCAGTTCCCCGAGGGCGACCACCACGCGGAGCTCGCCCTCTGGCACGGGTTCTCCCCTGCCCTCGGCCTGTCCGTGGTCGCGGTCCTCGGCGGCATCGCGCTCTTCACATGGCAGCAGCGCCGTGCGCTCGTCCCCGCCGCGCCCTGGATGCCGTCGGCCGAGCGGGCGTACGAGGGCATCATGCGCAACACCGACCGGCTCGCCGTCGAGGTCACCGGTCGTACGCAGCGCGGCTCGCTGCCCTTCTACCTCGGCTCGATCCTCGTGGTCGTCCTGCTGATCCCCGGCACTGCGCTCGTACTCAACCGCACGTGGACCGAGGACGTCGTGTGGTTCGACTCCGCGGCGCAGGCGGTCGTCGCGATCCTGCTGGGTGTCGCGGCCGTGCTCACCGTCCGGTCGCGTCGCCGGCTCAAGGCCGTCCTGCTCGCGGGGGTGGCCGGCTACTGCACGGCGATGCTTTTCCTCCTTCACGGCGCACCCGATCTCGCGCTGACCCAGGTGCTCGTGGAGACGGTGACGCTGGTCGTGTTCGTGCTGGTGCTGCGCCGCATGGCCCCGTACTTCTCCGACCGTCCACTCACCCGCGCCCGCTGGATCCGGGTGGGCATCGGCGCCCTCTCCGGGACCTTCGCCTCCGCGATCGCACTCGCCACCGCCGGCGTCCGGATCGGTGACCCGATCTCGGTCGCGTTCGCCGAGAGCGCCGTCGAGTACGGCGGAGGCCACAACATCGTGAACGTGACCCTCGTGGACATCCGCGCCTGGGACACGATGGGCGAGCTGTCGGTCCTCGTGGTGGCCGCCACCGGTGTCGCCTCGCTGATCTTCCTCATCACCGGTCGCGGTGGGGCGCAGAGCCCTGCCGCCCCGCTGCCCGAGGGGCACTCGACCGGTCGCTGGCTGCGCGCGGGCCGTACGCTCGCCCCGGAGCGACGTTCGATCGTCTTCGAGATCGTCACGCGGCTGATCTTCCACACGGTCATCCTGTTCTCCGTGTGGCTGATCTTCTCCGGCCACAACGGTCCGGGCGGCGGCTTCGCCGGCGGTCTGATGGCCGGCCTCGCACTGATGGTCCGCTACCTCGCCGGCGGACGGTACGAGCTCGACGAAGCGGCGCCGGTCGACGCCGGACGGGTCCTCGGACTCGGCCTCTCGGTCGCGACCGTGTCCGCGCTCGCGCCGCTGGCGTTCGGCGGCCAGGTCTTCCAGAGCGCGATCGTCAAGTTCCACCTGTTCGCGATCGGCGACATCAAGCTGGTCACGTCGCTCTTCTTCGACCTCGGCGTCTATCTCGTGGTCGTGGGTCTCATGCTCGACGTCCTGCGCAGCCTCGGCGGCGGGATCGACGCCGACATCGAGACCGGGGACGCCGATCCCGAGCTACCGGGCTCCTACACCGACCCTGAGATCGAGCCGCTGACGGGAGGCGTCCGATGACCGTCAACCTGGTTCTCGTCATCGTCATCGGTGTGACCTTCGCCTGCGGCGTGACACTGCTGCTCGAGCGAAGCCTGACCCGCATCGTCGTCGGCACCCTGTTGATCGGCAACGCCGTCAACCTCATCTTCATCGTGGCCTCCGGCGCACCCGGCCGTGCCCCGATCGTCGACGAGTCCGACCCGTCCCCGATGAGCGACCCGCTCCCGCAGGCGATGGTGCTCACCGCGATCGTCATCACCCTCGGCGTCGCGTCGTTCCTGCTCGCCATGGCGTACAGGTCGTGGCAGCTGCAGGGGCACGACGAAGTCCAGGACGACATGGAGGACCGCCTCATCATGCGGCTGGCCGAGCTCGACGAGGCGTCACAATCGTACGAGGAAGGTGGCGGAGCTCCGGACGAGGAAGGCGCCGACACCGAGGAGGTCGAGCGATGACCGCCGACTCCGCGATGTCCTTCCTGATCCCGCTGCCGGTCGTGCTGGCGCTGCTCGGCGCCGGGGTGTGCCTCGCGCTCGGCCAGAACGCCCGCGCCCAGCGCGTCATCAGCTTCACGACCCTCTCGATCATCGTCGCCGTCGCGGGCGTCCTGCTGTGGGCAGCCGACCGGGACGGCCCGCAGGTCGTGTACGTCGGGGGCTGGCCCGCCCGCATGGGCATCGTGCTGGTCGCCGACCGGTTGTCCGCCTTGCTGCTGCTCGTGTCGGCGATCGTGACGCTGTGCGTCCTCGCGTACTCCGTGGGCCAGGGCATCATCGAGTTCGGCCGCGACACGCCGTTGTCGGTGTTCTACCCGACGTTCCTCGTCCTGTCGGCGGGAGTCTCCAACGCCTTCCTGTCGGGCGACCTCTTCAACCTGTACGTCGGGTTCGAGATCCTGCTGGCGGCGAGCTACGTGCTCATCACCCTTGGCGGCACCGGGCCACGGGTGCGCGCCGGGACGACGTACGTCGTCGTGTCGGTGCTGTCATCGATGGTGTTCCTCATCGCGATCGCGGGCGTCTACGCGGCGACCGGCACGGTCAACATGGCCGATCTCGCGGTCAAGCTGCAGGAGGTCCCCGAGGGGGTCCGCATCGTCCTGCAGCTCATGCTGCTCACCGCGTTCTCGATCAAGGCCGCCGTCTTCCCGCTGTCGGCGTGGCTCCCCGACTCCTACCCGACCGCACCCGCACCCGTGACGGCGGTGTTCGCGGGCCTGCTGACCAAGGTCGGCGTGTACGCGATCATGCGCGTGCAGACGCTGCTCTTCCCGGACAGCCCGCTGTCGGACCTGCTGCTGTGGGCCGCGCTGCTGACGATGTTCGTGGGCATCCTCGGCGCCATCGCGCAGTCCGACATCAAACGTATGCTCTCGTTCACCCTCGTCAGCCATATCGGCTACATGATGTTCGGGGTCGCGGTCGCCTCCGACCTGGGGCTCGCGGGCGCGATCTTCTACATCGTCCACCACATCACGATCCAGACCACGCTCTTCCTGGTCACGGGCCTGATAGAGATCCGTGGCGGCTCGACGTCGTTGGAGCACCTCGGCGGTCTCGCGAAGGCCGCCCCGGTGCTTGCGCTGATGTTCTTCCTGCCGGCGATGAACCTCTCCGGCATCCCTCCGTTCTCCGGCTTCCTCGGCAAGGTCGCCCTCGTCCAGGCCGGGGTCGACCGGGCAGGCTGGCTCTCGTACCTGGTCGTGGCGGCCTCGATCCTCACCAGCCTCCTCACCCTGTACGCGGTGGCGAAGACATGGAACCGCGCGTTCTGGCGGCCCCGTACGGAGGAACCCGACGAGCTCACCGAGTCCGTCCCCAGCTCCGGCACGAAGTCGGGCGAGCCGTGGGGTGACACGGTCGCGACGTCCGTACGCTCGCTCCCTCGCGCGATGGTCACCCCGACGCTGACGCTGGTCGCGCTCGGCACGGCGCTCACCCTGCTTGCCGGGCCGTTGTTCGGGATCACCGAGCGCGCGGCCGAGGAGCTGCGCGATCGCGACCCGTACATCGAGACCGTCCTCAACGACGGCAGCGTGGCAGGATCCATCGTCCCGCGCGGGTCAGGAGGTGCCGAGTGAGCGACGCGAACGACGCGAACGACGCCTCTCGTCGCACCCAGGCGCGCCGCGCCCTTCAGTGGCCCGTCGTGCTGTGGCTCACGCTCGTTTGGGTGCTGCTCTGGGGTGAGTTCACCGTCGGCAACATCCTCGCCGGGGCCGTCATCGCGGTCGCGATCATCCGGGTCTTTCCGCTGCCGCCGATCGAGTTCCACGGCCGGGTGCACCCGTGGCGGCTCCTCATCCTGGTGTACGCGTTCTTCCGTGATCTGGTCGCGTCGAGCGTTCAGGTCGCGACCATCGTGATGCGCTTCGGCTACCAGCCGGTCAACGCGGTGCTCGTCGTCCCGATGCGGACCCGCAGCGAGCTCGCCCTCATGCTCACCTCCGAGATCGTGTCGCTGGTCCCCGGCAGCCTCCTGATCGAGGCGTCGAGGAGCACCTGGACCCTGCAGATCCACGTGCTCGAGACCCGCAGCCAGGCCGACGTCGAGGCTGCACGACAACGCGTCTGGGACGAGGAGGAGCGGGTCGTTCGCGCACTCGGCAACGCCGAGGACATCGCCCGGATCGAGCAGCCGCGCCCGGAAGGTGGGTTCCGATGACCTGGATGACCGTGGTCGCGTGGGTGGCCGGAGGCATGCTCGGGATCGCTGCCGTCCTCGCGGTGGTCCGTGCCGCCCTCGGACCGTCGATGCCCAACCGTGCAGTCGCGATCGACGTGCTCGTCGCCGTGCTCGTGGGCGGACTCGGTGTCGAGGCGGCGTACAACCGCCACACCGACACGCTCCCGATCCTGGTCGTCCTCTCTCTGGTCGGGATGGTCGGCTCGGTGAGCATCGCGCGCTTCGCCACGAGCGACGAGCCTGACGAGTCCGATCCCGAGCGCATCGACGGTACGGAGGGATCCCGATGAGACTCGCCCTCGACATCGCTTCGGCGTTCTGCCTGCTGTCCGGCGCTTTCCTCGCGCTGATCGCCGCCATCGGCATCGCGCGATTCAACAACCTGTTCAGCCGGATGCACGCTGCCACAAAGCCTCAGGTGCTCGGGCTGCTGCTCATCCTGCTCGGGATCGGGCTCCGGATGGAGGCGTGGAGCGACCTCGGCCTCCTCGTGCTCGTCGCCGTCTTCCAGCTGCTCACCGCTCCCGTCGCGGCGCACATGCTCGGACGCGCGGTCTATCGCACCGGCGGCGCGGACCACGACGAGAGGCTCGTCGACGAGCAGATGCCGGCGGACTGACTTCGGCTCTAGAGTCGCGAACGCTCGGCGTCTTTCGCGCAAGGAGTGTCTGAGGACCCACGGTGGGGCCGGATCGGTGGAGACGTGGACATCTCTGACGCGGACCTGGTCGTACGCTCGCTCTCCCACGCGCGATGCTTCGAGGATCTCGTCGGTCGCCACGGTGCACGGATCCATGCGTACCTCGCGCGTCGCGTGCCCGCGGCTGCCGACGATCTGCTCAGCGAGGTGTGGCTCGCGGCGTTCGAAGGTCGCCACCGGTACGACCCCGCGCAGGGTGGCGTGATCGGGTGGCTCTTCGGGATCGCGAGGCACGTCATGTTCGCGCACCTGCGACGCGAACGGCGCGGTCACGACCTGGCGGGCCGGCTGGTCGAGGGCGCAGTCGACGACTGGCATGCCGTCGATGCCCGGCTCGACGCGTCACGAACGGCTGCGGACCTCCGCGATGCCCTGGGGCAACTGCCAGCGGAGGAGCGCGACGTCCTGCTGCTCGTCGTGTGGGATCAGCTGACGCCGTCCGAGGCAGCGCAGACGCTCGCGATCGCTCCAGGCACTGCCCGATCGAGATTGCACCGTGCGCGCACACGCCTCCGGACCGCGTCGTCCTCACGAGGGCCGGCCGCTGTGCCGTCGCGCACAGAGCCGATGACCGACGAAGGAGCACCGTTATGACGATCACCGACCAGGCCGACCCTTGGACCGAGCTCGAGCGCGCCGGCCACGTCGCACCGGCGAGCGACGATGTGCTCGCCGCCGCACGGGCCACCGTACGACGGGCCGCCACGACGGAGACCCTGCGTGCGGACGTCGCCCGCGTACGACGGCGTCGCCGCAGGCGGATCGGGCTCGTCGCGGCCACGGTCGCGACGGCGTTGACGCTCGGCGCGACCACGATCGACGTCGGCGGCGAGCGGATCGGGGTCTCACCTGCTGCAGCGGCAGTGCTCGAGCGGGCAGCGCGCGTGACCCTCGCGGAGTCCGACCCGGTCGTGAAGCCCGGCCAGTACCTGCGGATCAGGCTCGTCCAGCAGTCGTGGACGGACGGGGTCCACGGACGATGGCAGCAGCGGTGGACCCGCACGATCTGGGTGCCATACGACCGCGATGCCGACTGGACGTTCCGCGAGCGGACGGACACCCCGGGCGCCTCGGAGGAGCTCCAGGCGATCTACCGGCAGGTGGACGGGACGTGGCGGCGACCGAGCTGGAGCAACAAGGCGAGCGGGCAGGGGAAGTACCTCGAGACGTACGACCCCGACTGGTACGCCACGCTCCCGCGCGACCCGGATGCTCTGCTCGCGCGACTCCGCAAGGAGTTCGGCGGCGACGGCGCCGGGCTCGCGTACGACTTCCGCGAGATCTACAGCGAGGCGCTGCGAAGCGGGCTGGCCCCCGCCGCGTTCCGAGCCCGGCTGTTCGAGGCCCTCGCCGAGGAGCCTGGGGTTCGCGTGAGCGAGGACGTGCGCACGCTCGACGGGCGGATGGGCGTCGGGATCGGCTATGGGGATGGCGCCGGGTCGTGGCGGATGGTGTTCGACAAGCAGACCGGTCGCTATATCGGCGAGTGGGCACGCGAGGGCGACCTCGAGGGCCTGGCGCCCGGCGAGCCGAGCTTTGTCACCTCCGTCCAGACCGACGTCGTCGACTCCGCTCCCCCGCCGGACTGAGGAGCGTGCCCGTGGTCACTCCCACGGATTGACCACGGGCACGCCCAGCGGAGAAAAGTCCGCGACGCTGCGGGTGACGACGGTCATGCCGTGGACTATCGCGGTGGCGGCGATGAAGGCGTCGCGCTCCGGCCGAGGATCGGGCACGTGCAATCGCGCGGTCTCGCGCGCGACAGGAAGGTCGATCGGGAGGATCCGCGCCTCGTACGCAACGATCTGGCGTTCGAACCACTCGCGAAGCCGCCGCCCCTGCGCACTATCTAGTCGCTCGATCCTTGCCACGCCGTGGGCAAGTTCGAAGACGGTGATGGCACTCAGGTGGCACTCATGATCGGGGACGTTCTCGAGCCACGCGCGAACCCGGGCATCCATGCGATCGCCGAATCGCACCTCGCTGACGACGTTTGTGTCGAGGATGAAGGTCATAGCTCGGGGATCTTTGCCCCGAAGTGCATGGGCTGGGGGTCGAAGTCGACGACCGGTTCTTCCATGGCCAGCCAGTCGAGGGCGGAGCGCGTCGGCGCCACGATGCGCTCGTACTCCTCGATGGTCATCAACACGTGCGACGGTCGCCCGCGGTCGGTGATGATGACGGGCTCTTCCTCAGCGGCGCGTTTGGCCGCACTGACGTCGCGATTGAAATCGCGCGCGGTCATCGTGGTCATCGACTCACCTCCGACGTAGGTACGTACCTACTTTAGGTCAGAGGTCACCCCACACAACCGCTCAGCTCTCAGCCTGTGCCACGTCGAAGTAGTTGCCCTCTGGATCGGCCAAGGTCACCCAACGGAAGCCGGTCTCCATAGTCTGGTCGGACACCTTGTCCGCGCCGGCCGCCTCGAGCCGCGAGACCTCGGCGTCGAGGTCGGTCGCGACCAGGTCGAGGTGCATCTTGTTCTTGCCGGGCGTCGGACGCTCGACCTTCTGAAAGGCGAGCTGGACCGGCGCACCGGGGACGGCCACGACGACGAACCAGCCCTCGTTCTCCTGGACGACCTCGCCGCCCACCTGCTCGGCCCACCACCTCCCCAGCGCAAGCGCATCAAGACTGTCGACGGTGACCATGCCCACGGAGAGAGTCATGCTCAGCACGCTAGCGGGCCACCCGGACACTTCGCGCTCTCATTCTCCGGGTGTTGGCGTACGCGCACGTCCTCGGAGAGGATCGACCGCGTGACGACGGCGACTGGCGACTTCGACCTGACCATCGACGAGCTGCGCGTCGTCGCGCGCTTCGTGGCCGAGACCGCCGAAGCGGTCCTTCCCGTTTTCGAGGAGGCTCACCCCCACGATCCCCGACCTCGCACTGCGCTCGATGCCGCGCGGGAGTTCGTGAACGGCGCCCGCCGGTCCAGGCTCCAGCGCGTCACGTCGATGGACGCTCACCGTGCGGCGAAGGTGGCGTCCACCGAGTCCGCCCGGCTCGCCGCCCAGGCCGCCGGCGACGCGGCCTCGGCCGCGTATCTGCACCCGATTGCCAAGGCGCACCAGGTCGGCCACCTCCTCCGTGCCGCCGCGAACGCCGCACGCATCGCCGAGATCGGCGCGGGCGGCGATCCCGATGCGGCGGAGGCGGTGCTCGTGCAGGCCCGGGAGCGGGCGACGCCGGTGCTCATCGAGGTCCTGAGCCGCTATCCCGCCCCACCGGTCGGCAAGAGCCGCACCGCGCAGCTCATGTCGGCGCTCGACGCCTCGCTGCGCTCGTGCCGGTGACGGCGCCACCCGCTCGGCGACGTCAGTCCCGCACGCAGCGCGCCACGTACCGTCCGTCCACGACCTCCACGCCGTGCGTCTCGTGCTCGAACCCCGGGAACCGCTGGTCGAACTCCTCCAGCGCCCGCAGGTAGGCGAGGAACGGCCCGTCGTCCGGCCCCGCCGACTCGCCCGGCATGACGAGCGGGATCCCCGGCGGGTACGGGACGAGGCCGATCGCGAGCGTACGGTCGGCGAGCGCATCGAGCGGCACCGCGTCGACGGTCCCGCGGACCACGTGCGCGTACGCTCGCGCCGGCGTCGTCACCGGGACGGGGTGCGCGCCGAAGGCCTCGCGCTGCAGGGCCAGCAGCCTCGTACGGCCGATAGTCGCGTGCTGCTCCTCGGCGAGGTCGCGCAGCCCCATACCCGCATAGCGGCGCGGGTCGCGCGCGAACGTCGCAGGCAGCACCTGCTCCAGCGAGCGGTTCACGTCGAGGTCGCGCTTGAACGACATCAGCGTCGTGACCAGCGATCCCCACTTGCCGCGTGTCACGCCGATCGAGAACAGCAGCAGGATCGAGTACGACTGCGTCTTCTCGACCACGATCGACGCCTGCTGCTCGAGGTACTCCGACAGGATCGGCGCCGGCACGCCAAACTCCGCGAGGGTCCCGTCCTCGTTCACCCCCGGCGTCACGACGGAGACCTTGATCGGGTCGAGCATCGCGTACGAGTCGGGCAGGTCGAAGCCGTGCCACTTCTCGTCCTCGCGCAGCAGCCACGGCTCCGGCGACGAGCGGAGCCACTCCTCGTCGGCATCCTCGAAGCGCACCTTCGCGCCGTCGGGCTGCGTGACCGTCTCCGGCTGCCACGGGACCAGTGCCCAGTCGTCGTCCGGCGTCTCGGCGGCCACCCGCGCGAGCGTACGGCGGAACGCGACCGCCTCCTGGATCGAGATGCCGGTCAGCAACGGCCCGCCACGTCCGGCCATCATCGCCGCCGACACGTCGTTGGAGGCGATGATCGAGTAGAGCGGGGACGTCGACGCGTGCATCATGTACGCCTCGTTGAAGAGGTCGTGCTCGACCGGGTTGCGCCCGTTGCGGACGTGCAGGTACGAGGCCTGCGACAGCGCCGCGAGGAGCTTGTGCGTCGACTGCGTGGCGAAGGTCGTCGGACCGTCCGCAGGGCGCTCGCCGGTGTGCATCGCGAAGCGCTCGGCATAGATCGGGTGGAACGCTGCGTACCCGTACCAGGCCTCGTCGAAGTGCAGCCTGTCGATGTGCTCGCCGAGCGTCCGCTCGACGGTCGGCACGTGATAGAGCAGCCCGTCGTACGTGGAGTTGGTGATCATCGCGATCACCGGGGCGGCGGTGGCGTCCTCGACCAGCGGGGACGCGGCGAGCTTCGCGGCGACGGCCTCGCGCGTGAGCTCGGTCGGCGGCACCGGGCCGATGATGCCGAGGTGGTTGCGGGTCGTCGTGAGATAGACCGGGACGCCGTGGGTGAGCGTCGCCGCCTGCTCGATCGACTTGTGCGCGTTGCGGTCGAGGACCATCACGTCGCCCGCGACGACGGACGCCTGGTGCAGCACCCGGTTGGAGGTGGAGGTGCCGTTCGTGACGAAGTAAGTCATGTCGGCGCCGAAGATCGAGGCTGCGCGGCGCTCCGCCTCACCGATCGGGCCGGAGTGGTCGAGCAGCGAGCCGAGCTCGCGGACCGACACCGAGAGGTCGGAGCGGAACGTCTGCTCGCCGAAGAACTCCCAGAACGCCCTGCCCGCGGGCGAGCGCAGGAACGCGGCGCCGCCCTCGTGGCCCGGGGTGTGCCAGGAGTACTCGTGCTTGCGCGCGAAGCGGACGAGCGCCCCGAACATCGGCGGGAGCACGTCCTCGCGATAGCGCTCGGCCGCGTTGCGGATGCGGCCGGCGATCCACGACGGGGTGTCGTCGAGGAGGTAGATCAGCTGGTCCACCTCGCGCAGCACGGCCGTGTCGAGCGAGTCGGCGCCACGCGTGCCCGTCATCACGAACACGGGGAGGTCGGCGTTGCGCGCCCGGACTCCGGCGAGGAAGGTGGCGAGGCGGTTCGGGTCGACGTGCGCCTCGTGCTGGTCGGAGTCGCCGCCCGCGTCGGCGATGACGGCGCACAGCGACGCGTCCGACGCGACCCGCAGCACGGCGTCATCGGGGCTCGGCGCGAACTCCGTCCGTACGTCGATGCGCTCGAGCTCCTGGACGACGCGGCGCAGCATCTCCTCGTGCGCGGTCGAGGTCTGCGGTCGCTCATCGACGATGAGGACCTTGATCGCTCGCGAGGTCATTGATCCTTCGCTCTGCTCGGGCATATGCCGCAGATCCTCCCGTCCCTTAGTGGCTTTACGGCAGATCATACGCATCGGCCGGTGGCTGATCGGCCGACCTGAGGAGCCGTCCGACCCTCCCGGTACGGTCGTACTCATGCGGATCGCCACCTGGAACGTCAACTCCATCCGTTCGCGCATCGACCGCGTCGCCGCGTGGCTCGAGCGCAGTGACGTCGACGTGCTCGCGATCCAGGAGACGAAGTGCCGTGACGACCAGTTCCCCGAGCTGCCGCTGATCGGTACGGGCTACGAGGTCGCGCACCACGGCCTCTCACAGTGGAACGGCGTCGCGATCATCTCGCGCGTCGGCCTCGAGGACGTCCAGGTCGGGTTCGCCGACATGCCGACCTGGGGCGACCCAGCAGCCGCCGAGGCGCGCGCGATCTCCGCGGTGTGCGGAGGCGTACGCATCTGGTCGCTCTACGTGCCCAACGGGCGCACGCTCGAGGACCCGCACTACGTCTACAAGCTCCAGTGGCTGCGCCAGCTGCGCGAGGACGCCGCCGGCTGGCTGGCGAACGACCCGCAGGCGCAGATCGCACTGATGGGCGACTGGAACATCGCGCCCCACGACGAGGACGTCTGGGACATGGCGAAGTTCGAGGGCAAGACCCACGTCTCCAAGCTCGAGCGCGAGGCGTTCGCCGCGTTCGAGGACACCGGTTACGCCGACGTGGCCCGGCCGCACACGCCCGGCCCCGGGACGTACACCTACTGGGACTACACACAGCTGCGCTTCCCGCGCCGCGAGGGCATGCGGATCGACTTCGCGCTGTGCTCGCCCGCGCTCGCCGGCCGGGTGACCGGTGCGTCGATCGACCGCGAGGAGCGCAAGGGCAAGGGCGCGTCCGACCACGCCCCCGTCATCGTCGACCTCTCCTAGCGCCCCGGGGTCACTCTCCGCCCGCCCCGGGTCACTCTCTGGCCGCCCCGGGTCACTCTCTGGCCGCCCCGGGTCACTCGTCGACGAACAGGTCGGGCCGCGCACCCTCGTACGGGGCGCGCCAGACGTCCTTGCCGTTCAGCGTGCCGACGTCCTCCCATCCTGCCGAGGCGATCAGCGAGTCCTCGGGCGCGTCAGGGAAGCGCCGCGGGTCGATCACATAGCGGTAGTTCCGCCCGCCCTTGCGCCACCTCAGCTCCATCCGGACGGCGCTGAGGAAGCCCAAGCGGTCAGCGACCCACCCTTGACGCGCCATCTCCTCGAACCACGCCTCGAGGTTCTCCGTGCCCCGAACACGAAACGGCACGAACCAGTACGTACGGGTCTCGCCACTCATGGCCCCATCGTCGTCGCGCGCATAGTGACCCGCGAGCGCAAGACAGTGACCCGCGGCGCGCAGAGAGTGACCCGGGAGGGGGTCAGCCTTGGAGATATGCCAGGACGGCGAGTACGCGACGGTTGTCGTCCTCCGAGACCGGGAGGTCGAGCTTGGCAAAGATCGAGTTGGTGTGCTTCGAGATCGCCTTCTCCGTCACGAACAGCCGCGCCGCGATCGCCGCGTTGGAGCGTCCCTCAGCCATCAGGCCGAGCACCTCGCGCTCGCGGTCGGTGAGCCTGTCGACCGGACGGTTCGCGGCTGCCTTCGACAGCAGCACCGACACCACCTCCGGATCGAGCACCGTGCCGCCGGCGGCCACCTGCCGTACGCCGTCGACGAACCGCTCGACGTCAGCCACACGATCCTTCAGCAGGTAGCCGACCGCCCCTTCGCCCGACGACAGCAGCTCGCGAGCGTACAGCTGCTCGACGTACTGCGACAGCACGAGCACGGGCAGCCCCGGCCGCAGGGCACGCGCCTCGATCGCCGTCCGCAACCCTTCGTCGGTGAACGTCGGGGGCATCCGCACGTCCACGACCGCAACGTCCACGTCGACCTCTCGCAGCACCTTGGCGAGCGACGGCGCGTTGTCGACCGCCGCCACCACCGTGAAGTCGTTCGCCTCGAGCAGGCGCGTCAGGCCGTCCCGGAGGAGGGCGAGGTCTTCGGCGATGACAACGCGCACGGCAGCTCCATGGTGACGACGGTCGGTCCCCCGCGGGGACTCTCGACCACCATCGTGCCGTCGAACGCTGTCAATCGGCGAGCCACCCCCGCAAGACCCGTCCCGTCAGCAGGGTCCGCACCACCGCTGCCGTTGTCCGCGACGACCGCGCGCAGCCGCTCACCGTCGTACGAGAGGTCGACCGAGGCGGCACTCGCGTGCGCGTGCTTGACCACGTTCGCGAGCGCCTCGGCGACCGCGAAGTACATCGCGGTCTCCACCGGCTCCGGCGCCCGTCCCGGCACCACCGCCGCGAACGACGTCGGCACCGCGATATCGAGCGCGAGCGCCTGTGCGGCCCCGACGAGCCCTCGGTCGGCAAGCACCGGCGGATGGATCCCCCGCACGACCGACCGCAGGTCACCGAGAGCGGAGGTCGTGGTCGCCCGCGCCTCCTCGATCAGGCGTGCGGCCGCGTCTGGATCCGTACTCATGAGCTGCCCGGCGAGCCCGAGGCTCATCCCGAGAGATACGAGCCGCGCCTGTGCTCCGTCGTGCAGGTCGCGCTCGATGCGCCGCAGCTCGGCAGCGGAGTGGTCGATCGTCTCCGTACGGGACGCCGACACCTCGGCGAGACGCTTCTCCAGCTCGGCGCGCGTCGGGGACAGCAGAGCCAGGTCCATCCGAGCGCGCAACCGGCTCACCGGCGGCGTCAGGAACCACCACATGAGGGCCACGATCCCCGCCAGGATCCACATCGAGAACGACGAGGCCTGGTCGTCGATCTGCACGAGACCCAGCTCCATGTCGAAGACGCCCTTGGGCGTGACCCAGTAGATGAACGGGAAGATCAAGTACCAGATGACACCGAGCAGGAGCACAACCGGGATCAGCGAGAGGATCCAGCCGATCGTCGACGACGCGTAGGCCCAGCCGAGATCGCGCCATCGCGCGGGGTCACGCGCCCAGTCCTTCACGAGGATCTTGACGCCGCTCGACTCACGCTCGTGGTACGGGCTCACGACCGTCGTCCGCAGCACCTGCGACGCGAAGTAGCGGTGCACGTTGGCCAGCTGGCGCAGGAACGGGACGAATGCCGCGAGCACCGCCAGCCCCACGCCGAGGACGCCGAGAGGGATCGCCACGGTGATCACGATCAAGGTGACCAGCGTCGGGATCCCCAGCACGAGATAGACCAGCGCGAGCCCGGTCAGCGCGAACCGTGACGTTCGCCCGGACGGGGCGTACGTCTCGGGTATCGCCGTGGACAAGCTCATCGTCACTCCTGGGTCCGCTGTCGTCGTCATGCTCCCACTGTGCGTCGACGTCGCGCTGCGGACAGTGGACCTAGCACCACCTCGGTCCGGGACCTCGCCCCCCTGATCCGGAGCGCGCGAGACGGAATCGTCATGAGCGACGGATCCAGACGAACCGAGAGGTCATTATGACTACCACCGCACCACCTCCGCACAGGCAGGGCATTCGTCCCACGCGCCGCTCGCCGGTCGTGCGTGTCGCTCGCTGGAGCGCGACCCATCCGTGGCGCGCGCTCGGGCTGTGGCTGACCCTGGTCGTCGGCGCGATCGCGCTCATGGCCGTGGTGCCGATGCAGAGCATGTCCGACGACGACTACGGCATCGGCGAGTCCGGCCGCGCGGCGGAGATGATCCGCGACGCCGGGCTCGAGCAGGCGCCGAGCGAGGTCGTCCTGATCACCGCCGACAGCGGAACGCTCGATCGTACGGCCGCCGAGCAGGCGTACGAGTCGCTGCGTGTCGGCGCTGAGGGCGTCGCACACGTCGAGGCAGTCGGGCCGCCCGTGTGGGCCGAGGACGGCTCCGCGATGCTCGTACCCCTGACGCTCGAGAAGGGTGTCGACGACCTCGACTCCACGGTCGAGGCGCTGCAGGACTCGACGGCCGAGGTCGCCGCGGCGAACCCCGCCCTCGACATCGCGCAGACCGGCGGCGAGTCCATCGGGACGCAGGTTGACGAGCGTGTTGGTGAGGACCTCTCCTCCGGTGAGATGCGCAGCCTGCCGATCACGTTCCTCATCATGATCGTCGCGTTCGGCGCCCTGATCGCCGCCGCGATCCCGGTCGCGCTCGCGTTCTCGTGCGTGCTGACCGCGATGGGCCTGTACGCGGTGGTGTCCGTGCTCGTGCCCGACTCGGGGACGGTCGCGAGCGTGATCCTCATGATCGGCATGGCGGTCGGCGTCGACTACTCGCTGTTCTACCTCAAGCGCGAGCGCGAGGAGCGGCTCAAGGGTGCCACCACGATCGACGCGATCGAGATCGCCGCGGCGACGTCCGGGCGCGCCATCATCGTCGCCGGCTTCGCCGTGATCGTCGCGATGTCCGGTCTGCTCCTGACCCGCGACACCGTCTTCGCCGGTCTTGCCATCGGCGCGATGCTCGTCGTCGCCGTGGCGATGGTCGGGTCCGTGACCGTGCTGCCGGCGCTGCTCGCGAAGCTCGGCCGCTGGGTCGACCGTCCGCGTGTCCCCGGCCTGTGGCGCCTCAACCGCCGCATCGGGACGGGCGGCATCAGCAAGCGCCTCATCAACCCGGTCCTGGCGCACCCGAAGACATCGCTCGCCGTGTCCCTCGGCGCACTCGTCGCGCTCTCGGCTCCCGCGCTCGGCATGACCTTGCACCAGGGCACGATCGACACCCTCCCGCAGGGCCTGCCGGCCGTCGCGACGTTCCAGAAGGTGCAGGAGCACTTCCCGGCCGAGCGTCCGACGCTCGAGGTCGTCGCGCGGGGTGACTCCGCCGACACGGCTGCGGTGAGCACCGCGCTCGAGTCGCTGGGAGCCCAGGCGCAGTCAGACGGGCTCGCCGCCAACGCGAACCCGGTCGTGGTCTCGGACGACGGGCGCACCTCCGTCCTGCGGCTGACCGCCGTCGGTCACGAGGGCGACGAGGGCAACGAGGACGCGGTCACCGCGCTCCGCGAGACCGCGATCCCGGCCGCACTCGACGATCTCGACGGGGTCAAGTGGGTCGTCGGCGGCGACGTCGCCGAGACGATGGACTCGCAGGACGCCCAGCGCGACGCGCTCCCGCTCGTCGTCGGGTTCGTGCTGCTCCTGACGATGCTGATGATGTGGACAGTGTTCCGCAGCGGGACGGTCGCGCTGCTCACGACGGGCCTCAACCTGCTCTCCGTCGGCGCCGCGTTCGGCGTGATGACGCTGGTCTTCCAGAACACCTGGGCCGAAGGGATGCTCAACTTCACGTCGCCGGGCTTCCTCGTGGACTGGGTGCCGTTGTTCTGCTTCGTGATCCTGGTTGGGCTCTCGATGGACTACCACGTCTTCGTGATGAGCCGCGTGCGTGAGGGGATGCGCCGCGGACTGTCGACGCGGCTCGCGGTCGAGTACGGAGTCCGGGAGACGGCGAGCGTAGTCACGAGCGCGGCTGCGGTGATGGTGTCGGTGTTCGCCGTCTTCGCCACGCTGTCGATGCTCGAGATGAAGCAGATGGGCGTCGGGCTCTCGGTCGCGATCCTGGTCGATGCCACGATCGTCCGGCTGGTCCTGCTGCCGGCGGCGCTGGTGCTGCTCGACAAGCGCCTCGGCGCCCTGCGTCGCCCGGAGCGGACGGGCGAGCGCGAGCTGGTCCCGACCGCCTGACAGGTCTTGAGGGATTGCGCCCACGGACTGGGCACAATCCCTCAAGATCCGTTCGTACGGGCGTGCGTCAGGTGCGCACCGCGCCACCGACGAGGGCCTGCACGTCCCGCACGATCAGGTCGATCGGGGTGTCGAGAAGGTCCTGCGGCAGGTAGGCGACGCGCGTCCACGACCCGGCAGGCCTGCGGTGCGTCCGGATCCGCAGCACCGACGTGCCGCGCAGGGGACCACGCTGACCGAGGTTCGTGAGGTCGCCCCACGTCAAGGACGCGAGCCGTGCGGGGCCCAGGTCGGGCCACGAGACGTCGATGCCGGAGCGTCGTACGGCCAACGCCACGTCCGGACCGCCAACGCGTGGCAGGCCCGCACGGAAGCGACGGGAAGAGACGAGCGCGTAGGCGGGCACGACGCCGACCATCAGGAGCAGCACCGAAAGCCACAGCGCCACGAGTCCGAGCACCGGGACCAGGGCAAGCATGCCGAGCGCCACCAAGAGGACGGCAGCGAGAGAGAACATGTACGCCCGGATCGCTCGGGCGAAGCGCTGCTCGTACGAAGGAAGCCGCTCGAGACGAAAGCGCACGACGCCGATGACGTCGTGCGCTGTCGCGTTGCCTGGCAGGTCCGAGGAGTCCGTCACGCCCGTGAGCGTACCGCCGGATCAGCTCCCCCAGGTCGGCCTCAGCGGGAAGTCGCTCGAACCGTCAGGCGCGGTCTTGGTCGCCAGCACGTGGTGGAGCTGGATGTTGTTGCGCTCGAAGCCGATCCGCGAGCCGGCCATGTAGAGCCCCCACACCCGGGCGGTGCCGACCCCCACCTCGGCGACGGCCTCGTCCCAGTTGTCCTTGAGGTTGCGGTTCCAGTCGCGCAGCGTCATCGCGTAGTGGAGCCGCAGGTTCTCCTCGTGCTGCACCTCGAGCCCCGCGTCCTGCACCGACGTGATGATGCGCCCGGAGCCGGTCAGCTCGCCGTCGGGGAAGACGTACCGGTCGATGAACTGTCCCGCTGTCGCCCGCGCCCGGTTGTCCGGCCGCGTGATGCAGTGGTTGAGCAGCCGGCCGCCGACCTTGAGGTGGTCGCGGATGAACCCGAAGTAGGACGCGTAGTTGTGGACACCGATGTGCTCGGTGAGGCCGATCGAGCTGATCGCGTCGAATCCGGTCTCGGTGATGTCGCGGTAGTCGGAGAACCGCACCTCGGCGACGTCGGACAGCCCCTCGCGCGCGATCGCCTCCTGGGCCCAGAGCGCCTGCTGCTCGGACAGGGTCGCACCGATGACCGTCACGCCGTAGTGCTTGGCCGCGTGGCGCACCATGCCGCCCCACCCGCACCCGATGTCGAGCAGGCGCTGCCCGGGCTGGAGATCGAGCTTGCGGCAGACCAAGTCGTACTTCTCGAACTGCGCCTCCTCGAGGCTCGCATCGGCCTTGGGGAAGACGGCACACGTGTATGTCATCGACGGTCCGAGGACCAGCTCGTAGAAGCGGTTGGAGACGTCGTAGTGGTGGTGGATCACCTCGGCGTCGCGTGCCTTGGAGTGGCGGAGGTGCTCGAGCGCTCGACGCCAACGAGGCAGCGACTCCTGCGGTGGGGCCGGCGGCGGGAGCAGGTGGGAGACGCCCAGCGCCCGGACCACCTTCAGCGTGTCGGCCACGCTCGGCGCGCGCAGCCGGGTCTTCTCCATGAGCAGCACCAGCGCGTCGTACGGGTCGCCGGGATGGGCGCCTTCGATGACGAGGTCGCCGGTGACGTAGGCGCGGGCGAACCCGAGGTCGCCGGGTGCGCTCATGATGTACGAAAGTCCGCGCTCGTTCTCCAGACGCACCCGGATGGTCGCGTCGGGCGGGCCGAGGGAGCTGCCGTCGTACGCCTCGAAGTGGAAGGCGAGGTCATCGCCTTGGAAGAGGACCTCAAGCGCTTCGCCGATCGTCATGGTGGGTCTGGTCGTCACAGTCATCGACGCTTCACCGCTTTCTCGTACAGTCCGGTCAGCCGGTCCTTGGGGTCGTAGGTGGTCTTCACCTCGGTGAGGTGCGGGGTGTTGTAGAGGTCGGCGAACGTCTCCGCGTCATAGAACGCCTCCGAGTAGAGCGACTTGTGGCCGCCCAGCTCGTGGACCTTGTGCTCGACACGGCGGTTGACCAGGCCCGCCGGTGCGTCGCCAGGGACCGCGACGGTGCCCCAGAACCCGACATTGACGTACGTCGTGCCCGGCTCGAGCGGGTAGAGCGGCCAACGGGTCGCGCTGCCAGGGCCACCTGGCTCGCGCAGCCGCAGCGGGCACAGCCAGACGGGACGCATGCCGACCGCCTCGTCGAACCAGGTGAGGAACTCCGCGAGCCGGTCGACGGAGACCTCGATGTCCTGGATGACCCGCTCACGCTTCTCGATGCCGTTGCGCTTGAGCACGTCGAGCTTGTGGGCGATCGCGTACTTGGTGTCGAGGCCGACGATCCGCTGGAACACGTCACTGCGCCGATGCTTCCGTGGCCACACCCGCCGGATCAACGGATTTTGTGCACCGAACGCGCCGCTGCACCAGAACCAGTCGGTGTCCCAGCGCCAGAGGTAGTCCGCCATGGTCAGCGCATCGGTGGTCCGCTCGGCGATCGAGCGGTAGTAGATCTGCTGTCCGGTGTAGTCGCTGACCTGCTGTGGCTCGTCCGTGAACTCCGCCAGCGTCAGGAACACCTCGCCGGGCGAGAACGCCGTCCCGTCGATCGCGTCGACCCGTACGCCGTCGTGGCTTCGCGCGTCGACGATCCGTGCGATCGCGTCGGCCGCCGAGTCCGGGTCGTCGAAGCGCAGGTGACGCAGGCGCACGAACGGCGGCGCCTTCTCGAGGAGGATGCGGATGCGCGTCGTGTAGCCGAGCGTCCCGTACGAGTTGGGGAAGGCGAGGAACAGGTCGCTGTGCTCCTCACGGCTGCACGTGACCACCTCGCCGGCGCCGGTGAAGACGTCCATCTCGACGACAGACTCGTGCGGCAGCCCGCTGCGGAAAGACGTGGCCTCGATGCCGAGACCGGTGACCGCACCGCCGAGCGTGATCGTGCGCAGCTGCGGCACGACGTACGGGATGTAGCCGCGGGCCAGCGTGACCGCCACGAGGTCTTCGTAGGTGCACATGCCCTGGACGTCGGCGGTGGCCTCGCCGGTGGCGGGGTCGATGTCGACGCTCACCACGCCCGTCAGGCCCGAGACGTCCAGGCCGGGGGCGTCGGTCGCGTCCCGAGGGCGAAAGAGGTTGGTGGTGCGTTTGGCCAGCCGCACCGGTGCACCGCCAGGGATGGCGTCGTACGAGGCCTTGAGCCTGCGCACGGCGTCTTCGTGTGTCGCGTGTCCCACGAGGTCGCTCACGCACCTCAGGGTATGCACGACCCCTGACACCCGCTATACGGGTGTCCCGATTGTCAAGATCACGCCACGTAGCGCAGCGCCGCGACGTAGCCCTCGAACCCCAGCCCGACGATCACGCCGGTCGCGACGCCCGACAGGTAGGAGTGGTGCCGGAACTCCTCGCGCGTGTGCACGTTGGAGATGTGCACCTCGATCATCGGCGCGGTGAGCATCGCCGCGGCATCGCGGATGGCGACCGACGTGTGGGTCCACGCGCCGGCGTTGATGACGACGGGGTGACCGGCGTCGGCGGCGTCGTGGAGCCAGCCGATCATCTCGGCTTCGCTGTTGGTCTGCCGCACCTCGACCGTGAGGTCAAGCTCGGCGCCCGCCGCGTGGCACAGCGCGACCAGGTCGTCGTACGTCCGGTCGCCGTAGATCGTCGGCTCGCGCAGGCCGAGGCGGTTGAGGTTGGGGCCGTTGAGGACGAGGACGGTGGCCATCAGGGGTGCTCCTGGTTCGGTGCCGGTGCGGGCTCAGCGAAGTGCCACGCCAGTATCTCGGACGACGCGAGCGCCTTCACCCCCAACGGCCCCGCGCTGGACGCGCGGACTGCGTCACCCGCGTCGAGCACGGTCCCGGCCACGTCGACAGAACCCCGCGTGACCTGCAGGTAGACCAGGCCGTCCTCGGGGAGCGCGACCACGTCGCCCACGTCGAGCAACGCGGCGTGGAGCGTGACGCCGTCGCGCAGCCGCAGTACGTCGAGAAGGTAGCCGCGCGCACCCTGGAGGTCCCACTGCCGGTACGTGGGCGCGCCGGGGTCGGGATCCGCGAGCTCGTCGGCGGAGGGCGCGACCATCATCTGCAGGAAGCGCAGCGGCTCGGTCTCCGACGCGTTGCGTTCCGTGTGCTCGACACCGGTGCGGGCGCTGACGTGCTGCACCTCACCGGGCCGGATCACGCCACGTGTGCCCGTTGAGTCCTCGTGCGCGAGCGCCCCGTCGAGCACCCAGGTGACGATCTCGACGTCGCTGTGCTGGTGGCTGGCATACCCGGCACCCGGGTCGAGGCGCTCCTCGTTCACCGCGCGGAGCGGACCGAACGCGACGTTGTCGGGGTCGTAGTGGTCCCCGTACGAGAACGAGTGCCGCGTCGTGATGCCGTCGCGCCGTGTCTCGTTCCGCTCGTCGGCACGGATCACACGAGCGGGCCGCTGGTTGAGCCTGTCGAAACCCAGCCGCTGGTTGAGCCTGTCGAAACCCAGCCGCTGGTTGAGCCTGTCGAAACCCAGCCGCTGGTTGAGCCTGTCGAAACCCCTCATGCGTACCCCAGCTCGTGCAGCCGGTCGTCGTCGATGCCGAAGTAGTGCGCGATCTCGTGGGCGACGGTGATCCCGACCTCCTCGATCACGTCCTCTTCGACGTCGCAGATCGCGAGCGTCGGGTTGCGGTAGATCGTGATCCGGTCCGGCAGCACCCCTCCGTACGCGGAGGTCCGCTCGGTGACAGGGATGCCGTCGTAGAGGCCGAGCAGCGTCGGGTCGTCGTCGGGGGCGTCGTCCTCGATGAGGAGCACGACGTTCTCGAGCAGCCCGGTCAGGTCCTCAGGCAGCGCGTCGAAGGCCTGCTCGACGAGCTCGGCGAAGCGGTCCGGCGACATGTCGATCACGAGCCCCAGTGTGCCGGAGTGCCCCCACACCCCGTCCCCGGCTTTGGCACCCGGACGATGCTGCCCGTACGATGAACCGTCCGCACCGTGGCGAACGGGGCGGGGCGCCCCCTTCGTCTAGCGGCCTAGGACGCCGCCCTTTCAAGGCGGTAGCGCGGGTTCGAATCCCGTAGGGGGTACCACCACTCAAAGGGGACCCCCCGTTTTGGAGCCGCTTGGGGCGTCCGCTAAAGTGGTGCTCGCACCGCTGAGCGGTGACAACTGAAGATCTGGCCCTGTAGCGCAGTTGGTTAGCGCGCCGCCCTGTCACGGCGGAGGTCGCGAGTTCGAGTCTCGTCAGGGTCGCCATCCACGAAGGTCCGAGCCATCCGGCGGCTCGGACCTTCGTCGTTCCACGGTGACCCTTCCCACAGGTCGTTGCGGAACACACCTTTAATGATTGCCGTTTCAACAACCATGACCGCAACACTCCCCGAGTTGACGCTGCCCGCCGCCGCACAGGACCTCCTGTTCCGTGAGGCCAGGACCGCGAACGCCTTCACCGACGAGCCCGTGACCGCTGACGAGATCCGCGCCGTCTACGACCTCGTGAAGTACGGCCCGACCGCGATGAACAGCCAGCCGCTGCGCATCACCCTCGTGGCCAGTGACGAGGCGCGCCAGCGCCTCCTGCCGCACATGAACGACGGCAACCGCGCCAAGACCGGCGCCGCACCGCTCGTCGCGATCCTCTCCAGCGACGTCGACTTCCACGAGAACCTCCCCGAGGTGTTCCCTCACGCGCCGGGCATCCGCGACATGCTCCACGGCAACGTCGACGGCCGCGCCTCGATGGCCACGCTCAACGCAGGCCTCCAGATCGGCTACTTCATCGTGGGTCTGCGCGCCGCCGGCCTGTACGCGGGACCGATGACCGGCTTCGACGCCGCCGGCATCGACGCGGAGTTCTTCGGCGGAACCGCCCAGAAGACCCTCGTCGTGGTCAACATCGGCCACCCCGCCGAGGACGCGTACATGGATCGACTCCCCCGCCTCGACGAGTCGCGGGTCATCACCGTCGCCTGACCCGAACCGGTTTCTCCCGCCCCGGGCGCGCCTTGTATAGTAAGGCTCGCCCGGGTGCTCCCGGGCTGCTTCTTGAGGCGAGAGTCTTGACGAGGCAGACGGCCAGGTAGCTCAGTTGGTACGAGCGTCCGCCTGAAAAGCGGAAGGTCGCCGGTTCGACCCCGGCCCTGGCCACCACCACGATTCCCCGGCCCACGGCCGGGGAATCGTCGTTTCGGCACACAGTCGCCGGCCCGCCGTACGTACGGCGACTACCCAGGGCCCGTGCCCGCAGGCCTCAACGACGCAGCGCGCGGTAGCCGGCGTAGGCCAGCCCCACCGCGACGGCATCCTCGGCGAGCGCTGCAGGAAGGTCGGGACGGCCCGTGCGTGCCCAGGCACCTCGCCACGCCGCGCCCGCGTACGAGCCGGCCAGCGCAGCACCCGCACCGACTGCAGCGGGCACGAGACGACTCACGCCTCCGCTCCCAGCAAGCAGCGAGCCCGTCAAGGCGCCCGACGCGACGCGACCCGCCAACGGGGCGGCCTTCAGGCGGCTCGGCGTGCGCGGCAGCTTGTCGCCGACCAGCTCCGCCGCGACGCCGCTGAGGGCAGCAGCACGCGACCATGTCGACCGATTGCCGGTCGACATGCGCGCGACCACCGGCCCGAGCGTCGAGCGCCCGCCGGTCGCAGCACCGAGTACGACGCACGCGATCACGATCCGTCGCGTAAGTCTGTCGTCAGCCATCACGCATCTCCTCTGACTCTGCCTGGCCTCGAGGTCCCCCGACCCCTCGCCCGGCTCGCTCAGCCTAGAAGGTGCTTGCTCAGCTCGCGCGGCTCTCGTCCTCTGGGCCGAATCCCTCCTCAAGGAGGCGACGGACCTCCGCCTCGCGGAATCGACGGTGGCCGCCGAGAGTCCGGATCGAGCTGATCTTGCCTGCTTGGGCCCACCGCGTGACGGTTTTGGGCACAACTCGGAACATCTTGGCGACCTCGGACGGCGTAAGAAGGCGTTCCGCATCGGGGGAGTGCGAATCCATGGTTTGAATGATGCCAAACCCGCCCTTTGGAACCGAGAGGGCACGGCGAATACGTACCGAGATGTAACCGAACGTCGCAGAATTCGTACCACCCCTGTCACGCCACCGCATCCGGACGGGCACTCCTAGAGTGGACACACGACGCGGTGTGATCGACGAGGAATGTGGAGGTGGGGCGTGAGCGGTCTGCAGGTGTCTCCGTTCGGCAGCGGCCATGAGCAGGTGGTGTTCTGCCAGGACGAGCAGAGCGGGTTGAAGGCGATCGTCGCCGTGTGGTCCACGGCGCTCGGCCCGGGGCTCGGCGGGACCCGCTTCTATCCCTACGCGAGCGAGAGCGCCGCCCTCGCCGACGTGCTCGCCCTCTCTCGCGCCATGGCCTACAAGGCGTCGCTGGCGGGGCTCGATCTCGGCGGCGGCAAGGCCGTCATCATCGGTGACCCGCAGCGCGACAAGTCCGAGGCGAGGCTGCGGGCGTACGGGCGGTTCGTGGAGTCGCTGCACGGTCGCTACTACACGGCGTGCGACGTCGGGACGTTCCCCGAGGACATGGACGTGATCGCGCGCGAGACGTCGTACGTGACGGGGCGGACGACCGCGCACGGCGGTGCCGGCGACTCGTCGGTGCTCACCGCGTACGGCGTGTTCCAGGGCATGCGGGCCTGCGCCGAGTTCGTCTGGGACAGCCCCTCGCTTGCGGGCCGTACGGTCGGTGTCGCCGGTATCGGCAAGGTCGGGCGACACCTCGTGGAGCACCTGGTGGCCGACGGCGCCGACGTCGTGGTGACCGACGTCAAGTCTGCGGCCATCGAGAGCGTGCGCACCGCTCACCCGAGCGTGCGCGCCGTCGCCGACACGGCCGCGCTGGTCCGCGAGCCGCTCGACGTGTACGCGCCGTGCGCGCTCGGCGGTGCGCTCGACGACGAGACGGTGTCCGTGCTGACTGCGCGCATCGTGTGCGGCGGCGCCAACAACCAGCTGGCGCACGCCGGCACCGAGGACCTGCTGGCCGACCGGGGGGTCGTGTACGCGCCCGACTACTGCGTCAACGCAGGCGGGCTGATCCAGGTCGCCGACGAGCTCGAGGGATTCTCGTTCGAGCGGGCGAAGGCGCGTGCGACCCGGATCCACGCGACCACGCTCGACGTGCTGCACCGCGCCAAGGACGAGGGCATCGCGCCCTCGACGGCGGCCGACCGCATCGCCGAGCAGCGCATGCGTGAGGTCTCCCGGCTGCGCGGCATCCTGCTGCCCTGACCCCGACGACCCCGCAAACCGGAGGCCAGAGGGCCGGGCGCTCAGTCGTCGTCGAGGTGCAGCGCGTGCTTCAGGCGGTGCGTGATCATCCGGCGCGTCGTGACCGCGTTGCTCCGACCCTGCTTCCAGTAGCCGGAGATGTCGGCCGTCGCGCCGTTGACGAGGCCGTGCCCCTTGGCCCACCGGCGTACGGGCTTGAGCAGCCCGGCCTCACCGCCGGCCCACAGCGTCCACGGCTCGTCCGCGGGCAGGTCGAGCGCAGCGAGGAACGGACCGAAGCCGTCCGCGCCCGTGCCGTCGTCCTCGTGGAGCCAGGTGACCTCGACCCCGTCGCGTACGGCAAGCTCCTGCTGCTCAGCGGCATCCGGGACGAGCACCGCGACCCGCGCACGGACGCCCCCGGGCAGCTCCTCGAGCATCCGTGCGACCGCGGGCAGGGCGGTGTGGTCGGCGAGGATCACGCGGTACGTGAACGCGTCGGGCGTCGCGTGGCCGCAGCGCGGCCCGGCGACCCACAGCCGGTCCCCCGGCTCGACCGACTGCGCCCAGTCCGACGCGAGTCCGCCAGGGTGGACGACGAAGTCCATCCAGACCTCGCCAGCCTCCGCGTCGTACCGGCGCACCGTGTACTCCCGCGTGGGCGGGAAGGGCCGGGGCCAGTCGAGATGGTCGCCGTCGGGGACCGGGTGGCGCGTCACGCCGGTGTCGGGGTCGGGGAAGACGAGCTTCACGTGCTCGTCGGGCGTCCTCGCCTCCCAGCTCGTGCCGGCGAAGTCGCCCCCGAGCACCAGCCGCACCATGCGGGGCGTGAGCTGCTCGCGCCGCAGCACCTCGAGCTCGCGCGCCCCGATGGGGTGCTCGACGTCCTCGAGCACCGGCCCCTCGAGTGCCACCGCGTCACTGCGCCGCGGCATACGCCTCAGCCACCTTCGCGATGTCGGCTGCCTGCCGGTCGGCCGCCTCGAACGTGTAGATCGTGCCGGAGGTCAGCGGGTACGCGTGCCCGGCCGCAGCGGCGGGGAGACGCTTCCAGGACGGCATCGCGAGGAGCTTCTCGTTCTCCGCAGAGACCTCACCCCCGAGCCCCGTGTCGTAGAGCAGCACGTTGCTCGTGTTCAGGCTCGGCAGGTTCTCCGTCGCGAGCTCGGCCGAGTAGCGCTCGGGGTTGTCGGTGTAGGTCGGGTTGTAGCCGAAGCCGGCCGCTTCGAGGCGGCGGTACGTGAGCGACTTGCTCGTGTCGACGTAGAGGACGGACTCGGAGTAGCCGAGCGACGTGGCGCTCGCATCGGCCAGCGCGTCACCGTACTGGTCCTTGATCGCGGCGAGCCTCTCGTTCAGCGCCTTGTCCCGCTCCTCGAAGTCCGTCGTCTTGCCGACCAGGTCGGCGACAACCGGGTAGTTGTCCCACACGTCGGTCGGCTCGGCGATCTTGAGGATCACGGTCGGCGCGACCTCCGAGATCGCCTCGTAGTCGATCCCGAGGCCGCCGTTGTCCATCCCGATGATGAGGTCGGGGTCGGCCTCGATGACCTTCTCGACGTCGATGCCCTCCCAGCTGCCGATGACCGGGGTGTCCTTCACCTCCGCGAACTGCTCGGCCGGGATCTCCTCGGCCATCAGCTCGGCCTCGAGCTGACCGACGGGCTTCACACCGAGCTCGGTGAGCATCGCGCCGGTCCGCCAGAGCGCGACGACGCGCTTCGGCTCGGTCGGGATCTCGATCTTCTCGCCCGTGAAGGACGACTCGACCGTCCGGGTCTCGCCCTCGCCGGCGGCAGCCTCGTCGTCGCCCCCGCCACAGCCGGAGACGGCCAGCGCCGAGGCGGCCAGCAGCGCGGCCACCGTCTTGAGAGAGCTTCTGGGTCGCATGTCACTCCTCGTCCTCGACCGGCTTCGCACCCGGTCGCATCATTCGATGATTGGTGAGGCTAACCTAAGCTAGTGAGGACGCCATCTCCCGGGTCGCCAGCCGGACGCCACACGGCACTGGCCGTCGCCCTGCTAGCCGCGACGGTCGTGGCCGCCGTCGTCAGCCTCGCGGTCGGGAGCAGGACCATCGGCTTCGGCGAGGTGCTGGGCGCACTGTTCAGCGACGTCGACTCCGACAATGCGACGGTGATCACCTCCCAGCGGCTTCCCCGTACGGTGCTCGCGCTCGTCGCGGGGGCGGCGCTGGGTGTCGCCGGAGCGCTCATGCAGGGCCACACCCGCAACCCGCTCGCCGAGCCGGGGCTGTTCGGAGTCAACGCCGGGGCCACGTTCGGCGTCGCGGTGCTGGTCTTCGTCTTCGGCGTCGAGGCGAGGGGAGCGACGGTCGTCGCTGCGCTGGTCGGCGCGGGGACGGTGTCGGCGGTGGTCTTCCTTCTCGGCCTGGGCAGCCTGCGCCGAGGCGCGATGGTGATGCTCGCCGTCCTTGGTACGACGATGGCGGCGCTGCTGTCCGCCCTCACCTCGGCGCTGATCCTGCTCGACCGTCAGACGCTGGACGTCCTGCGGTTCTGGGAGGTCGGCGCGGTCTCGAACCGTGACCTCGACCTCGCGGTGCCGCTGCTCGCGATCGCGTGCGTCGGGTTCGTGCTGGCCGCCGCGAACGCGTTCTCGCTCAACGCCCTCGCGCTGGGTGAGGACGTCGCCCAGGCGCTGGGGACGCGGGTACGCCGGGCGCGCGTGGTCGGGATCGCCGGCGTGACGATGCTGGCGGGCGCGGCGACCGCGGTGTGTGGTCCGATCGCGTTCGTGGGCCTCGTCGCGCCGCACGTCGCGCGGGTGCTGAGCGGGCACGACTACCGCTGGCTCGTGCCGTACGCGGCGCTGATCGGCGCCGTCGTCCTCACGGCGGCCGACACGTTCGGGCGCGTCGCCGCGCCGCCCGGCGAGCTCCAGGCAGGTGTGGTGGTCGTGGTGGTCGGGGCTCCGTTGTTGATCGCGATCACACGGCGCCGAAGGCTGGTCGCGCTGTGAGCGCGCGTCAGGACCGCGTTGTGAGCGCGCGGGCGGGCGTCCGGTTCGGCCCGTTCGGCATGCTCGTACGCCGCCGGGCCGCGCTGTGGGGCGTGGGCGTCGTCGCCGTGCTGGTGGGGACGACCTTGTTCGCGGTGTTCACCGGCACGCTCGACCTACCCGCCTCGCGAGTGTGGGCGACGCTGCTCGGCGAGGGGTCGCGGGTGGACGAGCTGGTCGTGATCGACCGCCGTCTCGTACGGGCGGTGGTGGCCGTGCTCGTCGGGTTCGTCCTCGGCCTGAGCGGCGCGCTCACCCAGACCGTGACACGCAACCCGATCGCGACGCCCGACCTGCTCGGCGTGACGGCGGGCGCGAGCGCCGCGGCCGTCCTCGTCATCACGCAACCGTGGCTCGTCGAGACGATCACGGGCACCGCCACGGTCTCGCTCGTCGCTCCGGCCGCGATCGCGGGCGGCCTGCTGACGACGGCAGCGATCGTGGGCCTGGCTTGGCGGGGCGGCTTCGACGGGATGCGCCTGGTTCTGGTGGGACTGGGCGTGAACGCGATCGCCCTGGCGCTGGTCTCGTGGGGCCTCATGCGTGCCGACCTGGAGAGCGCGGCGGTCGCGACGCGATGGCTGACCGGGTCGCTGTCGGGGGTGCGCACGGCGGACCTGTGGCTGCTGCTGCCCGTCGTCGTGCTGGCCGCCGCGTGCAGCGTGGTCCTGTCGCGCGACCTCGGCGCCCTTCGCCTGGGCCGCGACGTGGCCGCGTCGTTGGGGACCCGACCGGCACGCGCGGAGGCATACGCGGTCGCGCTCGCCGTCGTGGCGGTCTCGGCAGCGACCGCGGTCGCCGGTCCTATCGGGTTCGTGGCGTTCGTCGCGCCGCAGGCTGCTCTGCGCCTGTTCGGCACGGCGGGTCCGACGCCGCTGGCCGCCGGCCTGGTCGGTGCCGCGGTGGTGCTGGTGTCCGACCAGGCAGCGCAGCGGCTCCCCGTCGAGCTCCCGGTGGGGGTCGTCACCGCGGTGATCGGCGCGCCTGCTCTGATGTTCCTGCTCATCCGCTACGTACGGAGAACCAGTGTCTAGTCCGCTCCGCGCCGAGGGCGTGGTCGCCGGCTACGGCGGTCGCGACATCTTGCACGGGATCACGCTCGACATCCCGGCAGGTCAGGTCACGACCGTGATCGGGCCCAACGGCTGTGGCAAATCCACGCTCCTGCGCACGCTCGCGGGCCTGCTGCGTCCGCACAAGGGCCAGGTGCTCCTCGACGGGGAGCCGCTGTCCTCGATCAAGCCGCGCGAGGTCGCCCGGACGATGGCTGTCCTCCCCCAGAGCCCGGTCGCGCCCGAGGGCATGAGCGTCGGCGACCTGGTCGCGCGCGGGCGGCAGCCGTACCAGCCCTGGTATCGCCAGTGGTCGGCCGAGGACGAGCGGATCGTCGCCGACGCCATGGCGGCGACCGGCGTGGAGGAGCTTGCCGACTCCGCCCTCGACGAGCTGTCGGGCGGCCAGCGCCAGCGCGCGTGGATCGCCATGGCACTCGCCCAGGACACCGACCTGCTCCTCCTCGACGAGCCGACCACCCACCTCGACCTCGCGCACGCGGTCGAGGTGATGGACCTCGTCGTCCGGCTGCGCCGCGATACCGGCCGCACGATCGTCGTCGTGCTCCACGACCTCAACCTCGCCGCCCGCTACAGCGACCACCTCGTCGTCATCGACAACGGGCACGTGGTCACGCAGGGCACTCCCGCCGAGGTCATCGAGCCAGGCCTCCTCGCGAAGGCGTTCGGGCTCTCGGCCCACGTCTTCCCCGACCCGGTCGACCGCCTCCCGACGGTCATCCCCACACTCCATGGCTGAGGGCAGGCCGCTGACCGGCGGCGGGATCGTACGGCGCATGGTGCGCCGCAACACCGGTCGCCTCAGCGCCTCGTTCGCCCTGCTGTGCGTGTGGCAGCTCAGCGAGGCGCTCGTGCCGATCCTGATCGGTGTCATCATCGACCGCGCGATCGCGCCCAGCGACACCACCGCCTTCGTCGTCGGCGCAGCCGGCCTGTGCCTGCTGATGGGCACGCTCAGCTACTCCTACCGCTTTGGCGCCCGGATCGCCTTCAACGTCGTCCAGCGCGAGGAGCACGCCCTGCGCATGGAGGTCGCCGCGCACGTCTTGCACCCGCGCGGAGCCCGTACGGGGATGCTGCCGGGCGAGACGCTGTCGATCGCGACCGGCGACGCTCAGGCGGCCACGCTGGTCGTCCGCTGGATCGGCTTCACGGTGAGCTCGACGGTCGTCCTCATCGCGGCCGCGGCGTACCTGCTCTCGATCGACGTCGTCCTCGGCGTCGTCGTCCTCGTGGGGGTGCCGACCGCCGTCGGGCTCTCGCAGCTGATCAGCCCGTTCCTCGCCCGCCGCTTCAGCACCGAGCAGCAGGCCGTCGCCGAGGCCTCCGGCATGGCGACCGACCTCGTCCAGGGCATCCGCCCGCTGAAGGGCATCGGTGCGGAGCGCGCGGCGAGCGAGCGCTACCGCCGGTCGAGCCGTGGCGCCGAGCGTGCGGCCGTGGGGACGGTACGAGGCTGGGGCGCGATGGGCGCCATCACCAAGGCCCTCAGCGGCGTGCTGCTGGCAGCCGTCGCGCTCGTCGCCGGGCTGCGCGCGCTCGACGGCGAGCTGACGCTGGGGCAGTTCATCGCGATCGTCGGTCTCACGCAGTTCCTCGCCGAGCCCGTCGAGCTCGTCGCGCACATCGGCGCGCAGTTCGCGACCTCGTACGCCTCGGCGAAGCGCGTCGCCGCCTTCCTCGCGACCCCCCGCCTCGTCCCGCCGGGCACCGGGTCACCCTCTGCCGAGATGCCGTACGTCCTCGAGCTCACCGAGGTGGGCGGAGGCAGGCTGCGCCACGTGGACCTGCGCGCGGAGCCCGGCGAGCTCGTCGGCGTCGTGGTCGACGACCCGGCGGCCTCCGACGCGCTCGTCGACCTGCTCGCCGCCGAGGCCGAGCCTGAGTCGGGAGCCGTCCTTCTCGGCGGTACGCCGCTGACCGCGCTCGACGTCGACGCGCGCCGCGAGGTGCTGCTGACGGCCCGGCACCAGGTCGACCTGTTCGACGGCACGGTCGCCTCCAACGTCGACCCGCACGAAGCGCTCGACGACGCCGCCGTCCGCTCGCTCCTCGAGACGGTCGCCGCCGACGACCTCGTCGCCACCCATCCGGCAGGCCTCGCGCGGCCGGTCCGCGTCGACGGCGCGCTCTCGGGCGGCCAGCGCCAGCGCCTCGCCCTCGCGCGGGCGCTCGCGGCTGACGCACCGATCCTCGTGCTCCAGGACCCGACGTCCGCGGTCGACGCCGTCACCGAGCAGGAGATCGCCGCGCGGCTGTTTGCGCGCCGGCACCACGACGGGTCCCCGCGCGCGACGGTGGTCTTCACCAGCAGCCCCGCGCTGCTCGCCGGCGCAGACCGGGTGGTGGTCGTGATCGACGGTCGTACGGTCGCCTCCGGGCGGCACGCCGACCTGCTCGACCGGCCCGACTACCGAGAGCTGGTGCTGCGATGACCCGCCGCATCCTCCCCATCGCCTCCCGCCGCGACACGACGCGTCTTGCCTGGGCGCTGCTGCGCCAGCGGCGCGGACCGCTGATCACCTCCGCGGCCGCGTTCGCGCTCGCAGGCGCACTAGGCCTGGTCGCCCCGTGGGTGCTCGGCGACCTCGTCGACGTGATCAGCGACGGCGACGGCGACCGTACGACCGTCCTGCGCGGTGCCGCCGTGATCGCCGCCGCCGGGCTCGGCGCAGGCCTGTCCGCCGGGGTCGCCATCGCGGCGCTCGGCCATGCCGTCATCCCCGCGCTCGCTCGGCTGCGCGAAGAGGTCGTCGCGCGCGCCCTCGACCTCGAGCCCGACCGTCTGGAAGAGGCCGGGCGCGGTGACGTGCTCGCACGCGTCGGCGACGACGTCCGTACGGTCAGCACCTCGCTCGACGAGGGCGTCCCGATGACGATCGATGCACTCGTCGCCATCGGGTTCACCGCCGTCGGCCTGTCCGCCCTCGACTGGCGGCTCGGGCTTGCCGGCCTGTGCGCGATCCCGGTCTATGCGCTGGGGCTTCGCTGGTACCTCCCCCACTCCGGGCCCCGTTACCGCGCAGAGCGGGTCGCCGAGGGCGAGCGGGCAGAGGCGCTGCTGACAGGCCTGCAGAGCGCCTCGACCCTCCGCGCCCTGCGGTACGAGGATGCCTGGCGAGGACAGATCGAGACCCGGTCGTGGCAGGCGGCAACGGTGGCGATCGACGTCTTCCACCTGCTCACCCGGTTCTTCGCGCGGAGCAACAGGGCTGAGCTCATCGGCCTGCTCATGGTGCTCGGAACGGGCTTCTTCCTCGTACGAGGCGACCTCGCGACGGTCGGCGCGGCGACCACGGCCGCGCTCTTCTTCCACCGGCTGTTCAACCCGATCGGCGGGCTGCTCGCGACGTTCGACCAGGTGCAGGCGGCAGGCGCCTCGTTGGCGCGACTGGCCGGGCTGGCGCTGCTCCCCGCGAGCGCCGCCGCGAGCCCGCCGGTGACAGCCACGCGTCCCGCCCTCGACCTGGCGGCGATCCACCACCAGTACGGCGAGGGCGACGAGATCCTCCACGACGTCTCCCTGCACGTCGCACCCGGCGAGAAGGTCGCTCTCGTGGGCGCGACCGGTGCGGGCAAGAGCACGCTCGCGCTGATCGCAGCAGGGCACCTCGTCCCCTCCCGCGGCAGCCGCACGCTCGACGGGACCTCGTACGACGACATGGGCGCGCAGGACGTCCGAGCCCGCGTCGCACTCGTCACGCAGCAGGTCCACGTCTTTGCCGGCACGGTGCGTGACAACCTCACGCTCGCGGCCCCGGAGGCCACCGCCGACGCAGTCCAGGACGTGCTGGAACGTACGCGCGCGAACGGGTGGGTCGCGGCGCTTCCGGACGGCCTCGACACGGTTGTCGGGGCGCACGGGCACGCCCTCACGCCCGCCCAGGCGCAGCAGATCGCTCTGGCCCGCGTCCTCCTCGCCGACCGCCCCGTGGTCGTGCTCGACGAGGCCACCGCCGAAGCCGGATCATCCGGCGCGCGTCAGCTCGACGACGCAGCAGCGGAGGTCCTGCGCGGGCGTACGTCGCTCGTCGTCGCCCATCGCCTGAGCCAGGCCGTCACCGCCGACCGGATCGTCGTCCTCGACCACGGCAAGGTCGCCGAGGAGGGCACGCATCAGGAACTGCTCGCCTTCGGCGGCCAGTACGCCACGCTGTGGTCGTCCTGGTCGCGCGCCTGATCTCCGGGGAGATCGCCCGGCCCCACACGTGACGCAGCCCGCGGGGATTCCCGGCGGGCTGCGTCAACGAATGTCAGTTCGGGGGGCCTGTTTCGCTTTCGGCGAAGTCGGCGTACTTCTCGAGAAGCTCGGGGTCCGGCTCTTCGACCTGGCCGTCGGGCTCACCATGGAGCTCGCGCTGCAACTGGTCGAAGTCGGTGTCGAGCGTCTGATACTTCAGGTTGCGTGCAACCTTCGTCTGCTTGGCTTTTGCACGGCCGCGCCCCATAGGGTCCGACCCCCTCGCGAAGTCTCGGAATGTGGTTTCTCGTAGGGGTAAGGCTACCTGTTCGCCCCAAGGATGCGCGAACCGACCCGGCGGCTTGCCTCCGGGGACTCCGGGGCGCCGTCAGGTGTGTGACATAGATCACACTACGCGGTAGTCACCGACCAGCTCGACCTCTCCGCCTGCACTATCAAGCACCTCGCCGCACGGCCACGCGTCCACTCCCTGGGCGCTCAGGACCTCGACGGCACGCTCAGCATCGGCGGCACCGACGAGGGCGACCATGCCGACTCCCATGTTGAGCGTCTGCTCCAGATCCGCACGACTGACCGGCCCGAGCTCGCCCACAAGACCGAACACAGGACCCGGCGCCCACGTCGAACGCTCCACCCGGACCGACAGGTGCTCCGGGAGGACCCTCGCGAGGTTGGCAGCAAACCCGCCGCCCGTGATGTGCGACATCGCGTGGACATCCGTACGGGCTGCCAGCTCGAGGCACGGCTTGGCGTAGAGCCGCGTGGGCGTCAGCAGAGCCTCGCCCAGCGTGGAGCCGAGCTCGGGCACCTCGCGCTCGAGATCCCAGCCGGCGACGTCGAAGAACACCTTGCGCACCAGCGAGTAGCCGTTGGAGTGCAGCCCGGACGACGCCATCGCGATCACGACGTCACCCGCCTCGACCTTGTGGGCGCCGAGCAGCGACTCGGCCTCGACCACACCGGTCGTGGATCCTGCGATGTCGTACTCGTCAGGCCCGAGCAGGCCAGGGTGCTCAGCCGTCTCGCCGCCGAGCAGCGCGCAGCCGGCCTCCTCGCACGCCTGGGCGATGCCCTTGACGATCGCGGCGACCCGCTCCGGCACGACCTTGCCGGTCGCGATGTAGTCGGTGAGGAACAAAGGCTCCGCCCCGCAGACGACGAGGTCGTCCACGAGCATGCCGACGAGGTCGTACCCGATCGTGTCGTGCACGTCCATGCGCTGGGCGATCACGACCTTGGTGCCGACACCGTCGGCAGAGGTCGCCAGGAGCGGGCGCTCGAACCGCTTGAGCTGCGAGGCGTCGAACAGTCCGGCGAACCCGCCGATGCCGCCGAGGACCTCGGGGCGGCGAGCCTTCTCGACCCACTCCTTCATCAGCTCGACGGCCCGATCTCCAGCCTCGATAGAGACTCCGGCGCTTGCGTACGACGTCACGTGCGACCCTCCGCCGCTCAGGGGTTGACCATGGTCACGGAGACGCGGTCGTCCGCGTGCTCCTCGGGCTCGAGCAGGTTCTTGCCGACGAGGCTGCCCTCGGGCAGCGGGACGGGGTACTCCCCATCGAAGCACGCGCGGCACAGGTTGGCCTTGGGGACGTTGGTGGCGTCGACCATGGCCTCGAGCGAGATGTACGACAGCGAGTCGGCGTCGATCGAGCGGCAGATCTCCTCGACGGAGATGCCGTTGGCGATCAGCTCGGCACGCGTCGCGAAGTCGATGCCGTAGAAGCACGGCCACTTCACCGGCGGGCTGGAGATGCGGACGTGGACCTCCGCCGCACCGGCCTCGCGAAGCATCCGTACGAGCTGGCGCTGGGTGTTGCCGCGGACGATCGAGTCGTCGACGACCACGAGGCGCTTGCCGGCGATCACGTCGCGCAGCGGGTTGAGCTTGAGCCGGATGCCGAGCTGGCGCAGCGTCTGGCTCGGCTGGATGAACGTACGGCCGACGTAGGAGTTCTTGACGAGCCCGTGGCCGAACGGGATGCCCGAGGCCTCCGCGTAGCCGATCGCGGCCGGCGTGCCGGACTCCGGGACCGGGATCACCAGGTCGGCCTCGACGGGCGCCTCGGCGGCGAGCCGGCGCCCGATCTCGGCGCGGACCGAGAAGACCCGCTGCTCGGAGATCTGGGTGTCGGGGCGCGCGAGATAGACGAACTCGAACACGCAGCCCTTCGGAGCGGGCTCGGCGAAGCGGTGCAGACGCAGCCCGTCGGCGTCGATCGCGACGAACTCGCCGGGCTCGATCTCGCGGATGAACGAGGCGCCGACGATGTCGAGGGCCGCCGTCTCCGAGGCGACGACCCAGCCGCGCTCGAGGCGGCCGAGGACCAGCGGGCGGATGCCCTGCGGGTCACGCGCGGCGTACAGGGTGTCGTTGTCCATGAAGACCAGCGAGAAGGCGCCGCGCAGCTGCGGGAGCACCTCGAGCGCCGCATCCTCCAGCGAGAGGCCCTCGTACGAGGCCAGCAGCGACGCCATGACGGCGGTGTCGCTCGTCGCGAACTCCCGGACACGTCCGACGAGCTCGGAGCCGGACTCGGCCGTGCGCTTCTCGAGGAGGTCGGCGAGCTCAGCGGTGTTAGTGAGGTTGCCGTTGTGAGCGACGGCGACCGAGCCGTGGACGGTGGGCCGGAACGTCGGCTGCGCGTTCTGCCAGACGCTCGCGCCGGTGGTCGAGTAGCGGTTGTGGCCGATCGCGAGGCTGCCCTGCAGCGACTCCAGCGTCGCCTCGTCGAACACCTGCGAGACCAGGCCCATGTCCTTGTAGACGAGGATCTGCGAGCCGTTGCTCACCGCGATGCCCGCCGACTCCTGGCCGCGGTGCTGGAGGGCGTAGAGCCCGAAGTACGAAAGTTTGGCTACTTCTTCGCCTGGAGCCCAGACTCCGAAGACACCGCAGGCATCCTGGGGGCCGACGTCGTGGGGGTCCAGGTCGTGGGTCAGACGACCGTCTCCGCGAGGCACGCCTCAAGTGTAGGTGTCGAACCCGAATGCGCCGCATCGGCGACCCCTTCACCCTGGACCCATGGATGCAGACCGACTACGAGCCGTCCGCACGATCGACGCCTCGGCCGCCAAGATCTTCGCCGTACTGACCGATCCGTACGAGCATCCGGCGCTGTCGGGCGCGGGCGACGTGGTCGCGGTCGTGGCGGCGGAGGTCCCGCTGCGACTGGGCTCGGAGTTCCGGATGAGGATGCGGCGCGGACTGCCGTACGAGACGCGCAACGTGGTCGTGGCCTACGTCCAGAACCAGACGATCGCCTGGCAGACCACGATGCTCGGCGGGCTGGTCGGAGGGCGCGTGTGGCGGTACGACCTCGAGGTCGTACCGGCGGGGACGATCGTCACCGCCACGTGGGACGTGTCGGAGGACAAGCAGCGTTGGCTGCTGCTGCGGGGCGGCGTCGGGGCGAAGACACAGCGTCAGATGACGCGCTCGCTCGCTCGCCTCGCGGGGCGGGTCACCGGCTCGGGCGGTCCCAGAAGATGAAGAAGATCGCAATGATCAGGATGGGGATGCCCACCGCGACGGCCCCGACGACGGGTTGCGGGATGTTCACGGCGGCGTAGATCTGGTCGAGCGGCACGTCCTCCAGCGTACGTGGGGTCTCGACAGGCTCGACCGCCGGACCTCCGCCGGTCGAGCCTGTCGAGACCCCCACCGCCGG